>NZ_JCAXEV010000009.1:0-10095 GCF_059758495.1 Oceanobacillus sp. GQ8 | reverse complement strand
TTGCCATGACGCTAATTGATTTAGGTATTCATTTGAAAAATGTCCCAACGGCTCTGGACTTGGAACAAGGTTTAATTAAACTCTACCAGGAACTGGGGGAATAACGAATGAATCCCCAATCTTGTGTAAATATACAAAAAGAGTGGGATATTGTTGGGGCAAGGCAACTCGGCAGGGATATAGCCAGAAAAATTGGCTTTGGTACTGTTGATCAGGCAAGAATTGCTACGGCAATATCAGAATTAGCTCGAAATATATACTTATATGCCGAAACTGGGCAAATTTGTTTTGAAGTAATTGATAATATGGATCATAAAGGCATCTCTATGGTTGCAATAGACAATGGTCCTGGGATTGATGATGTCAGCAAGGTGATGGAAGATGGTTATTCAACCTCCGGTGGTCTAGGAGCAGGTCTTCCAGGTGTAAAACGATTAATGGATGATTTTGATCTACAGTCGGAAGCAGGTAAGGGTACAAGAATAAAAGCTGTAAAATGGGTAAGATAAGATATTAGTGAACCAAACAGAATGGAAGGAATATTTCTTCTACGAGAAACTGAGGTGTGTGCAGCGTATGTGGTACACACTTCTTCTCATTATTCTGCAGTGATTATACGAGGGGGGGATTTAATGGACGATATGATAAAGGTCGACGCAGCTAATTATAAGGACCTCATGAAACATTATATTGAAACACAGGATGAGCAATCTCTATACGGTGTAGAGCAGGTGAGTAAAGAGTTTATTAAAAATAATATTCTCCCTGAAGAGATTGTCAACCTTCATATACAGGCGTTGGCAGAGCTATATCCTAATATGCTTGAAGACTTCCAGCATTCGATGGATTTCCTTCTTGAGGCAATGATCGCATATGGAATGGCGCACCAAGAGTATCAGACGTTAAGGGAGAAACAGAATGAACTTAAATCTGAAATTTCGGTTGCCGCAAGTATGCAGAAAACATTGCTGGGGACGACAAAACCTACTATTGAAGGGCTTGATATTGGTGTAATCAGTGTTCCAGCTCATCAGATGAATGGAGACTATCATCACTTTGTAAAAGGGAAAGACGGTTCACTAGGTATTGCGGTTGCAGATGTAATTGGAAAAGGGATTCCGGCTGCCCTTTGCATGTCCATGATTAAGTACTCTATGGATAGTTATCCAGAAGAATCGATGACACCGAAGGCTATTCTGAAGAACCTTAATAGAGTAGTGGAACGAAATGTGGATCCGAGTATGTTTATCACCATGTTTTATGCTCAGTATCTTCCTGCAGAACATTTATTGCAGTATTCTTCTGCTGGTCATGAGCCTGGTTACTATTATAATGCTTCTACTGATTCTTTTACCGAAATTGAATCAAAAGGGCTTGTTCTTGGGGTATCTCCAGCAACTGAATACAACCAGTATGAATTGAAAGTGGATAAAGGAGACATGGTTATTCTCTTGACAGATGGAGTAACGGAATGTAGGGATGGCGAAAGATTTATCGAAAGTGAAGAGATTCTCGATGTCATTAAGCAATATTCCCACTTACCTTCCCAAGAAATGGTTACACAAGTATATAAGCACTTTGAGAAACTTCAGGAATTTGAGTTAAGGGATGACTTTACGCTACTTATTTTAAAAAGAGAAGTTTAATTTTCTAGAAGAAGGGTAAACAAAGTGTAATGTAATAAATTAAGGCTTGGATGTTAATCCTTTGAGGTTAATCGTCCGTACATAACCAGGCCGATTTCTAGGAGGAGCTTATGAATTTAGTTATCGATGTAGTCGAAGAAAATAATAAATCAGTTGTGAACCTTTCGGGAGAAATTGATGCATATACAGCACCGAATCTAAAGGAATCGCTTCTACCCTTAACCCAAAAAGAGGGAAATACAGTAGAAGTAGATCTTGGGAATGTAAATTACATGGATAGTACAGGCTTAGGGGTTTTTATTAGTGCACTAAAATCAACCAAAGAGAATAGTAGCGAAATGAAGCTCGTTAATATACAGGACCGTGTGTTACGCTTGTTCAAGATTACGGGGTTAGATGAAATTATGGATTTAAATTCAACAATTCGGGGTGTGACGGAGTAATGGAGAGATTTGACTTTATAGAGATGAAGGTTCCTGCGAAGCCAGAGTATGTAGGTGTGATTCGTTTAAGTATTTCAGGTATAGCGAATCGGATGGGTTTTTCCTATGAAGATATTGAAGATTTGAAGGTAGCCATATCTGAAGCAATCACAAACGCAGTAACACATGCTTATCACGAAAATGACGAAGGGGAAGTGACCGTAGGCTTTGCAGTCTATGAGGATCGCCTTGAAGTAATGGTAGCAGATCACGGTGGGAGCTTTGATCTGAATGAAATAAAAGATGGTATTGGCCCATACAAAAACACAGAGTCCGTGGAAAACCTTCGTGAAGGTGGTTTCGGTCTGTTTCTAATAAATACATTAATGGACAAAGTTCAGATTAACAATAACTACGGTGTTATTATTCTGATGACAAAGTATCTAAACGAAACAGAGGTGGACTTAGATGACGACCAAATCTCAACCACACAATAGCGGACGAGATGAGGTTTACCAATGGATAGAGTACCTGCAAAAAGAGCCAAAAGATGAAGTGATCCAGGAAAAAATTGTATTAACCTATAGAGATCTTGTGGAGTCTATTGCAAGAAAGTATTCTAAAAACAGCACGATTCACGAAGACTTGGTACAAGTAGGTATGATAGGTTTGCTAGCTGCTGTTAGAAGATATGATCCAACCTTTGGTAAATCATTTGAGTCTTTTGCTATCCCCACCATAATTGGTGAAATCAAGCGTTTTATACGAGATAAAACATGGAGTGTCCATGTGCCGAGAAGAATTAAGGAACTTGGACCAAAGATTAAAAAAGCGGTCGATGAACTTACTACAAATACGCAAAAATCCCCAACAGTAAGAGAAATAGCTGACTATCTTGAGGTTTCTGAAGAGGATATCCTTGAAACGATGGAGATGGGCAAGAGCTATAAAGCACTCTCAGTCGACCGTAAAATTGAAGCTGATTCAGATGGAAGTACGGTAGCAATTCTTGATTTAGTTGGTAATGAAGAAAGCGGCTATAATAACATTGACCAAAAAATGTTGCTCGAAAAAATTCTGCCGATCCTGTCTGAAAGAGAACAGCAAATTTTACAATGTACGTATTTTGATAACATGAGCCAAAAAGAAACTGGCGAATTATTGGGAATCTCCCAGATGCATGTCTCCCGCCTTCAGCGACGCTCTTTACGAAAATTAAGAGAAGCAATCCAGGCTGAGAGTACGGAGGTCTTCGATTGAGCGAAAATATAGTGGATGTCTCCGTCTTCCAAAAAGCAAAAAAGGGAAAATATCATTGCGGTGATAGTTACTTTTACAAGGAAACGGAAAAAGAGTTTGTATGTGCGATTGCAGATGGTTTGGGAAGTGGTGAGTTCGCTAAGGAATCATCACAAATTGTAATTGATATCATTCGGAACAATAGTTCCACTAGAATAGAGAACTTAATTGAAAAGTGTAATGAACAGCTACAAGGGAAACGTGGTGTCGTGCTTGGCGTTTTAAAAATTGATTTTAAGTCAGGAACATACTCCTTTTCCTCAATAGGTAACATATGTATTATGACTATTTCGGATGATAAAAAACGGAAGCGAAATATACCGAATGCTGGTTATCTAGCAGGGTATCATCGTCCGTTTAAAGTGGTACAGGAAAATTTGGATGAAAAAATGAACTTTGTCATGTTTTCTGATGGGGTTAGTGATAAAGAACTATCTAAAAAGTATTTAACCAATCAGGATGTCACGACAATTACAAAGACTTTTGAGTATATAAGTGAACCGGACAGAGATGATGATACAACTTTGATCGCAATTCGATATGATGCAGATAAAAGGAAGGCAGGCGAGTAAAACAACTGTCTTCCTTTTTCAATTGCCTTAAACATACATACGAAAAAATTTAAGTTCATTATGAAATCGGTACGTAATTTGGTAAACTAGAAATGGTGTGAAGGAGGAGTAACATTGGCTGAAACATATAATCAAGACCTTATTCAATGGGTCTCAAAAGAAGCAAACGTTAATACAACTATTGTAAACAAGGTAATTTCGTTATTAGACGAAGGGAATACCGTACCGTTTATCGCACGTTATCGAAAAGAGATTACCGGCGGTTTAGACGAGGTACAAATTAAAACTGTTCAAGATAAATGGGCATATGCTGTAAATCTTTCAGATCGAAAAGAGGAAGTACTACGAATAATCGAAGAACAGGGCAAGCTTACAGAAGAGCTTCGTAAAGAAATTACACAAGCAACACAATTACAACGTGTAGAGGATCTTTACAGACCATACAAACAAAAGAGAAGAACGAAGGCTACGATAGCAAAGGAAAAAGGACTTGAACCACTCGCTATTGTTATTTGGAAGCAAGAAAATATGGATGCTTTAAAAGAAGCCGACCAATATATTTCAGAAGAACATGATGTCCATACAGTGGATGATGTACTGACAGGTGTAAATGATATTGTGGCTGAATGGATTTCTGATGATCCAGAATACCGTGACCACCTCCGGGAGGAAACCTTCAAGCGAGGCACTGTTCAATCAAAGGTAAAAAATGCGGAGTTGGATGAAAAACAAGTCTTCCAGATGTATTACGATTATAATGAAGCGGTGAGGTCCATGGTCTCACATCGTATTCTTGCGCTAAATCGTGGAGAAAAAGAAGGGATTTTAAAGGTAGCAATTGAAACTCCGATAGAGGGGATTACTCGTTACCTCCAGGAACAAGTTATTCGTCGTTCCACAATAGGCGAGGTTAGAGAGGTTCTTGAACGTGCTATTGATGATAGCTACAAGCGTCTTATCCAGCCATCAATTGAAAGGGAAATTCGCAATGCTTTATCAGAAAAAGCAGAGGATCAAGCCATTGATGTATTTTCTAAAAACCTAAAAAATCTACTGCTACAGCCACCTTTAAAAGGGAAAACCATTCTTGGGGTGGATCCAGCTTTTCGTACTGGTTGTAAGCTAGCAATTGTGGATGAAACTGGCAAGGTGCATGAGGTTAGTGTCATGTACCCGACAGCACCTAAAAACGACGTTAAGGGTGCGGAGAAACTCATGCTATCGTTTATTAAAAAATATCCAATTGAACTCATTGCGATCGGAAATGGGACAGCTTCAAGAGAGACGGAGCAATTTGTTGCAAATGTAATTTCGGATAATCAACTGGATATTCCATATATCATTGTGAACGAAGCGGGCGCAAGTGTGTATTCGGCGTCTGAACTTGCAAGAGAAGAATTCCCTGATTTACAGGTAGAAGAGAGAAGTGCTGCTTCTATAGCAAGACGTGTTCAGGACCCATTGGCAGAGCTCGTTAAAATTGATCCAAAGTCTATTGGTGTTGGCCAATATCAACATGATGTTAGCCAGAAATCCTTGAACGAGTCCTTATCGTTTGTTGTGGAGACGGCAGTAAACCAAGTTGGTGTAAATGTGAATACAGCCTCCGCGTCCCTTTTGCAATATGTAGCAGGTCTTAGCAAGACAGTTGCTAATAATATCGTCAAACAGCGGAACGACCAAGGAAAATTTGTAAACCGCAAACAGCTTAAGAAGATTCCGAGGCTTGGTGCTAAAACCTATGAGCAAGGAATAGGATTCCTACGCATCGTCGATGGAGACCACCCGCTCGATCGTACACCAATTCACCCGGAAACTTATCCGCAAGTAGAAGAACTATTAAAATTGGTAGACAGCAGCATGGAAGATATCGGTACAGAGCAGCTTCGTACCAAGCTTGCTAATGTAGACAATACTACTATTGCAGAGCAGTTAGGTATTGGGAAGCCAACACTAGTGGATATTATGAATGCCTTAAGCAGACCGGAACGGGACCCGAGAGACGACTTTCCGCAGCCATTACTTAAGAAAAATGTCCTTTCGCTAGAGGATCTGAAACCGGGAATGGAAATGCAAGGAACAGTCCGTAACGTAGTAGATTTTGGAGTGTTTGTTGATATTGGAGTAAAACAAGATGGCCTAGTCCATATCTCGAAAATGGCAAACAAGTTTGTCAAACACCCAATGGATATCGCTTCTGTTGGAGATGTGGTTACGGTTTGGGTAGAGCAAGTAGATAGTGATAAAGGTAGAATTGCCCTAACTATGATAGAAGGATGAGAAAAAGCCGGATAACTCTGTGGAGAGTCATCCGGCTTTTTTGTGTGTAGTAGGCTGATGAAAAAGTAGTACTTACTCTTTTCAGGTAATTAACGTACGCTTTCTGGAACAGCTAGTCCAAGTCCTTGTGCAATTCTTTCGCCCCATTCAGGGTCAGCTTTATAGAAATGCTCAATTTGACGTAGCTTAATTTCATCTTTTTCTACTGGCTCCATGTGACCAACAAATGCTTTGATAAGACGATCTTTTTCATCTGCACTCATTAAGCGGTAAAGATCGCCTGCCTGAGTGTAATGATCTTCACTATCATAAGGTACACTGTCAGCTTGACCATGTACTTCAAATGGAGTAGTTTTAGTTGTGATATCTTCAGCCGGGCCATTTTGACTGTTTGGTTGGTAGTTAGGTGTGCTTCCACCATTACCGTTTACACTCATAAAGCCATCGCGTTGATAGTTGTTTACTTCATTTTTTGGACGGTTAATTGGAATTTGATGATGGTTGCCACCAAGACGGTAACGGTGCGCATCAGAATATCCAAACAAACGACCTTGAAGCATTTTATCAGGTGAAGCTTCAATTCCTGGTACAAATTGACCCGGAGAGAATGCAGCCTGTTCTACTTCTGCAAAGTAGTTTTCAGGATTGCGATTTAATACCATACGGCCAACTTCAATACGTGGATAATCTTTCTTGGACCAAACCTTTGTAACATCGAATGGATCCCATTTATAATCTTTTGCATCCTCTTCAGGCATGATCTGTACATATAATTTCCATGCAGGGAAATCTTCATTTTTAATTGCGTTAAAGAGATCCTCTGTGTGGTAATCAGGGTTTTCCCCAGCAAGTTTATCAGCAAGGTCAACATCTAAGCCTTTTACACCTTGTTCACTAATGAAGTGGTATTTTACCCAGAAAACTTCTCCTTGAGCATTTACCCATTTAAATGTATGACTACCATACCCGTTCATATGACGCAGTGTAGCAGGAAGGCCTCTATCACCATGTAGGTACGTAATTTGATGTAATGATTCTGGTGATAATGACCAGAAGTCCCACACCATATTTGGATCTTTTAGATGTGTTTGTGGATGACGCTTTTGTGTATGGATAAAGTCAGGAAACTTAATCGCATCGCGAATGAAGAAGATAGGTGTATTGTTACCTACTAAATCATAGTTCCCTTCTTCTGTGTAAAATTTAACTGCAAAGCCACGTGGGTCACGGACGGTATCCGCTGAGCCAAGTTCCCCTGCAACAGTAGAAAAACGAATAAACATATCTGTGCGTTTTCCTGCTTCACTTAGGAAATCTGCTTTTGTATATTTAGAAATTTCATCATTTGTCACTTCAAAGTAGCCATGTGCTCCAGCACCCTTAGCGTGAACGACACGTTCAGGTATACGTTCTCTATTAAAATGTGCAAGTTTCTCAAGTAAATGGAAATCTTGGAGTAAAGTTGGTCCATTATGACCAGCTGTTACTGAATTCTGGTTGTCGCCAACGGGAGCCCCGGCAGCAGTAGTAATACGGTTATTATTATTACTCAATGTTTATTCCCCTCTCTAAACTAAAATTAGACTTTCTACGTTTTATTATAATATAAACCAGATAAAAATCAATATTTAATTAAAATAATTTTAAATAACAACCACAAAACGTGCTTAAAACTTATTAAAGAACCTTTAATATGTTAAAATGGGAGTAATGGGCAATAGAGAATGAGATGAAGGAAATGAAAATCATGACAGAAAATGAACTATATAAATTAGTAGAAGAATTATCTAGAAGGTTCTTTAATCGTACGTTTCTGGATGATGTTTGTTTTAATAATAGATTGCGAACAACAGGGGGGCGATACATTCCGGCGAAGAGGGTGATAGAGCTGAACCCTAAATATCTTGAGGCAGATATGGAAGAATTTCAAGGGATTATAAAACATGAACTTTGTCACTACTTTCTTCATATAGATGGAAAAGGATATAAGCACGGAGATGCAGATTTTAAGCAGTTGTTGAAAGAAACTGGATCCCCTAGGTATTGTAGTCCTTTGCCTACTCAAAAACTAGAATACAATTATCAATATATATGTAAAGAATGTAAGCAGGTATATAAAAGAAGAAGAAGGGTCAATTTAAAGAAGTATCGTTGTGGTAAGTGCAAAGGGGCTTTACAACTGGTAGATATAAATAAGTAATAAAGCTAATGTAAAAAAATTCACGTAGGATATTGACGAATGGTGTCATCCATGGTAAATTAAATAAGCTAATAAATTACATAACAACACGTCAAAAAATGTTTAAAAAAGTGTTGACATCAAATTACAAATGTTGTATGATATTAATCGTTGCGAAAAACGCAATTGACATTATTCCACAGTAGCTCAGTGGTAGAGCTATCGGCTGTTAACCGATCGGTCGTAGGTTCGAATCCTACCTGTGGAGCCATACGGAGAAGTACTCAAGTGGCTGAAGAGGCGCCCCTGCTAAGGGTGTAGGTCGTGTAAGCGGCGCGAGGGTTCAAATCCCTCCTTCTCCGCCATTAATTATTGGCCCGTTGGTCAAGCGGTTAAGACACCGCCCTTTCACGGCGGTAACACGGGTTCGAATCCCGTACGGGTCATCTTAATTAAAAAGTAAAAAGAATCAAGGTTGGGTCCGGTAGTTCAGTTGGTTAGAATGCCTGCCTGTCACGCAGGAGGTCGCGGGTTCGAGTCCCGTCCGGACCGCCAGATGTTGGGCCATAGCCAAGCGGTAAGGCATCGGGTTTTGATCCCGTGTACCCCAGGTTCGAATCCTGGTGGCCCAGCCATTTATTTTTTGAGTAAGACCTATAGTAAGTAGTATTGTAAAATGTACTATTTAATGAATAGTATTTTTTTATTCCCTTTTTATGGGAGTCGGCAGTTCGTATTACTTCCTAATAAGGAAACTTTATAATCATTAGGAGCCATTAGCTCAGTTGGTAGAGCAACGAGCATTACTTCTACCGAATAGACTACGAGTAACCCCGATGCATCGACATCTTGAATAAGCTTTTAGAAGCAGGGGTCACTAGATGAACATTCTTAATATAGTAAGATTATTTTTTTAAACAGGAGCCATTAGCTCAGTTGGTAGAGCATCTGACTTTTAATCAGAGGGTCGAAGGTTCGAATCCTTCATGGCTCACCATTTTAAATATAAATCATGCGGGTGTGGCGGAATTGGCAGACGCGCTAGATTTAGGATCTAGTGCCTTCGGGCGTGGGGGTTCAAGTCCCTTCACCCGCATTAAACCATTTGGTTTTATAGAAACAGAGAAGTGTTTAAGATCTATGCGGTCGTGGCGGAATGGCAGACGCGCTAGGTTGAGGGCCTAGTGGGTGAATAACCCGTGGAGGTTCAAGTCCTCTCGGCCGCACTTTCAATAAATTTCATATGCGCCCGTAGCTCAATTGGATAGAGCGTTTGACTACGGATCAAGAGGTTAGGGGTTCGACTCCTCTCGGGCGCGCCATTTTAACGGGAAGTAGCTCAGCTTGGTAGAGCACATGGTTTGGGACCATGGGGTCGCAGGTTCAAATCCTGTCTTCCCGACCATCGAAGTATTATATGGCTAACAGGTCAAAGGTAATTGTAATTTCAAATTTTATATCTTATGCGGGTGTAGTTTAGTGGTAAAACCTCAGCCTTCCAAGCTGATGATGAGGGTTCGATTCCCTTCACCCGCTCCATAATTCTTTTAGTATGTGGGCCTGTAGCTCAGCTGGTTAGAGCGCACGCCTGATAAGCGTGAGGTCGGTGGTTCGAGTCCACTCAGGCCCATTCTATCACAATAAAAAAGTGTTGACACACTTTCTTGTCTGTGATATTCTTATTAAGTCGCCTTTTG
>NZ_JCAXEV010000008.1:0-16066 GCF_059758495.1 Oceanobacillus sp. GQ8 | reverse complement strand
TCCTTGACATACTAGTTGTTTTGTTCAGTTTTCAAAGAGCGAATTAAGTCTCTGTCGTTTTTTGCGACAAGATATAATTTATCATGTTTTCATTTTAATGTCAACATGTTTTTAAAATTATTTTTTAAAGACTGTGTTGCGTGTTTTGTTGTTTATTGACAACAGAAAATAATATAGCATATAAAAATCATAAGATCAATAGATATTTTAAAAAAACTTATATTTTTATCCAGGTCCCTTCATCCATACAATAACAAAAATGCTTTAGTATTGCTTAACACACTACAATTGACAGTCCATGTGAGATAACAGAATTTTATACCATGGTTTCTAGAATCATACCGTAGTTATACCTTTCCTTTATAACTTAGATACTATTATATTAGATAGAAATACTCGCATTTGCTCATCTTTAACCGAATGTGTTTGTTTAACATCTACTTGGACTTAAATAATTTAACTACTTCGTCATTGCTTCCTGGCTAAGATTTTCTACTTTCCTAACTTGTAAAGAAAAAACCGCCATTATGATGGCGATTATTGTTTATTGGTTACCACTGCGTTTAGGCATGTATTTTAAGCATTCCTTTTCGCTTGCCACCCTGCGAAATAATTGAAATAACAGATGGTACCTTTCCCCCATAGACCGTTTAAGCTTATGATCAATACGATGATCTTCCAAATCCATTAGCAATTCTTCTAGCTCACGTTTAAGAAGGTACTCAACTTCCTTTTGTTCCATTTCGTTAATTAGTAAACCTAACATGTATTCACCTCAAATTTCATTTTTCTTTAATAACACTTCTTTTTCTCATTTATCTTGATCGAAGCTCGATACTTAAATGTGCGTACCCTATCATATCTATTCGTGAAACATGCCGAATTTTGTCGGTACAAAAAGACTTCATGCATCGATCACAATATCATAAGATTACTATTCCCACTTTTTCTTGTTTTTCATCCATATTTCCCTATTCTTTCTTGATTGGCTTATTTTTAGTCAGTTCTAGAATAGGTTCTTCACTGCATAAGATATAAAAAGGACAAGTATTTAGGGGGGGGTAAACTTGCAGCATTTTTACGTCTTGAAGGCTAACAGATGGAAACGCTGGCTGGTTATTGTACTGTTTGCCTTGTTTACTGCTACGTTTGTTTGGTTCGAACGTGACGGGGCTTTTTCAGTTTTTTCGAGCGATACACCTCAGGCACTAACAAAAGGAAATGCGAATGAAACAGACATCGCACTGACATTCAATATCAGCTGGGGGGAGGATAAAGTACACGACATTTTAAAACAACTTGAGGACAAACAAGTTCAGGCTACGTTCTTCGTTAGCGGGGAATGGGCGGAGAGGCACCCAGATATATTGAAACAAATCACAGAAGGAAAGCATGAATTAGGAATGCTTGGTTACCGTTATAAAAGCTATTTAAAAATGGAGCCAGAACAAATAAGAAGTGATTTAAATAAAGCAGAAGAGACGTTTACTAAACTGGGTTATGAAGACATTAGCCTCCTCCGCCCACCAAGCGGGCAGTTTAACAAAGACACAATAGAATTGGCAACAAACATGGGCTTTACTGTCGTACACTGGAATGTTAACTCAAATGACTGGACCAATCCTGGTACAGACCAGATTATCGATAATGTAATGAAACATACGGAAAATGGTGATATTCTCCTCATGCATGCCTCAGACTCTGCTAAGCAGACTGCCGGAGCTCTAGAGAAGATACTGCCTGGCCTTAAAAACAAAGGCTTCTCTTTTATTCCAATTAGTGAGTTACAAAGCCAAGCACATGCCGAATCAAAAGTAGTAGAATAAAATGAAGAAAAACCTGCTGTGGAAAATCCACAGCAGGTTTTTAGTTCACGTTATTTCTTCTTACCTTTTGTATCCCCGGCCGTTTCCGCTGGCTTGCCTGGGTTAATGCGATGTAATGTGAGCAGTTGATATGTATTACATACTAATAGGGTCACAATCATAAGGACTGCATAGTCTGTTCCCTCGGTGTTTAATCCAGGGATCCATTCTAGTGTGGTCATAACCACCATAAAAAATAAAGCTGGAATGAAGGCACGCTTATTCGTTTCTTGCGCTTTTATTCGCGCAACAAACCAACCATATCCCAGAAGTGCTGCAGACATTAACAAATACCAAAACATAGAGATTTCGCCATCTGTGGCCTGATAAGGGAAATAAATCAAATCAAATACCACAAAAGCAATAAGAAGCACTTGCACAGTTGGCCAGTAGCTTCGAAATAGTCCTAAACCAAGGCGGTTAATAAACAAGTATGCAAAAAAGCCAGTCTGGCTAATAGCACTAAATACAAGCCCTATCCCAATAAAAAAGACAATCAGTCCAATTAACTCCATAAAATCGAATGGAGTAAGATTATCACTATATTGCTCGGACATTACAAAAAAGCTGGTTATTAATCCGGCTAACCCTCCCAAAAATAGGGTTTTAATAAAGAAATTTACCAATTTTCTACTACTCAAAACAACTTCCTCCCACTATGTATACAAAAAAGATAAATTTTTACGCAAATGCTTACATGAGTAGTTTATCATGATGGAAGACATTTTTCCTTAACCTTGCGCATATTTTTCTTTTTCGACACTCATATTAAAGGTGTAGAGGAAGGAGGAACTCCAATGAACCGCTTACTATTAATTACCGTTCTTACCCTAACTGCCTTGTTCATTACCGCATGCAGTGGAGGTAGTGCCTCTGGAGAAGAAGGGGATTATGAGGCAACAAAGAAAATGGTTGTCGATATATTACAGACTGAGGATGGCAAGAAAGCCCTCGGCGAAATCATGACAGATGAAAAGATGAAACAGGAGCTCGTTATTCAATCAGATGTTGTAAAGAAATCTATAAATGAAACCCTTGGATCAGAAAAAGGGGCTGAAATGTGGTCCACCTTATTTAAAGATCCCAAATTTGTTGAAGGTTATGCAAAATCGATGGAAGAAGAACAAAAGAAATTAATGAAAAGCTTAATGAATGATTCTGACTATCAGAAGCAAATGCTAGAGCTTTTGCAAAACCCCGAAATCACAGATCAAATGCTTAGTACCTTAAAGGGACAGGAATTCCGCTCCCATCTTGAGGAAACAATACAGCAAACATTGGAAACACCTACCTTTCAAGCAAAAATGCAAGACATCCTTTTAAAAGCTGCCGAGAAACAAGGAAGTGGACAACAAGAAGGCGGAGGGGGATCACAGCAAGAAAGCAGTGGTGGCGGTGGTGGTGGCGACCAGTCTGGAGGCGGTGGTGGAGGGAGCAGTTAGATGCTCTTCCACATCTTCCAAGTACTTAATATAGTGTACGCCACAAAATCATTATTTCCAAAAAGGAAAACAGAGCGGAGGCACCTTGCACCCGCTCTGTTTTAAAATCATATTTATTGTTTTATTCTTCCATTTTAGCGACGACTTTCGACGCAATTTTATGGTATTCCTGTCCAATTGGATGGTCTTGCTGGTAGATGGAAGGTGCGAAAACATCTTCTTCCTCATAAGGCTGCTGGAGCGGAAGTTGACCAAGCACCTTTGTGTTCAATGCTTCAGCAAGCTTCTTCCCGCCACCTTGCCCAAAGACATACTCTTTCTCTCCTGTCTTCTTGCTTTCAAAGTAAGCCATGTTCTCAACAACTCCAAGGATTTCGTGGTCCGTTTTGAGCGCCATTTGTCCGGCACGTGCTGCTACGAACGCTGCCGTCGGATGTGGAGTTGTCACAATGACTTCCTTACAGCTTGGTAATAAGGAGTGAACATCCATCGCAATGTCACCTGTACCAGGTGGCAAATCAAGCAAGAGATAGTCCAAGTCGCCCCACTCTACTTCCTTAAAGAAACTGTTAATCATTTTACCAAGCATTGGCCCACGCCAAATAATTGGTGAGTTGTCCTCAACGAAAAAGCCCATCGATACTACTTTTACGCCAAAACGCTCAACAGGAATTATTTTTTCTGCCCGAACTACCGGCCGTTCCTCGATGCCCATCATATCCGGAACACTAAAGCCATAAATATCTGCATCAATAACTCCAACCTTTTTACCAAGACGCATAAGGGACATCGCAAGGTTCACGGTAACTGTTGATTTTCCAACTCCACCTTTTCCACTTGCGACTGCAATAAACTTGGTATCTGTATTGCCGCCCATTAACGATGCTTCCTTAGACTCTTCTACGTCCGACTGATACTTCTTAATTACATCAGCAGGTAATTGTTCAAAACGAAGCCCTACGGTAGTGGCACCATTCTTTTTCAATATGCCAACGATTTCTTGTTGTAGTTGCATCTGCTCAGCAGTATTGGTTTTCCCAATGGCAACCTTTACACTAACGTGGTTCTTTTCTTCTTTTATGGTTACTTCTTTGATCCCTTCTGTTTCTTCGAGCGATCTATGTAAAAATGGATCCTTAACAGGATTTAGTAATTGGATTATTTCGTCCTTTTTCAACACAATACGTCACCATCCTTTTCCAGCTATTGTATTCCTACACTCATGGCTAGTATAACATAATTCAGCTAAAACCTAAGTGATATGAATTATCGCTGGATTAGGATTGGTCACCCTTTCACTCTTCCTCCTCTTTAGGTTCCTCCGATACATAGCGTAGAATCCCCTCATAAATACTTGCTGACATTTGTCGTTGGTAGTCAACTTGTTTTAACAATTCTCTCTCTGCTTCATTTGATAAGAACCCAATTTCCACTAACGCTCCTGGTACTTCTGCATGTTTTAGTAAATAGATGCCATTAATCGCCATCGGTTCTCTTGTCGTATTCTCCATATTACGAATAATTTCCGACTGAATCATGCTTGCAAGGTGTTTGTTCTCATCAAATTGAGGATAATAGAATGTCTGTGCCCCTCGCCATTTCGTGGAAGGCAGTGCATTTAAATGGATAGTCAGAAAAAAGTCTGGTTCCTTTTCATGGATAAACTCAAGACGTTTTCGAATATCTGCTGCTTTTCTTCTCGCAAGTCCTTTTGTATCCGTTTCAGCCAAATCCTTATCTGATTCCCTTGTTAAGTAGACCATCGCGCCAGACTGCTGCAAATAGTCCTGTACTTGTTTTGAAACTTCAAGAGATATATCCTTTTCTAGAGTATTATCTTTTCCAACTGCTCCTCCATCAGGTCCACCATGCCCTGGGTCAATGACAATCGTCTTCCCTGATAAAGGTAACGACCATGAAGATGTACTCCATTCTACGTCACCCTTTGTTAATGGCAACTGAATTAAGAACACTAATAAAAGCATCCCTATTCCCCAGATTACAAACTTACTTCCCCGCTTCATTTGCCTGTCCCCTTTATCGTAAATTCCCTTAGGAACATTCTATGGGACAAGACACTGTAATATGACGATCAAAAGCGCAAAGTGCCGTTTGAAAACGTAGCGGGTGGAGGGGATCAACTGAGATAAAGGAATCACAGAGAGTTTGCGAACTGATGATGACTTATCGTAGGGTGATTCGCGAAGTCGCCTAGTTTTTGGCACTTGAAGCTAGACGATCAAAAGCGCAAAGTGCCATTTGAAAACGTACTACTTGGTTGATTGAATCGATGACACATAAGCTTTACCATAGGTGATATACTACTATTACTCACATACCGTGTTTAAGCTATCTTACGTTTCATTTCAAAATAGTAGTGGTATTATTAAAATAAGTTAATTAAAGGAAGGGGTATTTTATGGATTGGCTCGGAATAGGCGTAACAGTTATTGGCGTCGCATTTTTAGTATTAGTTATCGTATTAATAAAGCCATTAAATAAGTTGGCAGGCGTTTTGGGAGGATTACAAAAAACAACAGATAACCTTCCTACACAAGTAGAGGATATGATGTCTCAAGCGAAGGATGCAATGCAATCTGGGAACGACACATTATCACAGATAAACACTCAAATAAAGGAGCTAAGCCCTATCTTCCATACAATTGGAGATGCTGGCAGAGCTACAAATCATTTATCTGCCTCAATTGCTGACAAGGTAATGAATGTTAAAACAGACACTGCAGAAGGCCGCTCCTTTATTACAAAGCATGACCTTGAAGGAATTTATGGTCTAGGTACACTAATTTACTATATCGTTCAAAAGAGAAAAAGCGAAGATCACCTTTAGAATAATCCAAAATAAAAAATCCCCATTATGGGGATTTTTTATTTTGATACTTTATTATTGATCTCGCTTTTAATGTTCTTTAACTGCTCGTCACGTTGCTTTCCAGCTTCGTAAAGTTTTCTCTCAGCTTGTTTCAACTTCTCGATTAGTGACTTGTTCTCTTCAAGGGTGCTTCGCTTTTCTTTACTGTTTTTAACAAACCAACCAGCAGCAACGCCGGCTCCGCCTGCTAGAATAGATCCCAGAACCTTATTCATTGGAATCACGACCAGCTACTCCACCTTGTTCCGCTTTCTTTTGCTGTCTTCTCTTCTGAAGCCAATAATAACCAAGCGCGAATGATCCATAGGCACCGCCAAGTTTATTTTTCTTTGTTACCTCGTTTGCTTCTCCAGTCTTCATTTTTAAAGAATCAGTTACATCCACTAAAGATGAAGAAAATTTACGAGTAACATTTCCAACATCCCCCATAATATAAAACATTGGGCTTAACTGCTGCATCTTGTCATTAATATCACGAAGTGTATGATTGCTCTCCTCGATAAGATTACCAGTCTCTTTTAAGATATCATCCATTTGCTTTGGAAATTGATTGACTGTTTTCTCTACTCCTTGTAAAACCCCAGCCAAGTTATTTAGTACATGTGCTACGAAAATGGCTATTACAATAAAGGCAACACCGATAAGTAATACGCCGACTCCAGTTAATGTCATATTATCTTTCCTCTCTCCCTGATGGATTTATTGGCACAAGCTGTGTTTTATTTTGAACCATTAGCTCATTTTTCTTGCTCGATTTCTTTGTTTTTTTAAACATATTAAATACTGTTAAAGCTGCCTCACTCCACCTAATGGCTTCCTGGAACGGTTTCGTTTTTTCCTGCATTTCCTGATCAGACAGCGTTGTATAATTGCTTTGGATAAATTCATTGGTCGTGTTTACCGTTGTACCTACATGATCAACGGTATCAAAAACATTATTGGTTGCATTTAATTTTTCCTGAATATCATCAATTGTTGCCCCGGTCTCCCGGATGGTCTCCTTTAATGGTGGAGTAATGTACTGAAGTTCCTTTTCGAATTCCCCAAGCGTGTTACCCATCGATTTAATGGTATCCGATAGTCGCTTCAATACAATGGCTATGTATACAGAAACGATTGCAAACGCTAGAGAGAGTAATAAAATTGCTAGATAGAATATTCCTTCCATTGAAAACCCTCCTTCTTAATTGCATTATACCACTACCCTACCAAAATAAAACGTGAAGCCCCTTACGATTGAATGATTAACATGAAGGGTATAGACAAAGAAACACGTAGTTTGGAGGTTAGCATATGAAAAAAATAAAAGCATACGGGAAAAAGTTTATAGAGCAATTTCAAAAAGATAATGTCCCAATTCTTTCGGCCGCACAAGCCTATTACTATTTTCTTTCCATTTTCCCTTTAATTATGGTTTGCTTTGCATTAATACCGTATTTTAACATAAATCCCCAAGATGCTGTGACCTTTATAGGCAATATCCTCCCAAGCGAGATTGCCAGTGTCTTTGAAGAAAATATTGTGAGTCTTGTGGATACCCAAAGAGGTGGTTTGCTTACTGTTGGTATTATTGGTGCATTATGGACCTCATCAGCAGGAATCAATGCTTTTATCAAATCTACAAATGAAGCTTACCATGTGGAAGAAACCCGTAACTTCCTTGTTGTAAGGCTTATCTCATTAGGACTGACATTAGGTATGATTGTGACACTGGTTGTTGCCATCCTTGTTCCAGTTTTCGGTGATGTTATTTTAAGCTTTGTAAGTTCTATTGTTGGGTTTTCGGGGGCCATGGAAATATTACTCCAAATCTTACGTTGGGCTGTAAGTTTGTTAGCAATTACCGGCTTCCTGCTTATTCTGTACAGATTTGCACCAAATAAACGGATTCCTTTTAAGTACATTTTTCCCGGGGCACTCACTGCAAGTATTTTATGGTTGCTCATTTCACTAGGATTTTCTATTTACGTTAGCAATTTTAGTAACTATTCCGCAACGTATGGAAGTCTAGGAGGAATTATTGTCCTGATGATCTGGTTCTTCCTTACAGGAATGGTTTTAATGATTGGCGCTGTCGTAAACGTATTAAATTACCGTCACCATCATAGCGTAGAAGAAACAAGTCAAGCTTCTAATATGTAATTAGAAAACTTACTTCCTATCGCGTAATTAGCAGCGGTAAACAACATTTAAGTATAACCAAAAAGAAATCGGCAGGGAGCCGATTTCTTTTTTGTACGTTAGGAAATTATAAAATTTCAGCAAGGAAGTAATGTTGACGTAGTTGAAATTTTGAGGTTCCAAGTATAAGAAAAACGTACACATTCGCTAAAGGATGAGCGAATGCGAGTTTTTCTAATATGCTTTGACTAGCGTGATAAGAGTCCTGTCACGGCAAATTCCCACCAATTGGTTTCCTTCGGGTTCATGAGCTGTTTCCAAGGGTGTTTCCAAGCCTTTAGAGGTGTTATAAACACAGCATTATCACGTAGCTGTCCTTCTGGCCCATCTGCCACCCATTCTCCAACCGTCGCGCCCTCTGTTATTTCCTGCATATCATTCATATGGATTCCTGTTACTACCGTTTGTTCTTGTAACTTTCCATCTACGGTCGTCATCTTCCATACTTTGTTTTGATAAATATCTTTTTCAAATAGCGTAGCAGCCCCTTCTGCTGACTCCGTTGTGATAACGAGATTGGCATGATATCCAGGCAATAAATCGACTATCGTTTCGCTCTCCTCTGTTTCGTCCGTAGTACCATCTTCTGCTAAGGAAGGATCTTCAAACGTCACACGTAGTGGATAAATACTTTCCCCTTCCACAGAAGCTTCTTCTTTTGGTGAATCACTAACCTCTGCTACCGTGCCTTCAAGTAGGCCAGCTACTTCTGACACTTCCACCCTTACTGGGAACCCCTGCTCAATCAGTGGTCTAACTGTCTCTGAAAGTTCACCTTCTGCTTGTAAGACTGTACTTTCAATTGTTAAAAGGGGGTTGTCTAAAGCCTGAGATACTTCCTTTACCCTTCCTTCAAACGGACTTTCAACCGTTATCGTGTCTCCCGTTTCCCGAAGCTCTGCGATCTGTGATTCGACTAAGTTAAGCTCTGCGCCCTTTTGATCTAATTCATTTTGCTTTTCTGTAAGGTACTGCTCTTTCATTAAACTTGCTTCAATAGGATCCTGCGGGAACTCAACCCGAATCTCCTCGTCATTCACTTCAAATGACGGTGCCGACTCCGTATCTGTTTCTGGTATTTGATAGGCACTAATTGTGGTGATCGCTGTTTCAATGGCTGTTAATTGACTCTCCAGCTTTGCTGCTTCCTCTAGTAAATTTGCTTCGGTTTCATAATAATTATGTACACTATAGGTAAATAAGGGTTCTCCAACCGATACTTGTGCTCCCTCTTCTACCAGAAATTCGTTGAAAGTTCCGCTCTCCTTATCAAAGTAAACGCGATTTTCCTCCATAGCCGCTAATACTCCTGGCGTACTTACTGTTTCCTCAAGATCTGACTGGAATACATCCGACCAGTCATGTACATATGCAATTCGATCAACTTTATCCTCTTTATCTAGAAACACGAGTAAGAAATTGGTGGCGATGAAGAGTAGCACGACGAACTGTATAAGACGCTTTTTTCTTTTTCTCATTGTCCAAACCACCTGTTAATCATGTATTGATCCATATAAGCGAGTAGAGCTGTCAGCAACCAAAAGAAGAAATGGAAAAGGAGGACATAACCCCACACCCATTGTTTTTTGATTTCTGTAAGATTTCGGATGTAACGCACTTGAAACCAGATAATCCATAATTGAAAGAGCGATATTGCCCCAAAAAAGTAAATAAGCCAAGGGATTTCCGTAAAGTAGGAAGCAATAATGCCAAACGAGACAGGCGATACATACCAATCAAGTCCATTGAAAACTGCCAAGGGAATCCAAATGGCCCGCTCTACCAACAATACAAAAAGCACGACCTGTTGCATTATGATTAACTTTTTATATGGAATATCTGTTAGCAATGAGAAATAAAGAGATGGAATAAATAATATAAACACGGCGAATAGTAGCCCAAATATTAGCCTACCAGTGAGAAACCAAAACTTTTGTTGTTCATAGGCTAATGGGGCAAGGCTCTGTGCTTGTGGCGAGAGGAGGTTTGTCCCCATTCCTAAATAAGCCATGTAACCGTAAAGGATAAGGCTGAGTAGGACAAGCAAAACGTTCACTTTCCAAACGCGTTTTATGCTCTCTGCTTCTTTCACTCTAATTAAATGATCATCCATGGAAAATAAAAATCGAAGAAGGTTATTATGATAGGTCATCCGCTACATTCCTTTTCTATGTCACAATCATAGTAAATTTTAAATATTTCTTCAATTTTATCGTACAATTACGTAAAAATCTATTGTTTTTGTAAATTATTGTTAGATTTTCCCGGTCTTTATGTCACATTCCGCCAAAAGGCCTAGTTTTATTACAGGTTGCTTCCAGCTTGGTTAGAAACAAGTTTTATTTTGGCCCAATTTGCCGCTTCGAAAATACACTGCGCTTTCCGCGGGCTCGCGCTAAGCCTCGGGCCCACAGGACGTTGGCACAGGAGGTGGCGTTCTTAGCCTTTGTTCCTTTATTTATGCTGTGGGGTCTTAACGTCTTCGCTTTCCCGCAGGAGTCTACGCGTTTTTTCTCCGCTATCTTTCACCGCGTTTATTAAGCCTCTCTTCAAGAGATCTTCTATTTTGTATTTACATTCAGAGATCACTCCACTGGTCCAGAACACTAATCAAAAAGCCGAACAGTGATTCAGAATCCTTGGTGCTTATCACCTAATTAGGATTTGAATTTGTTCGGCTTGTGACATTCTCTATATACTTTTCAATAGTAATTTTTTCAATAATGGAGCGAAGTGGTCTGGTAGTTCGGATACGGCGGGGACGATGATTTTTTCTCGTCCGTAAATGTTTTTCATTAAGACTTCATCCCGCTCTTCTACTTCTCCATCGGATAAAAACATTCCAATAACTTCTATTCCTCTTTTTCGCGCTTCTGAGACGGCTAGGTTTGTGTCGACAATTCCATTTTGGTTGTAGTTGGCTGCTGCTGGCTCTCCGTCAGAGAAAACGAGCAGGAATCGATTTTTCTCCCGACGTTTTTCCAATTCTTGAGCAGCAACGCGAATACTAAAGCCATCTCGATTATCCTCTCTGGCTTCGAGCTGCATAATCTTCGCACCGTTTTCTTTATAGAGTGAATCCTGGAAAGAGTGGATCACATGGAAATAGTTCGGCTGGTAGTTTTCTCGCACATCCATGGCGTCTTCCCAGAAGCCTATAATAGAATGTGGGATTTTGAAGGTCTTCAACACTTCATGGAAGAGTGCAATCCCATGTCTTGTTTCCTCCATCTTTCCTTGCATCGACGCGGAACAATCAATAAGCAAAGTAAAGGCAGCATCGAACTCTTTGGATTCCTGATTTTTTTTGTAAAAGATTCTAGGCTTCTCTTCTAACACGAGTGGCAATAACTTTTTGGAGAGACGACCTGCCATGAGATCCTTTCTTGGTGCATTCTTTTTATGCTCTATCGTTTTTTTAATAATGGTTGCAAGCTTCCGCTTATACGGTTCAATAGCATGAAGGATTTCTTGATAGCTACCTCTTTCCTCTGAAGTGGGGTTTTCAGCCTCTTCTATTAGTTTAACGGCATCTTTGTTTTCTTCACCAAATTGATTCTCTGCAGACGCACCTTTATTCGATTCTTGCTTATCCAGTGCGTCTAGCTCTGAGTAATCATTATTTCGCGTTTGCTGAGATGAACCTTGAATGGAGCCCATGGCCTGGTCTGCATCTTCTGTCTCTCTTGCACCTCCACCTTTGATGTTTGTCTTGGTGCCTACTTCCAATTCAAACTGAAGAAAGGTCTGTTTACGGTCATTATTTTCATTTTCCCTATGCCAGGTGGAAAACTCTTCATCAATATATTCATTATTCTCTTCGTCGACTTCCTCGCTGTCATTATTAGCTAATTCATCTGTTCTAGTCAACTCATCAAACAAGGTGTTTTTAGTATAGTTATCCAAATGACCAATTGGGAACACGAAATATTCATCAATCATATCGTTGTAGTCCTGATGAACACGATACACGACTTGTTCTGCGATTCGGGAAACAGCTCTTGTGTCCCTCGCTTCAAATACTTCATATAAGAGTGACTGAATATTAGCTAGCTGGTCTAGCTGTGGTTGCGTCGCTCTTGGAAAGCTTGGTTCAGGACTGTCTGATTGCAAGGATAAATAGATGAGGCAAAACAGCTCATCAAGGGCAAACCCTCTCGTCACATGCGCTGCAAGATCGGTTTTAAACTTATGCCGATAATACTGCTTCCGCATGTCAAAGACCCGTTTGGTCCCTGGGCGTTCTTTTCGAATTTTTTCCTCCAGCCTCAAATCCTCAAACAGGGTAACGAGCTGTGAAGCAAATTTAGGTAACGCTGCTTCTTCCACCGCATCCAGGTACGATTTTAATTCAGGGAGTTTGGAAAAATGCATTGTTCCAATTGTCCTTAAATATATATCGGACTTTAATCCACCTTTTTGCAGCGTAGCAGGCGCCGTATCCCACGTTCTACTTGCCGTGACCTTACTGTCCACCATGTCGATATATGCTCCGTAGCTGTATTCGAATGTAAGGTCAGCTCTTCTTGCCAGTACGGTAGCAAGATCTTGGAGCTGACGAAATAAAAATGTATCCACTTTTGCATCATAGAAACGATACATGGTTCATGCTCCTAACTAGAATAAGGTTTCGGCTAGACTCATAATAAATTCTTGTTCTCTTTCCTCATCAAGCTTCGCGGCAATCGCACGCTGAACAGCTCGCTGTGGCGGTATAATGGAACTTAAATCACATGCATCGAGAATTGCTCGAATGGATGCCGCGTCCTCTGAAAGCTTCCCTTGAAATGCAGCCTGCACGAGATCTGCTGATAACGAGACAAACAGATCGATCATCCGCTCATCTTGTAAGCGGGTGTTGGACTTAATAAGACTTTTCAATTGTTCTCCTTCTATATAAGGAACATCAATTACAACAAATCGATTCTTTAATGCCTCGTTCAACGGCACTGTGCCGACATATCCTTCATTGATGGCTGCAATGACACCGAAGCCTTTATTTGCAGTCACAATTTCATTCGTAAATGGATTGGTAATTGTACGACGATAGTCTAGTACACCATTAATTAACGGTAGTGTTTCCGGCTTCGCCATATTAATTTCGTCAATATAGAGAAACGTTCCGTTAACCATGGAATTCATCACTGGGCCTGGGACAAACTCGATCACTTGTTTCTCCCCTTCATAGGCCAATGTCTTAAAGCCAATAAGACTCTCTGCATCCAAGTCAACTGAGCAGTTCACACTGTACATCGGCTGATGAAATAGGCTTGATAATGTCTCAGCAAATTTCGTTTTTCCCGCTCCAGTTGGTCCTTTTAACAAAATGTTTTTCCCCATACTAAGCGCTGATATTGCATCTATTAATAGATCCGCATTTGGTGGCATGTAGCCTCCAGAGCGAATTAATTCACTCAAGTTATCCGTCGTTCTCTTATTTTCATCTAATAATTCACTTATCTGTTGTGGTAAATCATAATGTGCTGACATTGTAATACGTAACTCCTTTCCCTGTTATTGTACCTTTTTTGGTGCAGATTAGAAAAGAAAGTCACTTATATAGGTAAATCTAGAGAGTCATCCGTCTTGGGCGATGGGGGGATGCCGGCACAGGCGGTGTTCTCTCGCTCTCGGCCGATATCTTCTCCGGCTCAGGCGATGTTCTCTTGCTCCCGGCTGATATCTTCTCCGGGACGGGCGATGTTCTCTTCCTCTCGGCTGATGTCTTCTCCGGCTCAGGCGATGTTTTCCCGCTCTCGGCTGATGTCTTCTCCGACTCAGGCGATGTTCTCTCACTCTCGGCTGATGTCTTCTCCGGCTCAGCGATGCAAACACAGTAAAAATGAAAAGACCCTTCCCACAAAGTGAAAAAGGCCTACATCTATGAACTTATACTTCCCTTCTTAACACAACCTTCTTCGTCGCAATAGAGTCTATGAAATGTTCGTTATGATCGACCCCAATCATTGTTGGTTCATGCCTTTCTATTCCACCTATTAATTGATCAATTATCAGCATATCTAGGTAGTTGGTAACCTTGTCCCAAATAAATAGCGAATGATTACCAAGTAATGCATGTGCTAGGAACACTTTTTTCTGAGACAACTAATTAAGTTTCAAAAAGGTAGTTTTGATGTTAATATTGTAAATAATGTAAATATAAAGAATAATTATAACAATAAACTAAAATAGGGAAGGAGCGTTTACATGAGAAAGTTCTTTGTATTACTTTGTTATAGTGTTGCTCTTCTACTGTTCATTACTGCTTGTAAAAACACAGAGGCTGGCCCTTCTAATTTTAAAGATTCAGCAGTAGAGATTGGTGATGAATTTATTAAAGAATTATATACTGTGGATGACCTCGATTTTGATTTCGAGGATATTGATTTAATGCTTGATTATAAAAATGCGTTTTCAACTTATTTAACGGAAGAGGAATTTGAAGAACTTTCAAACAAAAGATTCTTTTTAATTCCCCAAGAGGTAGCAAACAAGCAAAATAGTACAATTACTGTACAAAACATTGAATTCGAAAGATACGATGGTGATCAAGAAGAAAGTAACTCAATTGATTTAGAGCAAACCTTCACTTTGGTATTTACAGATCAAGAAGGAAATACAGTAGATGAAGTGGACATGAAGGGTCAAATGACGGTTGTAGATACAGAGAGTGGATTAAAAATCGACCGATATTATGATGGCCAAACCTTAGTGGATATGTTATATCCCTAACCTAACATTATGAAAAATTTACTTTTTTAAAATACACATACAACATACTAATTTTCCTAAGCCATTGCATTAAAAATGCCTAGGTATTGTTAACGTGCAAAGTATACAAAATTATTACCTACATATATATCAGAAAAAAGCACCCGCTGGACGCAGGTGCTTTAAAGCTCTTAATTGCTTCTGTTGAAATAACTACAATCCATTTTGCCGATATGGTAAAACAAACCTCTGCTCCCTGGAGCAAGAGAAGTGTAGAAAATAACTGGGCTTATGATAAAACTGTATAGATAGACTTTATTTATCAACTCAAGCAACCCTTAATGAAGAAGTTGTTTATAAAGCAATCAATTATTGGAGTCTCGTGATAACAAGGTGGGCAGAAACAGGCTCCGTTCCTCCTGCAAGAGGAGTGATAGTTAGTGCTGTGGATTCATCAGCAGGATTCCGTACAGTGAGTATAGAATTGATAACAGTCGTTTGAACAAGAGCTATTCCTACTAGTTGAGAGGTACCTGTTGCACGTCCCACCACTGTATAGGATAGTTCAACTGCTCCTGCTCCCGAATCAAGAGTTAAAACTAGTTGCCCTGCTTCGGTAACACTCACCTGAAACAATACCTGATAAGTGCCAATTTCAGACAAGTTAAATGTATCATCTCCTGTACGGGAAATTCCCCCTCCACCAGAGGGACCATCACGCGGAAAGTCCACATCCCCACCAGGTGGAACGGTTGCAGCATTATCAGGAGGCATCAAGGCATAAAAATCTGCAAAGTCTAATACTCCTCCTGCTGGTCCCGCTGGCCCAGTTGCTCCTGTGTCTCCTGTCGGTCCTGCTGGTCCCGTTGGCCCGGTTGCTCCCGTGTCTCCTGTCGGTCCTGCTGGTCCTGCTGGCCCGGTTGCTCCCGTGTCTCCTGTCGGTCCTGCTGGTCCTGCTGGCCCGGTTGCTCCTGTAT
>NZ_JCAXEV010000007.1:0-59464 GCF_059758495.1 Oceanobacillus sp. GQ8 | reverse complement strand
TGCTAAGTTCACATTTATTGTGTCTTAGCATTTTTTTGTATATTGTTATAATGTTAGTGGGGAACGCAAGGGTTTCTCTCTACTAATTAAGGAAAGATTATCATATATTATAAGGAGAAAGACATTGTGGGGAGGTGTGAACACTGGAATCATTTATAGAAGGAATGCTTGGGGAAGACTTCCTCCTTATTATGGCCCGTATACTGTTTGCGCTATTGTTGTCGGGATTAATTGGTTTTGAAAGAGAAATTAAAAATCACTCAGCTGGTTTTCGGACACACATTCTAGTAGGCGTTGGAGCATGTTTGATGATGCTACTATCTTTGTATGGATTTGATGTGTTTATGGAAACACATGAGAATGTACAATTTGACCCGGCGCGTATTCCTTCATATGTTATCAGTGGTATTGGGTTTTTGGGTGCCGGTACGATCATAGTATATGGAGGTACAATAAGAGGATTAACTACTGCTGCCTCTATCTGGACAGTGGCAGGTATTGGCCTAGTCGTTGGCGCTGGCATGTATGCGGCTGCTCTTTTTACAACCATTGTAATTTTGTTAAGTTTAATCTTTCTTAATAACTTTGAAAAGCTCTTTAGAAAAGGGAGTACGTCCAATCTGATTCAAATTGTTGCACTACCTGAGATAAAAGTGAATGATGTGGTATCCGTTTTTGAAAAGTTTAATTTGTCCATTAAGAATGTAGAAATTATTAAAGCAGAGCATGGTATACGGAACATCTTTATAAAAATTGATAGAAATGATCAGTTAAATAGAATTCACTTTTTTGAGGAGCTCTCTCGTATTGAGCATATAAAGAACATATCTGAAATTTGAAATTGAATAAACTTACAAAGAATCTTACAGTATTATCAAAGCTGTGAGATTTTTTGTACGCTATAAGAGAAATCAGAGGTTTCGCCCTTGTAGTTTTTGTCTAAGATAAATAGGGAAAACAATTATTTGCATCTCTTGTGATTTGTCGTATAATAAGAATATAGTCAAAGATAGTCAAAGTCAAAAGCCTTTGTTGAAAAGGAGGTGCATAGTATGAGCAATATTTCCGACATCATTGAAAATTATTTAAAACAAATTCTTCAAGACAGAGGGAAAAATGCAATTGAAATAAAACGAAGTGAAATTGCCGATCAGTTTCAATGTGTGCCCTCGCAAATAAATTATGTTATTAAAACAAGATTTACTGTGGAAAAAGGGTATATAGTAGAGAGTAAACGGGGCGGCGGAGGATATATTCGAATCATGCGTGTCATTCATCAAGACAATTCCGAACTAATCGATGAAATTATAAACATGATTAATCCAACGGTAACGCAGCAGGCAGCAATAGATGTACTTGATCGATTACTCGATGAACAGCTTATTACAACACGTGAAGCGAAGATCATGCTAAGTGCCATAGGAAGGAATACGTTAGCGTTTCAACTTCCTTTGCGAGATGAAGTGCGCGCAAGGGTCTTAACGGCCATGCTGTCCACATTGAAATACTTAAATAAGTAAGGGGGGTTTTTCATGGAATGTCAGGAATGCCATGAGCGTCCTGCTACACTGCACTTTACACAATACGTTAACGGACAAAAAAGTGAAGTTCATGTTTGTGAGGTTTGTGCAAAGGAAAAGGGATATATGAACTATCCTGAAGAAGGATATTCGTTGCATAACTTACTTTCAGGCTTAATGAATTTTGATACCTCTACGATTAAGGGACCACAGCAAAATACTTTTCAGCAGGTACAAGAATTACAGTGCCCAAAATGTGAAATGACATTTTCTGAATTCAAACAGGTGGGGAAATTCGGTTGCGCTGTATGCTATGACACGTTTTCCAGTCGCCTGGACCCTATATTCCGTCGTGTTCATGCAGGGAATACAAAGCATCAAGGTAAAATCCCCAAACGCCAAGGTGGAGACCTGCATAATAAGAAATTAATGGAAGATTACAAGTCCAAATTAAGAAGACTGATTGAAGATGAAGCCTTTGAAGAAGCTGCTGAAGTAAGAGATAAAATAAAGGCGTTGGAAAATAATACACAGGATCCGGAAGAGGGTGATCCTTCATGACACTACAAAATTTTATGAATGAAGCAATTAGTCCTTGGATGCGTGAGGAAGGACCTGACAGTGACATTGTATTAAGTAGCCGTATACGTCTGGCGCGGAATTTTGCGAATGTGTCCTATCCAATTATTGCAGACAAGGATAAATTGGAAGAGATACGTGATTTCTTTCGTGACAATTATGAGAATCAATCATTTGAGGAATATAAAGATTTCGCTTTTGTGGCGATAGATGATTTATCCCCTGTTGAGAAACGAGTACTGGTGGAGAAGCATTTAATTAGCCCCCATCTTGCGGAAAACGCAGAAATCGCTGCAGCTTTAATTTCGGAAAATGAACAGGTTTCCCTAATGGTCAATGAAGAGGACCATATTCGTATCCAGTTGTACCTCCCAGGTTTCCAACTGGAAAATGCATTGCAGAAAGCTTTTACGTTTGATGATTTCCTTGAAGAAAAAGTCAATTATGCTTTTGATGAAACGAGAGGCTACTTAACAAGCTGCCCGACAAATGTCGGCACTGGCATGCGTGCTTCTGTTATGATGCATCTGCCCGCACTGGCGATGACCAAGCAAATTAATAGGATGATTCCTGCAATTAACCAGCTCGGCCTTGTAGTTAGAGGAATCTATGGTGAGGGCAGTGAAGCAATAGGGAGCATCTTCCAAATATCTAATCAAATTACACTTGGTAAGACAGAGGAAGACATTGTCGAGGACCTCCAGAGTGTTGTAAAGCAGCTAATTGATCATGAGAGAAAAGCGCGCAGTCGAATTATGGAGCAATCGAGGACCTCATTGGAGGATCGAATTTTCCGTTCATATGGAGTATTGGAATACAGCAGAGTAATCGAATCAAAAGAAGCAGCTGTTTGTCTCTCCAATGTACGACTTGGTATTGATTTAGGATTCATTGAAAACGTATCGCGGAATATATTAAATGAACTAATGATTTTAACTCAACCAGGGTTTCTACAACAATATGCGAAGCGCACACTTACCGCCAATGAACGGGATGTACTTCGCGCTTCATTGATCCGAGAAAGACTGCAATTGGAAAAATAGTTAGGAGGAATACAATATGATGTTTGGACGATTTACAGAGAGAGCACAAAAAGTGCTTGCCTTGTCACAAGAAGAAGCGGTCCGTCTCGGGCACAACAATATTGGAACAGAGCATATCTTACTAGGGCTGGTTCGTGAAGGGGAAGGCATCGCAGCGAAAGCTTTGCAGTCCCTCGGATTGGAAGTCGCAAAGATTCAAGAAGAAGTAGAAAAACTAATTGGTGTGGGCAAACAACCAATGCAATCTATTCACTATACACCACGAGCAAAAAAGGTAGTAGAGCTGTCACAGGATGAGGCAAGAAAGCTGGGACACTCCTATGTAGGAACAGAGCATATTCTTCTCGGTCTTATTCGTGAAGGAGAGGGTGTAGCAGCCCGAGTACTTAACAATCTAGGTGTGAGCCTAAATAAAGCGAGACAACAGGTGCTTCAATTACTTGGAAGCAATGAATCTCAGGCAGGTCGCCAAGGCCGTGGGCAACAGTCTAGTGCCAATACACCGACATTAGATTCACTAGCAAGAGATCTAACAGTAAGTGCGAAGGAAGGGAATATAGACCCTGTTATCGGCCGTAGTAAAGAAATTGAACGTGTCATTCAAGTGCTTAGCCGTCGTACGAAGAACAACCCTGTTCTTATAGGTGAACCAGGTGTCGGGAAAACAGCTGTTGCGGAAGGTTTAGCACAGCAAATTATAGACAATGAGGTACCAGAAACATTACGTGATAAACGCGTTATGACCCTAGATATGGGTACAGTTGTTGCAGGTACAAAGTATCGTGGTGAGTTTGAAGATCGCCTTAAAAAGGTGATGGAAGAAATTCGCCAGGCGAACAATATTATACTTTTCATCGATGAATTACACACCCTAATCGGTGCTGGTGGTGCAGAAGGGGCGATCGATGCCTCCAATATTCTGAAACCATCCCTAGCACGTGGTGAACTGCAATGTATTGGTGCCACAACGATGGATGAGTATCGTAAATACATTGAAAAAGATGCAGCCCTTGAGCGTCGTTTCCAACCAATCCAAGTGGATGAACCAACATTGGATGAGACGATTCAAATTTTGAGTGGCTTGCGTGATAGATATGAAGCACATCACAGGGTAACGATAACGGACGAAGCGATTGAGGCAGCAGCAAATCTTTCTGACCGTTATATTACGGACCGCTTTTTACCTGATAAAGCAATTGATTTAATTGATGAGGCTGGTTCCAAGGTACGCTTGCGTTCCTACACCGTTCCACCAAATCTAAAAGATCTTGAACAAAAGCTAGAAGAAGTACGTAAAGAAAAAGACGCAGCTGTTCAAAGCCAGGAATTTGAAAAGGCAGCTTCTTTACGAGATTCTGAGCAACGCCTACGGGAAGAGCTAGATGAAACGAAAAACCAATGGAAAGAAAAGCAGGGACAAACAGATTCTGAAGTAACAGTAGAAGACATTGCCAGTGTCGTTTCCATCTGGACTGGAGTGCCCGTTTCCAGACTAACGAAGGATGAGAGTGACCGTCTGTTAAACATGGAAGATACCTTACACAAACGCGTGATTGGCCAGGAGGAAGCAGTAAATGCTATCTCCAAGGCAATTCGCAGAGCGCGTGCTGGATTGAAAGATCCGAAGCGACCAATTGGTTCCTTTATCTTCTTAGGACCAACAGGGGTTGGGAAAACGGAGCTTGCCCGTGCGCTAGCTGAGACCATGTTTGCTGATGAGGATGCTATGATTCGAATTGATATGTCCGAGTATATGGAGAAGCATTCCACCTCAAGGCTTGTTGGGTCACCTCCAGGTTATGTGGGATATGATGAAGGTGGACAGTTAACCGAAAAAGTCCGCAGAAAACCTTACTCTGTTGTTCTGCTTGATGAAGTGGAAAAAGCACATCCAGAAGTATTTAACATTCTATTACAAGTCCTTGAAGATGGAAGGTTAACCGATTCTAAAGGACGTTTAGTAGACTTCCGTAATACGGTGCTCATTATGACATCCAATGTAGGAGCAAGCGAGCTGAAACGGAGTAAAAACCTTGGCTTTACCCTTGGGGAAGAAGGCCAGGACTACAAAGATATGAAGGCAAAAGTAACAGAGGAAATGAAGAAAGCCTTCCGTCCGGAGTTTCTTAACCGTATTGATGAAATGATTGTCTTCCATTCTCTTGAGAAGAAGCATATGAAAGATATTGTTACCTTAATGGTCAATCAACTACAAAGTAGACTAAAAGAGCAAGATATCAATTTCTCTCTTACTGATAAGGCAGTAGAAAAAATTGCGAATGAAGGATTTGATCCAGAATACGGTGCCAGACCGCTAAGACGTTCCATTCAAAAAAATATAGAAGACCTCTTATCTGAGGAGTTATTGAAGGGGACCATAGAAAAAGGTCAAAAAATAAAAATAGGGCTGAACAGTAAAGGGGAATACACCTTACTGCCATAAATTAGTCGTATGAGACATGGTAAAAGCAGTTTGCTAACTTAGCATGGCCTATGGAAAGAGCTAGAAGATTAACAAGACATCTTCTAGCTCTTTTCACAAGGCTTTTTTTAATCTGAAGCCAACATGAGGGGTGTTTACCCAATGCGCTACATTATTTGTAGGACTTAGTTAGTAGTTTTCCTTCCCAGTCTATAGCTAAATGTGGCATGAATATGGTAATTTTTAATTGAATTGATAGGAATCTGTAACTTTATAACGGTTCAAAACGTATATAATAGAAACAAAGAAGGGAATAAAGAGATGGCAAAACGAAAAACAAAATTTGTATGTCAAGAATGTGGATATGAATCTGCCAGATGGATGGGCAAGTGCCCTGGCTGTAACAATTGGAACACACTTGTAGAAGAAATAGAAGCATCTGGTTCAGCAGGAAAGCATACATTCAATATAGGGTCCAAATCAGCAGGTAAGCCAGAAAAGATAACAGCAATCGAATCACAAAAAGAGCCAAGGATCACAACGGCGATGAAAGAATTTAACCGTGTGCTTGGTGGAGGTATTGTACCAGGATCTCTTGTTCTAATTGGAGGAGACCCAGGTATTGGGAAGTCAACCTTACTATTGCAAATTGCTTCCCAACTTGCAGATAAACAATTAAATGTGCTTTATATCTCTGGAGAGGAGTCTACACGTCAGACTAAGCTGCGTGCAGATCGACTCGGGGTAACATCAGACTTATTATATGTATTATCCGAGACAAATTTATTTGATATAGCAAAACAGATTGAAGAAATAAAACCATCGTTTGTCGTGGTAGACTCCATTCAAACGATATTTCGTGAAGAGATTTCAAGTGCCCCGGGGAGTGTCTCCCAGGTTAGGGAGTCTACGAGCGAATTAATGAAACTAGCAAAATCCAACGGTATCCCTATCTTTATTGTAGGACATGTTACGAAAGAAGGATCCATTGCCGGCCCTCGACTTTTAGAACACATGGTAGATGCCGTCTTGTATTTCGAGGGCGAACGACATCATACCTATCGCATTTTACGTGGCGTGAAAAACAGGTTCGGTAGCACCAATGAAATGGGTATTTTTGAAATGAAGGAACAAGGACTTCGTGAAGTAATGAACCCTTCCGAAATTTTTCTAGAGGAGCGGTCACAGGGAGCAGCAGGTTCAACAGTCGTCGCTTCCATGGAAGGAACAAGACCAGTACTTGTGGAAATTCAGGCACTTATATCTCCTTCAAGTTTCGGAAACCCTCGGCGTATGGCAACAGGCGTTGATAACAATCGTGTGCCATTATTAATGGCAGTATTAGAAAAACGCGTTGGCCTTATGTTGCAAAACCAGGATGCTTATATAAAAGTTGCAGGCGGAGTTAAGCTTGATGAACCAGCAATTGATCTAGCAATTGCGGTAAGTATAGCCTCAAGTTTCCGCGATCAACCAACAAAAGGTGAAGATATATTTGTGGGAGAGGTCGGTTTAACGGGAGAGATTAGAAGAGTCTCCCGCATAGAGCAACGGGTACAGGAAGCAGCAAAGCTGGGTTTTAAACGGGTTATTTGTCCTAAGAAAAACCTGGATGGCTGGACTGCACCAAAAGGGATAGAAGTAATTGGTGTTGATACTGTACAAGAAGCGCTTAAGGTAGGGCTAGGTCAATAGAGTACCATTAAAATTGAAAACTAGTAAAAAAGGTTTGAAATAGAATTAGGAGTATGGTACCATTATACGTTTAACAAATTGATTATCACAAAAAAATATGCTATGATAACTGCCATAAACTGTATTTGCTTAATTACTAGATGCTTCTTAGACTTAAACTTTCTAACGCAGTGTACCGGTGTTCGGCAATAAATGGTAGTAAGCTTTTTTTCTTATATAACGGTTAGAATTAATGAAAAAGGTAATAATAAGGGTTAGGAGGTGACAGTGGTGCTCAAAAGAATTGTTCATTTGTTTTTTATTGTATTGGGTGGAACCATTGGATATTTGTATATACCAGTAATTATAAATTTATTAGATTTTACGGATGCTAGTTGGGTAGCATCGCCCTACTTAGGTACGGTTATAGGAGCCATTATTCTATTTTTCCTTTCCTACTGGTTGGGAGATTACATTGTCGGGTTTTTGAAATGGGTAGAAGAGTCTCTCATTAAATTGCCGGCAGGAGATTTATTCTTTGGAAGTGTTGGCTTAATCGTTGGGTTAGTGATCGCATACTTTATTAGTGCTCCGTTACAGGATATTAACATTGAAGTAGTCTCACAGGTTTTACCGCTATTTATTATGATTCTTCTAGGCTACTTTGGATTCCAGGTTGGTTTTAGACGGAGAGAAGAGTTTGTTAATCTCATGAACATTAATAAAAGAGAACGTGATAAGCGGAAAACACCTGATGAAGAACTGCTTGCTAACAATCATCCCAAACCTAAAATTCTGGATACAAGCGTCATCATTGATGGACGTGTTGCTGACATATGTCAGACGAAGTTTTTGGAAGGCACAATTGTTATTCCGCAATTTGTGCTTGGTGAGCTTCAACATATAGCTGATTCCTCGGATGTCTTAAAACGCAATAGAGGACGACGTGGCTTGGATGTACTAAATCGCATTCAAAAAGAGCTTCCTGTAGAGGTGCAAATTTACGAGGGAGACTTTGAAGAAATACAAGAAGTAGACAGTAAGCTGATTAAGCTTGCTAAGGTGATGGATGGTATTGTCGTAACAAACGATTTTAATTTGAATAAAGTTTGTGATCTGCAGAGCGTTGCCGTTCTGAATATCAATGACCTTGCCAATGCCGTAAAGCCGGTTGTTCTACCTGGTGAAGAATTAGTAGTACAAGTGATTAAGGATGGTAAAGAACATAATCAAGGGGTTGCTTACCTTGATGATGGGACGATGATTGTAGTAGAAGAGGGCAGGGATTATATCGGAAAAACGATAGAAGTGCTGATAACCAGTGTCCTGCAGACATCAGCCGGTCGCATGATCTTTGCGAAACCAAAATTACTTGAAAAAGCTTTATAAAAAGGGTATAACTAGTAAAGTGATAACAGAAATTGTTATCACTTTTTGATATACTTAGGAAAAGTGTTTAGAAGTTATGGGATTGGAAGAAACTAATACTTACCAATACAGCCATTTAATAGCTTTTAATTAATACGATAACATACACACTAAAAAGGAATAATTAGGGGGCACTTATGATGACAAATCAAGTTCGTGTTCGATATGCACCAAGTCCAACTGGCCATTTGCATATTGGAAATGCGCGTACCGCATTATTTAACTATCTATATGCCAAACACTTTGATGGGAAGTTTATTATTAGAATTGAAGATACAGATGATAAACGAAACGTAGAAGGTGGAGAAGAAAGTCAGCTTGAGTTTCTAAAATGGCTTGGCATTGAATGGGATGAAGGAGCGGATATTGGTGGAAACTATGGTCCGTATCGCCAGACTGAGCGCCTTGACCTTTATAATAAATATGTGAAAGAGCTTCTTGAAAAAGACCTTGCCTATAAATGTTATATGACAGAAGATGAGCTCGAAGCAGAGCGTGAAGAACAACGGGCCAATGGACAGGTTCCGAAATATGCCGGTAAACATAGCAACCTAACCCCAGAACAAATAGAGCAATTTGAAAAAGAGGGACGGAAGCCGAGCATTCGCATGCGTGTTCCAGCTGGGAAAACATACACTTTTAAGGATCTAGTTCGAGATAATATTACGTTTGAATCAGAAGATTTTGGTGACTGGGTTATCGTGAAGAAAAACGGCATCCCTACGTATAATTTCGCTGTTGCGATTGATGATCACTTAATGGAAATTTCTCATGTGTTGCGCGGTGAAGAGCATATCTCTAACACACCAAAACAGATGATGGTATATGACGCATTTGGTTGGGAGCCGCCAACATTTGGACATATGACTTTAATCTTGAATGAAGAGCGGAAAAAGCTTAGTAAACGGGACGAGCATATCCTGCAGTTTATTGAACAATACCGCAACCTGGGATACCTTCCAGAAGCATTGTTTAACTTTATTACATTGCTTGGATGGTCACCTGTTGGTGAGGAAGAAATATTTGATAAGCAAACATTAATCGAAATCTTTGATCCAGAGCGTTTATCTACTTCTGCTGCGATCTTTGATCGTCATAAACTGAAATGGATGAACAATGAATATATCAAAGCAATGGATCTGGATAAGGTAATCGACCTAGCGATGCCACAGCTAATCAAAGCGGGTAAACTCCCAGAGGATATGGATCAACAGAAGCGGGAATGGGCTGAAGCTGTCATCTCCCTATATCGTGAGCAATTACGTTTCGGTGCTGAAATTGTTGAGCTTACTGAGCTATTCTTCAATGAATCACTGAATTATGATGAAGGAGCAATGGATGTTCTTCAAGAAGAGCAGGTACCGGAAGTATTACAGGTTTTTGCAGACAAGCTTATTCATTTGGATAGTTTTAACAAGGACGATATAAAAGCCCAAATTAAAGCGACCCAAAAGGAAACAGGCCATCGTGGTAAAAAGTTATTTATGCCAATTCGCGTAGCTACTACTGGTCAGACACATGGTCCAGAGCTTCCAATGGCTATTGAACTGCTTGGCAAAGAAGTTATTTTGCAACGATTGGATAAAGTTCTTAAACAATTAGGAGCGTAATGATTCACAACTTTAGGCAAATATAATATAGTATAGAATAAGTATTACAGATTTAATTATCTTGGGGGAAGAGACAATGTAAGCGGCGTTTAGCTCATTTTGCTAATACCTAGCTGTGCTACGTTGCTTCAACGTTTATTGTCCTTTCTGCTTATTCATATAGAACGTTGAAGAGGGAAAGTAAAAAACAAGCTGCTTATCCAGAGAGAACCACCTTGGCTGTGAGTGGTTTTGGGCGTTGTTTTTGAAGTGCTCCTCGGAGTCCGTTATGGAATATAAGTACATAACGGCGGTACTCTCCCGTTACGAGAGATTTGAGTTGGGAGGATCTTTCCTCCAAACAGAGTGGGACCGCGCTAAAGCGTCTCTGTGTATACATGCACAGGGGCGCTTTTTTTACGTTGAAAACGTATTTTATTGCACGTTAAGAATCAGCAAGGAAGCAAAGTCGACGCAGTGAAAATTTTGAAGTTCCAGGTATAAGAAAAACTTTCACATTGGCTAAAGGACGAGCGAATGCGAGTTTTTCTAATGAAGGCATGACACGAATTGGCAAAGGAGGTTCGGCTTACTTGGGGATGTTTAAACGGATGAAGGAAGATATGGATGTTGTGTTTGAACAAGATCCGGCTGCACGTAGCTATATAGAGGTGCTTTTAACCTACTCAGGCTTACATGCCGTTTGGGCACATCGCATCGCACATGCTTTTTATAAGCGAAAGCTATATTTTATTGCGCGGGTTATCTCGCAGGTGGCAAGGTTTTTAACAGGTATAGAAATACACCCTGCGGCCAATATTGGCAGACGACTATTTATTGACCATGGTATGGGTGTTGTTATCGGGGAAACCTGTGATATTGGAGATAATGTGACCATCTTTCAAGGCGTAACCCTAGGAGGGACTGGCAAGGAAAAGGGGAAGCGACATCCCACATTAAAAGATCATGCCCTTATTGCAACAGGGGCTAAGGTTCTTGGATCGATTACCATTGGGGAAAGTGCAAAGGTAGGTGCTGGTTCTGTGGTCCTGATAGATGTCCCAGATCATGCAACCGTTGTTGGAATCCCAGGTAAAATAGTAAAACAAAATGGGGAGAAAGTAAGTAGAGAGCTTGATCATAATAACTTACCGGACCCTGTACAGGATCGCTGTCAGCACTTACAGGGGCAAATAGATGCACTGAAACTCGAATTAGCTCAATTGAAGGAAGGGAATAGCAATGGCGATAAAAATTTATAATACACTTACACGACAAAAAGAAGAATTTAAACCTTTAGAAGAAGGAAAGGTCAGCATGTATGTCTGCGGGCCAACTGTCTATAACTACATTCATATTGGAAACGCCCGTCCGGCAATTGTGTTTGATACGGTGAGGAGATATTTTGAATACGAAGGCTTTAAAGTCGACTATGTACTTAATTTTACGGATGTAGATGATAAAATCATCAAAACAGCTAAGGAACTAGGGGAAGAGGTACCATCCATTGCTGACCGCTTTATCAATGCGTACCTTGAGGATGTTGGCGCATTAGGTGTGAAAGAAGCTACCCATAATCCAAGGGTAATGGAGACAATGGACGATATCATTGCATTTATTCAGGTGCTTATAGATAAAGGGTATGCCTATGTGGTAGATGGCGATGTGTATTTCAAACCTCGTGCATTTGATGGCTACGGAAAGCTATCGCATCAATCAATTGATGAGCTCCGTTCCGGGGCAAGAATTCAAATTGGCGAGAAGAAAGAGGATCCGCTTGATTTCGCTCTTTGGAAAAGTGCCAAGGAGGATGAAATTGCCTGGGAAACGCCATGGGGGAAAGGTAGACCAGGCTGGCATATTGAATGCTCGGCAATGGTTAAGAAATACCTTGGGGATACGATCGACATTCATGCTGGTGGGCAGGACCTTGCTTTTCCACACCATGAAAATGAAATAGCACAATCAGAAGCTATGACAGGTAAATCCTTTGCAAGATACTGGATGCATAATGGATATATTAATATTGAAAACGAAAAAATGTCTAAATCACTTGGGAATTTTGTTCTGACAAGGGATTTGATTAATCACCATGATCCCCAGGTACTTCGCTTCTTTATGCTAAGTGTGCATTATCGTAATCCGATTAATTTTACAGAAGAGCTTTTAGAAAGCGCCAAAAACAGTATGGAACGTATTAAGACTTCCTACTTTAATCTTGAGCATCGAAAAGCTTCTAGTATGAATTTGGATAATAATACAGAATGGCTAAAGCAGATCCAAGAACATAAAAAAGCCTTTGAGCAATCTATGGAGGACGACTTTAATACAGCAAATGCCATTTCCGTGTTATTTGATTTAGCAAAAGATGCGAATGTTTATTTGGAATCTAAGCAAACGTCCACTCATGTTATTGAAGCATTCCAAGAGGCGATTGCATCCTTGCTAAAGGTACTTGGGATAGAGCTGAACGAGGAAGCTGGTTTATTAGATGAAGAAGTAGACTCTTTAATCCAGGAAAGAAATGAAGCCAGAAAAAACCGTAACTTTGCAAGAGCTGATGAAATTAGAGACAATTTGAAGGAACAGAATATTATTCTTGAAGATACACCACAAGGAGTACGCTGGAAGAGGGGTTAACAATGGAGCGGAATGTAAAGCAAATGAAAAGTCTGGCTCTTGCCTATATGGGGGATGCGATCTATGAAGTTTATGTACGTGAGCATCTCCTAGATTCCGGCCAGGTGAAACCACATCAGCTCCATCAGCGGGCAATACGGTTTGTCTCTGGAAAAGCGCAAGCAAATATAATCTTGAATTGGCTTGAGGTAAAGCATTTAACGGAAGAAGAGGAAAAAATCGTAGCCCGAGGGCGGAATGCCAAGTCGGGCACGATTCCTAAAAATATAAGTGTACAAACCTATCGTTACAGTACAGCATTTGAAGCGTTAATTGGCTATCATTACTTAATGAAAAATGAAGCAAGATTACAAGAGCTCTTGCAGGAGGCGATTGAATGGACAGAAGCGAGGATGGAGTAAAAGTGGATCAAGAAATGATTATTGGGAAAAACCCTGTAATGGAAGCATTAAAGTCAGGGAGATCGGTTAATAAAGTGATGGTTTCAGAGCAATTAAACAGCAACATGCTAGGGAAACTCAATCAAGCAGCAAAAGAAGCGGGAACTGTCGTGCAGAAGGTACCAAGGAACAAATTGGATCAGCTATCTAAGGAGAACCACCAGGGTGTTATTGCGTATGTTGCCTCATACCAGTACGCCTCATTGGATGACTTATTTAATAAGGCGGAAGAAAAGCAGGAAGCCCCGTTCTTCATCATTTTAGATGAGTTGGAAGACCCGCATAACCTCGGTTCTATCCTCCGGACGGCAGATGCAGTGGGCGTGCACGGTGTCATTATTCCAAAACGGCGATCAGTAGGGTTAACGGCAACTGTAGCAAAAACGTCAGCTGGTGCGATAGAGCATATACCAGTTGCGCGTGTGACGAATATTGCTAACACAATCGATGAACTGAAAGAACGGAATGTATGGGTGGTCGGAACAGAAGCGGAAGCAACCGAAGATTATCGTCACTTAGATGGGGCTATGCCAATTGCTCTTGTGATTGGGAATGAAGGAAAAGGAATAAGTCGCTTAGTTCGTAAAAAATGTGATTGGACTGTGAGCCTGCCGATGGTTGGAGCAGTTTCCTCCCTGAATGCTTCGGTAGCATGTGGCCTGTTGCTATATGAGGTATTCCGTAAAAGACACCCGGCTGGTGGTTAAGAATGATCGTTCTTGTGGTAGATGGGTATAATATCATTGGCGACTGGGAGGAACTGAAGCAGCTCAAGGAGAAAGAAATTGGACAAGCCCGAGATAGGCTCATTGAACTAATGGCTGAATATCAAGCCTATTCAGGGCATCGGGTTATCGTGGTATTTGACGCTTATTATGTTAGAGGGATCACAAGTAAAACCAAAACATTTAAAGTTGAAGTGATCTATACAAAGGAAAAAGAAACAGCAGACGAATGTATCGAAAAGTTGGTAAAGACGTTAAAGAATGTACAAACACAGGTCTATGTCGCTACATCTGATTATGCTGAACAACGGACAATTTTTGGACAAGGTGCACTTAGAAAGTCCGCAAGAGAATTACAAATTGAATTAAAAAATATTGAACGAGATATTGAAGCGACAATTGAGCAGCACAAAAAAGTGCAGTCTAAAAGTAAAATTGTTCTGAACGAAGAAATCATGGAAAAATTCGAGAAGTGGAGAAGAGGCGGCTTTTAAAGCCGTCTTTTTTGATTGCCGGCTTAGAGGGAGCGGTCAAATCAACCGGAAGAGCGCGCCATTCGATCAAAAGAGCAGTCCAATCAACCAAAAGACCGTCCTAATCACCCTTTCGTTACGATTTTATTTTAAGAAGCTTCTAAATTCTTCCTGCCTTGTATTGACTAAGATAAAACGCTTCCTGTATACTATTCATAATAGTAACGGAAATAGCGCGGTTAGGAAATCCAACAAGTAATAGCCCTTACATTGTTGCAATGGATTAGCAATTGTTTCAAACCGCTATACTCTCGTTATAGTGACTGCGTTGTAGTCAGGGGGTCAAACTTGGTGAATGTCAAGCCATTACAGACAGATACAGTGAACTTTCAAACGCTTGATGACGATGAGGTACTACAATTAGTGCATGCCGGAGATAGTCATGCGCTTGATTTCCTAATTCATAAATATCGTAATTTTGTACGTGCTAAAGCGCGCACCTATTTCTTAATTGGCGCGGATAAAGAGGATATTATTCAGGAAGGAATGATTGGCCTTTACAAAGCGATTCGTGACTTCGATGGGGACAAGCTATCTTCCTTTAAAGCTTTTGCTGAGCTATGTGTTACAAGACAAATCATTACGGCTATAAAAACAGCGACAAGGCAAAAGCATATCCCGCTCAACTCCTATGTGTCGTTGGACAAGCCAATGTACGATGAGGAGTCCGAACGAACGCTACTCGATGTAATAGCAGGTTCCAAGGCAATTGATCCACAGGAAATGCTTTTGCACAGAGAAAAGTTCGGCGACATGGAACTGAAATTATCTGAATTATTAAGCGAGTTAGAAAAGAAAGTGCTTCATCTTTACCTTGATGGTTGCACTTATCAGGAGATCTCCGGTAAGTTGAATCGGCACGTGAAATCAATTGATAACGCGCTCCAGCGGGTGAAGAAAAAATTAGAGCAATTACTAGAAGCAAACGACGTCTCCTACTAAGGGCGCGTTGACACAAAGCTATAACCATGCTACATTATTAGTATATTTTGTACCTTTGTAAAAGATGACGCTTTGTGATGGGACAACCTCACATATGGGGTGAATAGATGAATAAAAAGATAACGTTGGCGTGTGCAGTTTGTCTAAGTAGAAATTATTCAACAAATAAAAACGCATCCACAAATGCAGATCGCTTAGAAGTGCGTAAATACTGCAAAACATGTGGGAAGCATACGTTGCACCGAGAAACAAAATAAATAAATGTTTATCAGCATATTGGAGATTCCGGTAAACGATGGGGGTTACAAGCATGTTTAAGTTTTTGCGAAATGTTTCTAGAGAAATGAAGAAAGTCAGCTGGCCGAAAGGAAAAGAACTAACAAGTTACACCATAACGGTTATTTCTACGGTAGCCTTTGTGGCAGTGTTTTTCTTTCTGATTGACCTTGGAATAACTCAAATTTTGAATCTGCTATAATATTTGTTGAATAATTACAATATAATTATGCTATAATGGAAATTAATAGTACATTTCAGGAAACCCGTCTCAACGGGTTTTTTAAATTGTCTTAAAAAGTAGCACAAACATAAAGTGAAACTTCAATCGGTGGAGGCTTTCGTTCTTCGCCCACTGATTGATAGTTGAACGAATCGGGGTGTTAGCGTCCGTTTCCGCCCACTTAAACGTTACGGTTTCATTTCATGTTTTAAAGTGGGAGTTTTACGGACGGTTACACCGGGATAAATTCGACATCTATAACTTTTAAATAAAGGGAGGGAAGGACAAGCAATATTGTCCTGTGAAAATGGAGAAAAATTGGTATGTGGTTCATACGTACTCTGGTTATGAAAATAAAGTAAAAATGAACTTAGAAAAGCGTGTAGAGACAATGGGTATGGAAGACAAGATTTTCCGTGTCATTGTTCCTGAAGATGAAGAAACCGAAATCAAAAACGGGAAAAAGAAAGTAACGAAGAAAAAATTCTTCCCTGGCTATGTTCTAACTGAAATGGTTATGACGGACGACTCTTGGTATGTTGTTCGAAATACACCTGGGGTTACAGGATTTATTGGGTCTAGTGGGGGCGGAACGAAGCCAACACCACTATTACCAGACGAAGTGGAAACCGTGCTAAAACGTATGGGTGTGGCAGAGTCTGTTGTACAAGTAGACTTTGACTTGAAAGAAAATGTCCGCGTAACCGACGGACCGTTTACAGACTTTACTGGTTCAATTGAACATATCGACATCGATAAACAAAAGGTCAAAGTACATGTTAATATGTTTGGCAGGGAAACACCTGTAGAATTAGATTTTTCACAGGTCGAAAAACTATCCTAGAGTCTGTTTTGGTAGAAATAATAAGACAAGACCTTGCAATATTTTTAAATTCATGCTAAAATTCTTTTGTTATTCATGCACTCTAAATCGAGAGCAATGGAAAATAGGAGTGGGAGGGGAAAATCCCCTATTACCACATCACGGACTTTAAGGAGGTGTGTCTCGTGGCTAAAAAAGTAATCAAGCTAGTAAAGCTACAAATTCCAGCTGGGAAAGCGAATCCGGCACCACCAGTAGGACCTGCACTAGGTCAAGCGGGTGTTAATATCATGGGATTCTGTAAAGAATTCAACGCACGTACTCAAGATCAAGCGGGTATGATTATCCCTGTTGAAATCACGGTTTTCGAAGACCGTTCATTTACATTTATTACGAAAACTCCACCAGCAGCAGTGTTGTTGAAAAAAGCAGCAGGTATTGAAACTGCTTCAGGTGAGCCGAACCGTAATAAAGTCGCTACTGTTAAACGCGATAAAGTAAAAGAAATCGCAGAAACAAAAATGCCTGATTTAAACGCCGCTGATGTTGAAGCAGCGATGCGCATGGTTGAAGGAACTGCGCGCAGCATGGGTATTACAATCGAGGACTAATTAGCGGAAGTGCCCGTTAAACGGTTCTTTTTAAGAACAAATACGGTACAGGTTGCGAATAGTATGCCATACTCGCAACCTTTTTCGTGAATGTGACCCATCTTGAGGGGTGGGCTCACAGCTTTACAGAAGCGAGTCGGCTTTTGTAAGTGGGAGGTATTACCGTTATAACCACAATAGAGGAGGAAATAAAATGGCTAAAAAAGGTAAAAAGCATCAAGAAGCTGCAAAGCTTGTTGATCGTTCAAAATCATACGAAGTAGCAGAAGCAGTTTCTCTTGTGAAAGAGGTAGCTAAAGCTAACTTTGACGAAACAGTAGAAGCCGCTTTCCGTTTGGGAGTAGACCCTAAGAAAGCAGACCAGCAAATCCGTGGAGCAATGGTACTTCCACATGGTACTGGTAAAACACAACGTGTATTAGTTTTCGCAAAAGGCGAAAAAGCAAAAGAGGCAGAAGCAGCTGGAGCTGACTATGTTGGAGAATCTGATTACATCAATAAAATCAACCAAGGTTGGTTCGAGTTTGACGTAATCGTTGCTACTCCAGACATGATGGCTGAAGTTGGTAAACTTGGTCGCGTATTGGGACCAAAAGGCTTAATGCCAAACCCGAAAACTGGAACTGTAACGTTTGAAGTTGAAAAAGCAGTGAAGGATATCAAAGCAGGTAAAGTAGAATACCGCGTTGATAAACAATCTAACATCCACGTTCCAATCGGAAAAATCTCTTTTGACAACGATAAATTAATCGAAAACTTCGTGGCTCTTACAGAACAGCTTGTAAAAGTTAAACCACAGGCTGCTAAAGGAACTTATATGAAGAATGCTTCTATAGCTTCTACAATGGGTCCTGGAGTTAAAGTAGATGTAACAACTTACACTCGTCGTTAATTAGTGGTTGACTCTCGGGGAAACCTGAGGTATACTAAGAGGCGTTGAATAAAAGAATACGTTGTACCGTAGACAGTAGGGGCGGATCCATCCGCTTAATATCCTGCCGAGGTGTTTATAAAACAGATCGATGAATCCTTATGATTATCGTATGTTATAGTAAGCTCCCGTGTCTGCGCGGGAGCTTCTTTTGTTTATAAAACAAGAACAATAAGAAGTTGCGCTTCTCTGGTTAATACCAGTTGGCCTGTTCTTATTGGCTCTGTGCAGATTCGGTTTCCTTTTTACGGTATGATCAATTGTCAAACAGGAGGTGGAAGAATGTCCGGTATTATTGAGCAAAAGAAACAAGTTGTAGATGAAATCACTGAAAAATTCCGTGCAAGCCAAACTTCTGTAGTTGTAGACTACCGCGGTCTTGATGTTGCGGAAGTTACAGAATTACGTAAACAACTACGTGAAGCTGGAATTGATTTCAAAGTATACAAAAACTCAATGGCTCGCCGTGCTGTTGAAGCTGCTGAGTTAAATGATCTAAGCGATGTGTTGGTTGGACCAACTGCTTTAGCTTTCAGTAACGATGATGTAGTAGCGCCAGCAAGAATTCTTAACGATTTCGCTAAAAAACACGAAGCGTTGGAAATTAAAGGTGGAGTAATTGAAGGGAAAGTTGCAACCCTTGATCAAATCAAAGAGCTTGCAGATCTTCCGAATTACGAAGGCATGGTTTCTATGCTGCTTAGCGTGCTTACAGCACCAGTACGAAACTTCGCATACGCTACAAAAGCTATCGCGGAGCAAAAAGAAGAACAAGGCGCATAATCTGTGCCTAGCAGGATAAAAAAATTACATTTAAAATAGGAGGCAATTTTATCATGACTAAAGAACAAATCATTGATGCGATTAAAGAAATGTCAGTTCTAGATCTTAATGACCTAGTTAAAGCAATTGAAGAAGAATTTGGTGTAACAGCTGCAGCGCCAGTAGCAGTAGCAGGTGGAGCAGGAGCTGGAGAAGCTGCTGAAGAGCAAACAGAATTTGATGTAGTACTTGAAAGTGCTGGAGCATCTAAAATCAAAGTTGTTAAAGCAGTACGTGAAATCACTGGTCTTGGTCTTAAAGACGCAAAAGATCTAGTTGATAACGCACCAAAAGCTATCAAAGAAGCTGTATCTAAAGATGAAGCTGAAGAAGTTAAAGGCAAGCTAGAAGAAGCAGGCGCTTCTGTAGCAGTTAAGTAATTTCCATAATGGGAGCTCGTCGTATTTCATGCGACGGGCTCTCTATGTATAAACCCTTATCGATAGCAATCCAGCTATTCGTATCTTCGCAAAACTATTAAAAAGTAGGTGCCAAATGTCTGAGCATTACTTCTCACAACAACCTCATTCTAAACGTTCACCAAAGACATGGAGTTATACATTACGCGGGACATCCTACACCTTTACTAGCGATGTCGGGGTATTTTCAAAAAATGATGTTGATTTTGGATCCAGATTGCTTATTGAGCAATTCACGGAGCCGAAAGTAGACGGAGATATGCTGGATATGGGGTGTGGTTATGGCCCGATCGGCATTACGCTGGCAGACGAATTCGCTGAACGCCATGTATTCATGGCAGATGTGAATGAACGAGCAGTGGAGCTTGCCAAAAAAAACGCACAATTAAACCATGTATCCAATACAACAGTGTTCCAAAGTGATCTCTTTGCAAAAGTAACCAAGAGAGACTTTGCTGCGATATTAACAAACCCTCCAATAAGAGCTGGAAAAAAAGTGGTCCACCAATTGTTTGAAGAAGCCCGTGCCGCTTTAGCTGAGGGCGGGGAGCTCTGGATTGTGATTCAGAAAAAGCAAGGTGCCCCATCAGCCATCAAAAAGTTGGAAACATTGTTTGGAGAAGTAGAAACGATGGCGAAAGATAAAGGCTATTTTATATTGCGGGCTATTAATGTTTGACCGCTCTATTTTGTTATGTTAAGATAGGAAAATGCTAACATGGGGGTTCTTCTGTCAAGAAGTATTTTCATAAAAATTGAAACGTATATTTTATAAGTCTTCGGGGACACTTGTAAAATCGGGTAAAATAAGAGACGGTTTTTTTAATAAAAAGCCTTTTTTCTATTTTTATTTTGCGTTTCTCTAGCATTTTTTACGTATTATTCTACTTGTAATCACTCCGAATTACAAGTTGTTCAGTATGTTTACTGGGCATTTTATGTTTGTTTGCTAGAACCGGAAAGCAGGCTATTTTAGTATGTTTTCCTAAATATAATAACCCATTCCGAGTAGAGAAATCTATAAAGAATGCATGATTTAAGGGGTGAAGCAGTTGACAGGTCAACTAGTTCAGTATGGACGGCACCGCCAACGCAGGAGCTATGCGCGCATTAGTGAGGTATTAGAGTTGCCAAACCTAATCGAGATTCAAACCGCTTCTTATGAGTGGTTCTTAGAAGAAGGTTTGCGGGAAATGTTTAGAGACATCTCTCCTATTGAAGATTTTACAGGTAATTTATCACTAGAGTTTGTGGATTACAGTCTCAGTGAGCCAAAATATCCTGTAGATGAATCAAAAGAAAGAGACGTTACGTACAATGCTCCGCTTCGCGTGAAGGTCCGTTTGATTAATAATGAGACCGGTGAAGTAAAAGAGCAGGAAGTATTTATGGGTGATTTCCCATTAATGACAGATACAGGTACTTTCGTAATTAATGGTGCGGAACGAGTAATTGTTTCCCAGCTCGTACGTTCACCAAGTGTCTACTATAATGAAAAGATAGACAAAAACGGTAAAAGGGGTGTAGCTGCTACGGTTATTCCCAATAGGGGAGCTTGGCTAGAGTTTGAAACAGATGCCAAGGACGTTGCCTATGTTCGTATCGACCGTACACGTAAGTTGCCGATCACGGTGCTTCTTCGTGCCCTTGGTTTTGGTACAGATCAGGAAATCATTGATCTTCTTGGTGATAATGAGTACCTTAAAAACACTCTTGAAAAAGATAATACAGAAACCACGGAAAAAGCGCTACTGGAAATTTATGAGCGTCTTCGTCCTGGTGAGCCACCGACAGTTGAAAATGCTAAAAGTCTATTAGTATCACGTTTCTTTGATCCTAAGAGATATGATTTAGCTCATGTTGGGCGCTATAAAATGAATAAAAAATTACACATAAAAAACCGCCTATTCAACCAAGTGTTGGCTGAAACGGTAGTGGATCAGGAAACTGGTGAAGTTCTTGCAGAGAAAGGCGACAAGCTAGAACGTAAACTATTAAATAAACTAATCCCTTATCTTGATAAAGCGGAAGAGAAGCTTGGCGAAATTACAAGCGAGCCAAAAGATGGCGTTCTTGAAGAAGATATTACGTTACAATCCATTAAAATCGTAGATCCAACAGACCCTAGTGGTGAAAGAGTGCTTAACGTAATCGGAAATGCTGATGTGGATACTAGCGTGAAGAACATTACACCTGCTGATATCCTTTCATCAATCAGTTACTTCTTTAACCTATTACACCGAGTGGGGGACACAGATGATATTGACCATCTAGGTAATCGTCGTTTGCGTTCAGTTGGTGAATTGTTGCAAAACCAATTCCGTATTGGTTTGTCACGTATGGAGCGTGTCGTGCGTGAGAGAATGTCCATTCAGGATACTTCTAGCATTACACCACAACAATTAATCAATATTCGTCCGGTTATTGCGTCTATTAAAGAATTCTTTGGTAGCTCACAGTTATCCCAGTTTATGGACCAGACGAATCCGCTAGCAGAGTTGACGCATAAACGTCGTCTATCTGCACTTGGACCAGGTGGATTGACACGTGAGCGTGCTGGATTTGAAGTACGTGACGTTCACTATTCCCACTATGGTCGTATGTGTCCGATTGAAACACCAGAGGGTCCAAACATCGGTTTGATTAACTCTCTGTCCAGTTATGCAAAAGTGAACAAGTTCGGCTTTATCGAAACACCTTATCGTCGGGTAGATCCAGAAACAGGTAAGGTTACAGCGCAGATTGATTATCTGACAGCAGATGAAGAAGATAATTACGTTGTTGCACAGGCAAATGCGAAATTAGGCGATGAAGGTAACTTTGTTGACGAAGAAGTAATTGCTCGTTTCCGCGGGGAGAACACCATTGTTCCACGTGATCAAATTGATTACATGGACGTATCTCCGAAACAGGTTGTATCGGCTGCGACAGCATGTATTCCTTTCTTGGAGAATGATGACTCCAACCGTGCACTAATGGGCGCGAACATGCAACGTCAGGCTGTTCCTTTGATGAACCCGGAAGCACCGATTGTTGGTACTGGTATGGAATATGTAGATGGTAAAGACTCTGGTGCCGCTATTATTTGTCGCCATGAAGGAATCGTGGAACGCGTAGAAGCGAAAGAAATCTACGTACGTCGTATTTCTGAAGTGGATGGTAAAGAAGTAGAAGGTGACGTAGATCGTTACAAGCTACAGAAGTACATTCGTTCCAACCAAGGAACTTGTTACAACCAACGCCCGATCGTAAGTGGAGGCGACCGAGTAACAAAAGGTGAAATCTTAGCTGATGGTCCATCCATGGAAAATGGAGAACTGGCGCTAGGGCGTAATGTTCTTGTAGGATTTATGACCTGGGAAGGTTATAACTATGAGGATGCTATCATCATGAGTGAGAGACTTGTAAAAGACGATGTTTATACTTCTATTCACATCGAAGAATATGAGTCTGAAGCACGTGATACAAAGCTTGGACCAGAAGAAATTACAAGAGATATCCCGAACGTTGGGGAAGATGCATTGAAAAACCTTAATGAGCATGGAATTATCCGTATTGGTGCTGAGGTAACAGACGGTGACATTCTTGTAGGGAAAGTAACGCCAAAAGGAGTTACAGAACTATCCGCTGAAGAGCGTTTGCTACATGCTATCTTCGGTGAAAAAGCTCGTGAAGTTAGAGATACATCCTTACGTGTACCACATGGTGCTGGTGGAATTGTTCATGATGTTAAAATCTTCAACCGTGAAGATGGAGACGAACTGCCACCAGGTGTAAATCAACTTGTTCGTGCATATATCGTCCAAAAACGTAAAATTCATGAGGGCGATAAAATGGCAGGACGTCATGGTAACAAAGGTGTAATTTCTAAAATTTTACCTGAAGAAGATATGCCGTTCATGCCGGATGGCACACCAATTGATATCATGCTTAACCCATTAGGGGTACCATCACGTATGAATATCGGACAGGTGTTTGAATTACATCTAGGAATGGCTGCAAGACAGCTTGGACTACATGTTGCATCACCAGTATTTGATGGCGCTACAGAAGAAGATGTATGGGAAACACTTGAAGAAGCGGGAATGCCTCGTGACGCGAAAACCGTTCTTTATGATGGTAGAAGCGGTGAGCCATTTGATAACCGTGTGTCTGTTGGTGTCATGTACATGATCAAACTTGCTCACATGGTTGATGATAAATTACACGCCCGTTCAACAGGTCCTTATTCACTTGTAACGCAGCAACCACTAGGTGGTAAAGCACAGTTCGGTGGACAGCGTTTCGGTGAGATGGAGGTTTGGGCACTTGAAGCATATGGTGCTGCATATACACTACAGGAAATATTAACTGTTAAATCAGATGATATTGTCGGTCGTGTGAAAACTTATGAGTCCATTGTTAAAGGTGACAACGTCCCTGAACCAGGCGTTCCAGAATCTTTCAAAGTATTAATCAAAGAACTTCAAAGTCTAGGAATGGATGTTAAAATGCTTTCCAGCGATGAAGAGGAAATTGATATGCGCGAATTGGAAGAAGAGGAAACACAACAGGCAAGTAAGCTAAATTTAGAAGTAGAAGGTAACTAAAAGTTGGATGGCAGGTTCCTATAGGGTTAGGAACCTCCCCCACTTTTATTGTATATAACGCATAAATAAGCTTGTGGTAAATTTTTGGACACTAAAAGGGAGGTAGGCCCCTTGCTAGATGTAAATAATTTTGAGTATATGAAAATAGGGTTGGCTTCACCAGAAAAGATCCGTTCATGGTCATACGGTGAGGTAAAAAAACCTGAAACAATTAACTATCGGACACTAAAGCCAGAAAAAGACGGCCTGTTTTGTGAACGTATTTTTGGACCGCAAAAAGACTGGGAATGTCATTGTGGAAAATACAAACGAGTTCGTTATAAAGGCGTTGTTTGTGACCGATGTGGTGTGGAAGTAACAAAAGCAAAAGTACGTCGTGAGCGTATGGGACATATTGAATTAGCAGCACCTGTTTCCCATATCTGGTATTTCAAAGGAATCCCAAGCAGAATGGGTCTTGTGCTAGATATGTCACCACGAGCATTGGAAGAAGTTATTTATTTCGCTGCATATATTGTTACAGAGACAGGTAACACACCATTAGAGAAGAAGCAGCTTTTGTCAGAGAAAGAATACCGCGCTTATTATGACAAGTACGGAAAAACGTTTAAAGCTCAAATGGGTGCAGAAGCGATCCGTAAGCTTCTTCAAGACATTGACCTAGAAAAAGAAGTCGATGCAATGAAAGAAGAATTGAAGACAGCTCAAGGACAACGGAGAACACGTGCGATTAAACGTCTAGAGGTACTTGAATCATTCCGTAATTCCGGTAATGATACTTCTTGGATGGTATTGGACGTATTACCTGTTATTCCACCAGAAATCCGTCCAATGGTACAACTGGATGGTGGGCGTTTCGCCACTTCTGATTTAAATGACTTGTATCGTCGAGTAATTAACCGTAACAACCGTCTTAAACGACTGTTGGATCTTGGAGCACCAAGCATTATCGTACAAAACGAGAAGCGGATGCTACAAGAAGCGGTAGATGCATTAATTGATAATGGCCGTCGTGGTCGTCCAGTGACTGGTCCTGGTAATAGACCACTTAAATCCCTTTCACATATGCTTAAAGGGAAACAGGGTCGTTTCCGTCAAAACTTGCTAGGTAAACGTGTTGACTACTCTGGTCGTTCCGTTATCGTCGTTGGTCCACATCTGAAAATGTATCAATGTGGTCTGCCGAAGGAAATGGCGCTAGAATTATTCAAACCATTTATCATGAAAGAGCTCGTTTCAAAAGGTATTGCGCACAACATCAAATCTGCTAAGCGGAAAATTGAACGTGTACACCCAGAGGTTTGGGACGTATTGGAAGAAGTGATTAAGGAGCATCCTGTATTACTTAACCGTGCACCAACGCTTCACAGATTGGGAATTCAGGCATTTGAGCCAACATTGGTAGAAGGCCGGGCAATTAGGTTACATCCACTTGTATGTACAGCATATAACGCTGACTTTGATGGAGACCAAATGGCAGTCCATGTACCACTATCTGCAGAGGCTCAAGCTGAAGCACGTATCTTGATGCTTGCAGCACAGAACATCTTAAATCCGAAAGATGGAAAACCAGTTGTTACACCTTCTCAGGATATGGTATTAGGAAACTACTACTTAACTCTAGAACGTGAGGGTGCAATTGGGGAAGGTACTGTCTTTAAAGATCTTAATGAAGCAGTACTATCATACCAAAACGGTTATGTACATCTTCATACACGGATAGCTGTTCAGGCTTCAAGTCTAAATAATAAAACATTCACAGAAGAGCAACACAATCAGTTGCTAATTACAACGGTTGGGAAGCTTATTTTCAATAACATTCTTCCTGAGTCCTTCCCGTATATTAATGAGCCGACACAAAGTAACCTGGAGATCGAAACTCCGGAGAAATACTTTGTTGCTAACGGCACAAACATTAAGGAAGAGATAAAATCTCGAGAGATTATCAAGCCGTTCAAGAAAGGTTTCCTTGGTGATATCATCGCCGAAGTCTTTAAGAAATTTAAGATTAGTGAAACGTCTAAAATGCTTGATAGAATGAAGGATCTCGGATTCAGCTATTCTACGAAGGCGGGTATGACTGTTGGTATCTCTGATATCGTGGTACTACCAGAAAAAGAAACAATCCTTGTAGAAGCACAGAAGAAAGTAGATAATGTCTTAAAACAATTCCGTCGTGGTCTGATTACAGATGAAGAGCGTTATGACAGAGTTATCGCTGTTTGGTCACAAGCGAAGGATAATATCCAAGAAAAACTTATGAAGTCACTTAGTGAACGTAACCCAATCTTCATGATGAGTGATTCAGGGGCGAGGGGTAATGCCTCCAACTTCACACAGCTTGCTGGTATGCGTGGTCTAATGGCCAACCCGGCTGGTAAGATCATTGAGTTACCGATCAAGTCAAGTTTCCGAGAAGGACTTACAGTACTAGAGTACTTTATCTCCACTCACGGTGCGCGTAAAGGACTTGCCGATACTGCCTTGAAGACAGCGGACTCTGGTTACCTAACCCGTCGTCTCGTTGATGTTGCGCAGGATGTTATTGTCCGTGAAGATGACTGTGGTACAGATAGAGGCTTAACTGTTTCAGCTCTAACTGACGGAACCGAATTAATTGAACCACTTATCGACCGTCTAATTGGTCGTACTGCGTTCCACCCTGTGAAGCACCCTGAAACCAGTGATATCATCGTAGAGCATGATGAGTTGATTTCAGAGGACCAAGCGAAGCAAATTGTGGAAGCAGGCATTGAAGAAGTTACCATTCGTACGGCGTTTACTTGTAACACGAAACATGGTGTTTGTCAGAAGTGTTATGGCCGTAACCTTGCTACAGGAGCCGATGTTGAAGTTGGCGAAGCAGTAGGAATTATCGCAGCACAATCCATCGGAGAGCCAGGTACACAGCTAACAATGCGTACCTTCCATACAGGTGGGGTTGCTGGAGACGATATTACCCAAGGTTTACCGCGTATCCAAGAGTTATTTGAAGCGCGTAACCCGAAAGGTCAAGCTGTAATTAGTGAAGTGTATGGTACTGTTCAGGAAGTAAAAGAAGTAAAAGATAAACAGGAAATCATTGTTCAAAGCGACGTAGAGCAACGTGCTTACGCAGTTCCTTACAATGCCCGTATGAAGGTCAGCGTTGGAGACACCGTTATTGCTGGTCAGGAACTTACAGAAGGTTCTGTTGATCCAAAAGATCTATTACGTGTACAGGGTGTGGAAGGCGTTCAGGATTACTTGTTACGCGAAGTTCAACGCGTTTACCGTATGCAAGGTGTGGAAATTGGTGACAAACACGTAGAAGTAATGGTTCGCCAAATGCTTCGTAAGATAAGAGTAATTGATTCAGGAGACACAAATGTTCTTCCAGGATCCTTGCTTGAGTTACACCAATTCCGTGATGCCAACCATACGGTACTAAACGAGGGTGCGCAACCAGCGACAGGGAAACCAGTTCTGCTTGGTATTACAAAAGCTTCCCTTGAAACAGATTCCTTCTTATCAGCCGCATCGTTCCAAGAAACAACAAGGGTTCTTACAGATGCAGCGATCAAAGGAAAACGTGATGAATTACTTGGTTTGAAAGAGAATGTTATCATCGGTAAACTTGTTCCAGCTGGTACTGGAATGCAGAAATACCGAAAAGTGAAAGCTTCTCTGGATGACTTAGCAGATACAACCGAGGAAACAGAAGAAACAGAAACCATACAATAGTGGGGATAGCTTACCAACACCTAAAGTAGGGAGTCAGGAAAATAGAGATATCTGTTACGGATTGGTAGCAAACTGGCTCCTCTGATCTTTAGGTTAAAAACAAGGGATAACAATTAGAAGCATCAAAAAATATTTTAAATCATGTTGACATTAAAAAATGTGAATGGTAGAATATTCAAGGTGCTTCTGATTACACTTGTTGCTTTGGAGGATATGAAATGTCTTATGAAAAAGTAGCACAGGTTAAATCACGAATAATCATCGGTACTAAACAAACGCTAAAAGCTATGAAAAATGGCGAAATAAGCGAAGTGGTTATTGCAGATGATGCTGATAGGCAAATAACGCAAAAGGTAGCAGGTTTGGCTGAAGAACTTGGTATACCTTGTCAGCGAGTAGATTCAATGGAAAAGCTAGGTGCAGCTTGCGGTATTGAAGTGGGTGCCTCAACAGTAGCAATCAGAAGATAATAGTTTTAACGAAACTAAATCGTTGAAGCTTTGTTTTTTGCCAAAAGATGAACCACCTGGCTGTGTGGTATTACAAACAACCTTTTATACTCTAGGTTGTGCCAGTTTATTTTAGACTATTATTTATTCCGGAAGGGAGGAAAACAAAATGCCAACTATTAATCAACTTGTCCGTAAAGGGCGTGTGAGCAAGCCTAAAAAGTCTGATTCTCCAGCACTTAACAAAGGCTACAATAGCTTCAAAAAGAAACTAACAGACCAAAACTCTCCACAAAAACGTGGTGTTTGTACACGTGTGGGTACACTAACTCCAAAGAAACCGAACTCTGCACTTCGTAAATATGCGCGTGTTCGTCTTTCTAACAACATGGAGGTAACTGCATATATCCCAGGGATTGGTCACAATCTACAGGAGCACAGTGTTGTATTGCTTCGCGGTGGACGTGTAAAAGACTTACCTGGTGTTCGTTACCACATTGTTCGTGGAGCACTTGATACAGCAGGAGTTGAAGGTCGTGCACAAGGCCGTTCTAAATACGGTACGAAAAGACCTAAAAAATAAGCGAGACACTAGTCTCGCATCATCATAATTAGGAAAGGAGGAGGACATATGCCACGTAAAGGACCAGTACCTAAACGCGATGTCTTGCCAGATCCACTTTATAATTCAAAACTTGTCACTCGTTTAATCAACCAGATCATGATTGACGGTAAACGGGGGATTGCACAAAAAATTCTTTATAATGCATTTGAACTTGTAAATGAAAAAAGCGGACAAAACGCTATGGAAGTTTTTGAACAAGCTATGAAAAACGTAATGCCTGTACTTGAAGTACGCGCACGCCGTGTTGGTGGTTCAAACTACCAAGTGCCAATGGAGGTTCGCCCAGAACGCCGTCAGGCTCTAGGACTACGTTATATCGTAAACTATTCTCGTCTACGCGGAGAAAAGACAATGGAAGAACGTCTTGCTAACGAAATTCTGGATGCTTCTAACAATACAGGAGCTGCAGTTAAACGTCGCGAAGAAATGCACAAAATGGCGGAAGCGAACAAAGCATTCGCTCACTACCGCTGGTAAGTTAATTCAAAATATAGCTTTTAATAGGAAGGAGAAGAATACATGGCTAGAGAGTTCTCCTTGGAAAAGACGCGTAATATTGGAATTATGGCACACATTGATGCAGGTAAAACCACTACTACAGAGCGTATTCTTTTCTACACAGGACGTATTCATAAAATTGGTGAAACACATGAAGGTGCTTCTCAAATGGACTGGATGGAGCAGGAGCAAGAGCGTGGTATTACAATTACTTCCGCTGCAACAACTGCTGCATGGAAAGACCACCGTATCAACATCATTGATACACCAGGACACGTAGACTTCACTGTTGAAGTTGAACGTTCACTACGCGTACTTGATGGTGCCGTTACGGTTCTTGATGCTCAATCAGGTGTTGAACCTCAAACAGAAACAGTTTGGCGTCAGGCTACTACGTATGGTGTACCAAGAATTGTTTTCATTAACAAAATGGACAAAATTGGTGCAGACTTCCTTTACTCTACAGGTACTTTGAAAGAACGTCTTGGTGCAAACGCGCATCCTGTACAGCTACCAATTGGTGCTGAAGACGAATTCGAAGGTATTATTGACCTTGTAAATATGGAAGCTCACTTCTATCTTGATGACCTTGGTACAAAAGCAGAGTCTCGCGAGATTCCTGCAGAGTACAAGGAAAAAGCAGAAGAGCTACGCGCTAGCTTAATCGAAGCTGTATCTGAACTTGATGAAGAGTTAATGATGAAATTCCTAGAAGGAGAAGAAATCTCCAACGAAGAATTGAATAATGCAATTCGTCAGGCAACACTGGATGTAGAATTCTACCCGGTATACTGTGGTTCAGCATTTAAGAATAAAGGTGTTCAATTAATGCTTGATGGTGTTATCAAGTATCTTCCAGCACCAACTGATGTTGCTGCTATCGAAGGGATTGTTCCTGGAACAGAAGAGAAAGTTACACGTCCATCAGATGATAAAGCACCATTCTCAGCGCTAGCGTTTAAAGTAATGACAGACCCATTCGTAGGAAAGCTAACATTCTTCCGCGTATACTCTGGAACTTTAGATTCTGGTTCTTATGTAAAAAACTCTGTTAAAGACAAACGTGAACGCGTTGGTCGTATCCTACAGATGCACGCTAACTCCCGTGAAGAAATCTCAAAAGTTTATTCCGGTGAAATTGCTGCAGCAGTTGGTCTTAAAGATACAACTACAGGGGACACTCTTTGTGATGAAAAGGATCTAGTTATTCTAGAATCCATGGACTTCCCTGAACCGGTTATTGGGGTTGCAATCGAACCTAAAACAAAAGCCGATCAGGATAAAATGGGTATCGCTCTAGGTAAACTTGCTGAAGAGGATCCTACCTTCAGAACAGAAACAAACGTTGAAACAGGACAAACGATCATCTCTGGTATGGGTGAACTTCACCTTGATGTCATTGTTGACCGCCTGAAGCGTGAATTTAAAGTTGAAGCTAATGTTGGTGCGCCACAAGTTGCATACCGTGAAACATTCCGTTCAGCAGCTGAAGTCGAAGGTAAATTCGTACGTCAGTCAGGTGGACGTGGGCAATACGGACACGTTTGGGTTAAATTTGAGCCAAACGAAGAAGGTGCCGGCTATGAATTTGTAAACAAAGTTGTTGGTGGTGTCGTACCACGTGAATACATCGGTTCTGTTGAAGCAGGTATTGAAGAATCAATGGAAAATGGTGTCCTAGCTGGATATCCACTAATCGATGTTAAAGCTACTCTATATGATGGAAGCTACCATGATGTGGATTCCAACGAGATGGCATTTAAAATTGCTGGATCAATGGCACTGAAAGCAGCGAAAAACAAATGTAACCCAGTTTTACTTGAGCCAATCGCGAAAGTAGAAATTGTTATCCCTGAGGAGTACCTTGGTGATATCATGGGTGACGTAACAAGTCGTCGTGGTCGTGTGGAAGGTATGGAAGCACGCGGAACTGCACAGGTAGTAAGAGGATTTGTTCCTTTATCTGAAATGTTCGGTTATGCAACTGCATTACGTTCTAACACGCAAGGACGCGGAGTCTTCACAATGCATTTTGATCATTACGAAGAAGTGCCGAAAAGCATTTCTGAAGAAATTATCAAGAAAAATGCAGGTGAATAATTGATTTTTTTCTGCAACTAAAGTATAACTTTAGTGAAGGCTAAGAAATAATCTAGTATTGTTTCTTAGCCACACATAAAATCTTACAAATACTTTTATTTATTTAAAGGAGGAACTATAAATGGGTAAAGAAAAGTTTGATCGCTCAAAAAGTCACGTAAACGTTGGTACTATCGGACACGTTGACCATGGTAAAACTACTTTAACTGCTGCTATTACAATCGTAATGCACAAGAAATCTGGTAAAGGTACTCAAATGGCATATGACCAAATTGATAACGCACCAGAAGAAAAAGAACGTGGAATCACAATCGCGACTTCTCACGTAGAGTACGAAACAGATACTCGTCACTATGCACACGTTGACTGCCCAGGTCACGCTGACTATGTTAAAAACATGATCACTGGTGCTGCACAAATGGACGGAGCTATCCTTGTAGTATCTGCTGCAGATGGTCCAATGCCACAAACTCGTGAGCACATCCTACTATCTCGTAACGTAGGTGTACCTTCAATCGTTGTATTCCTTAACAAAACTGATATGGTTGACGATGAAGAACTTCTTGAGCTAGTTGAAATGGAAGTACGTGACCTATTAACTGAATACGACTTCCCTGGTGATGACGTACCAGTAATCAAAGGTTCTGCTCTTAAAGCAATCGAAGGAGATGCAGACTACGAAGCAAAAATCATTGAACTTATGGACGCAGTTGACGAGTACATCCCTACTCCAGATCGCGACAAAGACAAACCATTCATGATGCCAGTTGAGGATGTATTCTCAATCACTGGTCGTGGTACTGTAGCAACAGGCCGTGTTGAACGTGGAGAAGTTAAAGTTGGGGACGAAGTTGAAATCATTGGTATCAATGAAGAAGCTTCTAAAACAACTGTAACTGGTGTTGAAATGTTCCGTAAGCTTCTTGACTATGCAGAAGCTGGAGATAACATTGGTGCACTTCTTCGTGGTGTAGCACGTGAAGACATCAACCGTGGACAAGTGCTTGCTAAGCCTGGTTCAATTACTCCACACACTAACTTCAAAGCTGAAGTTTATGTATTGTCAAAAGAAGAAGGTGGACGTCATACTCCATTCTTCGGTAACTACCGCCCACAGTTCTACTTCCGTACAACTGACGTAACTGGCGTTGTTACACTTCCAGAAGGCGTTGAAATGGTAATGCCTGGCGATAACATCGAAATGTCTGTAGAATTGATCTCGCCAATCGCTATCGAAGACGGTACTCGTTTCTCTATCCGTGAGGGTGGACGTACTGTTGGATCTGGTGTTGTTTCTTCTATCAACAAATAATACCTTTTCAAAAGGACTGCGCACTATGCGCGGTCCTTTTTTGGTTATAAACAAGAATTCAATCTTCGTAGGAAATGGTACAATACCTATTAAACAACCAAGCACTTATTTTTAAATAACCATAAGGCGATCCAATGTATATAGATGTACTTAGTAAAATACCACAAACCTCATTGTAATAGGCCCATCCATAACTAACTAAAGGTACCAGTTGTTAGTTTCTCTTCCCCCTTAAAAAGATAAGGTATACCACATAAGAAATTTATTAAAGAGATTTCCACACACCCTTGCATTTAGTAGCGATAGTTAGTATAATACATAGATGTGCGACCCAATGAATGTTTTTTACAAAAAGGGTTGCAATGACCGTATAAATTCTATATAATAAGAATGTTGGTCATCAAAGGCGATGAAGCGGAAGGTTGTTGGCACACCCGGCCCCTTTGCCATGGCGGGTTGTCGAGATATTTTCGTGGAGAATGTCTATAATAATATGGGCGAGAAGGAGGGAAAATAATGGCAAAAGAGAAGATTAGAATTCGTTTGAAAGCTTATGATCACCGTATTTTAGATCAATCAGCTGAGAAAATCGTAGATACTGCGAAACGTTCAGGTGCTAGTGTGTCTGGTCCGATTCCATTACCTACAGAAAGATCGGTTTACACAGTACTACGTGCGGTGCACAAGTATAAGGATTCACGTGAGCAATTCGAAATGCGTACACATAAACGTCTTATCGATATTGTTAACCCAACACCACAAACAGTTGATTCACTAATGCGTCTTGACTTACCATCAGGTGTTGACATTGAAATTAAATTATAAATAAATGTTTTACTATAGGAGGTGTAACGGATGACGAAAGGAATCTTAGGTCGTAAAATCGGCATGACTCAGCTATTTTCTGAAACTGGTGAATTAGTACCTGTGACTGTAATTCAAGCTGAGCCAAACGTAGTTCTACAAAAAAGAACATTAGAAAATGATGGCTATGAAGCACTGCAAATCGGTTTTGCTGATGAAAAAGGATCACGTACTAACAAGGCGGAAAAAGGCCATGCTGACAAAGCAAACACAGCCCCTAAGCGCTACGTTCGTGAAATCCGTGACGCGAAGCTTGACGAACATGAAGTTGGTCAAGAAATCAGCGTTGAAGTTTTTCAAGCAGGAGACAAGATCGACGTAACAGGCACAACCAAAGGTAAAGGATTCCAAGGTTCTATTAAACGCCACAATCAACAACGTGGTCCAATGTCCCATGGTTCTCATTACCACAGAAGCCCTGGTTCACTAGGTGCGGTTGACCCAATGCGTGTCTTCAAAGGACGTCCACTACCAGGTCAAATGGGTGGAACACAAGTAACAATTCAAAACCTTGAGGTTGTTAGTGTAGATGCTGAACGCAACTTGCTATTGATCAAAGGTAATGTACCAGGTGCAAAAAAATCATTCGTAAAAATTACGAGTGCAGTAAAGGCTAACTAATCACACACACGAAGGGAGGATATGTCATGCCTAAAGTAGCACTATTAAAACAAGACGGTTCACAAGCTGGTGATCTGGAATTAAATGATTCTGTATTTGGAATTGAACCAAATACACATGTTTTACATGAAGCAGTAGTAATGCAACGTGCATCTATGCGTCAAGGAACTCATGCAGTTAAAGGTCGTTCTGACGTACGCGGTGGTGGTCGTAAACCATGGCGTCAAAAAGGAACTGGCCGTGCGCGTCAAGGTTCTATTCGCTCTCCACAATGGGTAGGCGGAGGTGTAGTGTTTGGTCCAACACCACGCAGCTACAGCTACAAACTACCTAAAAAGGTACGTCGTCTAGCACTAAGATCTGCACTTTCTTCTAAAGTACAAGAAGAAAATCTAGTAGTATTGGAAAGTCTAGCGATGGATGCTCCAAAAACAAAAGAAGTAGTGAGCATGCTTAAAGCACTTAATGTGGATACAAAAGCATTGATCGTAACTGCTGAGAAAGACGAAACGGTTATCCGTTCCGCAAACAACCTTCAATCTGTTAAAGTTCTAACTGTTGAAGAAGTAAATGTTCTAGATTTGCTTACGCATGACAAGCTGATCCTAACGAAGGATGCAGCTGAAAAAGCAGGGGAGGTGCTTGCATAATGAAAGATCCACGTGATATTATAAAGCGCCCTGTCATTACAGAGAATTCTGCTGACTTAATGGAACAAAAGAAATATACGTTTGAAGTAAGTACTAAAGCCAATAAAACAGAGATCAAAGATGCTATTGAACTTGTATTTGGCGTTAAAGTAGATAAAGTAAACACAATGAACCTTAAAGGTAAATTTAAGCGGATGGGAAGATACGGTGGTTACCGTCCAAACCGCAAAAAAGCTATCGTTCAACTTTCAGAAGACAGTAAAGATCTGGAAATCTTCGAAGGTTAACTAGAAAATCTCGTGAAGGAGGGAAAACAAGATGGCGATTAAAAAATTCAAACCAACGTCTAACGGAAGACGTAATATGTCAGTGTCCGATTTCGCGGAAATCACTACAGACACTCCAGAGAAATCCCTTTTAAGCCCGTTGTACAAACGTGGTGGTCGTAACAACCAAGGGAAACTAACTGTTCGTCATCAAGGTGGCGGTCATAAGCGTCAATACCGTATTATCGACTTTAAACGTGATAAAGATGGTATACCAGGACGCGTTGCTACTATTGAGTATGATCCAAACCGTTCAGCTAACATTGCACTAATCAATTACGCTGATGGTGAAAAACGCTACATTTTGGCTCCGAAAGGACTAAAAGTAGGACAAAAAATCGAATCTGGTGTAGATGCGGATATCAAAGTAGGTAACGCACTTCCACTTGCTAACATTCCAGTTGGTACAATTATTCATAACGTTGAATTAAAGCCAGGACGCGGTGGTCAATTAGCTCGTTCTGCTGGTGCGGAAGCACAAATTCTTGGTCGTGAAGAAAAGTACACACTTGTTCGTTTAGCATCAGGTGAAGTTCGTCTAGTTCTTACAACTTGTCGCGCAACTGTTGGTCAGGTTGGAAACTTAGAACATGAGCTTATTCGTATCGGTAAAGCTGGTCGTTCACGCTGGTTAAACAAACGCCCTACAGTTCGTGGTTCTGTAATGAACCCTAACGATCACCCACACGGTGGTGGTGAAGGACGTGCGCCAATCGGACGTAAATCACCAATGTCACCTTGGGGCAAACCTACACTTGGTTACAAAACTCGTAAACGTAATAAGCCGACTGATAAATATATCGTTCGTAAACGTAAAAAATAATCGAAAGTAGTGGACGGGATTATATACCCGTCTCTCAATTGCGGAAGGAGGTTTATCCATGGGTCGTAGCTTGAAAAAAGGACCTTTTGCAGATGACCATCTATTGTCAAAGATCGAGAAATTAAATGAAGACGACAAGAAACAGGTAGTAAAAACCTGGTCACGTCGTTCAACAATATTCCCTACTTTTATTGGTCACACTGTTGCTGTATATGATGGACGTAAACACGTACCAGTCTATATCACAGAAGACATGGTCGGTCATAAACTAGGTGAATTCGCGCCAACTCGCACGTATAAAGGGCATGGTGGCGATGATAAGAAAACTAAACGCTAATGAGAGGAGGCACTAAGTATGCAAGCTAAAGCCATGGCGAAATCGGTTCGTATTGCTCCTCGTAAAGTACGATTAGTCGTTGATTTAATTCGAGGAAAAAACGTTGGCGAAGCAGTTGCAATTCTACGCCACACACAACGCGGTGCTTCTCCAGTCGTAGAGAAGGTTTTGAAGTCTGCTATCGCAAACGCAGAACACAACTACGAAATGGACCCGGACAATCTAGTGATTTCCGAAGCATTTGTAAATGAAGGTGCTACATTGAAACGTTTCCGTCCACGTGCACAAGGACGTGCAAGTAAAATTAACAAACGCACTAGCCACATTACAGTGGTTGTAACAGAAAAGAAGGAGGGATAGTCAGTGGGTCAAAAAGTAAATCCAACGGGTCTTCGTGTCGGCATCATTAAAGACTGGGAGTCAAAATGGTATGCTGGTAAAGACTATGCAGACTTACTACATGAAGATATTAAAATCAGAGAATATCTTGAAAACCGTTTGCGCATTGCTGCTGTTTCTTCTATCGACATCGAGCGCGCAGCTAATCGCGTAAACATCACTATTCACACTGGGAAACCAGGAATGGTAATTGGTAAAGGCGGTTCTGAAGTAGAAGCTCTACGTAAATCATTGAACAGCTTGACTGGTAAACGAGTACACATCAACATCGTTGAAATTAAGAAAGTTGATCTTGATGCAACACTAGTTGCTGAAAACATTGCTCGTCAATTAGAAAACCGTATCTCATTCCGTCGTGCACAAAAGCAATCAATTCAACGTGCAATGCGCGGAGGAGCAAAAGGAATCAAAACACAAGTTTCCGGACGTCTTGGTGGAGCAGATATCGCTCGTGCGGAACATTATAGTGAAGGAACAGTACCACTACACACATTGCGTGCTGATATCGATTATGGTACAGCTGAAGCAGATACTACTTACGGTAAACTAGGTGTTAAAGTGTGGATCTATCGTGGGGAAGTCCTTCCAACTAAATCAAACAAATAAGGAAGGGGGCAATGCATTATGTTAATGCCTAAACGCGTAAAATATCGTAGACAACATCGTGGTAAAATGAGAGGCCAAGCTAAAGGTGGTACTACAGTAGCTTTTGGTGAATACGGCCTACAGGCAACAGAAGCTTCATGGATCACTAGTCGTCAGATTGAGGCTGCCCGTATTGCAATGACTCGTTACATGAAACGTGGCGGTAAAGTTTGGATTAAAATCTTTCCTGATAAGCCATACACTGCAAAACCCCTAGAAGTTCGAATGGGTTCCGGTAAAGGTGCTCCAGAAGGCTGGGTAGCAGTAGTAAAACCAGGAAAAATCATGTTTGAAATCGCAGGAGTTCCCGAAGAGGTTGCTCGTGAAGCGCTACGTCTAGCATCTCACAAACTGCCGATCAAAACTAAATTCGTAAAACGTGAAGAAATTGGTGGTGAAAGCAATGAAGGCTAATGAAATCAGAGAACTAACCACTGCCGAAATTGAACAAAAAGTAAAATCTTTAAAAGAAGAACTATTTAATTTGCGCTTCCAGCTTGCAACTGGTCAACTGGAAAACACTGCTCGTATTCGTGAAGTGAGAAAGTCAATTGCTCGCATGAAAACAGTAGTACGTCAACGCGAAGTTAGCGTAAATAACTAGAAATCTGAGAGGAGGTTAGCCTCGAATGACTGAACGTAATGATCGTAAGGTATATACAGGCCGTGTCGTATCAGACAAAATGGATAAAACAATTACAGTATTAGTTGAAACTTATAAGTTTCATAAACTATACGGTAAACGTGTAAAATACTCTAAGAAATTCAAAACACATGACGAGAACAACCAGGCAAAAACTGGAGATGTTGTGCGTATCATGGAAACTCGTCCGCTATCAGCAACTAAACGTTTCCGTTTGGTTGAAGTCGTTGAAGAAGCGGTAATTATATAATAAAGTTCGCTCGGAAGGTATCCGAAGGGAGGTCACAGCGATATGATTCAACAGGAAACTCGCTTAAAAGTTGCAGATAACTCTGGCGCACGTGAAGTCTTAACTATTAAAGTGTTAGGCGGATCTGGCCGTAAAACTGCCAATATTGGTGATGTAATTGTTTGTACTGTCAAACAAGCAACACCAGGAGGCGTTGTCAAAAAAGGTGAAGTTGTTAAAGCTGTCATCGTACGTACTAAATCTGGTGCACGTCGTAAAGATGGTTCATACATTCGTTTTGATGAAAATGCAGCGGTAATTATCCGTGATGATAAAAGTCCACGAGGTACTCGTATCTTCGGACCAGTTGCACGTGAATTACGTGATGCAAAATTCATGAAAATCGTATCTCTAGCTCCAGAAGTTCTATAAGCTAAAATTAGCCTTGCAAGGAGGTGCGTCAAGCATGCATGTAAAAAAAGGTGATAAAGTTAAAGTAATATCCGGTAAAGACCGCGGTAAAGAAGGCACAATCCTAGAAGTGAACCCAGCTCAGGAGCGCGTTCTTGTAGAAGGCATTAACATGATGAAAAAACATGCGAAACCTTCACAGGAAAATCCACAAGGTGGAATCCTAAACCAAGAAGCTCCAATCCACGCTTCTAACGTAATGCCAATAGATCCTAAATCCGGTGAACCAACTCGCGTTGGGTATGAAGTACGTGACGGAAAGAAAGTCCGCATCGCTAAAAAATCCGGTGAAGCAATAGATAAATAATTTAGCGACGAAAGGAGGGCGACATTGATGAATGAATTAAGAAAAAAATACCAAGATGAAGTATCACCATCTTTGATGAATAAATTTAATTATGAGTCTGTAATGCAGGTACCAGCTGTTGAGAAGATTGTTATCAACATGGGTGTCGGTGATGCAGTTCAAAACTCTAAAGCATTAGATAGCGCTGTTGAAGAGCTTGCGTTAATTTCTGGTCAAAAACCATTGATCACTCGTGCTAAGAAATCAATCGCTGGTTTCCGCCTTCGTGAAGGAATGCCGATCGGTGCAAAAGTAACCCTTCGCGGTGAGCGTATGTACGAATTCCTTCAAAAGCTTGTTTCGGTATCACTTCCACGTGTACGTGACTTCCGTGGTATCTCTAAAAAAGCTTTTGATGGTCGTGGAAACTATACATTAGGTGTAAAAGAACAGCTAATATTCCCGGAAATTAATTATGATAAAGTGAACAAGGTACGTGGTATGGATATCGTTATTGTAACTTCATCCAATACTGACGAAGAGGCTCGTGAACTTTTAGCTCAGCTAGGCATGCCTTTCCAAAAATAAGCTTAGAGCTAATACAAGGAGGGAAAATTGTGGCTAAAAAATCAATGATTGCGAAACAAAAACGCCCACAAAAGTATCAAGTACGTGAATATACACGTTGCGAACGTTGTGGCCGTCCACATTCTGTAATCCGTAAATTTAAACTTTGCCGTATTTGTTTCCGTGAACTTGCCTACAAAGGTCAAATTCCTGGTGTCAAAAAAGCAAGCTGGTAAACCCCGATTCGGGAAGGAGGTAATTAGTAATGGTTATGACAGATCCAATTGCAGATATGCTAACTCGTATTCGTAATGCTAACATGGTACGCCATGAAAAGTTAGAGCTTCCGGCTTCAACAATGAAGAAGGAGATCGCTGACATCCTTAAGCGTGAAGGATTCGTTTCAGATTATGAGTTTGTTGAAGATAACAAACAAGGTGTTTTGCGTATTTTCCTTAAATACGGTACAAACGAAGAACGAGTAATTACAGGTATCAAACGTATTAGTAAGCCAGGACTACGTGTTTACGCTAAAGCTAATGAAGTACCACGTGTACTTAATGGTTTAGGTATAGCTATTGTCTCAACATCAAAAGGTGTGCTTTCTGATAAAGAAGCACGTTCACAAGCTGTTGGTGGCGAAGTTCTAGCATACGTTTGGTAATTAACATTTTTTGATGAGGAGGTGTATGGAATGTCTCGTATAGGACTTAAGCCGATTGAAATTCCACAAGGTGTAGAAGTTAAACTTAACGGAACTACAGTGTCTGTGAAAGGACCTAAAGGTGAGTTAACAAGAAACGTACACCAGGATATGAATATTAATATTGAAGATAATGTTGTTACAATTGCACGTCCAAGTGACCACAAAGACCATCGTGCCCTGCACGGAACTACTCGTAGTTTAATCAACAACATGGTTGAAGGTGTAAGCAAAGGGTTCGAAAAATCCCTTGAAATCATTGGGGTTGGTTACCGTGCTACAAAACAAGGAGACAAAGTTGTGATTAACGCTGGTTACTCACACCCAGTTGAACTTGATACAATTGACGGCATTGAAATTGACGTTCCTAAAAACACGCAAGTAATTGTTAAAGGAATTGATAAGGAGCTTGTTGGTGCAGTTGCTTCCAATATTAGAGCAATCAGACCACCTGAGCCTTACAAAGGAAAAGGTATTCGCTACGAAGGTGAATATGTACGTCGTAAAGAAGGTAAAACTGCTAAGTAAGACTAGTTAGGGAGCAGAAAGGAGTGACCTAAATGATCACAAAGCCTGACAAAAATATTGTACGTAAAAGAAGGCATGCACGTGTAAGAAAAAACATTTCTGGTACGGAGCAACGCCCGCGTCTTAACGTATATCGTTCAAATAAACACATCTATGCACAGTTAATTGATGACAATAATGGTGTAACAGTTGCAAGTGCTTCAACTAAAGATAACGAATTAAAAGTAGAAGCTACTGGCAACCTTGACGCTGCCGTGAAAGTCGGAGAAACTATCGCGAAACGTGCCCAAGATAAAGGTTACAAATCGGTTGTATTCGATCGCGGAGGCTACCTTTATCATGGACGTGTAAAAGCATTAGCAGATGCTGCCCGTGAGGCAGGTCTTGAATTTTAATAGATAAAGGAGGGACATACATGATGTCAAACATCGATCCGAACAAATTAGATCTTGAAGAACGTGTTGTTACGGTCAACCGTGTTGCAAAAGTAGTTAAAGGTGGACGTCGTTTCCGCTTTGCTGCTTTAGTAGTTGTCGGTGATAAAAATGGCCATGTAGGATTTGGTACAGGTAAAGCACAAGAAGTACCAGAAGCAATTAAAAAAGCAGTTGATGATGCGAAGAAAAATCTGATTACAGTACCGATCGTCGGAACTACTATTCCTCATCAAATTAATGGACGTTTTGGTTCTGGTAATGTATTGATGAAACCTGCAGCAGAGGGTACTGGAGTTATCTCTGGTGGACCGGTTCGTGCCATCCTTGAACTTGCGGGTGTTGGTGATATTTTAACAAAATCACTTGGTTCAAATACACCAATTAACATGATTCGTGCAACATTAAACGGTTTAACAAACTTGAAGCGCGCAGAAGACGTAGCAAAACTACGTGGAAAGTCTGTGGAAGAACTGTTAGGATAAGGAGGGAACTGTTATGTCTAAAAAATTAGAAATCACCCTCACGCGTAGTGTTATCGGTGGATCAGATGTACAAAAGAAAACTGTTCAAGCATTAGGACTTAGAAAGATTCGTCAATCCGTAGTACGTGAAGATACTGATGCCGTTCGCGGTATGGTTAACAAAGTATCTCATCTAGTAGCGGTTAAAGAACTTTAATTATATAATTGCGTAAAGAGGAGGTGCTCGAATGAAACTTCATGAATTGAAGCCATCAGAAGGAACACGCACAAATCGTAACCGTGTAGGTCGTGGTATGTCATCTGGTAACGGAAAAACTTCCGGCCGTGGACATAAAGGTCAAAAAGCACGTTCAGGCGGCGGTACTCGTCCGGGCTTTGAAGGTGGTCAAATGCCTTTATTCCAACGTTTACCTAAACGTGGATTTACAAACATTCACCGTAAAGAATTTACTATTGTGAACTTAGATGCGCTAAATCGTTTTGAAGACGGCACAGAAATTACACCTGAGCTATTACTTGAAGAAGGTGTCGTAAGCAAGCTTAATGCTGGTATTAAAGTACTTGGCAAAGGTGCTATCGAAAAAAAACTTACAGTAAAAGCTCATAAGTTCTCTGCTTCAGCAATTGAAGCAATAGAGGCAGCGGGCGGTAAAACCGAGGTGATTTAATGTTCCGTACAATCTCCAATTTTATGCGCGTAGGTGACATTAGACGGAAAATAATCTTCACTTTGTTGATGTTGGTTGTCTTCCGTCTAGGCACATTTATTCCTGTGCCTTATACAGATAAGCAAGCAATTGATTTCATGAACTCACAAAATGTATTTGGTTTCCTGAACACATTTGGTGGAGGAGCACTACAAAACTTCTCCATTTTTGCCATGGGGATCATGCCATACATTACAGCGTCCATTATTATGCAGCTATTGCAAATGGATGTTGTTCCTAAATTTGCCGAGTGGAAGAAGCAAGGTGATGCGGGACGTAAGAAGTTGGCACAGATCACGCGTTATGGTACGATCGTTCTTGCATTCATTCAGGCGATTGCGATGTCCATTGGATTTAATGCAATGGCCGGGGGTATGTTGATTACCGATCCAGGTGTACTAACGTTCATCATAATAGCGATTGTTCTTACAAGTGGGACTGCATTTCTTATGTGGTTAGGAGAACAGATCACAGCAAATGGTGTAGGAAATGGGATTTCAATTATTATCTTTGCGGGTATCGTAGCCGCAGTTCCAAACGGGATTCAACAACTTTACAGTCAGTATTTTGTTAATCCTGGTGATGATTTGTTTATCAACATTGTAATTGTTGCCTTGATTGCTTTGGTAGTTGTGGCTGTAGTGGTTGGAGTTATCTTCATCCAGCAGGCACTTCGTAAAATACCAATACAATATGCAAAAAAACTTGTTAATCGCTCTCCGGTTGGCGGACATTCCACACATTTACCGTTAAAAGTAAATGCTGCAGGAGTTATCCCGGTAATCTTTGCGATAGCATTTATGGTTGCACCAAGTACGGTGGCTAACTTCTTTGAAGGAAGCCAAATCGCATCAACGATCACAACGATTTTTGACTACACACAGCCAATCGGTATGGTTTTATATGTAGCGCTTATTATTGCCTTCACATATTTCTATACGTTTGTACAGGTTAATCCTGAACAAATGGCTGAGAATTTACAGAAACAAGGCGGTTATATTCCAGGTATCCGACCTGGTAAAAATACTGAAACGTATTTAACACGTGTGATGTACCGTTTAACCTTTGTCGGTGCTCTCTTCCTGGCGGCTGTATCTGTGCTCCCTATCCTATTGGGTGGGCTGGCTGGTTTACCTACCGCAGTTCAAATTGGTGGCACAAGCTTACTGATTGTTGTTGGAGTAGCATTACAGACAATGAAACAGCTGGAAAGCCAGTTGGTTAAACGACACTACAAAGGTTTTATCAAGTAGGATCCTGCTGCCAATGAGAGTGAGGGGAAATTTGTTGAATTTGATTTTAATGGGTCTTCCTGGTGCCGGCAAAGGTACTCAGGCCGAAAAGATAAACGAAAAATATAACATCCCTCATATTTCAACAGGAGATATGTTCCGATTAGCTATAAAAGAGGGTACAGACCTTGGAAAGAAAGCTAAAGAATATATGGATCAAGGTGAGCTTGTTCCGGATGAAGTAACAATCGGGATTGTGAAAGAACGTTTAAGTAAAGCAGATTGCAAGGAAGGGTTCTTATTGGATGGATTTCCAAGAACCATTGCCCAGGCAGAAGCTTTACAAGATCTTCTTTCCGATTTAAATCAATCCATTGACTATGTACTGCATGTAGATGTACCAAAAGAAAAATTAGTGGAGCGTCTAACGGGTCGTAGAATTTGTCCGACATGTGGAGCTACTTATCACGTTCTTTACAACCCACCAAAGGTTGAAGGGATCTGTGACAAAGATGGTTCCAAGTTAATTCAGCGAGAAGATGATCAGGCCGAAACAGTGAAGAACCGTTTGGCAGTTAATATAAAGCAAACTCAACCGTTATTGGACTTTTACGAGGACAAAGGATACTTAGTATCTGTTAACGGTGACCAAGATATTGATCAGGTTTTTGAAGATATTCAAAACAAGATCGATAAATAATCTTTTATTATAACTGTTGCATAGCCAACGGATGCATTCCGTTGGATGAAAAGTTATAATAAAATGGAGTAATCACATTTGAACGTGCATTGCTTCAAAGTTAAGTGACACAGGATTGGATAAGCGATAACCCCTATTTAGTAGGGTGGCAGTATAAACTATAGCCTAAGTGAAGGTGATCGTTGTTGAACGAAGATGATTCGATTCCGCTAATAGGTCAAGTTGTTCGTATTATGCAGGGACGGGAAGCAGGACAATATGCGGTTATCATAAAATTACTTGAAGATCGGTATGTCTTGCTTGCAGATGGGGAAAAACGTAAATATGATCGACCAAAGAAAAAGAACTTGCATCATATTGAAGTTATGGACTACATTTCTCCTGAAGTCCAGAAAAGCCTTCTAGAAACTGGTCGTGTCACAAATGGTAAGCTACGGTTTGCCATAGCTAAATTTATCAATGAAGTTGTGACTGATTTGAAGAAGGGAGATCAACACGATGGCGAAAGACGATGTAATTGAAGTTGAAGGTACCGTAACCGATACATTGCCGAATGCGATGTTTAATGTAGAGCTTGAAAATGGCCATACAGTTTTGGCCCATGTCTCAGGCAAGATTCGTATGCATTTCATCCGCATTCTGCCAGGTGATAAAGTAACGGTTGAACTTTCTCCGTATGATTTAACTAGAGGACGAATTACGTACCGTTATAAATAAGCGAGCTCCGATATAAAAGGAGGAAAAGATGAGATGAAAGTAAGAGCATCTGTTAAACCAATTTGTGAAAAATGCAAAGTAATCAAACGTAAAGGTAAAGTTATGGTTATTTGCGAGAACCCGAAACACAAGCAAAAACAAGGCTAAACTAATAGGAGGTGTTACAATCTTATGGCACGTATTGCAGGTATTGATATTCCACGTGACAAACGTGTAGTAATTTCATTGACTTACATTTATGGAATTGGCAAAGTGACCGCAGAGAAAGTCCTTAAAGAAGCAGGCGTTTCAGAAGACACTCGTGTACGCGATCTAACAGAAGATGAGCTTGGTAAAATCCGTAAAGTAATCGATGTTTATACAACTGAAGGGGACCTTCGTCGTGAAATTTCCCTTAACATCAAACGTCTAATCGAGATTGGTTCTTACAGAGGTGTTCGTCACCGTCGTGGGTTGCCAGTTCGTGGACAAAAAACTAAGAACAATTCACGTACTCGTAAAGGACCTCGTCGAGCAGTTGCAGGCAAGAAAAAATAACGTGAAGGAGGTAAGCTAATTAATGGCACGTAAAACTAATACACGTAAACGTCGTGTGAAAAAGAATATAGAAACCGGTATTGCACATATCCGTTCTACTTTTAACAACACAATTGTTACAATTACAGATGCGCAAGGTAATGCGATTGGCTGGAGCTCTGCTGGATCATTAGGATTCAAAGGATCTCGTAAGTCTACTCCATTTGCTGCTCAAATGGCAGCAGAAACTGCAGCGAAGTCTGCTGTAGATAATGGAATGAAAACTCTAGAAGTAACAGTTAAAGGACCTGGGGCTGGCCGTGAAGCAGCGATTCGTTCTCTTCAAGCAGCTGGTCTGGAAGTAACAGCAATTGTTGATGTAACTCCTGTTCCACACAATGGCTGTCGCCCACCAAAACGTCGTCGCGTATAATTATACCGTATAGAATTTGTCACCCTGTCTATAATGGGTTATGATAGCTAAAAATGTAAAGGTCCGCCCTTTACCATACAGCATTCGAGAGACAAGAAGTACGAAAGTATTGCAGGTAGTGCAGAAACGCCAACTGCCTATTTGAGGAATTTCGGTTAGACGCGGTGTCTAACCGGGGTTTCGACGTTTTAAAGGAGGGTTTTATTGAATGATCGAAATTGAAAAACCAAAAATTGAGACGGTAGAAGTCAGCGAGGATGCTACGTTTGGTAAATTCGTAGTCGAACCGCTTGAACGTGGATATGGTACCACTCTAGGAAACTCCTTGCGTCGTATCCTACTATCCTCACTTCCAGGTGCTGCTGTTACATCCGTTCAGTTTGATGGGGCGCTTCATGAATTTTCAACAATTGATGGTGTTGTTGAAGACGTAACGTCTATCATTTTGAACTTGAAAAAACTAGCTTTGAAAATCTATTCTGATGAAGAAAAGGTTTTAGAAGTGGATGTACAGGGGGAAGGGAAAGTTACGGCCGCTGATCTGACATACGATAGTGATGTGGAAGTATTAAATCCGGAACTACCTATTGCTACATTGAATAGCAAAGGTAATTTGCGTATGAAAATCACCGCAGAACGTGGTCGCGGATACCGTCCGGCTGAAGCGAATAAAAAAGATGACCAACCTATTGGTGTTGTGCCAATCGATTCTATTTTTACTCCCGTTTCCCGTGTGACCTATCAAGTTGAGAATACACGTGTAGGGCAAGTAGCTAATTTTGATAAACTAACGTTGGATGTCTCTACAGATGGAAGCATTCGCCCAGAGGAAGCAGTTTCTCTTGGAGCTAAAGTTTTCACGGAGCATCTTAATATTTTTGTTGGTTTAACTGATGAAGCCAAAAAGGCCGAAATCATGGTAGAAAAAGAAGAAGACCAGAAAGAAAAAGTAATGGAAATGACAATCGAAGAGCTTGATCTTTCTGTCAGATCCTATAACTGCTTGAAACGTGCTGGAATTAACACGGTTCAAGAACTTGCAAACAAATCGGAAGAAGACATGATGAAAGTTCGTAACTTAGGTCGTAAATCATTAGAAGAAGTAAAAGTAAAACTAATTGATCTTGGATTAGGCTTACGTGATGACGATTGATCATTGTTTTTACCAGCATTCCTATTCCCATTTAACCTGGTCCCGGAACCGGGACATACGCAGGTTAGGAAGAATAGGTATCGCAGGTTTTCTTTGCGGTTTTTCGCATTTTTAAATTTAGTCTGTAGTCATCAAGAAAGGGAGGGATAGTCCATGGCTAGAAAACTAGGTCGTACAACAGATTCTCGTATGGCTCTACTTCGTAATCTTGCATCTGATTTGATTATTCATGAACGGATTGAAACAACAGAAGCAAAAGCGAAAGAGCTTAAATCTGTAGTAGATAAAATGATTACGCTTGGAAAACGTGGTGATCTTCATTCACGTCGTCAAGCTGCAGCATTCTTGTATAACAAAGAAGCTAACGAAAATGAAAGTGTTGTTCAAAAACTTTTCAATGACGTTGCTGCACGCTATGAAGACCGTCAAGGTGGATACACACGCGTTCTTAAATTAGGTGAACGCCAAGGTGATGGAGCAAAAATGGCAATTGTAGAATTAGTTTAATTTTACAAAAAGGCGTCGAGGGCAGGACTGAATCTCTTCATGAGGTGAAGCCAAGCCCTTTTTTTGTAATTTAAAAAGGTAGTGGGCTTGTAACACTCTAGTGCTGGCTAATGTTGCTTGAGGGGTGTTTAAGCCTACTATGCCTTGTATCCAACTAGATGGAAGAGACATCATAGAGTATAACCTCACAGAAGCGTTTTTAAAGCCCTTCTGACATTATTTAATCCATTGCCCCTACAAACACACCTCAGGGGGAGAGAAGAGCTAGAGGAGGCATTAGAATGAGAGAGAAGCTAATAGAGTTTAGAAATGTATCCTTTCGATATAGAGAAGAGCACCCCTGGGTCTTGAAACACTGTTCGTTTGAAATCTATGAAGATGAATCTATTGCTATCATTGGCCATAATGGAAGTGGTAAATCTACAATAGCAAAGCTAATTAATGGCTTACTGTTTCCTCAAGAAGGCGAGATTTTAATAGCTGGAAAACCTGTAACAGAGGAGACAATCTGGGATATTAGAAAAGATGTAGGGATGGTTTTTCAAAATCCTGACAATCAGTTCGTGGGTACCACCGTCCAGGATGATGTAGCCTTTGGGATGGAAAACAGAGGTATTCCAAGAGAAGAAATGATATCCCGTATCGAGGAATCCTTAACAGCCGTGGGTATGCAGGATTACCATTTAACAGAGCCACACCGGCTTTCAGGTGGTCAAAAACAGCGTGTCGCCATAGCAGGTGTACTGGCAGTCTCCCCAAAAGTCCTGATATTAGATGAAGCGACAGCGATGCTTGACCCTAAAGGTAGAACGGAAATTATGAACACATTAAATCAAGTGCAAGAAAAAAATAATCTATCTCTCATCACGATAACGCATGACTTACATGAAGTCGTGCAGTCAGATCGCGTTATTGTCATGAACCATGGAGAGATTTGGGATGAAGCCACACCTAGAGAAATCTTTGCTAAAAAACATGCGCTTCGAGAAATCGGCCTTGATGTGCCATTTGTCGCCATTTTGGCTGATGAGTTGCAGGAAAAGGGACTAGCTTTAACAAAGGAACCATTAAACCATGAAGAGCTGCTGGAGGAATTATGGACATTACATTCAACAACGTAAGCTATATATATCAAGAAAATAGCCCCTTCGCTCATAAGGCGATTGAGGATTTAAGTTTTCATATCCCATCTGGCTCCTTTGTAGCTGTCATCGGTCATACTGGTTCCGGTAAATCGACCCTGATCCAGCATTTAAATGGTCTAGCCATGCCTTCAAGAGGCGAGGTAACGATTGGTGATTTTCACCTAAAAGCAAAAGAGAAGCCGAAGAACATGCGAGAACTGCGTAGCAAAGTAGGTGTCGTATTCCAATATCCCGAGCACCAGCTATTCGAAGAAACCGTTGCAAAAGATATCGCCTTTGGTCCAGAAAATTTCGGTGTCGAGAAAGCGGTAATCGAGGAGCGAATTCGAGACATCATTCCAGCTGTTGGGTTATCTGAGGATATATTAGAGCGTTCTCCATTTGACTTGAGTGGTGGGCAAATGCGTAGAGTGGCGATTGCAGGTGTTATGGCTGTACAGCCAGAAGTACTTGTTTTGGATGAACCTACGGCAGGTTTAGACCCCCGAGGTCAGAAAGAGATTTTGCAAATGTTTTACGAGCTTCATAAAAGACAGGGGCTTACTACCATTCTCGTTACCCATAGCATGGAGGATGCACTGAAATATGCTGACCACGTGTTGATCATGAACAAAGGGAAAAAGTATATGGAGGGAAACCCTGTTGAAGTTTTCACCCAAAAGGATGCATTGCATAAGGTGCAATTAGATGTACCAGAGAGTGTTGCATTCCTAAGTAAGTTTGAAGAGAGATTTAAGTACTCTCTGCCTTTTAAAGGTCAGACGGTTGATGAAATGGCTGAGGACATCCGTCGTGTTGTGCAAGGGGGCAGAATAGATGAATAACGCCCTGATTATCGGACAATATGTACCAGGAACCTCCCTTGTTCATAAATTAGACCCAAGAACTAAAATTACACTTATTTTCTTTTTTGTATTCATCGTATTTTTAGCCAATAATGTAGTGAGTTATAGTGTTCTAACATTGTTTGCACTGGCCAGTATGGTCACATCTCGTGTACCTATAAGATTTATTATGAAGGGGCTGACACCTGTATGGTTCCTGATTGTCTTCACGTTCATCTTGCATATCATTGTAACGAAGGAAGGCACCGTATGGCTGGAGGTATACTCCTTTCAGATTTATTCTGGTGGGGTATTTCAAGGAATTGCTATCTCATTGCGGTTCTTCTTGCTTATTCTCATTACATCTCTTTTAACTTTAACCACAACACCAATTGAGATAACCGATGCTATTGAGGATATGTTGCATCCATTAAAGAAAGTGAAGTTCCCTGTTCATGAGCTTGCACTGATGATGTCTATTTCTCTTCGGTTTATCCCAACACTTATGCAGGAAACAGAAAAAATCTCCAAAGCTCAGGCTTCACGCGGAGTTGACTTTCGGACTGGCTCTATCAAAGATCGAGCAAAAGCGGTGGTTCCATTGCTGATTCCTTTGTTTGTTAGTGCCTTTAAGCGGGCGGAAGAGCTGGCTATGGCGATGGAAGCTCGTGGTTATAAAGGTGGAGAGGGACGTACGAAATTAAGAGAATTAAAGATAAACGCACGTGATATCGCCGTTTATCTACTATTTATCGCTGTCATTGCAGGCCTGCTGCTAACAAGAGGCTATTAAGGAAAGGCTGAAGCACGATGGTAAGACTACGATGTACCATTTATTACGATGGGTCCCAATTTTCCGGTTTCCAAATACAACCCAAAAAGCGAACAATTCAAGGTGAGTTGGAAAAAGCGTTGAAGAAAATGCATAAGGGTAGCAACATTCGGATCCAGGCATCTGGCCGGACCGACACTGGTGTGCATGCAAAAGGACAAAAAATCCATTTTGATTCCCCTTATACGATTCCAACAGGGAACTGGAAGCTTGCGTTAAATACTTTATTGCCGGATGATCTTTATATTAAGGACGTGACAGAAGTCTCGGAAACATTTCATGCTCGCTATGATGTAGTAGAAAAAGAGTATCGCTATTACGTAACAAATGAAAAAGAGCCTGATGTGTTTAAGCGTCAGTACAGCTATCATTTTCCCTACGCGCTTAATGTCTCGAAAATAAAAGAGGCGTGCACTTACCTGGAAGGGACACATGATTTTACAACCTTTTCATCTGCGAAAGCAACGACGAAAGGAAGTAAGGAAAGGACTCTATTTCAGGTACGCTGCGAACAGCAGGGGACAGAGCTGGAATTTATTTTTCGGGGGAGCGGCTTTTTATATAATATGGTGCGCATCATTGTTGGAGTGCTCCTAGATGTTGGACAGGGGCGGCGTAACCCTGAAAACATAAATGAATTGCTGAAACAGAAGGATCGGCAGCTTGTGGGCGAAACCATTCCACCACAGGGGCTTTATTTGTGGAATGTTGTCTATGAAGAAGAGCCTTCATAATGTAAATGGAGGATTTACGCAAATCATTTGCTCATCCCCTTGACAAATCCCTATACTTTGGTATATTATGATCTATGGCAATTTATTTCTGAAACCACGATTAGCCCCGGAATCTAATTGTGTTGAATATAGAAATAGCGAAACGAATTTTAAAATGAATTTTTAATTATGGAGGGAACAATCATGCGCACAACTTTCATGGCGAATGAATCTAATATCGAACGCAAATGGCTTGTTGTGGATGCTGATGGCCAACGTCTTGGTCGCTTAGCTAGTGAGGTTGCTGCAATCCTTCGCGGAAAGCATAAAGCAACTTACACACCACACGCTGACACTGGCGATAATGTAATCATCATTAACGCAGAGAAAATCGAACTAACTGGTAACAAAATCAATGACAAGATCTACTACCGTCACTCAAACCACCCAGGTGGATTGAAAGAACGTACTGCATATGAAATGCGTACTAAATACCCTGAGCAAATGCTTGAACTTGCTGTCAAAGGAATGCTTCCAAAAGGTTCTCTTGGCCGTAAAATGGGTAAGAAATTGCATGTATTCAGAGGTTCTGAGCACAATCACCAAGCACAACAACCTGAAGTTTACGAACTTCGCGGGTAATTAAAAGGAGGTTAATCAATTGGCACAAGTACAATACTACGGCACAGGTCGTCGAAAAAAATCAACTGCACGTGTACGCTTAGTACCAGGTACAGGTAATGTAACAATTAATGGTCGTGAAGCGAAAGACTATTTCCCATACGATACACAGCTTTTAATCTTGAACCAACCACTAGCTGCTACTGAAACTCAAGGAACTTATGATGTTTTAGTAAACGTTCATGGTGGAGGATTCACAGGACAAGCTGGAGCAATTCGCCACGGGATCGCTCGCGCACTTCTTGAAGCAGATCCAGAATACCGCGGGTCTCTTAAATCAGAAGGCTACCTAACTCGTGACGCTCGTATGAAAGAACGTAAGAAATACGGTCTTAAAGGCGCTCGTCGTGCACCACAGTTCTCAAAACGTTAATAAACCTTTTATACAAAAGGTTAACCCTCTTTGCTCTTACGGAGCAGAGAGGGTTTTTTTATGTCCAAATTTGGAGTTGACTACCCCGGGCTACTTTTGGATCAACTCGCCTGTTTTCTCCTTCGCTTCATCGGTAACATGAGTATTCCATCACTTTCCCCACTTGTCATAGTAATAGCATTTTGACGTTTTCATGGTTAGTAATGAAATATTCTTTGTTAGGATCCGTGCCTGCTTCGACTAAAACTGAACCCGTGATTTTCGTCATACTTCTTTGCCCTTCTACATAAAATTAACGAAGTTTTAACAGTTTCCCTACATTCATTTAACATACTGTCCTTAAAGTGTAACTAGTGAGGTTAAGTTATTTTAAAATGCAGCAGAAAAGGGGAAATAAAAAAGTATGAAATTCATGAAAAAAGCGTCGATAATATTACTACTTGCAATGCTAATTATGACAAATTTTGAGCTTCCTGTTCAGGCTGCTAGTCAATATTCAGAAAAGGAGCATTCTAAACCCTCAAAGCCACAAGGAACTACTGAAAAAGTAAATACAGATCCTCCTAACGTTGAGCAACCTTTACCAGCATTGGATAATGGCGGAAATGCCAATGATTCACAATTAAAGAATATAGCTGCGACTAACCCTTTTATAAGTGTTTTGGATGGGTTTGATCAAGTGTGGTCTATGAATCAACCAGATTGGAGAGACGGAACAGCGTTAACTATACCAGGTGCAAATGGGGAAGTTGCTAACTATGGTGACGGACCTACCGTTTATTTTGATGGATATAAAAATGATAAGACAAAAGTAGTAGCAGATAAGAATACATATGCTAACGTAGAAATCAGAGATCTAGAGACTTGGAAAGCTAATATTAAATATGTTGAAGATGTTACCAAAAACAGAACAGATGAAGAGGCGTTAGCAGCCTATTATGATGATCAAAGAGATAAGATATATAGTATGATGGAAGCTTATGGGCCTTTGGCTAATACCTATGTAGATATCGTTAATCCGACCACAAGTGTAGTAAGATCGACTGAGGACATGAATAAGATATTGGAAGAAACGACTGTTGAAGACCAAAGCCAAGGAATGGGACAGTGGGAGGAAACTGTACTATCAGATGCGTTGGATTTAGTTCATTTAATTAGGTTTAGAAATCCTTCTTCTTCCAATCCTTCTAAGTACTTTTTCTCTTCTCCAAGACCTTACAGAATGAATTCAAATGGAGAAGTGATAGAAGTTGTTGATGAGAATGGGTTACCTGAATGGGAAACAATCGGTAGCGGCGAGAAGGTAGTAGAAGAATTACCTTCAGGTGGAAAAAAAGAAACAGGGGAAAGACATTACCAACAATATGAAACGAATGTGGAAATAATTCCTGCATTAGAATATGTAAAAAGAATAGCGGAAGACGGGAGAGGTAAAGACGGAGCTTTTCCAAGCGGGCATACAAGTGCGTCTTATTTGTCAACATTCGGATTTGCATACGCAACACCGGAAAGATATACTGAATTTTTAACAAGAGCAGCTCAAATGGGAGAAAATAGAATAGTGACTGGTATGCACTCTCCACTTGATATTATAGGGGGAAGAATACAATCTACTGCCATGACTGCTTATGCATACAATCTTTCAGAAAATCAAAAAGTATTGGATAAGGCATATAACAATGCTGGAGAAGTATTCGGTGAATTAGCTGCATCCAAAGAAATGAGTTTATACGAATATGCACATACAGTAACAGAGGATTATACGTTTGAAAGTGCGTACGATGAACAAAAGTGGGAAGATCATGAAGCAAATAAAGCATTCTATCGGGAAAAGCTCACATACGGTTTACCTCAAACGGGCGTAAAAGGTTTAGCTCCTGTAGTACCTACAGGGGCAGAAGTTTTGTTAGAAACTCGCCAACCTTATTTGCCTGATGAACAACGTAGAGAAGTGTTATATACGACAGAAATTGACTCAGGCTACCCTGTAATAGATGAATCAAATGGTTGGGGAAGAATTGATTTGGTAACAGCGTCTGATGGATATGGTGCGTTTTTAAGCAATGTAACAGTGGATATGGACGCTTCAAAAGGAAGATTTAATGCCCAAGATTGGTGGAGAAATGATATAACTGGCAGTGGTATGCTTACCAAGCAAGGGACAGGAACACTTACTTTGACAGGAAATAATAGTTATACGGGAGGCACATTACTGCAAGGAGGGACGTTAGAAGCTACTTCTGCGACTGCTTATGGTGAAGGTGATCTTTATGTAGAAAATGGTGCTGTTTTAGTTAATGTAGATGAACCTCTGAATTTAAATGGGAACTTAACAATGGAAGCTGGAAGCCTAGATATTGCTATGGATAATGACCAAACTCAACTAAATGTAGATGGCTTGGTATATCTTGATGGTGGGGATCTGAATTTGGATCTTTCTAATTATGAAATAGACAAGGCTGCAAATATTACGATAATGACTGCTGACAAGGTGGAAGGTAAATTTAATAATGTAACAGCAGATGATTATGAGGTAAATGTCACTTATGATAATAATAATATCGTTGCACATATCAAAACAGTCGGTACTTCTGATCCAAGTACACCAGACCCGGAAGATCCGGAAGATCATGAAAATCCAAAAGATCCTGTCGATCCCGAAGACCCGGAGGACTCACAAGACCCAGACCCAGAGAAACAACCCCGTGTTACCGTAACGCCTGACGTTATCAATGGCGAAGCAACGATCGAAACAGACTCGCTCTATCAGCTAGCTGATCAAGGTGAATTATGGATAGATTTACTTGAACATAATGATTCTATTAATCTCGCCTTTACTTCTGACCAGATAAAATGGCTGAAGGAGCATCGAATAACGATCATCATTCAGTTGAAAAATGTCAGCTTGCAACTAGCTGCCTCCAATTTCACTAATGTATCCGAGGCTGCAACAATCCAGTTAGAGCGTTTAGATGACATTGATCAAGCATTGAGTGTGGTCTATGACTTTGAAATCAAACAAGGCGAAAAACAATTAAATACCTTTGAAGAAAAAGTGACGCTGACTTTTTCTGTTGATAGCGATAAAGTAAATGATAAAGACCAGGTACAACTGTTTTATTTGAACCCAGAACTTGAAGAATGGGAAGCATTTGGCGGAGAATGGCAAGATGGAAAGGTGACGGCACAAACCGATCACTTTAGCACCTATACCGTATTTGAACAGGAAGCAATAGAACAGCAGCCTGGTACGGATGACGGACAAAAAGAACAAGACGGACAAGAAGGACAAAAGCTACCGGAAACTGCCACCACGATCTATCAGTACTTATTAGCAGGGTTTTTACTTTTGTTAAGTGGCGTGTTCTTCCTCTTCTTGAGAAGAAGAAAAGCTTAATCGTTTATGTAGAGAAATATATGAAAACATCAGAATTTATAAGCCATGGTCAGAAGTAATATAATACTTAGTATTGTATTCAACTAACATCTATCGTGGATTCAATATACTTTAAATAGACAAGTATACTTATTAAAACGTTAATTTCATATTTACGTTTCAAGGCTCTCAGCTATTTTGGCTGGGGGTCTTTTTGTAGTGTAATAAAGGATTAAATCTATCCTTATTAAAGTTTAATAAGGCTTTCATGGGAGTGGTTCACCCCTTTTTAGGAAAGCGGTGATACTATGACAGTATTTGAAACATTAATGGTGATGATATCTTTCGGAACCTTAATAATAGCTATACTGTCACAACAAAAAAAGTAACCACTCATTAAACGCCTAGCAAGCTTTGGGGTTGGTTACTTTTTTAACTCAAATCGTGAGCTGCCCCCTTGGAGGGCTTTTACACATTAGGCCGGTCCATGTACCACCATGGACGGTCTTTTATTATCTTATTACTATCTATATACAATATACCTCATTTTTCTGTAAAGTAAAACATAACCTAGGTTAGCAATAAACACTGCCTTTATATTTAAAATCTAAAAGAACAGACTTGGCTAGAAACCTTTGATTTGGTCCTTAAATTCTTAATGATATTTCGTTATTCTTCCGTTTCCAAGTCTAAAAAATCCCTAACTTCTTTTACATAATCATCTAGTGGATATGCATTGTATAGACGGCCGGATAATCGGATTGGGTCTCCAAAAAAGTACCTCTCATATTGGGTTTGTCTCGTACCAAATGAACTCATTGTCAGGTCCCAGGCTAATCTAAATATTTTTACCCGATCCTCTGCGTTACTGGTTGCTGCTTGAAGATAATGATCGAGATCATTTCGAATAGAGGAATTGAATGCATTTTCAGTAGGCAGACTAACCAAACCACTTGCGCCAATTAATTGAATAATTTCGGTGAAGCGGGGATAAATTTTAGGGAAGATGTTATTGGCGACCTTAAGCGGAACAATATTCGGCCGCATGACTCCCCACTGATCCAACTCCGCATCGTTCTCCGACTTTTCCAATAGAGCTTTCATTGTTTCTAAACCAATAATGATTTCGGACAGCTTTTCCTGAATATGTTGATACTCTCTGACGTTTATCGTCTCTACAAGGAGCTCAGCGAGACCTAAAATGAATTCGGTTTTGGCAATTTGCCTTGTTATGACTTGATGGGTCGTAAAATTGTGAAAAGAACTTTGGAAGGAGAAGTCTGCAGCTACAATCGCATTGTCATAATAAAATACTCGATTCCACGGAACGAGTACATTGTCGAAAACAAGGATGGTATCCATCTCCTCGAATCGAGAGCTTAAGGGATGATTAAAAAGAGAATCTCCACCAACAAACGGCTCTCTACAAATGAATTTTAACCCCTTCGTATCTGATGGGATGGAAAAAGCAAAAGCTTCATCTTCATCTAGCAAAAATTTAGGAGTACTAATAACTAATACTTCATCGGTTAACCCACCTTGAGTAGCTAAGAGGCGTGCCCCTTTAATTACAATCCCTTCTTCATTCCTATCAACCACCCGGGCTACAATCGGTTCTTCCTCAGAGGATTCTAAGTATGACTCGGAACGGTTTACTTGAGGTGTAACAAATGTATGGGTAAATGAAAGGTCTTTTTTCATCGCCAATTCATAAAGAGATTGGATGTTTTCTGGAAAACAGTTGGCTCTTCCAATTAATAAGGGAGAAGAAGAGGCGAAACTCATTATAGCGGTATTGAGGTAATCGGGACTTCTTCCAATCAATCCACCTGTACGTTTAGCCCAGTGTTCACTTGCCTTTCGTCTTTTTATTAAGTCATCCTTTGTTTTGGGTTGCAGGAAAGAAAGCCCCACAGCATCCCCCGTTTCTGGAGAATGGAACGTCATCTCCTCTTTAATTTCCGGATTATGTTGCATATCATATAGGGAAGCCTTTGTCTGAAGAATTCCTTTGAATGCTGGGTGTTCAGAAATTTCCCCCTTAATCTTTTCTCCGTCCAGCCAAATTTCAGTATCCAGCTGATTTAAGCGTTTAATAAAATCAGTTCCAGTAATAGCTCCCATAATAACACTCCCATTTACATTTGTTTTATAATGCAGAGTTATTTCTACTGTACTATTTTATTAATCAGTGTGTTTAACTGTTCACCATTTTTAAAATTGGAAAAGGACTTATAAAAACGGAGATAATAAAATCTTGAGAATTAATGAAGAGAAATTTCTAGAGTTATTTAATTTAAATACGGCGCCGGTAGATAAGAGGTCAGTTATTTTTGATGATGATAGATAGGGAGAATGAATTTGAACTTGTCGTTTTCGCCAAAAAAGCAACATTTAAATCATATTTTCATCTAAATCACTGTAAATACTCAGACAGAGAACTTCCTTGTGCTCGTGTTAAAGACTTATATAAAGTATGTTCTGCTGAAAATTTTTTTACAATTAGCTATTAGGCATTAATTATATCTGGTCAACTAGCAAATGTTTATTGGTTTATACAGGATCAAGTACTAACTATAAGAGCGTTTTTGCTATCTTTTTTAATGGAAACAAAAATATTGATAAAATGGAATGCTTTTAGGCTACGCTCAACAACCTTGTTAAGGATATTTCTCAAGATATTAATTTAATGCAATTACGCTCCAAGGCTCTCAATCAATTTGGTTGGGGGTCTTTTTTGTATATAAAAATGCGTTGTTGAAGTATTGAAATTTCTTTGGCAAAATCTGAACAACTATCATATGGTGATGTATAGTTTTAATGTCTCTGTATTTGCTGATAAATAGTGGATAGAAAGAATATTTAACTAACTCATTGTCCTAGAAGTTCCCATTTCGTACAAACATAGGAGGGACAAGCTTCATTAATTACATATAAATCATAAGGTTTAGAAAGGGGGTAGAAGGGAGTACCTTTAATGAGTAATAATAAATGTAATTGTGCTCGTTGCAGAAGAAAAAGGGAAAAACAAAAATCAGTTGAGATTAACTGCAAATGTGAGTGTGGTAAAACCCTCGAATGTTGTGTAAAAGATTTTCCCGTTTCAAGAGGTCCACGTGGATTTCGAGGACCAGCGGGGCCACCGGGAGAGGTAGGCGACATAGGACCGGCTGGACCGCCGGGTCCAAGAGGAAGAGACGGTTTACCAGGGCCGGTCGGACCACCCGGCCCGCGTGGCCCAAGAGGAGTAGTCGGAGCACCTGGACCAGTCGGGCCACCAGGACCGCCTGGACCGGAAGGAGACATAGGAGCCACGGGACCAGCAGGACCAACAGGAGATACAGGAGCAACCGGGCCAGCGGGACCAGCAGGACCGACAGGGGACACAGGAGCAACTGGGCCAGCGGGACCAGCAGGAGACACAGGAGCAACCGGGCCAGCGGGACCAGCAGGACCAACAGGAGACACAGGAGCAACCGGGCCAGCGGGACCAGCGGGGCCAGCGGGACCAACAGGAGACACAGGAGCAACCGGGCCAGCGGGGCCAGCAGGACCGACAGGAGATACAGGAGCAACCGGGCCAGCGGGACCAGCAGGACCGACAGGAG
>NZ_JCAXEV010000006.1:0-323638 GCF_059758495.1 Oceanobacillus sp. GQ8 | reverse complement strand
CCCTTGCATTTTTTGATGAAAATGCATATAATATGGTCAGTTATCAAGGAAGTTTGAAGTGATTCATTTTCTTTCTATGAGAAACACAAAATGACCTATATGAATTAGGTCTGGTAGTAATAGCGGAGAGGTCACACCTGTTCTCATGCCGAACACAGAAGTTAAGTTCTCCAGCGCCGATGGTAGTTGGGGCTTTGCCCCTGCAAGAGTAGGACGCCGCCAGGCCTATTTTTTTATATATTGCGTATAATAATCGGTCACCATGTACATAATAAGATTGTTATAGTAATTTATTATTATTCCACAGTAGCTCAGTGGTAGAGCAATCGGCTGTTAACCGATCGGTCGTAGGTTCGAATCCTACCTGTGGAGCCATTTTTATGTCTGCTTCCATAGCTCAGCAGGTAGAGCACTTCCATGGTAAGGAAGGGGTCAGCGGTTCGAATCCGCTTGGAAGCTTATCTAAACCCCCTCGATATATAAGGCTTTTACTCCAAAGTAAAAGCCTTTTTTGTTTACTTATATATTTTTCAGCCGAAGATATAAAAAGAAAAGCCCTCGAAATTTGAGAGTGAGGATTTTTCTTTTTATTAACAACTTAACAACCTATCAGATACATCCGTATATAGCCCATCACACTTATAAGGGCATTTGTAAAATTTCTATCATAGTGATTCTTCAATCGTTCATACTTAAGTATTTCTAACCTTTACTATTTGAGTTTCCTTCTATATTAAATAAAAGTCTTGTCTCCAATGAATAAAGGTAGTAGGGACGTAGACAATAAGTAACAAAAAGGTAAGGTGGGAAATAAATGACCGTCGAACAAGGGTTGAAACAAACAGACAGAGCATATAACTAATTAGTTGAGTGAACCAGATGATGACAGATGCAATATTTAACGCTTTTTTATTTACTTGGCAATGGTGGTTAGATATTGGGTTATTTATTTTTCCCTGGATTATATGGATTGTGTTCAGGAGTAAGAAGAGCACTGGTCGTCTTCTATTGGCCGGATTTATTACCATCATTCTGTCTCTATTAATTGATCTTATTGCAATGTCTTATGGCCTTTGGTCCTACCCTATGAAATTCCTACCTATATCTCCAGTATTGTTTCTGCCTTATCATTTGTCATTAGCTCCTGTTGCAGTTATGTTTGTTCTACAAGTTGGACCGAAAGTTAATTTGTTTTTCAAAGGAGTAATTTTTGCAGGTATCGCAGCGTTTGGTGGGATGAATTTATTTGAGGCCATCGGGTTTTATAACCCAAGAGGTTGGCCGACATTTTATGATTTCTTTATTTTCCTTTTTATCTATATTGTAGCTAGCCTTTTTTATAAAATAGACAATTATGATGAAGAAATATCTCAAACTCGAAAACAATGATCCCTTTTAGGCCTTAATGTCCAAAATAATTTTCTGCATTTTATAACTAAGCATGTTTAAGCCACAGTGAACTATACTAATCGTCGATTGGAAGCACTTATAAGAAAGGTCTTTACTCAACTCGAGTTAAGGCCTTTTTATTTTCTATTCTAGACGTTTTCGGCCCTCTATAAATCAAGAAAGGTTACTTCTGCAAAGTCCCCTTTTATTCTCCAACATCTCCATACGCTTACAAGCAAATGCATACTCTACATTAAATAATTCCATGAGCTTATACGGTGTCATTTTCAAAGTACTTTCTTCCAACATAAAGGTGGGAATGCATAGGTGGCAGCTGAAATAGTTTGCCTGCCATTCCTGTAATTCAATAAAGCTGGGAGGTAATAGCTCTTGCCTTCCTACATGCCACATAATATGTCCAACTTCATGGGTAAATTCTTGCCACTGAACTCTTTCATTCTTTTGCTCATTTAAGAAGATAATATATTTTCCATTCCTACATATCGCTTCACTACCAAACTCCCATAAATGTACCGTAACTTGAAGAGCATCCGCTACTTTATCAATCCCTAAGTCTGCAGGCTTTCTTATGTTAAAAGATAGCAAAAGGTCCTTAACAAATTTTTCTGTCCTAGTGTAAAACATAGTAATGCCTCCTTGAAAAAGAATGTATGTTCGTTTTTAAGTTATAAAAGGAGGTGTACCATTATTTGTACACCTAACAACCGGCAAAGAGTCTTTAGCAAGATAACTTACTCTTCCTTGAATGCTTCCCAAATCCTTTTTAACCTGCGCAAATCTTCTTCACTATTTTGTGGTAACGTTTTATACCACCTCTCGAGAGAAGGGTCATTCCGAAATGCCTCAAATTTCTGTTTTTCAGACATGGAAGGATTCTCTGATCTCCCAAGAAGATAGTCTGTAGTTACTTCGAGGATTGTTGCTATACGGCTAAGCTCATGGTCTTTAACAGGCCTTTCCCCTAGCTCAATACGATTCATAACACTCACATTTAATTGAACGCGTTTGGCAAGTTCTCGTTGACTCCACCTTTGTCTCTCTCGCAATTGGACAATTCTTTCCCCTAAATTCACCGTGAACAACCCTTTCCTATATCCTCTATATCCTAACATAGTTTCTGTTAGTGAAACAAATTATTATTTTTAGCCCTAAAGTCCTCTTTACATTTCTGTTTTAGAAATATAATATAGGAACACGCGTTCTATTATATTCTAACATGTTTTACAATAACAAGGGGGTAAATCTATGGATAAAATGATGAGTGCTGTTAGATGGATTGTCAGTGACGTAAGAAAGGATAAACGAAGCGGTGTTCTCTCTCCTATTAAGAGAAGTAAGTATGCACAATTATTATTTGAAAAGGGGGCGGGGTTTAATGAACGAAAAACAGATTGAGCGCACATTGAAAGACTATCATTGGATGATTAAAGAAATTAAAAGGCAGCGCGATGTGCTTGAAGAAGAGATAGGTTTAAAGCTAGTTTCCTCTTCTGGTATTGAGTCAACCCTTCCTAAAGCAAAAGGAACGGTTAGTGATCCTGTTGGACAAGAAGTATTACGTAGGGAGAAGAAGAGTGGATGGATTATGAAATTAGAGAAAAAGATACTATATATCCAAGAAAGAATGGAAGTCATTGAAGATCCCAGGGAAAAGGCCATTTTAGAATGTATGTTAGATGGAATGACAATCAGTGCGATTAGCCAGCATATGGGTTTATCAAGAAGGCAGGTCTATCATGTGAAGGATGAGATAGTTCGGAAAATTTCACACTTTACACACTCTGCTCAGTAGATGACAAGAATAACAAGAGAGATGTATAATCGGATTAACAGGAATAGAACAAATGTTCCTGTTGGAGATACTATTCCTTTTTAGCGTCTTTCCTAAGTAAAACATTGCTAGGTAAAGACGTTTTCATTTTAACAAATGAAAAGAAAAGGACACTACTACGTCTTGAAGGGAGGTTGGGAATGCTAAATCAAAAGGAACAGGAAAATTTGAAGGAATTTATGACAGTGCTTACGGAAGTGAAGGTGTCGTTGGCGGAGTTAAATGGAAAAATAGATCAAATAGAAGATATTAAAGAAACACTCGCCAAGACAAAGAAAATTGCAGACGAGGCAAACTATCGTTCTACCGAGAACAATAGTAAAATCATCTCCATTCAGACTAGCTCAAGGCACTTGGGAATCGCCCTAATCTCTATGATTGGGGCGTTTGTATGTCAAATTCTATTTTTTCTGTTGACGTTTGGTATATGAATTAAAAAGAGGGAGGTGATGAAATGGATAGAGGAACGGTCGTACGCACGGTCGCCCTTGTAATATCGTGGACGAATGTGCTGCTCAATCACTATAACTTGCAGCCGATTCCCGTGATGGATGAGCAAACGATAGCATACTTGTTATGTTTCTCTGTCTCTGTGTGGTCATGGTTTAAAAATAATTACCTTACAGCAAAAGGTGAACAGCAAAAACTAGTACTAAAAAAATATCATTTGGCAAAGTAGTCAAACGGCTAGTCCACACGGGCAAGCCGTTTTTCTAATATAAAATATCAAGGAGGAGATTTATTATGGCTATTATTGCAATTGGAGCAGGACATGGAATTAACACACCGGGAAAGAGAACACCTGCAGGAGAAAGAGAATGGAGCTTTAACAATAAGGTGGTTTCGGCTGCTATTAACTACCTTGGAGGTTACGAGAACGCTACTATCGTGAGGTTGGATGACCCTACAGGAAACACAGACGTACCGTTAACAACGAGAACGAATAAAGCAAACAACGCCAATGCTGATATCTTGGTATCCTATCATCATAATGCCAATACAGGACAGTGGGGAACTTGGACAGGTACCGAAACGTATCATTATCCTGGATCCTCTTCTGGTAATACCCTAGCTCAAGCTATACACCCGAGTATTGTAACAGCGATGGGATTACGGGATCGTGGCGTCAAGTCGGCAAACTTTCATATGTTACGAGAATCAAATATGCCAGCCATCCTTATTGAAGGTGGGTTTATGGATTCTACGATTGATATTGTAAAAATGCGTAACAATGGGGTCATGGATAATACCGGGAAAGCACTAGCTGATTCGATTGCCTCTTATCTTGGATTGGTAAAGAAGGATGATGGTGGAACTGGTCAGGGATACGTCGAAATCGTGACAGACTCTCTTTGGACGTACAACACTGCTGATTGGAATGATCGTGCCGTGGTTGTAAATCGTGGAGAAGTGTTTACCGTTATTCGGGACAGGTTCCCGGTAGACGGTGGGTATATGTATCAAATTAAAAGTGGCTTGTATATCACGGCTAACCCTAATTATGTAAGATACTACACCAGATAAATCAAGGGAGGGGGATTTTCCCCTCCCAAATCAAATGAAATTACTTGCTTTTGGTTAAGCTAGAAAGAGGTGATGAAAAAATGAAAGCTAACGAAAAAGATTATCAGAAATATAGTGATGCAATAGACCGTATACAAGAAGGAAACGAAGCAATGATAGAACTGTTCAACGAGCTTGAGAAGGATAACCCTGTTATTGACTTAAACGAAGAAGTGTTAAAAAATATTACGCGAGCTAAAGAAAAGTATGGTGAAGAAGTTATTGACCAAAAAATCAATTCTATAATTGCGGAAATGTTATCCTGGCTGGACTTGAATGAGTCCCCGTAAAACAAGAAATTCTAGGCCTTTTTAAAGAAGCGAACGATTCTCCATTGGAGCGAAAAGACAGCAAGTGCCACTAGGCATAAATTTACATAATAAAGCACGCCATCACCGAAATAGTCTAACGGTGTGTTTGATAATGGTGTGTCCCGGAGGTAGAGGTAATTAGAATCCAAAGCTGGATTGATGATAAAGCCAATAAATGCAGCGTAGATGAGTAGTAAACCATAGCATTTGAGCATGGAGCTGTATTTTAAAGAGATAGAACTTGTGAGAATTAAAAACAGGTTCGCCCAAGATATGGCAGTGTGATGCAAAAAGAATTTCCAGAAACGGAAATGTGGAAAATCATAAGGTAACTCCGGTGTAATTAACGCCAGTAAGGCTGGAATAAATCCGATGTAGAAAGTTAAAGTGGCAAGTTTTTTGCTCTGAAGTAAGAGAGCTATCGCTGCTGTAATGCTAGCAACACCGCATAGATGCAAGGGGATATATTCCCTAAAACTCCAGATTCCACTAGTTGCTGACCAAGCTTGATAGCTAACCTCTGATAGTACTAATAGAATGAAAAGGAACCATTTTATCATGGTATAAATACGGCCATAGCTAGATCTTGTTTTTAACGTGCTAAAAAGAATAAGTAGTATAAAGCCTACTAAATAAATGAATAGCATAATTAGATGAGACGTATCGAAGGAAATAAATGTGCTTCCTTCAACAGAAAAGAAAGCATCATACATATATATAACATCCCCCCTAAAATAAAAGACGCTTTTTGCAAGATGAAATGCAAAGAAGCGTCTTCTGTTCTATCTTATTATCCACCGATAATGTGGTATCCGGAATCTACGTGCATGACTTCTCCAGTAACCCCTCTAGCTAGGTCACTTAGGAAGAATAGAGTAGCATCTCCTACCTGATCCTGATCCACATTTCTGCGTAGCGGAGCTTTTTCTTCGATAATACCAAGTTTTTCATTAAAGCCGCCGACACCCTTTGCAGATAAAGTTCTAATTGGACCAGCTGAAACGGCATTAACACGGATTCCATACTTCCCAACGTCTTCTGCTAAGTAACGCATGCTTGCTTCTAAGGAAGCTTTGGCAACACCCATCACATTGTAATTTTGGATTACTCTTTCTGCTCCAAGATAGGTCTGTGTAACAATGCTACCACCCTCTGTCATAAGTGGTTTAGCAGCTTTTGTTACAGCCACTAGAGAAAATGCACTAATTTCCTGTGCTAGTAAGAAACCGTCGCGTGATGTATCAGCATACTCGCCCTTAAGCTCCTCACGCTTGGCGAATGCTACGGAATGAACCACGCCGTGAATGACGCCAACTTTCTCCTTTATCTCATCAAATGCACCTGTAATACTTTCATCACTCGCAACATCGCATGATACAATTAATTTTGGCTCTATACTATTTTTTTCTAATAACTTTGTTAGTTTTTGATAAGAACGTTCCTGTCTGTTAGTAAAAATCAGGTTTGCTCCTGCGTTATGTAATGACTTTGTTATTCCCCAGGCAATACTTCGTTCGCTTGCAACACCCATGACGACTACATTCTTGCCTTGCATTAAATTAGACATAAAAAATACCTCCATTATAATGATCTTCTATATTATAACCTAATTGAATTACAATTAGAAAGTATGTTGAGTAACTCTAGCGGTTAAAAACAAGATAGTTCTTTAGAACGTTTTGTTGGAAATGGATTAAATCCAACTATTAATTTTGCTAAATATGTCGGCTAGAACGGCGTTGTTTCAACATATTTTGAAGCAAGTGAAAAAAAGATAAAAAAATTGTATTTTCCTCTTTACAAAGTGTAAGGAAAAAGCTATAATAAAATTCGTTGGTTTGAGAGATATGTAACAAATTGTCGATTTACTTTTAAATCACGATCTTAATTTATTTCTATGGCCCGTTGGTCAAGCGGTTAAGACACCGCCCTTTCACGGCGGTAACACGGGTTCGAATCCCGTACGGGTCACCAAATTTTATTGAACCATGACTTGATGGAGGATTAGCTCAGCTGGGAGAGCACCTGCCTTACAAGCAGGGGGTCGCAGGTTCGAGCCCTGCATCCTCCACCATTATTATGCCCTGGTATACATGGTGAGATAAATTCCTATGCCGGCCTAGCTCAACTGGTAGAGCAACTGACTTGTAATCAGTAGGTTGGGGGTTCAAGTCCTCTGGCCGGCACCATTTTTTCTTTTTATGTATAATAATTAATTTATAGTTAACAATACGGAGGGGTAGCGAAGTGGCTAAACGCGGCGGACTGTAAATCCGCTCCCTCAGGGTTCGGCAGTTCGAATCTGCCCCCCTCCACCATTTTTATATTGTTGGGCTATAGCCAAGCGGTAAGGCATCGGGTTTTGATCCCGTGTATCCCAGGTTCGAATCCTGGTAGCCCAGCCATTTTTTTATTTTAAGGCCTTTTTTTTTGGAAACGAGCCATTAGCTCAGTTGGTAGAGCATCTGACTTTTAATCAGAGGGTCGAAGGTTCGAATCCTTCATGGCTCATCATTTTATTTAACGATAGTGAACAACATAAATATGGTAATTGTAGATAAACAGGGTCGTTTTTATTGTTAAACAACCTTGTTTATTTGCATTTTACCACGTTTTTTTACATAATAGTTACAGTGATTTTATTTAAGGAAATATAGATGCCAAACGTGTTATAATAAGTTAGATTTAAGACTTTATTAACAAAATTGATACGAAGTTTATATATATAATTATTGTATACAAAAGGATGAAGACGTATGAAAACTTCCCGGATCCCAGGCTTCTACAATAAGACGGTTGCAGAACGTAGAGAGTTATTACAAGATGCCCAACAATTTTCTGCGAATGACTCAGCAGCTTTCAATGAACCGCTCTCTACTGAAACCGCAGATAAAATGATTGAAAATGTGATTGGAACATACCCTCTTCCTTTAGGAGTAGGATTGAACTTCTTAATAAATGGGAAAGAATATGTAGTACCAATGGCTATTGAAGAACCATCTGTGGTAGCGTCAGCCAGTTATATTGCTAAGATTGTTCGAGAAGCCGGTGGATTCACTACGGAAGCCACGGAAAGAGTGATGATCGGGCAAATTCAAGTAGTGGGTGCTCCTGATTTGGACGCTGCTAAGGCATCCTTACTAGGGGAAAAGGACTCACTTATTGAGGATGCTAACGCTGCTTATCCAAGCCTGGTTGCTAGAGGCGGGGGAGCTGAGGATCTGGAAGTAAGGATCTTAAACGAAGCGTCTGATTCGGCTTATGGTAAAATGCTCGTTGTGCATTTGTATGTAAATACATGTGACGCAATGGGCGCGAATATAATTAATACTATGGTGGAGTCATTAGCACCTACTGTCGAGACGTTAACAAACGGGAAGGTTTACTTAAGAATTCTTTCTAATTATGCAGATAGATGTCTTGCGCGGGCACGCTGTGTCATTCCTGCCAATTTACTTCAATCAGGTGACTTTTCTGGTGAAGAAGTACGGGATGGTGTTGTGCATGCATACGAATTTGCAGCATCAGACCCTTATCGTGCGGTCACGCATAATAAAGGAATTATGAATGGAATTGATCCTATCGTCATTGCTACGGGAAATGATTGGCGTGCAGTTGAGGCTGGGGCACATGCCTATGCAGCAAGAACAGGACAATATAGTTCCATGACTACATGGTCTACGGACAGTGAGGGAAACCTAGTTGGTGAACTAGAATTGCCTATGTCAGTCGGAACTGTAGGTGGCGCTATACGTGTGCATCCTATTGCAAAGGTAGCGCAAAATATATTGAATGTGGAATCAGCACAAGAATTGGCTCAGGTCATTGTTGCCGTTGGATTAGCGCAAAACCTTGGAGCGCTTAAAGCGTTAGTAACAGATGGTATTCAAAAAGGACATATGGCATTACATTCTCGCTCTGTTGCAATAGCGGCAGGGGCTTCTGGGGAGATGATTGATATCGTTGCAGGAAAGTTAGTGGAACTAAACGAAATCCGTGTCGGAAAAGCTAAAGAATTGGTGGAACAAATTAAAAAATGAGTGCAGAAAAAGCTACAACTACAGAACAAACAGCTATAGGAATAGCTCATAGTAAACTGATTCTAATTGGGGAGCATGCAGTTGTACACGGACAACCCGCTATCGCTATCCCGTTTCCTTTGGTAGGTGTAGAATCTATAGTAGAACACGAGCCAGGGCCGGTCGTGATTGATAGCACGTTTTATCATGGACCCCTGGATTTAGCTCCTGAATCCTTGCAAGGAATTGCCAGTTGTATTAGTGGAACCCTTGAATACCTTGAAATGCCGGAAGCGGATCTGTTAATTCGGATTAAATCCTCGGTCCCTCCTGGAAAAGGACTTGGTTCTAGTGCATCTGTCGCGATCTCTGTTATTCGATCATTATTCGCATATGCAAGTATTGATCACACAGATGAGGAGCTTCTTAAGCTTGCAAACATTGCAGAAACGTTTGCGCACGGAGCGCCTAGTGGCATTGATACGTTAACGATTACTTCTGAATTACCTGTATGGTATGAAAAGGATAATCCTACAGAGTTCATTGAGTTAAATGATGATTTTCATTTCGTTGTTGCTGATTCAGGCAGCATTGGAGATACAAGAATGGCAGTAGAATCTGTAGCGCATTTACTTCGCGTGGCTCCTCGTAAAATCCAACGGAAGCTTGACCGCATCGGAGAGTTAACCCATCAGGCTAAGGATGCGCTGGAGAAAAGAGGGAAGCATTTGCTTGGTCAAATGCTGAACGAGGCACAGAAAGAGTTAGAAGCCTTAGGAGTTAGTACTACAGGATTAAACAAGCTTATTGAATTTGCACGTGAAGAAGGTGCTCTTGGAGCGAAGTTGACAGGCGGCGGTAACGGCGGTTGTATTATTGCTCTTGCTCAAAATGAAGTACATTCAAGATTGCTTGCTGAGAAATTAAGAAAATTTGGTGCACATGCTGTATGGCCATTCGTGCTCAAAAGGCACCATAAGAAATAGTAAAAAAGGGGACTATTATGAAGGCAACAGCTAAAGCACATACAAATATTGCCTTGATTAAATATTGGGGAAAACGAAACGAATCCATTATACTACCAACCAACAGCTCACTCTCTTTAACGCTGGATGGCTTTTTTACCACTACAACCGTACATTTTTCGGAGGAGTATACCCAAGACAAATTCATTTTAAATGAACGTGCTGTGGAAGGGGAGCAATATAGACGTGTATCTGGATTTCTTGACCTTATTCGACAACAGGCAGGGAAGTCTTTGTATGCAGCGGTCGATTCTACAAATGAAGTTCCGACAGCTGCAGGATTTGCTTCATCTGCCTCTGGTTTTGCTGCATTGGCAGCGGCTGGTACAAAGGCGATTGGGCTAAACATGTCAGATCGAGAACTTTCCGCATTGACTCGACAAGGCTCAGGCTCAGCCTGCCGTTCCATCTATGGAGGGTTTGCCGAATGGGAAATGGGTGCAGAGGAAGATGGAAGTGATTCCTTTGCGGTTCCTATCGCCCCAGCAGAGCACTGGGATCTGCGAGTTGCAGCAGTTGTTTTGTCATCTACAGCGAAAAAAGTTTCGAGTCGGGCTGGAATGAAACGCACTGTAGAAACTTCCCCATTTTATCAGGGCTGGCTTAATAGCATTCCTACTGATATGAGCCAGATTAAAGAAGGAATTAAAGAACGGGACTTTCAAAAGGTGGGAGAAGTGGCTGAGGCAAACTGTCTAAAAATGCACGCGACCACACTTGGTGCTAACCCGCCATTTACATATTGGCATGATACGACAATGACTGTCATGCAAACGGTGAGAGATTTGCGCGAAAAAGGGATACCTGCCTATTTTACAATTGATGCAGGACCTAACGTGAAAGTATTATACTTACCGGAAAACGAGGAAGTAATTGAAAATACACTCCGAAACATTCCAGGTGTTGCCGATATTCGATTAAGCCGACCTGGGCAGGGAGTAACCTATCTGTAAGGGATGAAATCCATTGCCACATTCACCGATGACAATAAAGGTACCTGGGAAGTTAATGATAGCGGGCGAATTTGCCGTTTTGGAACCATATCACCAATTAGTGGTAATGGCGGTTAATCGTTATGTATATACCACCATTGAAGAGAGCGAGCAGAATCGTGTGTCACTTCATGACTTTCAATTGGAGGACCTTAAATGGGACTTCGAAAAAGGGAGCCTTATAATACATACGGATAATCCAAAAACAGTATTTGTACAAGAGGCCATGCGTATTGCAATGGCCTATCTTCATGAGCAGAATATTAAGCCTGGGTCTTTTGCCATTTCGGTTAAAAGTGAGCTAGATGATGCCTCCGGTTTAAAATATGGCTTGGGTTCAAGCGCTGCGGTCGTAACCTCTGTTATTACTGCTATTTTAAAAAAATATTTACCTACATATAAACAGGAACTATTGTTTAAGCTTTCAGCACTGGCACATGTGAATGTTCAAGGAAATGGTTCTGGAGCGGATGTTGCTGCCTCAGCATATGGGGGCTTTTTACAATATGTATCATTTCAGGCAGATTGGCTTAAAGATGCATATAAACAAACGAGCAATTTAAGTGAATTGGTAGAACAGGATTGGAAGTATCTTTCGCTAAAGCCAGTAGGCATGCCCGACACAGTATACGTCTGTGTGGGATGGACTGGAAAACCCGCTTCCACTGCCAAACTGGTAGATGAGTTGATGTTGCTTAAAGACAGCAACCCCAACGCTTACCAAGACTTTCTCGATGCTAGTGAAAAAGCAGTATCTACGTTTCTAAAAGGCATGGAACAAGAAGATGTTGTCTTATTGTTAGCGGGTGTAAAACAAAACAGAACAGCACTATCCGAGGTTGGAAGACAGGCAAACATAGCCATTGAAACACCTTTGCTTCGCACCTTGTGTGATTTAGCGGAGGAACATGGCGGTGCAGGTAAATCGTCAGGAGCCGGAGGTGGCGATTGCGGAATTGCGTTCATGCCATCAGAGGAAAAAGCCGATGAACTAATGAAGGCATGGGAAAAAGCAGGCATTACGCCATTGTCCATTAAGCCTTCCACGGTTGGAGCGAGTATAAGCGATTCCTAAGACAGCTACATTTGATGTAGTTGTTTTTTTGTCGTTCATTAGAATAGGTGTTATAGCCTTCCAATCAACCACTCCGCACTCTCAATCGACCTCAAATGCTACCCAATCAACCACTCTACACACTAACCATCCCACTTTAACCTAAATTTTCTGTATATATATTCATGCAAATGTGGAGTTGAGTCATCCCTTGGTTTTTGGCTACAATAGAGATAGAGGAGGCGCTTACATGAAAAAAGATATTTCAATTATTGGGGTTCCTATGGATCTTGGGCAAAGTCGACGTGGGGTTGATATGGGACCGAGTGCTCTGCGCTATGCTGGCGCAATTGAAAAGCTGGATGAACTGGATATAAAGGTACATGATTTAGGGGATATTCCAATAAATAGGCCATCCATGGAGCAAGCCATAAATGCGGAGAACAATTTAAAAAATCTCGATCAAGTAATTGAAGCAAATGAAAAGCTTTCCGAGATGGTAGATAAAGAAATCCAAACTGGTAATTTCCCGTTAGTATTCGGTGGAGACCATAGTATTGCAATTGGCAGTCTTGCTGGAATATCAAAGCATTATGAGAACCTAGGGGTTATTTGGTACGATGCACACGGTGATTTGAATTCAGAAGATACTTCGCCATCAGGGAATATCCATGGCATGCCGCTTGCTGTCAGCCTAGGTATTGGCCACGATAGGTTAACCAATATTGCTGCATACACACCTAAGATAAAACCAGAGAACATTGTCATCATTGGGGCAAGGTCACTGGACCCTGGTGAAAAGGCACTAATAAAAGAAAAAGGGATTAAGGTGTTTTCGATGCATGAGATCGATCGCATGGGTATGCCTGCCGTTATGGAAGAAGCAATACAATACTTAAAAGAAAAAACAGATGGAGTGCATCTAAGCCTTGATTTGGATGGACTGGATCCTTCAGAGGCTCCTGGAGTCGGAACACCTGTGATTGGTGGATTGTCCTATAGGGAGAGTCATTTGGCAATGGAAATGCTCGCAGAAGCGGAATGCATCACTTCAGCGGAATTTGTCGAGGTTAATCCGATCTTGGATGAGAAAAATAAAACAGCCACCACAGCTGTCGCATTGATGGGTTCCTTGTTTGGTGAAAAATTAAAGTAAAACAAAAAAAGACATTTAATGCCCTTAGGGGTGTTAATGTCTTTTTCAATTTATGATTAACATCTTGATGTATATAGTGACCATACTTACAATTATTTGTTGTTTTGATATTCGTTAATTAGTTGGTCTAATTTTACACTGGAGGTTACAACAGCTTCTGAGGTTAAGGCGTGAGACCTGCTTAATGTAAGCATTTCTTCGCGACATTGTTCAATTTTTTGTAAAAGTGTTGAATTACTCACAAAACTTTCCTCCTATTTAGTATAATATATAGTAAGAAACTACCCATCTTCTTAGAACGATAAACCTAAAAAGTTTTTTTATTTTTTATGAAACCTTTTCTACATAGTAAACGTATGATAAATACCGCATGATTGGCGGAGGTACTTGTATGGAACAATTTATAAGAGAGAAAATAAAAAAAGTGAAAAAAGGGGACCAATCCGCCTTTGAGGATATCGTCTCATTTTTTCAAAGCAAAATCTATCAGCATTGCTATCGAATGCTTGGTAATGCACACGAGGCGGAGGATATAGCACAGGAAGCTTTTATTCGGGCATATGTTAACATCCATTCTTTTGATGAAAAACGGAAATTTTCCACTTGGCTCTATCGAATTGCAACAAATCTAACGATTGACCGCATTCGTAAACGGAAGCCGGATTATTATCTAGATGCGGAGATTAAAGGAACGGAAGGGTTAAATATGTACTCACAGATGGCTGATGAAGGCCGTTTGCCTGGCGAAGAAGTGGAGAGTATGGAATTACAGCGCTATATACATCAAGAGATTTCAGAGCTTCCTCCGAAATATCGCAGTATAATTATGTTGCGTTATTTGGAAGAATTCTCCCTACAAGAAATTAGCGATATTCTGGATATTCCATTAGGAACCGTGAAGACCCGGATCCATCGAGGGAGAGAAGCTTTACGGAAAAGGCTTCGTCACGTGTAAAGGAGTGTGATTCACTTGGATTGTAATCATGTAGTCTCCAAACTGATGCATCAGTATTTGGACGGCGATTTATCCAACGAAGAAGAAAAGAAACTGCGTCTTCATCTGGAAGAATGTGAAGACTGTCAGAAGCATTTTCGTGAGTTGAAGCGGACGATCACACTGCTTCAAAGTACGGAACATATAGAAGCGCCTGCTAATTTTACTGCTAATGTAATGAAAAAACTTCCAACTGAGAAAAAGCGTCTGAAATACGGACGTTGGTTCAAAGCGCATCCCATTATTACTGCAGCTGCCATATTTCTAGTTTTTATGATGAGCGGTATTTTTTCATCATGGAATCAGGATAGTGAGTTAGTTGTTTCCAAACAGGAAAACCTTGTTATTGAAGGGGATACGGTGATTGTGCCTGAAGATGTAACAGTAGAAGGGGACCTGTTAGTGAAAAATGGTAATCTTGTGATTAAGGGAACCATTGATGGAAATGTTACCCTCATTAATGGCAAGCTTATTGAAAACCCCATTGAAAGTGAAGGGTTAATGGCATCTGTTGGGAATGTAAATGGGGAATTAAAGCATGTAGATCAGGTCTTCGAATGGATTTGGTATAATTTAAAAAACTTTTTTAGAAGTATCTTTGCATTTTAAATCATTATATCGATCTCAAGTCTTTAAAAAAAGGACTTGGGATTTTTTATTTGTTAAAATACGTCCCTTGAAAAATGAATTCCCAAGATTTTACCCTAATTATCGTTTTATCTTTCTACACATGTCTGAAGGCAAAATATGTTATAATAGTTAACGTTACTATCTATAGAACGGTGGAACGAAAATGATGTGCAAAAGGATGGATACATATGCTTGATGGGGGATTCGATCTTTTACAGCTCCTGAGAATTGGCGTGGACATTGCTCTTGTCTGGTATATTTTATACAAACTGATCATGTTAATCAGAGGCACCAAGGCAATCCAGCTATTAAAAGGGATCGCTGTTGTTTTGGCTGTCTGGTTATTGAGTATCGTATTGGAACTACAGACAATCCAATGGATAACCAACCAGGCGATCAGGTGGGGGCTTATTGTAATTATAATCCTGTTCCAGCCTGAGCTACGCCGAGCGTTGGAGCAATTAGGACGTGGAAACATATTTGGGCGTGGGTCCCGGTCAGAAGAAGAGATTATTGAACAGAATATTGATGCGATTATTCAATCCTGTGTTTACATGGCAAAACGCCGTATTGGTGCCCTTATCTCGATTGAACGAGAGACAGGTATTGGTGATTATGCAGAAACGGGTATTCCAATTGGCGGTAAGCTGACACATCAACTGTTAACCAATATCTTCACCCCAAATACCCCATTACATGACGGAGCGGTCATTATTAAATCCGAAGAAATTGTTGCGGCAGCCTGTTATCTCCCATTATCCGAAAGTCCTTTTATATCTAAGGAATTGGGGACAAGGCATAGAGCGGCAATGGGAATTAGTGAAGTTACCGATGCGCTAACCATTGTTGTATCAGAGGAGACAGGAAATATCTCTTGTACGAAAAATGGCGAACTTCACAGAGAACTTGAGGCGGAAGAGCTACGTACTATGCTGAAAGATAATTTATCCATAAATCTGAAAACCTCTGAGAAGAAGTCTTGGAAATGGAGGGGGAGAAAGAATGGATAACTGGTTCAGAAGTAAATGGTTTGTTCGTGTTATAGCTCTGGCATTAGCAGTTTTGCTTTATATCTTTGTTAATGTTGAAACAAATCGGCCTACAGCATCAGATTCTACTTTCCCAAGTCAATCAGATGATGCTCAGACAATAAGTGATGTACCAGTTGAAATAGAGATAGATTCAGAAAAATATGTAGTAAGCGGTGTACCAGAAAGTGTGAAAGTTACCATGGAGGGATCACCAGGTATTTTAACTCCAGTTCTTACCAATCGTAATTTTAAAGTTTTTGTTGATTTGGAAGGGTATGAAGCGGGAGAACATAGGGTAGAACTTCAACATACGATTTCTTCTGATATAGATGCCTATATTGAACCGAAACAAATTGACGTCGTTATAGAAGAAAAAGCAACAGAAGAATTTGAGGTAGCTGTAGACTTCTTAAATGAAGGGAAACTTGCTGAAGGTTATGAGCTTGGTGATTATGAAGTAGAACCAGGTACGGTCACCATCACAAGTGCTAAAAGTGTCATTGACCGAATCGGTATTGTGAAGGTTTATGTGGATTTAGCAGGGCTTGATCGTTCGATAGACAGAAGGGAAGTACCTGTAAACGTATATGATAGTCAAGGTAATCCATTGAGTGTAAACGTACAACCGGAAAATGTGGTTGTATCAGCAGACATTCACAATCCAAGTAAGACTGTTCCACTAAGTGTTGAAACAAATGGGGAACTACCTGAGGGCTATTCCCTTACATCAATTTCTGCTAATGTAGAAGAAGTTGAAGTGTTTGCTAGAAGTAGTATTCTCGAAAACATTGAGACAATTAATACAGAGGAAATTGATTTATCCGAAATTACAGAGTCAGGCACGATCGAAGCAAATATAGCCTTGCCTGATGGAGCAAGTGCACCAAATAACGAAACGATTGAGGTCTCCGTGGAATTGGAGCAAACTAGAACTTTCGAGTCTTTGCCAATTGAGATTGAAGGATTAGGGGACGAGTTTGAGTCGACGTTCCTTGACCCTGAAAGTGGCGAAATGGATGTAACAATTAGTGGTAGCCAGGAAGACGTAGATGGAATAACTGCAGATGATTTCCGATTTTTCATCGATCTTAGTGACCTGGAGCCAGGAGAACATGAAGTCCCTATCTCAGTAGAAGGACCTGAAGGGGTAGAAGTAGTACCTGAATTTGAACAAGCCACTATTGAAATTACGGAATAAAACGTACATTTACAGCTTTTTGTAGATAAGGAATAAAGGAGAGAAACGATATGGGAAAATATTTTGGAACAGATGGTGTTCGCGGAGTTGCAAACAAAGGTCTTACACCAGAACTTGCTTTTAAATTAGGACGTTTTGGCGGACATGTTTTAACGAAAGATTCACCACGCCCAAAAATTATCATTGGGAGAGACACCCGTATTTCTGGCCACATGTTAGAAGGGGCTATGCTTGCGGGGCTGCTTTCTATCGGCGCAGAAGTCATGCGTCTAGGGGTTATTTCCACACCGGGGGTTGCTTACTTAACAAAAGCAACAAGCTCACAAGCTGGTGTCATGATCTCTGCTTCCCATAACCCAGTAGAAGATAATGGGATCAAATTTTTCGGTCCGGATGGTTTTAAGCTAACAGATGACCAAGAAAATGAAATTGAAGCATTAATGGATGGGGAAGAAGATAATCTTCCACGACCAGTTGGAGCAGATGTTGGTACAGTAAACGACTACTTTGAAGGTGGACAAAAATATCTCTCCTTCTTGAAGGATACAGTAGACAATGATTTTGACGGACTGAAGGTTGCTGTTGATTGTGCTCACGGCGCTACATCTAGTTTAGCAACACATCTTTTTGCTGACCTTGAAGCAGACATACATTCAATTGGCTCGTCTCCAGACGGTCTTAATATTAATGACGGATTTGGTTCTACACATCCAGAGAAACTCCAGGAATTTGTCCAGGAAAAAGGGGCAGATATTGGGCTAGCCTTTGATGGGGACGGAGATCGCCTAATTGCTGTTGATGAAAAGGGAAATATCGTCGATGGAGACCAAATCATGTTCATTTGTGCGAAGCATTTGAAAGAAAAGGGGAACCTTCGACACAGCACAGTTGTCTCTACTGTAATGAGTAACATTGGCTTCTACAAAGCCTTGGAAGCAAATGGGTTGCGTAGTGATAAAACGTCTGTAGGAGACCGTTATGTAATGGAAGAGATGCGTAAAGGCGGCTACAACCTTGGTGGGGAGCAGTCAGGACACATCATTTTCCTTGATTACATTACAACCGGCGATGGTATGCTTTCTGCCCTTCAGCTAGTAAACGTGATGAAGGAAACAGGCAAAAAGCTTTCCGAGCTCGCAGGAGAAATGGCTATTTTTCCACAGGTACTTAAGAATGTGCGCGTCACAGATAAGAATGAGGCATTAACAAATGCTCGCATTTTAAGTGAAATTGAAGCAGTGGAACGTGAACTAGGTGAGGATGGCCGTGTCTTAGTAAGACCATCTGGTACAGAACCTCTTGTACGTGTCATGGTAGAAGCACCAACGAAGGAAGAATGTGAGAAGTACGTAAAACGTGTTGTTGATTTAATTGAAGAGCTTCTTGGTATGGAAAAACAATAATAGAAATGGCCGCTTCTTAGTGAGGAGCGGCTTTTGTTTATGATTCATTATCTGAATGTTTAATTAAATAAGTGAAGGAGGCTGGTGAAGGTGCATGTGAGGAGTCTATTAAAAGATCAGCTATTAGCGAATGCAAACGATCGTAGCTGGTATATTTCCTATCAAGAAGTTGTAGAGGGGCTAACCGATGATGAAGCTTTTTGGAAGCCGAACGAGCAAACTCACTCTATAGCGGAGATAACCCAACATCTCATTTATTGGAACGAGGTATGGCAAGAACGGTATGAAAAAGCGGATTTTCATGCTATCAATACAGTGGAGGATAATGCAGAAAGCTTTTTTATAACAACCGGAAACGATTTTCTGAAATTAAAAGAAAAGTTACTTGGAGTACTTCTAAGTTGGCAAGAATTGCTCACAGATAACAAAAAACTAGACGCCAATGTAAACGGGTTTCCAGTTGAGGCAAAATGGTGGGAGTTAATTGGAAATGCCACCACACATAATGCCTATCATATTGGCCAAATTGCTTATATAAGAAAATTAATACACACATGAACTCCGCCTCCAGCCGGAGATCATAACAATCCAGAGACTGTCCCTGTCAGATTACAACCATGCTAACCTATTAATACGATCCAATTCCTACCGTATCTAGTGTAAATACGGTATAATGGGAAGAAAGACAATTTTCTAAATTTTAAGGGGGCAATACGATGAAACAATTTCCAAAACCAACAGTGGAACAATTTTTCAGAACGTATGCAATCACGAATTTTACAGTAAGCAGTGACGAGCAAAAACTTTTATTTAGCTCTAATTTAAATGGCAAAGTGAATGTATGGGGAATGGATTTACCAGATACTTTCCCTTACTTATTTGCACATAATGATGAATCCATTAGCTTTTTGAAATTTGATCCAAAGGGTCGCTATGTCTTGGCGGGTTATGATAAAGATGGAGACGAAAACCATCAGATATATGCCCTGCCTCCAACTGGTGGATTACCACAGCCAGTTGTGACGGGGAACGCTGAAGAAAAGTACTTCTTTGCACACTTAAGTGATGATGGGAATCGTCTTTATTATATGACATCCGAGGGTAACCCTTCCTTTTTAAATGCACGTGTACGTAATCTGGAAGACGACACGGACACCCTATTAAATGAAGGAGAAACCTCCCCAACCGATTTGGCTGCAGTATCGGATGATGAACAGGCATTTGTTTATGTTCGTTCTTTTGCCAATACGTATGTAACGGGGTTTGTCAAAGTAGGAGAGGAAATCAACTACTTAACTCCAGATCCGGATAAAGTACATGTTGTATTCGATCCTGTCTTCGTTGATGAAAACACGATTTATTTTGTAACAGACTATGAAAGTGAATATAGTTATGTAGCGAAATATGAGATAAAAGAAAAAGCATTCTCTAGCGTTTTTAGTATAGAAGGGGAAAGCGTAGAAACGTTGAAATGGCATAAAGAAAGCAATAGCTTCTACCTCGCTACCGAAAAAGGTGTTGTTGATGTCCTTTATCGCTATGATTTAGAGTCTGATAAAGTCGAAACATTATCTACACCCATTGATGTGATTGATAAGCTGCAAGTAACCAAATCAGGTAACGTTTATCTATTGGGAAGAAGTGCTACGGTGCCTCCAAATATCTTCAAAACGACAAATGGAAGCGATTGGGAGCAGTTGACTAATAACGGCGTGCTTGGTGTCAACAGTGAAGATATGGTAGAGCCAGATGTCGTCTCCTATAAATCCTTTGATGGTATGGAAATTGAAGGGTTGCTATTCAAAGCGCTGCCGGAGAACGATAATGGCTATACAATCTTCTGGCCACATGGTGGCCCACAGGCATCTGAGCGAAAAATGTTCCGCTCCATGTTCCAATGTTTCCTAAATCGCGGTTATACCATCTTTGCGCCGAACTTCCGCGGAAGCACTGGCTATGGCTCTTCGTTTGTGAAGCTAGTGGAACAGGATTGGGGAGAAGGCCCGCGCCTAGATTGTGTCGCTGGTATTGAATGGCTGTTCGAAAACAATCATGCGGACAAAGATAAACTGTTCCTTGTTGGTGGCAGCTATGGTGGTTACATGGCACTGTTGCTTCATGGACGCCATCCTGAATACTTCAAAGCAGTTGTTGATATCTTTGGACCATCTGATCTATTCACCTTCGTGAATTCAGTACCACCACACTGGAAGCCAATCATGGATCGCTGGCTTGGAGATCCAGAACGTGATAAAGAGCGTTTTGTAAAAGATTCTCCTGTGACGTACCTTGACGGCATGAAAAAGCCAATGCTTGTCATTCAAGGTGCAAAAGACCCACGCGTAGTAAAAGAAGAATCAGATCAAATCGTTGCCAAACTTGAAGAAGAAGGGCGCGATGTAGAATACCTCGTCCTAGAAGACGAAGGACATGGCTTCTCTAAAAAGGAAAATGAGATTAACGTATATAGCAGAATGCTCGAATTCCTAGAAAAGCACCAATAGAATAAGTAAGCGTGATCGAAAAGCAGTGCAGAGGCTAGATCTTTGTGCTGCTTTTTTTTGCTGAATGGTGCGCGGGGGTGATGCGCGTCCCTTAGCGTAGCGCAAAGGCGATGAAGTCCATCTCAAAGCCGATATATGACGATTCAAGAGCGATAAAGCAGTGCTCTCGGCCGATAGAAGGCGTCTCAAAGGCGAAGTATCATCACTCAAGGGCGATGCGGGGCGCCTCACAGCTGATATATACACTCTCAAAAGCGATAAGTTATGTTCACAGCCGATATACTGTAACTCCCAGCCGTAGTAGCAACGAACAATTCGGCTCCGAATTAGCACTGCACCGCCACCGAATTAAAGTTTGCAACACGCCACTAATAGCCCAACGCTGTCATAATTGTCCATCTCTCTGAGTAATATAAAAGAAAGAGGACTGGGAGAGGTGATGATAATGAAAAAAGTCTTTCGTCCGTTCTGGAGCTTTGATATTAAGAAAACGGAAAGCTGGTTGGACCGTATGGCGCAAGATGGCTATCAATTGGTCACTATTCAAACAGTAACTAGCTCTTTCTTATTTGAAAAGGAAGAAACCTCCTCGGCAGTACATTACCATATTGCTTATGAAAGATCAGAGAAGAATCCACTATCCCTACCATTACAAAAAGATGGCTGGGAATTAGCCATACAGCAGAAAAATTGGTATATTCTGCGCACGCAAAAACCTACCATGGATCGTAAAAGCTTCCCTGTTCGAGAAGGGTTAATTAGAAGGAACCGCAATTTGCTTTATCTTTTTGGAGGCATGACAGCTTATGCCGCTTTAACTACAGTCTTTTTCTTGCTGCTAAGTGGCATTACTTTATATTTTGATGGGATGCTAACGATTGAAGCAAATCCGTTCTGGCTGGTAACACTTATCATTGCGGTTTTACTTTGGACCATCGCCCCATACTGCACGCTCCACTTGTATAAAGGCAATAAGCCATTCTGGTAGACAGCCATTACCGATAGGAAGCGAGTGGCCCTTCAAAATAAATGATTTGGGAAAGACGTATGTGTAATGATCGGTCTTCCACATTTAGTTGAATATGATCTACTGCAACTCCTGCATTTACCCCTTCAATTCTTCCTGCTGTTGTCATCAAAGCCATCCGCTGTCCTTGGTGCCTACTCAGATGCTGGACAAAAACCGGGTCAAGCTGGGTCATATAAGCTGTTGGTTGTGGCACAGCCTTGATTGGATAAATTTCTGTGTGCGCTGCCGGCATTTGATGACATAGCCCGGTTGGTCAATTGGCTTTTGCTCCATATGCATTTGATTCGCGTCCCCGCGCTTCATTTTTACCATCTCCTACCTAAACATTTTATTTATACCTATGCCAACTGGGCGATTGTTGTGCTTTAATCTGTTTTAGCGAACGGCCATGCCGTTATGAACAGGAAGAAAGGAGAAAACATACAATATCACACACCATAAATAATGATTGACTTTCAATTAATGGAAAGGTTAAAATGTGGTGTACCCATTTTCAGTGGGAAGATCAGTGGGAAGATTTTGAAACAGAAAGGAGCAACGGTAAATAAAACGGAACGACAAAGCGCCAGGACTATTTTCCGAACGGTGAGGAATAATAGTTGACGAGGTCGGAGGTTATCGATATTTCGGCGGATGCCTCCCGGTTGTACATCCCAATCGTTATGCTTTTTCTTAAAACAGTAAGGTAACTTATTGGACAAAGGAAAAAGGAACAGGATGACATACAACAATCACGAGAAAGGGGCAGTAAAACGCTCCTCTATAACAAAATATATTGGTCTGTTTGTCTGCCCCTTTTACGTATAAGGAGGCCCACTAATTATGTGTGGAATTGTAGGATATATTGGACAAAATGATACAAAAGACGTTTTATTAAATGGACTTGAGAAGCTAGAGTACCGCGGGTATGACTCAGCGGGAATTGCTGTGCTAAATGATGAAGGAATTAACCTTTTTAAAGTAAAAGGTCGTATTGCTGCGCTTCGTGAACGCGTAGATAACTCTGTTCATGCAACAATGGGAATTGGCCATACGCGCTGGGCGACACATGGAGTGCCAAGTGAAGATAATGCACATCCACATCGTAGCACGTCTGGAAGATTTACCCTTGTTCATAATGGTGTTATTGAAAACTACCAAGAAATTAAAAAGGAATACCTTCAGGATGTAAACTTTGTTAGTGAAACAGATACAGAAGTAATTGTACAGCTTGTAGAAAAGCTATTTGCTGAAACTGGTAGCACTATCGAAGCATTCCGTAAAGCAATGGAACTTTTAAAAGGATCTTATGCTATTGGCCTAATTGATAACGAAGATGAAGATACACTATATGTGTCTAAAAATAAAAGCCCACTACTTGTAGGTCTGGGTGATGGCTTTAATGTGGTTGCGAGTGATGCAATGGCGACATTGAAGGTTACAAATCAGTATGTGGAAATCCATGACAAAGAAGTCGTGCTTGTTAAACGTAACGGTGTCGAGCTACAAAAGCTTGATGGCGCAGTAGTGGAACGCAGCCCATACACAGCTCATATTGATGCAAGTGACATTGAAAAAGGGACGTACCCTCATTTCATGTTAAAAGAAATCGATGAGCAGCCTTTCGTAATGCGTCGGATCATTAAAGAATATCAGACAGAAGATAATAAACTGAAGCTTGAGGCAGATGTACGCCAGGCAATGAAAGCTTGTGACCGCATTTATATCATTGCTGCAGGTACGAGTTATCATGCAGGACTTGTTGGGAAAGAGTTCATTGAAAAACTTGCGAATATCCCAGTTGAGGTTCATATCGCTAGTGAGTTCTCTTATAACATGCCATTGCTATCTGAAAAGCCACTATTTGTCTTTATTTCTCAAAGTGGTGAAACAGCGGATAGTCGTGCCGTATTAGTAAGAATTAAAGAATTGGGACATCCAGCACTAACGATTACAAACGTGCCAGGATCCACCCTTTCTCGTGAAGCTGATTATACTTTAAATTTATATGCTGGTCCTGAAATTGCGGTAGCATCTACAAAAGCATATACTGCTCAAATTGCAGTATTAGCAATCCTTGCAGTAGATACAGCACAAGCAAAAGAACTTGAACTGGACTTCGATCCAATGCAGGAGCTTGCGATTGTTGCAAACGCAATGGAAGTCCTAACAGATCAAAAAGAAGCTATTGAAGAACTTGTTCGAGAAAACCTCGGTACAACGAGAAATGCATTCTTTATTGGTCGTAGCACGGACTACCATGTATGTCAGGAAGGTTCACTGAAACTAAAAGAAATCTCCTATATCCAAGCAGAAGGATTTGCTGGCGGAGAATTGAAGCATGGTACCATCGCTTTAATCGAAGAAGGCACACCTGTTATTGCAATCGCAACACAGGAAAATGTAAACTTGTCAATACGTGGAAACGTGCAGGAAGTAGCTGCTCGTGGAGCAAACACCATGGTATTCAGCATGAAGGGACTAGAGCAGGATACAGATGCATTCGTTATCCCGCATGTTCATGAATTGCTAACACCACTAGCAAGTGTTGTGCCAATGCAATTGTTGGCTTACTACGCAGCACTACACCGTGACTGTGACGTAGATAAACCACGTAACCTTGCTAAGAGTGTGACGGTAGAGTAGGTTATTAATATTATTAAAATAAGAACCGAGAGACGTACAAAGGTGCGCTTTCTCGGTTCTTTTTCATGGCTAAATATCTAGTCACCTTGTGGGGGTTAATTTGATTTATAAAAAAATCTACGACTAAGATGTCCTACTTCTATCCCCCTGAAAATTGGGATAAAGTTTTTCTACCCTACAATAGCACTAAAACGGAGGGGACGGGGTTGGGGTTACCTTTTTGTAGTAAAGTAATATTCTCACATAGAGGATTTATAGATATCATAAACAGTACTTCAGAAGGCAAGCATTTTAGAATACAGTTACCCCAAAATAAGTTTATTGAAATAAATAAAGATAGTTAAATTATTTAGGAGTGAGTGAAATGAAAAAGAAAAAAGTACTGGTAATAGAAGACATAAGCCAAATGTTTATATTGTATAAATATTGCTTAGACAATTATTTTGAAGTGGTTCATGGAAAAAGCTTTACTGATATTCAAAACCTATCAGATAAAGACGAGGTATTAGTAACTATATTAGATTATCACATGCCTGGTGAAAGTTTCGACAATATATTAGATTATATTGATGAAAACTATATTAACACAAAAAAAGTATTAATATCAGGCCATGCAGACAGTTTAGGACTGGAGCAGAAATATGGTGATCGACTAGATGAAGTTTTTTCTAAGCCATTAGACGATTATACGAAGCTAGCTGATTATTTAGTGGAATTAGTTGGCCTAGAAAAGGTAGCTGAAGATTCATCTTCAGTAAATAATGATGCGGAATTGGATAAGATACAAATTGATGACACTCGAAAAAAAGTGTTAACAGAGGAAGATATTAAAGCTGATTTGTTAAATAGAGAGTCTAACTTAGATAAGTCATAAAGATAAAATGGAGGGTATAGCACTATCAAGTAATGGAATGGTCACCCGATTGTACTTTAACAATCAGTAATCAAAAATAATAGCAGTTACCTTTGAATTAAGTATGCTTCTTTTGATATCTTTATTAACGAGTTAAACAGCAAAAACAAAAAGAAATTGCACCCTTTACGAGTAAACTAAGTGTTGAAGAGGGTGTTTTTTTATGTCTAAAAGAAGCCATCTATACCTTGTATTACGTAGTAGACTTATACTGCGCAAAAAAGGTCTACAATTTTAGTGAATTGTGAAACAATGTAATTAAACTAACGGGGCATGTTAGCGGAAGAAGAACAAGTAAAAGGATAAAATATTAGGAGAGATACAGTTGAGTAAGAAAGCATTTCATATATATAACCTAATTTTTTAGCACTCTTCATATATTTATTTTATGGTTAAAGATCTGAAATAATATCATCATTAAGGCGTTAGGCCTTGTTCAACTATCAGGTGCTTTAGTTTAACAAGTAATTGAGAATAAGTATAAGGAAAGTCTCAATTCACTGGGGCTTGTCAAATAAAGTGTGTAAGTACAGACTTACTCCATGTATTTTAGGGCCCTTTCTTTTAGATTTTCGTGGAGGAGGAGTTGGTTCATAACGAGGGGCCAGTTTTGGATATGGCCGCCTTCCCACTTTGTTTCGAGTTCTTTTATGCGCAAATATAACACTTTTAACAGAGCGTTCTCGTTGGGGAATGCTCCTTTTTTGGTTACTTTCCTGAAGCTTGAGTGTATACTCTCCACTGCATTTGTCGTGTACATAACTTTACGAATGGCACTACCGTAGTCAAAGAGTTGCTCGACATGACTAAAATTCCTTACCCATACATCCGTAGCTCCTGGATAGGCTGCCCACTGTTGTTGAAAGGATTCAAAGGCGCTAATACATGCCTTAAGTCTTGGTGCACTAAAGACCTTTCTTAGAGCTTTTGTGAAGTCTTTATAATCCTTGCTTGGAACGTATTTAATAGAATTACGGATTAAATGAACAATGCATCGTTGAACGACAACCTCAGGGAAGATAGCTCGTGAGCCTTCTTCTAGACCACTCACGCCATCCATGGAAATAAAGAAAATGTCTTCGACACCTCTTGCTTTGATTTCATCGAAGATCTGCATCCATTTGTGTTTGCTTTCTGTCTCATTTAGCCATAGACCGAGTACTTCTTTCCTACCTTCTATTGTGTATCCTAAGATGGTATAGACAGTATATTTCTTTGTTTCATATTGATTGCGAATGGTTGTATACATGCAGTCCACAAATACAAACGCATAACAGTTACTTAGTGGACGAGTCTGCCATTCTTCCAGTTCGGGGAGAACCTGATCAGTAATATCAGAAACCATTTCGTGCGATACAGAAAATCCATAAATATCTTCGATCGTTGACGAAATGTCTCGTTGAGACAATCCCCTGGCATACATAGAAATCACTTTATTTTCTATTGCGGATACGTCTTTTTTACGTTTAGGGATAAGCTTAGGTTCGAAGGACCCATCCCGATCACGTGGCACCTGAATATCTACTTCACCGGAACTTGTCTTAAGGGTTTTCTTCCCATAACCATTTCTTCGGTTCTCTGTGTTTTTTTCTTTCTTATCATTCGAGTCATAACCTAAATGGTTATTCATTTCACCCTTTAACCCAATGGCGATTTGTGATCAAAAGACCAAAAAATATTTCTAACCTCTTTTAGAGTAAAGGCAAAGAGGGAGTCATACCCAACACTTCAATCATCGTGTCGTGGAGGGTTCTGTCTGTATCCTTTTTCTATAATTTCATACATGGCTACTTTATAACTTATAACTTCTAAGTGTTTGAGATCCTCATTAATCTTATTCTGCACCACTAATTTGTGCCGCATCATCATTTCCTTTCGTTGTGATATAGTATCATCTCCAATTTCGTATAAATCAAGATACTCCTTAATTTTGGAAATGGGCATTCCGGTTAATCTTAAAGTACGGATAAAATCTAGTGTCTCAATATTTTTTTCGTCATATACCCTATGTCCCTTGGAATCACGAGAAATATTTTTCAGTATCCCTTCTTTTTCATAGTATCTAAGAGTATTCGCAGTTACATTTAGGTGATCTACGACATATTTCATTGAATATGGCATTTAATTTGCCTCCTTTCAAGTTATAGTTACTATAACATTAACCTTATTAAAAGGGAAAGATAAACTTCAATCATCTCTATTTAATAATACTATCTTATAAAAAAATTAAGTTTGACTTATTGTTAGAATAACAAAGTATACTAAAGTAGAACTATTGATAGAAGAAATTAAAAACTGACTCAGAAGTCATAAAGCATTGATACAAAGTGGCTTTATTTAAAGAAAGGAAGGTTAGATTCAAATATCAATAGTATCATGTATTAAGTTCCCAGTGGATGAAGGAGGATTTATTGTGTCAAATATTCAAAACAAGGTCATTATCATTACCGGCGCAAGCAGTGGAATGGGAAAAGCAGCTGCAACTTTGTTGGCAGAGAGAGGTGCTAAGGTAGTTGTTGGCGCGAGAAGAAAACAACAACTTGATGAATTGGTCACCACTATTACTTCCAATGGTGGTTCAGCAAGTTTTCAGGTAACGGATGTAACAAAACGTAGTGATGTTGAAAATTTGGTAAAACACGCTGTAAATACCTATGGAAAAGTTGATGTAATTATAAACAATGCCGGTGTTATGCCGATTTCCCCCCTTGACGACCTGCTCGTCGAGGATTGGGAAAAAATGATCGACGTCAACATTAAAGGCGTTTTGTATGGCATCGCAGCAGCACTGCCTGTATTCCGCAAGCAGGGTAGCGGGCATTTTATTAACATTGCTTCTACTGCAGGACATAAGACTGTACAAAACCAATCGGTCTATTCAGGTACGAAGTACGCTGTACGTGCCATCTCAGAGGGTTTGCGGCAAGAAGCGGGTGATAAGCTGCGGGTGACAATAATTTCACCAGGTATGACGCGGACGAGTGTCGTGGATTCTATGACAAATCCGGAGGTAAAAGCCCGGCTTAAGGACATTGCTATGCCTGCAGACGCAATCGCCCGATCGATTGCGTTTGCAATCGAACAACCGGCTGAGATTGACGTGAACGAGGTCATTGTCCGCCCCACTGCGCAGGGGTAAATATAAGTAAATCGAAAATCGACTGGTTGATCTTATAATACAATATCTGCGAATTGGTCAATTGAAATAGAAATTTACTTCGAATTTATGTCTTCAGCAATCGGGCGCGATTGTGGGAGATCAACGGCAAAAAATGATCAAACTTTTTTATAAAAACAAAATTTAATTTGCCATTCCAAGAATATATTATGATCAATCTTTTTTTCAAAATGCCTTCTCCATTTTGTTCAGCAAAATGTGATTTATAAGCTATTTTTGATCAAACTTTATTCCAAAGCTATAGGATCTAATAATGATCCAGTCCTTTTTCTTTTTACAAGAAGATTAAATCCTTTACATGCTACACTAAATTGTGCCGGCTCGAATGTATAAAAATTCTATTACGAAGTTGTCCTTCTTCCTACAATCAATTCCGATTAGTGTAGGATTTTTTTATTCGGGTATTGTAATTATGGACATCTTGGTGAAAGACGTTACCAGGAAATGATGGTAACGTGACCTGAGTTTCACGATGGAGCGGCAGTATTGGAGAACACAGCCTGTAGCTTTCCTGTTGGTAGACATGAAGGAAATAGCTATTTCCATTCTCAACTTACATTGCAAGATTTTAAAAGGAGATGAGATTTTGACTTTAAATAATAACGGTTTTACTCTAAATGATGGTGCAGTGCTTCCTTTTGTGGGATTAGGCACAATTGGTATTAACGGGGATCAAGGCACATTTGAAATTTTAAACGCCTTAAATATAGGATACCGCTTAATCGATACTTCAACAAACTATGACAATGAAGGGATTGTCGGTGAAGCTGTGCGTCGGTCCGCACTGCCCAGAGAAGAAATTTTAGTCAGTACGAAATTGCCCGGCGCTTATCATGAATATGACAAGGCATTTATCTTTATTCAGGAATCTCTACGCCGCACTGGATTAAAATATTTTGACAAGTATTTAATTCATTGGCCGAATCCTAAGGACGGCAAGTATGTAGAAGCTTGGAAGGCTTTAGTGGATGCTCAAAAACAAGGGCTAATTAGAACCATTGGCGTTTCAAACTTTGAACCAGAACATTTGGACGACATTATCGAAGCAACAGGTGTGACACCTGCTACAAACCAGGTGGAGCGTCATCCGTATTTTAATAATAATCGTATGGTGGAAGAAAATAAAAAACGGGGCATTCTTACTGAAGCCTGGAGCCCTTTTGGTCGAGGATATCTGAATGATGTGCTGGAAAATGCCACAATTAAAGGAATTGCGGATAAGTACGATAAAACCCCGGCACAGATCATTTTAAATTGGAATTATCAAGCCGGCGTATTCTCTATACCAAAATCAAGTAATCAAGTACATCAACAAGATAACCTCATTAGTACCAACTTTGAATTAGCACCTGAGGATATCGAAAAAATTGATTCATTGGATAAAGGAGAAGACGGCCGAGTAGAAGGGCAGGACCCAAACGAATACCACGAATATGTGTAGGCAGGGCACTTTAAAGTGAAACTTCACTAAGTGGTGGTTTTCGCTATTCCCCATTAAGTGTTAGTTGAACGAATAGGGTGTTAGCATCCGTATACTTCGAGATAAAAACCTTCTAGTATTCGTTTCATATAGCCAATGTTGTTTTTAATAAGATATTCGATTGGAAACTCTGAATTAGATGTTTTTGATCAATAGATAAAAGGAGGGTCTGTTTTAAGCAGATCCTCTTTTTATTTATTAAATTGTTCTGTTAACACGATTATGTGATAACGGCTAATTTAAATGGCTTTAATATTATATATATGAACAGTGTGTTTCATAAATTGCTCCGTAAATAATAATTATATTTTTATGTCGCACTTATTTAAGAACTAATTACTGCCATTAATTTTTCCAGTCGGCCATGGTATTTAGCACTGAACGCTAAGGAATTAACCACCCTTTTCCCAACATGTTTGCCAATACATATGTAAAGCACTGCGGACACCTTGTATTGGAATGTACCTACGCCTTACCATTTATCCAATAGTTAAATAAGAATGTGTTAGAATAGTTAGTAAGATTTAGTTAACAAACAATGAAACTCTTAAAAACATCCTAATAGAAAAGAGTTCAGTTAAAAATAGGAGGGTTTTAATGAAATCTATTACGAAAAAACGTACAAAAGCATTTTTAATTGATTTGGCAATCTCAAGCGCTGTAACAGCTGGTGTAGAGTATTTTCTAAGGAAAAAGGTGAAAAGCGAAGCGATTCACGCCCTAGTAACACCATCCATCGTAATGTGGACACTTGAATATGGACAGCTACGCCGAAATGGTCAAACATTTGGTTACAAAAAAATGGGGCTAGAACTCGAAAGCAAGGAGGGTTCAGAGTTGACATCTGGCCAAATTATAAAAAGGATGGGTTATCGGGATACTGTGAGCTTTTTTGATTACTTAAAAAACCCTAAGAAATTTGAAGGCCAGGATGGATCGGTACTTACTCACGATCGCTTTTCGAATACTGTAGTGAAAGAACTTTAAGAGATAAGTGTCAAGCCAAAATAAAGTTGCGAGCGTTCGATTATACTAGAAGTAATCGAACGTGCGTAAATCACAGATGAAGAGATGCTTGCAGAAAAGTCAACTGAAATTCAACCGATGGGTATTGACAGTGGCCTCTTATCTTGCTGCAGTGCTTGGTATTAGTGCTATTGGTGAAGCAAGCCTGTTTCGATCATTCGTAAGTATTGAAGAGGTGATTTGATGCACAAACTTTTGGCGATCTCGATTTTAGGAATGGGTTTAACTGGTGGCGTCTTAATAATCTCGGTCTCACAGTTATTTAATCCTCCAATAGGGAATGTGTTGAAGATGGTTACCACTGCTTCAGCAGTAGCTTTTATTATATTCGCTGTCTCAGCTTTAGTATTTCGTCGGCGATTAGATGAAAAAAGAGAGTAATATGTTTATTAATTTAATAAGGTCGTTATAAAGGAGTAGACAAACTTGTCTACTCCTTTATTGTTTGTTCTATGTATGGTCAGTGCCGATAAAACCCAGAATTTGGACAACAGTCTCTTAAACTGTATGAGATTATCACATATTGTACACAGGAAAATAGAAAAATTTATCGAACTTGAATTATAGCAACCTAAATCAAGTAAAGGAGGTAATTTGAATGCCGGTTTATGATGGAAAGCAGATCTATGCACTATGGGTAAAAGCCTGGAATGAGGATGTTTCTGTACTTGATTTAATAACATCTTCTGATTGTAGAGTTCATCAGGCAAGAACGGACGGGAAAACATCGGGTGAAATAAAAGGCTCAGAAGCATTGAAGGGGATCATAAGGGATGGTTGTTCATTTTTTGATGATGTGAAAATGACTGTTGAAGTAGGACCTATCATAGATAAATCATACGTTTCAGCACGTTGGAAGTTTACTGGATCTTATAAAGGAGGCATGCAGGGGGCCAAGGCAGAAATTGGGGAAAAAATGACTTTCAATGGAATGGATATTTTATTTGTAGAAGACGGATTGATCAAGGACTATTGGGTATCCTCTGATGGGGTGAGTCTTATGGAACAACTGGGGATGTTTTAAGTTAGCCAATAAAATATCGAGACCTTCCGTAATTGGACGCGGTTGTTGATGGAAGCATCTACAACGTATACTAATTCACTATAATTATATCTGCATTATACGTTATTGAATTTGAGATAAAAAGGTTATTGGGTAAATATCTTAGGGGGCCAAAATGAATGCTTTAACCAAATTCGAAAATCAACTAAAAAAGGACAAAGTTAATAGTGCCCTTGTACATAGGGATAATACTAGGATAGTCGAATATTATCGCAATAATAAAATGAAAGAAAAGCACATAAAATATATTCTGTCACAAAAAGCATTTTATCCATAATGGTCGGAATAGCAATAGATAAGGGGTATATCGAAAATATTAACACACCAATTGATCATTATTTTCCTGAACTTAATAATAGTAGAGAGAAGCAGAAGATCACAATAAAGCATCTACTTACAATGACTTCAGGAATACATTGGCCGGGTAATGGTGGCATGATACCAAGCAAAATTTGGGTCAACTTTGTACTTGATCAGCCTATTGATAACCCTCCTGGAAAAGAGATGGTTTACAGTTGTGGTTCTTCCCATTTGGTAAGTGCCATTTTACAAAAGGCTACCAGATTAAACACAGAAGTCTTTGCCAGAAAGCAGTTATTTACGCCACTTGGCATTACAGATTATAACTGGAACCATGATGCTCAAGGCATAGCCATTGGTGGGTTTGGATTAACGATGAGAACGGAGGATATGTTGAAAATTGGCGAACTATATTTAAACAAGGGGATATGGAAATCCAAACAAGTCGTACCCTACCATTGGATTGAGGAATCTACAAGTCCTAAGGCCAAAGGTGATGATACAATTACTTACGCTTATCACTGGTGGAGTGAAACATTCGATGGTCGAATTGGGAGAATATTCTTAGCGTCGGGATATGAAGGACAGTATATTATTGTCGCACCTGACCACCACTTGGTTGCAGTTTTTACCAGCAGTATAAAGGATGATGCAAAAAGACCTTTAATCTATTTCAAGGAGTTTCTACTAACTTATGTCATGAGTCAGTAAATGCTTTTCCGTCTCCCTCAAAAAGGTATATGCATTTTTAGTACTTATAAAGAATTGATGCTAATTCATGCTTATCTAACCCTTTATACAATGTGAAAGCTGTAAAAGGGTATTTTTTGTACAGTAGCTAATTAAAGGTAATAAATACTATTCAGTTGTTCCCCCAACCATCCCCCAGATTTATACAAAAAATAAAGGTCTTTTCGGTAAAGTATAGAATAAGTAAAACAGATAAACAAAAGTTACAAAAATTACGTACACTTCATTTTATACAAAGTATTTTTCAGAATGAGGCTATTTCTATTTGAGTTGAAGAAAATTGCTTGGACGAAGAAGTTTCTCGTAATACTTCTAATTCTTTTCTGTTCTGTTGCATTCTTATTCATTCGAAACAGTTTATTTATGGATTACGTCCAAGAACAAAAGATGAAAGAAATCGCCTTATTTATAGAAACGAGTGCTTCTAATGATTTTAACTACACAAATGAGATAGAACGACTCGGCAGTAATGAAGAGACGGAGAGGAAACAAGCCTTAAACCTAAAAGTGTGGGATCTTGCAAAGGAACTGGCTAATTCATTTACAGCAGAGGAATGGAAATCGAATTTAACAATCGAAAACAGTCTATTAATCGCAATTCGCAATTATAAGGTTACAGGCGAAGATTATCCTATTTCCGAAGATGATATCTCCTATAAACTAGCCAGGAACCATACTTTATTAGAGTTAGGGATTGCCCCGGAATATGAGAACTATAGCACAGCTTTTCCCAACTTCCTAAAGCAAGTGGTTGATGTATTCATTAATTATGGGTTTACTAATCGCGTTACTACTCATTGGAGAAATTGTGACAAGAGAATTTGAGAATAAGTCTATTCGTCTATTATTTACATTACCATTAAGCGGAGCAAAGTTATTTTGGAGTAAGTATTTTAGTGCGCTTGCTATTTCCTTTTTTACTTTTATCTTTTTTATAGCTGTCGGGATAATGGTCGGAAAGTTATTCGGGGCAGATGGGTCATTTGCTTATCCAGTACTGATTGAGAAAGAGGGACAATTCTTCTATATGCCTACAATTGACTACATACTTTATGTTATCATGCTTCTTTTTGTTACGGTTTTATATGTGTTTTGCAGTTTAGTATTTAAGCATTTACTTGCCACGTTAGCAGCTATCGTTGCAACGCTGGCAGGTGGCTATCAATTAGGAAATTTGATCAATTGGGCACCGTTCTCCTGGGTAAATCCCTTTCAATACATTTTCCCTCAAGAAGCAATTCTGTATCAGAACAATGAGCTGTTTTATCAAGGGATTCCCGTTACTTTGTTATTGACGTTGCTGTTACTAGTTATTTCCATATGGAGAATGAAGCGGAGTTTTGATTAAGGGTGGAATGGTGTGTCTGTTACTGTTAATACACTCATAACATATTGAAATCTAATTAAGTTGCTAAGGAGAGAAAGCATATGAAGTTTGTTCTTATTACTGGACCGCAAGCAGTAGGTAAAATGACAGTGGGGCAGGAGTTAGCAAAGATAACAGACCTAAAACTATTTCATAATCACATGACGATTGAATTGGTCAATCATTTTTTTGACTATGGCACGAAAGAGGGGAAAAGATTAGTAAACTTATTTCGGCAAGAGATATTTGAAGAAGTAGCAAACAGTAATCTGTACGGAATGATTTTCACTTACTTATGGGCGTTTAATGTACAAACTGATTGGGATTATGTAAAGGAAGTAACGCAGCTATTTGAATCCAAGGGGGCAACTGTATACTATGTAGAACTAGAAGCTGATCTGGACAAGAGAATTCAACGTAATAAAAGTTCTAATAGGCTTGAACACAAGCCCTCAAAAAGAAATGTTGAATGGTCTGAAAGTAGGTTGAAAGAATCAATTGAGAATTATCGATTGAACTCGTTAAAAGGCGAAATTGAATTCCCTAACTATATGAAGATTAACAATACCAATTTGAGTGCGGAGGAAGTTGCAGAATTAGTTAAGAGGGAGTTTAGTTTATAGAAGTTGACTGAGAAGCATATAAAAATCAAAAACCTTCGAGGCTAGAAGTTTTTGCATGGGGAGACTTGAAAAATGGAAATAAGAAAACCAAGTGAGGTTGAAATCGAAAAGATATTAGCACATTCACCCCAAGCGATATTTGAGGGAACTTTAGGAGAAGTAGAACCAACGATTGAAAAAGCAAAACAACTAGTAGAGCCTCTTTTAAAGAAGGGGAGTTATTATTTAATAGCAATTGAAAATAATGTAATAACGGGTTGGATTCTTATAGGGGGAAGCAAAGATCAGTTTTCAGATAAGGCATTCGGATTTATTTATGAATTGTTTGTTTTGGAGGAATACAGAGGTAAAGGCATTTCAAAGCAATTGATTAAAACAGGCGTTGAACAATTGAAACAAGAAGGATACTCCGAAATTCGTTTAAGCGTATTTGATGGAAATCCAGCAATTAAGATATATGAAAGTCTCGGCTTTAAAAACAGGACAATTACAATGAATATTTCTTTATAATAAACTTCTTTCACCGTTTGTTTGGGAGCAGCAATTTTAGTTTATCTTAAAGCTTGGTGTTATTTATTAAAAAAATTTTCGTGCTACTTATATTTAATAATGCTATTTTGTAGGGATAATTTATTTGTCTTATAACTTAGTATTCAATAAGAGGAAATTTGGTTAACCCATGGTGAAATTTCAGATGGTGTTATTCAAGCCGTTAGAGGAATTGACAAAGAAACAATTGTTGGGACATTAGAGCCTTGGCATAAACGGCCATAGTATTTTTAGAGTAGTGCAACATGGCAGCTTTCACCTTCGATGGTTGCAGCGCTGTCATTTAACTAAAAAAATAACCCACCCTTGAGTTAGCAGCTCTGGTGGATTACTTCTACCCTATGCTGACCCCATTGTAAGGGAGCCTTAGCTATTGCAAACCGTTTGGTGTACCAGCATCAAGCGGTTTTTCTAATTATATGTTATCTTACTTGTATTCTACCCTATTCTAAGTAAAAAGAAAACAAACACTCAATAGCAAGAGTTTTTTTCTCTTTGCTATCTATAGCCACAAACTCACAGAAATTAATCCAACCGTGCAAACTCCATATATAGACCAAGCTAAAATCTTATTACTCCTCGGAATACCCTTTATTCGGAATATCTTAATCAACTTGTAAGTCAAAAAAACAAAGAACAAAATAGATAACATTAAAAGTTCATTCAATTTTTTAGTCCCCTTTTATAGATCTAATTTTCAGTATATATCTTATAATAGCAGAAAATACAAATAACAGACTAATAAAGTGAAACTTCATTTGCTGGGGGTTCCTCCCCCCAGCAAATGTTAGTTGAACGAATCGGACCTTTACTGGCAGTTAACCCCCAACTTAAAAAGCTTGATTGCTCCCACATTCTTGAACTGCAGGATTTACTGCCAGTTTAGGCGGGATAAATGTAAAAACTAAAGTTGACTTTCTCATTCCGGTCGGCTATGATTTGTATAATTTAATAAATAATTCGATGACGAGAAAGAGTAGTTATGTTTATCTTATCTACAGAGAGTTGACGATTGCTGAAAGTCAACGGTGAGACCATAATGAAAATCCTCTCCGAGAAGCAAAGTTGAAAGGATTTAAACTTTGACGGCATTCTACCGATACCTAGGACGCGTATGATAGTACGTAGTGTAACGATTTGATAAAAACCACTACTATGGTTTTTTTATTTTGTTAAAAGTCGAATATATTTATATATGAACTCGATCCTACGTATGTGGGGTCGAGTTTTTAATTTAAATTGAGGTGATGATGGTGAAGGAAACCAATGTTGAAAGGGAAAAAAGGGTTCGGAAAAAATGGGAAGCAGACAAAACGTTTGAACGCTCTATAGCTAATCGTGAAGGAAGAGAGACCTATGTATTTTATGAAGGGCCGCCAACTGCAAATGGGCTGCCACATGCGGGCCATGCTCTTGGTAGAACGATCAAGGATTTTGTAGCAAGATACAAAACAATGTCTGGCTATCAGGTCTTACGAAAAGCTGGTTGGGATACCCATGGTCTTCCTGTGGAATTGGAAGTAGAAAAACAGTTAAATATTCGTGGAAAAGATGAGATCGAGGAATACGGTGTTGAGAATTTCATTCAAAAATGTAAAGAAAGCGTCTTTGCCTATGAGAGTGAGTGGAAACAATTCACGGAGGCACTTGGTTATTGGGTTGATATGGAAAACCCTTATGTAACGCTAAACAACGAGTACATTGAGTCTGTCTGGAACATCTTATCCACAATTCATGAGAAAGGTTATTTATATAAAGGGCATCGAGTTGTCCCATATTGTCCACATTGTGAGACTTCCCTTAGCTCTCATGAAGTGGCACAAGGGTATAAAGACGTTTCCGATTTATCTGTAACAGCTAAGTTTCGGTTGAAAGGCAGGACAAATGAATATCTTTTAGGCTGGACGACGACACCATGGACCTTACCAGGAAATGTTGCTGTTGCTGTCAATCCTACTATGAACTATGTTCGTGTGAAGCAAGACTCTGAAGTGTTTGTCCTTGCAGAATCTTTGGCTCCTACCGTGATGAAAGAGGAGTATGAGGTACTGGAAACCCTGAAAGGAAAAGACTTACTGGGCCTTTCGTATGAAGCACCTTTTGATTATGTGACGGTAACCAATGGACATAAAGTGATCGGGGCAGATTTTGTTACAGATACAAGTGGAACAGGTATCGTGCATATCGCACCAGCGCATGGTGAAGATGATTACAAGGCAATACAGGATAATCAGTTTGATTATATCAATGTTGTGGATACAAAAGGTCGCTACACGGGAGAGATAACACCACTTGCAGGGCGATTTGTAAAAGATTGCGATGTAGACATCATTAAAATGCTTTCAAAAGAGGATCTTTTATTCGAGAAGCAAAGATATGAACATAGTTATCCACACTGTTGGCGATGTGACAGTCCACTGCTTTATTACGCAATGGAAGGTTGGTTTATCCAGACAACAGCAGTGAAGGAAAGAATGCAAGCGAATAACCAAGAAGTTAGTTGGTTCCCTTCCCACATGAAAGATGGAAGGTTTGGGAACTTTTTAGATAACATGGTTGATTGGAATATAGGGCGAAACAGATATTGGGGAACCCCGTTAAACGTGTGGGTTTGTCAGGAATGCGGAGAAGAAAAGGCTCCACATTCAGCAAAAGAACTAAGAGAACTTGCTGTGGAAAAAGTGCCAGAAGATCTGGAATTGCATAAGCCTTATGTGGATAGCGTTCATTTAACCTGTTCATGTGGTGGGAGAATGGATCGAACAAGCGAGGTTATCGATGTCTGGTTTGATAGTGGGTCCATGCCGTTTGCTCAATACCATTACCCATTTGAAAATAAAGATTTGTTTCAAAAACAATTTCCTGCAGATGTCGTAATTGAGGGTGTTGACCAAACAAGAGGTTGGTTTTATAGCTTATTAGCAGTTTCTACACTGTTTACAGGACAGTCACCTTATAAGCGCGTCCTTTCCTTAGGGCATATTTTAGATGAAAATGGTCAAAAGATGTCGAAAAGTAAGGGAAATGCTTTGAATCCAACGGAGCTAATTGAAGAGTTTGGTGCTGATTCGCTAAGGTGGGCCTTGTTAGCGGACAGCTCACCATGGAACAATAAACGCTTTTCTAAAAAAACGGTGAGCCACGCTAAGTACAAGGTGATCGATACTCTTTTGAACGTTCACTCTTTTTACAGCCTGTATGCCGAGATCGATCAATTTAAACCAGCTAGTGACTTGGGAGGAACTCCGACAACGCTCGATAAATGGGTTGTTTCTCGTTTAAACACCGTTACAAGGGAAGTGGTTCAAAGTCTAGAGGATTATGACATCACCAAAGGCGCAAGAACCATCGCCACCTTTGTTGATGAACTTAGTAATTGGTATGTAAGGCGTTCAAGACAACGTTTTTGGAGTAATGGAATGACGGAGGATAAGCGAGCAGCATTTAGTACCTTATTTGAGGTTTTAAAGAAGCTTTCTCAGCTCATGGCTCCCTACACACCATTTGTTTCAGAAGACATATACACAAGTTTAATGAAAGAAAGTGTGCATATCTCGGATTATCCACAACCAGATGAAAAACTTGTGGATGAACAATTAGAAAAAGATATGGATGCCGTTTTGGAAATCATAGAGCTTACCAGATCGCTGCGAAATACAGTAGGCATAAAAACAAAACAACCACTATCCAGGTTGGTTGTCGTTCCAGCAGAAGAATCCAATTTATCCACTTTGCAGAAGTATGCTTCTATCATCGAGGATGAAATGAATATAAAGGACGTAACATTTAGAGAGGATGCTCGAGATTTAATACAGTTCGATTTTAAGTTAAATTTCTCAGTTGTTGGACCAAAGCTGGGTAAATCTCTAGGTGAAGTGAAAAGCAAAGTAGAAGCATTAGGGAACCTGGAAAAGGCGAAGTTCCTTGAAGAGAGCGAATTGCAGGTAGTACTAAATTCAGGTGACACTGTAAAACTCACTAAAGAGGACGTTCTGGTTGAGAGAAAGGGAAGAGATAGCTTTGTATTACTGGAAGGTAGTCATTTCCTAACCCTATTAGATACAAATGTAACGCGAGAATTAAAAGAAGAAGGATTAGTAAGAGAAATAATCCGAGCAGTCCAAACATATCGAAAAGAATTGAATTTACCAGTTGATTTACGGGTAGATTTATTCATCCAGACTGATACATGGCTGCAAAACATTCTGGTTGAGCATGATGAATTAATGCAACAGAATTTAATATTAAACAAAGTTTATTTTGAAGGTAAGCCAGATATGAGAAGTTTCCATGTAGAAGGCAATGAAATAAAGATGTTTATTAAATCATAGGGAATACCCTGTAGGATAAGACACCTTGCTAAATAGGAGCAAGGTGCCTTTTTACATAAGTTTTTAGAAGGTTGAATTAAATGAAAAATCCTTTAGATAAAAACGTCTTACTTATTGGGGGGGATAAATACAATGCAAAATTTAATACAAATTGTAAGTGTTTTAATTATTACCTTGGGCGTTGTAGGTTGTCAGAATACAGAATACTCAACAAAACCAAACCAAGAACAAAATAATATTCCTGATTACGTTCCATCAACTGAAGATGTTAAAGATAGGAATGGTGTTATTGAAAATATAAAGAGATTTGAAGAATTTCATCAGAATGTGGAAAATGGACGGAAAGATAGCGTTAGAGTAGTATGGTATACCACTGAAGGTGATCCAATGCTGCACGATCTAGAATATAACGAGGAAATAATAACTTCAACACGTGACACAAGAAGAGATACCTTTGGCGACGGGGAGATCAATACCACAACTTGTACCTCAATTAAAGTAATAGAATCCACAGAAAGTACGGAGTACATTTTAGAGGGTTGCGAGAGAATTGAAGACGATATTATTTTAGTTAATTTAAATTAACAGGGTTTTTGAACTGCTAGGCGTTGAATATAGTTTGTGTTTGTTTTTGTGGTTTTTAAACTTGAGACCGTTGTCGATTATTTTCCACATCCATATATTTATGGCAATGTAAGTAGTCCTTTGACCAGATCACCCCAGCCATTCGGACCTTCTTCGCTAACCCATAAATCTATAATGTTTTTCCTTTGTTTCAAAGATAGTATGGTCGCTAACATTATGAAAATTCATTAGGTAGTATAAAAGGCTTCGATGAAGCTAAAAACGTATTTGCAGATATACCCTCACCCCTCCTCCAGGCCGCTGTACTTTTAAATAGATAATTAATTTGAGCCTTCCATTATACATTACTCCCCGTGAGATGTTCCCACAAACAGCAATTTAAAATATAAAAAAGGTTTCATTAGGACTTAAGTCGAAAGTAGATATAAGATGTATCAATTAAGGAGGGTAAAATGAATTCTACTCAATTCTCGCCCGAAGTAATGCGTATCAAGCTGCAGGATAAAGCTATTCTTAAAAATATATATCAGTTATATCTCCATGACCTCTCACCATATAACCAGGAAGATTTGGATCATAACGGATTATATGACGTAGGGTTTCTCGATCTATTTTGGGAAAAGGAAGGCTTATTCCCTTTCTTTATAAACATAAAAGATAATGTTATTGGATTTATTTTAGTACAAACGGGTAGATTTGCCCCTTCTACTGGTGAAGACTATTATATTTCGGAATTTTTCATATTGAGGAAGTATCGAAGAAAAGGTATTGGTAAGGCGGCAATAAGTAAGTTGTTTAGTTTATTTCCTGGTACCTACCTCCTTGGACAAATGCCTACTAATATGCCAGCCATACAATTTTGGAAGAGCCTTTTTAAATCATTAGATATTGAATTTCAGGAGTTTATAAAAGAAGACATGGGGCCATTGTTGTATCAAAGGTTTGAGGTGTAAATTTAATAAAATTGGAAGCTTGATTGGGCAGCTTTAGAACAAGTTGTTTTAGGGGGAAAGAAAATGAAGAAGTTTTTACTTAGGAACGCAAATATATTATCTTTCATAATTATTTCTCTACTATTAATTATAAAGGTTATAGCTTTAATGGAAGAACAATCTACTTGGAATTTTGTTTACGTTATCATGCTGAGTATTTCATGGCTTAGCTTTTTGTTACTTCTTTTTATAAAACCTATTAATGAATAAACATAATATATAGGAGGTCCCTTTTTATGGAAAATGAATCATTTCGCGAGTTTCTTAATTCCTATTTAGATGTGTGGAGAAAATCGTCTTTAACAGAATTGAGAGATATGATGTCCATTGATTATAAAGCAAGAGAGATTTCAAATGGCGAAATAGTAGACTTTGGCTATGAAGAGTCGGTAACTGGCTGGGAACAAGGGTTTAAGTTTGCCAAGCAAGAGGGTAACGAATGGGACTTAAATGAAATAGCGATCATCCCTTTACGACAAGATGAAATTATGGCAATTTTATCAGCTACACTAATAGTTGACGGAAAGAAATTAGAGAATATTAGTTTGTTCTTTCAGACATCTAAAAGAAATGAAAACGATGGATGGAAATTGAGAAAAAGTTACATAGAAACCGGAGTTCCAAATGAAAGTTTAAAGAAGGTACAATTTAACCATTAAAAGGGGATTATTATTTGAATAGAGTTGAATATATTCGAAGAGAAGAGAAGAAATATCATGATTTTTGTTATGAAAACTATAAATTATTTGAAGAGGGATCCTGGCTATATAAGCCTGTAAAAACGGTAATGGAACAAGTACCACTACTAAAAGGGAAATGGGGCATTCGTGTTCTTGATTTAGGGGCTGGTGTAGGAAGGAACAGCATTCCAATTGCAAATGAATTAAAGCACAATGCTGGAAAAGTTGTTTGTGTTGATTTATTACTCTCTGCAATAGAGAAATTAAGCCAATACAGTAAAGAGTATGGTGTTGAAGAAGTAATTGAATTAGAGAACTCTGATATAGCAGATTATCAAATTAAGCAAAATGAATATGATTATATTGTAGCCGTCTCAAGCTTAGAACATGTTGCGTCAGAATCTATTTTTGATAGCGTTTTAAAAAAGATGGCAGCTGGTACGAAAAAAGGCGGTTTAAACTGTATAATCGTAAACTCTGAAGTAGAGGAAACAGACATTCAAACAAATGAAAGACTAGATGCTTTAATGGAAGTAAACATAAAGACTGAAGATATGATAGGTAAATTAAGAAGCTTTTATAATGGTTGGGAAGTTGTAAAGCAGAGGGTAAAACCATTGGAATATAAAATAGTGCGTAGTGACAAAGACGTGTTATTAAAAACAAATGCTATTACCTATGTGGTTAGAAATAGGTAAAAGACGAATAAGCGCGTCGTCGATGGCTTTAATAAAAGTAGGACAAATTTTGCTAGATCTACTTGCACAGTATGGCGGTTTAATTAAATGGAGGTTCTCAATTGAATGATACGAAGAATAATGGTTTTAGTTTTCTTGATTTTATTGTTGTGAAAGAAGCAGAAGTATATGGTTATCATCGATTGGCTGGTTCTTATGCAGTAATTAAATGTGATGATAAATATCTTTTATGTTATAACACTTTGAGAAAGCAATGGGAATTACCAGCAGGAAGGAGGGAAGAAGACGAAACACCAAAAGAGTGTGCTATAAGGGAACTTTACGAAGAAACTGGTCAGAGGGTTTCGGGGTTAGAATTTAAGGGATTGTTGAAAGTGAAAAGCTTGATCAGTGACGAGGTAAAGTATAATCCTGTCTATTTTACTACTCTTGTAAAACTCCAACCATTTCTCGAAAATAATGAGACATCTGAAATACTGTTATGGGGACTTAAAACAAGAGATTGGTTACATAGATGAGATAGATATTAAAGTATTCAATTATATATAATGAAAAGTGCATATTTAGTCAGCCTTTTGATGTTAAATTAGCCAATGACTATCTCAATTAGTTTCATTGGAACTATAGGGGGATTATTTTGAGAAAAAAACGATTGTTGCTGATTGTCCTTAGTCTTGTTTTTGTAATCGCAGCTTGTAAAACAGAAGAAACCCTTAAAGAAGAAAAATGGGAAGATGATAGTCCTTTTTTTACAAATGAGTATGGTGAAATGTTTGGAAAAGAAGGTAGCATTGGAATAATAGGACTTAAAACCATCACAGAGAGTGGACAAAAGTGGATGTGGCATTTTTGGGGAACTGAAGAAATTTCCCATAAAGAATGGGAAGTAAAAGCATTTAAACAAGGTGAAGAAGAATCAATAGACCCCATTACATTCAAAGATGAAAAGTTATCTCCTCGTGGTGAATCCATAAACGGGCATGCTCGTTCAACTGTAATGTTTCCATCGTCAGGGACATGGAAATTAGAGGTTTATATTGATGAGAAATATTTTGATGAAATGATCGTAGATGTTATGCAGGAATGATAAGTTCCGAAGTATAACAAACTTGAAACAGTATAGTACAAGTGAAAAATTTAATGGGTTTAATTGAACAGGGACGCTCTATAGGATAACGATTTTTTAAAAAGGATTATTAAGTAATAGAAGGAGGGGAATTTATATGACTCAATATATTTATATCGCTTCACCAATGAGGTTGTCAGAAGGTTCATTTGGAGCAAGCCCCATATCCCCTGAAAGACCGAATATCTTTAAAAATGAATTTGATTTTGTACATTTATATTTCGAAAATAATTATGATGGCGAGAAAAAGCAAAGGTTTACATATAGCCCACATTTTTCATATAAACATCAAGTAGCAGCATATTCTAACCAAATTCCCTTAAAGAATGACTTAAGTGGAAGACCAGAGGAAGAAAAATGTTTATCTATTCTATATAACTATGTGGAAGATGCCATTCAAAATAGTAACATCATAGAGTATTTTACTTCGCTGAACGGCGAGGAAGACGCAAGACTTTCAACGAAAAGAAGCATTAACTGGCTGGATATAAAAAATCCATATGATTTAGTTCTAGAAGACCGTGAGTTTTTGGAGATTACTCTATGGAATTAAGATATATCCTGAACTAAATGTCACATTTGTTAATCAAAGGAAATCGTCAAGGGGGCCATCATGTCACAGATTAAAAAATTCCACCGAGCTTTTGGCGTCTATGGAATTTATATAGAAGACAACAAACTCTTAGTTATAAACAAAAGCAGAGGACCATATAAAAACCGTTATGACCTTCCTGGTGGTAGTCTAGAGGAAGGGGAGGGCTTATCAATTGCGATGCAAAGAGAGTTTAAAGAAGAAACGGGAATTGATATCGAGATCCTCAAAAACCTGGGTGCAATTGATTTCATCGTGCCTTGGGACTGGAAGGGATTTACGCATGTTCAACATATCGCGGTCTACTATGAGGTCAAAAGAATAAGAGGCGAAATAACCGAACCTGCACAGTTTGAGGGACAGGATTCCCTCGGTGCTGTTTGGGTAACAAGGGAAGAAGTATCACTAGATAACGCCTCTCCGTTAGTACTTAAAGCTTTTGAGTGGATGAACGAGAACGAACTTGGAATAGAAACTGTCTGTTACGATAAATGGGAAGTTAAGGAGTAATATAAAAGTAGGTGCAGTAATGAGGCTGATTTTCGGCAGTAAGAATGAACACGTGGATTATAGAGTTAGAAAGGGTGCGTATGCTGTTATTTTCAATGACTATAAAGATAAAGTATTAGCTGTCCAGACCGCCAATGGTAATCACTTTTTACCCGGAGGAGGAATGGAAGATAATGAAAGTGATATAGAATGCTTGAAAAGAGAGGTGATAGAAGAAACAGGGAACAAAATAGAAATAAACTCCTTTATAGGTAATGCCATCTGTTATTTTTACTCTACCAAAAATGAACCTCTATTAAGTGATGGATATTTTTATCGAGCAAAACTATTGGAGAGAGTGCAAGTTCCGGTAGAAGAGGATCATTATGTAAAATGGGTAAAGCTAGAAAAAATGGAGGAGTTTTTTTTCATGATCATCAAATTTGGGCAATCAAGAAAGGGTTAAAATAATAGGTTTACATAAATTCTTGTTGATTAGAAGTGGAGTTAAGAAACTACCAATCTTTAAGCATGGCTCCAATTGTGGATCGTATAAAAAGGAGATAGTTACCCTATGAAGAGTGAGATTAACTACAGTGCAATTTGCAGTAAAGAAAGAGTATGGTCTTGGCAAGAGCAGCTTAATAATTTTGGTCCAAGATATACCGGAAACGAGGCACATAAGCGCTCCATTGATTTTTATGAAAAAGAGTTAACGCAAATGGGATTAAGTGTATACAGGGACAAGCATCTATTTACTAAATGGGAAGCAAAGAACTGGAGCCTGACAATTCATAAGGGACAGGGCGAAATAGAGGAACTGCCGGTTAGTTTTTACTACTCTTATTCTGGTGCTACGCCAGATGATGGCGTAACGGGAGAATTGATATACTGTGGCACAGGGCCTGGAAATTATAAAAAGGCAGCTGGGAAAATTGCTATTGTCGAAGTGAAAAGCATCAGTCTTCCTTCACCCCTATTTTTTAAAAAGCGATCCTCTTTTCCAAAGAACGAGAAAATCCCTTTTTGGATTAACAATCCAGTAGTTAGTTCTGTGTTGAAAGGGCCAGATCTTGAGAAGGCAAAACAAGCCGGAGTGCTAGGGGTAATTTGTGTGTGGAAGAACATATCAGCGGAAAATGCGAAGGGGCAATACTTACCCTTCACAACTACTCTTAAGGGTTGCCCCGCTCTATGGGTGGATGGAAATATAGGAGATAAACTAAAGAAATTTGCAATGCAAAAAGTAAAAGCCCGTCTGGTATTGCAGGCAGAGGTGAAGGAAAACGCAGACAGTGATACGCTTTATGCCATTCTTCCTGCGCATAACAGCAAAGAGAATATCTTACTAAACACCCACACAGATGGACCCAATGCCAGTGAAGAAAACGGAGGAATTGGATTGTTAGCAATGGCAGAATACTTCTCTAAAATGCCAAGAGAACAAAGAAAGAGAAACCTTCTGTTTGTGTTCGTTACAGGTCATTTCCAAATTCCTCAATTCGGGATACACGGACAAGCAACCACCCGATGGCTTCATGAACATCCTGAACTTTGGAACGGCGAAGGAGATAATCAAAAGGCAGTAGCGGGTCTCACATTGGAACATTTAGGCTGCCTAGAGTGGAAAGATACTCAGAATAAAACGGAGTATCACTATACAGGTAACTTGGAAACAGAATTGGTCTACACAGGCAATGATATAATGAATAACATTTATTTAGACTCACTTGAAGGGAGAACTAAGGTAAGAAGCATCACATTAAAGCCCAAAAACAAGCTGCATTTTGGGGAAGGTCAGCCACTATTCAATGCAGGTATTCCAAATATATCCCTTGTACCAGCACCTGACTATCTGGTTGCGGAAGGAAAAGACGGATATCTGGAAAAAGTAGACCCTGATTTTATGTGTGAGCAGATTAAGTCTTTTATTAAAATGGTATCGACTATTGACCAGACCTCAAAATTGGGAAAAGCAGATGCTTATACAGGAATGCTCGGTTTCTTAGGAAAGGCGCATGATAAACATTAACCTCCCAAGAGATACTGGAAAAGTTAACTTGTAAGTTCGTAAATGAAATCATTTTAATTGTAATGAGTGATTACTCACTTTACAAACGGCTCCAAACAAACTAAAATAAAAGTGAGTAATCACTCACTTAACTGTAAGGAGGAATTACAATGACTAAAGACATTCTTTCAATAAGTAAAGTCGAGAAATCTTATGCAGGGAAAGAGGTACTGGGCTCCATTTCCTTTGCTTTAGAAAAGCCAGAAATCTTTGGTCTGCTCGGTCCTTCAGGGGCAGGAAAGACGACGCTCGTGAAGATTATTGCTGGTATTGAAGAAGCTACAAGTGGCGAGACAAGAGTTCTTGGAACAAATATGCCTAACCTCCAACAAATGAAGAAAATTGGTTATATGGCTCAGTCGGATGCTTTATACAGTGAGTTAACTGCAAAAGAAAACATCATGTTCTTTTCCGCGTTATATGGACTAAAGAGAAGCGAGATAAAGCGACGTATTCAGGAAATCATAGCAATGGTCGATCTCGAGCAAGACATGAATAAAAAGGTAGCGGATTTCTCTGGTGGCATGAAACGAAGGTTATCACTAGTCATTGCATTAATGCACGAGCCAAAGATACTTATATTGGATGAACCAACTGTAGGAATTGATCCGGTTCTGCGGAGAAAGATTTGGGATAACTTTCAAGAGCTGAAAGCTTCTGGTACGACAATTATCGTCACAACGCATGTCATGGATGAAGCGGAAAAGTGTGATTGCCTGGGAATGATTAGAGATGGAGAGATGATTGCGATCGGGAGCCCTGATCATTTAAAGTCAGAAACTCAAACAGAGAGTATTGAAGATGCCTTTTTATATTATGGAGGTGTGCTCCATGCGAATTAAAGCAATGGTTACACGAATTATAAAGCAATTTTTCCACGACAAACGGACAATCGCGTTATTGATTGTAGCACCAATCCTTGTTCTTACTCTGTTGTCATTAGTTTTTAATGGTAAAGAATATACTCCCAAACTGGCGCTTGTTGATGTTCCAACGCCAATCTTAACGGCACTTGAAGAAAGCGAGGCTGAGGTTTCAAATCAATCATTATCTGAAGCAGAGGAAATGCTCGAAGAAAAGCAGTTGGATGCCTATATTACGTTCGAAAATAATACTCCTACCATTACATTGGAAGGGAGTGATCCTACAGCAAACCGTGCCACACTGCAGGTGATTCAAAATGTAATAAGCAAGCAACAACAAAGTGAAAATATAACAACGAAAATTGATTATTTACACGGTAGTGAGGATATGACTTCCTTCGATAATTTTGGACCAGTATTTATCGGTTTCTTTGCTTTCTTCTTTGTCTTTCTAATTGCCGGTGTATCATTTCTGAGAGAGCGAACCACAGGCACACTCGAAAGATTGCTGGCTAGTCCAATCAGACGGTGGGAAATAGTTGTCGGTTATGTGGTGGGATTTGGCTTCTTTACTGCGCTACAAACGATTATTCTGGCATGGTATGCAATATATATTTTAGATATGATGATGGTTGGTAACTTTCTATACGTCCTCTTAATTTCATTAATGACAGCCTTTGTGGCTCTTACCCTAGGTACATTACTGTCCACATTTGCTAATAATGAGCTGCAGATGATTCAATTTATTCCCATCGTTATTGTGCCGCAGTTTTTCTTTTCTGGTGTGTTTAACCTAGAAACAATATCGGATTGGGTGAGCTGGATCGGGCCATACACACCGTTGTACTACGCTGCAGATGCATTACAAGATATTATGGTTCGTGGGTATGGGTGGCAGGAGATTGCCATCGACTTTTATGTCCTCTTAGGTTTTTCTTTAGTATTCATGCTATTAAATACATTGGCATTGAAGAAACACCGTCGTTTATAATAGAGGGAGAATAAAAGGCTGAAGGAGTTTGATGATGACAAGAGATGATACAAATGAAGAATCTATCTTTGAATTGAGTGTAGAAGAAAATAAAGAATTAACCCAAAAACAAAAACAAATTCTCGAAGCAGCCATTAATATATTTGCTGAAAAAGGTTACGCAGCTTCCTCAACAAGTGAAATTGCCAAACAAGCGGGTGTTGCTGAAGGGACAATTTTTAGACATTACAAAACCAAAAAAGATTTACTGATTTCGATTGTTTCTCCTATAATGAGCCGGTTAGTGGCACCTTTTGTAATCAATGATTTTAAAAAAGTTCTTCACACAGACTATGAGACAGTTGAAGAACTACTAAGAGCTATATTATTTAACCGAAAAGCTTTTGCAGAGAAAAATCTTCCAATCATTAAAATCATGCTTCAAGAAATCCCTTTTCACCCGGAATTGAAAGAACAATTTATGAAGCATGTTGCAAGTAAGGTCTACACAAGGCTGGAGGGTATTGTGTCGCATTTTCAGTCTCAAGGACAAATTATTGAAATGCCAGCATCCTCCATTATAAGGCTAATAGCTTCTTCGATGATTAGTTATTTAGTAACACGCTTTATCATAATGCCGGAGGCTGATTGGGATGATGAAGCAGAAATTGAGCGGACCATTCAGTATGTTATGGGTGGGATAGGGAAATAGCAGAGGTTGCTCAGGATGCACATCTAAACAAGAATTGTAATAAGAATAAGTCAGAGTTTTCTTTTTATCCATAATCGGGTATACTAAACGTAGATAATCATAAAATAAAATACCGCTAGTGCTGTCACACTAACGGTATCAGTGCAGTAGCCCTTCAAGGGGGCGAATCGCCAATTGGTAGAATAAATAACCACCTATTTAGCTGTCAGGCGTAGGGTGGTTATTTTTTATTGTTAAATGACAGGATAGCAACGATTAACGTTCCAAAAGAAATCATCAGAACCATTGTCTCAAATACTGCCATTGACATCACCCCCTTTCTATAAGGGAGCGAGCCACCACCATGACAACCTTATGCACTTATATGAATTATAGCATTTTATTTGTATAGAACTATAGCCAGCGAAGGGAAAAAGCTAAAAATTTTACTGCTGTATTTTAATAGCTTTTCTCATATAAAAAACTACAAGGACAAGGAATGAGATGGAAATGATTAAAGCTGTTATTTTCGACTTAGATGGTACATTGTTAAATAGGGATGCTTCTGTACTAAAATTTGTAGGAAATCAGTATGATAGGTTAAATAAAGGGCTTAGTCATATCTCGAAAGAAATTTATATTTCCAGGTTCATAGAATTGGATCGGCGAGGTTACGTATGGAAGGATAAAGTCTATCAGCAGTTGGTGGAGGAATTGAATATTACCACCATCTCATGGGAAATGCTGCTTGAAGATTACATAACCGAATTTCACCATAGTTGTGTCCCCTTTTCCAATTTAATAAATACATTAAAAGATTTAAAAAAGGAATCAATACGATTAGGGTTGATTACAAATGGAAATGGACAATTCCAGATGGATAATATAGGAGCATTAGGACTTGAAAGCTTCTTTGATATAATCCTTATTTCGGAATATGAAGGGGTGAAAAAGCCCAATCCACAAATCTTTTTAAAAGCCATGAATAAATTGAATGTACCTGCTAATGAGAGCGTTTACGTTGGGGATCACCCTGAAAATGATGTAACAGGCGCAGAAAATGTAGGAATGGTTGGCGTATGGAAGAGGGACTTATCCTGGGGTGATGTAAAGGCACAGTATGTAATTGATGATTTAAAAGAGCTTCCTTTAATTATTCAAGAATTAAAGGAAGCATAAAAGGAAAGGTGCCTTTTATAGAAAAATTTGTATTCTTAAACAATATTTATTTTCTTTGTTGTAAGATATAGAAAAGGGTTAAATCTTTAGGGGGATTTGAATGATAAAAAGTAAAAAGTTGTTTTATATTTCTCTCATCTTCTTCTTCATATCTATGGTATTAAATTTTCCTTTTCCACACAAAAGTCCTTATGGAGAGACAATTTTATCTATACTCAACATACCTATTGAAACGGTTAATGGTTTTCAGGTAGTGGGCATTACCGCGCTCGTTTTATTAATTGTAAGTTTATTTCTTCTTACCAAATCATTAAAAAAATACAACGCCCGTGCTGTCCTTATTGCTATTCTTATTTCAATATTTTTACCCATGATGCTTGCTAATCTTTATCAAAAAACTTTTGCTACGGGTATCTATGCTATTTCTTATGAAAGAGAATGGAGCAGTTGTGAATTTGAAATGATTGGTGATGCAACGTTGCACGGAGAATGTGAACTACCTTTTGAAAATTACATAGGTAATGTAAACCAATTCACTGTTGAATTCCAGGAAAGGTACTATGCAGATGATGAGGTGTCCATGCTATCACTTATGAACCAAACTGCCCCTTATGAAGTACGGTTAGAAGGCAATGAGAAAAAAGTAGTAAAAATAAACGTGGATATAGATGTATCAAATATGGAAAACCATGTAGAGAAAGGATCAGCGAAAGGTATAAATATTATTATTAAATCAGGAGATAAAATGCGGAAGCTATAAAAAATATAAGGAAGTCTAATCCATCAATTATTTCGAGGTGATATAAATGTCACAAGTTTCACTTCTTACAGTTACCCACGACCCTAAAGGGAATAACATAGAGCTTTTTAAACAACTCCAACAAGAAATAGAGCAAATCTATGAAGAATTGTACATCGCTATCAGCGAGGAGTCTTCGATTGAACTAATAAAAGTAATGGAGGAAAGCCCATTTAAGGTGAAAGTGATACCTAAAAAAGGAGCGGCTCAGGCAAGGAGAGAGGTTTTAAAGTACGGACTCACCTCACGAAGTCCGTACTTTCATTACTGTGATTTTGATCGGCTATTAACGTGGAGTGAAAATCATTTAGATGAGATTAGAGAGATTGTAACTACTATGTCGGAATATGATTATCTTATTCTAGGCCGTACTGAACGTGCGATGAATACGCACCCTTCTGAATGGTTTTTGACAGAAAGGGTAACAAACGCAATTTGTTCATTGCAGTTGGGTAAAGAAGTTGATATTACAGCAGGTTCTTGCTCTTTTTCAAGAAGAAGTGCGGATTATATTAACAAACATTCAAAAGAAAAGATGACAGATGCTGAATGGGCAATGATCATCCATAGAATCGCTAAATTAAATGTCCATTACCAACCTGTAGAGGGATTAGAATACAACGAAGAAACAAATGGTATTCAAACTACAATGAGTGATACAGAAAAATGGCTAACAAGACTTCGGTTAAGCTCAACAATTATTGAGACAGCAATTAAAACGGGGAAATAACAACATTGATTATCATCTAAAGGGGGAATTATTCATGTCAAAAATAATAATAGAGAAAAGTGCAGTGAATGACATCCCGATTATAAGTATCTATCAAGAAAATACCATCAAGGCTCCATTAGTCTTTTTTATTCATGGCTATGGAGGTGACCGCGAGCAAGCCTTGGATTACGGTTATATGCTTGCACAAAAAGGGTTTTATTACGTAGCATGGATTGTAAAGGACATGGCGAGAGAAAAGTGATTAATGAGGCTAACAAATTTTCCAATGTCTTCCCATCAGACTCGGGGTTGGATACGTATGTCCACATGCATGAGGTGATTGAACAGTCAGCCATTGATATACAAAGATTGATTAATTACTTTAATAGCAAGGAGGAGATTAATCCTCATAGAATTGGCATTTCAGGTTATTCCATGGGGGGCTATGCATCATTTTATATAGCGGCAAATAACCCTAACATTAAGACTGCGGCCTCCATAGCTGGAAAACCCGCTTTTACTAAAGTATGGCAAGATTCTATAACATCTACAGCTACTTATGAACAATGGTCTAAACCACTAAGGGACGCCACGAAAGAAATAGAAAAACGTACGGAGTATTTCCGAATAATAGATCCTTTTGACAAATTGAGTAGTTTTTCCCCACGTCCGTTATTAATTATCAATGGAGACCAAGATACTGACTCTAATTATATCTATTCATTAGAGCTATATAAAAAACTTTTACCATTGTATGAAGACCATCCAGCTAAACTGCAACTCAGAATGCCTTTTGCTGGTCACCAATTTACTTATGATATGAAAAAGGAAGCGTGTAATTGGTTTGAGAAGCATCTTGTTTAACCTATGTTTCAGTTAGAATGCCAAAGAAAAAGAGGAGAGGTAGTTTGAACAATTTTTTTATGAAATCATCCCATCCACATTGCCCAAACAAAAAATGACCATCCAGAAGTCGGAAGTCCTATTAAAATACTTAAAGTGAGATATATCCAGAAAAAAACTTTTTTTACTTTATTAGAAATAAATAATAAAATAGGGATAAAAATATACAAGCCAATACTAAGGAAAGTTACAATAGTTATAGAAATTGTTAACTCGATTGTTGGTATTTGATCGATTATATAATAGGATATATCTTGACCATAGATGCCTAGAATAGTTGCAACTATAAGACCAATGATCACAAAAGTACTTTGAATTGTTTCTTTCATATCTTTGAATCCCCTTTTATTTAACTAACCTGTCCCATTAATTCGGTAATTGAGCACTTACGCAATGAATTGAGTAAACCAAGCAATATATCTTGCTCCCCAAATGAACAAGAATTGGGCAAGGATTGTACCTAATAAACGTGAGGTTACCATCATTAACGATATACTTTTTAGCTTATTATAACTTCCTCTTTTATTTACTACATCGTCAGCTATTACAGATATTTTCGGATCTATAAAAATAACTAAAAGGATTGTTGCTATTCCATTTATTAAGCCAGATGCCATGATAGCTGTAGAAGCTCTCTCAGGAGCTAATAAAGCTGCATATAAAGCCGATAATACACCGATGGTATATATCGCTGTTATTAACATATTTACACAAAACAGTCTTATTGGAATATCCTTAATCCTTGTATCTTGCAAGTATGAAAACTTCGGCAGGCTAAAATGTGTTATACCACGCTTTATATACTCTAAAGAAAACATCCTTCTTACTAAGGAAGGAACAGAACCTTTTTCCTCTGACAAGTGAATGATTGCTCTTGAAAATAAAGCGATAAAAGTAGGAAGTAGTATAATTCCAACAACTGTGCCAACCGTTGACGCTCCTATAAGAATTCGAAATTGGTTCTCTACAAATTCCAAAGCGTTTTCTTTTGGGGCGGTATCTATAATACTCCCAGTGAATGGTTGTTGCATCATATTTGCTAGTCTTGAAACAATAACCATGATGTTAAAGAGAGATAATGCTGACGCTATCATTTTAACTCTTGCGCCTGATAACCTTACTGCATACGCAAGTGTTTCTATTGAATGAATGATAAAAATAAACAAAGCTATAAATAGTAATTTTTCTGTTATGAAATCCATTAAGTTACCTTCTTTTTCATGTTTAGTTTCCTAATTTTAACATACTGTTCATATTTCTAATCATACTTCTATAACCTAATTTGTAAAGTGAGTTTCAGAAAAAGATTAGTTGACTTTACACCCAAGTAGTGGAAAAGTTAAAGGTAGAGGTAAGTTTATTGCTGGAAAAAATAAGGGAGAGTTTTCATATGATAAAAGGAAAGAATGTATATTTAAGACCAATTGAAGACAAGGACATAGAAGGCATCTTTAATAGTCTTCATGACGAGGAAGGCCTTTACATGACTGGTACGCGCAGGGTGTTTACGATGGAAGAGGTTCGAAAAGCTTATGAGCGGTTTAGCAAAGATTCCACTCGTCACGACTTCGCTATTTGTTTAGGAGAGAACGACCAAATTATAGGTGATCTAGCAATCAATGACATTGATCGAGATAACAGTAAAGCGATGTTCCGAATTGCGATACATAATAAGGATAACTACGGGAAAGGTTATGGTACGGAAGCGGTTAGGCTTGCTCAGAAATTTACTTTTGAAGAGCTACTCCTAAATCGATTAGAGTTACAGGTCTATTCTCATAACCCAAGAGGAATACGCTCCTACGAAAAAGCTGGCTTTAAGAGAGAAGGAGTATTAAGACAGTCCCTCTTTATGAAAAACCAATACTCCGATGAAATCATAATGAGCATCCTATACGATGATTATGTTGGCAGAAATTAATAAACGCACCTAAAGATCCCAATACAATATATTGCATAGAACAACTATAGCAATATAGAAGAAATATATGGTAGATTTATATAATAGAATTGCCAGAAGGAGGGATTGAAATGAGTAAAGTTGTTCTAAATATCTCCATGTCTCTTGATGGTTTTGTAGCTGGAAGTAATGATAGTCAAGAAAAGCCTTTAGGGGATCAAGGCGAAATTCTGCAAGCCTGGATGTTCTCTGGAGAGGAAACTAGCCAGACGAATTCTTTTTTCAATCTTTCAAGCATTGATAAGGCCATTTTCGATTTAGCCGCTGAAAAAACTGGCGCCATGATTGTTGGGCGAAGGACTTACGACATGGTGAATGGATGGGGAGGGAGTCATCCATTGGCAAATGTCCCGGTTTTTGTACTTACACACAGTGTTCCAGATTCTACACCATCAGGCAATACGCCGTTTACTTTTATCACTAACGGGATAGAGAATGCTGTAAAACAGGCCAAGAAAGTAGCTGGGTCAAAGGATGTAAGTATTGGAACTGCAAGTGTTGTTCAACAATGTATTAAAACGGGTCTCTTAGATGGTCTGGATTTACACATTGCTCCAGTATTGCTAGGAAAAGGTACCCGATTGTTTGATCATATTGGGGAAGAGAGCGTAAAGTTAGACTCCACAGAGGTAATAGAAGGAACCGGTGTTATACATGTTAAATACAATATTTTGAGATAATTAGTTCCAAAACAAAAACCAAGGCAACTTTTCGTATCAATTATTAGAAAAGTTTGCCTTTTTTGTTTCTTTTTATTGTAAGATAGAGAAAGAGAAATTTGTAAGATTTTGGAGGGGCGAAAATGGGGATTAGAAACTCAGCAAAGGCGATTATTATTCAGGACGATCACTTGTTAGCAATTAAAAAACAGGACCAAGATGGCTACTACTATATTTTACCTGGTGGCGGACAGGAATTTGGTGAAACACTCCACCAAACACTAAAAAGAGAGTGCATCGAAGAGGTTAACGCTGCTGTAGAAATTGGTGACCTAATCTTTATACGAGAATATATTGGGAAAAACCATGAACACTATGAGTTTGATTCCGAATCTCACCGGATGGAATATATGTTTTTATGTGAGATTGCAGAAGGAAGTACTGAAATAGGAAACGGTACAGTCCCAGATGATGGACAAATTGGTGTCGAATGGCTGCCATTATCCGAGTTATTGAATTATAGACTTTACCCTCAAACTCTTCGTAAGTATATCATTGACTATAATGCAGGGAAGGAAGCGTCTGTTTACTTAGGTGATATCAATTAATTGGGGATGGGTTATAGAATTTTAGGGCATCTAATTATGATAGGCCAACCTTGAAATAGGAGAGGGGGGGATACGAAACATGACTAAAAGTATATACATAATTCGACATTGCAAAGCGGAAGGACAAGCACCTGACGCACCATTAACAGAAGAAGGAATCATTCAAGCAAAGGAACTAGCCGAATTCTTGTCAGATTTAAAGGTAGATAGAATCATTTCCAGCCCATTTGTTCGAGCTATCCAAACGATTAAACCTCTTGCTGAAAACAAGAAATTAGAAATTGAGGTAGATAGTCGTTTAGCCGAACGCGTACTTAGCTCTACCTTTCTTACGGATTGGATGGAAAAGCTAGAAGCGAGCTTTAACGATAGGGGCTTAAAGTATGAAGGCGGAGAATCGAGTAACGAAGCAGCGAAGCGAATTGTAGAAGTAGTCGATGAGATTGTAGTTAGGGGCACGGAAAATACAGTGATTGTGGCACATGGAGGGATTATCTCCTTATTACTAAATTTCTATGATAAGAGCTTTGGTTTTGAACAATGGATGGGTTTACGTAATCCTGATGTCTATCATTTGAAGGTTACCGAGACCAGCACTTATTTTAACCGTCTATTGAAAGATTGATTAGTAATTGATATAAAATGCACAGGAGTTAGGAGGTTGGTTCGTTTGCCTACAAACTTATATTTTGTGAGACATGCTCATTCCGTCTATACACCAGACGAGCTGGTGAGGCCTTTATCTGAACGTGGCTTTAATGACGCAAATATAGTAACTACATTACTTAAAAATGAAGCTATTGATGCTGTTTATTCAAGTCCTTATAAGCGGGCCATCCAAACAGTTGAAGGGATTGCAAACTACATAGGTAAAGAGATTAAAATAATAGATGACTTCAAAGAAAGAATCCTCGCGGAAAAGCCTGTAGAAGATTTTACAGAGGAGATTACGAAGGTTTGGGAAGACCACGAATTTTCATGGGCTGGCGGCGAATCAAACAGGGTTGCTCAAAAAAGAGGCGTAAACGCAACTTTAAGAGTTTTAGAAAGTAACCAGGGAAAAAACGTCGTAATAGGTACACATGGTAACATAATGGTTTTGATTATGAATTTCTTTGACAGTAAATACGGATTCGAATTTTGGAATCAACTTGAAATGCCAGATATTTATAAACTATCTTTTGATCAGGGGAAGCTCCTTTCTGCGCAAAAGTTATGGTGATAAAATCCTTCCATTTGAAATTTCGGACGTTCACATCTTAAATTAAGGGATAATTATAGGAGGATACATCATGCAAACAATCCATCTATTTAAATGGTTGCTAGGAGTAGATGTAAGTAGGACAAAAGAATACTATAAACAAGATCAGGAACTTTGCAATTGCGTAGATTGTAAAAACTATAGAGAAGCTTGTACACAGATGGATTCTCAGATTACGCAGTTATTTAACGAGTTAGGTATTGATCCAACGACACCAGCTTTGTTATCAGAGTTTGGTGAGATGGAAGATGGATTACATCTTTATATTGGGCATTATTATCTGGCTGCAAGCTTAGTTAAAGGAAAGTATTGTTTGGATTCTGATTGGACTTCTGAAAACACGGCTACTTTAGGCAATTTTACTTTTGGATTTGCGGAAGGGAACCCAGGTGAAAAGGATGATTTGCCAGTGCCTGACCTTTGGCTAGAATTTGAATCAAAAATTCCGTGGGTCTTACATGATCCCAGTAAGGTCCCTCTACTATGTAGCAAGACATAGTAGAGGATCTAATCTTCACCATTGTAAAAAGTCGTTAAGTAGAAAACCCTAATTTTTTCGCTTCCGTAATGATCGATTCCATCAGCATACGGACGGTTTGCCTTTTCGCCCTTGTGGCGTTTTGGCCTGCCCAAAGAGACATGAAGTCCGTCTTACCCTGATTAGCACTAGCTTTTCGAATATCCTTTGTTAGGCTATTTTGTACAGGAAAAGCTGGTAATTGATGTTCGTTCGCTCTCATAGAGGAGATAAATTCGTTCTGTATTCCTCTTGCCCACTTTCCGGAAAAGGAGCGGGTTATAACAGTTTGGTCTTCTTTTGCATTCAGTATGGCAGCTTTGTGCAGCTCATTTGCTCCACTTTCCAAACATGTCAAAAAAGCTGTACCCATTTGCACCCCTTGTGCTCCTAAACAAACCGAAGCCATGAAGCCTCTACCGTCCATAATACCCCCTGCAGCAATAACAGGAATACTTACATTGTCGACTACCTGGGGAATAAGTGACATTAAGCCGACCATACTTTCATCATTCGACTGGAGGAAGTGGCCACGGTGTCCGCCAGCCTCACTGCCTTGTACGACAATGATATCCATCCCGGCCTTCTCTATGGCAATAGCTTCCTTCACCGTAGTTGCTGTGCCCATAAGAAGTATATCGTGTTGTTTTAAACGGTCCATTACTTTGGTAGTAGGAACCCCAAAAGTAATGGAGCAAATGGGCACTTTTTCTTTTATTACTACATCAATTTGCTCCAAGAAAGTGTTATATAAATCATTAAAATCTGGTTTTTCAACAGTCTTTTTCTCTGGTAGCTGTAAGGTACGCCGAAACTGGTTCAACCTCTCGTTAGCAGTAAATATTTCTTCTTCTGTTACGTGAAATTCATTTGGTACAAACAGGTTTACTCCGAAAGCATGGGGAGTTAATTGCTGCACTTCCCGTATTTGTTTGCGGAGCTGGTCAGGTGACATGTAACCTGCTCCAATCATTCCAAGGCCACCAGCATTAGAGGCCTCTGTAACCAAACGAGTAGTCGTTACACCCCCAGCCATTGGTGCTTGAATAATCGGGTACTTCACTTTCAAAAGATCCGTGACATTATGTAGCATGCTTTATCCCCTCCTTTTTCTAGATTCTTTAGAATTTATCGCGGAGCAACCGTCCGTAAGACTGCCACTTGAAAACATGAAGTGAAACAGTGATGTTTAAGTGGGAGTATACGGACGCTAACACCCCGATTCGTTCAACTAACAATCATTGGGGGGAAGAAAGTGCCCCCAATGATTGAAGTTTCGCTTTATGGTAGCTTCAGAAGTGAAAGTCCTGCTGTGTTTCTTATTCTAAGTTACTTCTTTCTTATGTGAGTTTCAATCATCAGTTACTAATGCATCTAGATACTTTCCAAGGAATAACAATGGAGAAACTGTCCCTTCAAACAGTTAATTCATTTTCTGTTTTGAGTTGCAAAGCTCTACTTAAAAGGTTCTGTAATACAGTAGCAAAGAATGCTATGACAGCGGAACAGAAGATGATCACTAATCCGATAAGCAATATGCCGGGATTGGCAGCATTTAGGGATAGGAGGGAGATAAATCCTACCAAGTACAAAACACTAATGACTAAAGCACAATACTTAATATTTTTTAATGAAAATAAAGTCTTTGTCGAGAAAGCTTTATTATAATCAATATATTGTAAGAGCTTTAATGCTTGGTACAGGGCAAAGAAGAATGGAAGGGTTGTCACAAGTAAGCCAACTAATAATGGGTATTTTAAATAGGCGAACTCTGGATACATTTCAGTTAAAAAGTTTGCCTGATATGGTAGCCAAAAGATACTAAGAGCGAGTACGATCATCCCAATAATGACTATAGCAGACTTCAAAAAAAGTGTTGTTCCTTGTTTCATAACCTACACCTCATCCTGTTTGTTTTTCTACATCTTACTATATTATTTATTGTTTATCAATAAATTTTTATCAATTATCAGTCATACACAAACAAAAGAAAAAGGCCCCTTCGAGAGAGGTCCCAGTCTGAAGAGTACAACCTCCTCGAGACTTATAAAGTTGGAGTATAGGATGTTAAACTTTTGTAGTATTAGGATAAGAACGAAGTAGCGTGATCTTCTTTTGCTGTGTGCGGCCCATGATTCTGTCTAATATTTGATCCAGATACATTGAAAATGGCGTACTCGTACGCTGACGTGGTCTTGGTAAATCGATAGACTGGTTCAGACTAATATAACCATTTTCAATGACGATAACGCGATCGGCAATGGCTACAGCCTCTTCCACATCATGTGTTACCAAAATGGCTGTAAACTTTTTTTGCTGCCAAAGTTCCTCAATAAGTGCCTGCATTTCTAAACGGGTTAATGCATCTAGCGCACCTAAAGGTTCATCAAGTAGTAATAGGGAAGGTTCATGTACTAAAGCACGAGCTAAGGCAACGCGCTGTTTTTGTCCGCCGGAAAGCTTGGCTGGCCAGTCTGCTATTCTGTCTTCTAGTCCTACTAGCTGTAAAGCTTTCTTAGCCCTAGCCTTTCCCTCTTTCGTGAGGCCAAGTGACACATTATCGATTACTTTTTTCCAGGGAAGTAGTCTGCCATCTTGAAACATCATTCGCGCTTCGCTATTTAGTTCTGCCAGCGGTTGTTGATCCATGATCAGTTGTCCCTTACTAGGCGTTTCTAAACCTGCCAATAACCGAAGCAGGGTGCTTTTCCCACATCCACTTTTTCCAACGATTGCAACAAATTCCCCCTTTTTAATAGATAAATTAATATCCTTTAACACACTTCTTCCAGGGTAGTTTTTTTCAATGTGCTTTGTTTCAATATGAAATTTTGGTTCCTTTTCTTTCAAGTTCTTTGCCTCCTTTCTTTACGATCCATTCCAACGAAGCAATTTCCTTTCAAACAGCTTGGCAATGACATCCGATAGTTTTCCGAATAAAGCATAGAGAACAATACTTAGAACAATCACATCCATTTGCATAAATTCTCTTGCATTCATCGCCATATAGCCAATTCCGGAATGTGCGGAAATGGTTTCGGCTACAATAAGTGTTAACCACATAACGCCAAGAGAAAAGCGCACACCGACAAGGATGGAAGACATGGCTCCAGGCAGTATGACATGAAAGAATAATGCTTTTCCCTTTAAACCATAGGCCTTTCCCATTTCAATTAACCCTTTATCTACAGATTTAATTCCGTGGTAGGTGTTGATATATACTGGAAACATCACACCTAGCGCAACAAGGAAAATCTTGGAGGTCTCATCTATACCGAACCACAGAATAACAAGAGGAATTAAGGCTAGGTGCGGAATGTTTCGTAGCATTTGGATCGAGGTATCAAAGAATAGTTCTGCAAAACGGAAAATACCATTAAACAAGCCAAATGCAAACCCAATAACGCCACCGATGAGAAAACCAATTAATGCCCTGCCAAGACTGATGGACACATGGCCCATCAACTCGCCTGTGGAAGATAAGTCAATTGCCGCTTGAAATACTTGTGTGGGAGCTGGAAGGATGCGGGAAGGAATAATACCTACTACGGATAATAGCTGCCAGCCAACCAATAGCATAATCGGAACTAGCCATGGTATGAGCTTATCTGAGACGCCTTTTGTTGAAAGTTTCACGATCCTGGCCCTCCTTTATTTAATCAGTTATTCGATAAAACATCTTTCACTTGAATTTTTTTCGGTATAATATCCAGTTCGTAAAAAGTATCCGCTATTTCTTGTTGTTCCTTTAAGATTTCTTCATTTATTTCATCCACCCCATATGTCCGCCTCTTTATGGACTTCAGAATAGAATCCTCTTCGATGTTAAGAATGGGGGTTAGTATTGTTGCTAGTTCCTCCTGATTACTATTGGCCCAATCAGATGATTTTTGTATTTCGTCTAATAGAATGCCAATCATCTCTGGGTAATTCTTTTCAAAGTTTTTAGTCGCAATGAAAAAGTCTCGGTCTGTTGTTAAGCCTTCCCCATCTATTAGGAGCTTGCCGTCAGAATGTAACTCTGTCGAGGCTGTATAAGGATCCCATACCACCATCGCATCGATGTTCCCTTGCTCAAAAGCAATTCGTGCATCACCTGGTGACAAAAAGGCAGGTGATATATCGCTATACTGCAATCCTGCTTCTTGTAATGCTTTTACAATTAAATAATGGGAACTGGAGCCTTTTGCAAAGCCGACTTTTTTTCCTTTTAGATCTTCTGTACTTTGAATATCTGAGTCATTTGGTACGAGAATCCCACTTCCCTTAAATTTTGACTTGCCAGCAGCGACCATAACAAAAGGGGCATCTGCAGCTTGAGCAAATATGGGTGGGGAGTTTCCAGTTCTGCCAAAATCAATGCTTCCCGCATTTAAAGCTTCCACTAAGGCTGGACCCGCCTGGAATTGCTTCCACCCCACTGTATATCCTTCCTCTTCTAACCGTTTTTCCAATGTACCGAGCGATTTTAAAATAATGAGAGGTCCATTTTTCTGATAGCCAATACGAATTACCTTGTCTCCCTCGGAGTCTGCTTGAGATGATCCACCACTCTGACTACAACCAACAAAAAGGAACAAACAAATAGCGCTTATAAACAATAACTTCATTTTCTTTTTCATTAATCGAACCTCATTTTCATAAATTTGCGCAGATGCTAGCTCAGTTTGCAAAACTAAACAAATACCAACTAGAGGCAAAGGAAAATTACCAAAATAGAGGCTCTGCGCTTTTCTTATCTGGTTTTAGCCTATGTTTGAATGAAAAGTAGGTTCCTGTCCATTGTAAAATAATACCCAACATAAATTTTTATGCTATGTGGGAAGCTAGTCAGGAAGAGAAGGTATTATCTGTATATCTAAGCATTAAATGAAAACATCTTGGGAGGGAAAGAAATGAGTAAGCTTAATAACAGCAAAGAAGAGGAGGCGCTTCACGCTGGCGAGGTCTATAACCTGTGGTCTTATCTTTATAATACAAAATGCTTTTGTGTCACCATGCAGGTTTTAATTAATCATACAGGGGACAATGATTTAAAGGTGTTATTGGAGGATGTGCTGGAAAACGGCTTTACCCAGGAAGAACAACAAGTCGAAACATTGTTGAAAGAGACTGGGATTCGCCTGCCCCCTGCACCGCCGGATCGCCCAAATGTGGAAACCCAGGATATCCCGGCTGGAGCGCGCTTTAATGACCCGGAGGTTGCTGCCCTTGTACAAAAGGAACTTATAGCGGGTCGAATGACGTCTAGTTATATCATCGGGATTAGCTTCCAAGAGAAGCTTCGTACCATGTTTGAAGAATTTAATACGCAAAAGGAAGAATACGAACTGAAGCTATTAAAACTAACGAAGGAAAAGGGCTGGATTGTGTATCCGCCAATTAATACCAAATAAAGGATTTTAGTAAAGGAGTAACGTGATGGTAAAGGCTGCAAACAAGGGGATGACAATACTTGCAATTGGTTCTATCCCCTTAATAATGACACTTGGTAATTCCATGTTAATTCCAATTTTTCCTAAAATGAAATCCTCATTAGAGCTATCACAAATGCAAGTTAGTTTAACGATCACCGTGTTTTCCATTGCTGCTGCCATCCTTATCCCGATTGTAGGATATCTTTCTGATCGCTATTCAAGAAAAGCAATTATTCTTCCATCCCTGTTCTTATTTGGTTTGGGTGGTTTAATAGCGGGATTAGGCGCAGCTGTTTTCTCGGATTCTTATACATGGATTATAATTGGAAGAGTATTACAAGGTATTGGAGCAGCAGGAACAGCACCAATTGCGATGGCATTGACGGGAGATTTGTTTAAGGGTGGCGAACAAAGTAGAGTCTTGGGGATTTTTGAAGCATCAAATGGACTGGGTAAGGTTTTATCCCCTATTTTTGGCTCCTTAATCGCCCTAGCTGTCTGGTATTTTGTCTTTTTTGCTTTTCCTATCATAAGCTTTCTTTCTTTGATCCTCGTATGGCTGTTTATTAAAGAAAAAAGCTTTAAACAAGCTCCTCCACCGTTTAAAAAATATGTAAGAGGTTTGTTAAGTGTTTTTAAACACGAGGGAAGGTGGCTCTTTACTACCTATCTTGCAGGGGGTGTTTGCCTATTTACCCTATTTGGAATCTTATTCTTTCTTTCCGATGTACTAGAGACAAAGTATTCGATCGATGGGGTTTTAAAAGGTCTTTTGCTAGCAATTCCTTTACTTGTCATGGTCATCACTTCTTATATAACAGGAAGTAAAATTGGAAAGAATCTAATGAGGATGAAACGATTAGCAATACTTGGACTTGCACTCATGACGCTATCTTATGGCCTTCTTGTCTTTTTTGAAAAGCTGGTTCCTTTTCTTATTGTGCTGGCCGTTAGCAGTGTGGGAACTGGCCTCGTATTGCCTTGTGTAAATAGTATTATCACAGGAGCGGTAGGAAAGGAACGCAGGGGATTTGTCACTTCCTTATACGGTTCCGTTCGATTTCTTGGTGTAGCCCTTGGTCCGCCTGTTTTTACCCGTTTAATGGATTGGTCTAGAACGGGCATGTTTCTTTCTGTTGCTGCCCTAACATTTAGTGTAGGTCTCCTTGTTTTCTTCTTATTGCATGTAAAGGGGATGGATGGGAAAGACGAAAAGAAAACAGCAATTCGATATTCGTATTTTTAATCCGTGTGCCTGGCAATTTAGGGCGCAATACATAGTAGGTGTTCTTTATTTCCTTCTCCAGCTAATCGTATAACTTTGATACAAATTTAACTGGCATATTAGGTTAACCATTCTTGTTGAGATCCACTGGCTTCCAAGTGCGAGAAGAATGATTTTCCAATCGATTATGGCGGCTGTAAATATAAAAACACAGCAATTAATCCAGAATAATGGTTGTCCTGGAGAGATACTCCTTTTATGTGAGACAATCAGGGCAATCACCCCAACACCTCCATTAGACACCCCTTGTCGCATTAACAGCCCGATCCCTGTGCCAAGTAATAACGAGCCACAGAATAAATCCAAGAGAAGATTGCGATCCGTTATAATGAAAGTTTGTTCAAAAAAAAGAATAGAAACCGAAGTCATCGTAATTCCAATAACGGTCCAGACCGCAACCCTTTTTCCGAGGTATTTTACCGCAAGCAAAAGCATGGAGGCATTGACTAGCCATAAGGAAAGCCCTGTATTGAGGTGGAACCAATAGGTTAACAATACTGCGATACCTCCAGCCCCCCCAGATGGGATGAAATGAGGAAACAAAAATAGCCCCATTCCCATTCCTTGAAGAGACCCTCCAGCTATAACGATTATGGTTTTTACTAGTAGGTGTGTCATCAGATTCCCCCTAAGGAGGCTCTAATGAAACGCCCATTAGGACAACCCCCTTCATCATCCTATTCAAACCAGCCTTTAATCATGTTTTAAAATCTCAGGAGATTAAGCTGTGATGTGAGGAATATAATCAGTGAAAGGGCTTTATAGTGGTGCCTTTTATTGTGTAATTAGTATATAATAAACCTGTCAGAATATAGAGATCTATGGAAAAATAATACATAATGTATGGAGGTAGAGGATTATTGACGTTACATAGTTAAAGGGGGAGCCGTATGGAACTAGCATTACAGTATCACTGGGAGATTTTTATTGTGGCAGAGGTGCTATCCATAGCATCGTTGCTTTTATTTTGCGTTTTTAGATACTTTTTTAATAGACAAAAGCTTAGCAGAGGGTTTATCGCCTTATTTTTAGCCTTGTTAGCAGCAGAGGCGCTACTAGGATTATTTGTATATCAGGAAACTGGCGAAATCTCCAGCTTTTTAATCATTATCACTGTTTTTGTTATTTATGCTTGTACCTTTGGAATAGGAGATTTTAAGAAGCTGGACCGATGGATGCGCAGAAAGATTGGGGCATTTCGTGGTGTGGAGCTATTAACAGAGAAAGACTATGAGATTATCCGCAGGGACAAGGACCCGAAGTATAAGGCAAAAAAATATCGCATTTCTTCTCTCATACACTTAGCTGTTTTTCTGGTGGCTCAAGCCATCTTTTGGAGTTTAGGGACAGATAGTATGGCCGAAGTAAAATTGTACCTGACTGATTTTTCTTGGGTAGAAAGAGGCGAAGCGGAAGGATCTCCTTATCCAAATGATACGATTTTTTCAATTGGTGTGATATGGGGGCTTGTTTTTATCATTGACTTTTTGTATTCATGGTCGTATACACTATTTCCGGGTAAATAAAGGAGCGGGTTTGTTATGGAGAAGGTGCTACAGGATTTTCCTGTACTAGAAACAGAGCGTTTAATTTTGAGGCAAATACGTAAAACAGATGCTAGGAGCATGTTGAAATATCTATCTGATAAGGATGTAATGGAGCATTACGGATTATTGCCTTTTCAAACGGAAGAAGAGGCACTCGATGAGATAGCCTGGTATGATTCGATATTTGCAAAAAAAACAGGGGTTAGATGGGGGATTACCATTAAAGGGGTGGATGAAGTAATTGGCAGCTTTGGTTTTCTGAACTATGTGGCGCAACATTCCCGCTCCCAAATCGGTTATGAGTTAGACAAGCAATTTTGGGGAAAAGGTATAGCAAGTGAGGCAATCGAAGCGATACTGGAATATGGGTTTGGTGAAATGAATTTACAACGCATTGAAGCATTAATTGAACCGCCCAACGTGGCATCATGTAGGCTAGTTGAACGAACTGGTTTTATTAAGGAAGGCTTGCTAAGAAGTTATGAGTTTAATGGAAAAAAGTTTGATGACCTATATATGTATTCCCTATTAAAAAGCGACTATGAGACTATGTAACACGCAAAAGTGGTAGTACCAAGTTTAATAGTAAAATTAACATTTTGACAAGGGGTGAAGCGAGATGAAAGCCATTTTATTTGATTTTGATGGGACTTTAGCGAATACACTACCTGTTAGTTTCTATGCCTTTCAACAGGTGTTCCACACGTATGATGGAAAAGATCTCTCGGATGAAGATGTTAAGAATATGTTTGGTCCTCCCGAGCCAGAGATTATTCGGGGTAACCTGCAACATTCAGATAAGGAGAAGGCAGTTGACCTATTTCTTGAAATTTATGAGAAAAACCATAAAGCGTTAGTAGAGCCGAATCAGGAAGTTACGGCCATGGTCAAGATGCTTAAAGAGCGCGGGTATAAACTGGCAATCATCACTGGGAAGTCTAGGGCAAGTTTGGACATTTCTCTTAAGGCCTTAGAAATGGATGAAGCGTTTTTTGATTCCATTGTTACAGGGGATGACGTGGTGAACGCGAAGCCGAACCCCGAAGGTATTCTTAATACATTGCGAGATATGAATATCGAGAAGAGCGAAGCAATGTTTATCGGAGATAGTAACGCGGACATTGAAGCGGGAAAGCAGGCAGGTGTATCCACTGTCGGAGTACAATGGCTACCTGAATTCCAATCTAGTGAATTTACAATGAAGCCTGATAAAATATATAAAAAAGTATCCGATTTTACACAGTCATTTGGTTAATAACAGAAATAGTTGGCATAGAAAAATTCAAGATTCATATAGTCCATCTTATTTTAAATAGGGAGATGGACTGGATGCGAATCGAAATTTCCCCTAACGATTCCAATTATGTTGCTTCATTTGTACCCTGCCTTTTTGGTCAAAGGTGACACCTTCTTGCTCAAGGAGGTGTCGCTGGTTCGTAAATCCCGGGGCGAGTTCTCCTGACTTCTTCACGACGCGATGGCTTGGTAGATTGCGTTCAGGTGGTGACTGCCTCATCGCCCAACCGACTACTCTAGCATTATGTGGCTGTTCCAACATCCTAGCAACTTGGGAATATGACACCACATGTCCTCGAGGGATCTGGTCAACGAGGTCATATATTTGATCAAAAAAACCTTTATTCATATTATTCTCCTTCTAATACTTCCTTTAACACATTAACGTGATTATAGTTTTTATCTTTAGCTCCGTATAACAAAACGAGTCGTTCATTCGTAGCCATTTTCTTTAATTTTTCAAGCGCTTCCTGCTGTTCTTCATTCTGTGTCAATTCTTCCTTATACAGTTGCTTAAATTTATCAAACTTATCTGGATCATGGCCAAACCATTTTCTAAGCTTTGTACTAGGTGCTACTTCTTTAGCCCAATAGTCGACACCAGCATCAGCCTTCGAAATACCGCGTGGCCACACTCTATCTATCAACACTCGGTTTCCACCTAATTTGTTTTCTTCCTCATAAATTCTTTGCGATATGATAGAGATGGTAACCCCTCCCTTGGTTTGTTTGTTAGCTTTTCCTTTATTATAGAACATGCATAAAGGTGGAACAATTAATTAGAAAAGAAAAAAGAGAGACTCTTGCTTGTTTTTTCATGTTTTCTTGCATTATCCTATCTTTAGGAGGGATGGCAATGATATACATAGGATTAACAGGCTGGGGGGATCACCATGCATTATATCCTCCGCAAATGAAACCGAAGGATAAACTACAAGAATTCAGCAGTCACTTTCCCGTTGTAGAGGTGGACAGTTCTTTCTATGCCATTCAACCAGAAAAAAATGCAAGGAAATGGGTCAAGGAGACACCTGATAATTTCCGTTTTATCGTGAAGGCATATCAAGGGATGACAGGACATCAGCGTGGGGAGGAAAACCAATTCTCCTCGAAAACGGAGATGTTTCAAGCATTTATAGACTCCCTAAAGCCCTATTTACAGGCAAACAAATTAGCGATGGTTCTTTTTCAATTTCCACCATGGTTTACCTGTAAAAAGGAAAATGTCGATTATTTACGTTTTTGTAAAAAGCAGATGGGCGACATCCCTGTAGCCTTAGAATTCCGTAACCAAACTTGGTTTGAAGAAAGGTTTAGAGACCAAACACTTGAATTTATGACAGCGGAAGGTTGGATTCACTCAATCGTAGATGAACCTCAAGCAGGGGACGGCTCCGTACCAATCGTTCCCGTTGCGACAGATGAGAAGGTGACCTTAATTCGCATGCATGGTCGAAACCTCTATGGCTGGAACAAGCCTAAGGATGCAAATTGGCGAGAAGTTCGCTATTTATATAACTATAATGAGCAAGAACTGCTGGAATGGAAGGAGCGCATCCTTCAGCTAAGCAAGCAAACGAAAGATATTGTCGTTCTATTTAACAATAATTCGGGTGGCGATGCAGCAGACAATGCAAAGACTTTTCAGCAAATGCTGGGCATTGAATTCAAAGGTCTAGCACCAAGGCAGATGGATTTGTTTTAGTCTAGCTAAAAATTCTGTGCCTCCGTCTTTGAAGTCTTGTGAAGAGGCTGTATAAAATAAACGCACTCACAATGATGATACAGCCAATAAGCACCCAATGTAGTGTGTTTTGCTGTGAATTTGTCATAATCGCAATAAACGTCCAAATTAACACGAGGGGGTAAAATAGATCCCTTTGATAGAGAATGATGGAGATAGCAGCCAAGCTAATCCCGAGTACCGCAACGAGCGTCCAACCTGCTTCTCCTATCCCAATAAAGGAAAGCGCGTTACTTCGTTCTACATAAGTGAAAACATTTACGATACTGGCTAAAGATACCCATCCAGTATAGATTGAAAAAGGTGCATAGTCCGACGTATTGCTGGCTTTATGTTGATGTACCTTTTGATAAATCCCCACTAGTGAAAGCAATAACAAAATAATAATACCTGCTGATAACAGGATCATCTGCTGGGTAAAGGTGATAATCCACAAGCTGTTCAATACAAAATTTAAGGGAATCATAAAACGTAACTCTCTGTAAAGATCTGCTTTTGGGTCGTGAGCGAAAAAACCTTTTATAATCCAAACGAACAAAAATAAATAGATGAGTCCCCATATTGAAAATGCATACCCAGCTGGCTGGATAAGGACTGGACCCTGATTGGCAACTTGACCTACTTGGGATCCAACAGAATAATTCACAAAAATCATACCAGAGAAAAAGAGTAAATATATAAGTGAAATTTTCCACGGATGCATAATAACTCCTCCTAGAGCGGTTCCTTTTTCTCAACTCTTCCCTGTCTAGCCAAGAAGTAAAACAAGTCTTTGTAAGGGCATAACAAATTTTTGAAAAAAGGTATTGCCTTTTACAAGTATTTGTAATAGCATATATAAAAATTAGTTATAAGTGCGTGTTCAAAAAGGAGGATAAAAAGGACCGAGAAGTTCGAGGCGGCGTAGCTTTGAGTACCGGAACGTATGCAATTAATACGTGAGGAACGGAAAAGCAAGCCAACGAAGAAATTCGATGTGTCATTTTTATCGGATTTTTTGAACAACCTCTATAAGTAGTGAAGAAGAGGAAATGCATTATTTTACCGGTTATCAGAGAGGGAAGGCTTGCTGGAAACTTCCTAACGCAGGGAAATAAATGTACCACCTCGGAGCTGTATCGGGGAAATTGAGTAACCAATACCGTAATTGCTGCGTTAAAGCAACCAAAGCCAGTGAATGTCTTTCATTTCATTGGGAAATTGGGTGGAACCACGAACATACACATTCGTCCCTTATGCAGGGATGGATGTGTTTTTTATTTATATGTTAGGAAATTTTAAACTTTTGGTCATGGAACAAAAGACAAATTAGTAACATTTTGAAGTCTCAAGTACACAATCGTGACAAATCGATCGATGGCAAGTTTTCTAATAAAAAATGCTAGGAAAAGGATAGGTATTATTTTTACAGCTGACAGAGAGGGAAGAATTGCTGCGAACTTCCTAGTGATGGAAGATAATACACCACCTTGGAGCCGTATTGGGGAAAGTAGAGTAACCAATGCCGTATACGCTGCGTTAAAGCGTCCAAAGCCAATGAAGTTTTTCATTGGGAAGTTGGGTGGAACCACGAGTAAACGCACTCGTCCCTTTGTTGGGATGAGTGCGTTTTTTTATATCTAAAGGAGGAATTTTTTATGGAGAAAATAAGCGTTCAATTTCCAGATGGGCAAGTCCAAAGCTATTCAAAAGGGATCTCAATTAAGGAGATTGCCTCCACCATTAGTTCAAGTTTGGCGAAGAGAGCAATAGTAGGGAAGGTTGATGGGCAGCTTGTAGATATCGATCAGCCCCTTGTTAAAGGTGGGCTGTTATCTGTTTTAACACTAGAGGACGAGGAAGCGTTAGATGCGCTGCGTCATAGTACAGCACATATCTTGGCACAGGCATTAAAACGCTGCTTTAATGAGGTGAAATTAGGGATTGGACCAGTCATTGAAGATGGCTTCTATTATGATGTTAAGCTAACAAAGAGTTTATCGCATGAGGATTTTAAAATGATTGAGAAAGAAATGAACATCATTATTAAAGAAAATCTGGAAATAAAGAGGAGGGTGTTGTCGTATCAAGAGGCGAGAGAGCTATTTGTACAAAAGGGGGAATCCTTTAAGCTGGAAATCCTTGAAGGTCTAGAGGCGGAAGCTGAGATTTCCATCTATCAGCAAGGGGAGTTTATCGATTTATGCCGTGGACCACACCTACCACGAACTGGTTTGGTAAAAGCCTTTAAACTAACACATGTGTCCGGCGCATACTGGAAGGGTGATCAGAATAATGAAGTCATGCAGCGGGTGTATGGGGTAGCGTTTCGTAAAAACAAGGAGGTGGAGGAATATCTTCAATTACGTGAGGAAGCGGAAAAACGTGACCACCGGAAGTTAGGGAAACAATTAGAGCTGTTCATGTTCTCAGAGGAAGCACCTGGGATGCCATTTTACTTACCAAAAGGTCAAATAATCCGAAATGAATTAGAAGCATTCTCAAGAGAATTACAAACAAAAGCTGGTTACGAAGAGGTTCGGACACCATTTATGATGAATCAGCGGTTATGGGAACAATCTGGCCATTGGGATCATTATAAAGAGAATATGTATTTCTCTGAAGTAGACAATACAAAGTTTGCGATGAAGCCAATGAACTGCCCGGGTCATATGCTCATTTTCAAAAATAATTTATATTCCTACAGAGACTTACCAATACGAATGGCAGAATTTGGCCAGGTTCACAGGCATGAGTACAGTGGTGCCTTGAATGGAATGCTTCGAGTTCGTTCCTTTTGCCAGGATGACGCCCATCTCTTCGTGCGGGAGGATCAAATTGAAGAGGAAGTAAAGGCTGCAATTCGGTTAGTGGATGCCATGTACCGGGCATTTGGCTTTTCGTATACTGTTGAGCTATCAACACGTCCAGAGAAATCGCTCGGGTCTGATGAGCTCTGGGATCATGCAGAAAATTCTTTAGAAAATGTGCTTAAGCAAATGGGTGTCGCATACCAGGTGAATGAGGGAGATGGCGCGTTTTATGGTCCGAAAATTGATTTTCACATAAAAGATGCATTAAAGCGAAGCCACCAGTGCGCCACTATTCAACTCGATTTTCAAATGCCGGAAAAATTTGACCTCACATATATTAACGAAAAAGGGGGAAAGGAGAGGCCAGTGGTTATACATCGCGCCATATACGGTTCGATTGATCGTTTCTTTGGAATTCTTATCGAGCATTTTGCCGGGGCATTTCCTGTCTGGCTGGCACCTGTGCAAGTGCAATTACTTCCTGTTGCTGCAGCACATGTAGATTATTGTTTAAAGCTTCAGGGTGAATTGCGACAACAAGGAATCAGGGTTCACATAGATGAACGTAATGAGAAGCTAGGATACAGAATAAGGGAAGCCCAAATAAAGAAAGTTCCCTATGCACTTGTCATTGGAGATAAAGAAATAGATAGCGAGAATGTTACAGTACGAAAATATGGCGTGAAAGAAACAGAGCAATTGGCCTTCCATGATTTTAAAGAGTTACTGGAGGAGCAAGTGGCGAAGCGGGTATTGTGATAACTTCGGGACGAAGCGTCTAGTTTAAAAGATATTAGAAAGGATCGTCGTTTTGGTAAAAAAAGAGGTCAGCCCTATAGGGTTGGCTTTTTTTCGGAAATTAGTAGATATTGATGGCGGAGGTTTTGTTTTTGTGAGAAGGGGGAGTGAATAAACAAAAGGATATCCAATCGACCACAATAGCGAGTGAATCGACCAGAAAAGTGTTCCAATCGACCACAAGAGCCTTCCAATCAACCAAGCTAATGCTGGAATTGAGGTAATCACTCAGGACCAATGTTCTCTTCTAAAAGTGCTTATGAAACCCCATCTGTAAAATGTTCACTTTTTGTTCTAATTTCCATGAACATTTTATGACAGAAAATACTTTTTAATTGTTTTTCTCCTTATCCGGTATTAAGATAATAATATGTTTGTGAAGTTTGTAACAATAATAGTTTTGTAGTTTTAGAATATAGCTAATTTATAAGGAAGGAGTATCTCTATGAAAATAAAATGGATGATACTAGCAGCTATCCTCACTGTACTTACTGTATTAACAGGCTGTGAGCCATTAGCTGTATTGGATCCAAAGGGACCACAAGCACAGACGCAGGCAGATGTTATCTTACTTTCCATTGGAATTATGTCGTTTATCGTCATTGCAGTCTTTGCAATTTTAATTTTTATGCTGGTTAAATATCGTGCGTCTAAACAGCCCGAGGATTATAAGCCGCCACATATTGAAGGGAATGTTTGGGTTGAGGCGATCTGTGTAGGGATTCCTGTTCTGATTGTAGCCTATCTTTCTTTTGTATCGGTAGAGAGTAACTACAAGGTTGAAGCAACACCAGAAGGGTATGATGAAGAACCGCTAGTTGTTTACGCATCTTCTTCTGATTGGAAATGGCATTTTAGCTATCCGGAAGAAAACATAGAAACAATGAACTATCTTTATGTACCAACAGATCGCCCGCTTGAATTTAGACTGTATTCATACGGCCCGATAAGTGCTTTCTGGGTACCACAATTGGGTGGACAGAAGTACGCGATGTCCGATATGGTAACAACGCTTCATCTAGCAGCGGATGTTCCTGGTGAGTACACTGGCAGAAATGCCAACTTTAGTGGGGAAGGATTTGCAGAGCAAACGTTCAATGTAAATGCCGTCTCGCCAGATGAGTTTGATGAATGGGTGGAGGAAGTGCAAACGACTGCAGACCCAATAACTGAAGATAAGTTTGAAGAGCTTCTGGAACCAGGCCATCTTGGTCAGCAAACCTTCACAGGAACACACCTAGAGTTCATGCCTGCACCAGAAGGGGAGCATGGTGGTCATAATCATGGAGGAGATTCAGAAGAAAGCCATGATGAGCATTCTGACCATTCAGATGAAGAACACAGTGACCATTCCGAGCAAGATCATGAACACTAAATGAAAGTAATGTCCTAGTTTTTAACAATAAGGTCGGCGTGTGTCAGCGTATGTGCTGCCATGCCGGCCTGAGCATGTGAAGTTTTTTAAGAGAAAAGGCGGTTGAAAATTCGATCAGTCCTTTTTAGATGGAGTTTCAGTTTATAGCAGGTTTGAAAGGAGTAAAAAATATGGAGTTCTTTGAACGTTTTGCGATACCTCATCCAAGTCCGATTATATATGCCTCCATGGTTGCAATTGGGATTACTCTACTTGCAATTATCGCTGGTTTAACGTTCTTTAAAAAATGGGGTTATCTATGGCGCGAGTGGCTAACAACCGTTGACCATAAGCGTATTGGTATTATGTATTTAATTTCTGCGCTCCTTATGCTTTTCCGTGGAGGCGTTGACGCACTGATGATGCGTGCACAGTTAGCTACACCTGATGCTCAGTTGCTCGACTCGCAACATTATAATGAGATATTTACAACACACGGTGTTGTTATGATCATATTCATGGCAATGGCGTTTATTATTGCCTTAATGAACTTTGTTGTACCATTACAAATTGGTGCACGTGACGTAGCATTCCCACGTTTAAACGCACTAAGCTTTTGGCTTTATTTTATGGGCGCAATGCTATTTAACTTGTCCTTTGTTATTGGTGGTTCGCCAAGCTCTGGTTGGACATCATATTTTCCGTTGGCAGGTAATGAGTTTAGCCCGTCAGTCGGAACGAATTATTATATGATAGCCATTCAGATTGCGGGGATAGGTACCTTAATAACGGGTATTAACTTTATTGTAACAATTCTTAAAATGCGTGCACCAGGCATGAAGCTTATGAAGATGCCGATGTTTACCTGGTCTGCACTTATAACCAACTTAATCATTACCTTTGCATTCCCTGTTCTAACTGTTGCACTTGCAATGGGAACAATGGACCGTTTATTCGGCACACAATTCTTTACAACAGGTAATGGTGGAATGGATATGCTATGGGCCAATCTATTCTGGGTTTGGGGACATCCGGAGGTTTATATTTTAGTGCTTCCAGCGTTCGGTGTTTATAGTGAAATTATTTCAACCTTTGCAAGGCGTAATTTATATGGTTACAAATCGATGGTTGCTTCAATGGTAATCATCTCGATTCTATCCTTCGTAGTATGGGTCCATCACTTCTTTACGATGGGTCAGGGAGCAATGGTTAACAGTATTTTCTCTATTACCACAATGGCGATTGCTGTTCCAACAGGTATTAAAATCTTTAACTGGTTATTCACCTTATATAAAGGGAGTATCCGATTTACAGTTCCGATGATGTACTCACTAGGATTCTTACCTATTTTCACAATAGGTGGGGTAACAGGTGTTATGCTTGGTATGTCAGCAGCTGATTACCAATATCACAACACAATGTTCCTTGTAGCGCATTTCCACTTAGTTATTATTCCAGGTGTAGTATTTGCGATGCTGGCTGGTCTAACATACTGGTGGCCTAAGATGTTTGGCTTTATGCTAAACGAACGAATTGGTAAGTGGGCATTTTGGTTTATTTCAATCGGTACATGTGTAGCATTCTTCCCGATGTTTATATCCGGGTTAGATGGTCAGGCGCGCCGTATGTATACCTATTCTGAATCCACAGGCTTTGGCTTCTGGAATATGCTGTCATTTGCTGGCGCAGTGATGTTAGCTATTGGGTTTATCATCATTGTTTACAATATCTATTACAGCACTCGCTATGCTTCAAGAGATATCGGAAGCGATCCTTGGGATGCGCGTTCTCTTGAATGGGCAACCAATACACCAGTACCGGAATATAACTTTGCAGAAGTTCCTCAAGTGAACTCAAGTGAAGCATTCTGGGATTCAAAATATAATGGCCATAAGCTATATAGTGGAAAATTGAAGGAAATCCACATGCCGAATAATAGTGGTGTACCATTTATTATGAGTTCACTGTTCTTTGTTCTTGGGTTCTCCTTTATATTTAGCATATGGATTGGTGTAGCTATTGCCTTGTTAGGTATTGTTGCATGCTTAATTCATCGTTCCTTTGAACAGGACCACGGGTACCACATACCTGTTGAGGAAATTGAAAAAACAGAATCTGAATTGCGAGGTGGAAAATAATGAAATTAGATCACTCGCAGCCGTTAGAGTATAGCTCTGAACAGGGTCGTTTAAATATATTAGGTTTCTGGATCTTTATTGGAGCAGAAATTATGCTCTTTGGTACTTTGTTTGCTTCCTACTTTACATTAGAAGGACGTCATGGAAGTGGACCGAGTGGAGCAGAAATCTTTGAATTGTCACCAGTGTTAATCGAAACAATTTTACTGCTTACAAGTAGTTTTACCGTTGGTTTAGCGGTGCATGCAATGAGACTTAAAAACAAGAAAGCGATGATGACATTCTTTATCATCACGCTTGTTCTTGGCGCAGGGTTCCTTAGTATGGAGATCTATGAGTTCAACCATTACATCCATGAAGGAGCTGGCATAACAGTAAGTGCCTTCACGTCTGCGTTGTTAACAACGATAGGGACACACGGATTACACGTTACATTAGGCTTGTTCTGGGGATTATTTATCTTGATACAGGTTGCAAAACGTGGTTTCACACCTGAAACTGCAAATAAATCCTTTATATTCTCTCTTTACTGGCACTTTCTAGATGTTGTTTGGATCTTTATTTTCAGCTTCATCTATCTGAAAGGAATGATGTAAAATGAAGGAATTATTTCCACTAAAACAGGTAATGGGGTTTGTGTTATCCCTTGTCTTAACTGCTGTGGCAGTATTAGTATTAGTTTTTGATATGTCATTCGCTCTGGGCATGACGATCTTACTTGTTACAGCATTTGTTCAAGCAATGTTGCAATTAATGGTGTTCATGCATGCTAGAGAATCAGAGGATAGTGGTTTAATTCTATCCAATGTTTATTACGGTGTTTTTATTGCAGTAGTAACTGTCTTCGGTTCATTACTAGCATTAATTTGGGGATATATGTAAGGATTACGAAAGGAGTGCTCTAAACGAGCACTCCTTTTTTTAATAGTTATTCACTCTGTTATGGCAAAATTTATTTTGAATCCTTGGTTTTAGATTCCAAACTACCATAACGCTCTTTTATTTTTTCTTCTGTACCAACGAAAAATACGCCCATCAAGAAGAGAAAAACTGCTCCCATGACGGTTCCAATACCAATACCAGTCCAAAGGCTCCTATCACTAATGAAAAAGCCATATAAGAATATTAATATGCCTGCTGTCAAGATGACAGCACCAGTATATTTGACGGCTCGTATAATTTTAATTCGTTGTTTCATTTTATCATCCTTCCCTGTTAAATTCTTTCTATGGTGTAAGAGGCTAAAATACTTTAAACTTCTCTATTTAGACTCTACCCGTTTTACAAGAAAGGAAAAACAGAGATAGTAAAAACAACACTTAAAACCGGAAATATGTATAGGCGAGTATTTAACATAGGAGGTTGTATGCTTTTTTTCCAAACAAAAAGGAACGCCTGATGCGCTCCCTATTTAAGGATTTTCGGTTTGCTAAATTTTTCTAAAACCTCTTCCGTTGCTACAAAAAACACACCCATTAAAAAGATGAATACTGCCCCCATGATTGTACCAATGCCAATGCCTGTGATTGCACTGTAATCGCTTACGAAAAATCCATATAAAAAGATGACGATCCCAAGTGTAAGTACAGTTGACCCTGCAATTTTAACGGCATTTAACATTTTCTTACCTGTTTTCATAGAAATCATCCTCCCATAATTATATTATTCACCTTGTTCACAAAGTTGTCAAATAGTTTGTGTCAAAAATGTGAAGTATATTATGGTGAAGGGGTTTTCGAGTTCAGTATTGAGTAAAGAGTACAAAAAAAAGTAGCAAACAACCTGTTTGCTACTCTTTTACTAAATGTATATAAGATGGTTTAATCGACATATAACCATAAAAAAGTACTATTGCATAGTACCTCAAAAGATGGTAAGCTTAATTAGTTACTAATTTGTTAATCTTAACGTATATTATCTCCAAATATATTGTATCATTAACGATAAGTAAAGTCAACTATATATATTCCGAAAAAGAACTGGAGTTGATGTAATGAGCGTGGGACCAAAGGATCGAATGGAAGAACAAGAACGTATAGATTATGTGCTAAAGGAAATCGAGCGTAAAGAAACAGCATTATATTCTAAGGCGACAGGTTTGAAGGAAGATGTAATCGAACTAAGAAAAACCTTTTGGGATGATGTTACTGTCAACCTTGATGAGCCGGATGATGTCATTGAAACACAAGCCAGTATAAAGCAGCAGGCCGAATTTTTAGCAGAGAAGGAAAGATTTCATGGAAAAATTGGTGAAGAGCTGAAAGTATTAAAGCGAATGAAGAAGTCTCCATATTTTGGTCGAATTGATTTTAAGGAGCACGGAGATGATCAGGTAGAAAAGCTCTACATTGGAATATCTTCCTTGTTGGATAGACAGGATGAAGATTTTCTTGTTTATGATTGGCGTGCACCTATATCCAGCCTTTATTACGATTATGCCTTGGGTAATGCTTCATATAATGCTGTGAACAGTGCAATAGAAGGTAAGATATCATTAAAACGGCAATTTATTATTCGAGACGGAATGCTTAAAGGCCTATTTGATACTGGAATCACGATAGGGGATGAAATGCTTCAAGAAGCACTCGGACATAATGCAAGCACGGACATGAAAAATATTGTAGCTACCATACAGAAGGAACAGAATAGGATTATCCGTGAAGAGCGCAGTAAATTGCTACTTGTCCAAGGAGTGGCAGGTAGTGGGAAAACTTCCGCCGCACTTCAACGAATTGCTTACTTAATGTATCGATATCGGGAGGAGCTAAACCCTGAAAATGTCGTTCTTTTTTCGCCAAACCCTTTATTCACTGGGTATATTCGCAATGTTCTTCCAGAATTGGGGGAAGCGAATGTGAGACAGACCACTTTTCTTGAGTATTTACGAGAGGGAATTGGAGAAGGCTTTACTGTAGAATCTCCTTTTGAACAGATGGAGTACGTACTTACAAAGGAGGACAGTGATGCTTATCAAACTCGACTTAGTAGTATGGAATATAAAGCAACATTGGACTTCAAGAAACTGATTGAAACCTATATAGAGAAGCTACGGATAGATGGGATGCAATTTAAAAATATTTCCTTCCGTGGTGAAGTATTAATCTCCAAAGAGGAGATCAGCGATTACTTTTATTCACTTGATCAAGCCATTACACCAGCCAACAAGATGGAACTTGTAGCAAAATGGCTGCAAAGTGAGCTAAAGCAGTATCAAAGGCAGGAAGTGAAAAAGGATTGGGTAATGGAAAAGGTCGAGTTGCTAGATAAAGAAGCGTATTTAAAAGCTTATTATGAAGCTCAAAAATTAGATGAGGATATGTTTGTGAATGAAGAAAAAGTCCTTCGTAAGGCAGTTGTCAGAAAGATGTTCGGTACTTTGCGCAAACAGATAGAGAATTTTGATTTTGTGAACGTTGCGAAAAACTTCCGACTGCTGTTTTCAACAACAAGAGAGCTGGAAAATACTCCGAATAACTGGAATGCGATTAGTGAGCAAACGATACATGACTTATCCAATAACCACCTGACATGGGAGGATGCTGCACCATACCTTTATTTTAAAGGTAAACTCATTGGGGATAAACAGGAGCGTGCAGTGCGTCAGCTATTAATCGATGAAGCACAGGATTATTCATCCTTTCAGTTTGCGTTTATTAGGCATCTCTTTCCCTATACTCGCATGACATTACTTGGTGACATCAATCAGGCTATTTATGTTAATGTAACAAAGGAAAATCCGCTTGTACCCGGCATACAAGAATCTGAACACGAGCGAATTACACTTACGAAAAGCTATCGGTCGACCAAACAAATAACAGAGTTTACTAAAGCATTTGCTCCTGGTTTGGAAGAGATAGAGGCATTTAATCGTGATGGTGCCAAACCCACGTTACTTCGACTAACCGATCCGTCCCACAGTTCTCGTGCTATTCTAGCGGAGAGATCGGCTTATTTAGAGAAAGGGCATGAGATGATTGCGGTTATTTGTAAAACAGTACAGGAAACAGAGCGTGTATACAAGGAACTAAAAGAAGCCGTACCTGTTACGCAAATAACCGAAGAGACATACGGTTTCTCTAAGGGTTTCATTGTGCTCCCGGTATATTTGGCTAAGGGTATTGAGTTTGATGCTGTAATTATACCTGACGGCTCTTCAAGCCATTATAAGGAAAAGGATCGAACGTTGTTTTATACTGCTTGTACAAGAGCGATGCATGATTTGACGATCATTTCCGGCGAAGAACCGTGTCACTTCATCAAAGAGGCGAAGGTAGATACGTACGAAATTGTAGAGGACGAGATTGAAAAAATTTAAATTAACTTTTTAAAATAACATAGTAATTAGCAGGCCAAATCGATGTGATTTGGTCTTTTCTTTTTGCCAGTAGGGTGAGTCGTAAACTACATTGTTGTTCATTAATTATAAAAATAATATGTTGGTCAATTTTAATAAGTCTATTGTAGTTAAAAGAATTACAGAATTAAATTTGTAATAAGACGACCTATTAGATAGTAAATAAAAATGTTTGGTATATGATATTTTATTTAAAGAATTGTTTGGGGCAAGGTATTAAATATTTGCGAGCTTCACTAATATTTTAGTTGAAATACGATCTTTTCAATGAATGACAGAAACTTGATTGTTATAATCCAAAGTTCAGTTTGTTATTAAACTACTGCAAAGATAAACTTGAATGTTCACAAATATGACACAATATACTTTCTTTTATAAATGTTAGTGTTTAAAAGCATACGTTCATTTAAACTTTCTGTTGCCGTATCCGATATTAAAAAGAGTTGTAATCTAATTAGGAGGGATACATGATATTATGCCAAAAGTTGCGGCGCTAATTGTAGAAAAACTTAAAGAACATGGATGCAAGTATGCATTTGGTGTACCCGGGAAACCGGTTGTGCCACTTATACTTGAAATGGAAGCGCAAGGCGTGAATTTTGTTTTGGCGCGACATGAGGGCGGTGGAGGATATATTGCCACAGGGTATGCTTTGCAGAATAACAGTTTGGGTGTCGCTATCGGAACCTCAGGACCTGGTGGAACGAATATGATAACTGCTGCTGCTCAGGCAAAAGCATACAATGCTCCTGTTTTATTTATTACAGGTCACCCGCCGCTTACTGAGGCTGGTAAAGCATTGGGTCAAGACTCTAGTATGTTTGGTACAGACTTAACCGAGATGTTTCGCCCGGTTACATTGTTTAGTGCGAAAATAGAAGATGGACGAACATTAAAAAGTTATTTGCAGCACGCATTTGAGAAAGCATTGACTGGTCCCAAGGGACCTGTCCACCTTTCTGTTCCATTAGATGTGTTGGTTGAAGAGATTGATAGCTTCACAATGTCTCATCAATTAATAGGCGATCAGCCTGTATCAACAAATCTAGAATGTGTTTCAGATATATTAAACCAAGCGAATAACCCGGTGTTGTTGCTGGGAAAAGGCGTACATATTGCGAAAGCCTACCAGGAAGTTAAGGAATTTGCCGAAAAGTGGCATGTTCCTGTTATGACAACACCAGGAGGTAAAGGCACTTTCCCGACGAAGCACCCACTTTCACTCGGAGCGTTTGGTCTAGGAGGAACAGAGGCAGCTTCTGCGTACATAAATGATAAAGTTGATGTTATGGTTGTCATTGGGTCTAAATTAAGTGACATGTCAATAGCTGGCTTAAGTCCTGAATTTTACCCAGACCAGGTCATCCAGTTTGATTGTTCTCCAGATTTTATAGGGAAATCTATTCCTGTAAAGACGACATTCGTACAAGGTGATGCCAAGGCGAATCTTACCGAATTAAATCGCCATTATTCCTTTGAGAGAAAAGATATGGCTCCATCGCTTACCTCCTATTGGAAATTAGAAGAGCAGACGATTGACGATATTCGGAAGAAAACGGCTGGTCAAGAACGGCTATCTACTGCTGAAGTCATGGAAGGGTTGAGGAAATTGCTTCCTGAGGATACGATAGTCTACGGGGATGATGGTAGCCATACCTTTTATGCTATAAAGCATTTTGATACTTTTGAGCCTGGTACCTTTTTCTTTGACGATGTTTTCGGAGCGATGGGCCATGGTTTGGGCTTTGCAATTGGCGCAAAGTTGGCTGCGCCTGAGAAAACTATAGTAAGCTTTACTGGTGACGGCTGTATGCTCATGCATGGCACAGAGATTTCAACAGCAGTGGATCAGCAGGCACATATGATCTTCTTTGTGTTTAACAACGGGATGTTGGACATGGTAGACAAAGGAATGCTCTACAACCTAGGCAGATCAGCAGGAACAAGGTACAGAACAGATATGAATGCTGCTGTCTTTGCTGAATCGCTTGGTGCAACGGGGTACCGTTGTATCACAATGAAAGATGTTCTTTCGTCAGTAGAGAGTGCTCTTAAATTGCCACAAACTGCTGTAATAGAAATCATGGTACAAAAAGAAGAAGTGCCTCCTACGTTAAAACGTGGGTAATTGAGATGGGAGTGTAAGATGATTGGATAAAAAAGATTTTGGATGGAAAAAGATTGATGAAATGGCTGGTGAAAGAGGAATCCGAGCAATGGAAGAAGTGGAGAAGTTTTCTCCGAGACTTGCAAAACTTGCACTGGAGTTTGGATATGGTGATGTATATGCAGACGATAGTCTTGATTTAAAACAACGAGCGCTTATCACTCTTTCCTCTTTAATTACTCAAGGAGATGCTGGTCGTGGATTACAGTACCACTTTAATGCAGCGCTAAGAGTTGGTGTTAGTAAGGAAGAGATTCTTGAATTGATTAACCATTGTAGTGCATATGCAGGTTTTCCAAAGGCCATTCATGCATTACATATTTTCAAATCTATTATAGAAGAAAAAGGAGAGTAATAATATGGAAAAATACGAAGTTAAGGTTTATAAGGATGTATTATACTTCAAATATAACAAAATGGCTGATTCTGTATCGGAAGCACAACAACAGGCTTCGGAAGTGAAACGTGTATTAAGTCAGCCAGGTGTTAGAAAATTTTTAAATGATAACAGCAACATTCAAACTGTTGCCAAACCTGAAGTAAACGAAGTATGGGGAGAATTAATGGGCTGGGTTGGTAGCAACATTGAAAGGAATGCTACCATCGCACCTAACGTGACATTGAAAATGCAATTAAACCGGATATCTAGAAGTGCTGGCACTTATGACTCGGTTCGTGCTTTTACAAGCTTGGATGAAGCGTTAAACTTTATGGGAATTCCTGATTTTAAATTGTAAGAAGGACGGTTAATATGGAAAAGAAAAAGCAAACCTCTCAAATACATCGTATTTTGATGCTTTACGTAGCAATATTTACATTTGGTGTAGTCATGTTGCCGGTTATGGCAATTCTAGTTTTCCAACTTGTTGATATGGATATGGACTCTGTTCTAGCCTGGTCGATTCTTGGTGGTATCATTTTTGTCGACTTAGTTGTTGCATATCTTTTTGCATCTTATTTATTTTCTCCAATAAAAAATTGGGAATCCGAAGAATGGAGAGAAGAGGCTGAGAATTCGAAACACCCATTAAAAGAATGGTTAATCAATCCTAAGGCAAATGCAATAGAAGAAGGGGAAAAACAGGCCGATTCTAAAGTAGGTAGAACAGACATGGAGGATTTAGCAGGACAGACAGCAGCCATCTCTGACCAGCTTATGTCTACAACGGAGGAAACAAGCCTTGCAACAGGAGAGATTTCTGCAGCAATTCAAGAAATGGCCTCTGGTTCCGAATCACAGGTGCAGTCCATACAGTCGGTAAATGATTCTGCTGGGCAGGTATTCTTTAGCTTAACGGAGTTTGATGAAAGTATTAAGTTTGTTACCGAAACATCCCAAGCTGCAATCACAAATGCACAAAACGGAAACGCGGTTGTGAGTAACGTAACGAAGCAAATGGACGTAATAGGCGAGCAGGTTAGCCATTCGATTGAGGTTGTAAATAATTTAAATGAGAAAACCAACCAGGTTGGCGATATTTTGTCCTTAATAACTGATATATCAAGTCAAACCAATCTACTTGCATTGAATGCAGCTATTGAAGCTGCTCGAGCTGGTGAGCATGGAAAAGGATTTTCGGTTGTAGCCGATGAAGTACGAAAGCTAGCTGAGCAAACAAATGAGGCAACAGGCAAGACCCAGAACCTTATTCAAGAGATTCGTGAAGGTACTGCTCAGGTAATTGATGTGATTAAACAAAGTGGTACTTCGATTAAAGAGGGAGTTTCCCTGAACGGTGAAGTTGGCAAAGTTTTTACCGATATCTCCAATGACGTAGATGCTGTGGGGGAATTTATGCAAGACTTTGCTGAAGCAATGGGAGATGTGAAAAACAACATGGAAAACGTATCAGCATCTATTGATAATATCTCCGATGTTGCTTCACAATCTAGTGGAAATGTACAAAATGTAGTAGCTGTTGTAGAAGAATTGAATGCTTCCATGCAGGAAATTTCTGCATCTGCAACATTACTGGCTAACATTGCTAATCAATTGAACGATAGTGTAGAGAAGTAAAAAATTAGGCTGCCCCTATTACTATAAGGGCAGCCTTAATACAGTTCATTAATCCGAAATAATTACATAGACCCCATTATAAGCATTTTATAAGAGGGTCTATATTTTATAGTTATTTTTTATAGCTGATAGTAAATTAGTTGGAAGCGATTACAATCTCTGCTGATAGATGAAAGAATCCACAGATCCGGTTCTGTTAATTACCGGCAATTTTAATTGGTAATATTTGGACAGTTAATAATGGATGGATTCTGTATACATTATTACGCAGGATGATGTTATGATTGTCATTGGACCAACACAGTGGCTTAAACTTAGATAACTTTGCAGCTATAAAGTTGAGATGTCTATAAAGGAAAGGCAAGAAAAACCTCTATGCAACTAGAGAAAATAGGTCCAAAACATTACAGACGAAGCAAATATTGAACTTATATGCAGGGTCTATAAGAGGTACCCATGCATTACATATTATTAGATCTATAATGGAGGAAAGAGGGGAAGAACGATGGAGAAATATGAAATGAGAGTTTACAAGGACGTCTTATTTTTCAAGTATTATGAGATGGCAGAAACTGTAGAAGAAGCACAGCAGCAGGCGATGGAAGTGAAGCGCGTATTAAGTCAACCTGATGTCACCAAGTTTCTAAATGATAATAGAGCCATCCAGAATGTTGCAACGCCAGAGGTGAACAAAGTATGGGGCGAATTAATGAGCTGGGTTGGCAGCAACATTGAAAAAAATGCTACTATTGCACCTAATGTGACATTGAAAATGCAGTTAAACCGTTTATCTAAAAGTGCAGGCGCCTATGATTCGGTCCGTGCGTTTTCCAGTCTGGAAGAATCTCTAGAATTCATGGGAATTCCTGATTTTAAATCGTAATAGCACCTTCAATACACTTGTTAAGATTGCATATGAAAAAAGGGCTGCCATTTGTCTTATCCCGACAAAGAGGCAGCCTTTTTACTATGATATAAATTTTTATTGATTATATTGGTTGGATTCAAATAAATCAATGAGTTCAACCTTTGGATATTTATCATGGAACCAATTTAAAGCAAAATCATTCTTAAATAATGCTACATAATTGCCCTCTCTGTCTTGCACGAGCATACTACGCTCATCGAAAATAGAGGGATCTAATTCGTCCTCATTTAACCATCTTGGGATTCGCTCGCCGATAGACTCCAGCATAACTTCCGTATTATATTCCGCCTTCATTCTGTGTTGGAATACTTCGTATTGTAATTCACCAACAGCACCAATAATACGTGCATCATTGCGATATCCTTTAAATAATTGAATAGCCCCTTCTTGTACAAGCTGCTCAATACCTTTGTTAAACTGTTTTCCCTTCATAACATTCTTAGCTGTTACCTTTTTATATAATTCTGGCGGAAATTGAGGGAGTTCATCATAATCAAATTGCCTTTTACCAGTAACTAAGGTATCCCCGATTCGGTAAATGTTAGGATCATAAATTCCAATAATATCACCAGCATACGCCTCTTCAACCGTATCTCTCGATGAAGCGACGAATTGCTGGGTCTGCGAAAGCTTTATCACTTTGTTGGCCCTAGCCAGCTTTACGTTCATCCCACGTTCAAATTTTCCGGAGCAAACTCGCAGAAATGCCACACGATCCCGATGTGCAGGGTTCATATTTGCTTGAATTTTAAAGATAAACCCTGAGAATTCTTCCTCATCAGGTTGGATAAGCCCCTCTGTCGATTTCCGTGGAACTGGGGCAGGAGCCATGGAAATAAAGGTGTCAAAGAATGTTTGAACACCAAATGGAGCTAGAGCACTTCCGAAAAATACAGGTGTCTGTTCTCCGGCCATGACAGCATCCAAGGAATAGGAGTCCCCGGCTTCATCAAGTAGTTCCAATTCGTCTTTGGCGACCTGATAGCCTGATTGGGAACGTAATTCTGCATGTTCTTCATTGTTCAACGCCTCATAGGGAATGGAGGTTTCCTCTTCATTTCCATTAAATTGAATAAATTGCTTACCTTGACGATCAAAAATACCAAGAAATTGTTTTCCCATTCCTACTGGCCAGTTCATCGGATAAGTTTCAATGTCGAGTACTTCCTCAATCTCTTCCATAAGGTCAAGTGGTTCCCTGCTTTCACGGTCCATTTTATTAATAAACGTAAAAATAGGGATCCCCCGCATGCGGCAAACCTTAAAAAGCTTCTTAGTCTGTGCTTCGATTCCTTTTGTTGCATCAATGATCATGACAACACTGTCTACTGCAGTAAGCGTACGGTACGTATCCTCACTGAAGTCTTCGTGTCCAGGGGTGTCCAAAATGTTGACCTGGAAATCTTTATATGGAAAATTCATTACACTAGATGTAACAGAAATGCCACGTTGTTTTTCTATTTCCATCCAATCTGAGGTTGCGTATTTGCCTGTTTTCTTCCCTTTTACTGTGCCAGCAGAGCGAATCAAATTGCCAAATAAAAGCAACCTTTCCGTCAGAGTTGTTTTTCCCGCATCTGGGTGGGAAATGATAGCGAACGTCCGTCTTTTTTGCACTTCATCATGTAAGCTCATATATAAAATCCCTTCTTTACTATGATTTTTTATAAGTTCGTTGTTTCACGGGATTTTTTTACATTGGATGATTCTCCTTTAATTGATCTTTTTATATGATAGCAAACCATGCCTCCTTTCAACAAGCTTATTGTTGTGAATACAGAGTTGTATGGCTCTAATAAACCATGTGAGCACACCTATCAACCAAGATCCGAAATCAATCGACCATAAGTGCAGCCTACTCAACCAACCCACCTTACGCTCAACTTAATCAAGGTGTAGAGTGTATGATAATAGGGTACATGGTTAAAAATAAAAACAGCTTGTCAGCATGGACGTGAGGAATGTCACGTGATTGTCATTACCATGTACACATTAATGCAGGGAACTGCGTTATAATTTAGTGGTACACCGTAAATGAACAATATATACCGTGCTTACTTGCTGGCGTTTAGCTTGTGAGCTTTTAAATAGATGATAGTTTGATCAGTACTGAGCAAACTCTTTTTTAATCAGGGAGGTTTACGCATGTTTGATTTGGATCCGGTTTTGATGAGCCGATTAATTACTGCAATGACATTAATTTTCCATATTATATTCGCCACGCTTGGTGTTGGTGTTCCGTTACTTATTTGCATTGCCGAATTTATCGGAGTGAAAAAGAATGACCAACATTATAGAATGCTGGCAAGACGTTGGACACGAGGTTTTGTTATTACCGTAGCAGTTGGGGTAGTAACCGGAACCGCTATTGGGTTACAGCTCTCCTTAGTATGGCCGAATTTTATGCAGCTTGCTGGAAATGTTATTAGCCTTCCTTTATTTATGGAAGTATTTGCATTCTTCTTTGAAGCAATCTTTTTAGGAATTTATCTTTATACATGGGATCGTTTTAAAAATCCGCTAACTCACTGGTGGTTTTCTTTGCCGATCGTTATTGGAGGGGCGTTATCTGCATTCTTTATTACCACAGTGAATGCCTTCATGAACACACCAGATGGTTTTACGATGGAGGATGGACAATTTACAAGCATTAACCCGATTGAGGCAATGTTTAATCCAGCCACAACTTCAAAAGTTATTCACGTATTGAGTTCTTCTTATCTTACTGTTGCTGCAATTCTTGCTACGATTGCAGCCTTTAGTCTGCTTAAGAAAAAACAATCGGAGTATCATAAAAAAGCACTAAAACTGACAATGACACTCGTGTTTGTGTTTTCTATACTGACGGCACTTGCTGGCGATATATCTGCAAAGTTTCTTGCAGAACATCAACCAGAAAAGCTTGCTGCTGCAGAGTGGCATTTTGAAACAGAAGAAGGTGCTGACCTTGTGCTCTTTGGCTGGTTGAATAATGAGGATAATCCGGTTGGTGCGATCCGTCTTCCTGGTCTTTTAAGCTTCTTGGCACATGGCGATTTTGAGAGTGAAGTAACTGGGTTAAATGAAATACCGGAAAACGAAAGACCGCCACTTTGGGTCCATTATATGTTTGATTTGATGGTAATGATCGGTATGTTTTTAATCGCTGTTTCCTTGCTCTATATTATCGTGAGCAGGATAAAGAAATGGGATCAGCACAATAAATGGATGGTCCGACTTCTTTTCTTATTAGGACCGCTTGCGATGCTCTCAACAGAGTTCGGCTGGGTTTATGCAGAGGTTGGAAGACAGCCATGGATTTTGCGTGGCTATATGACAGTTGATGAGGCGGCCACTACATCGCCACAGATCGGCCTTATGTTTATCCTCTTCCTGGCTTTGTACATTGTTCTCGGAACACTATGTGTCATAGTGCTACGAAAGCTCTTTAAGGGGAAGCCTGCGGAGGAAGAGTTAGAGAAGAGGTACCCAACGATTGAAGAGGGGGATAAAGAATGAGCTATGAAATAATTGGAATTACAGTCCTGTGGATCTTTTTGTACGGATATCTCATCGTTGCATCTGTTGATTTTGGTGCTGGCTTTTTTGCCTATTATGCGAAGATCACAGGAAATGACCATATCATTAATCAATTGATCTCACGCTATCTCTCCCCGGTCTGGGAGGTAACCAATGTATTCTTTGTTTTCTTCTTTGTTGGGATTGTTGGTTTCTTTCCGGATTCGGCATACTATTATGGGACAGCATTACTCGTGCCTGGGAGTATTGCCATTATTCTACTGGCAATTCGTGGCTCTTTTTACGCGTTTGAGAATTATGGATCGAAGCGAAGTAATGTCTACATGTTTTTATACGGGGCAACAGGCTTACTAATACCAGCTTCCCTTTCCACAGCGATGACCTTGTCTGAAGGTGGATTTATCTCCGAGAGTGGAGGAACTGTTTCTCTTGACTATCTTGCTTTATTTACAAGTCCTTACTCTTGGAGTGTTGTGTTTCTAGCGCTTGTTTCTGTTCTATACATCAGTGCGACTTTTCTTGTATATTATGCAGCGCGGGCAGATGACCAAAAAGCATTACAGTTGGTTAGAAAGTATGCCCTATTTTGGGCAACGCCTACTATTGTTGCGTCCTTGACCACATTTATTGCATTGGGGCAGCATAATGAAGTGCATTATGATAAGATGCTTGATTTATGGTGGATGTTTGGCCTATCGGTTGGGTTCTTTATGATCGCCATGTGGCTTATCTATATTGGGAAATACTATGGATGGGCATTTATTAGTGTTATGTTGCAGTTTTTCTTCGCATTCTTTGGGTACGGCGCAAGCCATTTACCATATATTTTGTATCCATATATTAATATCTATGACAGTGTTACCTTTGAATCTACAGCAATAGCACTCATTATTGTCTTTATCGCAGGACTCTTACTACTAATACCTTCGCTCATTCTATTAATGAGATTGTTCCTGTTCAATGCCGATTATGTAAAAGGTAAAAAATAAGCTCCGATTGGAGATACGTCACATGGATAAGTTAAAAGCAATGATTAAACAACAAAAAAAACGTATGGCCTTACTGGTTTTATTTGCTCTAATTGCCGGTACGATGGTTATTGCCCAAGCGTATCTTCTAGTCATCATCATAGAGGATGCCTTTCTGGGAGATGCAAACTTAACAGACGCACTCCCCTGGCTAGGTATCCTTCTATTGGTTTTGCTTTTTCGAACGGGTTCTACCTATTTAAGTGGAAGAACAGGGGTGAAAATTGGTGCGCATGCCAAGGCGGAATTCCGCCAATCCTTGTTACACCAATATAAAGTAACGCCTGTTCAGGCTTCTATGACAGGACAGTCTGGTGGGAAAGTAAGTATTTTAATGGATGCTGTCGACGAAGTGGAAAGCTATTTTAGTTCCTATATTCCACAGGTGATTCAATCTAGTCTTATTCCATTGCTTATTCTAATCGTGGTATTTACACAGCACGTGAATTCAGGGCTCATTATGATCATCACTGCTCCATTTATTCCCATTTTTATGATTATCATTGGGATGCAAACCCAGAAAAAATCAGAAGAGCAGCTGGACAAACTGGCATCATTTTCGGGTGGTTTTTTGGATACCTTGCAAGGCTTAACCACCCTTAAGCTTTTTGGCCGTGCTCGAAAACAAAAACAAACCATTGAAAAGAGCAGTTTGGGTTTTCGTGATGCGACGATGGAAATTTTAAAGGTTGCCTTTACTTCTTCTTTTATGCTGGAACTCATCTCCATGCTAAGTATCGGAATTATTGCTTTAGAAATAGCCCTGCAGCTTATTCTTTTCGACGGGATTACGTTTTTTGTAGGATTTTTAATTCTAATTCTTGCGCCAGAATTCTACACTTCTCTTAAGGAATTAGGAAGCGCGTTTCATAATGGTCAAAGTAGTATCGGTGCTGCGAAGAAAATAGCCGAGGAGCTAACAGAATCCGACAATGAAATCACATGGGGCGAAAAAGAGTTCCCAGAAGGACATCAACCACCGAGTCTGAAACTGAACCAAGTTAGTTTTAGCTATGGTGTTGATCAATTTCATTTGTCTGCTATTAAAGCTAGTCTTCCGCCTTACTCTTCGGTTGCGATCGTAGGGAGAAGTGGCTCAGGAAAATCTACATTACTGCATTTGCTAGCAGGACTATTACCATTGTCAGAGGGTAATATTTTTGCAGATGGTAGCCCATTAAGCGACTATAAGGAAGCGGAATGGTTTAGTAAACTGAGCTACATATCACAGCATCCTTATATATTTTCAGGCACCTTTGCGGAAAACATAGCAATAGGCTCAACAAATGATGCTTCCAGAGAGGCCATTCAAGCGGCTGCAGAGCAAGCGGGTATTATGGATCTTGTCCAATCACTTGAGAAGGGCTTGAATACACGAGTGGGAGAAGCAGGTAGAGGGCTTTCTGGTGGGGAAAAACAACGTTTGGCATTAGCTAGAGCATTCCTTAAACAACCCTCCCTTATTTTGTTTGATGAGCCCACAACGGGCCTCGATCTGAAAACAGAGCGGATATTACAAAACTCGATTAAAAAGCTATCGGAGAATGCAACAATCATAACCGTTGCACACAGACTTCATACAATTAAGAATGCCGATCAGATTCTTTTCCTTGAGGAAGGGAAGTTAGCTGGTAAAGGGACACATGAAGAGCTGGTTGCAAACCTCCCAGCATATGCAGCAATGGTTTCCGTACAGCAAGGAGGCACAGCCTGATGAAGGACTTAGCTATCGTTACAAAATTAATGATGTTTGAAAAAAGGGATATTTTCTTGTCGATTCTGGTAGGGTTTATTGCAGGGATAGCTGGTGTTGGGCTGTTTGCGGCTAGTGGATATTTAATTTCCAAGGCAGCTCTTGCTCCCCCTTTATATGCCTTAATTGTGTTGACGTCTACTGTGAAGCTTTTGGGCTTCACAAGGGCCTTGACCCGCTATGCAGAAAGGTATTTCTCTCATCGTGCGACGTTCACCATTCTAAGTAATTTGCGTGTGTCATTTTTTGAAAAGATAGAACCACTCGCACCTGGTATTTTTCAGAAATATCGAAGTGGAGATTTACTTGCAAGGATAGTGGGCGATATAGAAAGCCTGCAAAACTTCTTTCTGCGCGTCTTCTACCCACCTATTGTGCTTGTCTTGGTCTTTTTAAGCACGATATTTTTTACCGCATTCTTTTCAATTTATGCAGCATTTGTCTTATTTTTAGGTCTTGTCATAACAGGATTTGTAGTCCCTGCCATTTTTGCCATAAAACAGCGAAGGATCGATCAGGATATTCGAGAAAATCGGGCAGTACTTTCGACAGATGTGACAGAATACCTCTATGGATTCCGTGATCTAAAAGTATATCAGCAGCTTGAGAGTAGAGAAGAACAGCTGTTACAATCCTCGGATCAGTATATTAAGGAACAAGAGGTAGAAGGAATTAGTAAACTGTTTAGCCAATCATTAAATACACTTGTTTCTCATATCATTACAGCCATTGTGCTTGGGCTTGGTGTCTATTTAGTTGCAAACGGGAGCCTGGAAGGCGTATTACTGGCAATGCTGGTAATGATTTCGATCACTGTTTTTGAGGATGCTTCCCCGATGGCAGCTTTTCCTATCTACTATCATGACAACCAAAGAGCAGCACGTAGGCTGTTTCAAGTTGTAAAAGAAGACAAAACTTCTGCAAATGAAACAAATCTTCCTTCTATTCCTGATGAGGTGCCCTCTGTAAGCATGGATAGTGTGACGTTTACCTTTGAGGACGAATGGAGACCAACGTTGAAAGATATTAGCTTTGAACTGGAAAAGGGAAGTAAAACGGCCATAGTCGGTCCGAGTGGTTCTGGTAAATCAACGATACTTCAGCTTATTTTAAAGTTGTATGAACCCGTGCGGGGAGACATTCAACTAAATAATCTCTCTCTTGCATCATCTAACAAGGAATCCATTTGGAGTATGGCCAATGTTGTGTTACAAGAAAATCACTTTTTCTTTGGTACCATCAAGGAAAATCTATTGTTGGCTGGCGACGATCTAACAGATGAACAATTAACGGAGGCATTACAGAAGGTTAAGTTAGATAGATTTTCCTTATCTGATGATGTACTTGAAAAAGGCGCTAACCTTTCCGGAGGGGAGAAGCAGCGACTCGCTATTGCCAGAGCTTTGCTTAAAAAAGGTAAGTTGTGGCTTCTAGATGAGCCTACATCTTCCGTGGATGCACTTACAGAGAAGTCGATCTATGAATGTATTTTGCGGCAAGCAGAAAAGGATACTCTAATCCTTGTGAGTCACCGCTTGGCTGGGATGGAAAAAATGGACCACATCCTCGTTATGGACCAAGGGGAAATTGTGGAATTCGGCTCTTACGAGGAGCTCATGGATAAAAAGGGATATTTTTATGAAATGAAGGCAATTGAAAGAAATTTGTTATAGAATAACGTAAAGTCCGGGATACCGGGCTTTTTTGCACATTAGGAAAGATAAAATTTTAGCTAGGGAGAAATGACGACGTAGTTAAAATTTTAAGGACCCAAGTATAAGAAAAACTTACACATTCGCTAAAAGACGAGCGAATGCGGTATTTGACTCATTTTTCTAAGTAACCTTTTTAACTATTAATTGAAAATTAGGCTTGAAGGGAAACGCATCTCATGCTAATATATCGTTATACGATACATCGACTATCGATGTAATGAGGTGAATAAATGAAGCAGCTAGAGGATTTCTTACCATTATCCCAAGCAACATACTATATACTTTTATCATTGAGAGTGGAACGACATGGCTATGGCATCATGCAGGATGTAGAGGGAATCAGTCAAGGTGAAGTGAAAATGGGACCGGGTACGTTATATGGTGCCTTAGGTAAATTAGAAAAGCAACAAGTCATACAAAAGGTTACCGTGGAATCAGATGAACGGAGAAAATACTATGCCCTTACAAAACTGGGAAAACAGGTTTTGCAGAAAGAATATATAAGGTTAAGGTCCTTAGTAAACAATGCTACAGATATAATTGAGAGGTTGGAGGTTGAAGAAGATGGCTATTAGGAAATTTCGTCTGTTCCTTGCTTCTGGACTGGAAAAAGAAGAGCAATGGCTCACAGCAATGTCTGCAAAAGGGCTCCATATGAAAAAATACAAACTAGGTTTTTATACGTTTGAAGAAGATAAAAACAAAGCGTTTGTTTACCAAATAGATTTTCAGAGACTTGCAACAGATGACTATATTCAACTTTATGAGGATGCTGGATGGAATTATGTAGATCATTCGATTGGACTGTTCCACTATTTCCGTACAGACGCTTCAAATGAAGCGGTTCCTAAAATTTATTCTGATTATGAGTCGGTAATGGAGGCCTATAAAGGAATGATACGGTTTTACCTAATCATTTTTGCTTTTTTATTACTATCTCAGGTTGGGGCATTAGTCACCTGGAAGGGATATGCTTTACAAATCTTCACCACGGCATTTGCCGGTGTGGTCGTTGTCCTATATATTTATATGCTTATCGCGCTTAAGCGAAAGATTAATTTTTATAAGAGAAATTGAAAGCAGGCATTCATTAAGGATGCCTGCTTTCAATTAATGGAATAAATTCTTTCCATTCGTACAACCGGATTGCTTGGGTGAATTCTCGGTTATAGGATTGGTCTTTGACTACTAATGTTGTTGGTTCTTCATGTAATGTGTTTAAAACTGCAGGCTTATCATCCACATAGTAATCCAGCTGTAGGTTTTGAATAATGTTTAATTTTTCATGGTCATTCATACCATAGAAGAAAGCATCGTCCTCTACAGGGAAACCTTTCTCTTTCATCCAGGATTTTGTGCGTTCACCATGGACCATAGGTCGTGCTGTAATGTAGTAGATCGTATGCCCTTTTTCTTTTAATTCGTTTAGAACCTCAACAGCACCCGCGAATGCGGGGCAATCTGTATAATAAATAGGCTCTAAAGATTGCTCCCACATTGCTTTACCTTCTTTGTCATTTAAGCCAAAAGGCTCGTGGATCTCCACTCGCTTGAGGTCATGAAATGCTTGGAGGGGTATCTGCTTTCCGAGCCTTTTATTATATAGATGAAAGGCATGTGCTCGTAAGTTAATTAAGGTGTCATCAATATCAAAACCAAATTTCATCCATATCCCTCAGTTCTTTTCGCCATGAATAACTGGGTAGCCGGTAATTTTCAGGTCGCTCCCAATTGTCTCCACCTGGAGGTTGTTTAGCTCGATGGCATCCTGCATCTTTTCCGCACCCGTTCCTCCAAGGAAGGAAGGGGCTTGCTGGCCACCAACTAGTTTTGGTGCCATGTACACGACCAGCTTATCGACAAGCTGATCCTCTATAAAGCTTGCATTTATAGTAGCTCCTGCTTCAACTAACAGTGAAGAAATAGCCTTCTTCCCCATATAGTCCAACACTTCTCCGGGATGAATATAATCCCCTTCTAGCATAATGACGTGAACGCCACTTGCCTCTAGTGACTCTTTTTTTTTCTCATTATAAGGGCTTGTAGTAAAAACCCAGGTTTCCGCTTTGTTGTCTTTTACTAGCTGACAGTCTAGCGGGATTTTTAAGGTAGAATCCAGTACAATTCTAATTGGATTCTTTCCATTTGGGATTCGTGCGGTTAGGGCAGGGTTATCCTCTAGTACCGTATTAATTCCAGTAAGAATGGCCATATTTTCATGTCGCAGTCGGTGGACATCTGTGCGAGCTTCCTCTGATGTGATCCATTTACTGCTATTGGTGTGGGTGGCAACCTTTCCATCAAGGGAGGAGCCAACCTTTAGGCTAACAAATGGCCGTTGAGTAACAATATATTTATTAAAAACTTCATTCATTTTAACAGATTCTTGTTCACAAATTCCCGTTATCACCTCAATGCCAGCCCTTTTCAGAATGGCAACTCCATTCCCTGAAACTACTGGATTTGGATCAAGGGTGGCAACCACCACTTTTGCAACGCCTGCCCTAACAACAGCTTCTGCACATGGTCCTGTTCTCCCGTGATGAGAGCAAGGTTCAAGGGTGACGTACATTGTCGCACCTTTCGCATGCTCACCAGCCATACGTAGTGCATGAACTTCTGCATGCGCTTCTCCAGCTTTTAAATGGCTGCCAATTCCTACGATGCGACTTCCATTAACGATGACACAGCCTACTAGTGGGTTGGGGTCTGTTTGTCCCTTCATTGCTTTAGCTTGGTTTAAAGCAAGCTCCATATAATAGCTATGATCAGTCATTCAAACACGTTCCTTCTTCTAAGTGTCCGGATTTAGTTACCTTGGTCTCTAAATATTTTTTGTTGTATTCCGATACATCTCCCCAAAGCGGTGTTCTACCTGAAAGCGGGAGACCAGCCTTTTCTAATGCTTCCATTTTTTTCGGATTGTTTGTAATGAGCGTAACTGCTTTGCTTCGTAGTTGTTTTAATACATGGATGGCATCATCATAATCCCTGGTGTCATTTTCAAACCCGAGCTGTTCATTTGCTTCCACGGTATCATAGCCACTTTCCTGAAGAAGATATGCCATGGCTTTGCTGAACAATCCTATACCCCGGCCTTCGTGATTGGCCAAGTAAAAGAGCGCTCCTGCTCCGTTTTCTTTGATGCGCCTCATAGATTCTTTTAATTGAAATCCACAATCACAGCGTTTGCTACCAAAGATATCTCCTGTGTGGCAGATAGAGTGCATCCGGATAAGTGCTTCATCTGCATTGGCAAAGTCTCCATAAACCAACACACTTGATTGCTGGTATTCGGCTAGATTAGAGGATGCAAGCTTTTCAATGATATGCTCATAGTCTTCTGTTACTTCTTCTTGGCTCAGCCAGCAATACCATTGAAATACTGTCGTTTCGCCATATAAATTAACAGGCAGCTGAATGGGTCCTACTAAGTAGATTGCCTTATCCTTTTGTTTGATAAGCTGTATTTTGTCTTTCAGTATTGAATAAGCATGATGATCATGTTTCATTTCTTCCATTGTTAAATCTCCCTTCACTTTCAATAAGTATAATGAAATTAAGCGGTTGTATCAATTTTCTGTTCTCGTGTAATTGTTATTGTATGTGAATGGAAGGGCGCCCGTATACGCGAGGGTATCAATCAAATCCCCAAACGAAAAGATGGCGGGAAAAAAGATCTAACGAGCAAAAGGCGTACTAATACCCTAATGATTATAGGAAACTCAGGATTTTGAGAACAGTTATTATTGTTTGGTATTTAGAACAAACTTTAGCGAAGGAGAAATGCGAAGACTCCTTGAAAATACATTCGCATTTTCTGCGTGCGATGAATTACTGACGAAGCCTTACTTGTCCAGTGGGAACAGCACGAGTCCGAAGACCCCGGAGGATAGGGGAAGGAACAAAGGCTAAGAGCGCCACGTCCTGTGGCAACGCCTTCGTGACCAACGTCCTGTTGGCCCGAGACTAAGGCCGTGCCCACGGAAAGCGTAGTATTTTCCGTAGCGGAAATTAAGTAGTCCTTTGCTATCTCTTTTATTGTTCTTATTTTTAAAAGGAATGGAATGTTATGTCCTAGTCTCTTTGTTCCCAACTATGCCGTAAAACAATATCTGCATGATATCTTCTGTCAGAGGTAAGATTTTTGTATAGACGTCTTTTTTTTGCATGTATTCGTTCATCATTTGAATATAGAAGAGAATGGCTTCATTAGAGATGGCGGGATCAACAAAACCTTGAGCTTTCCCTTCATTAAATAAATTCATCATCTTTGGAATGGCTTCTTTGGTCATCAGTTTTGCCATATATCCATCCCCTGCTGTATATGCTTTCATGAAATGCTGATAAAAATTTTCATGGATGTTATTGGCAGACTCCTTTTTATTAAAGATTAATCGTTTAAGCTTTTCTGGGAAAGGGAGATCGCTTGTCAGAATAACATCTGCCTCCTGCCACACCTTGTCCACATAGTAGCGGATGACCTCTTCAACTAATCTATCTTTGTTTTTAAAATAGTTATATATCGTCACCTGGGAGACACTAGCTTTTGTGGCAATTTCATTCATGCTTACCTTTTGAACGCCAAACTCTAAAAATAAGCTTAGGGCAGCCTCCAGGATGCTTTGCTTTTTGCGTTCGCGGCGTCGTTCAAATCCGTCCATTTGTTTCACCTCTTTCTAAAGTGTATAAAAAAATATGTAATAAAACAATAAATATATTTCATAAGTTATTGCAAAGCGGATGTTCTTTATATATTATGAACTATATAAGTAATAATATTTCATAATTTAGTGAGGGAAAGGGAGGCCAAGGGACCATGACCATTCTCGAAGCGAAAAATGTAACGAAGTATTTTGGAAAGTTTACAGCGCTGGATGGCGTTGATATGCAAGTGAATGAAGGAGAAGTTTTTGGATTTATTGGACCGAATGGGGCAGGGAAGTCTACCACCATCCGAATCCTGCTCGGTATCTTGAAGGCATCAGAAGGGTCTGTACAGATTTTCGGAAAGGATGCTTGGAAGGATGCAGTGGCCATTCATGAACGTATTGCATATGTTCCTGGTGATGTGAACCTATGGGCAAATTTAACAGGTGGAGAAGTCATTGACCTTTTTACAAAGCTTCGGGGAAGAGTCGATAAAGGGAGAAGGGAAAAACTGATAGAGCGTTTTGAACTAGATCCGACGAAAAAGTGTAGAACGTATTCGAAAGGAAACAGACAAAAGGTGGCACTTGTAGCGGCTTTTGCTTCTGAGGCAGACCTGTATATTCTGGATGAACCAACCTCTGGACTTGATCCATTAATGGAACGTGTTTTTCAGGAGTGCGTCCTAGAAGCGAAAGATGCAGGAAAGAGTGTTTTATTATCAAGCCATATCCTGTCAGAGGTTGAAAGGCTATGCGACCGTGTTGGGATCATTCGCCAGGGTAAAATAATAGAGACTGGCTCGATGGCCGAATTGCGTCACTTAACAAGAACAAACCTTATCGTCCAGACAAAGCAGCCGATGAGCGAATTGGAACAGATGGCGGGAGTGCATGATGTAGAAGAGAAGGAGGGAGTTCTTTCTTTTCAAGTTGATTCAGAAAAACTCGATGAGATGATAAGGTATATCAGTTCGTTTGGCATTTTGAAGTTGGAGAGTGCTCCCCCTAACCTAGAAGACCTGTTCATGAGACATTATGACGGGGGACGGGTAGATACTGAGGGAGGCAATCATAATGCGTAGTACAAGGAAAGGGACGGCTATACTTCTTCGCTTTTTGGTGAAAAGAGATCGGTTGCGAATACCGGTGTTTGTTCTCGCGCTCGTTCTGATAACTTGTATGACTGCGATGGCATTATCAAACTTGTATTCTACTAGTGAAAGTAGACAAATCATGGCTGAAACCATGGTGAATCCAGCAATGACCGCAATGCTTGGAAAAGGTTATGGGTTGGATAACTACACCATTGGGGCGATGATGGCCCACCAAATGCTTCTTTTTACCGCCATTGCGATGGCGATAATGAATATTCTCCTCGTGGCAAGACACACGAGAGCAGACGAAGAGGAAGGGAGAATTGAACTTATTCGTTCGTTGCCTACCGGTCGTTTAGCAAATTTATATGCAACCCTTACCCTTGCCGGTTTTACTAATCTCTTCATTGGAATTCTTACTGGACTAGGGCTTTTTTCACTCGGTATAGAGAGCATTAACCTGGAAGGATCACTACTTTACGGAACAGCATTAGGCGTAACAGGTTTTTTCTTTGCTACTATTACTGCTATTTTTGCTCAGCTTTCAGAGAACGCAAGAGGCACAATTGGATTTTCCTTTACGGTATTAGGCGTTTCCTATTTACTACGGGCGATAGGGGATATCGGCAATGAGGCTCTTTCTATGGCTTCTCCATTGGGTTGGATTCTGAGTTCGGAGGTTTTAGTTACGAATAAATGGCGGCCAATTATCATTACATTCATTGTTTCGCTATTGATAATGATCATTGCTTGCGTCTTGTACAGTAGACGGGATCTTGGGGCAGGTCTGCTTCCAACAAGACCAGGTAAACGAAAAGCCTCAGCTTCCTTATTAAGTCCATTTGGTTTAAGTCTACGCCTGCAACGAACTGGGCTCATCTCTTGGGCAATAGGAATGTTTCTATTAGGAGCTTCTTATGGGTCTGTACTGGGAGACTTGGATTCCTTTTTTGTTGAAAACGATATGTTCCAGCAATTGCTTAATCCAGAAAACGGGCATTCCTTAACAGAGCAGTTTTTAACCATGATAATGTCCATTCTAGCGATGATTAGTACGATACCGGCACTGATGTCTGTTAACAAACTCATTGCGGAAGAGAAAAAAGGGCGTATAGACCATCTGTTGAGTAAGAAGCTATCCCGTAATAGATTACTTGGTAGTACCTTTCTTCTATCTGTTATTACGAGTTTGATCATGGTTTCGGTAACAGCAATTGGGCTAGGGACTGCAGGAAATATGTCGATGGAAAATGGTATGGATTTATGGAATGTTTATAGTGCGGCGCTTGTTTATCTGCCAGCTGTATGGTTTGTGATAGGGTTGGGCATATTGGTGATAGGCATGTTTCCAAAGGCAACCATTGTTGGTTGGATTTATCTCATGTATTCTTTTTTCGTCGTCTATCTAGGAAATCTATTAGAATTTCCCAAGTGGCTTAGCGGAATCTCACCGTATGGCCATATACCTGAACTGTTAATCGAAGAAATGCGTTATCTGCCGGTTTCCATTCTATTTTTACTTGCAATAGTTTTTGTTATTACAGGGTTTATAGGGTATAACAAACGTGATATTCAGGCGTAAGAGGAATTAGGGAGATTTAGTGTGATACTAGCTATTGGCTGTTTGCCTGATCTATAATTGAAATAGTGAGACTAGATGGGCAGGGTGAGGTATATGGACGGTGAAAAAAGTAATATAAAAGACTTTTATTCTTTAATGCGATCAACGAACATACCAAAGATGGCGTTAACGATTGGCTTAATTGGTAGTGTTCTAACAACGCTAGTAGGACTATCCATTCCTATTTTGACAAGAGAGCTGGTTGATGGTTTTTCACTAGCTTCGTTAAGCTGGTTCCTTGTTGTAACAATAGGGGTGGTTTTCATCCTGCAAGCGGTAATAGACGGGGTGTCTACTTATTTGTTAGCAATGGTTGGGCAGCGCATCGTAGCCAGTTTGCGGGAAAGAATGTGGCGCAAGCTAATCCGGATGCCTGTTAGCTATTTTGATAAAACAAAAAGTGGTGAAACAGTCAGTCGAGTAGTAAATGATACTGGTATTGTGAAAGAGTTAATATCAACGCACTTTCCTCAATTTATTACAGGTATCATTTCTATTATTGGTGCGGTTATCATTCTGCTGATCATGGACTGGAAAATGACGTTGATCATGCTTATATCCGTTCCCGTAACGATAGGCATTATGATTCCGCTTGGCAGAAAGATGGCCAAAATATCACGAGCGTTACAGGATGAAACAGCTACATTTACAGGCGATATTCAGCAGACCCTTAGTGAAGTTCGATTAATGAAATCCTCTACAGCAGAGGGGTTTGAGGAGAAAAAAGGGTATGCTGGGATTAGTAAACTGTTTGCCTTCGGACTAAAGGAATCCAAAATCTTTGCTCTAATTGGACCATTAATGTATCTCATCATAATGGTTGTAGTAGTTGTTATTATTGGATATGGTGGGATTCGTGTGGCAGATGGAACGATGTCAACCGGTTCCTTGGTCGCGTTTCTTCTTTATCTATTTCAAATTGTGATGCCGATCACTTCGTTTGCCATGTTTTTTACTCAGCTACAAAAAGCAAAGGGCGCAACAGAACGTATACAACATATTTTGGAGCTTTCTGAAGAAAAAGGTCAGGAAGGGGAACAAGCACAAGTCGCAAATCAGCCGCTATCGGTTGAAAATGTCTCCTTCTCCTATAATGAGAAAGAACCAGTTTTAGAATCTATCAGCTTCACTGCACAGCCAGGGGAAATGATTGCCTTTGCTGGTCCGAGTGGTGGCGGTAAAACGACATTGTTTGGGTTACTGGAACGGTTTTATGAACCTAGTGAGGGTGAAATTAAAATTGGGGAAACACCAATTCAACATTTATCCTTACATACATGGCGTAGTCAAATAGGTTATGTCTCGCAGGAAAGTGCTATGATGGCAGGTACGATTCGAGAAAATTTGACGTACGGGCTGGAAAATCCACAGGGCATTCCGGATGATAAATTATGGGAAGTTGCAAAAATGTCCTATGCAGACCAGTTTATCAAGGGTTTTTCTGAGGGACTTGATACAAAGGTTGGCGAGCGTGGTATAAAGCTCTCAGGCGGGCAGAAGCAACGGATTAATATTGCACGAGCCTTCTTACGTGATCCGAAAATCCTAATGATGGATGAGGCGACAGCTAGTCTTGACAGTCAATCTGAAAGCATTGTGCAACAGGCATTAAGTCGTTTAATGGAAGGGCGAACGACATTTGTGATAGCACATCGCTTATCTACCATTGTAGACGCAGATAAGATTATCTTTATCGAGGATGGCAATATGACTGGAAGTGGAACACATCAAGAATTAATCTCCACCCATAAATTGTACCGGGAATTCGCAGAGCAACAATTATCATAAATTAGGGTTGGGACATAACATTCCTTTCATTCAAGAATATGAACAATAAGAGAGAGAGCAAAGGACTACTTAATTTCCGCTACGGAAAATACTTCGCTTTCCGTGGGCACGGCCTCGGGCCAACAGGATGTTGGTCACAAAGGCGTTGGCACAGGACGTGGCGTTTTTAGCCTTTGTTCCTTTCTCTAACTTCCGGGGCCTTCGAACTCGTGCTGTTCCCACTGGAGTCTACGCATTTTCCTTCGCTGAGTAGTGTGTCAGGCATCCATAGTGTTATAATAAGTTCTGAACGAATGGCGAATCGTATTCAATACGATTCGCCATTCGTTCAGTTTTTGCTTTACCAAATTTTTTTGTCCCACCCTGTTTAAATTTCCATGAATATCGCTTTCCCGTACCTTTGCTGAGAAACAACTTAGTTGCTGTTCGTAGTTATAAAATTAGCTGATAGGACAAATGATAAGTTTAACCTATTTAAAATTTTCTAAAAATATAATATAATCTCTAATTATGCAACTAAGAGGGGGATTAGCTTGAAAGTTTTAGAAAGAATTAGCAGTTTTGTCGGAAATACATTTGCTATTTGGGTGGTATTATTTGCGGTTTTATCCTTTTTCGTACCTTCAGGATTTACTTGGCTGGCGGCCTATATTACACCTTTAATCGGTATCATAATGTTTGGTATGGGGCTTACACTGTCAGCTAAAGATTTCAAAGAAGCATTTAAACGCCCGAAAGATGTTGCGATCGGTGTAGCTGGCCAATTTTTAATCATGCCATTACTTGCCTTCGCACTTGTAACGATTCTGCCTGTTTCCAAAGAGATAGCAGTAGGTGTTATTTTAGTTGGATGCTGTCCTGGTGGTACTTCTTCTAACGTTATGACATTTTTATCTAAAGGAGATACAGCATTGTCTGTTTCGATTACCGCTGTATCTACTATTCTGGCACCTATTTTAACACCTGCTCTAATTTACCTTTTGGCTAGTCAATGGTTAGAAGTATCTGCAGGGGCTTTATTTGTTTCCATTGTACAAATTGTTTTGGTACCTATTTTACTAGGCTTACTCGTTAAAGCATTGTTAAAAGATAAAGTGGAAGCAGGGGTAAAAGCCATTCCCCTAGTATCAGTTATAGGTATTGTAGCAATTGTTACAGCAGTTGTAAGTGTGAACGTAGATCAAATTGCAAAAACTGGACTATTAATTTTTCTAATTGTTGTGCTGCATAATACATTGGGTTATGTAGTTGGCTTAGGACTTGGAAAGGTCATGAGAATGGGTCCTAAGCAACAAAAAGCGGTGTCAATCGAAGTGGGAATGCAAAACTCAGGGCTTGGTGCAACTCTTGCTGCTGCACATTTTAATCCGTTATCTGCAGTGCCAAGTGCAATCTTTAGTGTATGGCACAATATTTCAGGGCCAATTATAGCAACGGTCTATCGTAAATTACAGGAGAAAGAAGAGAATCGGTAGAAAGGTAAAGCCAGAGCTCCCATATGGGGAACCCTGGCTTATTTCATTCTTAATAAAAGTAGCGTATAAAAAGACGAGCGAATCTAAGTCGCTCGACTCTAATCAATCTGAGTTACTTTATTCTGATCCATCAAGCTTTATAATAGTACGTCCTCGTACGCGGCCTTCAAGGATTTCTTGGAGTGTGCCTTCTACTTCTTCTAAAGAGACTTCATTCACAACCTCTTCGTTTAGGTTTGAAGGCTTAAGGTCATCTGCTAATCGTTCCCACACTTTTCTACGAAGTTCCATTGGACATTGAACGGAATCGATCCCAAGCCAGTTCACTCCTCTGCCAATGAAAGGTAGTACGGTTGTATTCACCTCAATGCCACCAACTAACCCTGAAGTAGCGACAGATCCGCTATTTTTTAGGGTGCTGAGAATATATTGCAAGGTTGACCCACCGACAGGATCTACTGCTGCAGCCCAACGTTTTTCTCTTGTTGGTGTATTATCCTGATCAGTAACTTCTTCTCTAGAAATAATCTCTTTCGCGCCAAGCTTCTCCAGATAATTTTTCTCACTAGAGGAACCTGTACTAGCGGTTACGTCATACCCTTTTTTTGCAAGCATATCAACAGCTAGGCTTCCTACACCACCTGTGGCTCCTGCTACTAACACGGGACCTTGAGATGGAGTAAGTCCATTGTCTTCCAACCGTTGCACAGAGAGGGCGGCAGTCAGACCTGCGGTTCCAAGGATCATAGCCTCTCTAAGGGTTAGACCGTCTGGTAAGGGCACGACCCATTCCTTTGGTACTCGTGCTACTTCACTGAAGCCACCATGATGTCCTGTCCCAAGCTCGTAGCTGGTGACAATTACTTTATCCCCAGCCTTGTATGAATCATCACTAGACTCAATGACTGTTCCCGCAAGATCAATTCCTGGGATGTGAGGAAAAGATTTAACCATCTGATGATGCACGCCAACCATGGCGTCTTTATAGTTAACACTGGAGTACGCAACCTTAATTAATACGTCTCCCTTAGGTAGATCTTGAAGCCCTAGTTTTTTGACAGATAATGTTGCTTCATCGTTTTCCTTTGTTAGTACTAATGCTTGAAATTCATTCATCGTAAATCCTTCCTTTCAACTATAATTTACGAAACTATCAAAGTTTATATATTCCCTTCGTAGAAAAATGTAAACGTAGTAATAAAAAAAAGTCCAGTAATATATTGCATTTTGCAACTAACCCTAGTAGTATGAACTATACTGATATATTGCATATTAAAATTTAAAATACAACGTAGAATAAACACAGGGGGATTATATATGAAGGACAAGCTGTCATTTTCATCGTATGCGGTTGTAGGTTTTATGCTTTTCGCACTTTTTTTTGGTGCAGGTAATTTAATTTTCCCTGCGCAACTAGGTCAGAATGCTGGTACTAATTTTTGGCCAGCAGTCCTTGGGTTTTTGCTAACAGGGGTGGGATTGCCATTACTCGGTATATTGGCAATGAGCTATTCTGGCAGTAAAAACTTGCAGGAACTAGCGAGCCGGATCCATCCTGCTTTTGGCATTACCTTTACTGTTATGCTTTATTTAACCATTGGTCCCTTCTTTGCTGCCCCAAGAACGGCAACAGTGGCATATGACGTAGGGTTCTCTTCTTTTATAAATGAAGGGTCGCAGCAAACAGGTTTGCTAATATTTACGCTAATATTTTTCTTGGCAACCCTGTTTTTCTCGTTAAAGCCAGGGAAGCTTATAGACTATATCGGTAAGCTACTGGCTCCGAGTATTGTCGTACTACTTTTAATACTGCTTGGTATGGTAATTGTAAAGCCAATGGGCGACATTCAAGCACCATTAGGAGACTTCCAAGGGAACGCTTTTGTTCAGGGCTTTCTTGAGGGATATAACACGATGGACGCTCTAGCTTCTTTAGTTTTTGGCATTATTGTTATTAAAACCATTCGGTCATTAGGTGTCACTTCAACCAAAGGGGTTCTTGCGGCAACGGCGAGCTCAGGTTTGGTTGCTATTACACTTCTGGGTGTGATCTATGTTGGGATAGCCTATTTAGGTGCTGTGAGTACACAGGAACTTGGTGTTTTCACTACTGGAGGCCCTGTGTTGAGCGGTGGGGCTGCGTATTACTTCGGGAAAACTGGGACGATTTTGTTAGCTGTCATCCTTACGCTTGCTTGTTTAACAACCAGTATCGGGTTAACCACAGCATGTGCAGAATATTTCCAAACCCTTTTCCCGAAAATAGGATACAAAGCTTTTGCGATTTTCTTTACAGGGATTACTTTTATTATAGCTAATTTCGGGCTCGCTAATATTATTACCTATTCTGTTCCTGTTCTAATGCTTCTTTATCCACTAGCAATTGTGTTAATGCTTTTAGCATTCTTATCAGGTTTTTTCCGGCACAAGAGAGTCGTTTATGCTATTACCATCGCTGTAACGTTTCTAATTAGTGTTACAGATGGCCTGAAGTCATTATGTAATTCGTTGGGTATAGAGTATTTTGACTGGTTAACGCCAATTCTATCCTTCTATGAAAAGGTATTGCCATTATACAATCAAGGGCTGGGCTGGTTGCTACCTGCCTTGGTGATTGTACTCATTGCAAGTGTAGCTTTACGAGGTTTCCATGTTAGGGCGAAAGCGTCAGTGAAATAAAGGTTTCAGCTAGTTTTGTTTTACCATACCTATTTTAAAAAAATAAAAAACGCCGGACGATGGCTGAAAATCGTCTGGCGTTTTCCTATTCCTTGTCATGCAGTGCTTGAAATTCATCAATCGCCCGAAGCCAATTTTCTTTCATGATAGGAGCGATAGCGTCGCTTTTACCTTCTCTCATTAATTGGATAATGGCGTGATGCTCCTCAACAGATTTCTCAGTTAAGATAATGGAGTTATGAAAGAATTGCCTTCTAACATGCGCTTGTAGGGAGGAAATAATAGAATGTATATAAGAATTATTTGCTGTATTAACAATAATTTGGTGAAAGTCCTCATCTATTTTAAGTGAAGCATAGTAGTTCTCAGATCGAATAGCATTGGCAAATTGCTCGTTTGTACGCTCCAGCAGTTCTAAGACGTCTTCGGTAATATGGGAAATAGCTAGTTCTGCGGATAAAGCCTGTAATGCGGCAAGTGGTGGCAACAGGTCAAGAATAGCATCCTTTTCAACCTCTGTTACTTGTGTCGCCTTCCCTGGATACATTTTAACAAATCCCCGCATCTCTAACATTTGTAATGACTCCCTAATTGGAGTTCTACTCACACCAAGCGCTTTGGCAAGCTCTGTATCATTCAACTTTTCACCGGGCTGTAAGGTTCCATCAATAATCCATTGTTGAATTTGCGTGAAGGCATTCTCTTTAGCAGTCTGACGGACAGGCTTGGCATGATTAGCTGGAATCGGCATATTGGTTCACCCACCTTTTTTGTTATCGTATACTATTAGTATACATGAAAAAGCTTGCGAATAAAATATCCAATATATCGCTGGGTTAATAGAGAGGGAGGTGTCGTGTTGAATCACTATGAAAGAAAGGCGTATGAGGAATTAATGGAATGGAAATGGGAGCTATTCTCTAAAACAAGCTTGTTTAAAAAGTTCTCAAAAAAAGCCCAAACAAAAATAAACGGTATCATCCCTGAAAAGGTGCACCAAGTTATGACTGACGGGATCCAGCAAATGGTGAAAATGACCTTATTTGGTTCCGATTTAACCACAAAAAAACCAGAGCTTGCCTATGCAAGCCTCCAGGAAAAGGATGAGCTTGTTAGAGAAAAGCTAACTATATATAGAAGGACTGCAACAGTGGAAGGTGCGGGGACAGGAGCAGGCGGTATCTTTTTAGGAATAGCGGATTTTCCTTTGTTACTGTCAATAAAAATAAAATACCTGTTTGAAGTTGCTGCGATTTATGGTTTTGATACAAAGGATTACTCTGAACGATTGTTTATTCTGCACGTGTTCCAGCTTGCTTTCTCAGATGATAGAAAAAAGAGGGAGACATTCCACACGCTTGATAATTGGAATGAAAAAAAGCATGAGATAACAGAAATGGACTGGCGGGAATTTCAGCAGGAGTATCGAGATTATATTGATTTAGTAAAGTTACTGCAACTTATCCCTGGGTTTGGGGCGATTGTCGGGGCATATGCCAATTACAACTTATTGGATCAGCTTGGAACGACAGCTATACATGCTTACCATCTTAGGTTGTTTAAGGAAAGCCCGCTTGATTATGTGGAAGAGTAGGGTATGGAAGCATAAAAACAAGAGCCAATCATAGGAAAGTGTGATTGGCTCTTTGTCTATTCAAAAGAAAACTTACTGCTCAACCTTTTTAATAAGGATCTGCTTCATGTCCCTTTTTAATCGCTTGTTCAGGTGCTTTTTCACTGTCCTTATTACCTAATGGGTTCATGCTAGATCCGTCTTTCTTAGCGTTAGCAAGACCTTCGCGAAGACGACGGCCATATTCTTCATCGGCCTCTTCAGCAAGGGCGACCATTTTATCTTGGATACGCTGGTCACATTCAGCTAGATCACCAACCATATTGCCAATTAATTCGTCTTTCTCCCAATCTTCAAATTGGCGGTAGGTCTCTCCGGCTTGCTTTGTGTTATCATTTCGTTCAATAGACTCCCTGACTAATTTCCCTTGGACTTTAGGAGTATGCTCTTTTCCGGTTTGTTCTGCTTCCTTCAACCCGCCAAGTGTAGAAGGCTCGTAGTTAACATGAGGATTCTGTCCCGGTGCCTTATCATTTTCGTAACGTAGTTGACCACCTTCTTGATTTGTGGCCACGCGTTTTTTAGCTGCGTTAATTGGTAGCTGCAGGTAGTTAGCTCCAACGCGATACCGCTGTGTATCTGAATAGGAGAAGGTACGACCTTGAAGCATTTTATCATCGGAAAAGTCAAGCCCATCGACTAAGACACCAGTTCCAAATGAAGCTTGCTCCACCTCGGTAAAGTAGTTTTCAGGGTTTTTATTTAAGACCATCTTTCCAACTGGAAGCCATGGGAATTGGTCTTCAGGCCAAAGCTTCGTATCGTCGAGTGGGTCAAAATCAAGCTCGGGATGCTCTTCATCGCTCATAATCTGTACAAAAAGCTCCCACTCAGGATAATCGCCCTTTTCGATAGCATCATACAAATCCTGGGTTGCATGATTAAAATTCGTTGCCTGGATTTCAGCAGCCTCTTTCATGGTAAGGTTTTTAATACCCTGTTTCGGCTCCCAATGATACTTAACCAGCACGGCTACACCTTCCTGGTTAACCCACCTGTACGTGTTTACGCCAGAACCTTGCATCATACGGTAATTTGCCGGGATCCCCCAAGGAGAGTAAACAAACGTAACCATATGAAATGATTCAGGAGAGTTGGAACAAAAATCAAAAAAACGCTGGCTGTCTTGAATGTTGGTTACAGGATCTGGGCGAAAAGCGTGAATCATATCCGGGAATTTCATAGCATCGCGGATAAAAAAGATTTTAAGATTGTTTCCTACAAGATCCCAATTGCCATCTTCGGTGTAGAATTTAACTGCAAATCCTCGTGGATCGCGGACGGTTTCAGGCGAGTGATTACCATGTACAACGGTAGAAAAACGTACAAATACTGGTGTTTGCTTGCCTTTATCTTGAAATACCTTTGCACGAGTGTATTTTGAAACAGGATCGTCTCCAGCTGTCCCATAGGTTTCAAAATAGCCGTGCGCTCCTGCACCACGAGCATGTACAATTCGTTCCGGTACTTTTTCTCTGTCAAAGTGACTTATTTTCTCGATGAAGTCATAGTTTTCTAACGTAGCTGGACCGCGGTTCCCTACTGTGCGTATGTTTTGATTATTCGTGACGGGATGACCCTGTCTGGTGGTTAATGTGTCTTCGTTTTCTATGTTCGTTTGTCCAGTCCGTGATTCTTTTTCACTCACAATATCAACCATCCTTTTTAAAATATTTCATTCCCTATTAGCTTTCCCAATATTGCTTGAAAAAACTCCCTTTTTCCGGCGAAAATTTTAAAAATGAATAACCGTCGAAGTAGCTACTACAATCATAAAAATACAAGGGAGCAAAAGGAGGAATTTAGACCATAAATTTTTATTCTAAAACGACTATTTTAGTAATGATGGGAGGAGGTACAAATTAAAAAAAGCACTCCAAAAGTCAGATTTTACTCTAACTTTTGGGGTGCAGTACAAAAAAGGAATGTTTTTAATTTGTTCTTCATATTAAGTTAGATTGCTAATGTTCGTTACTTACTAGTTCGGCTTTTGCTATTAATAGAACCGCTACTATTAATAGGATAATAGAAATAGCGGTGGCAATAATGATCATCATTATATCTGGCTGGCCTAAGAAAAGGCTGCGAATTGCCGTAACTTGGTACGTTATCGGGTTAAACCAAGATATGAATTGAATATACACCGGCGCGCTTTCTATCGCGTAAAATGTTGGAGCTGTAAACAAAATTGGCAATGTCATTAAACCAAGGACAATGTCCCTTTGATGATAATCATTTATTCTTGTCGTTATGATAATACCTAAAGAACACCAAAATATAATCCCTACTATTCCAAGAGATATGGCAAGTATTAAATTCGTCATGGAACAGGTTATTCCATAGAACAAAGAAAGCACGGCAAGCAGCACTCCTTGAATTAAAAACACAAAAAATGGGTAAACCATCAATCCGGTTACATAACTAAGGGGCGATATGCCATTCATAAATTTGTACCCAAGCAGTCCCCACCGCTTATCAATGGTACTTCTGTATACGGTGTGGCTCATTAAGCTGATAACTAACATCATAAGAATACCGGGGAGTGTAAAAGCTAAGAAATCTACTTCCGTACCATTTACAAGTATTCCACCAGTCATTCCTCTTAATCCAGCCATGAAGAATACGAGGTACAAAATAGGGTTTAGAAATGCGTTCACGAGTAAAGGTTTATTGTGCCATACTGCTTTTAGCTCATTCTCTGCCAGAATAAAGGTTTTTGCCCAGTGAAAGCGGGTCCCTTTGCGAAACGTTCTAGTATTTACAAAATTTGTATCACTTCTCAACATCATCCTTCCTCCTTTGCTCTTGCGACTTCTAGATATGCTTCTCGAAGCCCAGGAGAAGTCCGATTTATGTCCATTACGAATACAAGTGTATCCAGTGTATTTATTATCTGGCCAATTGCTGTATTCCTTTTAATTTCTATAGCTAAAGGCTTTAAATCGTTAATCGTAACGACACCTTCAATTTCTTCTAACTTCAATTTATCTAGCTCTGCTAGCTCTCCCTCATATTCAATCGTGAGTATCTCTTTATCACGATAATGAGAAATGAATTTCGTTTTAGGCTCATAAGCTACAATACTTCCTTGCTTTAAAAGCAGCACGCTATCACAATAACTGTCCAATAGATTTAGATCATGTGAAGATACGATTACTAGGCCACCTTTATTTGCTTTATCTTTTAAATGGGACAGTAATTTCTCTGATGATTCAGCATCAAGTCCGGTAGTAGGTTCATCCAATATCATAATGTCTGGATGGTGGACGAGGGCTCTAGCAATTTGAACTCTTTGTTGCTGACCACCTGATAATGCATCCACATCTCGATCTTTATATTCTAATAAACCAACTAAATCAAGCGCTGCAAGTGTATCTATTTTTGAGACTTTCCTATTTTTCCCTGCTAATCTTGCGCTAACGATAACATTGTCAAATACAATTAAATACCAATCTATTGCATGTGTCTGCTTACTCCAACCAATGTTATGGAAAGGGGAGTTACGATTTATGAGATTTTTATTGAAAAATACGTCACCTAGTGTGGGCATCATTAGTCCGCAAAGTGCGTTCAAAAAGGTAGACTTACCAGCACCATTTGCACCGACAAGCGCTATTAATTCACCTTTTTTAAATGTCACATTAATATCTTTAATTCCCCAAACTTTATTACCATATTGAACACCAAGTTGAGATACTTCAATTACATTATCGTCTGATTTTGCCACTTAATAATTCACTCCTTATTTTATAATGTTATAAAATAAGGTTTGGTACAATTTCCCTAATTCCCATATAAATGCTCCTCACATTAGTAAATCGTTTCCAATTTCATCTTCAGTATAACGTACTCTTTAGCATTCAAGCAATTAATAGTCTGATTAATAGGAATAATATGAAAAGAGCGTGGACGTTTGCATATATAACCCGGAGCTTTTCTTAAATAAATTTGCCTTTTTATGACTATTCTTCCAGGACAGGCTATATACATAGTAATAGAAAAACTATCGGGGGTAGCTATAAATGTTTTGGGAGCTTGTACAACAATATGAAAACCAATTAAATATTGCACTGTCTATTGTTATCCTTGCAGTGTTTTTATTACTTAGAATTCGATTCACAACAACGATTTTTCGTTTGTTGCTGAAAGTAAGCAAGAATACATGGAATGGCTTTTTTGCGCAACTGCGTACCTCTTTTGAGAAGCCTTTACAATTATTAATAGCCGTGATTGGCATTTACTTCGCAGTCGATGTGTTTCCTTATTTTAATGAAAGCAATGCACTATTTAACCATTTAGTTCGTTCATCGGTAATTTTTGCGGTGGGATGGGGGTTGTATAACCTTTCTTCATCATCCTCTTTGTTATTTTCCAAGATTAATCATAAGTACAATGTAAAAATTGATCACATCTTAATTCCGTTTTTTTCTAAAGCACTGCGGCTCATTATCGTAGCCATCGGTATTAGCGTTATTGCTCAGGAATTTGAGTATGATATTAACGGCTTTGTTGCTGGTCTCGGCATTGGGGGACTTGCCTTCGCTTTAGCGGCAAAGGATGCTTTAGCAAACTTATTCGGTGGGATCATTATTATTACAGAAAAGCCATTTACCATTGGAGATTGGATTAAAACACCAAGCGTTGAAGGAACAATTGAAGATATAAGCTTTCGCAGTACGAAAGTACGAACCTTTGCCCAAGCGCTTGTCACTGTACCCAATGCCACACTTTCAAATGAGGCAATAACAAATTGGAGCAAAATGGGGAAGCGCCAAATCACATTTAAATTGGCCTTAATGTATGGGGCAAAAAGAGAACAATTGGAAGGAATAGTAAAAGAGATTCAAGTTCTCCTAAGGCATCATGACGCCATAAACAAGGAAACAATTCTAGTAAACGTGGATGCATACGGCGAAAATGGCTGGGAAATCTTTCTTTATTTCTTCACAAATACTACAGATTGGGAAGAACACTTGAAGGTAAAGCAAGAAATTAACCTTGCTATTCTAGCTATTATTGAAAGAGAAAAACTTGAAATTGCCATCCCTACAAGGAAGTTATATGTAGAGCCGGAAATGGTGCAGGGGAAGCAGAGAGAGACGTTATTAGGACAGGAAAGCTAACAGATTCTAGCTTTCCTGTTTTTCTTTAATTTGAATAGTGGTTTGTTTAAATGGTGCTTCTGCATAACTGTTAAGCAGGCCATTTTTACGTATCTGGTATTTGGGGATTTGTTTATAATCGTATGTGACGGAGAAGGGATTGTTAAATGGAAATTCCTTTATTACCATTGTTTTATCATTTACCCATGTTACGGCCATCTTCTCCTGGGAAAAATGAGGAAGCGTACTGGAAAGCGGTATTCCCTTGGTGAAGAAGGGATGGCTGTTTTCACCAGGCTCATTTAGGCATAGAAACAATGATAAATTATCGCAAAACTGAAGTAATGCATAGTGGTAGGAAAAAAGTTTCTCATCAAAGGAAGCGAGTGATGAATGGATTATCTCCTGCCTTTTCTTTTCCTGCGCTACAAAATTCCTACCTGACTCCGTATCGTCCTGTTGGAGGAAACGGACATAATGCTCACTACATAATAACGCGGCGTATAAATCAGTTGTTTGAACCTGATCAATTCCATGCGAATAGAGTAATGTTTTCATTGGCGCAGGAAAGTCAATAAAGCTATACGGCATTTCTTTGGCGTCATTCCAAAATGGTTGTTTATCTGCTGGGATCCAACCAGCATCATGTTGCTCAATGGCAAAAATAACAGCCGCTTGTAAAGGTGAATTAATGAATGGCTCCATCTTCCACTGTTTGATAAGCTCCCCCGCGACAAGCGCATGATTATGCTGTTCGATAAAGATAAAGTCATGCTCGCGTTCTCGAATGATCACATTTAGGCATCCTCTCTTAACAAAGAAGTTTTATAATTCCATTATATCATTTTGGATGTTTCACGACACAACTCGAGTGATAGTAGCTCCGTTAGTTGTTGTGCTAAGGTGATGTTGTTGTTCTGTTGTCAGTGGTCTTCGGCTTATATGGCTGATAATTTCCGGAACAAAAGCGATATTCTCTCTATTACGGCTGATATTCGCCGAGATAAAGGCGATATTCTTGGCTATGCGGCTGATGCTCTCCAAATCAAAGGTGATATTCTCATCCAAAGGGCTGATGTACTCTGATCAAGGCTGATAACCTAGCTTAGATGGCCAATAACATAACCTAAGTCATTTCAAGTATGCTATACTAATTAGGTTACGAAAAGTAATCTAGTTTTATAAAGTTCCTCTTTTATAAAAGAAGATATATAGGAGTGATTTCGTGGAAAAGAAGTTTTTTACTGAACCGGCAACATATGTTGGGGAGCTCTCCCTCAATGTGACAGACCTTCATCAAGCTATAGATTTTTATCAAACCGTTATAGGATTTCAGGTTTTGGAGAAGACTGAACGAGCAGCAAGGCTTTCTGCTAATGGAAAAACAGCCATGTTAACGCTTGAAATGCCAGAAAATGTAACGGAGAAAGAGCGGAGAACGACCGGACTTTACCATTTTGCTATCCTATTACCGAACAGAGCTGCACTGTCTTCCTTTCTGGAGCATGCTCTCAAACGAGGAGTACAGCTTGGTGCTGCTGATCATGAGGTGAGTGAAGCACTCTATCTCTCAGATCCCGATGGCAACGGGATTGAAGTTTATTGTGATAGGGACTCAAGTATGTGGAATTGGACTGGTGATCAGGTTAAAATGGGAACAGACCCACTAGATGGTGACGGTCTTTTAGCGGAAAAACATAGAGTATGGAGCGGATTACCAGAGGAAACAATTCTCGGTCATGTCCATCTACATGTTGCTCATTTAGAAGCATCAGAGGCTTTTTATTCTCAAGGGTTAAACTTCTCCGTGGTAACGCGATACTCAGGAGCACTATTTATTTCAACAGGCGGTTACCATCATCATATAGGGTTAAATATCTGGAATGGAGAGGGGGCTAAAGCGCCACGGTCAAACGGGGTTGGACTAAATTGGTTTACTCTTGTGTTTCCTAACGAAATCGCTAGAACCGAGGCAGTTAACCGGCTTATAGAAGCACAAGTAAAAGTGAAGACATACCCTGAATATAGCGAGGTGAAAGATCCTGCAGGAAACACGATTCGCCTCACGCTATAGTCACTAACAAATAGCAGGGGGGCTCATATTTTCAAGTTGAAATAAAATCGAAAACTTTCAAAGACGGGAATTGGGGTATGGTTTTCTAGGGGGAAAATTCTCATTTCAGAAAAAGGACGTGGAAGAGCTTGGCTTATTTACTTTTACTGGTAGGATTTGTATTACTAATTAAAGGAGCGGATTTGTTTGTTGATGGCTCCTCCAATATTGCAAGGCTTCTTAGAGTGCCACCCATCCTTATTGGTCTAACCATAGTTGCTTTTGGAACAAGTTCTCCAGAAGCAACCGTAAGTATTATTGCAGCAATGGAGGGGAGCTCCGATGTTTCTTTGGGTAATGTAATCGGAAGCAATATATTCAATCTCACACTTGTCGTAGGGATAGCGGCTATTATTTTCCCTTTAAAGGTGGAAAACGAAACGATACGTAAGGAGATTCCCTTTACATTACTAGCAGGCGGTACACTTTTAGTAGTCATAAATGATATCTTTTTACAGGACCATAGCAATAATCTGATAACCCGTAGTGATGGTCTGATTTTCCTCTTATTTTTATCTGTTTTTATGTACTACGTTATTGAAGTGGCGCTTAAAAGTCGCCAAGACAGTCAAACAGAGGCTATTCCAGATGAGATTAAGTGGGGTAAAAATATTGGGCTGACTATTTTGGGGCTTGCTGGAATCGTTTTTGGTGGGGAGCTTGTTGTTAGTAATGGTACAGAAATTGCTTATGCAGTCGGGATGAGTGAAACGTTGGTCGGCCTCACGATCATTGCGATAGGTACCTCGCTTCCTGAGCTTGTAACATCCATCACGGCAGCCTTGAAAAAGCAAAGCGATATTGCGCTTGGAAATATTGTCGGTAGTAATATCTTCAATATTTTGTTTGTGCTTGGTGCTTCGTCTGTTATCACACCACTTTCTGTTAGCAGTAAAGTAGGGATAGACGTTGTGATCATGCTTCTTTTAACGATATTATTGCTCGTGTTTTCGCGGACGAATTTCCGTGTTGGAAAGCGGGAGGGCGCTGTACTAGCAATTTTCTATGTAGTGTACCTCGTCTATATTATACTGCGAAATTAAAAAGCCACATAGGAGGGCCCTATAGGTAAGGAGCCTCTTATGCGGCTAGCACTTTTTTAGAATCTCTTAACGGTCGCTTGAGCTTTTGTTTTGATACCAAGCTGCTGCGGCTTCTACTTCGCTGAATGTTAGCTGGTGTCCGTGGTTTTCCCAGTGTACTTCTACATCTGCGGAAGCCTCTTGTAATAGTTGTTGTAAATCTATTGATTCTTGCGACGGGCATATTGGATCATTGGTTCCTGCTGTAATCAAGATCCTCTTGCCACTTAAGTCAGGTAGACTAATTCCTCTGCGTGGCACCATAGGATGGTGCAGAATTGCAGCGTTTAATGCGTCCTTATAATGAAACATTAAACTTGCGGCAATGTTAGCACCGTTGGAATACCCAACTGCGGTAATTGCGCTTCGGTCAAATTCATATTTCTCGGATGCTTCATTCAGAAATTGATTTAATTCTTCTGTACGAAAAATGAGATCCTCTTCATCAAATACGCCTTCAGCTAAGCGTCTAAAGAATCTAGGCATTCCATTTTCTGAAACGTTTCCTCTTACACTTAATACATTCGCTTCAGGATCAATTTTATCAGCTAATGGCAGCAAATCCTGCTCAGTACCTCCAGTACCGTGTAGCAGTAGTAGAGTAGGTCTTCGCGGATCACTGCCCTTCTTAAAGATATGTTTCATTCCCCATGCTCCTTTCCGTGTTTTAGGCTTTGAGGCCCACCTTTTTCAATGTTTCTATTACAACGCGCATATCCTCTTTACTAACTCCTTCGAATAAATCCTCAATCACTTGTTGATGCTTTGGAAAAATTTCCTGCATTAACTGCGTTCCTTTGTTGGTAATCTGGATATAGACAACACGGCGGTCTTCCTTACAATGCTCTCTTTCTAGTAAGCCTTTTGTCTCCAGTTTATCAATAACGTAGGTGATGGAACCGGTGTTAATTAGGACTGCTTCAGATATTTGCCTAACCGTTTGGCGCCCCTTGTGAAAGAGTGTCTCCAGGATGGCAAATTCAGATGTTTTCATACCATAACTCTGGATATCTTGTTTTACTCGCTCTTGTATTGTTTTAGAGGATTTCATTAATACAACGAATGCTTTTAATGAAAGGTTATCGGCCACTATGCTCATCCTCCTTATATATATTTAATTAATGTATTATTAATTAAATATATATAACAATCTCTTCAAAGTCAATGGAAAGCAAAACACAGCTATCTTTATACCGGCTTAACTGGCAATAAAACGCCGACTTAAAGAATGTGAGAAGTTAAGCACCCTAAGTGGGGGATCAACTGCCAGTATCGGCCCGATTCGTTCAACTAACATTTGATGGGGAAGAGGGAACCCCCACCAAATGAAATTTCACTTTATTGGAGCTTTTTTTGCAGCGCTCTTTTTTGCTGTAAAAGGTTTTGGAAGGTACTGTCCAATTCCTCGGAAGGTTCTATACTTAGCCTGCTTAATGTCTCCGTTATTCTTGTTTCAATGACGAAAAGCTCTTCTTCAACTTGGCTTGGCGATTCTGAAGCACTGTCATTTTTATAGGTTTGATAATCTCCTTCTACAATGTGAAGGGTACTGTCTTCAATGGAAAAGACGCGACTGGCAAGATGCTCTATAAAGCGTCTATCATGGGATACCACAATGATAGTACCTTCATAATCTGACAGCAAATTTTCTAATGCTTCTACAGCTTCAATATCTAAATAGTTAGTTGGTTCGTCCAAGACTAACGTATTAATATCATTTAGGAGTAGTTTCGCGAGTGCCACTTTAATGCGCTCACCACCACTTAAGATATCCACTTTCTTATACACATCATCACGAAAAAAACGTAGCCTTGCAAGAACAGTACGGATGATTGTTTCCTCTTGATTGGATGTTTCACTAACATTTTCTAAAATGCTTTTTTCCTTGTCTAGAATATCAAGGTTTTGGCTAAAGTAACCAATTTTTATGGCAGGGGAGTGTGTGACTCCTGGAGCTTCCTTAACAAGCTTTTTTATAAGTGTTGTCTTTCCACTGCCATTTGGCCCAATAATGGCTACTTTATCACCACCAGATATTGTAAAGCTCACATCCTTCCACAGTGTACGTTTCCCTGCTTTTGCGGAAAGTTCTTCGACACGTAGAATGATGCGGTTTCGTATGCGATCTACATTCGGTATTTGCATTTTAATTGGAGCCTTTTCCTTAACCTTATCAACCTTTTCTAATTTATCTAATCTGGTTTCGATGGCTTTTGCAGTTTTGCGTAGTTTCTTTTGTTTGTTTGCAAAATACGGCTTTGCACCCGTAATCCTCGCCTCTGAATTACTTGTGTGTTTCGGCTTCTTTGTTGCTCGCTGGGCTTTTTGTTCTTTAATCTCAAGCGCTTCTTCCAGTTGTTTCTTCTTTTTTTCATACTGTGCGTGAGCCTGTCGCTTTTGTTCTACTTCTTGTTCCTTCTGTCTTGCATAATCAGAATAATTTCCTTTGTATTCTGTTATGGTTCCTCCATCTAGCTCCCAAATTTTATTGCAAAGTGCATCAAGGAAGGCCCTGTCATGCGAAATAACCACCATGGCCCCTTGTCGTTTTTTTAGTTGTGTTTCCAGCTTCTCGATATGGGTTGTATCAAGATTTGTTGTAGGCTCATCAGCAAAGATTAGTCCAGCGTTTTGGGAAAAAGCATCGTTAATATATTCCTGGGTCACTTCACCACCACTCTTTACCGTATCTGTTCGTTTTAATTGTGGGATGTGAGCGATAGATGTGTGGGCTGTTACGAGCCCATTATCAGGTGCTTTTTTACCCGCGAGGACCTCAAGTAATGTTGTCTTTCCACTTCCGTTCTTCCCTACAAGGCCAATACGATCCTGTGCATGTATGGCAAGGTATTCTAGCTGGACTAAACGACGATCCCGGGCATCAATGTTTATATCGCGTGCTTCTATTAAGCGCATAATATCCTCTCCGTTCCAATTGAGATTGGAGACAAAAAAGCCTCCTATTCGTTTTTAGAATAGAAGGCAGCATGCAAGTGTAGCACAAAAAAGGATACTTTCCCCTTGTGCAGCTATCCAAATACATGAAACAATCCTATTCTAAAAACATTCATAAGTGGCATGTTAGAAAAACTCGCATTCGCTTGTCTTTTAGAGAATATGCACGTTTTTCTTATACTTGGGTCTTCAAAATTTTAACTAAGTCGTTATTGCTTCCTAGCTAAAATTTTATACTTCCCAACGTGCAAAAAAGACAGACCTTGTCTGTTTTTCTTCTCATACCTATGCAGATGTTTTTTTGTGAAATAGGATTATAACTTCATGTACCCGGGTCACCCTTTCGTTTTAAGTTAGTGCTATTATATAAGAAACAAGGTTTGCTGTCTAGATTGAAAGGGGGAATGTTCCATGCTTATATGGATTAATGGAACGTTTGGTTCAGGGAAGACAAGCACTGCTTACGAATTAAAGCGGAGGTTGAAACAAGCCTGTGTCTATGATCCAGAGCGATTCGGATTCGCTTTAATGAAAAATGTTCCTAAAAAACTTGCAAAAAGTGATTTTCAGGATTATCCGCTATGGCGGGAGGCAAACAGAACGTTACTAAGAGAGCTTGCTTCTGACTATAAGGGTATTATAATCATTCCAATGACGCTAACAAACAAGGCTTACTTTGAAGAAATCGTCGGAAATTTAAGAGAAGATGGCATTGAGGTAAAGCATTTTACCCTTATGGCGTCTAAAGATACAGTAGCCAAAAGACTGCGAAAAAGATTTGAAGGAAGAAAGTCATGGGCGTATCAGCAAATGAAAGAAAGAATGAGGGAGTTGGAAGATAATATGTTTGCTACACATCTTGATACAGATAACTTGTCCATTGAAGGTGTAGTAGAGACAATTGCTAAACGGGCTGACATTTCACTTTTACCTGACAAGCGCTCACGGATAAGAAAAAAGATGGACCGGTTAAAAATTATGTTCCAGGAATTGAGATAAATGCTTTACAAACAGAAAATAATTTTATATAGTGAACATACCTAATAATTCTAGGTAGGTGAAAAAATGTTTAATCGGGAGCTAGTGAAAGGCAGTACCTCTTTGCTTGTATTACAGTTGTTGGATGAACGGGATATGTACGGTTATGAACTTGTAAAGGAAATGGATCAGCGTAGTGAGCATAACCTGCAAATTAAGGAAGGTACCTTGTATCCGGCGTTACATAAGCTGGAGAAGCAGGAGTATATTGAATGCTATTGGCAAAACCAGGAGAAGGGGCCTGCTCGTAAATATTATCGGATTACCGATCAGGGGAAGGCAATGCTTGAGGAAAAGACGAGTGAATGGCATCGTTATGTTCAAGTAATGAATAACCTGATTCGGAGAAACGAAACATGAATGAGGCAGCAAAAACCTTCCAAGAGAAATTAGCAGATGAGCTTGATGACCATCCGGATAAAGAGTCGATTCTGGCTGAATACCAGGCCCATATTTATGAATTAGAACAAGAAACGGGAAAAAGCTCTTATCCCATATTAGTGGAAAGACTTGGGGAGCCGGAGGAAATAGCCTCGTTATGGAAACAGGAGGCAGCGATTACGCCTAAGAAAACACAGTGGCTTTTTGTAATCTTAAATGTGGCAATTTTTTTAGGTGGCGCTACCTTAACTATTATTTATCATCTATTTGATTGGAATTGGACAGATATTCTTTGGGAGGGTCTCACGAAAGCAGCGTCCCTCATAATGGTGATCTACACTTTTTTCTGGGGATTGCTTGGCTATGAGATAGGCAAGGAATTTGGTGAAGCAGGAAGAAAACTGTTGAAAAAAACATTTCTTATCTGTTTGATCCCCAATCTGGTCTTAATGTATTTGGTCATATTTAAATTTATTCCACATAAATGGTTTGAACCATTGATAAGTTTGCCGTTTATTATGGCGTGTATCGGATTTACGATCGTATTATATCCCGTCAGTCGACTTGGGTATAAATGGGGACGGAAGAAATCTGTGTAAGGTATTTCCTTCCTTCTGTCCCAAAACGGATATTTTTTTACCTATATACATAGAATTACTATGCATATAGAATTACAAAGTATGCTTGGAGGAAATTCCATGAAAGTAGAAGTAACAAGAAAAGATTTTCTGTTTTTAGTTGTGTGCATAGGGTTAGGGGTGTTAGCGGAAATTAGCTTTTTCCATGGTCGTATCGGCGTCTCGTATTTATTGTTTGTTGCCGGATTTTACAGCGTTCTTTTTTATCGCACTGGCTTTGCATTTTATCATAGGAGAATTGGCTTGCTCTTAATGCTTATGATTTGGATATTGGCAGGGAGTTACCTCTATTATGATTCGATTTTGTTCTATAGTCTAAACTTAATTGTTATCCCTTTATTGATGTACTTACATGTCATTTTAATTACAACACCAGAAAACTATAACTGGGCATCGAGTTATTTTATCGCGATATTAAAATCAAAACTAGAGCAACTGTATCAGTATATTTCTGCCTTTTTTCGAAGTATCTTCAACCGAGTGTTTAAGAATGTGGAGGATGGAACATCTAAAGTAATGATTCGCATTTTGATTGGGATTGGTTTTAGCTTACCGCTTCTGTTTGTTGTTGGCGCTCTTTTAATGTCAGCTGATTCGGTATTTGAGGAGATGCTCGTTTCCTTGCCAGCGTTTCTGTTGCAATTAAACTTTCTTGAAGGCTTCTTCCGAACGTTATTTGTCATTATAGCTGCACTCTTGTTTTTCGGTCTTTTTCAGGCGATTCGCATGAAGCGGTTCCCGAAACAGTCTTATGATCCCTATAAAAAAGTGACCGAATGGGAAGGCGTTACATCGGTTACCATTCTTTCAATTTTAAATCTCTTGTACGGCCTTTTTGCAGCTGTTCAGTTTACCTATTTCTTTGGGGGTAGCTTGGAGGAAGGATTCACTTATGCAGAGTATGCAAGAAGAGGGTTCTTTGAATTAAGCATGGTCACATTAATCAACTGGACGTTGTTAATCAGCTTTTTGACCTTTGTTAAAGCATCCGTAAAGGTTAACCGTGTACTAAAGATCCTTTATACTTTGTTAATTGTATTCAGCGCCATTTTGCTCGCATCTGCTTACCAGCGATTAAGCATGTATGAAGCAGCCTATGGTTACACCATTGATCGAGTATTGGCGCATGGGTTTATGATACTGCTTATGGTCATTTTTGCGTATACCTTAATAAAAGTATGGCTTGAAAAAGTCTCTCTGTTACATTTTTATTTGATAGGAGCCATTCTGTTTTATACAGGGCTGAATGCAGTCAATGTAGAGCAGGTTGTAACCAAACAAAATATAGACAGATATGAAATGACAAAGAAAATAGATATTGATTATTTAAATTCACTATCTTATACAGGCTGGGATGGATTATTGGAAATTTATAAATCAGACCCGAATTACTTGGGATTGAAACCAATGCTGACGCAAATAGGGGAAAGGCTACGCCAGAAAGAAGAAGCACCGTGGCAATCGTATAATTTTAAACGACAGGAAGTCATGCAAAAGTTTAAGGAAATGGGTTTTTAATAAAATGAAAGGTAAGGAGATGTTTTCGATGGGTAAAAGTGTCCCAAAGCATGTAGCGATTATGATGGATGGAAACGGAAGATGGGGAAAACAACGAGGCCTGACGCGAAGTGAGGGCCATTATGCCGGCGCGAAAACGATGGAAAAAATTATTGATGCCAGCATTGACTTGGGTGTTGAAGTTTTAACACTCTATGCCTTTTCTTCTGAAAACTGGTCAAGGCCAATGGAGGAAGTAAACTACTTAATGCATTTGCCTGTTAAGTTTTTTAAACAGAAGCTTCCTGAGTTTCAAAGACGTAATATTGTTGTGCGTATATCCGGTAATTTAGAAGCACTCCCTATTCGTACAAAAACGGCCTTAAAGAATGCGGTAAACGAAACAGCGGACAATACAGGATTGATCGTAAATTTCGCTTTTAACTATGGCGGGAGGGACGATATTTTGCAGGCGGTACGACATATTGTTAAGGAATTGCAAGACGAAAAAATGGATCTCACGCAGCTAAATGAACAAGTTCTCCAGCAATGTTTATACACAAAAGAACTTCCAGATCCAGAGTTGGTTATACGAACTGGCGGAGAAAAGCGGATGAGTAATTTTCTGTTATGGCAGTCTTCTAGTGCGGAGCTTTACTTTACAGACGTCTATTTCCCTGACTTTGATGGTCCATTATTAGAAAAAGCAGTTCGTTTTTATCAAGGGAAAAACTCCGAGCTTATTGTTTAAGTCGTATAGTAAATAAAAATACCGTTAGTGGCGGATAATGCCACTAACGGTAAAATAACGGAAGTCTCCCTTTAAGGGGAGCAAAGATTACAATAATCTACCAGAGTGCATGGCACTAGGGTGGATTATTTTTGTTTAGCAGCCTCTGTCATTTGATGCCAAATCGATCCTTTGGCACGCTCTCCGCCTTGGATTCGAGCCAATGCTATTTTAACTTGCATTCTTACCTCGAACTCCGGATCCTGTAACGCGTCATTCAGGGCGGGGATTACTGTTTCATCACCGAGTTCGTAAAGGAACATGGCTGCCCGCCAACGGACAAGGCGACTTTTGTCGGTCAAGGAGTTGACCATTTCTGGCATCGCTTCTTTAAAGCCAAGATCAGACAGACAATCTCCAGCCGTTCTTCTAACGTTAACTGCCTTGTCTCTCAATGCTTTGTATAAATATGGCAATACCTTTTTCTCTTCAATCATACCGAGATAGGCGGTGGCTAGTCTTCTAATTGAGGCCTTTTCATCATCCAAAGCTCTATCTAGCACAGGTAAGTCAGCTTCAGTAGGATCCATTCTATCTAGCGCTGCATAACGATCCTTCCAGTTAGGAGCTTCCATCATTTCTAAAGTTACCTCGTGATAAAATGTTCGATTTCCCGTTGCTTCATTATTTAAAGCAAAGTGTACGAGTTGATCGAGGCGTGTCTCATCATAGCTGGCGTTTATTTCCTCCACCACCTCTGAACCAATCTCTTTGAGGTCGCCATAGCGAGGCGATTGTTCAACCCACTTTCGTTCCATCAACATATTATCAGTAGCTTCAGAAGCCTTCATGGCAGCGTTCATGAAACGTTCTGGAAGCCCAAACCGTTCCTCTGTATCGCCTTCTTCCAGTTTTACCTGCATAGGAATATAGCGGAACATTTGAATATAGACTTGTACCTCTCCAAAAGCCTCTTCCTGTTGCTCGCTGTTTGCTTCTTGCTGTTCTTCAGTTGGCTGCTCAGAAGAACCTAATGTTTGCCGAACTGCTGGAAGAATCTCCTCCCATGGCGTTCGAGGGTTTCTTTCCAGTGCAATAAAATCAACAACACGGTAAAGCCCTTTAACCCCATCTATTTGAAATAAACTACGGACATAATCTGGAGCATCAACCATTATATCTTCGCGCTTATAATTCTCTGTTTGGCCATCAGGCATTTTTTCATCCACATTTATTTTCATAGAGTAGGGGCTTGGTGTCGGTTCGATCGAAATAATTTTCATGTACTAACTTCCTCCTCTGCACGTCCTTATACTGTCTATATTTTAACAAAGGACGGGAGCATTATCCAATCGGTCAGTCCATCTTTTGGTTGCCTATATCCCGAGCATTGCAATATTTGGGTTTAAGTCACTATTACCTATTGGAGTAGGAATGGGCAGCGCAAGGTTACAGATTTTGAAATCCTTTTATGGGGGTGGAATCTTATCCGTTGCGGTTGTGGTATTTAATTTGAATGTGCTCCAATTCAGTCTTGTCACACTAAGTGATTGGAAGCTCCATTTCAGGGGAGTTTTACATACTGGAGAAATCTTTTATGAAGACTATCATTTCTTGTGCAATCTATGGATCGATATGATGACAGTTCTCTTTCTATTTGGAATGGCCTTTCTCTTATTTAACCTATTATACCGATTAGGATTGGTAAGATTAACTCTATGCTTTATGGCTATCGTTATTCCTGTTAGTTTCTATATTATGGTGGCGTGCTAGATCCTCTTATAGAATAGCTGACATCGTTTGAATTGCGCGGGAGTGTTGTTGCCATTATATTTGGCGCATTTGGAGCTGTCGGGCTAGCTATCACATACCCAATGATGCGAATCGCACCACTAATACCAAGATACCAAGATCAGCAAAAACTTAAATACGTGTTTTAAAAAAAAGGGCTGGAATTCCTATGACGGGTCTTCCAGTTCCCTCATTTTTTGCGTGAAAAGGGTAGCAAATTTTTCTCTATCCTCATGCGTAAATGGCTTTGGCCCTTTTGTCCGTTTTCCGCTTTTTCTTTCCATCGCACTAAGATACCGTGTCTGGAGAAGCTGATCAATATTATCATTGGTATAAGCAAATCCTTTATGATGAAGAACATGGCACTTTTTGGCAAGTGCAAGGGAAGCAAGTCCGTAATCTTGTGTGACAAGTACATCTCCGTGATCTGCTAGTTTCATGATCCGGTAATCCGCTGACTCAGCTCCGGTATCAACATAAATATTTTCGACTCCTTCAGGGTGTTGTTCATTCGAATAATGTGCAAAGCTAGAGACGAGGATAACGGGAGTCCCTTTTTCTAATGAAATGTTAATAATGGTATCTTTTACTGGACAAGCATCTGCGTCTACAATCACTTTCATATAATCACCTCCTATGTAACCAAAATTATAGCACATCAAAGAACAGCTGAACTATTCTGAAAAAAACACTTGCAATTTTAGGGTATGTTTATATATGATGTTTTATAATCATGCGCCTAAAGGGGGGATTTGATGAGGTTAGTACGCCCGTCAAATGAATGGAAAGAAGAGCATCGGCAATATGTGAAAGAATGGGGTCCATCTCGCATGATCCCCAGTAGTTTTAACCTCACGGGGCACGATACATACGAAGATTATTTAAATGCCCTGCATGTGAGGGAAAGCGGGCAAGGGAAGTGGGTACCAAGCTCTAATTACTTCCTAATTAACGAAAATGATAGGATAGTTGCAATGGTGGATATCCGGCATGAACTGACAGAGTATTTATGCAATGTGGGTGGACATATTGGCTATAGTGTAAGACCCATCGAAAGACGTAAGGGTTATGCGACACGTATTCTCGCGGAGGCTTTGTTGAAATGTAAAGATCTAAAAATTCCGCGCGTCCTTGTTACTTGTGATGAGGATAATATTGGGTCTGCCAAAACCATTCTAAACAATGGTGGCATAGAAGATGAAAGCATTCTTGATACAGATGGCACGATAAAACGGAGGTTTTGGATTGTTAATGAGTAGGGATGTAAATGACATCGTTATGGATCAAATGGTCACATCAGATTGGCCAGAAGTAAGATCCATATATTTAGAAGGAATTGAAACAGGAAATGCAACATTCGACACAGAGGTCCCAAGCTGGGAAGAGTGGGATCAGAAGTATTTACAGGATTGCAGATTGGTCGCGAAAATTGGAAAAGATGTTATTGGTTGGGCAGCGCTTCTCCCCACTTCAAGTAAAAAAGCATACGCAGGAGCTGCAGAACTAAGTATTTATTTGAGTAAAGCAAGTACTGGAAAAGGAATTGGTACAAAGCTAATGACCTATATGATTGCTGAAAGTGAATTAAAAGGGTTTTGGACATTGCAGTCGGGGATTTTTCCAGAAAATAAGGGAAGTATTCGGCTCCATGAAAATGCTGGGTTTGTAGAAGTGGGGGTTCGTGAGCGTATTGGTAAATTGAATGGTGTTTGGCGCGATGTAGTTCTTTTGGAAAGAAGAAGCCGCGTTGTTGGATTAGATTAATAGAGGTATTTAAATTAATGTCTGCTATGCAGGCATTTTTTTAATTGTTAAAAAAAGGGGGATTTGCTCTTGTTTTTTTATTGAGAAAATTATATACTACATTACACGACTAATGCACTAAGTTAGCTGAAGGAGGTTGCTGGTTTGCATTTACTTTCAGATGGCACGAAGCCCATCTATATCCAAATTGCTGAATGGATTGAAACAGAAATACTCAATGGAAATTTTCAAACAGATGACAAGGTTTATTCCCAATACAAGCTTGCAGAAATATTTACAATCAATCCGGCAACTGCAGCAAAAGGGCTAACGATCCTTTCTGATGAAAAGATTCTATACAGCAAGCGTGGCTTGGGGAAGTTTGTTACCCCAAAGGCGAGACAGTTAATTTTAGATAAACGAAAAAACCATACATTAAAAGGATTATTGGATGAGGTGGCATTAGAGGCAGCACGATTAAGTGTAGGGGAATCGGAGCTACAAGAAATGCTTCGGGAGAGCATGGAAAAGATAGAGGGGGAAGAGAAATGAATGTAGTGGAATGCGAAAAGGTCACAAAGAAGCAGGGCAGTGTAGTTGCATTAAATGAACTGAACATCCAAATAAAGAAAAATACCATTACTGGGCTGATTGGCCGAAACGGAGCTGGAAAAACAACCTTATTAAAGATTCTCGCTGGTCTTTGGAGGCCAACATCCGGCCATGTAGAGGTTTTAAATGTAAACCCGTTTAATAGTCTGACTGTTTCTGCCAACGTTGCCTATATTGATGATTCAATGGACTTTCCGAATACTCTTACCTTGTCAGAGATATTGCAGGCGGGTAAACGTTTTTACGGCAATTGGGACAGTCAGCTGGCAGAACGCTTATTCGAGTATTTTTCCTTCCATCCAAATCAATTACATACCCATCTTTCAAAGGGAAAAGCGAGCACCTTCAATATGATCTTTGGATTGGCTGCACGTTGTGAAATTACCTTGTTTGATGAACCAACTAATGGGATGGATGCTTCAGTAAGAAAGGACTTTAACAGGGCCTTACTAAAGGATTATCTTGCACACCCAAGAACGATGATTATTTCCAGCCACCATTTGGAAGAACTGGAGGAGTTATTAGAAGACATACTTGTAATAAAAAACGGCAAGGCATTACTTCATGAGCCAATTGATGAGATTCGTAATTATGCAATAGGCTTAACTGGCAGATCCGAATTGGTTAGACAATGGGTAACAGATAAGCAAGTATTGTATACAGAAGAGGTTGGGGCAAATACCTGTTATGCAGTAGTGAAAAGTGAAGGGATACCCTTGGAAAAAGCGAAGCAACTCGGTATGAAAGTCACACCAGTATCAGCAAGTGATGTCTGTGTCTATCTAACAAACCGCACAACAGGGGGGATCGATGATGTCTTTAAATAATATGTCACTTGGTACATTGGTTGGAAAGCAATACCTCTTTAAATGGAAGGCATTTGCAGGTGTGTTTAATTCAATGGTAGCCTTACAGTTGCTTGCGATTGTTTTTACGTGGGGTGGGAATGGCCAATCGGGTACAAGTATGGGTAATGTTTCATTAAGCATGAACTTTTACTCTACAGATGGGACCATCGGGCTAACCTTAGTATGGGCCTTCTTCAGTTCTATTTTAATTACAACCAAATCTTATCGAAACGATGATTATCTATTTATTACGAACAGACTTAGTAGCAACTTAGCTAATATGGCCTTCTTGCTGACAGCCAGTGTGGTTGCAGGGCTAACTGCTATTTGTTCGCAGTATTTGATTCAAATGATTCAATATGTAAGGGGGAACACCCTCTTGACAGAAGCATTGCCTTTAACGTTAGGTGAATGGGCCAGTGGCGCAGTAGCAACTATACTATATGTTTTATTTATAGCTGCAATTGGTTACTTGATCGGATGCGTTGTGCAGTTGCATCGTACTTTGGTAGTCATTATCCCTGTTGCACTTATAGGATTTCTTTTTATTTATGATTTTGATGAACCTGGTTTCATATCATTGTTTGAATTTTACTTTCAGGAAAATAGTTTTTGGTTATTTTCCGTTAAGATTCTAGGAACCGTTTTATTACTATTTGCAGCAAGTATTCTTGTTTCCAATCGTCAGGAGGTTAGGAAATGATGGTTTTCGGGGATATACTTTTTCAATTTTTATTGCTGGCTATTCTTATTGGTGGAACGATCTTTTTAGTAAGATTAATAAGTAAACATTTTCCTGCGATGCAACGAAAAGAAAGATGGCTGTTACCTCTGTATGGATCCGTTTTGATTATTTGTGGAATTATTCTTTCTATTTTGCAGCCGTTTGAAGAGCGCCAAGAAAGTGGAAAAGAAGAAAGATCTAGCATTCCATCACTTTATAGTTATATGAATTCTGGAAATACAGAGGAAATTGATCCGGAGTTCCTTCGCAAGGAATGGGGGTTTACCTATTCAGAAGGGGAGCTGCAGATCACTTCAAGTCCAAGTGATGAATTAATGGCTTCCATCTTTGTGGAAAAGGTGGCGGGAATGGGAGACGAAGTCGAGGCCTTTTACTATGAAACTCCCCTATATATGGATGGAGAGGATATGAGCGAGTATATTACCCCGCCAGACGTAACGCTATCCGAGGGTATTTTGAATATCATAAACCCAGGTGGAAATGGGTATCAGGAAGTTGAAGTGAATACCTTTAAAGATCCATTTACATTTAACCAATTTACAGGAAGATCGTTTATGGGGGATGAAAATGAGTCAACCATACAGCACGGCGAAAATATCATCTTAATCCGGGTAGGGGAAGAAAAGACACTTGATCTTGATCCAGACTCTTATATCGAATACGTAAACTAATAAGCCAAGCTTTATAGGATTAAAGCTCCTTACAGAAAGAAAGTTAAAAAACCCGAGCGACGTCACGTTGAGTCTGCTCGGATTTTTGCCATATTTTTAGCTTTAAAATAGATACTTAGAACCCTAGTTTCCCTGCATACTCTCCCATTTCAACTAACAATCAGTGGGGGAAGAACGAAAACCCCCACTGATTGAAGTTTCACTTTATAAATCCCATCATACCACACTCCCTAACCGTTATTTGCAGAAAAGTGATTTTTTTCCACAGGGGATAGGGAATAATGAAATAATGAGAGATAATCGGTCTTTACTTTCGCTTTTATAGACCACATGCGATAATAAGAAAAAAAGAGTTAAGGATGTCGAGATGCAAAAAACGATTGAACTAAAAGTCAAAGAACCATTTATACAGGATTTTCAAAAGGGTGTTCCATTAGTTAGTAAGGAAGCGATCGCGAACGAATCTGCCTTGAAAGAAGAGGGGGCCATTATTGATTTATTCGACTCCACTCACAGCTTTCTGGGTAGAGGCTATTATGGGCGGCAAAACAAGGGAATTGGCTGGGTGTTAACAAATAAGCAGGATGAAGCAATTGACTTCTCCTTCTTCCAGCGAAAAATTCTTAAGGCGATAAATAAGCGCCAAGGCTTCTATCAGGATGAAGAAACGACCGCATTTCGTTTGTTTAATGGCGAAGGAGACGGAATCGGCGGACTTACTATCGATTACTTTGATGGCTATTACCTGATCAATTGGTATAGCGATGGAATTTACACGTTTAAAGAACAAGTTATCCAAGTACTGGACAACCTCGGTGATTATAAAGCTATTTATGAAAAGAAGCGTTTTGACACAAAGGGAAAATATATGGAAGATGATGACTTTGTTAAAGGTGAACGTGGTGAATTTCCACTTATCATTAAAGAAAATGGCATGAGTTATGCTGTCTATTTAAATGACGGGGCCATGGTAGGGATATTCCTGGATCAAAGAGAAGTCAGAAAAGCCATTCGTGATAACTACGCAAAGGGCAAGCGTGTGTTAAATACATTTTCTTATACAGGAGCCTTTTCTATAGCAGCAGCATTAGGTGGAGCAGATAAGACGACGAGTGTTGACCTTGCTAAACGTTCTAAAGCAAAAACGATTGAACAATTTAGCGTTAACGACATTGACTTTGAACAGCATGATATCCGGGTTATGGACGTATTTGATTATTTCCAGTATGCACAACGTCATCAATTGAAATTTGATATGGTGGTGCTTGACCCACCAAGCTTCGCAAGGTCAAAAAAACGTACGTTTAGTACCGCAAAGGATTACCCAAAGCTTCTAATGGATACCATATCTATTACAGAGAAAAATGGCGTTATTGTCGCATCGACAAACAATGCCAGTTTTGGAATGAAAAAGTTCAAGGGCTTTGTGGAGAAGGCCTTTAAGCAAATGAATACAGGCTACAAAATTTTAGAAGAATACCATCTTCCGGCTGACTTTCAGGTAGATCGTAAATTCCAACAAGGAAACTACTTAAAGGTGCTGTTTATACAGGTAAAATAGTATTAATCGCTTTGCTAGCAAAATTAGCAAGGCGGTTTTTTTACACGTTAGGGAAGTATAAAATTTCAGCAAGGAAGCAAAATCGACGTAGTTAAAATTTCGAGGTGCCAAGTATAAGAAGAACTTTCACATACGCTTAAAGGACGAGCGAATGCGAATTTTTCTAAACAAAGTTATTGTATATTTATTCTAAATAATGCATAATAATTCATATACATTCTGAAGGGTGGAGATGGATGGTGACGATGCATTTAAAAGAAGCGCCAAATAGTATGAAGTCTTTAAAAGGCCGTGATTTCTTAACATTAGGCGATTTTAAACAGGAAGAAATCAACTACTTACTTGAATTAGCAGAACAGCTTAAGGCCAAAAGGAAGGCTGGACAGGAGGAATCCACTCTAAAAGGGAAAACGCTTGGTATGATTTTTGAAAAAGCATCGACTCGAACTAGGGTTTCTTTTGAGGCCGGGATCTATCAGCTCGGAGGAAATGGAATATTTTTAAGCACAAAGGATTTACAAATTGGCAGGGGTGAGCCAATTGCTGATACTGCCAAGGTGTTATCAGGATATCTTGATGGAATTATGATTCGTACTTATTCTCAAGAGAAGGTCCAAGAGCTTGCTGCAAATGCCAGTGTTCCTGTTATAAATGGACTTACTGACCTTTATCATCCCTGTCAGGTGCTTGCAGACCTGTTAACAATCAAAGAGCAAAAAAATGTACTTGAAGGAGTCAACATTACATACATTGGCGACGGGAATAATATGGCGAATTCACTCATGATTGGGGCAGGTTTAATGGGGATGAATCTTACAGTTTGTGCTCCAGGCGGCTATCTCCCAATGAAGGAAGAAATAGACAAGGCAAAAAAGCTTGCAGCAATCTCGGGTGGAAAGATTGTGGTGGAGGCTAATCCGAATGAAGCTGTGCAAGATACGGATATCGTATATACAGACGTGTGGGCGAGCATGGGGCAGGAAAAGGAGCAAAAACAAAGAATAGAGGCATTCCAGCATTACCAGGTTACATCCGAGCTTCTCTCCTTAGCAAAGCCGGACGTTTCATTTATGCATTGCCTTCCAGCACACAGAGGAGAAGAGGTAGATGCAGCGGTCATCGATGGAAAACAATCTGTTGTATTTCAGCAAGCTGAAAATAGACTTCACGCGCAAAAAGCATTGATGAGTTCGATTATGAAATAACTAAAAAACGCTGAGCTCGCTACAGTAATCTGTAGCTGGTCTCAGCGTTTTTTGTCCAGTCTTAATGGCAATAAGATCCCACTAAATGAGTTTCAGTTTATTTGAATGCCCTCCTGATCGATCTGGGCAACTTTCACTTGAAAGTCGGGGAATAGTTCTTGCAGGTGTCGAGCTAAGGAGCGGCCAGTCCCTTTTTGCGCAAATGAGATCATAGAGGGACCTGCCCCGCTTATAACAGTGCCATAGCTCCCAGCCAACTTTGCTTCTCGCTTAATTATCTCGTAATGGGGGAGTAACCCGGCTCGGTATGGCTCGTGAAACAAGTCCCTCTCCATCATTTCTCCCGCTAGCTTAACGTTTCCTGAGGCTAATGCAGCAATTAGTACATTGCTAAGACTGCTTGCTGTTGCTGCTTGTTTTCGAGTGAAGTGGTCTGGCAATACATTTCTGGCTTCCTCTGTTTTTAACTCAAAGGAGGGGATACTTATAACAACCTCTAGTTCGGAAAGGGGAAGCTTGACGTAATGTACCTCCTCCTCTTCTAAGGTGGAGATGACTAATCCTCCCAATAAGGAAGCAGCTATATTATCTGGGTGGCCTTCCAATGCAGTGCCAAACTTCAGTATGGCTTCACTGGGCAGATTGAGATTGCAAAGTTGGTTTGCTATTTCGACTCCAGCGAGGGCCGCTGCAGCACTGCTGCCAAGGCCACGAGCTAATGGAATGTCACTCGTGACCCTCACCTTACAAGGCGGTAGTGCCAAGTTAAATTGGTCTGCCGTTTGCTTGGCAATTTGGTAGATAAAATGCTCCTCGTAGGTTGTAATAGTTGGAAGCAGGTCGGAAACGTGGATAAATTCCCATTCATCCTGTGTTTCAACTTCCAGTGTTAAATATAAGTTCAGCGCAATTCCTGCTGAATCAAATGCCGGCCCTAAGTTTGCGGAGCTGGCAGGAACGCTAATACGAAAAGCTGTCATACTGTCACCGTACTTCCAATATAGCGTAGCAGGGAGTCTGAATTATTCGGAAGGGCAACAGGCTTAACCTCCATCTGTTCAATAGCAGTCTGTGGATCCTTTAGACCATTTCCTGTTAGAACGGTAACCACCTTGCTGCCCTTAGGAATAACGCCTTGCTCACATTGCTGGATGACACCTGCAACAGAGGCGCAGGAGCCTGGTTCAGCAAATATTCCCTCTTGCTGGGCTAATAGCTTAAAAGCTTTTGTAATTTCCTTATCCGTAACAGAACCAATTATTCCAGCCGATTCGTCTCTTGCGGCAACCGCGAGTTTCCAGCTTGCTGGATTACCAATTCGAATTGCTGTTGCAATTGTTTCAGGATCTTTAATAATTTGATCCTTTACGATAGCTGCTGCTCCCTCAGCTTCAAATCCGAACATTTGTGGCAGGCCGCTATCTGTCTTTTCGTTATACTCCTTAAACCCTTTCCAGTAGGCACTAATATTCCCTGCATTCCCCACAGGTATAGCAAGAATGTCAGGGGAGGTCCCTAATTGTTCGCACACTTCAAAAGCAGCTGTCTTTTGTCCTTCTAGTCGGTACGGATTGACGGAGTTAACCAGGGTGACATCTGCTTTTTCACTAATTTCCCTCACCATTGAAAGGGCTTCGTCAAAATTCCCGTCAATCTCTACAATTTCTGCTCCGTACATAATAGCCTGCGCGAGTTTCCCCATTGCTACCTTCCCTTTTGGGATAACAATAATAGCCCGGATGCCAGCTTTAGCCGCATATGCCGCAGCGGAAGCCGAAGTATTACCTGTAGACGCGCATACAATGGCATTACTTCCTTCCTCTACCGCTTTTGCCACAGCCATCACCATTCCTCTATCTTTAAAAGAACCAGTCGGATTTGCGCCTTCTATTTTTCCATATAATTCGATCCCAAGCTGTTTGGATAAATTTTTAAAATGGACAAACGGAGTGTTTCCTTCCCCTAGACTGATATCTGGTGTGTTTTCGGTTACAGGTAAATATTCTTTATAGTGTTTTAGTAACCCCTGCCATTTCACGCTCAACATCTCCCTCAACTTTGTAGTAGCTTTTTACTTCCATAACCACATCTAAATTCTTTAAATCATGTAAGGAATGATTAAATGTTTCTAAAGACGTTTGGTGTGTGACTAAAATAATTTCTGCAACTTCATGTTTCTTAACCGGGGTCTGTAAAATCCGCTTGAAACTAATATTAAACGTATTAAAAAGAGAAGAGATAGTGGAAAAAGCTCCTACTTCGTCTTTTACATGCAAACGGATATAATATTGGCCGAGTCGCTTATCTGCTGTTTTCAACTCTTTTTTAAAGCGTGGTTTAACGGCACTGTGACCGCTCACTCCTAGCTTCATGTTTTTAATAACTGTTACAAGGTCAGACACAACAGCAGTGGCTGTTGGTAAGCTACCAGCCCCTGGACCATAAAACATCGTTTCGCCGACTGCTTCTCCATATACATAGACTGCGTTATATTCATTCTTCACATCTGCTAGTGGATGGTCTTTGGATAGCAAGGTCGGTTGGACATTTACTTCGACTTGGCCATCCTCACAGCTTGCAAAGCCAATGAGCTTCATGGTATAACCTAGGCGCTCTCCGTATTTCAAATCTTCTAGATCGAGATTTTTAATCCCTGCTACCTCCACCTCTGACAATTCGATGTCCGTGGAAAAAGCTAGTCTACCAAGGATCGCCATTTTTCTTGCTGCATCAAGTCCTTCTACATCAGCGGTGGGATCTGATTCAGCGAATCCCAGTTCCTGTGCTTCCTTTAAGGCATTCTCATAAGAGACTCCTTCGTTATTCATTTTGGTTAAAATATAATTTGTCGTACCGTTTACAATCCCCATTACTTGTTGAATGCGATCGGAAGAAAGGCCATCGGTGATTCCCCTTAAGATAGGGATACCGCCAGCAACACTTGCCTCATAATAAAAGTCGCAATGATTTTTATCGGCAGCTTGTTGAAGCTCTGGACCATGTAAAGCTACAAGATCCTTATTTGCCGTAACAACATGTTTCTTAGCTGAAAATGCGTCCAAAATGTGCTGGAAGGATTCCTCGATACCCCCCATTACCTCCACCACAACGTCCACTTCGGGGTCTTGTAATATATCATTTGGATCTGTGGTGAGAAGTGTCTGGTCAATCGAAACATCACGCACTTTTTCAATATCCCGTACTAAGATACTTTTTACCTGTACGCTACAACCTAACCGATGTGCTAATTCTTCTTGATGGTTCTCTATGAGCTTTACAACACCTGAGCCAACTACCCCTAAACCAAGTAGACTGACAGAAACTTGCTCTCCCACACAATCACCTCTTCGATTTTTTTGGTTACTAGATATTTAAACACGTATAAAGAAGTATAGCAATAAGGAATTTTCCGAATATAACGTGAAGCGATTACATATATATTTCATTTTGTAGTGCTTTGGTCCTTGAATTAACCAAACGAAAGGATGCTTAATACACTACATTATAGATTGGAATACGGAGGTGTCTTAAATGAGTGAAGCGGGTGTAGGATTAACCTTTATTACTTGCTTATTAGTGGGCTCGGGCGGTGGATTGCTGTTGGGGAATCTGGAAGCCGGCGGAGCGGTTGGTTTATTAACAGGGGTATCATGTATTGTTTTGTTTCGAAAGAATAAAAAGTGAAAAGGCAGGCTGTTGTTAATTTAGTAGGTCCAATTTATCTGAAAGAGTATTGCTTTTTTGAGAATCCATAAAAAAGAAAAAACTTTTCGAGAAATAGGTTTTCTCCATTTAGTAACAAGTAACAAAACAATGCGATTTTATTTTAATTGATACTCTAAAATTAGCCAATTAGGGAGGCAAAATTTCTGAGTTTGAGGTTCCATTGACAAAAGAGGATCAACTATAGAATAATAAGTAATAAATTATTTTTCAATCATAATATGAAGAATATAGACACAAGTAAACTGATATCTCGTTCAATCTGATTATTCCAATTTTTTTAGGTGTTATTGGGGCACAACTGCCTTTTCCCTTTTTGATAAACTATTACTAATTCCCTATAGTAGCTAATATATCTTTTTCCCATTTAAAAATTAAATGCCATGTAATTCAGCGTGCCTATATAACAAGGAGTATAACTAAATACGTAATTAAACTACGTGCGCCGTGCTACCTAAACTAGTTATTAGTGTACTTTTTAAGTTGTAAGTTTTGGGACAATAAGTAAGGGGTATAGATAAGAATGAGTCTTAGTTAGAATTCATTCCTAATACAATAGAAAAGTTAGTTTGGTAATTTAGGAACCTCTCTTAGGTGCTATCTTTAATATTAAAAAACAACCTGCTTAGAATTACAAATACTGCTACACTGCACAGCCTATATTCTGTTCCATCTCTTCAATGGCAATATGTAAAGCTGGCTACCTTATAATACGTTATTTACAACTAGGTAGTTCTTTGTGACTCGTTAAGTAAAGTCCTATGTAAATGAAGATGTTTATTTATACGTTTTTAGCTGAAGTCTATATCATCCCAAGGTATGTTAGACAATGGAATATTTAAAGCCTGAGCAATTAATAAGATGCTACGAATAGAAGGCACTGATTTCCCTTGCTCCCATTCACTAATGGAGGCTAGTGAAATACTAGTTAATTTAGATAGATGTACCTGAGATAGGTTATGTATTTCTCGTTGTTTCTTTAACCATTCAGCAAAGGAGAATAGATACGGCATTTTATCACCTCCATATTGGAAACATTTTATCAGAATTCTGATATTAGTCAACGAAATAATTGTATAATTTTCAAACAACTATTTATTTCCCTTACACAGGGGTTATTTGTGTATGTTAGGGTATTAAAATCCATAATATACAAAGAATAAGTTTAAGCCTAATAAATTAGAAATTATATATATGCAATGAAATGATATTGCAGTTTATAGCATGAGATTCTTATATTTAAACATGATTACTGTACGTTTTAAAGGAGATCAATCTAATGGATATTAATGAATCACTATCGCGGAGAATGAAGCAACTTGCTGAAGAAAGAAATGTAACCATTAATCAAATTGTTAAACGTGGAGGCATTAATCAATCTACCATATCTGAAATTATGAGTGGTCGATCCAAGCATCCTCGAGTAAGTACAATACAGGATTTTTGTAAAGGTTGTGGCATTTCCTTAAGTGAATTTTTTTCAAGTGAATTGTTTGACATGAATTATGATGAAGAGGTTAGGGAAAATTCATTATAAGTCTTTTCCACTGAATTGTTTCAGAAATTCTAATACTACTATTTTAAATTTACTTTCTTAGTCTTGGTAGACCAAAGAAAGTGTGATTTGTTTACCTGCATAAGTAATCCTCATTTTAGTTTTATTATCCCATAGTGAATATTCCTTAATTTAGAAAGTGGTTTAACCCTCTCCTTATAGGTTTCCTGATTTGCAGAGCTTGAACTTTTTGGTGATTCCTTCATCTTGTACAACACTTCTTTAAGTATTTATATTGGGTGATTTTAAGTCCGAGGGGAGAATGTTATGCATTCTCTTTACATAGAGATAATTTAAATTTCATTTGGTTGCAAATAAGATTTGATTATATACAGCTTTTAGTAGTCCCTCTAATATACTTGATAAAAGCGTTTGATAAATTTAAAATCCAAAAAATAGGCTGTTGAAAAAACTTTTAGACAGCCTATTTTTTTGTGTGCTTGTAAGCTTTCAAATATAGGGGGAGAGTTTAGCAAGGAAAGCATAGATAACTTAACGAAATAGAGTCTTGGGGACACGAAATCTTAGTAAGTGATCGACAAACCTTAGGCCGAGAATTACGAATCTCACCAAACTCGATCCCTCTAAATTAATATGCGGGTGCAAGTCTATATTCTAATACTAAATATATGTAGCAAAAGGGAAAAACTGCATCTATACCAAGGAAGAGGTACTTATAAAGATTAGGTCTCTTGGTAACTGTTAAGGGGACATTGCTGTGTCAAGAAGTGGTCTGCTAAATATAGTTATTGGCTAGTTTCATAGTGAGATTGATTTACAAATATAAATTGCAAAGAAATCCATCATTTGAAGGTAGGGATCAAAAAGATAATCTCTGAACGAAACGGATTTTAAAGGAAGAGTGTGTGGTTATTATAACCACAATCAAAGTATTGAATATTGGAAGGGATGGGGAATGTGCGTTCTTGGGTAGTCTAGTTTAAACTTTAGTTCATCTATAATTAGTTAGTCCCCCGACTAAAGTTGTGTTTATTAGAATCTATATAATTATTCTAAAATTCCTCTTTTATCCATATCAGAATTCTGATATATTTAAGTGGAAAATGTAGAGTTAAGGTGAAAATTGCCGAAAAAGGGAGATGTTAAATAGATTAACAATACTTAATTTTAAATCATCAGGAGGTCATAAATAAATTTTTAGTAGATTTTAAGTAATGGCGTTTTTGTAATAGTTTTCTACCTTTTGCTCGAAGTCTATTTAGATTGTTAAGGACACGAGGATTTCACAAATAGTTGATGGGCTTATCTAAAGGGTCGCGAAAAAGCAATTACCTGTAAATGTTGTAAAGGTAGTAGAAGGCTATAAAGATTTATATATTTATAATCCTGACAATCATTTAGCTGACCGGGATACAAAAGTGTTAATCCATGAAAGTGTAATCAGCATTTATTAACTAGAAGTGTAAGTCGAAAGTTCCTTCACGTGAATAAAGCTTACTGGAAAATACTAAGGCTAAAGTTTACAACAAAAATAAACGGTAAACCTATAATATCCAAAATATTCCCAAAATTATTGATTGTGTTAATTATCAATTAAAGGTGGATACTGCTATCTTACCAATTTTTAAAAAGCATATATCAGTAGAGGATGAAAGTCAGAACATAAAGTCCCATGAATTTGAGAAAGGAGTGGAAAGGGGAAAAGGAAGCGAGTACATTATATAAATAAATTTAGAGCATACAAATTTGATTTTTGTACTTTATCTTAAATTTTAATTGGGAGGAACGATAAGTGAAGTCTAAGCCTAAGCGTTTTATTAATAAGAAAATAAAATCCAGATTACAGAAACCCTTCATTCTATTCATGGCCACACTAGTAATCTTAAGTGGTGCCTCACCATATATGACACCTCTAGCGTCTGCAGAGGGTGCTGATATTCCGGAACCAGTTGTGTCAAAAAATATTGATGGGGAAGAGAGTAAAGAGGTAATCATAGGAGAAGAACACCTATATAATATAGACGTTGTCTTGCCGAAGGATCTATCTAATTATGAAACGATGAAGATCTCTGATGAGCTTGATACACGATTAGATGTTCAGGAAACATCGGTCCTTATCGACGGTGAATTCAATGAGACATATCCTGTAGAGGTAGATGGGCAGAATGTATCCTTGGAATTGACAGCGGAACAAGTAAGAGAACTTCCACAAAAGGAAGTAAGATTACAAATTACAACAGTGATAAAAGAGGAAGCAACACCCGAAGAGAAAATTGAAAACATTGCTCAAATTATAATTAATGATGATACTCTTCTAGAAACGAACGCTGCCATTGTTATACCTGTTGATGCGGAGAAAGAGGATGTATTAAAGCCGAACGAATCAAAAGAGGAAGACGGTGAGACCGGAAACGACGAAGGCGGTTATTCAGATAGGGAGAGCGATGGCCAACTCGTTAATAAAAACGATAGTTCTGTTTCTAGTGAAAACTCAGATGTATCAATAGATCAAGATGAAATATCCGCGCAGTCAATTACCCTTAATGAAGTTGATTCATATGGTAGTGCTTCTAATGGAAAAATATACCAAATAGATAGTAACGATCCAACCGTTGTAAAAGGAACCGTTACAATTACAGGTATACCTTACACGTCTTTTAATGGATTAGCTATATCGGAGAATGAAGATTTTTTGTATGCAGCTAGGGCTACAAGCCTTTATAGAATTAGTCCTGATGGATCGGCTGAACCTGTGGATACGCTAGCTGGGAGCGCTACAAATGCGGTAATTTACAAAGATAAATATTTTCATTCGTATTTAAATAACGATGACGGGAAGTACTACCTAGGCACTTATGATTTAACCACAGGGGAAAAATCATCTAAGGAAATTATTGGTTATGATCCTGGTAGTAGTGTTGGTGGGGACCTGGTAGTTGATAGTGATGGTTATTTATGGTTTGCTGCAAATCAATCTGATTCTCAAGATACCTATATTGCACAGATGAATCCTGAAACTGCTGAAGTTATACGTGTTATTCCTATAACACAGGCAGATGGTACACCACTAGAGGGGGGGGTCAGAGGAATTAGTTTCTTACCTAGTGGTGAGATGTTACTTAATTCTGGTCCTACTAATACCTATTTTACATTATTCATACTTGATCCTGTAACTCTTAGTACAACTTACTTGACGTCTGTGAATGATGGAGGTCTATCTGTCGACTTAGCTTCACGAGTTACACCACAATTCGATCCATTTCCACCCGTACTAGAATCAGAGAAACAAGTGGAAATTTTCGAAAAATCGTTAGGTAATACGGATGTAAATAATCCTGAAGAAGGAGATATCCTGACTTATACGATTCAAACGAGAAACACTGTAGAAGAATACAGCATTGTAAAGAATCTAGTTATTTCTGACACAATACCAGAAGGATTGGAATATGTGACAGGAACACTATTGGTAGATGGAGAAGCTGTCACTGATGAAGAAGATGAAGATAAAGGACAATTTGTCGATAATGAAATTGTTGGAGAATTAGGAGACATAATTGATAACGACTGGCATACGCTTGAGTTCCAAGTAACTGTACAGCCAGGTCAAGCTGGTGAAACAATCGAAAACATTGCAACTGTCGATGCATCGAATGCGGAACCAGATAATCCAGAGGCAGAAGTCGATATTTATCCACGTCTTCCTGTTCCTAATGCTTGTGAAGCACCGGTAGCGTTAATTAATGGTAGTTTTGAGGAAGGGCCAGAAAGAGGTTCTTATCAATCTTCAGGAATCTTCTTTTATGAAAATGAGGTTCCGGGATGGTCAACAACAGACGATTCTCAAGGAGTAAAGCTTATAGAGCAATGGAATTATAAATTGGGAATGCCTGCAGGTGTAACCAATTTCCCACCTCCACCCGATGGTGACAGATGGGCAGAATTAAATGCTTTTGATAATGGGTTACTATATCAGGATGTAGCGACTACCCCAGGACAAACCATCTATTGGCGCTTGTCTCATATGGGACGTCAAGGTGTCGACAAGATGCAGGTTCGAATAGGATCAGCTACAGATGACCCTTATGATACAACGGTACAAACGCAAATGTCTTCAGGAAATTCGGCATGGGAAACATATACTGGCTCCTATACAGTGCCTGCAGGGCAAACCATAACACGGTTTGGTTTTGAAGCAACAAGTACTGGTGGTGGTAGTTTAGGTGCTGGAAACTTCTTAGACGAAATCTTTTTAGGAACAGAGCCATGTGTGGTTGCAGAGAAAAGTGTTTCTCCAGAAGGAGAGGTAGTAGCTGGGGATGAACTAACGTATGAAGTAACCGTGAAAAACAATGGCGGGGATGTTGCTGCCAACACGGTATTTGAGGATGCCATTCCAGAAGGTACCGAATACGTTCCAGGCTCATTAAAAATTATCGATGGCCCTGATACGGGAGACTTGACCGATGAAGAAGGCGATGATGTGGGTCATTTTGATGGGGAAAAGGTCATCGTGGAGTTAGGCAATCTGCCAAACATTAATGATTTGCCAAATGGAGTTACCGTTCAGTTTAAAGTAAAGGCTTTAGTAAGTAACGAAATTAATGAGATTGTCAATCAGGCTCAAGTAGGTTATGACAATCTGTTAACGAATGAAAGAAAAGAGACAGAATCGAATGAGACAAATACACCACTAAGATATCAAAATCCAGTATTAGAGTCGGATAAAACGTCGGAAATCCATGAAAAGGCAGAAGGGAATACCGATACAGAACATCCGGAAGTAGGCGATATTCTAACGTATACGATTCAAACACGCAATACGGTAGAAGATAGCTTAGTAGAAAACCTGACGATTCGTGATGAGATCCCAGAAGGATTAGAATATGTCGAAGGTACGTTAACCGTTGATGGAGAAGCCGTCACGGATGAAGAAGGCGATGATGCCGGACATAATGTAGATGGCGACATCTTCGGAGAATTTGGAGATATTACCGATACCGAGTGGCACACGTTAATCTTCCAGGTCGTAGTCGGAGAAGGTCAGGCGAGTAAAGATATTAAAAACATCGCAACAGTAGATGGAGACAATATCGGCGACCCGGATAAGCCGAGTGAAGAAGTGCTCGTTTATCCACGAAATCCATTACTAGACTCCGATAAGTTTTCTAGCATTGCTGAAAAAGGTGAAGGAAATACCGATCCGGACAAATTTCAAGTCGGTGATACGATTAAATACACCATCCAATCCCGTAATACGGTAAAGGAGAGTGTTGTAGAGAACTTCGTTATTTCTGACGTACTACCAGAAGGCCTTTCCTATGTAAAAGATAGCTTAGAAGTAAGCCATGAAGGAACAGGAACGATGGAAGCTGGAACACTAATGGCAAGTTTTGGAGATGTCACCGATAACGAATGGCGAATCGTAACGTTCCTAGCAACCATTGATTCTGGTCAGTCTGGTCAGACCATCGAAAATACGGCAACCGTGGATGGAGATAATATCAATGATCCAGATAAGCCAAGTGAAGAAGTTTTAGTTGAACCACGTGAACCAAAATTAGAATCGGGGAAAACGTCTAATATTACAGAAAAATTAGAAGGGAATACCGATGCGGAACATCCGGAAGTTGGTGATATTCTAACGTATACGATTCAAACACGTAATACGATAGAAGATAGCCTGGTGACCAATCTTACGATTCGTGACACCCTTCCAGAAGGATTGGAATATGTGTCAGGAACGCTCACCGTAGACGGGGAAGCCGTTACGGATGAGGAAGGTGACGATGCCGGACATAGTGTAGAAGGTGACATCTTCGGAGAATTTGGAGATATCACCGATACCGAGTGGCACACGTTAACCTTCCAAGTCGTAGTCGGAGAAGGCCAGGCGAGTAAAGATATTGAAAACATCGCAACAGTAGATGGAGACAATATCGGCGACCCGGATAAGCCGAGTGAAGAAGTGCTCGTTTATCCACGAAATCCATTACTAGACTCCGATAAGTTTTCTAGCATTGCCGAAAAAGCTGAAGGAAATACAGACACGAAAAAATACCAAGTCGGTGATACGATTGAATATACGATCCAATCTCGAAATACAATAAGGGAAAGTGTCGTGGAAAACTTCGTGATTTCCGATGTGTTGCCAGAAGGATTGGCATATGTAGAGGGAAGCATGGAAACAAGCCATGAAGGAACAGCCGACATGGAGGAGGGAACGATAACCGCAGTTTTTGGAGATGTTAAGGATACTGAATGGCGTTTGGTAACGTTCCAAGTTGTCATCGAATCCGGCCAATCCGGCAAGACAATTGAAAACATGGCAACGGTAGGTGGAGATAATATCGATGACCCGGATACACCAGAGAATGAAATTATCGTGGATCCGAAGGAACCGAAACTAGAGTCGGAGAAATCATCAGAAATCCATGAAAAAGCCGAAGGAAACACGAATGCCAACCATCCGGAAGTGGGAGACATTTTAACGTATACGATTCAAACACGTAACACGATAGAAGATAGCCTTGTGACCAATCTTACGATCCGTGACACCCTTCCAGAAGGATTGGAATATGTGGCAGGAACGCTCACCGTAGACGGGGAAGCCGTTACGGATGAAGAAGGTGACGATGCCGGACATAGTCTAGATGGGGACATTTTCGGACAGTTTGGAGATGTCACAGATACCGAATGGCATTCATTAACCTTCCAAGTGGTAGTCGGAGAAGGCCAGACAAGTAAAGATATTGAAAACATTGCAACCGTCGATGGAAATAATATTGATGATCCGGATAAACCGAGTGAAGAAGTGCAGATTTATCCACGTAAACCAAACTTGGAATCCGAAAAAACATCGAGCATCGTAGAAAAAGGAGAGGGTAACACGGACGCGGAAAAATTCCAGGTTGGGGATACGATTGAGTATAGAATCGAATCCCGTAATACGGTAAGTGAAAGTGTCGTGGAGAACTTCGAGATTTCTGATGAATTACCAGAAGGGCTGACGTATATAGAGGGAAGTCTCGAATTAAGTCATGAAGGAATAGCCGATATGGAGGAAGGTACGATAACCGCAACCTTTGGGGATGTTACGGATACAAAATGGCGTACGATAATATTTCAAGTAACTATTGCTCCCGGTCAATCCGGCAAGACAATTGAAAACATGGCAACGGTAGGTGGAGATAATATTGATGACCCGGACACACCAGAGAATGAAATTATCGTGGAACCGAAGGAACCGAAACTAGAGTCGGAGAAATCATCAGAAATCCATGAAAAAGCCGAAGGAAATACGAATGCCAACCATCCGGAAGTGGGCGACATTTTAACGTATACGATTCAAACACGAAATACGATAGAAGATAGTCTGGTGGCCAATCTTACGATCCGTGACACCCTCCCAGAAGGATTAGAATACGTGACAGGAACGCTCACCGTAGACGGGGAAGCCGTTACGGATGAAGAAGGTGACGATGCCGGACATAGTGTAGATGGGGACATCTTCGGAGAATTTGGAGATATCACCGATACCGAATGGCATTCATTAACCTTCCAGGTGGTAGTCGGAGAAGGCCAGACAAGTAAAGATATTGAAAACATCGCAACAGTAAATGGAGACAATATCGACGACCCGGATAAGCCAAATGAAATAGTGCTAGTCTATCCACGTCAGCCCAAAATAGGGTCTGAAAAAACGGCTAAGAATTTAGAAGATAATAAAGAGATTTATGAGGTTGAAGATACGGTTGTTTATACGATACGGGCACGTAATACAGTGAAGGAAAGTGTACTAGAAAACCTAGTCATTTCCGATGTATTGCCAGAAGGATTGACGTATGTAGAGGGAAGCCTTGAATCAAGTCATGGAGGAACAGCCGATATCGAGGATGGGACGATAACCGCAGCCTTTGGACATGTCACAGATACGGAATGGCGTACGGTAACGTTCCAAGCAACAGTACAATCTGGTCAGTTTAGCCAAACGATTGAGAATGTGGCAACAGTAGAATCGGATAATTTGGAAAAGCCAGAAAAGCCGACAGCGGAAATTGTCATTGAGAAAGAAAAAGCTTCCACACCAGAGAAAGTTGGGGAGGATCAGCCAAAGCAGCCAAATCCAGAAAATCCAAAACAAGTAAACGACGAACCAGTAGAGGGTAAAGAATTACCTAAAACAGCTACGAATAATATGAATTTAATATTGGCGGGTCTCTTGTTATTAATGGTTGGGTCTATAATCTTATATTGGAGAAGAAAAGAGAGAGCGTAAAGTAATTGATATTAAAAGAAAACCTTTCCTTGCTGAAGTGATCCCTAAAGCTTCATCAGGCAACTTGGATAAAATGAGTTCGGTATTGCACCGGACTCATTTTAAATTTTGCCTTCATCCATTTCGTATTGTAGTATTCAATATATTTTTCTTACTCCTTTTTAAACGGCAAAACTATTGTCGTTGATGGAACCTATATTAGTTTCGAAGCAAGTCCTTTTGGATTTCTAGATTTTTCCAACGTATTCATACGGAGGTGGGCCAAGTCCTCCCATGTTTAATGATAAATTCCCCGTTACGGGCAGTCATCTTTTTGTTAACCTACAGTAAATTGTTAGCAGACGTGTCAATCCACAGCAGGCTGCCGCTTTAACAGTAGGTTCTTTTGTGAGTGGAGAAGCAACCAATGTTATCCCGGATACTGCTGTAATCAAAGGGACAGTACGAACCTATGACGAGGAAGCGCGGACTATAATGGAACAAGCTATGAAACAAATGACAAAATCAACATGCGAAGGACAGGGATATGTGAAAGATTGTCCTTCCATTTGGATAGAGATATTTGGCAATGACTATTCCATTCAGCATAACCCGATGATGGGGAGTGAGAATTTTTCGTTCTAGCAAAAAGAAGTTCCTGGTGTTTATTTTACTGTAGGGGGGAGGAAATCCTGAACTTCAAGCTACGTATCCAAATTATCACCTGCAATTTGATGTGAATGAGCGCGCAATGCTTGATTGGAAGAATGTTTATTCGGCTTGTGTCTCGAAAATGGTAACTAAATAAATGAGGAGCAGGCTCCTAGATTGCATTCTTTTATGCATCGATCTAGGGTCTTTTTCGTTCGTTTCTGTAAAGGCTGGGCTCAAACACGCCATTTCTTAAAAAGATTAGCATAAGCCAAAAATTGGGCACTTTCTCCTATGGATAGTTGAATTTTTAGTATAATTAGCATAGTATCATAATGAGAGAGGTGGGGACGTGAAAGCGAGATTCCGATTAAAACTATTTGTTACTATGATCACCTTTGCTCTGATTATTTCCTTCAGTATTGCCATTATTGATTACATAAAGCTGAAGGGGGAAGCTATCACCAATAACCAGGTGCAAATTCAACAGACAGAGGATATTGTAATGGACTCTCTGAGTAACCTAGATAAAGCTTATAGCATTTTTGATGATGATACGACAGAGGAAATGAAGGAACGAACAGAAGAATTGGTAGAACGCTATCAAACTAATCCTTCTTTCAAGAATTGGGATTTTGCTGCGATTAAAGAAGAAATAGGAATGGATCTCTATATTATCAATGAACATAATGTCATCATACATACAAGTTTTCCAGAAGATCAAGGTCTGGATTTTTCAGCGTGCTGTAGTGATTTTTCAAGCCTGTTGGACGAGCGAAGGCAAGCTGGTGAATTTGCTGTGGACGAATTGGATGTGCAACAGAAGACTGGGGATTTAAAAAAGTTTAGTTATATGCCGACTCCAGACAAGAAGTACATCATTGAATTGGGGTATTCGTTAGCTGACAAACGTATTTTTAATGAGTTTAATTTTCTTGAAGTAATACGGGAATTGGAGGATAAGTATGAGGCAATTAATGAGATAAATGTATTAAATATAGATGGGTATAAGCTTGGGGCGCCAACAGACAAGAACCTGCTCACTGGGGATAGACAAGAGGCATTTAATCAGGTTATTCGTTCGGGAAGCACAGCTGAAGTGGAAGGGGAATGGGGTGGAAACCCCGCTTTATTTCGATTTATCTACTATTCAGCTGATAATACGCAAGGTATTTCTACCAATCGGGTAGTGGAAATTAGTTATAATCATGAAGGACTAGGGGCGATTTTAGAAAGAAACCGAACGATTTTTATTTGGCAGCTGGCGATCGTATTTGTAGTGACCATCATTCTCGCTCTGCTCATTTCAAAATGGGTGGCAAGGCCAATGTATATGGCGTTTCACGATCAATTGACAGGATTAAAAAACCGTACTGCATTTGAGGAGATTATGGAAAAGAGAATAAAGGATAGACAAGAAACGGCAATTCTAATGGTTGATTTGGATCATTTTAAAAATGTAAATGACATATTGGGCCATGACAAAGGAGATGAATTGCTGATTAAACTAGCGTCCTGCATTCGCAATAACTGTCGTCAGGAAGACACAGCAATTCGTATGGGTGGAGATGAATTTATTATTGTATTGCCTAATACAAATGTGAATGATGCAAGCAATGTTGCTGAAAGACTACTTCAATCAATTTCAAACCTATTTCAGTCTGTTACAGAAGAAAGCGGTATTTCTCTGACAGCAAGTATCGGGATTAGCGTGACGCCGCAGGATGGGATTGATATTGAAACATTATATAAAAAGGCAGATATTGCCTTATATGGTTCAAAAGAAAAAGGGAAAAACCAATACTGTGTGTATGATGCCACGAAATCATATGCGAAAAATATGTAGAGCTGTCAGAAGACTATTCCCCTTTTGACAGCTTTTTTCATGCGGGCACGCTGCGCTTTTCTTTACTTCTGGGTAAAGTAGTCAAAGGTGTCCATTGCTAGGGTCACGCCTTGAGAAAATGCAGCTCCGCCACCTACTGCCGCACTTACGGCAATGGCTTCCATAAATTCTTCTTCTGAGGCGCCATTTTCCACGCATCCTTTTGTATGGTACATAATGCAATATTCATCTTGGGCATAAATACTAATGCCAAGCGCTATTAGCTGCTTTTCTTTCTTTGCAATAGCTCCTTTATCAAAGCATGCTTCTGTAAATTCGAAGTATCCCTTTGTCACTTTAGGAAGTTTTGCTTCAAAGCGACTGGTTCCTTCTTTAAACTCTAAAATTGATTGATCAAAATAATTTACGATTTCTTCTTCGCGTGAATCCATGTGATTCCCTCCATCTCAAATGGCAATATTGCTAACTAAAAGCTTAATGGTAAAAGAATTGTTCAAACATAATAAGCCAGTTGCAAAAGGCCCCGTTTTTTTATAGCTTTCTAGAAAGAGGAAAAAATATGTGTGTGAAAATTTGGAAGTCATGCCGGGGGATTTATCAACTCTAGGATAAAGAACCTATTACAATTTACTTTAATTTACGTTTACTATTGTGGAAAGTGGCATAAGCATGTGAGGGTTGGTATACTTAAGGTACCTCAAGGAAGTAAAGGGAGGAAGTAACCATTGATTAAGAAAACAGGTTTAGAGAAAGACGCCATGCGTGTCCTTAAACAAACAAGTAGAACATTTTACATACCGATTACACTTCTAAAGCAACCACTTAAAATGACGGTGGGTTCTGCTTATTTGTGCATGCGGGCCATTGATGAAATAGAAGATCATGAAGCACTAGATAATAGTAAAAAACGAGCATTGCTGAACGCTATCAGTATCCTTCTACTAAATAAATTTGACCAACAGGCCTATAACGAGCTGCTGGCACCCTATGAAGAGATTCTGCCAGAGGTAACATTAAGACTGGGCGAATGGATTGAAGTGTGCCCAACAGGAATTGTCGATAAAGTTTTAGAATCTACGGGTATTATGGCTAAAGGAATGGCAGACTGGGCAGCACGCGATTGGGTAGTGAATACGGAAGAGGACTTGGATGATTATACATACTATGTTGCAGGTCTTGTTGGTGTCATGTTATCAGATATATGGGAATGGTATGATGGAACGATTACAGATAGAGAATTGGCAATCGGCTATGGAAGAGGTCTCCAAGCTGTTAATATGCTACGCAATCAAGAAGAAGATGCCGAACGCGGGGTCACGTTTATCCCTGATGGATGGAACCGAGATGATTTGTTTGCATATGCCAGTGAAAACCTTGATAAGGCAGATACCTACATAAAATCAATTCACACACGACATATTTTACACTTCTGTAAAATTCCTTTAGCTTTAGCAAAAAGAACGCTTAGTTCGATGCAGAATGGAAAAGAAAAAATGTCACGTAGTGAGGTTGAAGAAACAGTTGATGAAATTATAAAAGAATAGCAATAGAAATAGTTGACGATGTTTCAGGAAATAATAATTATGTATTGCCCGGCATATATTTTATAAATGGTGCAAAAAATAGGTAAAAACACATGTATAAATTATAGTAATTTTTTGACCAATTAGCTAATTTAGACTATAATATTGACCTGTGTTATAAAAAAGGGCAAGCTGGTGGAACTTCGTCAAGGGTTATTTACTATAATAACAATAATCAACTTCCATCCAACGGTCTTAAATGACAAAGCTAACAACCAATTTTAGACACTTGCTCCTAAAAAATTAGGAGGAAAAGCGTGAAACGTAAATCAAAAAAGTTAGATTGGCCAGTGTTCATAATTAGCGGTGGTTTTCTAACTGCATTTATCGTACTTTCATTAATTAACAGTGACATGGTTGGTAGTGCAATCAACAACTTATTTAGTTACTCTGCAACGTTCTTCGGAGCCTATTGGCAGTTGTTACTGTTAGGGAACTTCTTTATCGGAATTGGACTAGCCATATCAAAGTATGGAAAAGTAAAATTGGGCAAGCAAGATAAGCCAAAGTATAGTTATTTTCGTTGGGTTGCAATGATTTTAGTAACCTTATTGGCGAGCGGAGGAGTCTTCTGGGCTGCTTCTGAACCAATGTATCACTATATGACCACACCGCCTTTATTTGGTGGAGGAGAGTTTAATAATATTAATGCCGCGTTAGCACAATCATTTATGCATTGGGGATTCACTGCCTGGGCAATTCTAGGTACACTCGCAACGATTGTAATGATGTATGTTCATTATAATAGAGGGTTTCCACTGCGCCCCAGAGGGTTACTCTTCCCTATCTTCGGAGAGAAAATTTATCATAAAAGTATTCTTGGATCCTCTGCAGACATCTTTTCCATTATCGCAACGGTTGCAGGGACACTTGGACCTTTAGGATTTCTTGGATTGCAAATTTCTTATGGATTACACCATTTATTTGAAGTGCCCAATACATTGACCTTAAGTATTACCGTAGTCTTAGGGTTGGCAGTAATTGCAGCTATTTCTGCGGCCACTGGTGTAGATAGAGGGATCTTGACACTTAGTCGTTATAATGTTGGTCTAACAATATTCTTAGCAATTGTTGTTTTAATTATTGGACCGACAATGTTTATTTTAGATGGTTTTGTAGGTGGAACAGGGTATCATATTCAGAATTTCTTTACCATGAGTATGTTCCGAGGCGATAGCGCTTGGCTGGGTGCCTGGACGATCTTTTTCTGGGGATGGTTTATCGGTTATGCTCCAATGTTAATTGTCTTTATTAGTCGTATTTCTCGTGGTAGAACGATTAGGGAACTCATTATTGCTGTATCTATTGTTGCACCATTAGTAAATAATTTCTGGTTTTCAGTAGTTGGTGGAACAGGGCTATTCTTTGAAACCGAAAATCCGGGATCTGTTTCTGGAGCTCTGAGTGAAGGTGGTATGCCTGCTGCCGTTATGGCAATTTCAGATCAGCTACCACTGGGTACATGGATAGGGCTAGGATTTCTTATTGTATCTGTTGTCTTTGTTGCAACAACAGTGGATACCATGTCTTATACTGTAGCTGCAACACTTACGGGAAATGACAGTCCTAGAAGATGGTTACGCGTATTTTGGGCGATCATTTTTGGACTTACAACAGCTGTTATTCTTTCCATAGGTGAGGACAGTATTTCTTCTATCCAAAATTCAATTGTAATAACCGCAGTACCTGTATCATTACTCCTGCTTCCGCCATTGTGGAATGCGCCGAAAATTGCTAGAAAAATGGCCATTGAACAAGGGTTGATTTGGCAAAGAGAAATGAGCAAGAAAATGAATAAGCATTAAGATTGATAAAGAGCAAAGACACCTCCAGTAGACAGGATGGTGTCTTTGTTTTTGTACTATCTTTTGTGGAATAGGGATTTAAATCCCAAGTAAAGTATAGCTACACCAAACACTATTATGGCAATGCCACCAACAAGGTCAAAGATGTTTGCGATTTCAGCAGTAACTATGGCGGAAGATGGCAAGTTAGCGAGTCCGAAGCCAGCGAGAACACAAGCTAAATAGAGTAAAGCTAATTGATACACGTTGGATTCCTCCCTTCATCTTATCCTATGAAAAAGTGAGGGAGGAGGGTGTGCATGAGCCCTTGGTAAATAAAGTTCTACCTAATAACATTGAAAGGATTGCACATTGTCTAGGTCGGTGCCGAAAAAGACCCACCTATTTCCAGTCCATCTAAACCCAGAAATAGAATTTCTACCTACAAATGTAGGGAAAAACCAAAATGACTGCCAACGCATCCAGATATAAGTGAAACGGAACAGGCAGCTACGGATTGCACCAGGATCAATTGCAAACAATTGCGCTTGTGGCTGAACTGGTTGAAAGGATGGTGGCGGGGTAGTTGGTGCGCCTCCAGACTGCCCTGGTCCTGTTCCGGGCTGACCTGGGAAACCTCCTCCTGAGCTAGGAAATCCTCCTTGGCCAGGAAATCCGCCTCCGCTACCAGGGAAACCTTGTCCCGGAAACCCTGGAAATCCTCCTGGACCTTGATTGCCAGGCCCACCCGGAACCCCTCCTCCGGGGCCGAATAACCCCCCGATAATCTGTCCTGGGAAATTTAATTGTCTTTCCTCATCTTCATCGTATGGTGGTTGATTATAATAAGTCAATATGTTACCTCCTCAAATGTACTCGATATAATATATGGTTAATCGTCTATTTTGGGATAGCTATATGAAAAATGGGCGAATGCCCTGCTCCTGTGTATTGGTTTTATTGTCTTATCCGTATATTTTTAAAAGGGCATTTTTCTTCTTGACTCTAACGTTACGTTATACTTTATTGTAGTTATTGAAGGAGGGAATCATCATTGAAAGTAAAGGAAGTGGCTAATTTAGTAGGAATCAGTGTGCGCACACTGCATCATTATGATGCGATTGGATTATTAAAGCCTGAAGAAATAACAGATGCCGGCTACCGAATGTATTCCGAAAAAGATCTTGAAAAACTACAACAGATTTTATTTTTTAGAGAACTGGACTTTCCTTTGAAGAAAATCAAGGAGATTATCACAGATCCATCCTTTGATGAAAAAGAGGCACTAGCTTTACAGCGAAAAATGCTGCTGGAAAAAAGAAATAGGATTGACAAAATGATGAGAACGATCGATAAAACGATTCAGTATTCGAAAGGAGAGCGAACAATGAGCGCAAAAGAGAAGTTTGAAGGATTTGATTTTAGCAAGAACCCCTATGAGGAAGAAGCCCGTAAACGGTGGGGAGATAAAGCAGTAGATGAATCGAATGAAAAGCTAAACAACATGTCTGAAGGTGAAAAAAAGAACTTCGAGAAGAAATTCAATGCCATATACACAGAGTTGGCTGCGGTACGTCACCTAGATCCAGGTTCGGACATTGCACAAGAGAAAATTGGAGTGTGGTTCAACTTCTTGAATGAAATGGGTTCTTATTCGCTTGAAGCATTTAAAGGACTTGGCCAGATGTATGTAGACGATCAGCGGTTCACCAAAAACATTGATCAGTTTGGGGATGGTCTTGCAGCATTTATGCGTGATGCGATGGCGATATATGCAGATAAAAGGAAGTGAAAAATTGGAAGAGGCTGGGACATAAGAAATTAAACAAGAAAAAACCGGACGCTTAGGGAGTATTGTAGAAAAGGTTCGAATACTTCCGGATAGTCCCTAATCTTTTTGTATCTTAATCACACTTTAGCGAAGGAAGGTGTGAAGACTCCTTGAAAATGCATTCGCATTTTCTGCGTGCGATGAACCGCTGACGAAGCCTTACTTGTCCAGTGGGAACAGCACGAGTCCGAAGGCCCCGCAAGAAGCGAAGGAACAAAGGCTAAGAGCGCCACGTCCTGTGGCAACGCCTTCGTGACCAACATCCTGTTGGCCCGAGACTAATGCCGTGCCCACGGAAAGCGGAGCATTTTCCGTAGCGGTAATTAAGCAGACTTTTTTCTTATTTTAGTGTCCGCGTTTTAAAACATACTAAGATTAGTGGGTAAGGTCATCGACGGATGACTTTACCCACTATTTTTCTTTTTTAGAGTTATAGTGAGAAGTGAAAGAAAGCTCGACCAAAGCCTTAGGGATTTCGAATCCGTATTTAAAACGGAGCTTCTTCACTTTCATTTTTGAATCAGATTTAAGTATGTTGGGGCCATTGAACTCGTGTATAGGAAATTGGAATCGAAATGAATAAGTGAAGATCTTTCAAATGCTATAAAGAAGAGAGGAAAGACATTGGGATTAGTTATTGCTTTAGATGTTTCGATGGGGAAAAGTTTTAAAGTCGTATATGAGGGTCAGACTTGTCTGTCAGAAGAAGAAATTCTTCACAATAAGGAAGGGTTTCAAGCATTGCTTAATGAAATTCAACTTCTTCCTAAAGAACCCATTCTTGTCTTTGAATCAACAGGAATTTATTCAAAACCAGTGGAAACTTTTTGTCAAAAGAATCAGCTACGTTATTGTTTGTTGAACCCTCTTGAGGCGAAGAAACAATTAGAAAGTGGTACTTTGAGAAGCTGGAAAACAGACAAGCAGGATGCTCATAAACTGGCACAAGTTCATCCATATAATCACCGAATAGAAAAATCACACCAACCAGATATTTATCATGAACTTCGCGACCTATCGCGTTTCTATCAAGAAGTTGAAGAAGAAATAAAACGTACTCGTATGTACTTACACAATGCACTTCAATTAAGCTTTCCAGAACTTGAACAATTTTTCTCGAGTAGAATTACACCTTATGCCTTAACCTTAATAGAATTATATCCTCATCCTGAACTGGTTTTAGAATCAAGTCAAACAAAAATTAAAAACCGATTGATAAAAAGTACTACGAAAAAAATTTCGGAAAGACGCGCAAAAGAAAAGGCAAGTCAGATAATAGATTATGCCACGAATTCTTATCCGGCCGTTTCTTCAACCAGTGTTCAAACACGTAAAGTTCAGTATTACGCACAACAATTAATTCATCTATTGGCAGATAAAGAACTGATTTCTAATCAGTTAATAGATAATGCCAAAATGCTTCCTGAATTCAAACTACTAATAAGTTTCCCAGGAATTGGTGACATTAGCGCTGCACTTTTCATTAGCGAGCTTGGAGATCTATCTCGCTTTTCAAATCATAAAAAAGTAAACGCCTTTATTGGAATTGATATCCGAAGATATCAATCAGGTAAACACATTGGACTCGATCATATCAATAAACGTGGAAATCCTAAAGGCAGAAAAATTCTATATTTCATTGTTAGAAATATGATTCGCCAACAAAAAGCAGCACCCAATCATATCGTGGATTATTATTACAAATTAAAGAAGCAACCAGTACCCAAAAAGGATAAGGTTGCCACTGTAGCCTGCATGAATAAGCTACTGAAATGTATCTATTCCATGGTCAAGAATAATACAAAGTACGATTATACGTACGCGGTCTCTTTGGACCAATAATATATAGAATTATACCATAAAACCCTCAGTTAAAAAAATGCGAATTGCTGAGGTCTATTTCCTATGCAAAAATATGGCTTGAGTAGAAAAAACACTATCATGATTTTACACTTGACTAATCGTAGGAAAAGGGCTGGGACGTTATGTCCCACCCCCTTTCTAGTTGTCTAGGAAATCTAAAAGGATGCTTGCACTTTGAGTAATTATAACTGATTTACGGCTTTTTGTATGTCTGATGCCTTGGTGATGGCAGATATGATAGCAACACCATCTGCTCCAGCTTCCATAACATCGCTAGCTGAAGTGGTGGTAATGCCTCCAATCCCAACGAGCGGTATATGTGGTAGCTGTTTTCGAACTTGAGATATCCATTTCGTACCAACAGGTGTTTTTGCATCCCTTTTTGTCCCAGTTGGAAAAACAGGTCCAGCTCCGAGGTAATCAATAACAGATAAAGGACTCTGGTTAAGCTCTGTTACGGTGGATATGGATAAGCCGATCATTTTATCAGGAAATCGAGCGCGCACCTCTTCTGCGTTGACGTCGTCTTGGCCGACATGGATTCCATCTGCATCTAAGACCTCTGCAAGCTCTAAATCATCGTTAACAATAAAAGGGATGGAGTGCTGGTAACAAATCTTTCTTAGCTGCCTTCCTAGCATTACCTTTTTTAACCCCATTAGAGAGCCAGGGCCTTTTTCGCGAAATTGAAAGGCCGTAATCCCTGCTTGAGCTGCCTCTGTTAAGATATCTACTGGGTTTCTCTCGCAATCTTGACTGCCCATTATGAAATATTTGCGAAGTAGTTGTGCCTCCATTAAATCTTCCTTTCTAGCAATTGCGCGGGGTCCAAGGTTAATGCATCAATAAACATAGGTAAGAAGCTACCAGGACCCGCCACATTATGCTGTTGTGCTGCAAATTCAGCGGCATGCCCATAAAAGGAAACGGCGGTTAGCAGACTATCTTTCGCAGCATAACCGGTAGATAAACAAGCTGTAATTATCGAACCAAGCAAGCAACCTGCTCCAGTTATTTTTCCTAGTAAAGGGTGACCAGAATCATTTGTGTATAGATTGCCATCTGTATAGATGAAATCTGTTTTTCCAGTGATAATGGCTGAAGTTTGAAAGGTTTCTGCTACACTTTGGACAACTTCCTTTGCATCACCATCTCCCACAGAATCCACTCCTCTCGCTTCCCAGGGGGTACTTACAAGATGAGCCAGTTCTCCTGCATTGCCTTTAATAGCAGTGAATTGGATTTCATCTGTAAGTTGCTTCACCGCATCCTTACGAAAATCAGTTGCAGCCACACCAACTGGGTCGAGTACAACAGGTATTCCTTTTCTATTTGCAGAAATTCCCGCTTTTATCATGGCTGGCAGTTCCTCAGGCGTCAATGTTCCAATATTAATTAATACTCCATCAGCTGCTGAGGCCATGTCGGCGACTTCTTTCTCCGCTTTCGCCATCACGGGAGCTCCGCCGAATGCCAGTAGTCCATTTGCTGTGAAATTCATCACGACTTGGTTTGTTAAATGATGGATAAGTGGATTGTTTCTCCTTACGTCTTTGACTAGTTCAGCGTTCATTGCTTATCTTTTCCTCCTTTATCCCGGTGCAACCGTCCGTAAGAATCCCACTTCAAACCGTGATATTTAAGAGGGAGTAAACGGACGCTAACACCCCGATTCGTTCAACTAACAATCAGTGGGGAAGATAGAACCCCCCCACTGAGTTTCACTTTATCCTTGTCGCCCAATGGTTGGTAGGACCATTTCCAGTCCCAATTGGAAAGGAATAGCGTATTGCTTCCGTAACAAAATTCTTCGCATGCAAAACAGCTTCATAAAGCGATAAACCTTTACTTAAGTTAGCGGTTATTGCCGCAGAATAGGTGCACCCTGTGCCATGTGTATTCTTTGTGTTAATGCGTTCCTCAGAAAACGTATATATGCGATGGCCATCAAAAAGGAAATCTACTGCTTTTCCCTGAAGATGTCCGCCCTTAATAAGTGCTGCACCAGCTCCCAGTTCATCCACTATATAAGCAGCAGCTTCCTTCATATCTTCTGTTGACTCTATTTGTCTTCCCGTAATAAACTCCGTTTCTGGAAGGTTGGGGGTAACAATAGTTGTCAGTGGAAGCAGCTCCTTTTTTAGAAAATGGCGTGCTTCTTCAACAATGAGAGGATCGCCACTTGTTGCTACCATTACAGGGTCCATGACATAAGCAACTTCCTTCTTGGTTTTAGTTATATACCTCGCAATAACTTCCATCATGGGCTCATTTGCAATCATTCCCGTTTTGAGGGCATGCACCGGCATATCAGAAAGCACAGATTCGAGTTGTTGCTCAATAAATTCAACTGGAAGGTGATGTACATCCTGCACACCTGTTGTGTTTTGGGCTACGACTGATGTCACAACAGACATCCCGTAGGTTTGTAATTCCTGAAAGGTTTTTAAATCAGCTTGTATGCCAGCACCCCCGCTTGGATCTGTGCCGGCTATGGTTAGCGCACAAGGTATGTGTTTCATTAGCGATTCCCCTTTTCAGCTGATGGCCATTCTTCACAAGTGTAAGCCATCTCCCAAAATTTCAACTCCAACTGGCAACTTTTCCGGAAGGCTTCTTTCATTTTTCCCTGTTCTTCAAGTGAACTTTGGTTAGCGAATCGATCTAGACGAGTGCGTAACTCATTCGTTGTGTGCTCGATTTCTTCTCCAGTATAAAAGGTTATCCAATCGTAAAAGGGATGACTTTCATCAGGTTGATATTGTTCTACTAATTTCTTGCCAATTTCTAGATATGTCCATGGGCAGGGAAGTAAAGCCCCGATAATCTCACCAGACGAACCCATTTGAGCATGGTACATCATATGTTTAATATAATGGTCGGCAGTAGGCGGAAGTGAATGCCCTTGTAATGCTTCATATTCTACGCCAATATGCTCACAGAAATTTCGATGTGGATGAATTTCATCGTGAAGTACAAATTTAATCTGATCGAAGAAATAAGCGATATCTTCCCGATCTTGTGACTTTGAGAGGGCAATTCCATAAATTTGCATAAACGCGTTCAAGTATTCATAATCCGCTTTAATATAATGGGCGAGCGCTTCCTTTGAGATCTCACCTTTTCCAACTCCTTGGACAAATGGATGCGCGAAAATCATCTGAAAAAGATCATCGTTTTCTTTTCTTAACTGTTCTGTGAATTTCATAGTTAATGCCTCCTTATAATATAGATAACCATTTACTGGGCGTTAAACCTTTTCTCAAATTACTTAGATTTTAGAGGTGAAAAGACTAAATGCCTTGTATTCTAGTAATTGAACGCTGATTTAAACGGGAAACGATAAATAGACCAATGAAGGCACCTGTAACACTGCTGACGAGAAAGGATGGCATGAAGAAAAATGCTCCGACAGGATTTCCTAGCAGAATAGTTGAGATAGGTACGGCGCACAAAGAACCGAGAATTCCTGTTCCAGTCATTTCTCCAACGGTTGCCCAGCGCTTTTTACCAAGCTTTTGATACAGAATTCCTGCAAGAAGAGCACCTATCATTCCTCCTGGAAATGCTAGCAATGTTCCAAGACCAAGTAAGTTCCGCACTAATCCGATCATAAAAGCAATCCCAACTGCTGGCCCAGGACCTAGTAAAACTGCTGCAATGACGTTAACTGCATGCTGTACTGGGTAGGCTTTGGCAATGCCAGCAGGAAACCAAAGTAGTTGGGAGCCAACTGTTCCAATGGCAACAAACACTGCCATGGTGGTAATCATATGTGTCTTTTTCACGATAACCTCCTTTCTTTAGACTAACCTGATGGCAATAATAAAAAGCCAGGTCACAAGGGGACCTGGCTTCGGTAATTTGAAATAGGATAGACGTAACTTGTACGTCCACTACTTCCCTCCGCTGGTATTAACCAGATCAGGTTCATAAGAGTCGGTAGCTCATGTGCTAACCTCTCAGCCCGCCATAATCGGGCCCCCCTAGTAGTCTTCTTCGTATGAAATTATTGATCAGCAACAATGCCGATACTTATAGACTAACAAACTATTTAGCATTTGTCATGGGTATTATGGTTTGAAAATCACTTTAATACTTCCATCTTCCTTCTTGTCAAACATGTCATATGCTTTATCCGCCTCATCTAAGGACATTCTGTGTGTAATAAGGTCAGTAGGATCAACTTTTTTCTGCTCCACCATATCATAAAGCTTTGGCATCATATGGATGATCGGAGCCTGTCCCATCGTCAGGGCGACGTTTCGGGTAAAGAAATCACCTAATGGGAAACTATTGGCATCTGATCCATATACACCCGTCAATTGGACAGTACCAAACTTTCGTACAGCTTTTGATGCTGTTATGATCGGACTGATTGTTCCAAATTGGTTATCCATTTCCGAACCAAATTCTGTTTTTGGTGGCACAGTTCCGTCCATTCCGACGCAATCAATCACTACATCTGCTCCACCTTTTGTTTCTTCGTGAAGCAGTTCACCAATTTTTTCATGCTCCTTAAAGTTAAATGTTTCTACATTATTGGTTTGAGCAGCATGGTCAAGTCGGTAATCCATCTGGTCAACGGATATAACGCGTTTTGCTCCTTTTAGCCATGCAAACTTTTGAGCCATCAACCCAACTGGGCCTGAACCTAGAATGATAACAGTATCGCCTTCTTTTACCCCGCCATTTTCCACACTCCAATATGCAGTTGGAATGACGTCGGATAATAATAACACCTGTTCATCACTCAATTCGCTCGACTCTGGCACTTTAAAAGAGGTAAAGTCAGCGTATGGCACACGGAGGTATTCTGCCTGACCTCCTGGGTATCCACCATTTTGTTCGGTGAAACCAAATAGCCCACCAACTTCACCATGTGGGTTGGATTCATCACATTGGCTTTCCATTTGGTTTTTACAGAAGAAGCATTCACCACACCCTATATTAAAAGGAATGACCACTCGATCACCTTTTTTCAAGCTTTTCACTTCTGAACCAACTTCTTCTACAATCCCCATTGGCTCATGCCCAACCACATAGTCGGTTTCTGGCACAATTCCTCCATGATAAAGATGTAGGTCTGATCCGCATATCCCGCTTGCTGTGATGCGTATAATCACATCGCTATTTTCTTGAATCGTTGGATCATCCACTTGTTTTCCTACCATTGCTTCTTTGCCTTGAAATGTTACAGCTTTCATTCCGCCACATCCTTTAGTATAAGTTATAGAGAATATTTCCGTTATTTAGTACTATTAAACAAAAGCCTAATAAATTTTGGATCAGGAAGTGATGGACATGACAGAAGGGCTGATATTCAGCAATTTAGAAAAACATACGAAGGATAATATCCTCTTTCCCAGTTTTGACCTTACCTTAGCTCAAGGGGAGATTGTTGCCATATATTCCACGTTAAATGTACGGAAAATGCTTCTTGATCTTCTAAGAGGAAAGACTGTACCTTCTAACGGCAAAATTTCTGTTCACGGAAAAACATTGGAAGAAGACAAGAAGGCATATATGTCTGCAATAGATATTTGTTTTTATGAAGAAGGGTTATATGAAAGGTTAACAGTAGAAGAATATTTTTCTTTCTTTATCAAGCTGTACGACTATGTTTCCCGTTGGGAGGAACTTCTTGTGGATACACAGCTTCAGGATAAAAAAAGGGTAAAGATTCGAAACCTGACAGACTCAGAAAAAAGAAGAGTGCATTTTGGCAGAATGATCATACAAAATCCTGACGTGTTTATTTTTGAAGAGCCAGATTTGAATGTAGATATGGAAACGAGAAGGGTTTTTGTAAACCTGGTAAAGAAGCTGCAGGAAAAACGAAAAGCCAGTTTAATTCTGACAGGTAATCTGGAAAGTGCGTTGACCGTAGCTGATCAGGTGTTTCGATTGGACGATAATGGTCTCCATGTTGTGCAAGTTGCGGAAGAAGAAAGCAAAAAAGAAGAAGTACATACAGAAGAAAAAGATGGTGAGGATATTAAGCCGTTTCACTTCAATAAGATTCCGACCAAAGTAAATGAAAAAATTGTATTATTCGATCCACAAGAGGTTGACTATGTAGAAAGCAATGATGGCCAATCCAATATTTATATTAAAGGAGAATCATTTCCTAGCTTGTTCACATTAAATGAGCTAGAGAGCCGTCTACAACATGTTGGCTTTTTTCGTTGCCATCGTTCTTACATTGTCAATCTACAAAAGGTACGTGAAGTGATCACATGGACGAGAAATAGCTACAGTCTCATTTTAGATGATAAAGCAAAATCGTCCATTCCACTATCTAAGAAAAAAATGGCCCAATTAAAGGAGATGTTGGGCCTGAAATAAGCTCCATTCACCCCCTTATTTGCTCTTTTCACGGTAAAAGTGCTGATTTCATGCGGTTTTCCTTCTATAGTTGAGATATAGAGGTTGTTCAAAAAATCCGGTAAAAATGACACATCGAATTTCATCGTTGGCTTGCTTATCCGTTCCTCACGTATTAATTACATACGTTCCGGTACTCAAAGCTACGCCGCCTTGAACTTCTCGGTCCTTTTTATCCTCCTTTTTGAACACACACTTATAGAAAACATCACCATCTGGGAGGAAAACAAATGGAAAACATTATCGAAGTGACATCTCTTGCAAAGATATTTGGCAATCAAACAGCTTTAGAGGATGTCCATTTTTCAGTCAAAAAAGGAGAAACATTTGGTTTTCTTGGACCAAGCGGTTCAGGAAAAACCACCACAATAAAAATTTTAACAGGGCAACTTTCGCACACCTCAGGGGAGGCATCTGTTTTTGGGAAGCCAGCAGCCACCTTAAATAAGCCCCAAGATCGTAAAAGGTTTGGTGTCATTACAGATAACAGTGGACTGTACCAACGACTCTCCATTGAAGATAATTTAAAGCTTTACTGTCAGCTATATGATGTTCCGTCCATTCGCATCTCAGAAGTGCTTGAGATGGTCAGTCTGTCAGAAGAAAGAAAAAAGAATGTTGCTAAACTATCAAAAGGAATGATTCAGCGTGTGACATTAGCTAGAGCTTTGCTTCATGAGCCTGAGCTGTTATTTCTTGATGAACCAACCTCTGCGCTGGATCCGGCTAACTCTAAGCATATTCATCAAGGACTTCGCGAATTAAATCGCAAAGGAACGACCATTTTTCTGACAACCCATGACATGAGTGAGGCAGAGAGCCTTTGTGATCGCGTTGCCTTTCTTAACAAAGGTAGGATACAGCTTCTAGATGAACCAAAAGCACTGCGCAGACAATTCGCGGAAAACACCGTTTTACTAGAATTGCAAGATGGCAGTAACATCACACTTCCAGGCGGACAAGAGGGAGCAAAAGAAATTTATGAAAGGATGGCTTCTGGGCAGGTCGTTTCCATTCATTCAAATGAGCCAACATTAGGAGATATTTTTGTGGAAGTTACAGGGAGGGAATTAGTATGACGTTTTCAATGAAGCGAATGTATGCCATTTTTCAAAAGGATGTAAGGGACTTATCCAAAAATATGTTTATTACAACTACGATGCTTATGCCGCTATTGCTGGCACTTTTCTACGGTAGAATGGACGAAGTAACGATTGATATGCACTATTTAATTATTAATTTGAGTTTTGCAGCAGTAGGGGTTTTTGTTCAGAGTGCCATCATTGCAGAGGAAAAGGAAAAAAACACGTTGCGTGGATTAATGCTCTCACCAGCTACATTACCAGAGATTCTGGGCGGGAAAAGTCTGGTTACATTTGTTATAACAGTGTTAACAGTTTTAGTTTGTGCCTATTTAACAGGGTATGAACCAGCCAATTACTTGATAGTCGGGGGTGCAATTCTAATCTCTTGCTTCTTCTATATAGCGTTAGGAACCTTAATGGGACTACTGACAAAATCTGTTGTAGAAGCATCTGTTGTGACATTACCTGTTATGTTTATATTTTCTTTCGGCTCTTTATTTCTTACGCTAATTGAGGAGTATCCAATTCTTACCTTTATTGAATATTTGCCAAACGTTCAACTGGTCGAACTAGCAACAGAAGTAGAAGCAGGCGCTATGTTTGCCGACTTATGGAGCAACTTTGCCATCATTCTAGCCTGGATTGTAGTAGCAAGTTTCTTAACAGTTGTCGTTTATAAGAAAAAGGAAATGGATGCTTAATGAATGTAATGCTTTAACATGCGAAGCACTGCGGGGTGTAACCTAGTCTTTACTCTCGTGCTTGATATCACGAATTCTTATAAAAACACCGAAAAATCATCAGATTTATTTCGAAATCGGGATGATTTTTCGGTGTTTTGGTGTACATGGTTCTATTTTAGTTCTTTATCTAAAAATGCGTAGAAGTCGACCCATTCTTCAATAATTTTGGATGTTGGTTTTCCAAGTCCATGTCCGGCTTTGGATTCTAAGCGTAGGACAATAGTAGAATCCTCATGCGCTTTTTCCTTTAATGTTGCAGCAAATTTTTTCGCATGCGCTGGAACAACCCTGTCATCACTTTCCGCTGTTGCGATTAACACTGGTGGATATGTTACTCCTGCTTCTACATTATGGAGTGGAGAATAAGCATAGAGAAATGGGAAGTGTTCAGCGTTGTCAGCACTACCATACTCTGGAATCCAGTATCGACCTATGGTGAACTTATGGTAACGTAGCATGTCAATTACGGGAACACGGCAAATGACTGCACCAAATAAATCTGGGCGTTGTACCATACACGCAGCAACAAGCAGGCCGCCATTTGATCCCCCCATAATCGATAGCTTTTCTTTACGGGTATAGTTATTGGTAATTAGCCATTCTCCTGCCGCAATGAAGTCATCGAAGACATTTTGTTTGTTCTCTAGCATTCCAGCTTTATGCCATGCTTCCCCGTACTCTGTCCCGCCGCGAAGGTTGGCAACAGCATAAACGCCACCTTTTTCTAGCCAGCGGAGAACAGCTGGGTTAAAGGACGGAGTCATGCTAACATTGAAGCCGCCATACCCATAAAGCAAAACGGGATTTTGACCATTGAGCTCAAGATCTTTACGATAGGTGAGAAATATAGGCACTTTCGTTCCGTCTTTAGATGGGTAAAAGACTTGAACTGTTTTAAATGGGTCTGTATCTACAGTCATTTCGGACTCTGCTATCACTTCTAATTCATTACTGCCCACATTGTATGAATAAACTGTCGTTGGGTTTAAGAAGGAAGTAAGACCAAAGTATATAATGCCTTCCTCTTTGTTTCGCGTAATATCAGTGAGTGAACCTAGTATCGGTAACTCAATTTCATGCTTGTACACACCATCTCTACTGAAAAGATGAAGTTGATGATGAGCATCCTTCTGGATTGCGACTACTAGGGTTTCGTTTAAAGCTACTACATATTCTAGAACGCCTTGCTGCTCGGGAATGACTTCTTTCCAGTTCTCTTTTTGAGGGGCATTTATATCAATGGCCACGACCCTTCCCATTGGTGCCTGGTGGTTCGTTTGAAAATAGAATAGGCTTCCTTCGTTTGTGATATAGCTATACTCTGCATCTTGTTGATCTAGCAATTTAATAAAAGCATCCTCAGAATTAATTGGTTTAATATAGATTCTATTCTCTGTGGCAGTACCTTCGTTTACGTATAAACCAATATATTTCTTATCATCGCTAATAAATGCAGAAAACATTAGTTCCTTATCTTCTGGCTGATCATGTACAAGGATGTCATCTTGTTGTTTAGTCCTTAGCTTATGGAAATATACAGTGTTAAAATTACTCTCATCCTCTGGGGAGACTGTGCCCGGCTCTGGGAACCGGCTGTAATAAAATCCACTATCATCAGGAGACCAGGCAATGCTCGAGAACTTCACATGCTGAATGTGATCCTCCAGATTTTCATTGTTTGCTACATCAATGGCATGTATTTCTTGCCAGTCACTTCCATGAGTTGATGTAGCATAGCTTATATATTGCCCTGAGTAACTGATGGCATAATTGGTCATCGCTACTGTTCCATCCTCGCTCAGGCTATTCGGATCAATAACGATGGATTCCTGTCCATTTTTCTCTTTATATAAAACAGCTTGATTTTGTAACCCTTCATTACGTTGATAAAAAAGGGTTCCTTTTACTTTTTTTGGCACAAAATGTTTTGTGTAGTGAAAGAGTGCTTCTAGTTTCTCCTTGTCAGTATGCTGACTAGTTGCCGTCGTGAAGTAATCTGTACACTCTCTCCCAAGTTGCTTACTCCATTCAATTGAGTCAGTTGAATCAGGATCCTCTAACCAACGGTATGGATCACTAACCTTTGTTCCATGAAAATCTTCCACGATATTATCTTTTTTTAGCTGCTTCATCTGTAGATCCCCCTCTTGTTCTTACTAGCTACATTCGACAAAAAAGCTGGGAATCCTTCCTACCGTAATTTATCTCCGTTCCCCTTTTAAAACATTACTTGTTATTTTCTACACGTGCCAGAGCATAGAAAAAAGGCCAGCAGAATTTCTGCCGACCTTTTACCTTTTCTATTATGGAGCATAGCGGGCTCGAACCGCTGACCTCTTCGCTGCCAGCGAAGCGCTCTCCCAGCTGAGCTAATGCCCCGGACAAGTAAATATTATACTTTGTTCTAAACTATTTTTCAAGTACAAAAATAAGTCATAGCACAGGGGATGTTTTTATTGGTAACTTAGAACTGTTTTTCGTTATTTATAGTTCAATAGTTCTGAATTTACATAAACTTAACTAAAATGCGATAGATTATTACAAAGTGTTATGCCATATTAGAAATGTGTCATCTTATGGCATAATACTAAGTTTACTGGAGGGTCTTCATGCAAAATCTGTTTAAGAAAAAGTCTTTCTCTGTTTTGCTCATCTTCGCGTTAATTTTTACAAATTTTGTACCAATTATTAACGTTGCGGCAGCAGAGACAACCACAGATGATTTACTTATTTCAGAGTACGTAGAAGGTAGTTCATATAACAAAGCCATCGAACTTTATAACGGTACGGGAGCTGATGTTAATCTAGCAAACTATCAACTCGCATTGTATAGCAATGGGGGGAATACTGCTGGTAATACTCTCAACTTAGATGCAACATTAGAGAGTGGTGAGGTATACGTGATAGCGCACGCTGAAGCTGTAAGTGAAATCCTGGCTGAAGCTGACCTTACAAATTCCTCTGTTGTCAATTTTAACGGTGACGATGCTGTCGCTCTTTTAAAGGATGAAGAAGTAATTGACGTAGTTGGAGAAATTGGAATTGATGCAGATTTCGGTAAAGACCAGACACTAGTACGTCATCAATCAATCGCATCACCATCTACCACCTATAATGTTGAGGATTGGGAAGTATATGAAAAAGATACCTTCTCTTCATTGGGTAGCCATACTAGAAACGGAGAAAACCCAAATCCACCAACAGATCCAGAAGACCCGCCAACAGACCCTGAGAATCCACAAACAGTTTCCGTTGCAGATGCTAGAGGATTAAGTGATGGAACGCGGGTGGAAGTAGAAGGAGTTATTACAGTAAATTCTAATTCCGTTAGTAATGGCAACCAGTTTAATACATACATTCAAGATGAAACAGGCGGAATCAACATATTTAAATACGAACAAGGCGATTTAGAAGAGTTGGAAAAAGGAACAAGAGTTAAAGTAATTGGGGAATTAGATACTTATAACGGTTTAAAGGAAGTTTTACCAGATACAATTGATATCATTGCAGAAGGACAAGCAATACCTAATGCACAGTCGCTTTCCATAAAAGAGCTTCAGGGTGATGATGCAGAGGCTTTTGAAGGGGAACTTGTTCAAGTGAATGGTTATATCTCATCCATACCAGGTTCTCCAGCGGGTGGCGGGTACAATATTTCGTTTATAGACGAGGACTTGAATTCGACTACATTGCGCGTAATGGAGAATGCTCTAGATGTCTCGCAAATAGAAGAAGGCAAATGGTATAACGTTACAGCGATTGTGAGTCAATACAATAGCTACCAGCTTATCCCAACAGAACAAGATGATTTCGTATTAGCGGAGAACCAGCCTGAGCCTCCTTCTGCAGCTGGAGAGTATGAGGCAACAGTAGATTATGTTACGGATGGAGATACAATTCGTATTAATGAGACGGTTCTTGGTGGGGACAGAGTGCGATTTTTAAACATGGATACACCAGAAACATATGCCGCTCATAATGATGATCCAACACGTAATGAAATTAATGAAAACCAAAAGAAACACGGGGATGCAGCAACAGCATACATGAAGACATTAATTGAGCCTGGCGATACGGTTACAATTAAAGTTGGTGAAGAAGCAACAGATGATTACGGACGTTTGCTTGCAGAGGTTATCACAGAAGATGGTACGAATGTTAATCTTAAAATGGTGGAAGAAGGCTACGCTTCTACTTACTTTATCCCACCATTTAATGAAGAAGCGTACCCAATATACCAGAATGCGGTAAAAGAAGCGAAGGATGCAGGATTAGGCATTTGGAATCCAGAGGATCCATTACTTGAGCTTCCGTTTGCCTTCCGTGCTAATGACGACGAAAAAGGTTTTCTAAGATATGTAGGGAACTCCAATACAGATAAGTACGTCGTGCCAGAAAAGTGGGCTGATGTCCCTGTTGAATACCGAGTATTCTTCTCAAGTGAATCAGAAGCAGAGGGCTATGGCTATACGCCTGCTGGAGAAGAAGAACCGAATGAAGATAATCTACACGTGCAATTGTTAAGCATGAATGACCTTCACGGAAAAATAGACCAGCAGTACGAGCTAGACCCAGATGGGGATGGCATATTTAATATGTATGGAAGAATGGATTACACTGCAGCAGCTATGAAAGAACGTGCGCAAGAAAATCCAAATACGCTGTTAGTACATGCAGGAGATATGATTGGTGGAAGTTCACCTGTTTCTGGTTTGCTACAGGATGAACCGACCGTGGAAATTATGGAAGAAATGGGATTTGATGTAGGAACTGTAGGAAATCATGAATTTGATGAAGGTACAGACGAGCTACTACGTATGGTAAATGGCGGAGAGCATCCGGAAGGTCTTGGAACAGAAGGATACGATGGCATGAACTTCCCGAACCTTTGTGCAAATTGTGTGTATAAGGACGGTGGAGAGACAGTACTGGATCCTTACTATATTGAAGAAGTAGACGGTGAGAAGATCGGTTTTATCGGTGTGAACACCCAAGCATCGGCAGATATGGTAATGCCGGCTGGAATTCAGGATATTGAATTTACCGATGAAGCTACTGCAGTAGATAACGCGGTAGCAGATCTCCAGGCAGAAGGGGTAGAAGCAATTGTTGTATTAGCACATATTCCTGCAGATCAGGATGGTGATGGTGCCTCAGGTGAAGCAGCAGATCTGGCAAGAGAAGTAGATGACGCAGTTGATGTTATCTTTGCTGCACATAATCATCAAGTAGTAGATGGGGTAGTGGATGATAAACTAATTGTTCAAGCTTCCGAGTATGGAAAGGCATTTGCAGATGTTGATTTGGAGATTGATCGCTCGACAGGTGACATTGTTGAGAAAGAAGCAGAAGTTGTCTTTGTAAACCAGAATAACTATACTCCAGACCCAGCTGTAACGGCTATCTTAGACAAATATAGTGAACAAATTGCACCGATCATGGGAGAAGTGATAGGTTATAATGCAACAGACCTTACAGGTGATTATACAAATGATGGGGACCATGGGTTAGGGAATTTAATCGCGGATGGGATGAATGCTGCAATGGAGAGTGACTTTGCCATGATGAATGGTGGAGGAATTCGTGATGATCTACTAGCAGGTGAAGTGACTTGGGGAGACCTATACAACATTCAGCCTTTTGGTAACACACTTATGACGTTGGAAATAAAGGGCGCTGATTTGGCTCCAATCATTCAAGCACAACTTTCGCCAGAATACGGTCCAGATTATAGTATTAGTGGTTTCCATTACACATGGGATCAAGAAACAAATACAGTGGTTGATGTAACATACCCGGACGGTTCAGAAATTGACCCGGAGGAAACATTTACGCTTACAGTAAATAATTATATGGGTACATCATTGAGTGATAAGCACCGTCCGATTAGTGAGCTAGGACAAAATCCGGTTATGGGGCCAACAGACCTAGATGCAACGGTTGATTTTGTTCGTAGTTTAGAAAGCACGAAAGAAAATCCATTTGAATATAAGGCAGAGGGCAGAATTTCTTTAGCCACAGATAATCCAGGTGAAGAAGATCCAAATGAGGATCCTCAAACACCAGGGGATGATGCGAATGATGACTCAAATGACAATCAAGAAAACGGTGATGGTACAAATACCCCAGGAAATGATTCAGGCAAGACGCCTCCTGGAAACGATAGTAGCAAGGGTGGAAGTCTTCTTCCTCAAACAGCAACAGATATTTACAACCTACTGATTGCCGGACTAGTTCTACTAGTAATGGGTACGGGTGCTGGTTTATTCGTGTATATTCGAAAAAGAAATGTGTTGAAAGAAAGCTAAAGATTACGATGAAAACAACCAATAGAGACTCTTGATTTTCAGAGTCTCTATTTTTGGTATTTTTTGACGTTTGACGTATAACCTCTGGAGGAGTAAGATAGTTTTTGTCTTAAACAATAATTATCAGTTTATTCTAAAATAGAGGAGAATTTCATCATGAAAAAACTTAGTAAGGAACAAATCGTCCAAAGTGTTCCTCAACGGGGATTTTTTGGACAACCTAAAGGGCTATTCACCCTTTTCTTCACAGAATTTTGGGAACGTTTCTCTTATTATGGGATGCGGGCACTACTATTATTTTATATGTATACCGAAATTGCTGATGGAGGGCTGGGCATAGATGATGGCACAGCAAAATCTATTATGGCCATCTACGGTTCTCTCGTATACATGTCAGGGATTATTGGTGGATGGATTGCGGATAGGTTGCTTGGTACGCAACGTACTGTGTTTTATGGTGGTGTACTTATTATGGCAGGGCATATTGTACTTGCGCTTCCAGCTGGTACGACAGCCTTATTCATCTCTATGTTCCTTATCGTTATTGGTACAGGTTTACTAAAACCAAATGTTTCGAATATTGTGGGAGATATGTACAGCCCACAAGATGTACGCCGTGATTCTGGATTTAGTATCTTCTACATGGGTATTAACATGGGTGGACTGCTTGCACCGCTTATTGTCGGAACAATCGGTCAAGAATACAACTATCATCTAGGGTTCGGTTTAGCGGCAGTCGGAATGCTAGTAGGTTTGATTGTTTACATGGCTACCCGTAAAAAATATCTTGGACTTGCAGGAACCTATGTACCAAATCCATTAGAAGCCAATGAAAAGAAAAAGGTATTTACCCGAATTGGTATAAGCGCCGTGGTTATTGTGATTTTAGCGGCCATTACTATTCCAGCAGGTATCTTAACGATTAACCGTTTCACTTATCTTGTTAGTATTTTAGGTATTCTAATACCAACAGCCTACTTTATTGTGATGTACCGTAGTCCAAAAACAAATGCGGATGAAAAATCAAGAATCCTTGCCTACATCCCATTGTTTATTGCAGCGATCATGTTTTGGGCTATTCAAGAACAAGGTTCCATTATCCTTGCAGAGTATGCAGATAAACGTACAGAACTAAGTTTGTTTGGGTTTGAGTTGCATTCATCATGGTTCCAGTCATTGAATCCGCTATTCATCGTTATGCTTGCTCCGATTTTTGCAAATATATGGGTTAAAATGGGTGAGCGGCAGCCAACAACTACCAAGAAATTTTCTTATGGTTTAGTGTTTGCAGGTCTTTCCTTCCTTGTGATGATTGTCCCTGCAGCTATGAACGGAACAGAAACATTAGTAAATCCTATTTGGTTAGTACTCAGCTTCTTACTCGTTGTAATAGGGGAGCTATGTCTTTCACCTGTTGGCCTGTCAGCTACAACGAAGCTAGCGCCTGAAGCATTCTCAGCACAAACAATGAGCCTTTGGTTCCTTTCCAACGCCTCAGCGCAAGCTATTAATGCACAGATTGTGAAATTGTATAAACCAGAAACAGAAATAGTCTATTTTGGCGTCATCGGTGGTGTGGCTATTCTTCTAGGACTGCTACTATTTATGGCATCTCCAAGAATTCAGCGCTATATGAAAGGTGTTCGTTAATAAATTAGAAAACCATGATCCAGCAGGTATTCACCTGCTGGATTTTTTCCTGTTTACAACGGGGAGGGGAAACGATATAGTTTTGTTAGACTATAGAAATAAATAAAGGGAGGTCGTCTCATTATCCTTTCAATAACAAAAAGGGGTGAGTCTTACGATGAAAAAAGAACATGTTAAGATCGCGAACCGCGAAGCATGGATTGGGGTAGGATTAGTAATATTTAATTTCGTCTGGTGGTTTGCATTTGCTTATGGATTTGGAAGTAAGGACCCACAAGATTATACATACGTGTTAGGTTTGCCGGCATGGTTTTTTTATAGCTGTGTCTTAGGATTTATCGTCATGGCAATATTGGTGACGATTGTTGTGAAAAAGTTTTTTGTTGCGATTCCATTTGATGAGGAGATGGAAGAAAAATGAATTGGGAATCTCTAATACCTTTAATCCTCTTTTTGGTAATCATTTTTTGTGTAGGAATATGGTCTGGCGGATACTTGAAAAAATCTACTAGTTTTGCACAGGATTATTTTCTCGGAGGCAGGAGTCTCGGAGGATTTGTACTCGCTATGACAATGACAGCTACTTACGGAAGTGCAAGTAGTTTTATTGGAGGGCCTGGGACTGCTTACAACCAAGGTTTGGGGTGGGTTTTGCTAGCCATGTCGCAAGTGGCAACAGGTTATTTTGTACTAATGGTGCTCGGGAAGAAGTTTGCTATTGTTACACGTCGCTATAATGCTTTAACAATGGTAGATTTCCTAAAGGAGAGATACCGGTCAAAATGGGTTGTCATCCTATCTGCAGTCAGTATTATCGTTTTTCTATTCTCGGCAATGGCAGCACAGTGGATCGGTGGCGCTAGATTAATAGAATCACTTATTGGAATTGAATATACCACCGCATTGTTCATATTTGCTGTTTCTGTACTAATTTACGTTACAGTAGGGGGCTTTCGAGCTGTCGCCTTAACCGACGCAATTCAAGGTAGTGTCATGTTTGTCGGTACGTTAATATTGCTTGTCGCCGTAATTATTGCTGGGGGAGGTATTCCGGCAATTATTGCAGATTTAACAGCAGAGAACCCTAATCTGATCACTCCATTTGGGTCGGAAGGCACGCTTACACCGACTTATGTATCGTCCTTTTGGATACTGGTTGGGGTTGGAGTGGTTGCCTTGCCGCAAATTGCAATTAGAGCAATGTCCTATAAAAGCTCTCAATCTATGCACAGAGCTATCATTATAGGGACTATTGTGGTAGGTGTGATCATGTTGAACATGCATTTAATTGGTGTGTTCGCCCGTCCTATTTTACCAGGGATTGAAGTGGGTGACCGTGTGATGCCACTTATTGCGCTTGAAGTTATGCCAAATTGGCTAGCGGGGATCGTATTAGCTGCACCAATGGCAGCTATTATGTCGACAGTAGATTCCTTGCTATTGCTTGTTAGTTCAACAATAGTAAAAGATGTATATTTAAACTATGTGGAACCAAAAGCCTCTGATACGCGTGTTAAACGCTTAAGTATAGCAGTTACGGCGCTTCTTGGTGCTATCGTATTCATCATGGCACTCAACCCACCTGATTTAATTATCTGGTTAAATTTATTTGCCTTTGGTGGATTAGAAGCAGCCTTTATATGGCCAATTGTTCTCGGATTATACTGGGAGAAGGGGAATAAGTATGGTGCATTAAGTTCAATGATAGCTGGTGTAGGATTATACATTTTATCCGATTCCTTCTTCCCGCAGCCTTTTGGATTACATTCAGTGGTAATGCCAATCGTTGTATCCTTCTTTGTCTATATTGCTACAAGCCTTGCAACACAAAAGAAAGTCGTTTGATAAGAGGTCCTGTCATACCAAGTGGCAGGGCTTTTTTATAGTATAGGAAACTATAAATTTCATTTAGGTGTGGTTAACTTAGTATACTTGAACAGCCACGTCCGGCTCCAGCGCCCAGCAACTAGAAAGCTTCACACTTCTCCACTACGATAAAGCAGACTTGTCGACTGGGGTAAACCAGAGGCCTAGTCTCCCTTATACCCTTGTGGTGAAAGTCAACATCGATTCGTACCTCACCGTGTTTCCTTTATCTCATTGCGAAGTGCTCCAGCTTATACGTTGCTGAACGGGCGCTTCCGCCTTTGTTCTTTCTAAACACGAAGTAAATGGTTATAATGAAAATAATTCGATTGTTTGGAAAATAAGGAGTGTGCAAAGTTGGAAAAATTGTTAAGAAGGTTAACAGAATTAAGTGGACCATGTGGCCACGAACAAAATGTAGCTTATTATATAAAGGACTATGTAAAAGGTAAAGCTGATCATGTTGAAATAGACGGGTTAGGGAATGTTATCGTTCGAAAAAATGGAACAAAGACTGGACCTAAGGTGCTACTTACTGCACATATGGATGAGGTAGGATTTATTGTTAAGAAGATTGAAGAGAATGGGTTTCTGCGCTTCGAAAAACTGGGTGGTCATGATGATCGTATCCTACTTGCGCAAGAAGTAAAAGTGTTAGGAAGAGACATTGAAATTGATGGGGTTATTGGAACTTTATCTGCTCATTTTGTGAAGTTTGAAGACCCGACAAAAGTAAGACGTCATGCGCAATTATACATAGACATTGGAGCTCGTTCCAAGCAAGAAGCTATTGAGATGGGCATTGAGGTAGGTACACCTGTTACATATGCTCCTAACTTGAAAATGGTGGGACCAGAATCTCATAAACTGGTTCGTGGTAAATCATTGGATGATAGATCAGGTTGTGCAGTGCTGTTATCTATACTTAATGATCTACAGGACGAAGAATTTGCTGGGGAAGTGACATTTCTTTTTACTGTTCAAGAAGAGGTAGGATTGCGTGGAGCCCAGGCGGCAATCAATAAGCTGGAGGTGGATGCTGCCATTGCGATTGATACCACTGCTGTCAGTGATACACCTGAAGATATAATGGATCAAAGCTTAGAGTTAGGAGCAGGCACTGGGATCAAGGTAATGGATTTTAGTCTCATTGTGCAACGTACGATGAAGGAAAAATTGCTTGAACTTGCAAAGAAACATGCTATCGCTTATCAATTAGAGGTTTTTCCTGGTATCGGAACAGATGGGGGCGCCATTGCGTTGGCGGATAAAGGAATTCCAACAGGGGTGCTTTCCATTCCGTCTAGGTATACACACTCGCCTGTGGAAGTTGTTAGCATGCAAGATCTTGAAGCTACAAAGGATCTAGCTAAAGCATTTCTTATGCAACTTGATGAAAACACAACCTTTGAATTCTAGATTGCTACCTTTTTTTAAAAAAATAGCCGTTTGATCATGTGAATTTAATATAAACAAATTCGAGATCAGCCGGCTATTTTGTTTTTCATGGGAATTAATAGTGCAATTTATCGGTTTTAGACAAGAAGACTCCATCCTCAAGCTTAGCTAGGGTGGAGATGAATTGTCTGGTTTTCATGTATTAAATACAAATAACGAACATTTGTGCGTGTTTTTCTGCTATGATAGATGCAATATTCACATAAGAAAGTTGTGATAAATATGTCTATTCACAAAGCCTATAAGTTTCGAATCTATCCAAATGCACCACAAGAAGTCTTCATTGCGAAGACGATTGGTTGCTCCCGTTTTGTGTTCAATCATTTTCTGAATCAATGGAATGAAGCTTACACGAAGACGGGAAAAGGCTTGACATACAAGGCTTGTTCCGCCCAGCTGACACAAATCAAAAAGCAATTGGTGTGGCTAAAAGAAGTGGATAGCATAGCCATGCAGTCAGCGCTTAAACACTTGGCTGATTCTTATAACCGCTTTTTTAAAAAACAAAATAAAGCGCCACGGTTTAAGTCAAAGAAAAACCCTGTTCAGTCTTATACGACGAAGTATACCAATCATAATATTGCGGTTGTGGGGAACAAACTAAAATTGCCCAAATTAGGTCTTGTCAGATTCGCCAAGAGCCGGGAAATTGACGGACGTATCCTAAGCGCTACGATAAGGCGCAATCCAAGTGGCAAATATTTTGTTTCGGTTTTAGTTGAAACAGAAGTAAAACCGTTAGCCAAAACAGGTACTGCTGTTGGAATCGACGTTGGACTCAAAGATTTTGCCGTTCTTTCGGATGGAACAGTATATAAAAATCCGAAACATTTTCGTACATTAGCGTCCCGATTGGCAAAAGAACAGCGTATTCTATCCCGGCGTAAAGAACTGGCGATAAAGCAAAAACGACCCTTACAGGACGCCAAGAACTATCAAAAGCAAAAGCGTAAAGTAGCGCGTCTCCATGAGCGTATCAGCAATGCACGGCAGGATTACCTGCATAAAATTTCTACTGCTATTGTCAAAAACCACGACATGATCGGTATCGAAGACTTGCATGTGTCCAACATGCTGAAAAATCATAAATTGGCAAAAGCCATCAGCGAAGTGAGCTGGTCCCAATTTCGACAGATGCTGGAATACAAAGCGGCTTGGTATGGGAAGCGCGTGATAACCGTTGCCAGAAATTTTCCGTCTAGTCAGCTTTGCTCCACACCAGATTGTGGCTATCAAAATAAAGCCGTTAAAAATCTCGGGTTGCGCCAATGGGTTTGTCCCCATTGCAACGCACATCATGACCGGGACAAGAACGCAAGCTTGAATCTTAAAAACGAGGCGTTACGACTTCTAACTGCGGGAGCGCAGGGATAGCCTAATAACATAACTTTCGGTTGCGAAGGTGTTCTTAGGAATCCCCCACTTCAAACGTTCGTTAAGTGGGGGTCATTCAAAGTCTGTTAGCTCTGTATATCTTTCATTTTACCTTGATCGGTAAACTCAATAAAGAAGTCCAATGCGGCTTGATTGCTTAAGGAACCTTTGTTTACTACTTGGTCCACAGGCTTGCCCATTAGAATCTTCTTAACCGGTATTTCTAGCTTTTTACCATTTAATGTTTTAGGTAAGTCTGGAACTTGATGGATGGCTGTAGGCGTATGTCTTGGTGAGCAATGTGTACGAATTTGTTTCTTAATCTTCTGCTGAATTGCTTCAGTCAACTCAACCCCATCTCTCATTACTACAAATAGTGGGGTGGAGGAATCTCCGTTAGTTAATGGAATATCCACGATTAAGCTATCAGCAACCTCCTCAATTTGATCGACTGCACGGTATATTTCACTTGTCCCGATTCGAATGCCGCCACGGTTAATGGTAGCATCAGATCTCCCGTAAATAACACAGGTATGTCGATCTGTAATCTTCAAATAGTCTCCGTGGCACCAAATGCCTGGAAAGACGTCAAAATAACTGTCTTTTAGACGGCTGTTCTTTTCATCATTCCAGAAGAAAACAGGCATTGATGGAAATGGGGCAGTTAAAACCAATTCACCTACCTCATCAATGAGGGCTTCTCCTTGTTCATCAAAACTCTCTATTCGAGCACCAAGACCCCGGCACTGCAACTCTCCTGCGTATACAGGAAGGATAGGCACACCTAATATAAAAGCAGTACATACATCGGTGCCACCACTTACGGAGGAAATCCAAAGGTCTTTTTTCACATTTTCATAGCACCATTGAAAACCCTCGGGAGGTAACGGGGACCCTGTTGAGCTAATATTTTTTAAATGCCTAAGGTCGTAATCCTTACCAGGTTGCATGCCTTCTTTCATGCATGTGGTAATAAAGCTTGCGCTAGTTCCAAACACGGTAGTCTTTGTATCCTCAGCAAATTTCCATAAACTTTTTTTATCCGGGAATGTTGGACTTCCGTCATAAAGAACGATGGTAGAGCCGACAAGTAATCCGCCAATGAGAAAATTCCACATCATCCAGCCTGTGGTGGTATACCAAAAGAATCGATCGTCTTCTGATAAATCCATATGAAAGGTCATAGCTTTCAAGTGCTCTAGCAAAATGCCTCCCTGGCTTTGTACAATTGGCTTTGGTTTTCCTGTTGTGCCAGAGGAAAACAAGATCCATAATGGATCATTAAACTCTACTTGTTCAAAGGTAAAAGGAAGGGATTCATCAAGCGTAATGGCTTTTTTCCACGGTATGCTGTTTTTTAGCTTGGACATGTCAGCTGTCTTGTTAAGATAGGGAATCGTTATGGTTGTTTCAAGGGTTGGCAGTGCTCGCTGTAAATTCTCCACCACTTCTAAACGATTGAATTCTTTTCCGTTATACCTATAGCCATCTACGGTAATCATAACCTTAGGTTCAATCTGCTGAAATCGGTCCATTACACTTTCTGTCCCAAAGTCGGGGGAAGCACTTGACCAAATAGCACCAAGGCTTGAGGTGGCCAAAAATGCTACGACAGATTCATAGATATTGGGTACATAGGCGACGACGCGGTCTCCCTTTTTAATTCCAGAGCTTCTCAATGTTTGCTGAAAAGCTCTTGTATCACGTTCAAGCTCACCCCAAGTGATGGACGCAGTGGAGCGGTTTTCTGAGGAGTGCAGAATGGCAACTGCATCATTTTTTCGCTCGTTAAAAATATGTTGCGCATAATTAATAGATGATCCTGTAAACCATTTAGCCCCTGGCATTTTATGAGAACTTAATACGGATTGATATGGTGTGGAGGATTTTATCTGAAAATATGTCCAAAGACTCTCCCAGAAATCTTCTGTTTCGTCTACCGACCATTTCCAGAGAGCATGGTAGTCATGAAAGTCCAGTTTTTTATGTTTGCGAAGCCAGTTCATATAAGTCGTGACAGCTGCCTTTTCTATCTGATTATCCTGTGGCTCCCATAATAGGGTTCCTTCCTCAATTGCGCTCATTGTACCCCTCCCAATATGTCTCTATTGACTTTATTATATGAAAACGTTTTCTAAGTGTAAAGAAACAAAAGCTCACAAAGTAACTCGTGAGCTTCGTGTTTAAGACCGATAATGGTTTTGTGCTTATTCTGCTAATTTATCAGCGAAAGCTTTTACATATGGAGGTAAGTCAGGCGGACGGCGGCTAGAAATGATGTGTCCATCAGTGACTACCGCTTCGTCACTCCATGTGGCCCCAGCATTCGTCATATCATCTTTAATCCCAGGTGTACTGGTCACGTTCTTTCCTGATAGGATATTGGCGGAAATAAGAACCCAGCCAGCATGACAAATTTGTCCAATTGGCTTTTTCGCTTTATCCATTGCAGTTACCATTTCTAGTACCTCAGGATAGCGGCGTAATTTATCCGGTGCCCATCCTCCAGGAACAAGAATAGCGTCGTAATCATCTGCATTTATATCCTCAAAAGAATAGGCAGACTCAGCAGGTACACCATATTTCCCGATATAGGTTTTGCCAGATTCCTTGCCTACTAAATCAACTTGGGCGCCTTCTTCCTGTAGACGCAGAATGGGATACCAAAGCTCCAAGTCTTCAAAATCTTGTTCAACGAGTGCAATAACTTTTTTGTTTTGTAGTCGCATTTGTTTCCCTCCATTCTACTTAAGTGTAACAAAGATCAGTCTGCTTATCGATTTATTCCTTTTTATTTAGATGCTCATTCATGGAGCTTTCTACTTTTTTATAATACGAGTAGTAACCAAACCACACAAAAGAATAGATGATGACAAAGATAATAAAGCTCAGCAAAGCTGCCAGCCAATTTAATGGTACCCAGCCTACAGTGAAGGCAATAATAAAGTAGACGGTTAGAGATAAGCAAAAATGAATGGTTGTTTGTTTTAAATAACTTCCTTCACCATCACTAAAAATATAGGATGATAAACCATAATATATTCCGAGTAACATACTAGCCCCCATGTGCATCCAAATCTCGGAAACAGTAGACTCCATGTTGTTCAACTTCATGATCGTCAAGGCAATAAAGGTAAAGATTCCACCGAATGCAATGCCAATCATTGAACGCTTTGTGATTTCAAGAATCATCCCTATTGCCCTCCTTTCATTAACTGGTCCTTTATTGGTTTCACATATTTTCTCGTAATATATTCTTTATTGTCTGATTGAAAGTAGACACATAGATTTCCATTAAAAGATAATTCAAACCGTTCAATCCTACCCAGATTGCCTATAACGGATTTAGAAAAGCGCATAAACTGATAAGGAATTAGTATTTCTTCGATTTCGTATAATTTCATACGAATCTCTAATTCTCGATCTTTAATTACAGCAAAAACCTTTCTTTTCTGTGCATAGATATAGTCAATATCAGGTGGGTTTAGAAGAACGGTTTGCTCCTCGTCCATACCAAATAACCGGCGCTGCTTTCGTTTTTTTATAACGGCAGCTATTTCCTCAAGCTCCTCAGACCATTCCTTTGCTTGAATGGTGACAGAAGTTTCTTCATAATTTTCATCTATATCTATATTCAATCTCATAGTTATCCCCCGATTTCGATTTCTTTACCCCCTTGCCATCTTTAAAAAAGCAGGGTAGCGTAAAATGGCGATCGTAAAGGCGATGAATCCGTAAATGAATAAAATAGAAGCAGGTAACAATATGTCGCTGATTTGCATGGAGCCCTCCATCCCTTGCTGTAATGCTTGGTGGGCCCAATACTGTGGCAAGAATTTACTGAGGGTCTGTATGAAAGATGGCATCATGTCGATTGGCATCCATAGGCCGCTGAGTACGGCACCTCCGAGAGCTATAACTTGCGTCATGGCGATCCCCATATTGTTTGTTTTCACTAGTAGCGAAAGCGCTAATCCAATTCCCGTAACAGTAAAGGTGAGGAGAAGAGAAACAAGTAACAAGAACAGCGGTTGCTCCAGTGGAATATCATAGACAAGCTTGCCGAACAATAGCAAGACAATAATCTGGACAAACACGATATACATGTAGGGAATCCATTTTCCAAGTAAATATTTATAGGCGGGAAGGGGGGTGCTTGCAATACGTGCTGTCATTCCAAGCTCTCGGTCCTTAATAAAGTTAGCTATCATCGTAATAATAATAAAAAAGACAAACATCACCGTATAACCAGGAACGATCGATAAGATAACTTGTTCTCTCGCAACGCCTTCTGTTCCGGAAGTGAAAACGGAAATAAATAACACCGTAAACAATATGGGTAACAGAAGCATCCAAAATAGCAGACCTCTGTCCTGTAGGTTCTTTAACAATTCAAACGATATAATCGAACGCATATAATTCCTCCTATCATTTTAGCATATTTAATCACGCAGTTGACTTCCTGTTAGGGAAAAGAATACATCCTCAAGTCTTGCTTGGCTTAGTTCTAGCTGTTCTGGTTGCACAGCATGTTTTTTACAGTGGTTAATAACGTGCTCCATTGCCAGTAAGGGACTGTCTGTTAGTAAGAGATGCCCTTCTTTTTTAGGAGAAATAGTGAAATCTCCGTTTTCTTGAGGAAGACAATTTTCCCCTTTTAGATAGATAGAAGGGATGGCGTATCTCTGTAGCAGTTCATCCACACGGCCATTCTCCGCTATATTCCCTTTATCAATAAAGATTGCTTCATCGCAAATTTGCTCTATTTCTTCCATGTAATGGCTAGCATAAATAATCGTACAACCATGCTTCTTCAATTTTTCAAGCATATTAAAAATATAACGTCTTGATTGAGGGTCAATCCCTACTGTCGGCTCATCCATAATAATAAGGTCTGGAGTATGCAGCAATGCACAGCCAATGTTCAAACGGCGTTTCATTCCACCTGAATAGGTGCTTACTTTATGTTTTGCTTTATCAGTTAGACCAATATCCTTTAAAACCTCATTAATTCGCAACTTAAGGGTTTGCCCTTTTATTCCATAGATTTTTCCGAAAAAAGATAAATTGTCCCAGGCTGTAACGGTTTCTTCCAAGCAAATTTTCTGTGGTATATAACCGATTATTTCTTTGGTGTTAGCTCTAGAAGCTTCCGTGAATGTTAGGCTTCCATCGAAGTCCTGAATAATAGAGGAAATGATCTTTAATAATGTGGTTTTTCCGGCACCATTTGGACCGACCAAACCATAGCATTTTCCTCTAGAAAAGTTTAAAGAGATATCATTTAAAGCCACATTTTTACCATAATGCTTTTTTACATGATTTAGATTTAACACTATTCTCACCATCCTTTGTAAACAGTATGACAAAAAGTAACCATAGTTGGATGTTTATTTGCGTAACGTGACGTTAATAGTGCATAAGTTGAAGAAATGGTTGAGCAGCATGTTAGAAAACTGCATTTGATCATCTTTTAGCGAATATTTATGTTTTTATACTTATGTACTTCAGAATTTTAGCTTTGTCGTTATGGCTACTTGGTTAAAATTTTATGTGTTCTTAAGGAGTAAAATAAAAAAGCCACACCCGATCGTTGTCAGGTGTGGCGATTAAAAGCTTACTTTTTATTGTATTCTGCGTACTTAACGTAATTCTGTTCATCCTCAATCAGCCCACATGCCCCGCATTGAATCTTATATTGCGGTCCTTTGTAGTCGATATGGAAGATGTCCGTCTGATCAGCTGCATACTCCTGCATTACGTCACCAGTAGTGGGATCAAGCTTTACTGGCTTTGCATGCTGTTCAATAATATTAAACCTTGTTCGATTGGTTTTACAGTTTGGACATTGATATGGTTGACTCACTAATCCCACCTCCGTTTCTCTTTTATCATTTAATTATTCGGGATAAAATATTCCAACTGTAATAGGGAATACTACAAAAAAGTGCAAAAATGCTGTGTTTTAAATAATTGAAATAAGGGTATAAAGTTTGCTAGTGTAATATACGAGAAAAGGTCAGCGTTGGGAAGGTGCAAAATTTTAGCCAGGAAGAAAAGGCGACGTAGCTAAAATTTGGAAGTACCGAGTATAAAAAATACATACATATAAGAGGTGAAGGGATGAAGAGTGTTTCAAATGTATTCTGGTATGCACTAGCTATTTGTATCGCGGTAGTAATTTGGGGATCTGTTTCCCCGGGAAAATTAGAGTCACTTACTAGTTCAGTGACGACGTTCATATCTGTGAATTTTGGTTGGTATTATTTATTAATTGTTATGCTCATGCTGATATTCTGTGTTTATCTAATATTTTCGAAATACGGTAAGGTGAAACTAGGGAAGGAAAAAGATAAGCCAGAATTCAGTTTGCCATCTTGGTTTGCAATGTTATTTAGTGCTGGTATGGGTATGGGTCTTGTATTCTGGACAACTGCAGAACCAATTTCGCATGCGTTTCTTACCACACCAGGCGCAGAACCTGGTACCGAGCAGGCAATTAAGGATGGCTTAAAATACTCCTTCTTCCACTGGGGTGTTCATGCCTGGGCGGTATATGGAATCGTGGCACTTGTACTAGCCTACTTTAAATTTCATCGAGATTCTCCGGGGCTTATCAGTGCTACGCTTGTTCCGCTTTTTGGAGAAAAAGCAATGGAAGGAATAGCTGGAAAGCTTATTGATACACTTGCTGTAGTGGCAACAGTAATTGGGGTAGCGGCTACACTTGGTTTTGGATCAGGTCAAATTACTGGCGGACTTTCTTTCCTATTTGGAACACCGAATACATTTAGTGTGCAAATTATTGTATTGATCGTTGCTACCATCCTCTTCATTGTGTCTGCATGGTCGGGAATCGGTAGAGGAATAAAATATTTAAGTAATATTAACATGGGGCTTGCTTTTGTTCTATTACTTATCTTATTTATTGTTGGACCAACACTTTACATACTAAACATGTTTACAAACACATTAGGCAATTATATTTCTGATTTTTTCGATATGAGTTTACGACTTGCTCCATTAGATAATGACAATAGGGGCTGGATTAATGCCTGGACCATTTTCTATTGGGCATGGTGGGTGTCATGGGCACCATTCGTAGGTATTTTTATTGCGAGAATATCAAAAGGTAGAACCGTAAAAGAATTTATGCTTGGCGTCTTGCTAGTTCCAGCACTTGTTTGTTTTATTTTCTTTGCAGTGTTTGGAGTTTCGGCATTAAATCTAGAACAAAACGGAATCGCAGAAATTTCTGCGTTGTCCCTCGAAACCTCAACTTTTGGGGTGTTGGCGGAGTATCCACTTGGTACATTAATGTCGATTATAACGCTTTTTGTTGTCGCGATATTCTTTATCACCTCTGCTGATTCTGCAACATTTGTTTTAGGGATGTTAAGCACAAACGGACTGTTAAATCCTGCTAATTCGGTTAAAATAATGTGGGGACTGATGCAATCAGCTGTTGCCGGGATTATTGTATATTTCGGAGGTACACAAGGGTTGCAAAATATGCTTATCATCGCTGCACTCCCATTTTCCATTGTTATCCTACTTATGGGTGCATCCTTTTTCAAAGCAGCGCATTCAGAATATAAGCCGAGGAAATAAAATAATGTTTTTTAAAACCCTCTTATGGAAATGGATAACCATCCGTTTTAGGCATAAGAGGGTTTTTGAATTACATTGAGTTGTCTTCTTCCTTATCTTTAAAAGTTAAAATTCACTTTACAAACAATGGTAACTTTTCTAGGAAGATAATATCATCTCGATCTGCAGCGTCTCCTTCTGCCAAAATGGCAGCTCGTGCTTTCACTTTGGCACCTGCTTTACGCACAAGCTCTTCTAAAGCTTTCATCGATTCACCTGTACTAATAACATCATCAATCAGGGCGACACGTTTTCCGTCAAGCTTCTCTGCATCCTTCCGATCTAAACAGAGAGTTTGTTCTTTCTGTGTCGTAATGGAAACCACTTTATGTACAAAAGGGTCTTGCATATAAGGCTTCGTGCTTTTTCTTGCAACAACATAGCTGTCCATGCCCAGATCCTTAGACAACTCATGTACAAAAGGGATCCCCTTCGCTTCTGCAGTGACCAGGACATCTACCTCAGGTAGCCTTTTAGCTAATAGGGGGGAAGCAGCAGATGTTAATGCTGTATCACCAAGGATAACAAAGCTGGCAATACTGAGATTGTCAGTAATCTTAATTATCGGAAGGGTCCTTGTTAAACCAGCTACATTCAGGTTATATGTTTTCATAATGTACCACCTTTTCTATTGGTTAAGGAATATAAAGCAATGGGTGAAAATAGTGCCCTTAAAAAATTCCCAATAATAATTGCATGATGACACCAGCAAGCATACCTAGGAATGGGTCGGAAATTGCGGTAACAACCATTGTGACACCGGCAATCCATGTGGCTCCTCCGCTTTCAGCAGTGAGGGCAGCAGCGGCATTATCTGGCAATGTAACAATTGCACCCAGCACAAATAGAAATCCAACAATAGATGCACTTGGTACATACTTTCCTATTTTCGGGAGTAACTTGACGAATAGGATTATCGCCATAAGTAACATCATAATTACACCAGCCCATACCGCGTGAGGTGCGCTAGCAGTTGCAGAAATGACAACTTCCACGGGGCCGCCACCAAATAGGGCTGACCCCATGTCTGCCAGACTGCTAATAATTGTAATGGTATCCACATTAACCTCCGTGGATGCAATGTCCCCGTTTATTTTCCCAAATGCTATATTAGCTCCGATATTAAGACAAACCATTGCTAAAGCTCCGCGAATAACCATAGGATTAAGAATGAGTTTCTGGAGGACAAGCTTTTCCTTTGGTGCATTATCTTTTATCTCTTTTTCTCCCTTTTTCACGAAAAAATAGATAATACTTGAAAGAATAACTGAGATTGTGATGGTATAGACTAAGTCATTGGTAGCTACATAAACAATTAGTGCACTGGCAAAAGAAGAAATACCGACAAGACGGTCGTTTTTTGCCATATCCCAAGCTACTTTTGCAAGCATGATTCCAACACCAGCCATCATCCCGTTTGTAATAACAGGGCCAATCCAATCGATAATTCTTTCTAGCAGGCCAAATAAACCAATAATCAGTATAATCAATGCCCCGAAGAATATCATGGAGATGCGTTCTCTTAGGTTTTTTCCCAAAGTCCCGGCGAGGGTGATGGTTTCTGCCTGATACGAGATAACCGCAACATTACTTGTCACAGCATTTCCAAATGCACCAATGACAAATGCAATAGCCGTTGGTACAGAGGCGAAGCCAAACGTGAGTGCTAGCAATCCTTGTGGCAGGGCATTTAATACCCCACTAATTGCTGCTAAAAGATCCTTCAGTATTTCCATGTTGATTTCTCCTTTTCCCCCCAGAAAATGGAATGGTGAACAAAAAAAGAAAAAACCGGTCACGAATGAACGGTTTTTTCCCACATGAAAGCTGCACCGTCCATAGAGAAGTGGTTTACGGTCACTTCGTAGAGACTCCCGAACCATATTATCGGGAATATATGGGGTTTGTTTTTATTTTTTATTTACGAACATTAAAATGATTATAGTACAAAAGATTCAGTTTTGAAACACATTTCGACAAAATAATGCAAATTAATTCACAGTTTATAACAGAAATACAATATTAAAAGGCTCCCAGTTGTGGAAGCCTTTTTCAGTCCAAAAATATTCTTTTGATTTTTGAAAGGAACGTGGTTTCTTGTTCCTCTTTTTCCTGTGATGGTTCTTCTGGTTCGTCTTCAATAAAAATTTCTTCCTTATCAATAGCGTAATCATACGTTAGCACGGCACCAATTTCCGTGTCGCTTTCTTCGTTTGTGATGGTAGTATAGGTAATATTATATTTTTTAGCTAAATCTTTTTCTTCCTTTAAAAATCGGTAAGATACCTGCCCATTAATGAGCAATGTGGAGTTAGGATTTTCCTTCATTGCTTCCTCTAGTTTTTCTACACCCTTATCTGTCATCACTTGACCTATTGTCAAGGCAATTACAATTCGCTCTCTTAAGGTACCAAGAAACTGTTTTCGTTCAGCATCCTTAGGAAGTCGAGTACCATACATGCCTTCTGTCAGATAGTCGTCTACATTTTTGTTTGCCACCTACGATACCTCGCTTTCTATGACTATATTCTACACCTCTAAATAGGCCAGGTAAAGAATCTCGGTAGGATCGTTCAGCCTGTAAATGCATAAAGGATGCAGGTAAACGTCTCCCTGCATCCTTTAAGCTTATTTCTTTCTTGCGCGGTGATCTGCTGCTTTGCTTCTTGCTTGTGCCTCTAAATCTTCTTTATCTGCAAGTTCTTTGGAGAATTCGATGTCCAGCCCATCAGAATCCTTTAGAGTCTTAGGTGTTTGCGCAAGAAAGTTATTTTTGGAATTCCTATGTTCATCTCTACCCATGATTGTCACCTCACTTTAGGAGACTTACTTCGTTAGTATGTGCAAGGAGGAGAATCATCTGCATGGGAATTTTTATCATGTAATAGCTGGCAATATGTATTACAGTTGAATCATAGCAGGCGAAGATAAACAGGAGGTGTGAGGACGAATTTCTCAGGAGAGTTGCTCGATACTTTCAAGGTCAAACACGTGGTTCATGCAAACAGTGGGATTAAACCAAACCCCACTGTTTGAAGTTTCCCTTTATCTGTTTCTGTCACCGCCGAGGATATCAAATAAGCCTCCGGCAATGCTTCCTTCACCTTTTGAGCCGCCTCTCTCTGGTGCTGCGGCAAATATCCGACTAGCCAATCTGCTGAATGGAAGGGATTGAACCCACACAGTACCAGGACCTCTTAATGTAGCAAAAAAAAGACCTTCTCCTCCGAACAGGGCTGTTTTAACTCCACCGACGTACTCAATGTTGTAGTCGATATTGCCGGTCATTGCCACGAGACATCCCGTATCAACGCGAATTGAGTCACCTGCTGTTAGCTCTCTTTTATGAATGGTGCCGCCAGCATGGACAAATGCCAACCCATCGCCTTCGAGCTTTTGCATGATAAATCCTTCTCCGCCAAAGAATCCAGCACCGACCTTCTTCTGAAATTCAATTCCTACAGTTACCCCTTTTGCTGCCGCTAAAAACGCATCCTTCTGACAAATAAGCTTTCCGTCTAATTCGCTTAAGTCCATCGGGATAATTTTTCCTGGATAGGGAGAAGCGAAAGATACATGGCTTTTTCCTGTTCCTTCGTTTGTGAATGTAGTCATAAATAAACTTTCACCTGTTATAACCCGCTTTCCTGCACCAAGCAATTTCCCCATCAAGCCACTTTGTTGGCTGGATGATCCATCTCCAAAAATTGTTTCCATTTTAATTGGATCATCCATCATCATAAGGCTTCCGGCTTCAGCAATAACTGTTTCTTGTGGGTCAAGCTCAACCTCCACAAATTGCATGTCATCTCCATGGAGCTTGTAGTCAATCTCATGATTATTCATCGTGAACTTCAACCCTTTCTTATTTGGTGTTTATAATACGTTTAAGCAACTTAAATGGATTCGAAATAATAAAATTACTTATACCAACAGGGGCCAATTCTTCCTTATTTATACAACGTACCCTTGTACTTCATTTAAAGCAGGCTACCATGTATAATGAGAAATCATACGTCTTTTAAAGGAGTAGTAAGAAATGGATAAGAAGCAGAGCCGTCCTCAGGATGGTGAGAACAATATTGAAGTGTGGGAAGACCTTGTCCATATTAAGGACCTGGTACTAAGCATTGTTATATGTACAGTCATAACACTTGGTGCTTATTTAATTGCACCAAATGAACCTCCTAAACCATTAATATATGGGCTGATTGGTGCTGTAGTAGGTTTTGTGATCAGCAGCATCGTTATTAAACCAAAGCGTACACTACGTTTTGCAGAGGAAAGGGAGGAGTAAGTTATGGAACTGACACTTATACTAGAAATGATTACTGCCTCCGTTATAGGTGCTGTATTGTATACCATAATCGGGATTGCGCCAGGAACAGATGAGACAGCAGTTCTAGCACCTGTCACATTGGTTCTTGTATTGTCGGGGTTTGAGCCTATCGTCATTTTAGCCTTTTTTATATCTGCTATCGTTGCTAAAAAGCTTACCGATTCTATACCGGTTGCCATCGCAGGAATTCCTGGTGGTGTGATGTCAGCGCCTATGGTGGAACATGCCATGGTGCTCAAAAAGCATGGCATGCCTGAAGTGAGTATCCGGAAAATGGCATCTGGTTCTGTTATTGGAACATTTATTGCTGTACCTATGAGCTTGCTTTTGGCCAATTTAATTATCCCGCTAGCGGATGTTATTACCCAGTATTCTAATCAAATATTTCTTGGTGGTGCTATCTTCCTTGCTCTTATGTCAAAGAATCGCTGGGTATCATTACTTTCTATCATTCCGTTCGCCTTTTTAATACAGGGATTAAGAATTGCTTATTGGGAAACAGGAATTGTGCCAGAGGACGTTACCGTATTTACTTCTTTTTTTCTTGGTATTACGATCGGACCTGTGATTTTAAAGCTTGCTGAACTGTTGAGCGGTAAGCTGAGGAGACAGCTCCCGCGTTATGGATTAAAGGAAATCGTCCTCAAAAAGACAAAAACAGAAAAGGGATTTCCGAACCCATTCAAGATTTTAGACCGAAAAGAAATAGGCACGACTTCCTTCTCGTCTGTTTTGGGAGTTTTAACATTTTTTATGAGTCCAGTTGGAATGACTATATTCCTTGGAGAAACACTAACAAGTAGAATCAAGGATCCAGTTAAAAAGGCAACACGTGCAATCTCTAGTATGGATGGTTTAACGAATGCAGCGTATATATCCGGGACACTTATCCCGCTCATTGCGATTGGTTTACCGCTGTCCCCAACTGCAATTGGACCAGGTGGAGCGTTATTTAATGCACCACCCGTATTCACACCGGAAAATAATATCCACCACATGTTATCAACAGGGGAGTTTATTGTGGCTACGGTGATAGGTGCTTTCGTTGCAATTACCATCACGTTTTATGTAACAATTAAATATGCTCAACAAATCTGTGCCTTTGTGTTTCGTTATGTTCCACATGAGGCAATGCTAGGTCTGTTTTTTGGACTTGTGATAATGCTTGCATTTATGGACGCAGGTATTGTAAATGTGGCAGGTGTGCTTGTAGTAGCCCTTGTTGCAGGATTTCTTCATCGAAGAGGAGTGAATTATGGGGTGCAATTTATGACCTTATATGCAGCGCCATGGCTTATCTCTGTGTTTATACCAGGTCTGTAATGGGCGTCCAAGAACCAAGTAATAAGACCATTCATTTATTAATATAGGTAAGTAACACTCTTCCGCTAGCCGGTGGAGTGTTTTTTTTAGGTTGAAAAGTTTATGAGGAACTTTTTTTATGATGCAGTCGTACTACTTAAAAAAAGGGAGGGGTATTGCTTGCAGTTTCGTGGAGTTGGTTGTTTATTGCTGCTATTAATTCTCCTTGTAGCATGCGCACCAGAGGAAGGAGAAGAGAGGGATGAAACAATGTCGCTAAAAGGGAAATGGAACGGAGAGATAAACATACCTAATCAGCCTTTAGCTATCGAAATTAATTTGGAAGACGAGCAAAGCGGAACAATCAGTATTCCGATACAAGGGGTTACGGATTATCCGCTGTCTACGGTTGAGTTGACAAAAGAACAAAAAGTAGTAGTTACGATGAAGATACAAGGTCAGCTGCTAACTTTTGAAGGCACGATAAAGGGAGAAGAGATGACAGGAACATTTACACAGAATGGACAGCAGTTTCCATTTGAACTTGTAAAAGGGGAGAAGAAAGAAAAACCCAAGGATGAGGAAGAAGGAGAATTTTTGAGCATTAAGACAGACAATGGGATATTGTATGGAGAATTAGAGACCCCGGTATCAGATGACCCACATCCTGTTATGCTAATCATTCCCGGCTCTGGGCCAACAGACCGTAACGGGAATTCACCAGCGTTTCCGGGAAAAAATGACAGCCTCAAGCTACTTGCGGAGGAGCTTGCAGAAAACGGCATTGCGAGTGTCCGCTATGACAAACGTGGTGCAGGTAAGAATCAACAGGCGGTTATAGAGGAAGCATCAACAAGATACGATCACTTTGTACAGGACGCACAAGGGTGGTTAGACCTATTGGCTAATGATCCATCTTATACTAAAATTGGGGTTATTGGACATAGTCAAGGTTCTTTAACAGGGATTTTGGCAGCGCAAACATCATCGGTTGATGCCCTTATATCCCTTGCTGGAGCTGGCCGTTCACTGGATGAAGTGCTCTATGATCAGCTCGAGGAGCAAATTTCCGGAGATCTACTTGAGGAAAGTAAGGCAATTATAGAAGAATTAAAAGAGGGAAAAACTTCCCCAACTGTGTCAAATGAACTTCAATCTGTGTTTAGACCAGCTATCCAACCATTTCTCGCATCTTGGATGAAATATACCCCCGCAGAGGAACTAGCAAAATTATCAATGCCGACATTAATCATCCAAGGGGAGCATGATCTCCAGGTAAAGCAACAGGAAGCTGCAATTTTACAAGAAGCAAAACCAGATGCTGAAATGGTAACGATTGATAAAATGAACCATGTTCTTAAGGAAGCGCCTGCCGAGCGGAGAGAGAATATCCACATCTATGGTGACCCAGCATTTCCGATCGCAGAAGGGTTAATGGAAGAGATAATGGATTTTCTAAAGGGCCATCAGTTTATAGGTGAATAAGTGTAAATAAGGAAACAGGGGGAGATGAAAATGCAGGATAAAAGTCCATTGAAACTTGATAACCGTATCTATTTAATTGATGGGTTTGACCTTGGTGTAGCAGAACGTACAGGTTCCTACGTCATAGCAGAAGAAAAGCTGACCATTGTCGAAACTGGGCCAAGTCCATCTGTAAAACATATTAAAAAAGGGCTAGAGTATCTTGGCTATCAGTTAACAGATGTGGCGTACATTGTGTTGACACATATTCATTTAGACCATGCAGGTGGAGCTGGATTATTGATTAGAGATTGTCCAAATGCCAAAATAGTCGTTCATCCAAAAGGAGAGAGGCATTTAATTAACCCTAAAAGATTAGCTGCCGGTGCAAGAGCGGTATATGGAGAGAGTTTCGCTGAACTATTTGATCCAATTGTGCCAATAGAAGCAGATCGCCTGCTTGTAAAAACAGAAGGAGAGCGATTAGAAATTGGCCCGGACTGCGTGCTTGAATTTTGGGATACGCCAGGGCATGCAAAGCATCACCTCGCTATTTATGATCCAATTAGTAATGGAATCTTTGCGGGGGACACCGCTGGTATCCGTTATCAGCAGTTGGCAAATCGCGAAATTGACTTTTTCTTGCCCTCCACTTCTCCAAATCAATTTGAACCGAACAAGATGGAGGAATCCATTCAGCGAATGCAGGTAAAAGAGCTTGATCGGATTTACTTCGGGCATTACAACATGACAGAAAAAACGGAGCTTGCCCTACAGCAAGTATTGGAATGGCTGGAGATCTTCATGGAAGAAGGAGAGCAGGTTGTGGCAGAAGGGAAGGGATATGATACCCTTGCAGAGCGACTCCTAGCTAAAGTACAGACAGCCTTGCGCTTAAAAGGTGTCCCAGATGACGACGAAGTATATATTATAATTAATCTAGACCTTCAAGTAAGCGCACTAGGAATTATTGATTACTTTAAAAATTTAAAGCAATAAAGTGAAACTTCAATCAGTGGGATTTTTTGTTCTTCCCCCACTGATTGTTAGTTGAACGAATCGGGGTGATAGCGTCCGTTTACTCCCACTTAAACTTCACGGTTTCACTTCATGTTTTGAAGTGGGAGTCTTACGGACGGTTGCACCGGGATAAAATGGTTAATGCCATAAATTATAAAGAAAAGCCGAGTGGATCGATTAATTAAAATCAAATCTTCTCGGCTTCTCTAACACTATATAGCTTTTCACTTTTATGATTTTGGCTGTTCCATTTCTAGCATGATGGGGCAATGGTCACTACCTAGTCTGTCGGGATGCGCTTCAGAACGAAGGAGGTACTCTTTTAGTCGATTTGAGACGATGAAATAATCGATCCGCCAGCCGACATTTCTTTCCCGAATGGTTTTCATATAGGACCACCATGTATAAATCCCTTCCGTTTCTGGATGGAAATAACGTAAACTATCGGTGAAACCACTATCGAGAAGACGACTCATCTTTCCCCGCTCTTCCGTTGTAAAACCGGAGTTGCCATGATTTGTTTTGTGGTTACGTAGGTCGACCTCCTGGTGCGCAACATTCAGATCACCGCAATATACAACAGGCTTTTCCGCATCAAGTAGTTTTAAGTATGCAAAAAGCTCGTCTTCCCATTCTAATCGGTAATCGAGACGGGTGAGATCTCGTTTAGAATTTGGTGTATAAACATTCACTAAATAAAATTCTGCATATTCGAGTGTAATAATCCGTCCTTCTTCTTCTGTTTCAGCATCTCCCACACCATATTTAACCTGCAGTGGCTTCTCTTTGGTGAAGACAGCAGTTCCAGAATAGCCTTTCCGCTCAGCATAGTTCCAGTATTGATAATAGCCTTCAAGATCTAGATCAAGCTGCCCTTCTTGAAGCTTAATCTCCTGTAAACAAAAGATATCTGCATCCACCTCTTTAAAATAATCCATAAAGCCTTTTTTAACACAGGCACGAATGCCATTCACATTCCAAGATACAAGTTTCATAGAATCTATTTAAACTCCTTTTTAAGTAAGTATAAGATGTACGCAAGTGTCTAGCTACGAGCGCCAGAAACTAGAAGATCTCCCGGAGCGCTGTAAGAGCTTTTCTTACTATTGGTATTTCATTATTTTATCATAGAACAGATAACACTTTGGGGTGTTACGAATAGATGGGTTTTTAAAAGATTATAAAATCCTCTTGACTTCTTAAGTGTATTAAACATATAATACACTTATCAAGCGTATTAATACATTAATACAGATGTTTTTTTGCGACTAGTGTATTATGCGCGTAATACACTTTGGAAAAGATTGAAGAAAGCCGAATAGGAGCTGCTGCTATGATAGTGAAATTTAACAACAGAGATCCTGTTTACGTACAGGTCGTTCGCCATTTTAAAGAGCAAATTGCTAGAGGTACGCTCGAGCCTGGTCAGGAGGTCTCTTCTAGAAGAGAGTTGGCGAGCCAGTTAAAAATAAATCCAAATACCGTACAACGAGCATATAAGGAAATGGAGGAACAGGGATTGATTTATACGGAGAAAAACTCGCCTAGTAAAATTACGAGAGATGAAGATGTACTTCATCGTGTAAGAGAAGAACTTATCTTAGAGGCAGTGGATACATTTGTCACTTCAGTTCGTTCCATTAATGTCCCTGTAGATGAGCTTTTAGAGTTAGTCAAGGAGAAGTATGACCACCAAAGTGATAAAGAAGGAGGAAGCGCACATGATTGAAGTGAAGGATATTAAAAAGAAATTTGGCAGGAAGCAAGTCTTAAACGGCGTTTCCTTTACTGCAAACAAAGGAGAAATCACCTGTCTAATTGGGATAAATGGGGTAGGAAAAACCACGATCCTAAATGCAATTATGGCATTAACTCCAGTTAATAGTGGAGAAATTCTTCTTGATGGTCAAAAGGTGACCAAACAAAGCTTTGAAAAGATAACTTTTATTCCAGATGCTATTACAATGATCCCGCAAATGACGATCGCTGAAGCAATGGAATTTATGGACGATTATTATGATTCCTGGAATCAAAATAGAGCCACAGAGCTATTAGGATTCTTTAAGCTTAAACAAGAGGATAAGATATCCAGCCTGTCAAAAGGGAATACCGCCAAAGTGAATTTACTACTTGGCCTAGCACTCGACGTTGATTATATCCTTATGGATGAACCGTTTTCTGGAATTGATATTTTTAGCAGGGAGCAAATTGCTGATGTATTCACAAGTCACTTAATTGAAGGGCGAGGCGTCATTATTACCACACATGAAATTAGTGATATTGAACATCTGATTGATAAGGTGGTCCTTCTTAATGAAGGAATTGTACTCAAAGAATTTAATAGTGAGGAAGTTCGCGAATCAGAAGGGAAGTCGGTCGTGGACGTGATGAGAGAGGTGTATAAAGCATGATGCGCTATTTCAAGTTAGTTAATTTTGAACTTGGCCGATTTTTTAAATTGTATAGTGTGCTAATCGGCATAACGATTTTATCCCAGCTAGTGGGGCTGTGGGTGGTTTCTAACAGTTATATGGAACGTGCGAATTATGCCATGTTCGAAGAGAACCTTTCACCAGCACAATTCGTAAGTGACAATGGTGAAATGAGTCTATTGGTATTAACAAGAACATTGTGGTTCCTTGGACCAATAGCCCTAGGAGCGATTGCATTACTCTTTAATATCTTTTTTGTCTGGTATCGAGACTGGTTTGGCAAAAATACTTTTATTTATCGCTTGCTGATGCTTCCAACCGCAAGAATTAATGTTTATTTGGCAAAGGCAACCTCTATCCTTTTAATGGTACTTGGGCTAGTGGCAATTCAGATCGTGTTGTTGCCGGTAGAGAGTGTGCTTTTAAAATGGTTGGTTACAAGGGATTTCCGACTTGATTTAGCGCCTACAGAGGTAGTGTCTGGCTTACGTGAGTTAATGATTATTTTGCCGGCTGGAATTATTGATTTTGTTCTGGTTTATGGAGCAGGTATTATGGTGATTTTTATACTATTTACTGCCATTCTATTTGAACGGAGCTATCGTATAAAAGGTATCGTTTTCGGTGCAATCTATGCTGCATTAGCAACTGGCATTTTCATTTCTCCTCTTATACTAGAAGGGATTATAGGTACAAATTATTTATATCCAATGGAATTACTTGTTCTTGAGATTATTCTTGGGTTAATTGTATCGGCAGCCTCGATCTGGGTAGCAAATTATTTATTGACTAAGCGTATTACGGTGTAGGGAAGGATGGGAAGAAAATGAAAAAGTATTGGAAACTGTTGTCGATTACCATCATTGCTGTTTTAGCTATTGGTACGTTTTATATTCAAAAGGCAATCGCAAATGAAAACTCTCTGGAACTAGCCTTAGACACAGTCAGTGGTGAAGTGGCGGAATTAAAGGGGATGGTGATATCAGGAGGATATTTCGACAACTATTGGAATGAAAGGTTTACCATTACAGCAGGGGAGCTAGAGTTTGATAATAACGACTCCTTTATTGAGAGCCTTGAAAGATTTTATCAACCGAAAATAAATCAATTAATAAATGACCATCGAAGTTTTATGCGGGGGAAAAACTCTGACTTAGCAGGGTTTTATGAGGATGAACAGTTACTTGCTTATGCGAATGTTGATTCAAAATGGGATGGACAGAGCAGGTATAAAGACCACAATTTTGAAATAGATGTTTTGCAAAAGGGAGAAAATGAACGGATCACTTTTGAACAGAAAGTGCCAAATCAGCAAGATTATCGTTACATGTATGTAATGGATGTACAGGTCCAGGATGGACAGTTGAGCATTTTTACAAGAAATGAAGGAAATACAGATGCTCCTACAGAATTCCGTGTATATCGCTTTGATTTAGCGAGTGAGAAATTGATTAGTGAGGATAGTTTAATGAATTTGGAGGGAATGAATAGTAAAAAATGGCATGAAGGTAACTTAGTGACAACCAGTACAGAAACAGAGCCAACAAAGAATGTGGTGTTCGCTAAAACAGAAATGGAAGAAGTGAAAACAGAACATGAAGAATACATGGTGGAAGAGAAGGGGACAGAATATGTTGCCTATAACCTATCTACTATGGAAAAAACAGAACTGGATATTCCTGCAGATTTAAGTGCTGATTCGTATAATGAGCTTATACTCGGCTCGACGATATACTTTATCCATCGCACAGAGCAAGGGTTAACGGTCATGAGCTACAATTTAGAAAACCAACAAGAGGACGAATTTAATGTAGATTTTCCTTCCGCAGACCAAGGTAATATGATAGTGAATGGAAAGGGAGACCGTCTATATATTGTGGGTGGAGATAGTAAAGAACTGCCTATTACTATAGTGGACGTAAATACAGGGGAGACTCTATACCAGGGCATCTATAAGAAAAAAGGTGCAAATGGAGTGAATCAATTCTTTTCGATAGACAATATATATATTAAATAATGCAGTATGGTTGGAAAGCGAGAGCTCGCTATCCAACCATATTTTCATATATTTTGGTCAGTTTTTCTTCGAATAAATCCATATGCACGATACGAGCCTCCCGTAAGTACTCTTTTCCTTGTACGAATAGGAGAATGACAGGGACAGCGAAGATACTAAATCGCCCAGCGACATCTGGAACTTCATTTGTTTCTATGTGGGCTGTCTCAATTCGAGGGTAGTCTGCAAGTAGACTTTCTACCTGTGGCAGCAAACCATGGCAAACACTACAGCCTTCCCTTGAAATGTAAAGTAGAGTAAGGTCATACGCATCTATAAATTTATCGATTTCTTCAAGTGACCGTAAATCTTTCATGGAAATCACCTCTCCCTTTGAATGTCTTAATACTATACCCTTTTGTTCTAATGTTTACAGCTTTCTGATCTGAGGAATATATTTAAAAAAGGAAAATGAGGTGATGGATTTGAAGAAAAAAGAAGAACGTTCACCTGAAAATGAAGTGAAGAACCGTAAATCGGAAAAGCGAACAGAGCTTGATTCATTTGAGGATCAGAAATTTGTTGATGATATACCAATGGATGATCTGAATGCAGAGATGGATGAGGAAAAGAAAAAAACGAAATCGAAAAATACCTCTCAAAGTGAGAAAAAGAATATTAATTAATCTTCAAAGCATAAATATAGAAGAGCCAAGCGGTCATTAAACCCCGCTTGGCTCTTTTTGAGTCTGTAAAGCATTTTAACGTTAATATTCCATGTGATGATGGTTTTGAGGTCTTTCTTCCGCAAAGAATTCTTCATGAGGGATCGGTGTAATGGCATCTAAACAAGTGATACCGAGAAACTTTTTAAGATCTAAAGTGAGACAGAGCCCTGTAGCAAGAAAGTCTGTGACAGGTTCATCCTCTGGGAAATATGCACTTACCCTATGTTTATCCTTTGGGTAGGGTTGAATCTCGCAGCCATTTGAGATAGGAAGTAGTAGTTCTACTTTTACACAGCAATTACTATCCATTGTAAAATGTTTTGCACGTAATACAGGAGTTTCGATGCAGCCGAAAAACGTATCATTTCTATGATAAGGTGCCTGGAAAATACCACTTCCTATAAAAGGACTGCCATCATCTTTCGTATACAAAATAAACGGGATAGTGGAGTATTGTGGATCCATACCGTTTCCCTTCTTAAGCTGGCGAATAGAATAATTCCATCCTTCCTCCTGAACCTCCTTTTGAGCTTTTACGATGTTCTGTACAGTATCACAAACACAATCTTTTGATTCCTTAAATTGAAACATATCGCTGTTTCTATAATAGCCCATATTATCTCTCCTTCTGATAAAGATGTCACTACTTAATGTATGTTTTCGCCACGTTTTAGCCTGTTTACTCGTCCATTTTTTAGCTAATTGAGTATATAGTCTATAAGATTATTAATTTGTGTGGATAACCTGGGGGATTCGCAGAGCCACTTTCTGTCATTTGACATAAACATAATATAAATCGATACAGGCCTGTAGAAGATTTGCCCATGAAATTACCCCTAGATAGGAAACGGGAAGGCTGGCTGATCACCAGCTTTCTTTTCTTTTTTCTTATGCTTTTAATCTACTAAAAATACGCATATGTACGGGTACATCTATCTATTCAAAATTCGATGGCTGACATATATATATAAGCGTAAGGAAGTTTTCCACAGAAATTAATAGGCAGAAAGCTTCTATAAAATATACAAAGGGAGGATTATTAATGTATAAAAGAAACAATTTTTATAATGCATATAATGACAATCAAAATGATCATCACAGGCATGATGACCGCGATCTAGCACCAAGCAGCAGCTGTGACAGATGCCATAGCGATCATTGTAGCTGTCATGAAAGACCAAGATCACAAGGTGCTTTAGTGGAGAAGGTTATCTGTTCAAAAGATGCACACAAAACTGCAGAATTTGCTCTTCCAGCAGCTCTAGGACCGTTTGGAGCAGGTGATGCAATATTGACGGGAATTCTTGGACTGTTAACTGGCCTTATCCCTGGATTGGTAAATATCAGGGTGACGCCAAACTATGCAGGAATCGAGCAGGAAATAACCGTCCTCAAAGACACTGTAGTTAATTTTGGTTTCGTACCAGCAACTATCGATGTTATTGTAACAGGTGGAGTTGTGGAACTTAGCATTCCGATCAGAGTCTACTTCCAAGAGCATACGCACTGTCCAGGAGCGCGGCCAGGAGACGTAGTCTTTGAAACAGACCCTGTTGTCGAAGCACAGCTTATACAGCCGTTAATCGGTACTGATGATGGGGGAACAATCCTTAACTTACTTCTTTTCAAAGCAATCTTGCGCACTCACGTTACGGTTGTACGTCAAGGAATCGAAAGAGACGGTAAGTTCTGTGATTTGGATACTCACGACAAGCATCGAAACGGCCCAATTCCAATCAATACACCACAAAACCTTATCACTAACTCATCCGCACTTACTGGGGGCGGACCAGCACCAGCATAGGCGAATCAAGCTTCAATTAACAACAATACAACCTCATAACAATTTTTGCATACAGCTCCGGAGCATGAAGCTTCGGAGTTTTTGCGTTATAAAGTAGAGCTGATGCTATAATGATTAATAGAAATCTGTCTGTAATGAGCAGGGAATGACCAGCTATCAATTTATATGGGTGCTAAATTGGATTATAGAAAGGGAAGAAGGAAATGGAAGCATTAAATCGAATGGCTGAAAGTTTAACGTACATCGCGGAGCATTTAGGTACAGTACTGAACGTGGAGGACGCTGCTAAGATTGCCTGCATGTCCAAGTTTCATTACCAACGGATGTTTACGATGCTGACTGGATATACGGTAGGAGAATATATTCGAAAAAGGCGCCTCACATTAGCGGCCCAGGAGTTACTTCATTCTAATACGAAAGTAATTGATATAGCAATGAAGTATGGGTATGAAACACCGGAATCATTTTCTAAAGCATTTCGCAAGGTACATGGCCTCAGCCCCTCATCTGTGCGTAAGCATGATCAGCCATTAAAAGCCTTTCCGAAACTCTCTTTTCAAATTCAATTAAAGGGTGATGAAGAAATGAATTACAAGATCGTAGAAAAGGATGCTTTTTCTGTAATGGGAAAGAGTATCAAGACATCACTGGTCGATGGCCAAAACAAATTGGAAGTTCCGGCATTCTGGGAAGAGTCCAGAAATAATAGATTGGACGACGAATTAGCATTACACGCTGGAGAGATGGGGATCATGGGGATTTGTATGGATTTTGATAAGGAGCAGGAGCAAGTCCGCTATTTTATTGGTACAGAGAAATCAAACATGGAAGTGCCGGATACATGGGAAGAAGGCGTGATTCCGGCATCTACATGGGCTGTATTCCCTGTGAAAGGGCCCATGCCAAAAGCGATACAACAAGTGTGGGAACGGATCTTCTCAGAATGGTTTCCATCAACAGGTTATGAACATGCTGGTGGGCCAGAGATTGAGGCATACACAAATGGTGATCCACACCTTGAAGATTATTACAGTGAAATCTGGATTCCAATTTTGAAGAAATAATACACCCACGTTCAATGTGTAAAAAGAGCAGTTATGGGGCAATGTAATAGTGAGAAGGAGGGCTTTTATGCTTGGTTTTTTCACGGAACCTTATGTTCGAATTACTCTTACTATCATTGTTCTCGTTGTCATCTTTATTATTCTTAGTCGTAACAAAAGGCAAAAGACTACCGATTCGCTTTCTATTTTGCATGAACGTTATGAAAAAGGGGAGCTGACCAAAGAGGAATATGAAGAAGCGCTCAAGAGACGTGGGAAATAATGAAGGATGTGCATCGGCAACATCCTTCATTTTGTCCTTTAACATCTTTCCCTTAGCAAAGAAAAAAGGAAAAGATATTTAGCCTATTATTGCTGGATGTGTGGTATCTTGAATCAGCTGTTGAATCTTTTCAGTATCCCCCCGATGAAATAGCTCAACGATAGTACTACCGACAATAACCCCATCACAATAGCTACTTAAAGTCTGAGCCTGTTCCGGGGTGGAAACACCAAAACCGGCCAAAACAGGAACGGAACTGTTTGTTTTAAGCATTTCCAAGTAAGCTTTTACCTCATCACCATATGCTTCACGTGCACCAGTCGTACCTGTGACTGCTACGGCATACAAGAAGCCCTCCGATCTCTTGGCAATTTCTATTAGTCTATCTTTTGTACTTGTCAAAGCTGCCAATCTAATAAAGGCCAGGGATTCGCTTTGCAGTTCATCTGCTATAAACTTCTCCTCCTCGATTGGTATGTCTGGTACGATAACACCATCCACCCCAGCTGTGGCGCTATCCTGCGCAAAGGAGGCTAATCCGTAACGATACACAGGGTTAACATATGTCATCAAAATGATGGGAACCTTCCGCTCATCTTTAAATGCCTGTAAAGCTTTCAAGACTCCAGAAAGGGTCGTGCCATTCTCCAAAGCCCGCTTTCCTGCTGCTTGAATGGTAGGACCGTCAGCGACAGGGTCAGAAAACGGGATGCCGATTTCAATAGCTGCGACTCCGCAATCTTGTAGAAAGAGGACACGTTCTTTTAACACTTCTAAGCCACCATCACCTGCCATAATATAAGGTACGAAAAGGTTACCCCCTTTAGATTGCTTTTGCTTAAAATAATTCTCCATGTTGGCTTTTCCCATTTAATTTCCCTCCAGTGTGTTTTTCACTTGCTCCACATCTTTATCACCGCGCCCAGAAAGACATATCACAATTTTTTCTTTTGGATCCATTTTTGTTGCGAGCTTCAGGGCATAGGCAACAGCATGCGCGCTTTCAAGAGCTGGAATAATTCCTTCTGTTCTTGATAAAATTTGAAAAGCTTCTAGTGCCTCTTCATCTGTAATCGAGGTGTAGCTCACGCGCTTTAATGCATGCAAATGACTATGCTCAGGGCCAACACCAGGATAATCTAGACCGGCCGAGATAGAAAAGGCTTCCTCAATTTGTCCGTGGTCGTCCTGAAGTAAGTGTGTCATCGTGCCATGAAGAATGCCGATACTCCCACTTGATAGAGTGGCGGCATGTTGCTTTGTCTCAATGCCAGCTCCGCCAGCCTCTACACCGTAAAGCTTCACTCCATCATCCTCAACAAATGGGTAAAACATTCCCATCGCATTACTTCCACCGCCTACACAGGCAATGACTGCATCAGGAAGGGATCCAGTTTGTTCCACTATTTGCTGTTTGGTCTCATTTCCAATGACTGATTGCAAATCGCGCACAATTTGTGGGAAAGGGTGTGGACCAACAACGGAACCGAGGATATAGTGGGTATCCTCTACATTATTTACCCAATAGCGTAAAGCTTCATTGACGGCATCCTTTAGGGTACCGCTTCCCTGTGATACACTGCGAACCTCTGCCCCAAGCAATTCCATCCGAAACACGTTTAGTTTTTGCCTGCGTATATCTTCTTCTCCCATAAACACAATACAATCAAGATCCAATAAGGCACATACAGTAGCGGTAGCCACCCCGTGTTGACCAGCACCTGTTTCTGCGACAACCTTCTGTTTCCCCATCCGTTTTGTCAGCAGGGCCTGGCCAATTGTATTATTAATCTTATGGGCGCCAGTATGATTTAGATCCTCTCGTTTTAAGTAAATCTGCGCACCAGACAGTTTTTGCGTTAAGTGCTCGGCAAAGTACAGAGGAGTTTCTCTGCCAATATATTGTTTCAAGTAATAGTCCAAGCTTTCTTGGAATGCTGGATCCTGTTTCGCTTTTTCGTACACAGCTTCTAATTCAAGTAGTGCTGGCATTAACAATTCGGGTACAAACCTTCCTCCAAAATTACCATATCTTCCATTTTTGTCAGGTGCCGTATAGGTTGTCATTTAATCGCTTCCTTCCGTTTAGCATTCATAATAAATTTCATTATCTTCTCACTATCCTTTTTTCCAAGTGTTTCAACACCACTGGAGACATCGACGCCGAACGGGTTTGCCTCTTGTATGGCCTGTGCTACGTTTTCAGATGTCAATCCTCCAGCAAGTAGAAAGTTGTTGGGCTTAAATGCTAGATCTTTAATAAGACTCCAGTCAAAAGATTTGCCATTGCCTCCACGGTATCTTCCTACAGGACTGTCCAATAAGTAATAATCGCAAGGATAGTCTTTCATCTCTTCCACGTTGCCATCTCCTACAGAAAAAGCTTTTATAATTGGGTAAGCTAGTTCTCTAGCAAGAGAAGCTGGTTCATCTCCATGTAGTTGAATGTAATCAAGGTTTACTTCCCCAGCAATCTGCTCTATCTTCTTTTTTGTTTCATTTACAAATACGCCAACTTTCTTAATGGTAGGGGGGAGGTGAGTCCCAATCTCAGCAGCAACCTTTGGATTAACTCTTCGTTTACTGTCTGCGAAAACAAATCCGATAAAGTCCGCTCCCGCCTTTACCGCAGACTCTGCAGCGTGATCTGTCTGGATTCCACAAATTTTAACGAGCATTTTCTTTACTCCCTTCTATTATTTTAGGGACTCGTAATGCTTGAAAAGTTCCTTTTAGGTCTTTTGAGCGCATCAATGTCTCCCCAACCAGAATGGCCCTCGCGCCAGCTGTTGCAGCCAACTTGGCATCTGCGCTTGTTTTTATCCCGCTTTCGCTAACCAGAATGGATTTGGGCCTAGCAAGTCTAGCTAATTCTTCCGTTGTATGGAGATCTACTTCAAAGGTTTTAAGATTTCGATTATTAATCCCGATTAAATCAGGATTAAGATTGTTGGCTATCTCCATCTCTTTTTCATCATGTACCTCACAGAGCACTTCAAGATCAAGTTTTTTGGCATAGTCATATAGATCGTTTAGTTGTTGTTCATGCAATGCTGCTACGATAAGCAGGATGATACTAGCTCCCGATGCTTTTGCCTGGTCAATTTGTACAGGATGTATGATGAAATCCTTGCACAATACTGGAAGATTCACAGCATTGCTTACCGCCTGAAGGTCCTCCATTGACCCATTGAAGAATGTCTTGTCTGTCAGGACAGAGATGGCTGCTGCACCATAAGCTTCATATTGCTTCGCTTGAGTGACTGGATCTACTGTCAGGGAAATAGCTCCTTTTGATGGAGAAGACCGCTTTATTTCCGCAATAACACCAAGCTGGTTAGAAGTAATAAGCGCTTCGCTTAAGGGTGTTACTTTCCCTCTAGAATGCTCTTGATCAAACGTTTGATTTAGCAATGCAAATACTTCTTTTTCCTTTTGCGCCACTATTTTTTCTAATATTGTCATGAGACCACCTCGCCGATCATTTTCCTGCTGTAGCTGACCAAATTTTCTAGCCGCTCCAGAGCGGCTCCTGATTGAATACTTTCTCTTGCAAGCTTCACAGACTCACGAATTGTTCCGGCAGCCCCGTTTGCATAAAGGCCTAAACCAGCGTTTAGTAAAACCGTATCTAAATAAGGACCAGGTATTCCTCGTAAAACTTGTTGGGTTATTTCCGCGTTATCTGCAGCACTCCCACCTTGTATTTTTTTATTTGGCACCACAGGCAGGCCTACCTCTTCGGGATGAAGGGTGAATGAAGTTACATTCCCTTCTTCAAGCAAGACGAGATGGTTTTCGCCTGCAAGAGAAGCTTCATCCATATAGCCTGCGCCGTTTACAACAAGTGCTCTTCGGCGCCCAAGTTTCTTCAAAGCTTCTGCCAACATAGGTAGCATATCTCTTCGGTAGACTCCAAGCAGCTGTGTATCAAGCTGAACTGGATTTGTTAGTGGTCCGATCAAATTAAAAACAGTAGGAAGGCCAAGGTCTTTCCGAACCTTTGAGAAAGGCTTCAATCCAGCGTGAACATGTGGGGCAAATAGAAAAGCAATATTGTTTTCCGTAAGCATTTCTTCTACATGCTCCTTGGGAAAAGAGAGAGAAACCCCTAAGTGTTCCAAGACATCGGCACTGCCTGTTTTACTGGATATACTCCGGTTCCCATGCTTGGCAACAGGGATACCAGCTCCTGCAATAACAAAAGCAGCTGTTGTACTAATGTTAAAGCTATTAGACTGATCCCCACCAGTGCCGCAATTGTCCATTACGTTAGCAATACGCGTTCCGTTAAATGTAGAGTGGCTACGAATCACTTCTACCATTCCGGCTATTTCCTCTGGCGTTTCCCCTTTTACTCGTAATGCTGTTAGAAAGGAGGCAATCTCAGCTTCTGACACACCCCCGTTAATGCATGAGGTCATCACCACCTGAATTTCTTCTGTTGTTAAATTTTCTTGGTTAATTAGTTTCTCTAGATATTGTTTCATAGGAAAACTCCTCTCTTATACCCTCTAAAAAATTGCGAATCACACTTCTTCCTTCCGTTGTACCAATCGATTCAGGATGGAATTGCACGCCATATAGAGGGAGGATTTGATGCTTTATTGCCATGATCTCGCCATCCTCCAAAGACTCTGCCGTTATTTCTAATGCATGGGGCAATGTGTTTTTTTCCACCACATAGGAGTGGTAGCGCATTACCTCAAGTGGCTGACTTAAATTACGAAAAAGCCCGGAGTTTTGGTGGGTTATAAGTGATGTCTTGCCGTGCTTCATTTGCTTAGCCTTTCTTAAAGAGCCTCCAAGCGCTTCAGCAATCGCCTGATGTCCTAGGCAAATCCCAAGGATCGGTATCTTTCGGTGAAAATGAGAAACAAGTTCAAGACAAATACCAGATGCAGCGGGAAGGCCAGGACCAGGGGAGAGGATGATGGCTTCTGGAGCTAGACGTTCCACTTCTTGGATGCTAATCGCATCATTTCGATACACATGTACTTCCTCACCTTCTTCGGAAACGTATTGATAAATGTTATACGTAAAGGAATCATAGTTATCTAGTAACAGGATCAACGTTGGCCACCTCCATAAGTGATTTTGCTTTGTTTAAAGTCTCCGCATATTCGTTTTCCGGAAGGGAATCATGTACAATTCCTGCACCTGTCTGTAAGTAGGCAATCTCATTTTTTATGACAAGGGACCTGATAGCTAATGCAATGTTGATGTCTTGGTTAAAGCCAATATAACCAATACCCCCGGCGTAGACGCCTCGTTTGGCATCTTCCAATTGATTAATAATTTGCATGGCGCGAATTTTAGGTGCACCGGAAACTGTGCCTGCTGGTAAGCAAGAGATCAGAGCATCAATGCTAGATAAACCCGCCTTCAATGTTCCTTTTACTTCGGAAACAATATGCATGACATGCTGGTATCTTTCAATTTTCATAAAGGTAGGAAGAGAAATACTACCAATTTCACAAACACGACCAAGGTCGTTTCGGCCAAGATCAAGGAGCATACGATGTTCGGCAATTTCCTTCTCATCATGCAGGAGATCATTCGCCAATTCCTCATCCTCTTCTTGTGTTGCACCTCTTGGCCTTGTGCCTGCTATCGGATTTGTCAGAATTTCTTTTCCATTAGTCTGTATCAAGCTTTCCGGAGAAGCACCTAGCAAGATGTAATCCTCAAAATCAATATAAAACATATATGGAGACGGATTAGCTTTTCGTAACTTGCGATAATAAGAGAAAGGATCACTTTTCATTTGGGCCTTCATACGTTGGGATAACACGACCTGAAATATGTCCCCCTGCTCAATGTATTGTTTAGCGATTCTCACCCTTTCTTCAAAAATAGCCTGTGAGATTTCTGGCTGAAAGCTGATGGGTTTGTTGTCAATGCCTTGATCTGGAAAGGGTTCACTTAATGTTTTCTTTAAAAATTCCAGCCGAGAGTGTAACGCTTGCTCTGATTCTTGATCTGGATTCATAGCAATCAAATAGATTTCTTCATTTCGATGATCAAACGCAATGATTGTCTTAAAGAGCATAAGATGAATGTCCGGCATTTCCAGCTGATCTTGCAGGGCTTCTCCTATTGCTTCAAATTGTCGGATAGCATCATACCCGATATAGCCTAGCGCTCCACCTTGAAAAGGGACAGGTAGGTCTGCTTCTAGCGGGGGAAGATTCTCCTTCAAGTACGCTAGAGCTTCTTGGGAATATTGCTCGTCTCGGCATCCTTCCTTTTTGACTAGCGTCACATTATCATGGCCGATAATCTCTTTGTAAGGGTTACAGGCAATGTAAGAGTATCTTCCTTTCGTTTCATGTTTGAAGGAGCTTTCTAAAAGTACTTTCTTGGCCCCAGGCAATCGCTGGAAAGTAGAAATAGGTGTTAAAATATCAGCATTTATTTTTAAAAACTTGTAATGAACAAACTGTTTCACTGGGCTTTTCAATGTCATTCATCTCCTTTACTTGGATTAAATAAGAACCCATAAAAAAACCTCTACAAACGCAAATACTGCGTTTATAGAGGACGATTGTGATCGCGGTGCCACCTCTCTTGAAAAGAGAATCTTTCTCTTCTCATCTTGTTCAGATACGGAAGCCCAGACTTTGGGAATCGATATCCTATCCGTGTAACGGCGGAACTCCGTGTTTTCCTACTTAAAAAACATGTTCAGAAAACCTCTTGTAAGTCCATTCAGCATACCTATTCGTGCTGGATTCCACCAATTCCAGCTCTCTGAAACGACTTTAGTATACCTACTTCTCTTACATAAACGATTTTAGATATTTAATTTTTCCAAACAAAAAGGCCCCACATCCGAAAAGGACGAGGGACCGTGGTACCACCTTTATTAGCTGAAATACAGCTCACTTTAGCAACATCGGGCATGCATTGCCCAATATGCGTCTCGTGTAACGATGAGACCTGTTCGCCAAAGCCTACTGCATACTGGTTCGGTTTGGAAGCTCAGAAGCCCATTCACCTAAATGTTCACACTGATTCTCACCAACCATCAGCTCTCTGCAAGTGTCCAAACTAGGTTACTATTCTTCTTCAACGCTCATTAGATTAAGTTGATTGAAAATAATGATAAAGGCTATGCGGATAAAAGTCAAGGACTTTTTCGAGAAAATTTTCTGTATTAACCTTCTAGTTCTCCCAAGCATTCTTGTGGTATGGTAAAAATATATTTGAATGGAAGGATGTTAGATTGATGGGGAAGAAGAAGGTTGGAATTATTTTTGGAGGTAAATCTGCAGAGCACGAAGTATCCTTGCAATCTGCTAAAAATATAGTGGATGCCATAAATAAAGAGTTATTTGATGTCGTCTTAGTTGGTATAGATAAAAAAGGAGAGTGGCATATAAACGATGCTTCATCCTATTTATTGAATGAAGAGAACCCTAAATTAATAGAGTTAAATAAATCAAATGATGGAGTTGCGGTAGTGCCAGGAAAAGGAAATGACCAGCTAGTAAAAGCAGGTGACGCTACTCCGTTAGAACAGCTTGATGTGATATTCCCAATTGTGCACGGAACATTAGGTGAGGATGGAAGTTTGCAAGGAATGCTAAGAATGGCTAATCTCCCCTATGTAGGGCCTAATGTTCTATCTTCGGCAGTATGCATGGATAAGGGTATTGCAAAAATAGTACTTCAAGAAGCAGGGGTGGATGTAGCCAAAGGGTTCTCCTTTAATCGGGCAAAGAAAGACACCATCTCTTTTGAAAAGATAGAAGAGGCCTTAGGTACACCAGTTTTTATTAAACCCGCAAACCAGGGATCTTCTGTAGGAGTGACCAAGGCTACCACTAAAGAAGAGTTTGTAACTGGAGTAGAAGAAGCTTTTCAATATGATCATAAAATTATCATTGAAGAAATGATTAATGGTCGGGAAATTGAATGTGCAGTACTAGGAAATGCAACCCCGAAAGCATCTGAACTTGGTGAGATACTCCCTCAAAATGATTTCTATTCGTATGAATCCAAGTATATTGATGAAAAGGGCGCAGAGCTATCCATTCCAGCAAAGCTTGAAGAGGAGAAGGCTGCAGAAATAAAAGCTACAGCAATTCAGGCATTCCAAGCGTTGCAGTGTGAAGGTCTGGCCAGGGTAGATTTCTTTTTAACACCAGAAGGAAGAATCATTGTAAACGAAGTAAACACCTTGCCAGGCTTTACGAAGATTAGCATGTATCCTAAATTGTGGGAAGTAAGCGGCATGGAATACACAGATCTTATTACAACATTAATTGACTTGGCAATTGAACGTTATGAAGAAGATCAACAGTTGAAAAGTACGGTGTGGTGATAAGTAAACAATGAATCTCTTTTGATTAAAGTAACTGCTTATTCAGCGCTTCGGAAAATACTACGCTTTCCGTGGGCACGGCCTCGGGCCAACAGGACGTTGGTCACAAAGGCGTTGCCACAGGACGTGCCGACCTTAGCCTTTGTCCCTTTTCTTTCGGGGTCTTCGGACTCGTGCTGTTCCCACAGGAGTCTCCGTATTTTCCTCCGCTGAATATATTGTTTCTAAAATCCGAAGGTAAAAAAATCGCCATGAATTCAAATTTTTGACCTGAGACCCTTGAATAATCGTTCGGTTTTTGGTTTATCCAATTTGTTCGGATCTCTTTTTTGTATTGTCACGTTTTTTACCCTTCAAATCGAGTGAATTTTTCAGTGATTGGCAGTCGTTCTTTCAAGGCAGGTTGTTCATCAAAATAGCCTAAATGAACAAAGCCAACGATTTTTTCTTCATCGCCTATATTTAAAATTTCTTTTACTTTCGGGTCATAAATGTGAGGGTTAGTCTTCCAAACAGCACCAAGCTGTCTCTCCCATGCAAGTAACCAAAAGTTTTGGATCATAGAAGCTACTGCGCCGTAGTTCTCTTCCCATTGCTTCGGTATTTCTGGTTCATCCATCACCACGACAAGAATAGCATTTGGTTCGTTGAGGTAGTCCTCACGATTTTGTTGTCGTTCCTCAGGATAAGTAGAAGCGATCTTTTTGGCAAAAGCCCCTAATTTTTCAGGTCCAACAAAAATAAAACGCCATGGTTGACGCATACCGTGAGTTGGTGCCCACACTGCATCCTCTAGTAAGTCCAAAATAACTTCTTCTGTTACTGCTTTATCATTATAGCCTTTTTTTACTGACCGACGCTCCCGGATAGCCTTTGCCAGTGCAGTTTTTTTGCCTGTCGTATTCATTTTATGCCTCCTGGTCATGCGTATGCATAATTGATAATAGTTTTCACTTAAATTGTATCGGAATAAATAGGGAAAAGCAACTGCCCTTCTTTTTTGGCTACAGACAGAAAAAAGGCTTGATAAATACGTGGCCTCCCGTAATAATAAGAGGGAAAGGGCTTTCTAGTTCATTGAATGTGATTTATTTCACATAAGCTAGCGAAAGGGGTGGAAAAATGAAAGCATTTCTAAATAAAAAAGGGGTTTCACTATCCGTAAAGGAGTACCTCATTACGGCGTTAAGCTATATGGCATTGGGATTATTTTCATCTTTAATTATTGGACTTATTATGAAGACACTTGGAGAGGAGCTCATTAGCGGCTTTTCACCATCACTAGGAGCATCCATGGCTGAAATGGGTAGCTTTGCGATGGATACGAAAATTATGGGCGGTGCGATAGGCGTCGCAATCGCTTATGGTCTCAAGGCTCCACCGCTTGTCTTGTTTTCGGTCTTATTTGCAGGTGCTTATGGAGCGGAGCTTGGTGGGCCAGCAGGAAGTTATGTTGCTGCACTACTAGCAACAGAAATTGGGAAAATAGTTTATAAGGAAACACGGGTCGATATTATTGTGACACCGTTTGTTACCATTGGTGCAGGCTTTTTAGTCGGATCCTTTATCGGACCACCAATTAATACATTTATGCTTGGCTTTGGTGAAGTAATTAATTGGTCGACTACGCAGCAACCTTTCATCATGGGCATATTGGTAGCAGTGCTAATGGGTTTTGCTTTAACGGCACCAATCTCGTCAGCAGCTATTGCCATTATGCTATCCCTAGATGGATTAGCGGCAGGGGCAGCTACAATTGGCTGTGCTGCACATATGATTGGATTTGCAACCGCAAGTTATAGAGAAAATGGTTTTGGTGGTTTTATCGCCCAAGGGATTGGTACTTCTATGCTTCAGGTTGGGAATATTCTTAGAAAGCCGATCATCTTACTTCCACCGACCATTGCGGCGATCGTTTTAGCGCCGTTGGCCACAGTATGGTTACAACTGACAAACAATGCTTCTGGTGCAGGAATGGGGACAAGTGGGTTGGTTGGACAAATCATGACATTTGAATCAATGGGCTTCTCAACAGGAGTTTTCTGGAGTGTTTTGCTGTTACATTTTATTGCGCCTGCGCTTATCAGTCTGCTCATTTCGGAGTTATTGCGAAAGAAAGGGCTGATCAAGCAGGGAGATATGAAAATCACCTATGAGTAGGCGAGTGTCAAAATAAAACGAACTAGCTACATAAAAGAGGTGCCTTAAACACGTCACTAAAGACGGGAGGCACCTCTTTGTTTAAACTATTCTCTTCTTAAGTACACCTGCTAGTAATGCTGCTACAACAGCACCTATTATAATAGCAAGTGCATAGAGCAAGCCTTTTGCTAATCCACCTTCAACAAGACCGATTACGAAAATTCCGCCGTGTGGGGCACGAAGTCCAATATCGAATAGCATCGTTAAACCACCAGTTACAGCACCACCTGCCATTACAGATGGGATAACACGAGCCGGATCAGCTGCTGCAAACGGAATAACCCCTTCTGTAATGAAGCACGCACCTAACACGTAAGCTGTTTTCCCGGCTTCACGTTCTGTTTTAGTAAACTTGTTCTTGAACAAGGTTGTGGCGATTGCCATTCCTAATGGAGGGACCATTCCAGCTGCCATTACTGTTGCGATAAACGTATAGTTTCCAGCGTCAAGCATAGCAATACCAAATGTATAAGCTGCTTTGTTAATCGGACCACCAAGGTCAAAGCCCATCATCGCCCCTAAAATAATACCGACAAGCACTTGGTTTGTTCCACCCATTCCCTCTAGGAAGGAAGATATACCAGTATAAACCTGAGTAAGCGGAGGATTAATCAGCATCATAATGATTCCGGTTATGGCGATACTAAATAACGGAAAGAATAAAACGGGCTTTAAGCCTTCTAAAGCATTAGGCAATCTAGAGAATGCCTTTTTAACAAATAGTGTTACATAACCAGCAAGGAAACCTGCGATTAAACCACCAAGGAAACCAGATCCACCATCCGCGCCATCTGCTCCTGACACCGTGATTGCAATCAGACCACCGACCATACCTGGGGCAAACCCTGGACGCTCGGCTATACTTGACGCGATAAATCCGGCAAGAACAGGAACCATTAGGAAGAACGCTTTATCACCACCAATGGTATTTAACATTGCCGCGAATGCATTATAGCTATCACTGGCTGGGTCAGTTGCCTCAATTCCCCAGAAGAAAGAAAGGGCGATTAAGATACCACCACCAACTACAAAAGGAAGCATGTTAGATACACCATTCATTAGATGCTTGTAAAATCCGCTTTTTCCTTCTTTTTCTGTGGCATCGTCTTTTCCACCTTCGTGTTTATAAACGGGGGCATCTTGTTCAGCAGCTCTTGTAAGCAAGCTTTTAGATTCATGAAGGGCTTTGCCTACAGGTGTCTGAATCACATGTTTTCCATCAAAACGGGCCATTTCTACTTTCGTGTCAGCTGCAACAATGATTGCGTCTGCCTCTGCTATTTCCTCGTTTGTAAGACGGTTTTTGACACCACTTGAACCATTTGTTTCTACTTTGATGTTAATTCCCATTTCTTTTGCTGTCTCGTTAAGCTTTTCAGCAGCCATATACGTATGCGCAATTCCGGTAGGGCACGCAGTTACAGCAAGGATCTTTTTAGAATCTGCTGGTGTATCCGTTACAGGCTCTTCAGGTTCGTCTAGCTCTGCTTCTTTCTGGTTAACCGCTTCTAGAATATGATCGACAGATGTCGCTTCATAGATTTTAGTCCGAAACTTTTCGTCCATTAAAAAGGTAGACAAGCGGGAAAGTGCCTCGAGATGTGCATTATTTGCCCCATCTGTTGCTGCGATCATAAAGAAAAGATGAGCAGGCTGTCCATCCAAAGATTCGTAATCAATTCCATCTGCGGAACGTCCGAAAGCAATTGCTGGCTCCTTAACTGCTGCTGATTTAGCGTGAGGGATGGCAATACCTTCCCCGATTCCTGTCGTGCTCTGTTCTTCTCTACCAAGTATTCCTTCTGTGAATTTCTGTTTGTTCTGTAACTTCCCAGCACGGTCTAGCTGGTCAATAAGTTCGGTTAGGACATTTTCCTTTGTATTTGCCTGCAAATCAAGAATGATGGTTTCTTGTTTCAGCAATTCTGTTATTTTCATGACAGTCACATCCATTCTAATGTTTCTATTTTGACTTCATCCACTAACCGGATAACATCTTTCTTCTCGCATAAATCCGTTGTAAAAGCCGTAGCGCTTCCTGTTGCTACTCCGTATTGAAAAGCAGCACTTGTATCATGGTTCATTACATAGGAGGCTAGGAAACCGGAAACGAGTGAATCCCCTGCACCAACTGTATTTACTGCATGTCCCTTTGGAGCAGTTGCGGCCAGTACTTGCTTCTCACTAACTAATATGGCACCCTCACTACCCAGGGAAACAATGACGTGCTGGATACCAGTTTCAACAAGTTTTTTAGCATAGATAGTGGCATCCTGTTTAGTACGTATGGTTACATTGAAAAGCTCGCCTAGTTCATGTTCATTTGGTTTAATGAGAAAAGGTTTCTCTTGAATAAGTTCTTTTAATGCCGGGCCTGAAGTATCGAGAACAAAGGGCACATTATTTTCTCGACATGTTGCCAAAACTCTTCGGTAGTCATCCATTTTAATGGAATTGGGTAAGCTCCCAGCAAGTACAAACCAGTCACTTGTTGAGAGTGTTTGTATCTTGGCTGTCAATTGCGAGAATTGGTCTTCCGTAATATTCGGGCCGGGACCATTTAATTCTGATTCTGTATCAGCTTTAATTTTCACATTTATTCTTGTAATATCTTCTGTTTGTATAAAATCTGTCTGGACACCTTCCTGTTTAAGAAAGTCCATTACATAATCTCCTGTGAAACCACCAGCAAAGCCGGTCGCGGTTGTATCGATTCCTAGGCGTTGAAGGACCCTGGAAACATTAATTCCTTTTCCGCCAGGATAGTAATAGACCTCATTCGTTCTATTCAATTCCCCGCTTTGAAATGATGGAAGGTAAGTAGTGTAGTCAATGGATGGTGTCATGGTGCATGTGTAAATCATATGTGTATCACCTCTACTGTTTTCATTGCGTTAAGTTCGCTTTTTATTTCTTCAGGTAAATTCCTTGTGATTAAAATAGCCTCATCCAAGTCAAAGATTTTTGCAAAGTTAACCTTACGTAGCTTGGAATGATCTGCGAGTGCATAAGCCTTTTTTGCAAAGTTTGCTGCAATCTGTTTTACACTTGCTTCCTCAGGATCTGGTGTTGTATAACCGAATTTCAAATCAAAGCCGTTTACACCAAGAAAGCATTTATCAAAACGATAGTTTTTAATCGACTCTATTGCTTGTGAACCAACAAGTGCACTAGTTTTTGCTTTTATTTTTCCACCTGTTAAATAGGCGGGTATGTCATGTTCCATTAAACGCTCTACTAAATTAATACCATTTGTAACAACGACTATATCTTTATGTTGTAAAAAAGGAATCATCTGAAAAGTTGTAGTACCAGCATCAAGAAAAATGCAATCTCCATCTTCTACTAAAGAAGCGGCATGCTGTGCGATTCTTTTTTTATCTTGAAGGTTTTTGGTTGATTTCTCCAAAATGCTCATTTCTCGAATTTTTTGCTCCGTCCATGTAGCGCCACCATGGATTCTTGTTAACATTTCTTTCTTCTCTAATTCTGTTAAGTCACGTCGGATTGTCGATTCCGATGCGTTGGTTGCTTCAATCATTTCTTGAATAGTAACAGTCTGCTTTTCCTTGAGAAGATCAATGATTATGGATTGTCTTTCCGTTGTTAGCATAGTGGATCACTCCAGTACGATATGATTCATCCAAATTATAAAGTAAACGATTGCAAAAATCAACCAGAATCGATCAAAAATAATCAGAAATAATCAAACGAGCGAGGAGATCGTTTAAAAAAGCAGAAAATAGGTAATTAATCTATTGCAAAAGCCTTTTATAAATGCTATAGTCATAAAAATTTATATAAAAAGGAAGAGTGAAGCTTGTAGCTGGCCGTTACTATATTTCGGAACAAAGTTATACACTTTACCAACATGTAAAAAGGAGTGAAATATATGAGGAAAGTCACCTTAGAAGATGTATTCAGCCATCCTATTACGCAAAAATATTTAAAGCGTTCAGGCATCGCGCATGCGATTTTCGTCACGGAATATGCGTTTATGTTTGCCAAAAAATACAATGTCAATACAGATCACGCTACGAAGGCAGCATTATTACATGATGTGGGGCATTACACATGGTACAGGGACGGAGAATGGGATTACGACCTGTACAAGGAAAATGATATTCATGCAATAAAAGGGGCGAGTCGCGCACATAAGTTGTTGGTCAGAATTGGTGAAGATCGGTTGGCGGCTAAGGAAATAGCTGTGGCAATACTTCTCCATACAGATTCTTATCTCCCAGAAGGCGATCTGCAGCTAAAACCACTACAGCAGGTGGTGAACATGGCGGATGAAGCCGATGAAGAAGTAGGGGGAAATCATCATTACAAGAAAATGGAAGACCACGTTGCGTTGGAGCGGATTCGTGAACTAGACAGGCAAATTGATCAGGTGGAGAGAGAAAGGGTGGAGGGCGTTAGTTAAGGGGCTCATTACGAACAAATCCCCTGGCCTTTCCCTACATAATAACCCCCGTTGATGTTACTTGAAAATGAAGATACATTCTGTTTTTTATAATCCCTCGTTTTAATTAAAAATTAACTTTCGATCATTAGAAAAACTCGCATTCGCTCGTCCTTTAACGAATGGGAAAGTTTTTCTTATACTTGGAACATCAAAATTTTTACCGCGTCGACTTTGCTTCCTTGCCGAAATTTTATACTTTCCTAACGTGCAAAAAAACCTGTTCAAATAGAACAGGCTTCATGATTATTCTTCATAATATTCTTCTAAGGTAATGCCCTGCGCCATGATTTCTTTTGCTGCTTTTTCTCCGACGTAGCGGATATGCCATGGCTCAAACTGGTATTGTGTAATCTCTTCTTTCCCCTCAGGAAAACGGATAATAAAGCCGAATTCAGCTGCGTTCTCTTTTAACCATTTCCCTTCATCTGTTTCACCGAAGTCTATGATTAATTGAAAATTGACATCAGGACTTGTTACGTCCATCGCGAGGCCTGACTGATGTTCACTTTCACCTGGCCTTGCACTAAAGTTATTTGCTGCCTCTTCTCCATGCTCCGCAACGTTGCTGGTGAAAATAGCGTCTTGCCTGTCGTAGGAGCGAAATCCGGATTGTGCATATAAATCAAGGCCTGCTTCGTCGGCGGCTGCAAACAACTCCTCTAATTTCTCAGCAGCTATTTGGCGCATTTGTTTTTTGGGAAGCTCTTCTGTGAACGGAAATCGAACATTGGGTGTAACTAAGTCTTCTGGCAAATAGTCGGCAGGTAACGCAAACTCTTTATTCACTAATGCAAGCTGATCATATGGATTGCTTAAAACGGGCGTGCCGTTTGTCGTAGTCGTGGCTTCAGCTTTTTCGGGTAGCGCCTTTCCAGGTTGGAAGGTTGCCTCTGAACCATTTAACAAGGCACTCAATACTTTTTGAGTAGCTTTATTATAGACTCCAGATGCCTGCAATTCTTCAAATTGAAGCTGTAAATCTGTGATGGCCCACGTAGTTGCTTCTTCGTAAACACCATCCTCGGATAGGTTATAGCCGATTTTTCTTAGAGCATTTTGTAAGGATGTAACTTTTTCTCCTTGATCTTTCTTTTGTAGCATTTCTTTTGGTGCGGTAATCTCTTCTTTAACCTCCTGGTTATCGGCAGGGCTTTCCTGATGATTTGAAGAGGTTTCATCCTGTTGATCCTCTGGCTCCTCCGAATTAGAGGAACAGCCGGAAATAACCGCAAGTATCGCTAGAGTTATGCTTAGTCTCTTTAACATAATGAACTCTCCCTAATTGGTTTTTCCTATTAAATACATATATGAACTCAGTCTAGCGCATATGTGACAAAAACTATCTATTATTCTCTCATATTTTAGGATAAGAGAGCAATAGAGATTTTTCCCAATGGGGTTAAAAGAGAATGGTAACAAGAGAAAGTTCTGGGCATAAGCTATCGTAAAAACAGGAACAACTGGGGGTTAGCCTATGAACATTTCCCAAAAAAGGCAAACTGCTATAACAGCGACCCTCTTCTTTAGCGCCTTGGTTGTTGTCTCAAGTGTTTATACGATGATACCATTGGCACAAGCATTGATGGAGAGCTTTCAAATTAGCAGTACCCAAGCAGCAGGAGCTGCAAGTATTTTTTCTCTTTTTTATGCTGTAGGTTTTTTAGTGTTCGGTCCAATTGGAAGCCGTTATGGTTATAGACGCACGATGATGACAGGTTTGCTAATCCTTGGGTTGATCTCAGGAGCAAGCGGGTTAGCTAGGGATTACGAAGCATTGCTTTTTTTTAGAGCATTTCAAGGTTTTTTTGCCGCTTCTTTTGCTCCCAATGCATTGACCTACGTTTTCCAGATTTTCGCCGAATGGCAGCGTATTACCGCAATCAGCTTTATTAGTTTTGGTTATGTGACGGCAGGGATATTCGGTCAAGTCTTTGCAACGATGGTGGAACAATATTACGGGTGGCAAGCAATTTTTTTCTCGTTTGGCATTTTATATTTAGTTATCTGTATTACCATGCTACTAGTTTTTCCTAAAGAACAGGGGACAGACACTACCTTTCGCTTTAGGCAATATCCTCGTTCGGTTGGACGTCTCTTTAAAAGAAAAATTCTCCTATACTGCTATGCTGTGACAAGCGTACTGCTCCTATCATTTATCGGGATGTATACGATTCTAGGAGGACACTTGCAAAACGCGCCATATTATATGTCAGATCAACAGCTTTTATATTTACGGTCGGCAGGGTTTATTGGGATGCTTCTTTCATTTGGTTCGGGGTATTTTGTCAGGAAATTTGGTGCTGCGGGAACGCTAAGAGGTAGTCTTTCCATGAGTATAGTTGGATTGGTGGGAATTGGTCTCCTTTCTGGGCCAATTATGATCACTATCATGAGTATTCTTTTTGTTGCCGGTATATCACTAACGTTTCCAGTTATTATGCTCCTAATCGGAAAATGGGGAGGTATGGAGAGAGCGACTGCTTCATCCCTATATGCCTTTATTCTTTTTATTGGGGCGACACTTGGCCCGATGCTAGCTATGTTCTTTTTTCAGGAGTATGGCTTTACGGTTAGCTGCTTCATGCTGGCAGGTATCCTGTGTACTGGCTCGATTTTTTCATTATTGATTCGAGAAAAAGAAGAGGTCAGGACATGATGTACGTTTGTCCCAGCCTCCATGCAAAATATTATTAATTTTCGTGTTTCTCTTCGTATAATTTACAAACTTCCACGATGACATTTGAAGCCTTTTCCATATTCTCTACAGAAATATATTCAAACTTGCCGTGGAAATTTTCCCCACCAGTGAAGATGTTTGGAGTTGGTAATCCCATGTATGAAAGCTGGGAACCGTCAGTACCACCACGGACAGGCTGTATAATCGGGGTTATTCCCAAGTTAGTCATAGCGTCCTGTGCGATGTCTACAATTTCCATCACGGGTTCAATTTTTTCGCGCATGTTATAGTATTGGTCCTTTAACTCTAGTTTGACACTTGCTTCACCGTATTTCTCTTTAATCTCTTCCGTGAACTTAACAAATGTCTCTTTCTTAGATTCAAAGCTATCCCGATCAAAGTCACGAATAATGTAACTAACTTCCGTTTTTTCAACGTCACCGGAAACGGAAATTAAATGATAAAAACCTTCATATTTCTCCGTAAACTCTGGCGCTTCTTGCTCAGGGAACTTGTTAATAAACGAAGCGGCGATCTTCCCTGCATTAACCATTTTATCTTTCGCGGTACCTGGGTGCACGCTATTTCCGTAAAACGTGAGGTGTGCACCGGCCGCATTAAAGCTCTCATACTGTAATTCCCCAAGTGGACCACCATCAATGGTATACGCATAATCTGCATCGAATCGCTCTACATCAAATTTATGAGGCCCTCTCCCAATTTCTTCATCAGGTGTAAAGGCCACTCTAATCTTTCCGTGTTTTATTTCTGGATTCTCAATTAAATGGTGCATAGCCGTCATAATCTCAGCAATTCCTGCTTTGTTATCAGCTCCAAGTAATGTCGTTCCATCTGTCGTAATTAATGTATGTCCTTTATAGGCAGGAAGCTCTGGAAATTCCTCCGGCGTAAGTACAACATTCAACGCCTCATTTAATACTAAGCTTTTTCCGTCGAAATTTTCGACAAGCTGAGGGTTAACATTATTTCCTGTAAAATCTGTTGCAGTATCCAGGTGTGCTAGGAATCCAATTGTTGGAATATCTTTATCCGTGTTAGCGGGCAACGTTGCCATTACATAGGCATTATCATCAACCGTTACATCCATCATGCCAATTTCTCTTAATTCTTTTACTAGGAGGTTGGCTAATTCGAATTGTCCTTGAGTAGAAGGGGTTGCTTCATTTTGTTCATTAGACTGTGTATCCATTTTGGCATAGGTAATAAAGCGATCTATCAATGCTTTCTTCAATGTATTCATCCCCTGTTCTAAAATTTAGATATGTTGCTAGTATACCGTATCATGGATTATCTGAACATTGAAAGAACTGCGGGCCAAACTTTCTTATTTTAGGAAACTGTTTATCTGGAGTTGGTTTCCATACATAGTTGCGTTAAAATTATTCTTAATCAGTTAACAGATTGCTATAAAATAATGACCCAATGGAGGGGTATGGATGACCTATATTATTAGTATATCTAGATTGAAGAATCGCTTGGAAAACAATAGAGACAATACAGTTATTGTGGACGTGCGCTTTCAATTGACAGATTCAGAAGCTGGTAGAAAGCAATATATAAAGGATCATATTCCTGGGGCTGTGTATCTGGACCTGGAAAAAGACCTTTCCAGCAAGGCCGAAAAGCATGGTGGAAAGCATCCACTTCCTGATATGACTACTTTTGCGAGGAAATTAGGGAATATTGGAATTGATCATGATACAACGGTTGTAATCTATGACCAGGCAAATGAAATGTTCGCAGCTAGACTATGGTGGCTCTTGCACTGCCTAGGGCATGAGAAGGCTTATGTGCTGGATGGCGGCTATGAAGAATGGCTTAGACAAGGAAATCCAGTAACAGACCAGATGCCTGTATTAGAATCTAAACAATTTAGACCAATCTTACGTGATGAGCAGACTGCTACCATAGATGAAGTAAAAGAAAAACTAGAAAATGATACTGCAATTGTGATTGATTCCAGAGAAAGAGAGAGATACTTGGGTAATATGGAGCCCCTTTATCATAAAGCTGGACACATACCTGGCGCCAAAAATTATTTTTGGAAGGACGTACTAAATAAAAAGGGAAATTGGAAAAAGGATGAGGCATTAACAGAACATTTTTCAGCCATTCCCAAAGATAAGGAAGTTATTGTCTCTTGTGGTTCAGGCATTTCAGCATGCCCAAATATACTTGCATTGAAAATGGCAGGCTATGAAAATGTAAAACTCTATCCAGGTAGCTTTAGTGACTGGATTTCTTACGAAGAAAATAAAATTGAGACGAAGGAAGAGTAAAGATGGATAGAGAACGTTGTGAATGGGTCACAGAAGATCCACTTTATGTTGCATATCATGATGAAGAATGGGGAGTACCAGTAGAAGATGATAGAAAACTGTTTGAAATGCTCTGCCTGGAAGGTGCGCAGGCTGGTTTAAGCTGGATTACCATTTTAAGAAGAAGAGGGAATTACAGAAAGGCATTTGATAATTTTCAACCAGAAGTAGTAAGCGAATATGACGAGAAGAAGATTGAACAATTGCTTTCTGATGAGGGAATAATTCGTAACAAGTTGAAAGTTCGTTCTGTTATAACGAATGCACAAGCCTTTTTACGGGTCAAAGAGGAATTTGGCAGCTTCCAATCTTATATCTGGCAGTTTGTCGGTGGAAAGCCAATTGTGAATCAATGGAGATCGATAGAAGAGGTTCCTGCTGTAACGGAAGAATCTGAGCGGATGAGCAAGGATTTAAAACGTCGTGGATTCAAGTTTGTTGGTCCAACAATTTGCTATGCTTTTATGCAGGCGACAGGGATGGTCTGGGATCATACAGAATCATGCTTTTTGGCTCGGAATTAAATGGGACGAAATTTGAAAACACTACGCGTGCTGCAAACAAGCATACGTAGTGTTTCTTTTATAAATATAATGTTGGCGCCCAAACTCCATTATCTTTATAGCTTAAAGATTTTTAGTTCCTTATTTAGTAGTTCGGCTAATTTGGCCAATTCATCTGCACTGTATGATACTTCCTCCATGGAACTGGAAGTTTGTTGTGCGGAAGCCGCAGCTTGTTCTACACCAGCAGCTGATTCCTCTGAGACGGAAGCAATTTCTTCAATAAGATTGTTCATCTCTTTACTGTTTTGGGAAATTTCCCGCAGGTTAGAAGAGATAAATGTAATTTTATTAGTCATTTCGGAAACGGATTGATTAATCGAGTTGAAATTTCTACCTGTTTCTTCAATTTGTTTCGTACCTTCTTGAACTTCCTTATATCCTGAGTTGAGGGAGCCAACTACTTCTGTTGTCTCAGATTGGATTTTTTGTACAATGGTTGTTATTTCTCCAACAGAGGAGGCTACTTGTTCAGAAAGCTTTCTTACTTCATCTGCAACTACCGCAAAACCTCTTCCATGCTCCCCAGCTCTTGCAGCTTCAATTGCTGCATTTAATGAAAGAAGGTTTGTCTGATCAGCGATGTCTTTAATTACGAGTACAAGCTTAGATATCTCATTGGATTGTTTATCAAGACCTTGAACTTTATCAACTGAAGTAGAAACAATCGTATCAATCTGCTTCATTTGTGCAACGGACTTATTCATTAGGGCAGTTCCTTCATTCGTTAATTCCAGTACAGTAGTGGAATTTTGTGCAGCCTCTTGTCCATTTTGCTCTGAGAGTTCTACTTTTTGTACAAAATCATTCATGCTTTCAGATAGGTCAGAAGCACTATTTGCCTGGGTTTCTGCACCAGTAGATAACTCTTCCATCGTTGTCGCAATCTGTGTATTTCCTTCGCTAACTTCCTTAGAGGATATTGTCAGTACTTCACTTCTTGATGAAACGGAATTGGAAGCATCCGCTACTTTTAGTAATATACTGTGAATGTTCCCCTTCATTTTATTTACCGCTGAGGCTAACTGGCCAATTTCGTCTGTACCATTGTAATCCATATCAGGGGTCTGGAGATTTCCATTTGCTACTTCGGAGGTTACGCCAACAATCTTTTTTAGGTTTTTGGTAATGATCCTGCTGATAATAATCATTAAAGGGATGCCAATTATTGCTGCAAGAATAGTGGCAATGGCTAGGGTGATGGTGCTCCCTTTAATACTCGATTCAGCGTTTTGTACTGAATTATTTTGATCTTCATTAATAAGTGTAACTAATTCATTTACATGATCAATGGTTTCTGTTCTTAATCGGGAGGTAAAGTCACGCAGCGAATTTGCTATTAGCGATTGATCATTCTCTACGGCTGGAACAATCTGTTCGGTAAATGCATCATCATTGGATTCATTCTTTTTGATAATCTCATCGAAATTACTGCGTTGTTCGTCAGTCACCATGGTTGGTTTGAGTTTATCGGCTAATGCTAAAAACTCTTCCTGATATTGAATAAATTGATCTTTATATTTATCGCTTTCAGTTAGCAAATAATCGGCTATTTGGACATCCTTAGCTTGGATAAGGTAAGCCATATCCGCCATATCATTTACTCGTGAACTGCTTTCTTTAATTTCTATAATATCTTCCTGCCCTTTAGTCAATAGAAAAAATACCACACAAGCTGACGCTACAAATAAAAGCAATGTTAAAAAGAAAACAGTTATATATTTACGACCGATACTAACATTACGCCAAGCAAATCTTTTAAGAAGCTTGGAACGTGTAATTTTCCTTTCTTTATTCTCTTTTATTTTCTTCGGTTTCGTTGCTTTTCTAAACTTCACGATTTTGCCCCCAATTTTTAGAAAAAAACATTTATTTTTTATATCGGCTAACTTTTCTAAGTCTTAAGTACTATTACAAATTTTTAGAAAAATAATTTTCAGATAGTTGCATTTGGCGTTGTTTATCCTGTAAAATAGCAAATTGTGTGTTTAAGACATAAATAATAAGTAAGGTGATATAGATGATCTACTCAGCTTTTTTAGAAAAGGAAAAAGACAAAGAAGAACTAAAGGAAGAATTGGATTCCTTGGAAATACAGTTACACCGGATGCAGAGTAATATGAAGGAAATTGCCAAAAAATCAGAGATTATTAGCATAGATCAGGCAAATGAAGCACAGTGGGTTATTATTTATGCTGACAAAGGAAGAAAGCATTGCCAGGTCATGTTGCACGAATGTACAAAACCTTATCGGGGAGATTGGGATTCTGCAATTCAGGCAGAATATCGTAGTGATTCGACCCTTCACATTGCGGATATTAAGGGAGTTAAAAATAAAGGTTTTGGTTCGGTCCTTATGAAGCATTTAAAAGAAATAGCAAGAGAAGAAAACATGCAATACATTACAGGTGATATTGTTGAGAGAGATTTTGATCATGTTAATAGACTAAAGCACTTTTATAGCAAACATCACTTTGATGTGAAAATAAATCATCAAGATTTTTCCGGAGAAATTATCTGGAATGAGAGGTAGTAACCAAACAACTGCCATAGCATAACTTGACGCTATAGGGTTTTATCGAGTAAGATTTAATCAGAATGAAAAAAGGAGGTGGGTTAGATGAATCGTACTGGAAGCATTTCTAAATTCAGAGAGTATCTTTGGATTTGTTATGCGCTTTTTTCCATCATTTTTATCCAAGGGACACGTATGCCCTTTTTGGAAGTAAAATAATGGAAAAAACCAGTAAGAGACATCTACCTGCTACGGATAAATTGGACGACAGGGAGCGGTTGCTCTTTGTCGTCCTTTTTTTACACGTTTGAAGAGTATAAAATTTGAGCTAAAGAAGCAATGGCGATGTAGTAAAAGTTTTAAAGTCCCAAGTATAAGAAAAACGTACACTTTCGCTAAAAGATGAGCGAATGCGAGTTTTTCTAATAGGCACATTATATCCAGGTGAAAGATGTCTCTTCTATAGGAGGCAAAACAAATGATTTTATGTAGTTTACGAAATGTTACCCAAATAATTGGTGCAAACACCATCTTTCAAGATATTAATATGGAAATAAAGCAAGACGAGCGAATTGGACTTATCGGAAGAAATGGCGAAGGGAAAACGAGTTTATTAAATCTAATTTCCAAGGAATCTGACCCAGCAAGCGGTGTTATTTCTTGGAAAAAGGGACTGCGGACAGGGCTTTTAAAGCAAATCGCTGTCACAGAAGAAGAGAAGCAAGTGCAGGCGTTGTTGTATGACGTATTTGAAGACTTAAACAAGATAAGAGAGAAAATGACAGAATTAGAGCAACGCATGGCAGAGGAAAAGGATCCTGCCAAACTGGAACGTCATATGGAGAGCTATGGCACGTTATTAGATAAATTCCAGCAAGATGGCGGATACGAAATGGATGCACAGGTTCGGCAAGTTCTAAATGGATTGCAAATGACTGAACTGGAAAATAAGAAGTGGCATCAGCTAAGTGGTGGAGAGAAGACCAAAGTTGGCTTGGCGCAATTATTATTAAAAGCCCCTGATCTTCTTTTACTTGATGAACCAACAAATCATCTAGATTTTCTGGCAATAGAATGGCTGACTTCTTTTATTAAGCATTATGAAGGTACTGTGATAATTGTCTCTCATGATCGTTATTTTCTTGATGAAACCGTCACTTCAATTTTGGAAATGGATCAAGGAGAGCTGATTAAATATCATACGAATTATACGGATTACGTAAAAGAAAGAGAAGCAAGACTGCTGCGTGAGTTTCAACAATACGAAGACCAGCAGAAAAAGATTAGAAAAATGAAGGAAACGATTAAACGGCTTAAAGAGTGGGCGAATCAGGCAAACCCGCCTAATGATGGGCTACACAGGCGAGCCAAAAGTATGCAAAAAGCCTTGGACCGACTGACAGTGGTAAAACGTCCCGTATTGGATCAGAAGAAGATTAATCTTGATTTCGAAATGGAGAGCCGCAGTGGGAAAGAAGTACTAAAGCTTGATAGCGTATCAAAGCGTTTCGGAAACCAATGTTTATATGAAGAGCTTTCCATGTTAGTCCGTTTCCAGGAGAGGATCGCCCTAATTGGAGAAAATGGAACGGGGAAGAGCACATTGTTACACCTCATGCTTGGAACGGAGTATGCGGATCAAGGCATGGTCAAACAGGGAAGTAACCTTTCTATTGGCTACCTTTCCCAGCACATGCTTGAGATGGGTGCAAATCTAACTGTTTTAGATGAGTTTCGGGAGCATGTTGCAGTTACGGAAGGAGAAGCAAGAGGAATCTTGGCGAGTTTCCTTTTTTATGGTCCGAATGTTTTTAAAAAGGTAAGGCAGCTTAGTGGTGGCGAAAAAATGAGGCTTCGTTTGGCAGAGCTTGTTTATCAAAAACATAACCTGCTTCTATTGGATGAACCGACCAACCATTTAGATATTGAATCAAAAGAAGTACTAGAAGAAGCGTTAGAGCATTTTGAGGGAACGATTATAACCGTCTCTCATGATCGCTATTTTCTTGATCGCTTATTTCCGGTGACTTATCTTCTTGCAGATCAAAGGCTTACGCGATTTGAAGGCAACTATACGTTTGCAAGAGGAAAATGGTTAGAAAAAAAGGATTTATAACGTAAATAGGGGGGCTTGTCAGTTTACTGGCGGGTCTTCTTTTTTTATCTGTTTGCAATATTTATATGTCTTATGTAATATATATTTAACATAAGAAATTTATATCTAACAAAGAGGGATCTCCATGGTAAATAAAATAAAATTAGCGAGAATGGAAAAGGGTTGGACCCAGGAGCAGCTAGCAAGCAGGGTGAAGGCGACAAGGCAGACTATAGGCTTAATAGAAAAGGGCGAATACAATCCAAGCCTTAAGCTATGTATCTCCATTTGTAAAGAACTTGGGATGACATTGGATGAACTATTTTGGGAGGGAGAGTAATATGCGTTCCTTTTTAAATTTTTTATTACCGGATGATGAATACAAACGGACTCGTATTCTTTATTTTCTTGCAGAGAGTGCCGTTATTTTGGCTATCGGGGCGTTTATATTTGAAGCGCTAGAACTTTTTTGGTTTGGTATAGGAGAAATTGATCTAGCTTTTACCCTTATAGTGGTTTATGCTTTTATAATTTTCTATACATACTTGCGCTACATTCTTTCTGGTATTGAATTCACTTCTGTTTATAACAAAAAGCAATATAAGAGAGAACGGCAGCTAAGGGTTAAAACAGCATTCGCTTCAGGCGTTGTATTTTTCTTGGTGAATTTTTTTCTTAAAGGCATTTCAACTAATTTGGAAGAATGGCTGGATATAGTTGGACCTTCCGTTTTATTTATCGTGTTCTTTATTCTATTTGACTTTATTTCTCTCAAGCGCTCTTTTAAAAAGAATAAAGAATTAACGGATGATTAGGTTTTGGCTTCAAGCATAAGAATACGTGTTTTCTAAACAGTATGATAAAATAGGGACATTTCAATGGAAGGGATGTTGAACAATGCAGTATGTAACTTTGAATAATGGATTAAAAATGCCTCAGCTTGGATTTGGCGTTTGGCAGGTACCTGATGAGGAAGCAACCCCTGCTGTAGAAAAAGCAATTGAAGTTGGCTACCGCTCTATTGATACCGCGAAGGTGTATGCAAATGAAAATGGTGTGGGAAGTGCCATTGCAAACCAAGATGTCCCACGCGAAGATTTGTTTATTACCACAAAGGTCTGGAACAGTGACCAAGGCTATGAAAATACGTTAAAGGCATTTGATGCAAGTCTGGAAAGATTAGGACTAGATTATGTGGATCTTTATTTGATCCATTGGCCAACACCGAAATTTGACGAGTATGTGGAAACATATAAAGCACTAGAAAAACTGTACAAGGATGGTCGAGTAAAAGCTATTGGGGTGTGTAATTTCAATATCGATCATTTGCAACGTCTGTTGGATGAATGTGAGGTAGTACCTGTCATTAACCAGGTTGAATGCCATCCTTACTTACAACAAGCTGAGTTGAAAGACTTCTGTGACAAGCACAATATTTATCTAGAAGCATGGAGCCCATTAATGCAAGGTGGCGAAGTATTAAAAGATAAAGTTGTAACAGATATTGCTGAAAAACACAGCAAAACCCCAGCACAAGTTATTTTACGCTGGCATTTACAATATAACAATGTTGTAATTCCTAAATCTGTTACACCATCTCGAATTGAAGAAAACTTTAATGTATTTGATTTCGAGTTGAGTGCGGAAGATATGGAAAATATCAAAGGGCTGGACCGCAACGAAAGAAAAGGTGCAGAACCAAGTGAAATGAATAAACGTTAATACAAACATAAGAAGAACCAGATGCAGCATATCTGGTTCTTTTTTTTATGTTAGCAGGATTTTTTGCTGTAAAGGCGAAATAATAAGATGTGAGATATTTTTTCACACTAACATTAAAAATCGATAAGATGTAACGAGGCGTTTTATCCATTTTGGAAGGAGTGATGGTTTATGAGTGCAAATAAAATGAAGAAAGAGTTCAAAGCCAATAACTACAAAATGGAGGAACGTTCAAGTTAAATAGATTGTTCCTCTCTAAAACAGGAGGAAATGGATTGACGAATTTAGAGAAAATGGGATGGACCCAACCTATAGAAAAAGAAGAACACGACAAACTTGCTAGAGTGGTAACCGTTCAAAAGAACAGCTATCGCCTTTCGGACGGCGATATGGAATTTTTGGCACAGGTGAGCGGGAAGTATTTGCATACTGCCACTGGGACACTTGATTTTCCGGCGGTTGGTGACTGGGTGGTAGTAGAGAAGCTCCATGATGAAGAAAAGGCAGTGATAAAAGAGCTTCTTCCTAGAAAGAGTCAGTTTATACGGCAAGCAGCTGGCGAGCGGACGGAGGCTCAATTAGTAGCAGCTAACGTGGATACTGTATTTATAGTTAATGCGCTTGATCATGATTTTAATAGCAGACGGCTCGAACGCTATATACTATCTACCTATGAAAGTGGTGCTACCCCTGTAATTATTTTCACCAAAAAGGATTCGTGTACGGTGGAGAGACTTCAAGAGGTTATTTCCTCTACAGAAGAAATCGCGATAGGTGTTCCCGTCATTTCTGTTAGCGGAAAAACAGGAGAAGGGCTGGATCAATTACTGTCTTATCTCCCATCAGGCAAAACCGGAGCATTGCTAGGTTCGTCAGGGGTAGGAAAATCGACATTAATTAATACACTTTTAGGAAAAGAAATACAGGAAACAAGAGGTATTAGGGAAGACGATAGTAAGGGACGGCACACCACAACCCATAGGGAGATGTTTCGTTTGCCAAATGGAGCACTCTTAATTGACACTCCTGGTATGAGAGAATTGCAACTATGGGAAGGCGAAGGAGCAATGGGCGCCACGTTTCAGGACGTGGAAGCACTGGAGGAAGCGTGCCGTTTCAAGGATTGCCGTCATGACACCGAACCTGGATGTCGGGTGAAAGAAGCAATGGATAATGGAGAATTATCTATGGACCGATTTCAAAGCTATCTTAAACTGCAGCGAGAGCTGGCATATGAAAAAAGAAAGCAAAACCAAAAGGCTTTGATGGAAGAAAAGAATAAATGGAAGCAGATTAGTAAAGATCAAAAAAAGAAATATCGAGCAAGATAAACAAACCCTCTTACAGTTCCAGCGCTGTAAGAGGGTTTGCTAACTTCATGAAAAATGAAAGACACGTTTGACCAAATCTTCATATTCCTTAAAGTAAGTTGGAATATCTTTTTGCTCCAGGCCAACATACATTGCTTCACAAATGGACTCGTTGTACCATTTTTGTCTGTCTACGCCAGCGTTGAAGTTTCTCCACGCGGCTTCTGGACCTAACTGGTTAATATCTTGTTCTTGCCCTAGTAAGTTATCCAATTTATCAGCCACAATCAAATATTTTACTTCCTTTGACCCGCTTCGAATGGTATCGATTGTATGCTGTTTTCTTTCCTCCCAAGATTTAGACTTATCCTCGGTATGGGCTGCAACAAGTTCGGCTACTTTGCTCCCAAAGTGATTTTCCATGTCCTGTATCTCGTAAGGTGTATCTTCAACAACATCATGCAAATATGCTGCGCAAATAAGCTCCTCGCTGCATCCTTCTTTCTCTAATCGTTCTGCTACTCTAATCGGGTGTGTTACATATGGGGCATTGGAGTTTTTTCTTGTTTGTCCCTTGTGTGCCATTTCGGCAAATTTTTTTGCTCTTTCTCTCAATATTGTCGCCTCCTTTATACATAGGTTAGTATGCCGTCTATTTCGTTTATCGTTATTGTATAGGTTTGTTCCCAAACTGTGCAATAATAAATCGGCCAGTAGGTCTTCTCTTTCATTTCGGAATAGAAACAAGTAAACTGGTTCTATAATAAAAATTATTGGTTTAGTTCTAGTTAAGGAGGCCATACATAGTGGAAGAAGGTATAAATAGAAGAAAAACAGAACACATCCGTCTTTGTTTGGATGATAATGTGGAGGGGGTTAATAAATCAACAGGGCTAGAAGGAATATCCTTTATACATAATGCCCTTCCTGAAATAAACTTTGCAGATATAGACTTGCAGACTTCCTTTCTAAATAAAGCGCTTAAGGCGCCATTTTTGGTGAGTTCGATGACAGGTGGGAGTGAACTGGCCGCAAAAATTAATCAAAATCTTGCTATTGCTGCAGAAGAGAAAGGCTGGGCGGTAGCATTAGGCTCGACGAGAGCGCTACTTGAGAGTGATGCCCATAAGGAGTCATTCTTAATTAGGAAGCAGGCGCCTACTGTACCGCTTATTGCAAATCTAGGTGCGGTTCAATTGAATTATGGCTATGGAGCAGATGAAGCAGAACGTATTGTAGAGCTAACAGAAGCCGATTCCTTGGTGCTACATTTGAACAGTTTACAGGAAGCAGTTCAAGATGGCGGTGATTTGAATTTCGAAAACCTCCTGCCTAAGATTGAAGCTGTTTGCAAGCAACTCCCTGTACCGGTTGGTGCCAAGGAAGTTGGCTTTGGCATTGATGGCAAAGTGGCAGAAAAACTTTATAATGCTGGAATATCCTTTATTGATGTAGCAGGAGCTGGTGGGACATCCTGGAGCCAAGTGGAAAAACTACGCTCAGAAGATCCATTAAAGAAAGCAGCTGCAGAAGCATTTAATAATTGGGGATTACCTACGAAGGATTGTATTGTATCTGTCAAAAGTAGTGATGCAGCAGTTCCTGTCGTGGCAAGCGGTGGAATGAAGACGGGAGTCGATGCAGCGAAGGCTATTACGCTAGGCGCAGATGTAATCGGCTTTGCCAGACAGCTACTACAAGCAGCTACCGAGTCTGCAGAATCTGTTATTCGAACGATGGATCAAATTGAACTAGAGTTAAAAATGACGATGTTTGGGATTGGAACAAAATCCTTAAATGAATTAAAAAACACCGATCGCGTCATGGTGATGGGGAAATCATTACTAAATAAGACAGCCGGGGAATAATCCTCAGCTGTTTTTCTATTTGGATAGCTTCTCGATGAGAGCCACAGGAGCAATATGTTTTGCTGTGTGGTGATGATGAGCAAAAAGCGGAGGAAATCAGAGAGGAAAGTTCATCATCGTGGTGATGACGATTAAAAAGCGGAAGAAATCAGGTTGGAAAGCCCATCATGGTGGTGATGACGATCAAAAAGCAGAAGGAATCAGGTTGGAAAGTTCATCATCGTGGTGATGATGATCAAAGTGCAGAATAAATTGGAGAGAAAAGTCCATCATAGCGGCGATGACGAGCGATAGGTAGATCTGATCTATGTTTTTCTTAACCTAGCAACAAAAAGATATGGAATCCATACGATAGCAATGATAATTATAGAGGCGCCGAGAATCCCCGTGGTTATTTCCTCTGCAATAGTACCGTATTATTCTGCGAACATAGAATGTATAAGGCAAATAATAAAACTCTCTACCAGAACCTTGGCATAAGGGACTTTCTAAAATGTGCTCTTTGAAAGTGGAAGTATAAGTAGGCGGAGATGATTAACAATATAAGACCTGGAAGCACACCATCATCCGAAATAATGTAAGACTCCCCCAAATAGATAGAGATATAACTGCCGATAATTAGTAAGGGGTACACACGGGTTGAAGAAGAAATGTTGCTGGGCTGGATGAGGTTTATCAAACAAATAAAGGGAAAGTCGAAAATGATCATTTAGTGGCATATGTCGGTTCAATTTGAGGATGAAGACGGCGATTTTGAAGTCAAAATTTATGGTGGGAACTACGATAATTCAGAGGAGTTTTCAGGAAACGTAACAATTCTTATTTATGGCGAAGATGGTTCGCTGCTGAAAGAAGAGACGTATGAAGGGATTTCTTTAGAGCCTGGGGATAGAATTGAACTTGATGAATACTTTACAACAAATGAAGCACCAGCTAGATTTCAGTATGCTTTTGAATGATAGGTTTTGGATACGTTAGGGAAAGGGTATGATACTTAAAAAGCAACTAGGAGGAAAAATAGATGCCCTGGACCATGAATGATTACCCGTCTTCAATGAAAAACTTGCCAGACATAACAAAGAAGAAGGCAATAGATATTGCCAATTCCATGCTTGACGAAGGATATGAGGAAGGAAGAGCTATTCCGATAGCCATCGAGCAGGCAAAAGAGTGGCGAGATAACGCAAGTAAAAAAGAAGTTGAAGAATATGAGGAGAGCGGTAAGCCAACAAAACGATCTGAAGAGGGAAAGCGATATGATAATAACCCGAAGCGTTTAGAAGAGGGTGAACATGTTTTATCCCACGAAGATGGGTGGGCTGTTTCATCAAGTAACGCGAAGAAACCAAGCGATGTATTCGATAACAAAGAGGATGCCATTAAGCGTGGGCGTGAAATCGCTAAAAATAAAGGAACATCTTTAACCATTCATAAAGAGAATGGAGACGTACAAGAAAAACAAAACTATACAAATGAGTCGTAATCACTTCCCTTAGGAAGTGATTATTTTTTTACTCCTTACCAAATACTAAGGGAAATGGCGAAGGAGGAATATCGTGGAACAGAACGAAAGACCAAAAGAACACCATAAATTTATCCCTATGACTTCCATTACAAGTGGTGGGGGTATTCAGGTAAAAGAAGATGTATATTATTATACAGACCAAATAGTTAATATTGGGTTTATTGGGCATCCGAATAGTGATACGTGGGTGTTAGTAGATGCTGGCTTACCAAATGCAGCACCGGAGATTAAATCAGTGGTCGTAGACAGATTTGGACGAAACAGTAAGCCTGCAGCAATAATCCTGACGCACGCTCATTTTGATCATGTAGGAGGCTTGTATGACCTTATACAGGAATGGGATGTCCCTGTTTATGCCCATGAATTAGAACTACCATATCTTCAGGGTGAAAAAGATTACCCAGAACCGGATACAAACGTGGAAGGTGGAATGCTCGCAAAAATGTCCTTTCTATACCCACATGAGGGTATTGATTTAAGTGCATATGTAGAGCCTTTACCATCAGATCAGCGGGTGCCTTTTCTAGATGACTGGAAATGGTTTCATACTCCGGGCCATTCCCCTGGCCATGTATCCTTTTACCGGGAAAGTGATGGGCTATTATTTTCTGGAGATGCCGTGATTACAGTGAGGCAAGATTCTCTTCATAAGGTTCTCCTACAACAGTCAGAGGTAAATGGTCCACCGAGGTACTTGACGACAGATTGGCAGGCAGCATGGGAGTCTGCGCGTATCTTAGCAGACCTTAAGCCAAGCGTTATGATCTCCGGACATGGTTCGGCTATGGAAGGTGAAAAGCTTACAAAAGGGATGGAAAGACTTGTCCGTGAATTTAAAAAAGTGGCTGTTCCTGACTTTGGTAAATATGTGGACAAAGGAAAACTTCATTAGATAGCTTTATTTCAAGACATTCTGACTTCTGTAAAACAAGCACAATACTTCAATTGAAATAGGAAGCTATGCTACAATATTTACAGAAATGAGGTGGAATAAATGCAAATTGAAATTTGGTCAGACTTTGTATGTCCATTTTGTTATATAGGAAAACGTAGATTGGAAAAAGCACTAGAAGCATTTCCTCATAAAGAAGAAGTAAGTGTAATATACAAAAGCTATGAGCTTGATCCCAATGCAGAAGTAAACCCTGATAAAACGATTCATGAGCTACTTGCCGGAAAGTATAATATGCCGGTAGAAAGAGCGAAGCAAATGAATGAAGATATGGGGAAACAAGCAAAGGAATTAGGACTACAATATAACTTTGATGAAATGAAGCATACAAATACGTTCGATGCACATCGTGTTGCTAAATATGCAGCAGAACAAGGCAAGGGTAAAGAAATGACTGAACGACTACTATATGCCTATTTCACAGAATCTAAGTTAATCAGCGATCACACGACGCTAATTGACCTAGCATCAAAAATTGGGCTTGATGAAGATGAGGTAACGACCTTACTGAAAGTAGATGATTATGCCATTCATGTCCGGGCAGATGAAGAGCAGGCTCGTCAAATAGGAGTAGAAGGAGTTCCTTTCTTCGTATTTAATGAAAAGTATGCTGTTTCTGGTGCTCAGCCACCTGAGGTCTTCACAGAAGTCCTTGAAACAGTTTGGCAAGAAGAAAAAGAGAAGCCGGTACTAACATCATTAAATCCCAAACAGTCCAAAACGACGTACTGTACGGATGAGGGTTGTGAAACGGAATAATAAAATATGAAAGTCTAAGTCTGTGGAGGTTCTCCACAGACTTTTTTTGTACGTTCGAAATGCATGAAATTTTACCCAGGAAGCAGAGACATTGTAGATGAAATTTAGAAAACCATGTATTTAAAAACGTACACATCCGCTAGAAGGCGAGAGAATGCAAGCTTTTTTACTATCGTATCCAAGAAGAATTAACTAGGAAAAAAGACAGAAATATGGAAAACCTCTCGCAATATATTGACGGGGTCTTATAATCTGTTATAATAAAAAACAGGCTAATTGATAATGAATATCATTATTGATGAATGATAGGGGAACAAGAAATACGGCATTAGACATAGAAAGAGAAGGTCATTATGAAAATACGTTATTACATCCTGATCCTTGGTGTGCTCTCCATAACCTCTGTGTTTATCGGAGTATCGAATGTAACACCATTGGATTTATTCCATTTAACACCAGAGCAGGCTAACATACTTTTAGTCAGTCGACTACCAAGATTAATTAGTATTCTCATTGCGGGAATGAGCATGAGTATATGCGGGTTAATCATGCAACAACTCAGCAGAAATAAATTTGTTTCCCCAACAACAGCGGGTACGTTGGATTCTGCACGGCTAGGCGTCCTTGTGTCGATGATGGTATTTGCATCAGCAAGCCCATTACAAAAAATGCTAGTATCTTTTGTTTTTGCACTCTTGGGCACGTTTATATTTATGAAAATATTGGAGAAAATCAAGTTCAAGGATACGATTTTCATTCCTTTAGTAGGTCTTATGTTTGGGAATATTATCAGTTCCGCATCAACATTTTTCGCCTACCGTCATGATCTTATTCAGAATATGTCCAGTTGGATGCAAGGTGACTTTTCGATGATAATGTCAGGGAATTATGAATTGATGTTTATTAGTATCCCTATCTTGATAATGGCTTTCTTATATGCGAATAAGTTTACCATTGCTGGAATGGGAGAAGACTTCTCTCGTAACCTTGGCCTAAACTATCGTCAGGTTGTCAATTTGGGTTTAGTAATCGTAGCTCTTGTAACGGCATCAGTCGTATTGTCAGTCGGGCTTATTCCATTTCTTGGATTGATTGTTCCGAATATTGTTACCATTTATCAGGGCGATCATCTTAAGAAAAGCCTGGTACATACTGCATTGCTTGGAGCGATATTTGTTTTAATGTGTGACATTATTGGCAGAATCATTATCTATCCATATGAAATTCCAATTAGCCTGACTGTTGGTGTTATTGGCAGTGCGATCTTTATTTACATGCTGCTAAGGAGAAGAAAATATGGGCTATAAAAAGAAAACAATCATACTTGCCGTTATCGCATTGGCTCTTGCATGTTTGTATATTTTTTACAATCTGACTGGAAATATAGGCTATATTTTACCTAGAAGGATCATTAAAGTAGTAACGATAATTATGACAGGCGGGGCTATTGCGTTCGCGACCACCCTTTTTATGACTGTTACCAATAATCGTATTCTAACACCTAGTGTGCTGGGGCTTGACTCTCTGTATATGCTGATTCAAACCATTATTATTTTTGTTCTTGGCTCGAGATCACTTGTGATGTTAAGTGGTGAGGTTAACTACCTCGTTTCAATAGGGATGATGGTAATATTTTCACTTATTCTATATCGATGGCTATTTAAGAGTGAGGGGAGCAATATTTACTTTCTATTGCTAATCGGGATGATTCTCGGAACCTTTTTTGGTAGTTTAACATCGTTTATGCAAGTACTTATTGACCCAAATGAATTTTCGTTAGTGCAGGACAGGATGTTTGCCAGTATTAATAACGTAAATACAGACCTTGTCTATTTATCAATTGTAATCCTGGTGCTGGTCGCACTCTACTTTGCCAGATTTTATAAGTATTTGGATGTTCTGGCACTTGGTAAGGATGACGCTATTAATCTTGGGGTACCTTACAACTATGTAGTAAAGCGGCTGTTAATCATTGTTGCGATACTGATTTCTGTCGCAACAGCACTTATTGGACCAATTACGTTCCTCGGCCTACTTGTTGTCAATGTCGCATATGAATTCTTAAAAACATATCGACACTTTTACATTATTATCGGCTCTATGTTAATCAGTATTATTGCACTTCTTGGTGGGCAGTTCCTTGTAGAAAAAGTGTTTGTATTTGAGACGACTATAAGTGTCATCATTAACTTTATTGGTGGAATTTACTTCATCTATCTTTTGTTAAAGGAGAATAAATCATGGTAACTATCAAAAATGTCTTCAAGTCATATAACGAGAAAAAAGTAATCGAAGATGTCTCTTTACATATCGAAAAAGGAAAAATCACTTCCTTTATCGGTCCAAATGGTGCTGGAAAGAGTACGCTTATTTCCATGATCAGTCGCTTGATTACAAGAGATAATGGGGATATAACCATTGATGGGAAAGACATACTCAAATCAAAAAACAATGAGCTAGCCAAAAAGATCTCGATTTTAAAACAGTCAAATGGCATAAATTTAAAATTGACAGTGCGAGAACTCGTTTCCTTTGGGCGCTTTCCATATTCGCAAGGAAAGCTAACGAAGGAAGATTGGATAAAAGTGGAAGAAGCAATTGACTACATGGAGTTGCGGGAAATGCAACATAAGTTCCTAGATGAGCTTAGTGGAGGCCAAAGGCAACGTGCCCATATTGCCATGGTAATTGCACAGGATACAGAATATATTCTGCTTGATGAACCACTAAATAATTTGGATATGCGACATTCTGTACAGATCATGAAAACATTGCGTCGCCTAGTAGACGAATGGGGAAAGACGATTGTAATCGTGATACACGATATCAATTTTGCCTCCTGTTACTCGGATAATATTGTGGCATTAAAGGATGGAAAGATTGCTAAAACAGGCCGCACATGTGATGTGATTGATGAGTGTGTACTTAAAGAAATATATGATATGGACATTGATATTAAAAATATTGATGACCGCAGAATATGTGTCTATTTTTAAATGACTTCAGCACTGTTTGATGAAAAGAAAAAAACCCTTATAAAGGCAAACTGCACGGGAATGCAATGCCAATATAAAGGAATCAACGTACTTGTATTTTATATGAAACAGAGAAACTGGTAAATATATATGCTTACAAATTATAGGCCAGGGAATGAAGCCTGGATTAAAAACCAAATATCGAGGAGAATTTAATATGAAGAAGTTTACGATTATGTTTGTAATGGGACTTTTAGCGCTTGTTATGGCAGCTTGTGGAAATGACGCTAGTGGTGAAGGAAGTAATGGAGAGGAAGCGAGTTCTGAGAAGATCACGATTTCCCATGAATATGGAGATACTGAGGTTGTGAAGAATCCGGAGAAGGTTGTCGTATTTGACTTTGGAATTCTAGATACCCTTGATAAGCTAGACGTTGATGTAGCGGGTGTTGCACAAGGAAACATTCCTTCCTATCTTGAAAAGTATAATGGGGATGAATACGAAAATATCGGAAGTTTAAAAGAGCCAGATTTCGAGAAAATTTCCGAAATCAATCCAGATGTAATTTTAATTTCAGGACGTCAAGCAGCAGTATATGACCAGCTTGAAGAGATTGCTCCTACAATCTATTTAGGTGTAGATACAACGAATTACATGGAATCATTTAAAGATAACATGAATAAGGTTGGAGAACTGTTTGACAAACAGGAACAAGTTGAGGAAGAGCTTGCAGCAATTGATAATTCCATTGCTGGAATAAATGAAAAGGCTTCTACAGCTGATGAGGAGGCGCTAATTATTTTGGCTAATGATGACAAGATCAGTGCATACGGTCAAAATTCTCGTTTTGGTATTATTCATGACGTATTTGGTGTGCCAGCAGTAGACGAGAGTATTGAAGCTTCTACACATGGTCAGAATGTTTCCTTTGAATATGTTGTGGAGCAAGACCCAGACCGATTGTATGTAGTCGACAGAGGAGCAGCAATCGGAGGAGATTCAGCTGCTAAGCAATTAGTAGAGAATGATCTTGTTAAAGGAACCAAAGCATATGAGAATGATAATATCGTTTATTTGGACCCTGATTACTGGTATCTATCTGGAGGCGGACTTGTGTCTGTGTCCGAAATGGTAAAACAAATCGAGTCCAGCTTAGAATAAAACTTTAATTAAGAGCTTGTAGAGAAACCGTGTGTTTTTCTGCAAGCTTTTTTGTATTAAGACCATATTGATGTTTGTCGATATAACGATTGTTGGGAACTTAGGTTCTATAATGTGTTTAATTTAATAAATTTGGTGAGGACAGTAAGAACAACTGATATACTTATAAAAAATGCGGAATATTTTTAAAATAGGGAGTTGGAGGTATAAGTATGAAGATCAAAAGAATAGACCATGTAGGTGTAATCGTAAATGATCTCTCTGCTGCTAAAGAATTTTTCCTAGATTTTGGGCTTGAAATGTTAGGGGAAGGAGAAGTAGAAGGTAAGTGGGTAGAACAAATTATAGGGCTTAGTGACGTGAGAGAGACGGTTGTAATGTTAGGGTTGCCGGATAGTCAGGCAACGTTGGAACTGGTTAAATTTCATACACCGACAGATGAAAAAGGTATTCAGCAATCTTTTGCAAATACCTTAGGGATCAGGCATATTGCATTTGCTGTTGAAGATATAGAAGCTGTAGTAGCCAATTTACAGAAGAAAGGTACAGAACTTTTCGGTGAGATACAAAACTACGAAAATACTTATAAGTTATGCTATGTTCGTGGCCCAGAAGGAATTATTTTAGAATTGGCGGAGAAAATAGGGTAAATATTAGGTTTTAAAGGTAGGATCACATAGAAGTGCACCCTCTCATGGTAACTGTTGCAGCGGGCCAGTGGAAACGTTAAAGTGATTACTCTCCGTTTATAGTTTGTTTAGCGCTTTCTAAAGTATCTAAAGGAGTGCATTAATGAGTTGTCGCAAAATGTGGCAGAATGAAGGGAAAGGCGGTTCAGATTGTTACCGAAATGTTACGTTTGTTTGAAAACCCTGTCAAAACAGCTTTTTCAAGGGTTATCGCCTTTCCTGGCACTTGATAAGTGGTAGAAAAGTATGTTTGAATGAAGGAACAACATAATGAAATGAGGGATTAGTTGATGAAGAAGTTGATTTTGTTAGGCTTTGCACTAACTTTAGCTATAGTATTGGCGGCTTGTAATGATGATTCATCAGAAGAGTCCGAGGAAAATGCACAAGAAGATAATGCACAAACGGAAGAAAGTGCAGCAGGGGAAAATGAACAGGCACAGCAATCAGCGGAGATAACAGAAGAAGAAAAACTTGATCCTGAGAAAGCAGTAGTTTCTGTGAATGGTACGGAGGTAATGGGAGATAGCTATAATTCAGTATATAGCATGTTGAAAACCCAAATGGCTGGAAGTGGACAAGATGTATCGGATACGGAAGTAGTCAAAGAACAGGCCGTTAATGTTCTAATCGAACAACAATTGATTCGTCAAGAAGCTGAAACGCTAGGTTTAGAGGTGACAGATGAGGAAGTGCAAACCGAATTTGACACTATTAAGGAAGAGAATGGCGAACAATTAACAGCAGTTCTTGATCAGTTTCAGTTGTCCGAAGATGATTTTAAAAGACAGCTTGCTGATGACTTGATTACCAATAAATACGTGGAATCTGAGTTAGATATTAAGGTAACAGATGAAGAAGTTGAAGAATATTACAACAAGTTGAAAGAACAAAGTGGTGATCAGGAAGTTGGTAAATTGGAAGATTTAGAGCCGACTATTAAAAATCAGATAACACAGCAAAAAACTGCAACTGAGCTACAGAGTAAAGTAGCTGAACTAAAAGAAGATGCAGAAGTAGAGACGTTAATCTAAATAGCGATAGCTCTTTTCTTATAATGAAAGGAACCTTGAAGTATTCATTATAAGAAAGAAGCGAGATAAAAATTGATTAAAAGAAATGCCGAATAATTACATCAAAGCCTTTAGGCTAGTAATTATTCGGCATTTTTGTATCATTTGTAGTGTGAGCTTGGCAATTAATGAAGTATTCCTGTAGCGCTGTTTAGGCGTCCCTAAGTTGCCTCTTTTATCCCGGTGCAACCGTCCGTAAGACTCCCCCTTCAAAACATGAAGTGAAACCGTGATGTTTAAGTGGGGGTAAACGGACGCTAACACCCCGATTCGTTCAACTAACAATCAGTGGGGGAAGAATGAAAACCCCCACTGATTGAAGTTTCACTTTATAATTTGGTCTAACTGATGGAAAAGCTGCTGCATCTCTTCATCCGTTCCAATTGTGATTCGTACGTAATTTTTAATGCGTGGCTTGTTGAAATACCGAATTAGGATGCCAGATTCCTTAAGTCTCTCGTAGAGTTCTTCTGCAGGAACTGTTTCATGTGTAGTGAATATAAAGTTTGTCTGAGATGGCAGAACGGTAAACCCCCGTTGAGTCATTGCACTAATCGTCCATTCTCTTGTGGTTTTAACTTTCTCTGTCATGTCAGCATAGTAATCGGTCGCTTGAAATGCCGCCTCCGCTCCCGCGATAGCAAGTCGATCCAAGGTATAAGAATTAAAAGAATCCTTTATCCGCGTAAGACCTGAAATCAAATCCTCATTTCCTAGTGCATATCCCACTCGTAGGCCGGCAAGCGACTTTGACTTAGACATGGTTTGAATAACCAGGATATTTTCGTAATCTTGAACAATCCTAACTGCAGATTCACTGGCAAAATCGATGTACGCTTCATCAATAATCACGACTTGGTTCGGGTTTTGCGCAGCAATTTCTTCAATAAAGTCCAACTCCAGATAAATACTCGTCGGTGCGTTTGGGTTCGGAAAAATGACACCACCTTGTGATTGGAAAAAAGCTTCCTTAGGTATAGTAAAATCTTTTTGTAAGGGTACTGTCTCAAATGGAATATTAAACAGGCGTGCATAGACAGGATAAAAGCTATAGGAAATATCCGGGAATCGGATTGTTTTATCTTGATCAAAAAAGGCCATAAAGGAAAATGCAAGTACTTCATCTGATCCATTGCCCACAAAAACTTGTTCTTTCTTTAGACCATGTAAGTCTGCAATTCGCTTTTTCAACTGGTCCGCAGTAGGAGATGGATATAATTTGAGACTGTTTGCGGCTTCCTTTTCAATTGCCCTTACCACGGCAGGGGAAGGGGGATAGGGATTTTCATTTGTATTCAGTTTAATAATCCCTGGCTGATTTAACTGTTCTCCAGGTACATATGGCTCACAGCGCAGGGCGGTTTTGCTCCAAAATTTACTCATTTTGTTTGCCAGCCTTATTGATATGCCGTTTCATTAGCTCTTTTTTTATATCTGATACAGAAACATCAAGCAGCTCCATTAGAACCAGTGTATGGTAGGTTAAGTCTGCTATCTCCCAGGTAACCTCCTGTTTATCCGTGTTTTTAGCCCCAATGATAACTTCACTGGCTTCTTCGCCTATTTTCTTTAATATCTTATCAATTCCCTCATTAAACAGATAGGTTGTATATGCCCCCTCTACGGGATTATTACGACGTTCCTTAATGTTACTAGTCAGCATCGGGATAATCTCACTTACAACTTCTTCTTTTTCGTAGAGTGTATTGTGAAAACACGTTTCTTCTCCAGTATGACAGGCAGGTCCAACCGGCGTTACGTGGAGCAATAAGGCGTCTGCATCACAATCAAATTTGATTTTCTTAACTTTTTGCTTGTTCCCTGAGGTTTCGCCTTTATTCCAAAGGGATTGGCGCTTCCTACTGTAAAACCATGTTTCACCAGTTTGGATGGTTTTCCTAACGGCCTCTTCATTCATATAGGCCAATGTAAGTACCTTAGCACTCTCGGCATCTTGTACGATGGCAGGAATTAAGCCACTTTTATCAAAGGAAAGTTTTTCTATCTCTACCTCCATGATTGTTCACTCCTAACGTTGATTGCTTTCTTCTGTAAATACTGTTTTAATTTTGGAATTGGGATCTCATTATAGTGAAATACAGAGGCGGCAAGGGCTGCGTCTGCATATCCTTCTTGGAGTACATCAGAGAAATGCTCTAATTTCCCAGCACCTCCACTTGCTACGATTGGAATATTCACAGCTTCTGCAAGCTTCTTAATTAGATCAAGTTGATAGCCGTTTTTCTCTCCATCTGTATCAATCGCGTTTATCACAATTTCCCCAGCGCCTAGATCTTCACCGCGCTTTGCCCATTCGATTGCATCTAAGCCTGTATTGGTGCGGCCACCTTTGGTAAACACCATCCATTTATTATCTGCTGTTTGCTTTGCATCAATGGATAGTACGATGCATTGAGACCCGAATTTCAAGGCAGATTGTTGAATAAGTTGCGGATTCACTACAGCCGAACTATTAAGAGAAACCTTATCGGCGCCCGAGCGAAGGATTTTGTGAATATCTTCAACTGTCCTTAACCCACCACCAACTGTAAAGGGAATCGCGATCTCCGCTGCTACTTTTTCTACGATGTCAGCAAGGATGTCTCGTTCTTCATTGGAGGCGGTTATATCATAAAATACGAGTTCATCTGCGCCGGCTTGATTATATCGTTGTGCAAGTTCTACTGGATCAGCTACATCCTGTATGTTTTGAAACTTTTTTCCCTTTACTACCCGTCCTTTATCTACATCCAAACAAGGGATTATCCTTTTAGCGAGCATTTGACTCATCCTTTACGATATCTTCAAAAGATAGTGTGCCGTCATACAAGGCCTTTCCAATTATAGCTCCATATAGTTCCAGGTTTTTTAGCTGTTGAATATCTTCTTTCGTTGTGACTCCGCCTGAAGCAATTACGTTCAGGTTTGTTGCCTGATTCATGGCTTCAAGTTCTTCCAGGTTAGGGCCTTGGAGCATCCCATCTTTTAAAATGTCTGTGTATACAATGGTTTCGACGCCGATTTCTTCAAGCTCTTTAACCAAGTCAATGGCACGAATGGTGCTTGTTTCGGTCCAACCATTTGTCGCAACAAACCCGTTACGGGCATCAAGCGATACTGCTATTCGACCCTTGTACAGCTCTACTGCCTTCTGGAGAAATGGACGATCTGCAATTGCTGCAGTTCCGATAATTACTCTTTCCACACCTGCTTCAACATACCTTTTTATTGTTTCCAGTGAGCGGATACCACCACCGACTTGTACAGGAATGGGACTTATAGAAGCAATCTCTTCGATGAGCGATTGGTTTGCAGATATGCCTGATTTCGCTCCATCTAAATCAACGATATGGATAAAGTCCGCACCTTGCTTTTCCCATTGACGAGCAACGTTTAGTGGGGAATCACTATATATTTTTTGTTGATTGTAATCTCCTTGTGTAAGTCGTACACACTTTCCATCCTTGATATCTATAGCTGGAAATAAAATCATCTGATCATCTCCCCGAAGTTTTTTAATAGCTGTAAACCAACCACACCACTTTTTTCTGGGTGGAACTGCATCCCTGTTATGTTTTTATCCTGAACGACTGCAGGAATTGTCCCTCCGTACGAGGTACTTGCGACCAAAGATTGGTTCTCATAATCCGTGACAGCATAAGAATGGACAAAATAGGCATATGCTTCTGGGTTAATACTCCGCAAAATAGCGTTGTTCCCATGCTGGTCTAATGTGTTCCAGCCAATATGAGGAACTTTTACATCTCCCGTTATTCGTGACACAGCACCTTTGAGCAGGCCAAGCCCTTCCCACCTTCCGTCTTCATAGCTCGTTTCATAGAATAATTGCATGCCTAGACAAATGCCGAGTAAAGGCTTTCCGTTTGCAGCCTCTTCCTTTAATACTTTTGCTAATCTTAGACTTCTAATGGCTTCCATCGCGTCATTAAAGGCACCAACTCCTGGGAGAATGATAGCTTTACTTTCCTGGACTACGTTAGGTTCTGTAGTAACGACAGAGGAGAGGCCCACTTTATCTAATGCGAATTGCAGACTTTTTATATTGCCTGCACCATAATCAATTATCGCAATCATTACTTTTCGCTCCTTCTGTAATAGCGTTGTGCACGTTCTATACCATGTAATTTATTAAAGGGTTCCTTTTGTGGATGGAATACCTTTTATCCGGTTATTTTGTTGACTTGCTAGATCGAGGGCACGGCCGACACCTTTAAAAATGGATTCAATGATATGGTGTGAGTTTTTTCCATACAACAGGTTAATATGGAGTGTCACTTTTGCATTGCTTGCAAAAGCTTGAAAGAACTCTTCTACTAACTCTGTATCAAAACTTCCAACCTTATCCTTTAATCCTTCTACGTGAAATACCAGATAGGACCGACCACTTATATCAAGAGATATGCTAGATAATGCTTCATCCATAGGGCTAGAAACGGTGGCATAGCGTGTTATTCCTTCCTTGCTTCCTAGTGCTTCTCTAAAGGCTTGACCTAGCGCAATGCCAATGTCCTCTACTGAGTGGTGCTGGTCCACTTCCAAATCACCATTACATGTAATCTCTAAATCAAATAACCCATGCTTGCTTAATAGAATAAGCATATGGTCAAAAAAGCCAATCCCTGTCTGAATAGCGGAATTCCCTTCTCCGTCAATTGTAAGGTCTAACATGATGTCTGTTTCGGCCGTCTTTCTTGTAACGTTACTTTTGCGCATTTTTCCCATCCCTTCTTTGATAAATTGCGTTGGCATGGGCAGTTAGCCCTTCTGTTTCTGCTAGGTGAATTATCGGGCCAGATGCTTCTAGTAAAGCCTCTTGTGAGTACTGAATAATACTTGATTTTTTCATAAAATCATAAACCCCTAGAGGGGAGGAGAAGGCTGCCGTTCCACTCGTTGGCAAGGTGTGATTGGGCCCAGCAAAATAGTCACCAAGCGGTTCTGGAGAATAATTGCCGAGGAAAATAGCTCCTGCATTTTTTACAAATGGCAATTTGTCAGAAGCATTTTCCATCATCAGTTCTAAATGCTCTGGTGCTATTTGGTTGATAAGGTCGAATGTTTCTTGTTCATTCTTTGTGATAATAATACGTCCAAATTCTTGTAAGGAAGCTTTTATAATGTCTTTTCTTTCTAACATCTCTAGTTGGCTGTACATCTCATTTCTAACTTTTTCAGCTAACGCGGTACTGTTTGTAATAAAAAAGGTACGAGCACGCTCATCATGTTCGGCTTGAGAGAGCAGGTCTGCAGCAATATATGCTGGAGGTGCGGAACCATCTGCTGCTACACATATTTCGCTTGGTCCTGCAATCATGTCAATGGCTACATCACCAAATACCCATTTCTTTGCCCGAGCGACATAAGCATTCCCTGGTCCTACGATTTTATCTACCTTAGACACTGTCTCTGTACCATAAGCTAATGCGGCTATTGCTTGAGCGCCACCGATTTTATATACAGTATTTACGCCCACTTCCCTTGCTGCTGTAAGCACATATGGATTTACCTTTCCATCTTTCTGTGGTGGTGTTACAATAGCGATTTCCTCTACTTGAGCTAGTTTCGCTGGAATCACGTTCATTAGTACAGAGGAAGGGTAGGCAGCCTTTCCACCAGGGATATAAATGCCAGCTCGACCTATGGGTGTAATCATTTGGCCGAGTGTTATGCCTGGTGACTTATGAAAGAACCAAGACTTTTCGAACTGCTTTTGATGGAATTCCTCAATGTTCTGTTTTGCTTGCCTCAAGGAATTTATAAAAGTACCATCCACAAGCTCTGCTGCCTCTGTAAATTCCTCCTCTGATACGAGCAACTCTGTAAGCTTTACGCCATCAAATGCTTCGGTATAATCGTATAATGATTGGTCTCCTGCTTGTCTTACCTTTTGGATGATATCTAGTACAGTTTTATCAAGTTTTTGATTATCTTGTTCCATGGTAGTTGTGTTAAATTCTTCTTCAAGGTATGAGTCAGCCGTTATGATTCTCATATTCTTCCTCCAGTCCTACTGTCAGTCTCTTGATGAATAGCTGTATATCATTTGATTTTGTGGCGAAGCTCGCTTTGTTCACAATCAGCCTGGTGCTAATATTTTCAACGTCCTCGAAGACTTCCAATCCATTTTCTTTTAACGTATTTCCTGTTTCCACAATGTCCACTATGACGTCAGCTAATCCGATTAGGGGAGCGAGCTCAACAGATCCATTTAGCTTGACCGTCTCCACATCCAATCCTTTTTTTCGAAAATGTTGTTCGGTGATATTGGGATATTTGGAAGCCACTGTTAGGCGTTGGTTGGAAGGGGGAAAGTCACCTGCTTTTCCGGCGACAACAAATTTACACTGTCCTATTTTCAAGTCTAGTAATTCATAGACATCAGCCTGTGATTCTAGAATGTTGTCTTTTCCTGCGATGCCAATGTCTGCCGCCCCTTTTTCAACATAGGTTGGTACATCAACGGCCTTAACAAAAATTAACTTTATCAAAGCGTCCTCACTTAGAAAAACAAGCTTACGCGTATCTTCATGAAAGTCCCGAAACTGAATACCTATCTTCTTTAATAAATGAATCGTGCTATCGGCGGTTCTGCCCTTTGCTAGTGCAAGGGTTATATTGGACATCTTACCTACCTCCGTTTCGCTTCAGAATGTCTAAAAGTGCTTGGTAGTTACGAAATTTTTGTGTGCCTTCTTCAGTTGTTATGGTATTTACACCTTCACTGAGAGTAAGTTTTATGTCTATAGGCTTTTTGGTAACTGCAGATGACTCAGGAAATATACGAACGGGAAATCCATCCTCGCGCAGAAATTGTGCGGTTTGGATCGCTTCCTTCTGCTTACTCTTCTCATAGGTCATGATAAGCTGTGGCGCCATCGTTACTTCACTTATCCGGCCTTTTTGCATAAGCGCTTCCTGTAGTAAATCGACTTCCATAGCAAACCCAATAGCAGGCAGGTGGACACCGTATTGGTCTCCTAGTTGATTGTAGCGACCACCCATGAGGAGGGGATGTCCCACCTGTTCAACAAACCCTTGGAAAATAACATCTGAGTAATAATTCATGTTGTTGATTAGTCCAAGATTTAAGACAATATGTTCTCCAACCTCGTAATCTTCTAATATATCCACAATCTCTGATAGGTTATTAAGATTTCTATGCATTTCATCATTTAATAGCTTATCGGAAATCTGTTGCATGACTTCCCGCGGTGTCCCGTAGAGCATGGGAATAGCTTGGATAGCTTCGCGCAGATCTTCTGTTAAAGTTAATTTATTAAGAAAAGGCACCATTTCTACAATGTTTTTTGATTGTATCAACGATTGTAGCTGTTCTATTTCCGCAGGGCTTAATCCTGCTGGAGCAATTAATGATTTAAAAAATCCTGCATGGCCAATTTCTATTTTGAAGTTGGAAAATCCTAATTCCTTTAAATTATGAATCGCGAGCATAATTACCTCAGCATCTGTTTCAGGTCGGTTATTACCCAGACATTCGACCCCAGCCTGCGTACTTTCCTTCGTACCAGTACTGGCTGTACTTCTAAAAACATCTTGAATGTAAAAGTAACGCAATTCTTCTTCGGGCATTTCACCCTCGGCAACCATTCGCGTTATGGGAATGGTAACATCAGGCCGCATAACCAGAACTTTTCCGGAAGAATCAATAACCTTTACCATATCGTCTTTGTTTACTGTACCAGTAAGCTTTGAATAAAGATCATAGGATTCAAAAGTAGACGTCCTAATTTGTTCATATCCGTAAGTAGAAAAGCGATTTTTAAATTGTGTGATCAAGGATTCTCTTCGTTTAAATCCCTCTGCATTATATTCCGCTTTCGCTGAACCAATTTGATAGGATGACATGACAAGGGCCCCTTTCTTTGTCTAGCTCCGAGCGCACAGCGACTAGCGTAACTTCCTTCACTCCGTACAATAAAGAAGACTTGCCGACTGGTTTTAACCAGAGGCCTAGTCGCCCTTATACCCGGAGGGTGAAAGTCATCATCGATTCGTACCTCATCGTGATTCCTTTATCTCCTCCGGATCAGTCCAGTTCGTACGTGGGCCCGGAGGATCCGGGTCATGCCGACGTTGACCCAGGACGGGTCGAACTTAGTCGGCCTTCCTTAATACGTGCGCTCTACGCTTTTCTTAATAAATCAAAATATTTTATATCCTTTATCGCTTTATCACTTTATCTTAGTAAAGTTATATAGTATTGTAAGTAGTATAGTTAGAAAAGTCAACCAAAAGGAGAGAATTTTAATGTTTGATTATCATATACACAGCAATTTTTCGGCGGATTGCTCTACGCCAATGGAGAAAACGATTGAATCTGCAATTGATAAAGGGCTTAAGGAAATTTGTTTTACCGAGCATGTTGATTTCGACTACCCAGACCCAACTATTTCATTTGAGCTTGATCTCAATCAATATGAGAAAAAGCTAGAGGAAATGAAAAGGTATTATAGGGAAAGCATTAGTATTAAGAAGGGTGTGGAAATTGGGGGCGAACCACATCTTCTTTCACGCTATAAAGAACTCATTGCAGCGAACCGCTTTGACTTTATTATTTGTTCCATGCATACGTCTGAGCGAAAAGACCTTCATTCAGGGAGTTTCTTTGCTGGTAAAACGGTGGAGGAGGCATATCAGATTTACTATGAAGAGTTGCTCTATTGTATAACCCATTTTCAGGACTATAACGTGTTGGGTCACATTGACTTGGTCAAAAGGTATACAGAGCAAAAGAGTAAGCTTGATTTTCACGATTTATTAGAACAAATTTTCAACAGAATTATTGCAGACGGAAAAGGGATTGAATTAAACACATCAGGATTTCGTTATGGGCTAGATAGTGGAATGCCAAGCACAGATATATTAAAACTTTATAAGGAGTGTGGGGGAGAAATCATTACTTTAGGCTCTGACTCTCATATAGAAACAACGGTCGCTTACGGATTTAGGGATGCTTTAGAGCTGCTCCAATCAATTGGCTTTTCCAATATTGCTACTTTTTCCGATCGGAAGCCATCCTTTCACTCGATTGAGCAATTGTTTTAATAAAGGCGTTGTAGGGCCCGAAATTCATCTAACTTACGAATAATTTGGTGTGTCAGGGACAGAAATAGGGCGAAAATGGTATACTTAGGATACAACTGTGAAAAATGAGGGATACTCTTTGAACCGAAAAAATATTACAAGGCTAACTGTAGGCTTTATAGTCTTGTTGGGAATGATCTCATTGGGTTATCAATCTGAACGAAAGCCTGATATTAGTACAACAAAGCCAACGGTTTTTCTGCATGGCTATAAGGGGACCTTTAACTCGTTTGGCTTTATGCTTGATCGATTTGAGGACAAATACAACTGGGGAAATAGGGCGTTAATTTACTATGTTTCTGCCAATGGTGAAATCAGTACACGCAATTTAAGCAAAGGGAGATCAGAGCCGCCACTTGTCCAAGTTGTATTCGAAGATAATCGCGCAGGCTTTACTCAAAGTGCTGCCTGGTTTGCCTCTGTTCTAAAGCATATGAAGCAACACTATTATGTGGAAAACGTTAATTTAGTTGGGCATTCCATGGGCGGTATAGTATCACTTGAATTCTTGAAACAATATAATGATAAGGAACTATATCCGAAGGTTGATAAATTTGTGGCTATCGCTAGTCCATTTGATGGTATTTACAGCGAGGGCTATTTTCAAGTAAACTATGGTCCTGCCGCGACAGATCTTATCCCAGGATCGGCTGCGCTGGAAATGTTGCGTAAACGGCCGTTCCCTGAAGATATCAGGGTCTTAAGCATTGGGAGTACAGGGGATAAGGTAGCGGTGCCAGAAAGCCTCAAATCCTTGCGTCAGATCATCCCAAAGGAACAGCTTGAAGAGATTGTGATAGAGGATAAGAGTCTTGGGCATAGTGGATTGCATGAAAATCAACAGGTCGACCAACTTATTCATTCTTTTCTATGGAAAGATCGTATTCAATAACTTAAAATGAAATAGGTGCTACGGCATGGAATAACTTCAAAGGAATGATACAGATGATTAATCATCCCATATATGAAAAGCTAATAGAAATAACGAACAAGCAAAATGTCATGGTAGATGAATTGTTAAGTAACCATACGTATACGCGACTCGGTGGAAAAGCGGACATTCTTGTTACACCGGAAACATATGAAGAAGTGCAGGCTATCGTAAAGCTGGCTAACAGCGAAATGGTAGCTTTTACGTTGTTAGGAAATGGATCCAATCTAATTGTAAAAGATGGTGGCATCCGTGGGATAGTCATGAACCTAAAAAAACTTAACTCAATTCAAACGACTTCAAATACCATTGTTGCAGGAAGTGGCGCAAGAATTATTGATGTATCAAGAGAAGCATTGGAGCGTCGGCTAAGCGGACTGGAATTTGCCTGTGGGATACCTGGTTCGGTTGGCGGGGCGCTATTTATGAATGCTGGTGCATACGGCGGAGAGATAAAAGATGTCCTTATTAGTACAAAGGTGGTAGATCCGGAAGGTAATTTACTGACACTGCCGGTAGAGGAATTAGAGATGGATTATCGAACAAGTAACATCCCAGAAAAGAAGTATATTGTACTTGAAGCAACCTTTGCACTTCAACCAGGAGAATATGAACAAATTAAGGAAGTTATGGACGATTTAACGTTTAAACGCGAGTCAAAACAGCCATTGGAATATCCGTCCTGTGGAAGTGTGTTTAAACGTCCCCCTGGCTATTTTGCAGGTAAGTTAATCCAAGATAGCGCTTTGCAAGGAAAACAGATTGGTGGAGCGCAAGTATCGCTGAAGCATGCCGGCTTTATTGTAAATAAAGATGGAGCGACAGCAAGCGAATATATTGCTTTAATTCATCACGTGCAGGAGACAGTCGATGAAAAGTTTGGCGTTAAGCTAGAACGTGAAGTTAAAATTATCGGTGAAGATGCCTAAGTAATAGGTCATCTTATTATTAAAAAAAGCTTTGGACTGCAAAACTGCAGATTCCAAAGCTTTTTTATACGTTAAGAAATGTATTCGTACTAAATGAAACTAACTAGAGTTACGCTCTAAAGCGCTTAAGGAAGCTTTGCAGTCGCTCGTTACTGGAATGTTCAATAACTTCACTTGCTGTTCCTTGTTCTGCGATAACACCTTCATCAAGGAACAAGACCTTATCTGCAACATCTAGAGCAAAATCCATCTCATGTGTAACGAGGATCATGGCCATTTCTCCCTCTTTTGCAATATCCCGAATGACCTCGAGTACTTCTCCGACAAGCTCCGGATCCAAAGCAGAGGTTACCTCATCAAACAACATGACCTTCGGGCGCATAACTAAAGCACGGGCCATGGCAACTCGCTGTTTTTGTCCACCGGAAAGCTGGCTAGGATAATTATCCAATTTATCTCCAAGTCCAACTTTTTCAAGCATTTGGATAGAGTGTTGTTTCGCTCTCTGTTTATTTTCCTTCTTCACATGGATTGGTGCGGTCATACAGTTCTCTAAAATAGTCATGTGTGGAAAAAGGTTAAAATGTTGAAAAACCATGCCGATATCTCCGCGGACTTCGCGCAAATGCTTTTCATTCGCGTCAACAAGCTGTCCATTCTTATCCATCTTCCATAAGTTTTTCCCGTCGACGATAATATCACCGGAAGTTGGTTTTTCCAATGTCATTAACATGCGGATAATGGTAGTTTTCCCTGAACCACTTGGTCCAATTACCGCCACTTTTTCAGCGGGCTTAATATCAAGATTAATCCCTTTTAATACTTCTACATCCCCAAAGGATTTGTGCACATCCTGAAATGTTACAATTGGCTCTGTCATTTAAGTTGTCGCTCCTTTACTACTATTTAAGGTCTCTTTTTTATCAAATCGTCGATTCATTCTTTTTTCTAGCTTACTTATTAGAATAGCAGAAGGATAGCTTAAAACTAAGAATAAAATCGCAACAATTGTTAACGGCTCCAAGTATGCCCAATATTGTGCGCCATAACTATTCGCCATATGAAGGATTCCTACTACGCCAATCGTGGAGGCAAGTGGAACTTCTTTAAACATAATAATTAAGTAGTTTCCAAGCATGGGAATGGTTGGAGGGATTGCCTGTGGCAAAATAACCTTTAACCACTTTTGCCTTGTAGAGAGATTTAGAGCTTGTGAAGCTTCCCACTGTCCCTTATCAACTCCTTCAATTCCGGATCGGTATACTTCTCCGATGTAGGTACTGAAGTGAAGTCCAAGGCCGAGTACAGCACTAGTAAATGGCGACAGAGTCATCCCCACGACAGGAACCATTGGCCATGCAAAGTAAATAAAGAATAATTGTACCAAAGGTGGGGTGGAACGAATAAATTCCATTACCCATGTCACAACCCAATTTAAAGGCTTAAACGGTACTCTTCGTAAAAAGGTCCACACAAAGCCGAATATGAGTGAAAATAAGTAGCAGGCAAAGGTTAGTCCAACGGTTATGCCGAGTCCTTCTAGTACAACAGGGAAGGCGTCAAAAAATATATCCCAACTCCAATTATCCATTAGCTAGCCACTCCTTTCTTGGAAATCACTTCTGCTTTGCGCGTTAGCCAGATAATTGGCAACGCTAGAATAAAGTAGAATACTAAAAGAAGTAAGTACACGGTTGGAGCTTGTGACAAATCATTACTTCGCAGAATGTTTCCGTAGTATAATATATCGTTCATCCCAATTAAGTACACTAAGGAAGTTGCTTTTAGCATTTGAATTAAATAATTTCCGAATTCTGGTAGCATCATGCGCACTGCCTGTGGCAAAATAATCAGCCGCATACGCTGAAAGCTAGACATATTGAGTGCTGTTGCGGCTTCAGTCTGCCCCTTGGCTACAGAAAGAATAGATCCCCTTACAATCTCTGACATATAGGCGCCGTAATTCAGCGCAATGGCAACCACTCCAACAAGCCAATTGCTACCAAGCTGAATGTCAAAAAGCATGGGAACAGCATAGTAGAGCCAAAATAATTGAACGATTAATGAGGTGCCACGAAATAATTCAATATAGAATCCGGTAGCCTTGCGTATGAATACATTAGAAGATAGACGGCAAAGACCTGCTATAAATGCCATCAGGTAACCTAAAATCGCGGAGGCGATAAGGACAGAGATAGTTATATTAATCCCACGCATAAGGTAGGGGAATATATCTGTAAATACACTAATTGGAATCACTCCTTTTCATAGTAGTCAACACAGAAAAACATAGGACCTGCCCCCCTTCGGCGGGAGGAAGACCCTATGGAGTCTCGTCATACTAGAAGATGTAAAACGCTCAGTTTATTCTTTTGATAGAATAAAGCAGTTTTAATTTTTGTTATAATTAGTAGTTTTCTCCGCTGCAAACTGATTCAGTTGTAATTTCTCCGGCTTCAGCCATATTGCTCTCCGGGTCAAACCCATTTGCTTCAAGCAACTCGGCGACAGTTCCATCTTCTTTCAATTCTTTTAGCTTCTCATTATACGCATCTCTTAACTCGGTATTATCCTTAGAGAATGCAGCTGCACCATAGCTTGGTACGCCTTCGATATCAGGCTGCTCGAAATTATCAACAAACTCAAGGTCATCCCCCGCGGTTTCCATTGCCATGCGAAGTGTCATTTCTGTGGCAGTTGTAACATCAGCTCTATCCGCTTGGATAGCAGAGAAAGTTGCTGGAATATCATCGGCAGGTGTTACTTGATCATCACTAACCCCTACACTTTCAAGATAACCTACTTCTGTTGCACCAGACATTACAGATACTCGGATGTCCGGATTGTCAGCGATGTCCTGGTAGCTTTGGATATTAAGTGGGTTCCCAGCCTGTACGACCAAGCCTTCACCATACACCATTTCCGGTTCGCCAAAGGCTGCCTGTTCACAGCGGTCCGGTGTAATAGCCATTCCAGCTGTCACGACATCAAATTGATTTGCTTGCAGTCCAGGAATAAGAGAATCGAAATTAGAAAGCTGTGACTTCATGTTATCAATACCTAGTTCCGCAAATACAGCCTCTGCAATATCTACTGCTGCACCTTTTAGTTCACCATCTTCTTCATAAGCGTAGGGCTCTTCATTGGCAAAGCCAATTGTAACCGTTCCTGCCTCCTGTAATTCTTCCAGTTTTCCTCCATTACCATCGCTGTCGCCACCATCACCACTTGCACCTTCATCATCTGAGCCGCAGGCAGCCAGAGCGATTAATATTAAACCTAATAAACTAGTAAGTATAATTTTCTTCATATGTTTCTATTGACCTCCTATTTTTTATTTTCCCAACATGCTTTTCTTTTATTAAGCCATATTTACAAGGTAATCACTCAAGGCGTGACTTTGCTCCTAGGAAAAACATCACCCCTTATATGTAAAAAAAATTACCGAGAATTGGCTGACTTAATGAAAAGCACTTATATAATTATGTTAAAGGTATTACAAGAACGTTTCAAACCCAGTATATTTTGATTATTTATAATTAACTGGCGTATAGTGCAAATAAGTAAGTTAGAGTGTCAGAGACAAAAATATACTAGTGTATTGTTCCGTATGCTTTCATTTTCCCAACATTTGGTTGAAAATGAAGACATTGATTTATAAAGCTATTCTAGACAATACAGTTAAGGACAAGGTACGATAGAAAGAGTGTAACGAGATTAAACAAAGGGGGAAGACTTATGAAAGTTGTGATAGTGGGAGCCGGAGCATTGGGTGGATATTTTGGGGCTCGATTACACGAGGCAGGGGCAGAAGTAACCTTCTTGGTACGAGAAAAGAGAGCAGTCCAACTGAAGGAGCATGGCTTGCGAATTTCGAGCAAACAAGGTGATTATACTATTAAAAACCCAAATGTAACGACCGATCCCAATAACATTCCTGAAGCAGACCTTGTATTAGCAGGCGTAAAAGGATATCACTTAGATGGGGTCCTTGAGCCACTAAAAGTGCTTTCCAATAAAGGGGCTTATGTGCTTCCTGTTTTAAATGGGATAGAACATATTGAACTTCTGCAAAAGCATTTGGGGAACAAAGCTGTACTCGGAGGCTTGTCTTTTATTATCGCAACATTGGATAATAAAGGACATGTGATCCATTCAAGTGACTTTCATGACCTTATTTTTGGTCCGCTATATACGGAGCAAACAGAAGTATGCGAAAAGCTCCAAGCTCTGTTTACTAAGGCAAACTTTCATGCTATAAATAGCGAGAATATCCTTGAGGAACTTTGGAAGAAATATTCATTTATCAATGCCTTTTCTGGCATTACTACGGCTACGAATCTTGCTATTGGAGAAATAAGAGAACAACCAGAGACGTTTCAGATTGCCAAAGAATTGCTGAAAGAAATGAAGCAGCTGGCAAATGCATATGGAGCAGAATTAAAAGATGAGCATATTAAAGAGGCGGAAAAGAAATTGATCACACTTCAGGCTGAAGCAACCTCCTCTATGCACCAAGACCGAAGAAAAGGTCTTCATCTTGAGCTAGAACATCTACATGGTGGCGCAATCCGGTTAGCTGAAAAGACAGGTATTAATCTGCCATACACAAAAGCTATTTACGGTATCATCAAGCCATTTGAAAAGGCGTAGAAATGGAGGAAGCAATTTGTCTACATTTACTATTGTTATTATTGTGATGGTCGCTGTAGTGGCAATTGTTTTGCTTTTATCGCTGTTTACCATTTCAAAAGGGTATGCATACAAACATGAAGTTGATCCATTACCTGGTGAGGATAGCAACAAAGAGGATAACCAGGAAGAAAAAGAAGAGGAGAAATGATAAAAATGAAATTTTCAACAATAGGTACAAGCTGGATAACAGAATCCTTTATAGCCGCAGCGAAACAATCAGGATCTGCTGAACTACATGCTGTTTATTCTAGAACAGAGGAAAGTGCTAAAGCATTCGCGGAGAAAAACGGAGCGAAACAGTGGTTTTCTAATTTGGAAGCTATGCTACAGGACGAAGAATCCGATTTTATTTATATTGCATCACCGAACAGAATGCATTATGAGCATATGATTATGTGTATGGAGAATGGCAAACATGTGTTTTGTGAAAAACCAATGGTCTTGAATGAATCACAGTGGAATCATGTACAGGAGACAGCAAAGGAAAAGGGAGTCTTTGTTTTTGAAGGATTTCGTCATCTCTATTCCCCTAACTATAAGAAGTTAAAAGATCAGTTGACTCAAGTTGGTCAGGTTCGCAGTGTGATGCTGCAATATGTACAGTATTCTTCTAAATATGATGCCTTTAAAGAAGGAAAAGCACCTAATGTGTTTTCCAAAGAGTTTGCTGGTGGCGCAGTAATGGATCTAGGCGTTTACCCATTAAGTTTGGCACTAGACTTGTTTGGCGAACCGAATAACATTAACTATTTTCCTGTCCTGCTGTCGAACGGGACGGATGGAAGTGGTACCCTTGTACTAACCTATAACGATTTTGTAGTAACCATCCTCTGTTCAAAAATAGCCCAAGGAACCGCGCCATCTGAAATTCATGGGGAAGATGGTGCCTTAAGAATGGATCATGTGGCACCAATCGAACAGCTGTCCTTTTATGATAGAAAAACTAAAGAGACAACAGAGTTAGCTGAAAAGCAGGAGCAATTAGACATGATTTATGAAGCCCAAGCTTTCGTTAAGATGGTAAAGGAACAAAACCTTGAGGAACACGCGGCAGGACTAGAACGTAGCAGGCAGGTTGCAAAATGGACGTCCGAAGCAAGAAAACAACACAATATCCTATTTCCAGGAGAGTAATAAGGGACGATAAGTAAAAGGTCGAGCGATAAATTTAAAATCGCTCGACCTCTTATTTTTCTATAAAGATCAAAGACGAACATACTTAGCTCAGCCTCTTTTTGTATCAAGTGGTTTTAATCTAGCTTCAATACGTTCCCTATCTTGTTCAAAATATGGTGGCAATGCCAGCGATTCGCCTAGGTGTTCTGGATCTTCGTCGGTTGTAAAGCCAGGACCGTCTGTAGCTAGTTCAAAAAGAATACCATTCGGCTCGCTGAAATAAAGTGATTTAAAGTAATAACGCTCCACTAATCCTGAGTTGGGAAGTCTGGCACTTTGCAAGCGTTCCTTCCAATACTGTAATTCCTCTTCGTTATCTACACGGAATGCCACATGATGAACACTCCCTCTTCCAGGTCGTTCTCTTGGGAGGTCGGATCTTGTTTCCAAATGAACCTCAGCACCAGTGCCACCTTCGCCAGTTGAAAAGACACGTACATCCTGTTGACCTTGAACTAAGGAAGGGTAACGATCGATCTCCTTAAAGGAGAGAACCTCTGTTAGCACCTTTATCGTTGGATCTGGATCATTAACAGTAAGATGACTTGGCCCAAGTCCGATGATGGCATTTTCAACGGGAACTGGCCCCTTTTTCCATGGGGTACCACCTTTTACACCATTGTTTGTTTCATCTGATACTAACTTAAGCCTCTGGCCTTCTGGGTCTCGGAAAGAGACAATTTTTCGGCCACCCACAGTAATGATTTCATCATGGTCAACCTTATACTGGATGAAACGTTGCTTCCAGTATTGTAGAGCATTGTTATCCTTAACACGTAGAGATGTTGCAGAGATACTGCTGACACCAGGATAGGTCGTACCTGCACGTGGTATTTCAAAAAACGTCAAATCTGTGCCAGGGTTGCCTATCTCATCTGCATAAAATAAATGGTACACGGAAGTATCATCCTGGTTTACCGTCTTTTTAACAAGGCGCATTCCAAGCACTTCTGTATAAAAAGAGTAGTTGTCTGCTGCGTTTGCCGTTAATGCTGAGACGTGGTGGATACCTTTCAGTTCCATATGTTTTCCTCCTTCGATCAATTGTGAATGATATTTACTCTGAAAATAGTTTGAATTCAAGATAATTTTATTATAATCCTCACTGAATTAATTGTCTACTTCCTCGACTTCCTGTTCAGTCTTTGGTCTTAACCCATTCTGAAGATCTCTTATTGAAAGGCCAAACGTCATTTGAAGGTGTGGATAATCTTTGAAGTTCTCCCAGTCCCCTCCCCATTCAAAGCCGAGATCCTTTGCTATATCTGCAACCTCGAACCAGTCAGAGTCACCATTTCCATTTCCATCATAGTTAAGGTCCCAGATAAGGTTCCCATCCTGATCGGAGAGGGCATAATCGATGGCCAATCCATAATTATGATAGGATTCTCCTCCTTGTGCGTGTGTAACAATGTTTCCCTCTGTCGTTCGCCCTTGTTCATAAAGTGCGTTCTGCTCATCGTAGGTTCGAATGGTTTCCGTGATAATCAAATCTATCCCTATATTCCCAGCCTCTTTCACTAGCTTGTTTTTATGCTCTTCAACAATAGGGTGAAGCTCTGTTGGAATGGATGCATCCTTTCCTTTGTCATCATATTTTTTGTTTTGTTGGTTATATAATGTAAAAAGCAATACGAAGAATAGGATAATAATAAGCCACGTACTAAGTATGCTAGATGTCTGCCGCATGCTGTTATTCCCCTCAACCTATATTTCTAGTTCTTATCTTATTCTAACAAATAAAGAGGGCATTATGCTGTTGGAGAGGGAGGATTATTGAGCAAATTTCATGTTCTTTCTTTATATTATTTACGTTATAATAAGGCCAATAAAGTGAAACTTCAATCAGTGGGCGTTTTCGTCCTTCCCGACTGATTGTTAGTTGAACGAATCGGGGTGTTAGCGTCCATTACTACCACTTAAACATTACAGTTTCACTTTAAGTTTTAAAGTAGGGGTTTTACGGACGGTTCCACCGGGATAAAGGAGGATTGCGTATGTTAACCTTCATTGTTAGTTTACTGGGTTATATTTTCGGCTGTATCCACGGTTCCCAGGTGGTTAGCAGGATGAAGAAAGTCGATATAAAAAATAGTGGCGTTAAGAATGCTGGGGCTTCCAATACAACAATTTTACTTGGTTGGAAATACGGTATTCTTGTTGCGTTAATTGATATTTTTAAAGCAACAGCAGCAATAATGCTAGCTTTATTTATCATAAGAGAGAGCGGTGTTAATGGCGATGCTCAGATTTTACTCGTTTATGTCACGGCACTCTTTGTAATTGTAGGGCATAACTATCCTATCACGATGAAGTTTAGTGGAGGAAAAGGGACAGCCAGCCTCGTTGGCGGACTACTGGCGATTGATTGGAAAATTGCCGTGATAGGGATTGCCATATTGTTTCTATTTACCTTTACGACAGATTACCTTGTTGTTGGAGTACTGTTTATGTACCTGTCATTTCTCGTGACAACATACTTATTTTTCGGTGTGGAACCAACCATGATCGTCTTGTTCTTATCTTTGTTGAGTATTATGAAACATATGGAAAATTATAAACGTATATGGAGAAAAGAAGAGACGAAGCTTTCAAGTATGTTTCGTAAAAAATAATTACTGGAGGAACTTATGCTAGATATTATCATTTGGATCGCTATTAGCGTATTGTTTATACTAAGTTTCGTAGGCATTATTTTCCCAATTGTCCCCTCTGTGCTTGTAATATGGGGTGGATTTTTGCTTTATCATTTCGTGTTAAATAGCAACGAGCTTAATGCTGTTTTTTGGACGGTAATGATTGTTTTAACGGTTGTGCTTATTGTTTCAGATATTATAGCCAATAGTTATTTTGTGAAAAAATATGGTGGTAGTAAATGGGGGGAGCGGGGAGCGGCGATTGCAGTTATCATTGGATCGTTTATTATTCCACCGTTTGGTATCATTATCATCCCGTTTGCTGCTGTGTTTATTATTGAAATGATTCAAAAGAGAACAGCACAGGAAGCACTGCTTGCATCTGTAGGATCCTTAATCGGCTTTTTAGGAGGAGCAGTAGCCAAAGTTGTATTACAGCTCGTTATGATTATCTGGTTTATAATCGTTGTGATATTCTAAAGAAAAGAGGAGAGCGCCGATTATTCGCGCTAAATATTGGTGCTTTCTAAAGTAAGATAGAAAGGGTTTTTTTAATGAAACTACCAGCTAGAGTGATGACCATTGCCGGATCTGCTGCAGGAGGAAGTGCAGGGATTCAGGCAGATTTGAAAACATTTCAAGAATTAGATGCCTACGGAATGAGCGTACTTACAGCGATTGTTTCCAGGCATCCCAAGACAAAGAAAAATGTTCATCTCCAGACAATAGAGGCCATTGAAGCACAGTTTGCAACTGCTATCGAGCAGGTGGGTGTGGAAGGAGTAAAAATAGGAATGCTCTTTTCCGAAGAGATAATAGAGAATGTGTCTGGATTAGTGGAGCAAGCAGACATTAACTATTTAGTTGTTGATCCGGTAATGGTAGGAAAGATGAATTCGAAGCTGCTTGAGGATAAAGCAATTCATGCACTCAAGGAAAAAATGATTCCAATGGCGACTATTATTACGCCGAACGTACCAGAGGCATCTTTACTATTAGATGGACGAAGTATTACGTCTGTGGAGGAACTAAAGCAGGCAGCGGTAGACCTTTATAACCTTGGTTGTCAAAATGTTCTTGTAAAAGGGGGGAGACTGGACGGTCCTGCCATCGATGTCCTTTACGACGGGAAGAAAATGACATTGTTTGAGGCCCCGCGTATGGAAACCGCCAATACAAGTGGTGCAGGCTGTACATATTCCGCAGCCATTACAGCATTTTTAGCAAAAGGTTTTTCCGTTTATGAGTCTGTCAAAAAAGCAAAAAGTTTTGTTACGAGAGCGATTGAATATGGTTTTTCCTATACAGATATCGTTGGTCCAACTTACCATGCGGCCGAGAGGAAATATGGAGAAGCTAGCAAAATAAAAACCTATCATGTTAATCAGGGGGAAGCCAAATGAGTAAACGCGCTTTAATTAATGTAGATTACACATACGATTTTGTCGCAGAGGATGGGAAGTTAACATGCGGCAATCCGGGTCAAGCTATAGAGGATAACATTGTAAGCTTAACAGAAGAGTTTATTACGGCGGGAGATTATGTGGTGCTAGCAATTGATGCTCATCATGAAGGGGATGCATCACATCCTGAAGCCAAGCTTTTTCCGCCCCATAATATTATAGGAACCTCTGGCAGGAATCTTTATGGAAGCTTAGCAGAGCTTTATCAGCAACATAAGAATAAAGATAATGTTTATTATCGGGATAAAACAAGGTATAGTGCTTTTGCAGGAACAGACTTGGAATTAAAACTTCGTGAGCGGAACATTGAGGAAGTACATATTATTGGAGTATGTACTGACATTTGTGTGTTACATACAGCTGTGGATGCCTATAACAAAGGGTTCAAGATCGTAGTTCATAAGGATGCGGTGGCTAGCTTTAATCAAGCTGGCCATGAATGGGCGCTTGGCCATTTTGAAAACACTCTTGGAGCAAGCGTTATATAGAAAAGTTTGTCCCATATAGGAGGAAGAATAGAGATGGAATCATTATTTTTAAAGAAACAGTTTAACTCTTTTACGGTAAAGCAAGCCGCGCCTTCTGATGCGGTAGCAGTAACGGAATTACTAAAAGGTGTCGCCACTCGCTTGCAAGAGAATGGATTAAATCAATGGGAGTTCTTACTTGATGGTGGAGAAGATGCGGAGATTATTAATTCCATTAAACGCGGTGTTACCTATATCGTGACAGATAGTGATAGAGTTGTTGCTACCTTTAATCTCACAAATAAACAAAACGATTGGGATGCTCAACTTTGGGGAGCGAGAGAGGATAATGCTTATTACATTCATCGCCTTGCCGTCCATAACCACTATACGGGAAAAGGAATAGGAAAAGATCTTCTGTTGTGGCTTGATGAAAATTTAAAGGGGAAGGCAACGCTTCGACTCGACTGTATCGCGGATAATACTGTTTTGAACGATTTTTATAAGCACGTAGGGTTTAATTATATGGGACAGGGGCATGCGGAAGGTGACTCTTTTTCCTTATATGAAAAAGAGACTCCCTCACCAACATTAAACTCATAAATGTGAAGGGGTGAGAGGAGAGTGTCTTCTCACCTTGACTTTACAAGCATATCCCTTTATATTTAGGGATATATACGAAACGTTGACGAGGATTAGTATAATTTGTTTGTCTGTACAAGAGAGGGAATGGCGCTGTGAATTCCTACTGACACAGATTAGAACCTGCCTCCTGAGTTCGCCATTGGAAGGTTTAAACCGTAAAATGAGCGCGGGTCATGCCGTTATACATTTAAGTGTGCATCAGTAGTATGGGTGCAAACAAGGGTGGTACCACCATAACCTCGGTCCCTTTTCGGATGGAGGATTTTTTGTGTTCAATATTTAAAATATCTTTATATAAAGAGGTGTTAGGCTTGGGTAAAAAGAACAAGCAGTTTGTGGAAAAAATAACAGCAATGGAAGATGATTTCGCACAATGGTATACAGATGTTGTGAAACAGGCAGACTTGGTTGATTATGGTCAAGTTCGCGGCACAATGATCATCAAACCATATGGTTACGCTATTTGGGAAAATGTGCGAGATGAGCTGGACAAAAAGTTTAAAGAGACAGGACATTCTAATGTCGCGTTCCCACTCTTTATTCCAGAAAGTCTTTTGCAAAAAGAAAAGGATCATGTAGAAGGATTTGCACCAGAAGTAGCCTGGGTAACACATGGCGGTGATGACGAATTACAAGAGCGAATTGCTGTTCGTCCAACTTCCGAAGTGCTTTTCTGTGACTATTACTCAAAAAATATTCATTCCTATCGAGACCTGCCAAAGCTTTATAATCAATGGGCAAATGTGGTGCGTTGGGAAAAAACAACAAGACCATTCTTGCGTTCCTCAGAATTCCATTGGCAGGAAGGGCATACGGCACATGCTACAGACGAGGATGCAGCACAAGAAACAAATCGCATGCTTGGAGTATATGCTGATATTGCAGAAAAATATCTGGCCATCCCTGTATTAAAGGGACGTAAAACCGATAAAGAAAAATTTGCCGGTGCCAATTACACCTTGACGATTGAAGCAATGATGCATGATGGAAAAGCGTTACAATCCGGTACTTCCCATCACTTCGGGACTGGTTTTGCAGAGGCCTTTGACATTACGTATTTAGATGAAAATGGAGAGAGCCAATTCGTACACCAAACTTCTTGGGGACTGTCCACCAGAATTATGGGTGCTCTTATCATGGTTCATGGTGACAATCGTGGGTTAGTTATCCCACCAAAAGTGGCTCCAACACAGGCTATGATCGTACCAATTGCCCAACACAAAGAAGGGGTATTAGATAAAGCATACGATTTACGTGATCGCTTGAAGGATCTTGTGCGTGTTGATATTGATGCAAGTGATAAAATGCCTGGCTGGAAATTTAATGAGTATGAAATGAAGGGAATCCCTGTACGTATTGAAATGGGACCAAAAGATATTGAAAAAGAGCAAGTAGTACTTGCTCGTCGAGATACAGGCGAAAAAGAGTTCATTCCTCTAAGTGAACTGGAAAGTCGCTTACCTATACTGTTGGAAGAAATTCAACAGAACCTATATACAAAAGCACAAACGCATCGTGAAGAAAAAACGTCTATTGCTAAAACGATGGATGAATTTAAACAAGTGCTAGAAGAAAAACCAGGCTTCATCAAAGCAATGTGGTGCGGAGATGTTGCGTGTGAAGAGAAAATCAAGGAAGAAACAACGGCTACTTCACGTTGTATTCCGTTTGACCAAGAAACAGTAGCAGAGACTTGCGTATGCTGTGGTAAAGAAGCTAAAGAAATGGTTTATTGGGCAAAAGCATATTAAAAATAGTTAACGAAAGCCTTTTAAAATTAATTTAAAAGTCGAATGAATTCTAAAGCTGGTACTAAGGCTTTGGATGATCATTCGACTTTTATTTTTAGGTTAGTTCCAATAATGTTTTCTCCATTTTCTTTTTCACCGCTTCTAATTTGCTTCTATCCTCAATATAATTCGCTTCATCTTCAATATAGAATTCTGCAAAGTTTTGTCCTTCATATCTTGGAAAAACATGCATGTGAAAATGCGTAAGTTCGTCAAATGCCCCGCTATTTTGGCAGATAGTAATTCCGTCAGGACGGTATAATTCTCTGATCACTTTAGAAACTTTTTTTGTAGCTTCAACTAAAGAGGCTGCAGTATGTTCATCCAGTTCATCAAAAAATCGAAAGTGAGCCTTAGGTAAAATCAAAACATGTCCCTCATTATAAGGACTGTGATCGAGAACACAGCATACATACGTATCCTCAAAAACTATCGAAGTATCTTCTTTTTTATTTGCAAGTTTACAGCCTAAACAATTCAATCCTATTCCTCCTCAACACCCATAGCCTTTTAGAACAGACTGCGCTTGCATGTAATTATACCAAACAGTTAAATGAATCCTCTTCACACTATATACCTTAAAGCAAGAAATTCAAAAGAATATTCACTATATTATTATTTTGAAAAAGGTCTCCCAATCATTGATAAACCCTATTAAGCCTTTATCTGTAAAGGTTTTCAATAAAAATAATTATATTATTTATAAAAAACTATTGAATTTTTATACATTATTATGGTATAAATATACACATAGATTAATAAATATACAAAAACATACAGCGGGGGATAAACATGAAAGAGGACTTGACTAAAGAACTTGATTATATAAAACAAGACTTACAGAAAATGAGTGATCATCTTTATTATAATCCTGAACTGGGGGATCAGGAATTTGAATCAATGAAACTATTAACAAACTATCTTAAGCAACAGGGATTTCGTGTAGAAACAGGCTTAGTTGGAAGACCAACCGCATTTAAAGCTACTTATGAAGGAGAAAAACCTGGATTTAAAATAGCTTATTTAGCAGAGTATGATGCACTGCCTGGGGTGGGCCATGGATGTGGACATAATTTAATCGGGACAATGAGTGTGGGAGCTGCGGTAATACTTAGTAAACAGATTAACCAAATTGGCGGAAGTGTCGTTGTGCTTGGCACACCTGCTGAGGAAACGAATGGCGCAAAAGTTCCAATGAGTGACGAGGGAATCTTTTCAGACATTGATGCAGCGATGATCGTACATCCAAGCGATCTTTCATACTCAAGTGGAGATTCCTTAGCAATGGACGCTATTCAGTTCGCTTATACAGGAAAATCCTCTCATGCAGCAGCTTCTCCAGAAAAGGGGATAAATGCCTTGGATAGTGTCATTCAACTATTTAACGGAATAAACGCCTTACGTGAGCATGTTACTTCTGATGTGCGAATTCATGGCATCATTTCCGAGGGAGGACAGGCAGCAAATGTTGTACCCGATTCTGCTGTAGCCCAATTTTACGTACGAGCGAAAGAAAGAGATTATTTAAATGAGGTTGTAGAAATGGTTCATAACATCGCAAAAGGGGCAGCGATCATGACAGGCGCCACTTTGGAGATTTCCAATTATGAACTAAGCTATGACAATATGCTCACAAACAAAGCATTGTCAGATGCATTCAACAAAAACTTGCAGCAAGTTAGTGAAGGACCTGTTTTACCAGCAAAACAAAGCTATGGATCTATTGATATGGGGAATGTTAGTCAAGTTGTACCGGCAATTCACCCATATATTGGATTTGGTAAAGAAGGGCTAATCGCCCATACGCAGGAATTCGCAGATAAAACAATAACAAAAGAGGGGCATCAAACCTTGGCTGATGGTGCACTATCACTAGCCTTTACAGGATATGACCTCTTAACAGACAAAGCACTTTATCAATCGATGCAACAGGAATTTAAAGGAAAATAGGGGGAGAAAATATGAAAAAGACAATTGGAATTATACTATTTATTATGCTAGTTGCAGGGGGACTTGCGGCTTGTGGGACATCAGATGAAGCTTCAGGAAGTTCGGAGCAAGACAAAAAGGTATTAAAAATGGCAACGTCGGCAGATTTTCCTCCATTTGAATCTCGGGATAACGAGGGAAACTTTGAAGGGTTTGATATAGATTTAGCGCATTTAATAGCAGAAGAGCTAGGCTATGAATTGGATATTGAAGATATGAAGTTTGACGGATTAATTGGTGCCTTGCAGGCAGATCGAGTAGATATGGTGATGTCAGGTATGAGTTCAACTGATGAACGGAAGAAGAATGTAGACTTCTCCACCCCATACCATCATTCTGGCGAAATGTTTGTTACACCATCTGATTCTGCAATTGAAAGTCTTGAAGATTTGAAAGGTAAAACCATTGGTGTTCAGCTCGGTACCATTCAAGAGGAAGGTGCAGAAACCCTTAGTGAGGAATATGGTTTTGAAGTGAAAAAGGTAGATGATGCAGGATTGATTATTCAGGAACTTAATTCCAACCGAATTGATGCTGGCTATATGGATAAAACGGTGGCAACTGGGTTTATAAAAGAGCAAGGACTCATGGGCTTTGATGATCCGACGACAAGCTCTCCAGGTATGGGAATTGCTTTTCCAAAAGGTAGTGAAATGGTAACAGAAGTAAATGAAGTACTTGAAAAGCTTGAAGAAGAAGGAAAGATACAGGAGCTTGAAGAGAAATGGCTCTCTGACATGGAATAAAAATACAGCAGAGAATTGAGGTGTTAAGGCATGAATTTGGATTTCAGCCAAATTGTGCCTTATATTCCTTTTATACTAGAGGGAATTGGGGCTACATTAAAATTTGTAAGTATATCAATTGTAATGGGTTTTGTGCTTGGTACATTACTCGCATTATGTAAAATAACGAAAGTACCATTTTTAAAGGGATTTGCTGTATTTTATACATCAGTGTTTCGTGGAACCCCACTTATTTTGCAATTAATGATTATTTATTTTGCTGTTCCACAGCTCACTGGCTATGATATCTCGGCATTTTTATCAGCTGTACTCACATTTGGGCTAAATTCTGCAGCTTATATTTCAGAGATTATAAGAGGTGGAATCCAGGCGGTGGATCGGGGGCAAACAGAAGCAGCCGAGGCCTTAGGAGTGCCTTATAAGCCAATGATGTTGAACATTATTCTTCCGCAGGCATTCAAAAATATTTTACCAGCCATGATGAACGAGTTTATAACCTTAACAAAAGAGTCCGCCCTCGTCTCCACAATCGGGTACTTGGATTTAATGCGGAGGGCGCAAATTGTGGGCTCCGATATTTACCGGAATTTTGAGCCACTAATTTTAGCAGGCCTTATTTACTGGGTGATGGTTTATATTCTTACGGTGGCAGGAAGTTTAGTGGAACGGAGGCTTCGTCAAAGTGATTAAAGCTGAAAAGATTACAAAAGTGTTTGGAAAGAATATGGTCCTTGAAGAGATATCCACTACTGTTCAACAAGGTGAAGTGGTAACCATTATTGGACCTTCAGGTTCTGGTAAATCAACATTCCTGCGTTGTTTAAATCTTTTAGAGGTTCCAACTTCAGGTGAGATATTTATGAACGGAAACGAGATCACATCTCCTAAAATTAATAAGCTGGAAATTAGAAAAAATATTGGGATGGTATTTCAACACTTTCATCTTTTTCCACATATGACCGTGCTTGAGAACGTTATTTATGCACCGCAAAAGGTAAAGGGCATAGACAAGTCAACGGCTGTGGAAAATGCGAAAAAGCTCTTAGCAAAGGTTGGGCTGACAGACAAAGAAAATGCCTATCCGAATCACTTATCAGGTGGACAAAAACAACGGGTAGCAATTGCGAGAGCGTTGGCGATGGAACCGGAAGTAATGTTGTTTGATGAACCTACTTCAGCACTTGATCCGGAAATGGTGAAAGAAGTGCTTGATGTTATTAAAGATTTGGCTGATACAGGGATTACGATGGTGATCGTGACACACGAAATGAACTTCGCTAAAGAAGTAGCAGACCGTGTATTATTCCTAGACCAAGGAAAGCTAGTGGAGGAAGGAAAACCGAAAGACTTTTTCCATGATCCGAAGTCTTCCAGAGCAAGAGACTTTCTAGATAAAGTATTGTAAAAAGCCTTTGATGTAGAATAGAGTAGTCAGGAAAGCAAAAGCCACGTGGGATCGAAACTTTTAAACGGAGTATCGAGTCTACGCGGCTTTTTTATTAGGTCTAGTTTAATATTTATCCCGGAGCAACCGTCCGTAAGACTCCCACTTCAAAACATGAAGTGAAACCGTGAAGTTTTTAGTGGGAGTAAACGGACGCTAACACCCCGATTCGTGCAACTAACAAACAGTGGGGGAAGAACAAAAACCCCCACTGTCTGAAGTTTTACTTTATTTTAACGCGTATTGGATTGCCTTTTCGAGTTCTTCTGGCTTCGTTTGTGGTGCAAAACGCTCTAAAACCTGCCCATCTTTGCCAACTAAAAACTTAGTGAAATTCCACTTGATTTGTTTCGTTAGTAGGCCTTTTGCTTCCTCGGTTAAATAGCTGAAAAGTGGATGTGCGTTTTTTCCTTTAACATCAACCTTGCTGAACATTGGAAAGGTAACCCCATAGTTTAGCTGACAAAATTCAGCAATCTCTTCATTTGATCCAGGATCCTGGCTGTTAAATTGATTGCATGGAAAACCTAAGATTTCAAGTCCTTGTTGATTGTACGTATCATAAAGCTTTTGCAACCCCTCTAGCTGAGAAGTAAAGCCGCACTTGCTTGCAGTGTTAACGATTAAGAGAACTTTTCCTTCGTACTGTGATAATGAAATTTCATTTCCGTTAATTGTTTCAGCTTTGAATTCATATACACTCATAATAAGCAAGCCTCCTTAGTAAAAGAATAGCAATGGTTCTGTAGCCTGTCCAAACAAACGCTTTTCGAAATAAAGTTAGAAAAAATCAGGTTTGCCTCCTAGTTAAAATTTTATATTTTCCTAACGTGAAAAAAGACGACCCATCTAGGCCGTCCTTTTTTATGAATGGTTATATTAAGCTTTTTGCTTAAGGGATTCGCCGATAGCAGTAAGTCTTTCTTCTACTTCTTGTTCGCTTAAACCATGTTCTTCTACATACAAGTTTCGTGGGCTTACCCGACATTCATGAGTACAGCCACGCATATATTTATGCTCATTTTCTTCAGAGCAGAGTATTTGTTGATTACATTCAGGATTTGCACAGTTTACGTAACGTTCGCATGGCTGTCCATCGAAATAATCTACGCCGACTACAACGTGTTCTTTTCGATTGATTGGCACAGAAATACGGTTATCGAATACATAGCATTGTCCGTCCCATAGTTCTCCTTGTACTTCTGGATCTTTTCCATAGCTTACGATGCCGCCGTGTAGTTGGCTTACGTCTTCAAAGCCTTCCTCAAGCAACCATCCGGAGAATTTTTCGCAACGGATTCCGCCTGTACAATAGGTTAGCACTTTCTTGTCTTTAAATTGTTCTTTATTTTCCTTAATCCAATCCGGAAGCTCGCGAAATGTTTCAATTTCCGGTCGGATAGCACCGCGAAAATGTCCTAGATCATATTCATAATCATTTCGAGCATCGATCACCACGGTATCTTCCTCTTGCATTGCTTCAAAGAATTCCTTTGGAGAAAGATAGTTACCTGTTGTTTCCAAAGGGTTAATGTCATCTTCAAGACGAAGAGACACAATTTCTTCCCGCGGGCGTACATGCATTTTTTTGAAGGCATGACCATCATGTTCGTCGATTTTAAACACCATGTCAGCAAAGCGTGGATCATTGTGCATTGCTTCCATATATTTTTCTGTTTGTTCTATTGTACCAGATACCGTTCCATTTATTCCTTCCGCTGCTACAAGGATTCTTCCTTTTAGCTCAAGCTCTTTACAGAACTGTAGATGCTCTGTAGCGAAGGATTCAGGATCGTCGATTGGTACATACTGATAATAAAGTAATACTTGATAATTTAAATTCTCCATGTTGATTACCACCTATCATTCATATTTGCAAGATATAAATGTTTGGTAGTCGTTATTCTATTTTATAATCTTGCAAGACATTATTTTATCACGTTTGAATTTCTTTTTCTAGTCCGTAACGTAGGTTAAGTGTATTACCCCTTTTAACAAATTAATTCCATTATAGGATTCGTGTTTCTCATAGTAAGAAAAGGGTAAATAAAGAAAGCCAGGTATCTTACATAATAAGTACGATGGAGGTGGGAATAATGGCGAAAGTACGTGTGGGATTGGTTTCTGCCCCAAATCTTCCAGCATATATAGCAGAAGAATTGTGTAAAGAATTGCCAGACAATTTTTCTGAAGTGATTGATAACGAAACAAGCTGGGAAGTAGAGACGACAATAGATACACTTGTCGGAGTTGCGGAAGAAACGAAGGAAGTGCTAGATAAAGCAAACAATATAAAAAAGGATAAAAACTGGGAGTATGTAATTTGTCTAACAGATATCCCGATTTTCTTTAAGAAAAAGATAGTTGTAGGTAATGCGAATTTGGACCATAAGGTGGGACAGGTATCTATTCCTGCATTTGGTGTCATGCCAATGCATAAAAGGATTCGCGTTATCATGATTGAGTTGATGAAAGAACTATATCACAATTCCAGTGAACGAGTTTCGCCAGAAGAACACACACTAGAAAATGGGGAAGATGCTGCTAAAAATATAGGTAGACAGTTTTTCTTCTCTCGTGTGAGGAGGTTAAATGCATCACCGGAAGAGCAGTTAGATTTTCGCTATATAATCCACTCTCGAGTCATCGGATATTTGCGTATACTGTTTGGCATGACGTTTGCCAACCGGCCGTGGGACGCATTACTTTCGTTTAAAAAGATAACGATGCTCTCTTTTGCATCCGGTGCCTATATTTCCATTTTCCCAAACCCTTGGGTGCTTAGTGTAGCCTACTCTCCGCTTAGACTAGTTTTCTTGTCTCTCTTGTCTATATTGGGAATGGTAACGTGGATTATTTTTTCCCATGATCTGTGGGAAAAACCATCACAACATGGAAAGAAGCGTTGGCGGGATTTATATAATCGTACGACATTTTTAACACTAACAAGTATTGTGTCTCTAAATTACATTGTTCTGTTTATTATGTTTCTTGCGGCTATATCCCTTCTCGTTCCCCCTGAATTATTTCAAATAAGGACCCAAGTTGAAGGTTCACCGTCTTTTGTTTATTATTTGAAGCTAGTCTGGTTGGTCACTTCATTCGGAACACTTGTTGGAGCGATAGGTACGGGGTTAGAGAGAGAGGAAAGAATTCGCAATGTTACCTACTCTTTTCGCCAACAGCAACGCTATTATGAAATAGGTGAGGAAGAAAACGAAGAGGATAAGAATGAGGATACTGAACCTGAAAAGAGGTGCAACCAATGACAAAGAAAATTGTAGTTGGATTAATTGCTGCTCCAGAGCTACCTGCAGCTATCGGGAAAAAGTATATTGAAAAGGTTCCTCACCATCTTCAAAAACTAATCGGAAAAGATGTTTCATGGGAAATGGAGTTTATTATAGATCCGCTTACTGGAGCAGCGGAGACAGTAGGTGAAATATTAGAGAAAGCAATTGAAATAAAGAAAGCGCAGGGTTGGGATTATGCAGTTTGTTTAACGGACCTCCCTCTATTTCACAATAAAAACATTGTGGGAGCAGATATTAGTCTGCACCATGCTGTTGCACAATTATCCATTCCTGTATTTGGCTGGCTGCCAACCAAGAGACGAATCGAGAAATCCATCATTCAAATAATTAGGGAGATTTATTATTATAAAGGCAATTCTGATAAAATTGATGAGATAGAGAAATCAGACCCTGAGGTTGTACTTCAGAAGCAATTTCCGGTTAGTCGGGTAAAACGACTCAGCTCCGATGATGATCATGTGGGAAAAGAAGCGCGCTATATTGTATTTCCCAAAAAACTAGGGATATTACGTTTGCTAATGGGAATGACACAAGCAAATCAACCGATGAGCATAATGCCTTCTTTTAAAAGAATAATTGCTATTGCTTTTTCTACAGGTATTTTTGGTCTCATCTTTACTACAATATGGGAATTAAGCTATCTTCTTAGCACATACAGGCTCTTGGGGCTAAATGTAGCGGCTGTTGTATTAATGGTATTCTGGATTATTACTGCACATAATCTTTGGGAAGGCTCGGCTACGCGATCAGATACTAAACTAAGACGAATATATAATCAAACTACAGTCCTCACATTACTTATATCTGTGTTAAGTTATTACGCCGTTTTATTCTTATTGTTTCTTATTGCAATCGTTATTGTAATACCGCCTGACGTGTATGTGTTTTCCATAAATCTAGAAGAAGAGTTTACGTTTCTATACTTCCTTCGATTAGCTTGGACTGCAACTTCAATTTCAACGATTGTTGGCGCAATTGGCGCAAGTCTGGAAAATGAAGAATTAGTCCGTGATATAACGTATGGATATCGACAAAAGCGAAGGTATGATGAGATAAACTCTAAAAAATAGGGAAACGCTTACTATCAAGTCGCTCAGGGAATAAACAACCAGAAGTTTTTTTGAAAATAACATCTCTAATTACTTGCTTTTTAATCTAGAAAAGGTTAAAGTGGATATTAGCAAAAGGAAATTGAAGTTTGAATAATACTTTACGATCTCTTTATCAAAGTGGTGTAAAAGTATTTATGATTCAATTACTTTGCACGATATTTTGTATAAGGAGGTCATTTTAATGACTGGTAAAGTAAAATGGTTTAACGCAGAAAAAGGCTTCGGTTTCATCGAGCGCGAAGACGGAGACGATGTATTCGTACATTTCTCAGCTATCCAATCAGAAGGTTTCAAAACTCTTGAAGAAGGTCAAGACGTTGAATTTGAAATCGTTGAAGGTAACCGCGGACCGCAAGCAGCTAACGTTGTTCGCCTATAATAGTTAATTACAAAAAGGTTTATCTCATCCGTGAGATAAACCTTTTTTTGTACCATAGAGTAATGGCTATCAGGAAAGTTAAAGCAGCTAACGGACTAATAGGAATGACCGAAAAAAAGGGGGAAGAGCATGGAAAGTTTTAACTGGAAAGAAACGGCTGAAGTAGAATGGGATAGCCGGGCCGACTTTTGGCATGAACGTAGCAGGAACATGTGGGAAACAGGCAGCAGAAAGACTATTCTTCCTTTTATACAACGACATATTAAAAAGGGAAGCGATTTACTGGACGTTGGGGGTGGGGATGGATATGGCTCCTATTTGCTAAACAAGGCAGGTTATAGCGTGACGGGTGTCGACCTTTCCGTTGAAATGATCACACATGCTAAAAAGACGGCGCCACAGCGTGAAATCGTCTTTCAAAAAGCGGATGTAAATGATTTACCCTTCCCGACAAATTCATTTGATGCAATCATGGCCGTTAATGTTTTAGAATGGACTGAGAATCCATTCCATGCATTAAAGGAAATGAATCGAGTTACAAAAGAGGGAGGATACCTTTGCGTTGGTATTTTGGGACCAACGGCTGGGCCACGTGTGAACAGTTTTCCCAGGTTATATGGTGAAAACGCAATATGCAACACCATGATGCCATGGGAACTTAAAAAGCTGGCAATGCAGGTAAATCTTCAACATATTGATGACATTGGAGTTTATAAAAAAGAAGTGAAACCAACGAAGGTAGAGAACATGCCACTGGACCTAAAACAAGCACTATCCTTCATGTGGGTGTATCTCTTTAAGAAGTAAGGAGGATTACAATGGATAAAAAGGAAATGGAAGATCAGGTAATAAAAAGTTACCAAAGTGATGAAAAAATGATGATCTTAATCTATGCACAATGGTGTATCAATAATGATTTAGATCCCGAAACGTTATATGTTAAAGCCTATCCGAATCAGCTACATAACCCATCCTTAGCGGAAGCAATGGAGCTTACGGTACCGAAGAAAGAGTCTGAAGAAATACCAACACATACGGTGTTACAGGTGCTACAGTTGTTCGGCAATGATGACTTAGCCTTTATTGTCCAAAGTGAATTGGATAAACAAAAGAGAGAACAGAAATAATCTGTTCTCCATCTTTTACCTCTTATTGTTCGAATAGTTTTATAAGTGCCTGAGTACCACTATCATTTTCACCTTTTTCTGCTAGCTCTTTGTAAAGCTTAAGTGAAAGAGCCAACCCTGGGGTCTCCATGCCAAGCTCCTTAGCAGATTCTAATGCAAGGGTCATATCCTTGATAAAGTGCTTTACATAAAATCCCGGTGCATCATCGCCAGCAATCATTCTTGGTGCTAATTTTGACAAAGAGAAACTCCCTGCGGCACCCGTTGTAATGGTGTCAAGCACCCTAGATGGATCTAGCCCTGCTTTTTTTGCATAGACAATCGCTTCACATACCCCAATCATGTTTGAAGCAATCGCAATTTGATTACTTAACTTTGTATGCTGTCCAGCGCCTGCTTCACCCTGTAGAATAATATTTTCTCCCATTGCCTCCAATACAGGAAGTACTGTAGTAAATGCTTCTTCATCACCACCAGCCATAATGGCTAGTGCACCATTTTTAGCACCAATATCCCCCCCGGATACAGGGGCATCTAATGCTTGGATACCTTTTTCTTTTGCGCGATCGTAAATTTCTTTAGCTAATGCAGGTTTTGATGTTGTCATGTCAATTAGGTAGCTTCCAGGATTAGCATGTGCGAGCAATCCATCTTTGCCGAGATAAACCTCTTCAACATCCTGAGGATAGCCAACAATGGTGATGATAATATGGTTAGAGGTAGCAAGATCTTTTACAGAGTCTGCCCACTCTGCGCCTAGTTCCAATAATGGAAGTGCTTTTTCTTTTGTCCGGGTGTAGACCGTTACGGAAAACCCATCTTGCATTAGATTTTCAACCATGCTGCTTCCCATAACTCCTGTTCCAATAAACCCAATTCGCTGTTCCTTAATATCCATTATTTCACGCCTCCTAATTGAATTTCATGTGCTTATTTGTCCTATTTCTTTATGTACCCTCGAGTGTTTCTTTTTAAAAAGTATAGCATAAAAAGGAGGTATACAATGTGTGTATACCTCCCTAATACTTGTTAACTTTTGAATATATTATCGATCTCATTCATTTCTTCAGTGGTCAATTCCACATTGAGTGTCTGTAGGTTATTTAATACTTGATTAGCACGTTTTGCGCCAGGAATAACCACGTCAATAGCATCCCTTGTTAAATACCACGCTAGCACGACATGTGCGACCTCGACATTTTTATTATTAGCTATTTTACGTACCTTTTCCACCTTTTCCAGATTACGAAGGAATGTTTCACCTTGGAAGTTTGGAGCCTTAGCACGGCCATCCTCAAAGGTAGTGTTTTTATCGTATTTCCCTGCAAGTAAACCAGAAGCAAACGGGAAATAGGGTACAAAGGAAATGTTGTTTTCTGTTGTATAAGGGAAATATTCGGTTTCTGCAGTTCTGTTCAGAAGATTATATTCTCCCTGAAGTACATCCACATAGCCGTCTTTATTAGCCTCTTTTAGTTGATCAAGAGAAAAATTAGATACACCGATTGCTTTTATTTTACCCTGATCTTTCAGTTCTTTTAATGCACCAACCGCTTCATCCTTAGGAGTTTCTTCATCTGGGAAGTGGATATAAAATAAATCAATATAATCTGTTTGAAGGCGTTTAAGACTATCTTCCACAGATTGCTTTAAAAAAGCGGGTGAATTATCGAAAACGATATCCTTTCCAACAAATTTGTGCGCACCCTTGGTTGCAAGTACTACTTCCTGACGTTTACCCGTTTCTTTAATAACTTGTCCAACAAGTTCTTCTGAACGTTCTGGACCATAAATGAAAGCAGTATCCAAAAAGTTCATACCATTTTCAATGGCTGTTTTAACTAATTCTTTGCCTGCCTCTTCGTCAAGATTCGGATAAATATTGTGTCCACCAACAGCGTTTGTCCCTAAGCCAATCGGATTAACTGTCAGCTCTGTTTGTCCTATTTTCGTCTTGTGTTCCATGGGAAATATCCTCTCCTTCTTAAGCGTTGTGAATTATCCTTTACGATAACCCCTGCATATAATAGTATAAGGAAAAAAGCAAAGGAAGGAAAAGAAATGAACTGGCATACAAAAGCATTTTCTGAACTAACGACTACTGAACTATATAAACTTTTGAAAGCAAGAACGGACGTATTTGTCGTCGAGCAAAACTGCGCCTATCCGGAATTAGATAATTTGGACCAGGAAAGCATCCACTTATATTTAGAAGAAGAAGGGGATGTCGCTGCGCTGGTACGTATTATTCCTGCAGGTAACAAATACACAGAAGCCTCGATTGGAAGAGTAATGGTGGTCAATAAATTCCGTGGCAAGGGCTATGCGAGAAACGTGATGGAAAGAGCTTTGCAATTTATCACGGAAGAATGGAAAGAATCTAGGATTAAGATTCAGGCCCAAGAATATTTAAAAGCGTTTTACCAATCACTCGGGTTTAAGCAAATGACAGAGCCATATTTGGATGATGGGATTTTACATATTGACATGATTTGGGAGTCGAAATAAAGAATCACCCTCGATTGTTTTGCACATAGTATACCTACATAGTTAAAGCAATTAGAGGAGGATCCATATGATCACCAAAGAGCAACTATTACAATGTAAAGCAGACTTGGTGCAAAGGCAGAATGAACTGATAAATCATATACAGGATCATTTTGGTACAACACTTGAATTGGCGAAGGAATCGGTGAGTGAACTTTCCAATTATGATAACCACCCTGGTGATATGGGGACAGAACTTTTTGAAAGAGAAAAGGATATTGCCTTGAACGAGCTTGCTGAAACAGAGCTTGAAGATATTAATAAGGCCTTGCATGCGATAGAGGAAGGGACATATGGCATATGTAGCCAATGTGGCGCAGATATTCCCTTTGAAAGGTTAGCGGCTCTGCCAACTGCAGACCGCTGTATGGAGCATGCCGGAAATAATGTAATCTTTGAAGAAGACCGTACTGTAGAAGAAGAGGTCTTTAGCCCAAACATTAACCCAGATGAAGAAACAGAGGAAAACCAGGTCTCCTATGATGCGGAAGACAGTTGGCAGGAAGTAAGCAGATACGGCACTTCCGAAACAACTTCTGATTTTTATGGGGATCATGAGGATTATGATGCAATGTATCCGAACAGTGATGAACTTGTAGGTTCTGCAGAAAATGTAGAAGAGTTTCTCGCCGCAGATATTGATGGAAAGTTTGAAGGGGTTACCTATAACCACAATCGTTATGAAAAGAATCTCGATTCAGTGGAAAGTGATAGTGATGATGAAACCATATAGTCCATACTTCCGTATTATTAATTAGAGGGAGTGGAGAAGATGAGTGAACAAACGGGTTGTATTAAATGCGGGAGTGCTGATGCAGATTCGAAGGAAGTTGCCATGACAGGGACTGGCCTATCCAAAATGTTTGATATGCAGCATAATCAATTTCTTGTTGTGTACTGTAAAAACTGCGGATACTCCGAATTTTATAATAAGAAAAGTTCAAGTGGCAGTAATGTAATTGATTTATTTTTTGGATAGCAAAAAGCGGACCTTTTGGAAAGGTCCGCTTTTTTCATCTCATTTAGAACAAGCTGCCCATCATGCCACCAAGTAAGGTATCCACTATATTAGCTAAAAGGTAACCAGAGGCTAGTAAGGTTACAAAGTAAATACCGATTAGCAAGTAAATTCGATCAAATGCTGGAGCGGGTCTTTCAAGTAAGATAAGAGTTGGTACTAAAAGAATTGGCCCTATCAAACCAATTAGAAGAATGTTCCCCGAAAGAGGGATCTCAATAAGTGCAAGCAAAGAGCCTAAGACGGTTAAAACTAAAAACGGCACCGAATATGCCCCGGTCTTCGCTACAACATCTGTAAATGATAAGGATTGCCCGCCGATCTTCACACCAGCAAATGTAATGGCTGCTATAACACCGAACAAAACTAAAAACTGGATAAGTGGTAACAGAAAGCTGTCAACAAAGGAAACCCGCATGAAATAAGAACCAATGCTACTTGAGATTATGTACGATCCAAGGGAGATTAGCAGGGAAAAAATGACGATAGTTATAATACCTGAAATCAATTGGCTGCTTGTGACGTTCTGTCCTTCGCTAGGCTTTTTCAAAAGTTTTACAAAGAACGACCCAAACTGCGAAGTCTCTCTTTTTACTGTTTCCATAAAATCATTCGATTGACTCTGGTTTTGCTGCTGTCCTGATGCTAGTGGCTGGCTCGGTTCACCAACATTGCTTTCCTGCTCTAAGGTAGGATCAGTGTTTACAGGTTCCTGAGTAGCTGCATTATTTTCCACAGGCAACGGCGCACCACAATTCGTGCAAAACTTTCCTTCTTCCGTTTGCTGTCCACAATTTGGACAAATCATAAAATCACTCCTTCTTATTATTTGGATACTTACATGCATTCGACAAAAAAGGTGTAAATCCTGTTTTTGTTGGAAAATATTAATACATCAAAACGAATTAAACTTCCCGCAGATCAATATTAGAAGAAATGTACGCACCCTATATAAGTATAATGTGAAAAAACCAAAAAAAGAAGGGAGGATAGTCCCCCCTTCTAAAGAATTTCACGTGACGTTTATTGTTCTGTTTCTCCTGCTTGCAAGGTAACCTCAGCAGTTTTTTGTTCTCCGTCACGATAGTACTCTATTTCAACTGTATCCCCAACTGCAGCGTCGGAGTACAGGAATTTTCTTAGCTCTAAAATGGAAGTGATTGCATTCCCATTAATTTGTGTGATGACATCAAATCTTTGTAGACCTGCTGATTCTGCAGAGGATCCAGCTTGTACGTCTGCAATGACCATGCCGCCATCTACTTTTTCAGGAAGCTCAATCTCACTCCGAAATTGGGCAGGAACCTGGCTCAAGGAAGCAGTGCTAATACCGATAAGCGGACGTTCAATCTCCCCGTTCTGCTCTAATTGATCCATAATAGGTAGTGCTGTGTCCATTGGTATTGCAAAGCTAATTCCCTCTACCTCTTCACGGGCAATCTTCATGGAATTAATTCCAATTACTTCTCCATTTCCATTAACGAGCGCTCCACCACTATTACCAGGATTAATAGCAGCGTCAGTTTGGATTACTTCTGTTACCCAGTCTGCTTGTTGGTCCCCATTTGTATCCATGCTTACAGAACGGTTTAGTCCACTGACAATTCCTTTGGTAATCGTATTAGCGAATTCAATCCCTAAAGGGTTACCGATGGCAACAACCGTTTCACCTACTGTAAGGTCCTCAGAGCTGCCGATACTCGCCACTGTATCAATTTTTTCTCCATCTACCTCAAGTACTGCTAAATCTGTTAAGGCGTCAGTACCGAGTACTGTTGCATTAATGTGTTCTTCGTCATCTAACACAACTTCGACCTCTTCGGCGCCTTCCACAACATGTTGATTTGTAACAACATATGCTTTACCATTTTCCTTCTTATATACAATCCCCGATCCAGTTCCAGCTTCTTGGCTATCTGTCCAAACGTTTTGTTGCTGCATATTGCTAACACCAACTACGGCCTTCGCTGTTTCTTCAATACTGGAAGAAAGGGTTGCGTCATCCGATGCTAGTGTTTGCACAATATCCGGAGTTGAGGAAGAGTTAGCGCCATCCCCTCCTGAAACCGAAGAACTTGTATTTATTGGAATAATATTTGTCATAATAAGGGCAATGATTAGAGCAACAGATACAATTCCTCCTGATAAACCACCAAGTATGAAGTGTAGTCCGCTTTTGCTTTTAGTTGGTTTGCCATTTTCAGACCGCTGTTCCGCTGGCGTAGATTCATGATGAACTGTATGCTCTTGTTGCGTAAGATAATCATCGTTTTCTGTCCCACTGTCTTGTTCCAGGTTCCGTTCAGATATTTCCTGGGTTTCATTCCTTTCCGGTTCTCCTTGATGATTTGTATTATATTTGTCTTGGTCCATTGATTATCACCCTTTCGTTGATTTCGATCTATAAGTTGAGTATACCCACAGGTTTTGGGAAACATTTGGTATAAATGTGGTAGAAATGTGTAAAAGTGATAGCTTGTTCAACGGTTAGGTCTTATGTAAAAATAGAAGTAATGACATTAAATCGAAAAGGTGAGCGTGTATGAACTATCATATAGGGGTTGTGGAAGATGATCCGAATATCCAAAATATTGTTACGGCATACTTGAAAAAAGAGGGCTTTGAAGTTTCACTTTCAGATTCTGCTGAGAAGGCATGGGAGATTTGGGAAAACCGTAAGCCAGATATGTGGATATTGGATATTATGCTCCCAGGAATGGATGGGTACGAGTTTTGTAAAAAAATCCGCAATGAAAGCGAAGTACCGATTATCATTATTTCTGCAAAAGATGATGAAATTGACAAAATTCTTGGTCTCGAGCTTGGTGGTGATGACTATTTAACAAAACCATTTAGCCCGAGAGAATTAGTAGCGCGTATCAAGCGATTGTTTAAGCGCTCTGCACCACGGATAAATGTGGGAAATGAAGACAAGGTCATTATCAAAACACATCATATGGAAATATATAAAAGTGAACGGCGAATTTTTTATAATGGAAATGAGCTTGATGTAACAACGAAGGAATATGACATGCTAGTGTTTTTAACGGAAAATGTCAATCGTGCTTTTTCTAGAGAAGACCTGTTAGTAAGGGTCTGGGGAGACGATTATTTTGGTAGTGACAGAGCCGTAGATGATTTAATAAAACGAATACGAAAGAAACTACCTAATCTACCACTAGAGACGGTTTGGGGTTATGGTTACCGATTACGTGATGATGAGGAAACAGAATGAAACTGCAATCACAGCTAAATGCTGCCTTTACTGCCTTATTGCTCGTGATATTGGCTGTCACGGGGTATATCATTTATTCCCTTATTCTTGATATGCTAATTGAGGATGAACAACGTCAACTTAAACAAAATGGAGAGATATTAGCCGAATTAATTAACGAGTCCGGAGCGATCAGTAATGCGGGGCTCAGTAATTTTTTGAATGAGCAGAACCTCCAACTCATTATGTACAATGAACATAACAATGTCATACCGTACTCAACTATTCCAAGCAAAATCGTAAAGGGCTTGTTTGAGAATAATGACTTTTCTGCCCGTGATGAAGCGCTGTGGGAATATAAAAATGCCCGTTATGTAACTTCTCGTATCATCATAACCCCTGAAAGCAATGGCGACCAGCTTATATTGCTAACACCTTTAGATGATTTGCAGGAAGTGCAACAGCAGTTTATCTTCCGACTGCTGATTGTTTTTCTCATTGGGGCAGCAGCTGCCATACTTCTTAGTTATTTTTTAACCAATAAACTTGTTACACCACTTTCCCAACTAAAAAGACAGTTGAAAAAGGTGGAGAATAGACAGTTTGATGACATCAACCGTATTAAAGCAACAGGGGAAATTAAAGAAGTAGAGCAAAGTGTCTATGAAATGGCAAATGAATTGAAGCAATACATTAGGTCACAGCAAACATTCTTTCAAAATGCCAGCCATGAATTGAAAACACCGTTAATGACAATACAAGGATACGCAGAAGGTATCAGAGATGGTATTTTTGATGAAAATGATCAAGACAAAGGTCTTGAAGTGATGGTTACAGAGGTAAAAAGACTGAAGAAAATTATTAATGAGATGATCTTACTTGCAAAGCTGGACAGTGATACGGAAGTATACAATAAAGATAAAGTGTTGGTAGACGATTTGATAGAGCAAGTTGTGGATCGTGCCTTACCGATTGTTAATGACAAAAAAATACACTTTAAACAAGAGGTAGAGGCAAATATTGTCCTTTATGCAGACGAGGAAAAACTCTTACGCGCCCTCTTGAACCTGGTATTTAATGCTATTCGTCATGCTAATTCGACCGTCTCCATACAAGTGCAGAAGCAGGAAAACAACACCCATATTTTAATAGAAGATGATGGTGAAGGGGTGGCTGAGGAATTAATGCCACATATTTTTCACCGGTTTGTAAAAGGTAAAACTGGGGAAACTGGATTAGGATTAGCAATTGCTAGAGCAATTATTGAACAATCAAATGGAAAAATAGCTGTCCATAAATCGGAACTGGGTGGAGCGAAATTTGAGATGATTTTTAAGGGATAGTAAGTTACCTTTTAAGCTGGCACTCGACGCCTTTGTACATTTTTCGTTAATTTTTTGAAAAAACTTTAATATACCTATGGTTTTATGGTATAATCGTATAGTTTGAATCAACTCTAATTTAAAGAGGAGCGTACTTTTATGCAATTAAGAGAAGATATTCGTAATATTGCGATCATTGCCCACGTTGACCACGGAAAAACAACACTGGTTGATCAGTTACTGAAATACTCAGGAACTTTCCGTGAAAACGAACAAGTCAATGAAAGAGCAATGGACTCAGGAGATATTGAAAGAGAACGTGGAATTACTATCTTGGCGAAAAATACTGCGATTAAATATAAAGATACATCTATTAATATTTTAGATACACCTGGACACGCAGACTTCGGTGGAGAAGTAGAACGAATTATGAAAATGGTAGATGGTGTGGCACTCGTTGTAGATGCTTATGAAGGAACCATGCCACAAACTAGATTCGTACTGAAAAAGGCACTTGAGCAGAAGCTAACGCCGATTGTTGTGCTTAACAAGATCGATCGCCCAAATGCCCGCCCTTCAGAAGTGGTAGATGAAGTATTGGACCTATTCATTGAGCTTGGTGCAGATGATGAGCAGCTTGAATTCCCAGTTGTTTATGCTTCTGCATTAAATGGTACATCTGGTCTTGAACCAGAATCCCAAGAAGAAACAATGGATCCTGTTTTTACTACTATTTTAGATCATATTCCAGCACCTGCTGATACGAAAGACGAGCCTTTACAGTTCCAAGTAACATTATTGGATTATAATGACTATGTTGGTCGTATCGGGGTTGGACGCGTAGTTCGTGGTAAAATCAGCGTTGGTCAACAAGTGGTTGTCTTAAAAGAGGATGGCTCACAGAAGTCATTCCGTATTAGTAAGCTTTTCGGCTTTATTGGTCTAAAACGTATTGAAATCCAAGAAGCGATTGCAGGAGATATTGTTGCGATTGCTGGAATGGAAGATATCAATATCGGGGAAACCATTTGCCCACAGGATCATGTTGAAGCACTACCATGGCTACGAATTGATGAGCCAACATTGCAAATGACGTTCGTAGTAAACAATAGTCCGTTTGCTGGACGTGAGGGTAAATATATTACGTCACGTAGAATTGAAGAGCGTCTATTGAAGCAATTGGAAACGGATGTTAGTCTACGTGTAGATCCAACAGATTCTCCGGATGCTTGGATTGTATCAGGTAGAGGAGAATTACATCTATCCATCTTGATAGAGAATATGCGTCGTGAAGGTTACGAGCTACAGCTTTCTAAACCACAGGTAATCATCAAGGAAATTGATGGTGTACGTTGTGAGCCTGTAGAGCGTGTGCAAGTAGACGTGCCAGAGGAATATACAGGTGCAATTATGGAATCACTTGGAGAGCGTAAAGGCGAAATGCTAGATATGGTAAACCATGGTACTGGCCAAGTCCGCCTTGAGTTCAAAGTGCCTTCTCGTGGATTGATCGGTTATGCTACAGAATTCATGACCCAGACACGTGGTTATGGTATCATCAACCATACGTTTGATACGTACGAGCCAGTTATTAAAGGGCAAGTCGGTGGACGTCGTGAAGGTGTATTAGTTGGCCTGGAAAACGGAAAAGCTTCCACTTACGGTATTATGCAACTGGAAGATCGTGGTGTGATTTTCGTAGAACCTGGTACAGAAATATATGCTGGTATGATTGTCGGAGAACACAACCGTGAAAACGATCTGACTGTTAACATTACAAAAGAAAAGCACTTAACAAACGTACGTTCATCTAATAAGGATCAAACTTCTACTATCAGGAAAACAAGAAAAATGTCTCTTGAGGAAGCAATTGAGTACTTGGCAGATGATGAGTACTGTGAAGTAACGCCAGAATCCATTCGTTTAAGGAAAAAAATCCTTAATAAAAACGAGCGGGAAAAAGCATCGAAAAAATCAAAAACAGTCTAATTTGAGTAGGGAATCCATGTTATGCGTGGGTTCCCTATTTTTTGATTGTTATTATTAGAATTACCCGAAAATAGTTTTGTGATTTGTGTGCATTCAATCAACCAGAGGAGCGATGTTACCGCTACATAACCGTGGATAGCCTTTTAATCAACTGGTTTAGGATGAAGTAAGGAAGGCAACTAATAAAGGTAAAATAGAAAGGAGGCTCACCCTATGCGATTTACTGGAATTGCTATTATGTTCATGTGTTTCGTAATACTTACGGCCTGTGCGAAGGAAGAAAAGACCCCCGAATCCACTGAGCCAGAGCAACCTGCTGAAGAAACGTCAGGGGAGGCGGGAGAGAATGAAAATGCCGGTAATGAAATGGAAAACATAGAGCAAGTAGCCCCAGACTTAGAAGCGCCATGGGCAATCGAGAAGCATGATGGGAATTTGTATGTTAGCGAGCGTCCTGGTGCCATTGTCACCATTACAAAGAGTGGGCAAACTCGAAAGCCTGTTGAGTTCGAAAGAGATCTTTCCCAACAGCCAGAGGCCGGGTTGCTCGGCATTGTCTTTCCGGAGGATTTTTCTTCAAGGAAAATTGCATATGCCTATTATTCTTATGAGCAGGACGGAACTTACTACCAGCGTGTCATTGAACTTGAAGAAAGAGAAGAGGCATGGCACGAAGTATCTACTATTCTTGATAGAATTCCCGGAGGGCAGGTGCATCAAGGAGGAAGGATAAAAATAGGGCCAGATGAAAAACTTTATGCCACAACAGGTGATGCGTCTGTTCCCAAAAATGCTCAGGATGTAGAGAGTCTAGCGGGAAAAATTTTGCGGATAAATACTGATGGGAGTGTACCTGAAGACAACCCTTTTCAAGACTCTTATATTTATTCCTATGGGCACCGTAATCCGCAAGGGATGGCTTGGGATGAAGCTGGTTCCCTATACGCTACCGAACATGGATCCAATGCACATGATGAAATAAATTTAATTAAGCCTGGAGAAAATTATGGATGGCCAGTGATACAAGGGGATGAAACTGAAGGAGAGATGGTAACACCTCTTGCTCATTCTGGTGAAGAGACATGGGCGCCATCTGGAATGACAAATTTGCATGGTAGTTTTTTCTTTGCGACCCTGAGTGGGCAAAGCTTAAAGTGGTTTAATCCTAAAAACGAGACAATCAGTACGGTTTTGTCTGATTTCGGAAGAATAAGGGATGTGTATGCCGATGACGGTGGGCTATATTTTATTACAAATAACACAGATGGCAGAGGCTCGCCGTCTGAAGAAGATGACCAGCTATTTTTCCTAAAGCTTCCTACTAACCAACTTCACGAATCATAATAAAAGTTTGTTTTACTGAAAGCTCTGCATATATGCATGTTATGTGAAAAGTATTCAAACAAACGTTTGGCCAACAGCTTCGATGCTTCCATCTGAGAAGGGACTTACAAAAAAGTACGGTACGACTAGGGAGAACTCAATCGGTGATTTTCTGGTAATTTAATCACCCACTAATCCGGTTAGTTTGGGCATACACTTGGATCGGTTTATTAACTGCCGATTAGTTGGGTAAGAAATATATGGATTGGTTTACGTATGAAGAGGGAAAACTGGATATATAGGTGGTGAAGTGGTGATTCGCTCTATTAAACGATTTAAATTTATTTTTCAATTTAAGAAGTTTATTCCATTTCTTAGGGACTATTTTCTAACCAATCAAGTCGGTAAGGGCAAGAAGTTCTTATATGCAGGAATAGCGCTTGGCTATATTTTCTTTCCCTTCGATATTATTCCCGACTTTATACTTGGACTGGGCTTCATTGATGACATCACAGTAGCATTGTTTATCCTAGAGAGAATGGTGAAGTCAGCCCCAGCATCATTAAGAGAGAAGTATTCTTTATAAAGAGACACACCGATTTGATATCGGTGTGTCCTTTTGTTTCCACGTTAGGAATGTATAAAATTTTAGCAAGGAAGCAGTGACAACGTAGTGAAAATTTTGAAGTTCCAAGTATAAGAAAAACTTTCACATTCGCTAAAGGACGAGCGAATGCGAGTTTTTCTAATTTATTTTCTTTTAAGTGGTAAGGTACTGCAGCGAAAGGAACCTCCAGATTTAATGATTTCTGAGAAGGGAACCTCACGCACAGTGAATCCAGCCTCTCGTAATTGTTTATTAACCTGTTTATTTTCAGGAAGACTGATGACTTGGTTTCCACCAATCGAGAGTACATTTGGCCCCATGTTAAATTGTTCTTCGTCTGACACTTCTATTAAGTGATACTTCTTTCGTAATCGTTTGCGGGAAACGGAGTCAACTGCCTTGGAATAAATTAATGCTGTATCAGGGCTGACAATATTTAGAACACAGTCGAGATGAAGAATTTCATCATCCAATGTAATTGGCATCACGTTGTAGGTCGGTAAGTGGTCTTTTAGTGTTTGAATTGCCTTATCAGAGGTGCGATTACTCCTCCCAATCCAAATATCCTGTCCATCTACCAGAACGTCTCCTCCTTCAATAGAATCGGAGAATATATCCTCATAGCTATACTGGTTTGTTTCCAGCCAATTTATTAGAACCTTTTTTTCGGGTTTGCGTAATGCTTCCTCCATTTTTGAAACATATAATGTATCACCAATGGTAAAGCCGATATCTCTTGTGAAAACCTGTTCGTTAAGATCTTGACTGGGATGGAGGCTGATTACTTCTATACCTGCTTTCTTTAACACATTGACAAATTGCTGGTGTTGTCTTAAAGCTCTAGACTGGTCAATGTTTTCTTTTAGAAAGTAGCGTTGTGTCTCATTAATAGCTTCTTTTATCTTCATGTGCTCTGGAGGTACTACTACCACCTTTTGCAGTTCATCATATTCACTATTACAGCTAATCATGTTAGTTTGTTCTTTTGCTGGTATACTTGTCATCATCTTTCATCCCCCGTTAAAAATCCTTTTTGTATTTCTTTTCCCTCTAGGTTATTTTATAAACCAGCTTAGCAATCTTAGAACTGGTATTTACATCCCTATTTTTTACACAAAGATAAAAAAAGGAGACTGCGATTAGGCAGTCTCCTTCCATATTACGGTTTTCTACTTTTCTTCTCTTCTGGGATATACTTGGTGAAATATGCTGCAAATAATAGGCATATAAAAGAGAGCCCCCAGGAAACAATCCCATTCCACTGGACATCAATACGTAGTCCAATGATGAGAATAATGGCACTAATACCAAGAAAGAAAGCAGTTAAATATCGTTTCACGCATAACACCCCTAGAGTTTAGGAAAATTATTACATACTATAGGTTCATTCTAATACTTAAACTTCTTGAAGGAAAGTGAATTAAAATTTTTACCCAAGTGCAACCGTCCGTAAGAAGTTTCACTTTATTGCCCGGCTATATCCCGTATTGTAAAGAATGCCCAAGATAGAGCCATAAATAGGAGATAATAAACGATTAACACAGTTATGGAAAAGCCGAGTGTCATGCCTTCCATGAAAGGCGTGCTCCCAGCAGTATATTGACTTAAGTCCGTGTTAGCAAATAAAATGAACTTCGCCCATGCCCGATCAGAGAAATATAACATAATCGGATTCGCTGCCATCATAAGGAATATGGCAACCCCAATGGCAAGAGCACTATTACGGAATATTGTTGAGATTGCAAACGCAAAAGTAGCCATCATAACTAAGTTTACTAGCTTAAAGCCGTATGCCGGAACAATTTCGCTTATAACGGAGACGTATGCAAGTCCACTTCCATCGTCTACCAGCATATGTGGATTGAATGAGCCGAACCCATAGAAAATCAAACCAATAATGTATGAGAATAGCAGCACAAACAGCAAGGTGAAAAAGGCAAACAGGATTACTGCAGCATATTTAGATAGCAATGCCTTGGTCCTTGTAATCGGACGAATTAACAATAGCTTTATTGTTCCCCAACGGAATTCATTAGCAACAATCCCAGCTGCAATTATTATGGTGAGCAAGCTAACAAGAGACAGTAGTAGTTGATTTTCTAATACAAATTGCATGGCGCCATAACCATCTGGCTGAATATCATTTTCTAGATAATAATTATTTTCCGCAATTATATTAGAATTCATATCATAAAAAATACCGTCTTCTCCTGCGTCCTCCATTTCTTTTGTAAGTTTCTGGTTTTCTTCTTCTAAGGTTTCTCTCCAGTTATCGTCACTGTATTGTTTAGAACTCAATTCATCTATATTACTCAAAAAACCTACGCCAATAATGATCCCGGCAAGGATAATGTACATTGCCCACGTGGATTTTCGTATATAGATCTTGAATAGCTCATTGTAAACAAGTTTAAAAAAATTATTCAATCGTATTCTCTCCAATCAAGTCAAAGAATTTATCCTCAAGGCTGGATTTTGACGAATTTACCTGGTATATAGCTATATCATGTTGGACAAAGCTGCGAACAATCTCAGGTATTTTTTCTTTTTCAGTTTGGAAAAGAAGTGTCTCCCCCTCTGATTTAGCCTCAAGCGCATGATCTGTTTTTAATACATCAACTGCCTGCTTCATTGGGGATACTTGCATTTGTACCTGAATTATATCTTGAGTTTCAGTTGTATTTGTATCCTGCACAGTCTGGGTAGCGATCAGTTCTCCATTTTTAATAATCCCAATCCTGTCACACATTAACTCAATTTCAGAAAGTAAATGACTGGAAATAATGACTGCAACATTTTCTTCTGCTGCTAGGCGTCTTATGTACTGGCGAATCTCCCGAATTCCTGCTGGGTCTAACCCATTAGTAGGTTCGTCTAATATTAAAATGGAAGGGCTGTGAAGCAAGGCTTGTGCGATTCCTAAACGCTGACGCATACCAAGAGAGTATTTGCCAACTTTCTCTTTTATTGGTTTTTCAAGCCCCACCAGTTTAATTACTTCTTGTACACGTTCTTTTGAAATGCCTGGTATCATACGTGCATAGTGCATTAGGTTTTGCCAACCTGTCATAAACGGGTACATTTCAGGGTTTTCTACAATAGCACCTACTTCACGAATGGCATTCTTGAAGTCATGCTTTATACTATTTCCAAGAATGAGAACATCCCCATGACTTAATTCCATTAAACCGACCATCATCCGGATGGTAGTTGTTTTTCCTGCACCGTTTGGTCCGATAAAGCCAAAAACTTCCCCTTTATAAATGGAGAAAGTTAGTCCTTTAATGATTTCTTTTTTGCCAATTGATTTTCTGACATCTTGTAACTCCATTGCTACATTTGACATCAAACCATCCCTCCTTCTGTTATATAGTAATACGAATTAATATAATGATAGTTTCACTTATTTTGTTAAAGATAAGTGAGGCAATTGTGTTGTCATACATAAAAATCACCTTGCCTCCCCAGCAAGGTGTCTCGATATTATTTCTTTAAATTTGGATTTTCTCTTTTAGCTTCTTTCACGCGGGGCTTTCGGTAGCCACCAGCCATATCTGCTTGCTTAAATTCTTTCGCATAACGCACTTCTTGTGCATCGGATAGCTGTTTGTCCTTTGTTGGTTGATACTGTGAATTTCGCATTCTAGCATCCTTTCGTTAGAAGTATTGTTATCTATAATCTTTTCCCTAGAAAACACAGACATAAACATACGAGCTATATATTAGAGAACATTGGCTTAACCGAAGCATTGGTGAAAACAAATAGTTCTGGTGTCCTCTTATTAGTATCTGTTTAAGCCTTTTTTAAAATGGGTTTGTCGCCCATTGTAAGGATTGTTTGATGAATATACGAGGGTGTAATTTTAACTGGAACACCATGTATTCTGCTAAATCTTCTGGTTGCATATATTTTTCCTTATCTTGTTCTTCCAGTTTGTCACCAAAGGCAAGTTCTGTTGCGACCAGACTTGGATTCAAAGTAAAGACGCGAATATTATGTCGCCTTACCTCTTGCATTAAGGCCTCTGTCATCCCTTGGATAGCAAATTTAGAAGCACTATAGGAGGTAGAACCAGCAGTTGCCTTTAAGCCATTACTTGATGAAATGGTAATAATGTCTCCTTGATTTTTTTCTATCATGTCTGGTAACACCGCTCGTGTAACATGATAGGTTCCAAACACATTGACTTCAAAAGTGTGTTTCCACGTTTCCGGGTCCATTTCTAGAATGTTCCCATGGGCCCCAATTCCTGCATTGTTAAGGAGTATGTCAGCTGTACCAAGTTCTCTCTGAAGCTTAGAAATAGCTAAATCCACTTCTTCCTGACTTGAAATATCAGCAACAGCGATGCTAGTTTTCACACCATGTAGTTGAGCCTTTTCTGCTACTTCTTGTAGTTTACTCTTTGTCCGTGCAATTAAACCGACATGGACTCCCTCACTTGCTAATTCGAGTACTGTAGCCCTTCCGATACCACTGCCTGCACCTGTAATATAAGCTATTTTTCCTTTAATCACCTGTCCCACAAAAGATCATCCTTTCTTTGTTATAGGTTAAGTATACGTGCTGTTTTAGCTAGATTCAAAAATTACCGATTAGCCTCACGCGATATTTCAGAGGGTTTTGATAATTATCTTTCATAGTTCGAGTAAGGAGGATATAATAATCGTATAACAGATTGGAGGGAAAGGAATGAGAGAGGTTGTTATCGTGTCAGGGTGCCGAACTGCTGTAGGAAGAAGAAATGGCTCACTTGCCCAGGTGAGATCTGATGAATTGGCAGCAGCTGTGTTGAGTGAAGTGACTTCTAGAGCAAACCTTAGCAAGGATTTAATAGAGGATGTTATTTTGGGTTGTGTCACACAGGTAAAAGAGCAAGGAGGAAATATAGCCCGTACCGCTGCTTTAATGGCAGGTTTTCCTATCCATGTACCTGGTGTTACGATTGATAGACAATGTGGCTCAAGTCAGCAGGCTGTGCACTTTGCTTCACAAGCGATTGCCTCAGGTGACATGGAAGTTGTGATTGCTGGTGGTGTGGAGAGTATGTCACGAGCACCAATGTTTTCTAATATCGGAGAAACAAAGCTTAGTAGTAGTCTGACTGCTAACTATGACATTGTGAACCAGGGGATATCTGCAGAAAAAATCGCTGACCATTGGAACTTCACAAGAGAACAACTGGATTCCTTTTCTTTGCAAAGTCATGAAAACGCTTTAAATGCAATAGAGTCAGGAAATTTTAATAAGGAAATTTTACCTGTTGAAGTAGCAGGAGGTAATGGAGACACAAATGCATTTAAAATAGATGAAGGCCCTCGAGCAGATACAACAAGAGAAGCGTTAGCTAAGCTAAAACCAGTATTCAAGGATAATGGAAAGATAACTGCCGGGAATGCTAGCCAGATGAGTGATGGGGCAAGTGCTGTCTTGTTGATGTCCGCTGATATGGCGAGGGAACTTGGGGTCAAAGCTAAAGCACGTATTATTGCCCGTACCGTTGTGGGGTCTGACCCTACCTTTATGCTGACAGGGCCGATCGCTGCAACAGATAAAGTACTAAAGCGGGCGGGTCTGACCATCGAGGACATGGATCGTTACGAAGTAAATGAAGCCTTTGCATCGGTGCCACTTGCCTGGTTGGAAGAAACGGGGGCAGACCCTGGGAAATTGAATGTGAATGGCGGGGCAATTGCGCTTGGCCACCCATTAGGAGCTACAGGAACTAAACTATTAGTCTCCTTAATGCATGAGCTGGAACGAGTGGAAGGAAGGTACGGATTACTGGCTGTTTGTGAAGGTATGGGGATGGCTAATGCTACGGTTATTGAGAGGCTACCATAAAGCATAACAGGGCGTTGAGAAAATGAATAAACTAAACCTTGCTTGAAAGGTAGATTAAAACAGATGCATTCATCGAAAATAACACAGCTAAGCCACTTTTCAAACCACCCATTAACAGGCTACTTAATGTTACAAAATACGCTAAAAAATGCTAGATTTCCGTACAGCAGATCCGAAAAATAGTATACTAGGGAAGGAGGGATTTAATTTTAATAGAGGTGAATAAATGAAGTATAAAGTAATAAGTATTTTTCCTATCATGCTTTTGATGTTATTAGTCCTAGTCAGTTGTGCTGGGCAGAATATAGAGTCGGTTCAAACAGCAGAAGATCATATAGCTTATAATTCGGCTATTCAAAAAAAGCAAAATATAAAAATGGAGACGAGTATTACGGTAGCAGCAATTGGGGATATGCTGATCCATGAACCAGTATATCGGGATGCACAGACGGAAGGTGGTTATGATTTTACACCGATGCTTCAACAAGTAAAGCAATATTTACAAGCTCCTACAGTCTCGATTGCAAACCAGGAAACGATGATCGGTGGGGAAGCACTTGGCCTGTCCACATACCCGCAATTTAACAGTCCTTTTGAGGTTGGAGATGCATTAAAAGCGGTTGGTGTCGATGCTGTAACGCTTGCCAATAATCATACATTGGATCGTGGAGAAGAAGCAATTCAGCGAGCAATAGAGCATTGGGAAACGATCGATATGATGTACACGGGTGCTTATAAAGATGAAGAAGACCAAAAGCATATTCGCGTGCAGGAAACCGAAGAAGGTATTTCCCTTGCTTACCTTTCTTATACTTATGGGACAAACGGTATTCCCACACCTGTGGGACAGGATTACCTTGTAAACAGGATAGATAGGGAGAAAATCGCGGAGGATATGGCGGTAGCAAAGGAAAAGGCAGATGCTGTTATAGTCAGTCTCCATTTTGGTACAGAGAATGAACGCATGCCAAATGAGGAGCAAAAGGAATTAGCACAGTACACTGCAGACCTTGGCGCGGATGTCATCATTGGTCACCATCCCCATGTATTACAGCCAGTAGAATGGCTAACAGGGGAAAATGGAAAGCAAACTTTGGTTGCCTATTCGCTGGGGAACTTCTTATCCTCTCAGCAGGAATATTACCAGCGAATTGGAGGAATGCTGCAGTTTTCTATAAGAAAAACCAGTCAGGGTGATGAAGCTCAAGTCACAGTGGAAGAACCAGCATTCTTACCAACATTTATGAGCTATACCGATTTTAAGGATTACCAAGTATTGCCGATGTTTGATTTAACTAATAAGGAGCTTGCTGGAGCTTCGAATGCTTATGACGCTATAAAAGACCATCTTTCACAATGGATGCCAGAATTGCAGTTTATTGAAGAATAAAAAACGAGGCGGCCCCCTCTGAACGTTACATTATACGTTTGAGGGGGCTTATGTCTGTAAAAAATACGAGCGGGTTTGGAGGCGACCCCCCCTGAAGTTAGCTACCAGTGTAACTTCAGGGGAGCTGCCTAACCGATCGGTTTTTACTTTGTACTAGCTCGTTTAAAAGTTTTGTTTTCTTCTCATAAGAAAAGACAAAACGTAGAATATCACGCCCAAAATTGCTAAATAGTATGTTGGGATGCTAACTTCCTTACCAAATGACGGCATGACAAATTGTATGACGACAATGAGTCCGATAAAAGCAGTGCTAATAGCCCATACCTGTAAAAATTCTACCCAATTTTTTGTCTCCTTTTTGGAGAAGGTAGATTGCTTAATCCATTTTAAAATTGCCAAAATAAAAGCCCCGAGCAGTAGCAGATCAATACCCACTATTACGAGTCCAGATCCAATGGAAAAAGTCGTTAGCGCACTTCCAATATCAAAGAAATAATTGAGCGCAGTGCCTAAAATTCCATAAGAGCCAGCAAAAAAGCCGAGAAATTGCAGGATGACCATCATGATTAAGGATACTTGATTCTTCCGATTCTCCGTTGGAATTTCTTCTACAACCTCTTTGCAATACGCCTTAGGATCATTACCAAACACCTCTTCAGCTGTTTTTCCTTCCTCTTGTGCTTGTAAGAGATGCTCAAGCATTTCCAACAAGACCTCTTCTGTTTGCTGCTCAGATTTATTGCCGTTCAAACGGATATAAAGCAGCATGTCTTCATAATACTTTAAATTATGCTCTGTTAGTCTGGTGCGTTTTTCATTGTTTAGCTCAATGATCTCAGTTGCTTCCATCTGTTTTTCCTCCTTGCTCGATAATATTGTCGACAGGTCCCTTAATTAATGTCCAATGATGGGTAAATAATTGTAATGCTTCCTGTCCTTTTTCTGTAAGCTTATAGTACTTTCGCTTAGGACCAGATTCCGATGCCCGCATTTCACCAATGATGAGTTTTTCTTTTTGTAAACGAAGCAGTATTGGATAGATAGAACCCTCACTTACATCAGACAAGCCAAATTGCTGGAGCTTAACGGATAGCTCATAGCCATAGGCTGGCTGTATGTTTATGATGGAAAGAATACAACCTTCCAGAATCCCTTTTAATAATTGACTGCGTAATGACAATTTACCACCTACCTTGTATAACAATATAGAGGTTAAAATAATAACTACCTTGTTTAACAAAGTAGCTTACCTTAAGTATAAAACTTTTTCTATAAATTGCAAGTCTTATTTGATATGATGATTTTATGTAGAAAATTGAAACGCAAAAGGGAGATTTAAAAATGGAGTGGAAAAACATATATCGAGGCATGATGATGGGAGCAAGTGATGTGATCCCAGGGGTAAGTGGGGGAACGATAGCGGTTCTACTTGGTATTTATGACAGATTAATTGCTGCAATTAATGGTTTGATGAGTAGAGACTGGAAAAAACAACTTGGCTTTTTAATTCCGCTGGGGATAGGTGTAGCAGCTGCAATATTGCTGTTAGCAAAATTAATAGAGTGGTTGTTTGAACATTATCCAGGGCCAACACAGTTCTTTTTTCTGGGATTAATAATTGGGATTCTGCCTTATTTGTTTCATAAGGCAGAGGCGAAACAGAAGTTTAAAGGGAGCCACATATTACTGCTACTAGTGGGTGTGATTGTAGTTGGGTCCATGATTTTCCTTAATGCCGGAGAGGCAGCAGTCATAACTACTATGGATACAAAAACATATATATTGTTATTCTTTTCTGGTTTTATCGCAAGCAGTGCGATGATTTTGCCAGGAATTAGTGGTTCCTTTATGCTCCTTATATTAGGTGTCTATCCAACCGTTATTGGAGCAATTAGCAATCTCCATTTCGATATTATCGCGGTAACAGGATTGGGAATTGTTATTGGCCTAGTGTTTATGAGTAAAATTATTAATTACTTTCTTACTCATTTTCGGACAGGTACCTTTGCATTGATTATCGGGCTTGTGATAGGTTCGATCTTTGTAGTATTTCCAGGAGTGCCTGCCACAACGCCTTTATTCCTCCTAAGTGTCGTGACATTTGCAGCTGGTCTTTTTGCAGCTTATATACTTGGAAGAGTGGAGTACAAGGACGAAAGCACACAATAGGACAAGTATCTTAAAACACGTTATACTGAAAGTATGTATGATGAAGGAGTGAAATATAATGGAGCATCTGGCAACAGAAGAGCAATTTAATGAAATCATTCAAAGTGAAGAACCAGTCATTGTAAAGTTTTTTGCAGATTGGTGCCCAGATTGCAAACGAATGGACATGTTCATCGGAGACGTGATGGAGGAGTTCAATAATTATAAGTGGTATCAAGTTAACAGTGATGAAATAAAAGGTATTGCCCAACAATATGAAGTAATGGGTATTCCGAGTATTCTTATTTTCCAAAATGGAGAAAAAAAGGCCCATCAACATAGTGCTTATACAAAATCACCAGAGTCTGTTACGGAGTTTTTGCATCAGCAATTAGGTTAGGCTAAAACGAAACGACCCGCAGTTTATACTGCCGGGTCGTTTTTTCTTCCTCAAAGAATTATTCCAAAGTAAAATGGATTGCTTTCTCACTGTGAAATAGAACTTTCCCGTTTTTTGCCTGGTATTGATGATTAGATATAGATAGATGTAATGCCTTCTCTACATCTGCTTGATAATGGGATGGAATTTCCAATTGAGTAAGTTCCTGTTCATTAACTAATGCCGTATCAGCTGGTATATTTGTACTTTCCCATTCGATTAGAAAGGGAAGTTTGGTAGCTGGCTCAGGGAAGAGCATTTTCCAAGAAAGCGCCGTTCCATCTGGCCTTGTTCTTCCGGCAGCAACTGGGCCATGATAGGGGATCCCATCCTGTTTAAAATCCGCTTCAAATTGTGCCATATCTTCCGTACGTAAAGCATACTGTATTGGTTTTTCCTCGTTTTCCTCCAATGCTTTAACTACCTGCTTGATAAGTGGGTTGTTAGAGTGAGAGGCAAGCTGCTTATCAAATAAACCGATCCACTCGATATAGCAGTTATTAGCAAAATATGCGAGAAAATTATGTGTCCCCCACTTTTCGTGTTTTCCTCCTTTTACTACGGTTATCCCGTGTGTTGCTCCAAATTCCTCTGCGGCTTTCTTTGGATCATGGGCTGTAATGACAATATGGTCGATGGCTAACAAGGAAACTCCTCCTTTATCCCGGTTCAACCGTTCGTAAGACTCCCACTTCAAAACATGAGGTGAAACAGAGTTTTTAGTGGGAGTAAACGGCCGTTAACACCCCGATTCTTTCAACTAACAATCAGTGGGGGAAGAATGAAAACCCTACTGATTGTTAGTTTCACTTTATATGTTTCTAATTTTCATAAATCTAGTATAATAGAAAAAACTTCATTTGTAAGGGAGAGGGACTTCTTGAATAAACATCCATTGCTTATTGATTTTCCACAGGAAATAACGACAGAAAGACTCCTCATCAGAATACCTCAGCCAGGGGATGGGCAGAGCCTTTATGACGCAATCCAAGCAAGCAAACCTGAGCTAAAAAAATGGTTACCGTTTGCTCAGGGGGAACAGACTTTAGAGGAAACAGAAATTAATGTTAGAGATGCGCATATTAATTTCCTCAAACGTGAAGACATGCGGATGCACATCTTTTTAAAGGACACCAATACGTTAATTGGATCAACTGGCTTCCATCGTCCGAACTGGGATATTCGGAAGTTTGAAATAGGGTATTGGTTAGATACGAGATATTGCGGCAATGGATATATGACGGAGGCAGTAAGTGGCCTTACGGAATTTGCCTTCCAGGAGCTGCAAGCTAATCGTATAGAAATACGCTGTGATGAACTAAATAAGCAGAGTAGTGCTGTTCCAGAGAGACTTCACTTTCAGTTGGAAGGTATATTAAAAAGTGAGGATAAAGCGGTGGATGGCGAGGAACTACGGAATACATGTATTTACGCTAAGACAAAATAGATCTAGGATTTAACTGCCCTTTTTCTAGAATCCAACTTGAAAGCTGGTGAAAGCAATGACGCAGCCTAAAATCTTAATTGTAGAAGATGAACAAAAGCTAAGCAGAGTGCTCCAGCTAGAGTTGGAGTATGAAGACTATGAAACAGGAATTGCTGCGGACGGAAAGGAAGCATTAGAAAAGATGGAGGAAGAGCGCTGGGACTTGGTCTTACTTGATATCATGCTGCCAAAACTGAGCGGTTTAGAAGTCTTACGAAAAGTGCGGAAGTCTGGAGAGAAGATGCCGATTATTTTATTAACAGCAAGAGATGAAGTGCATGATAAAGTTAGCGGCCTTGATATCGGTGCAAATGACTATATTACAAAACCCTTCCAGATTGAGGAATTACTTGCCCGTGTCCGAGTACATTTACGAACCACAATTAGCCAAAACAATAGCGGAGAGTTACTTAAAGTCGGTGATCTTACTGTGAATATGGGGAGCAGAGAAGTGAAGCGGCAGGAAATGAGTGTTGATTTAACACCACGAGAATTTGACTTACTTGTTTGTCTTCTGAAAAACAAAAACATTGTACTAACAAGAGAGCAACTTATCGAGCAAGTATGGGGTTTTGATTACTATGGAGATACAAATGTAGTTGATGTTTATATTCGTTATCTTAGACAAAAAATAGATAAAGGTTATGACGAGGCTTATATCCAGACAGTTCGGGGCGTTGGCTATACAGTGAAGGATCGGTCCAAATGAAGCTTCGGACAAAAATTCAATTGTTTTCCAGTATTTTCATCCTTTTTCTTGTTTTACTGGTTAACACAGCGATCTATTTCCTTTTCTATAAGATTTCAACAGACAGCCAACTAGAACAATTAGCTGAACAAACCTCTACCATTATAGAGGCGGTAAACAACGATCCAGCAACTGCTACCAATGAATTTATGAAAGCATATTTACCACAGAACGGGATGATAAGGGTCATTGATCAACAGGGGACGACATTTCTTACGGAATTAAATGATACCTATGCCTTTCGTGATCCCATTTTTACGGAGACGGAGAAACAGGAAATCATATCTCCTGAAGATGCCCCAGACGTCGCAGTGATTTCAAAGCCCATCATTTGGAGTAATGGGAGCCATGCAAATGAGGTCGTTACAATAGAGGTTTCTAGTCAGTTAACTCCTCTTGAAGAGACAATGCAAACACTATTTTTTGTTTTAATGGCAGCTTCAATTATTATGCTCATTCCCATTATTATTGCTGGAAACGTACTCAGCAGGTTTTTATTGAAACCGATCAAGGCACTGATCTATGCAATGCGCGAGAATATGCAACAAACATCATGGAAAAAAATAAATGTGGAATCTCGTTCAAAAGATGAATTATACGAAATGGAAATGACCTTTAACGAAATGATTGATTTCCTGAAAGAATCCTATGAAAAACAGGAAGTCTTTGTCTCGGATGCCTCGCACGAATTAAAAACTCCAATTTCGATTGTGAAAAGCTATGCCCAATTATTAAAGCGGAGGGGAACGGGAGATCAGGAGCTTGTTAAGGAATCATTAGAAGCAATTGATTCTGAGGCAGATCGAATGCAAAAGCTAGTGGAGCAGATGCTTTCATTAGCTAAAAATAAGCAGGACAGGGAGAAAGAAAACGTGAATCTAACTCCGCTTGTGGAACAGACCGTCCTAACCTTTCAAAAAGCTTATGATCGAGAAATCCAATTCAAACGGACAAGTGAAGAATGTATTGTTCAGGGACTACCTGATCAACTACAGCAGGTTGTTTATATATTAATAGATAACGCTTTGAAGTATAGTCAAGGAGAGATTGAAGTGGAGTTATCAGGTAGAGATACGGTAATCGACCTTACAGTAAAGGATTACGGAAAAGGAATAAGCCAGAAGGATCAAAGCCGGATATTTGATCGCTTTTACCGGGTAGATAAGGCGAGGAGCAGAGATACTGGTGGAACAGGTCTAGGCCTGGCAATAGCAAGATCCATCACGGAGGCTCATCATGGAGAACTCACGGTTAGTAGTAAACTAGGTAAAGGGACAAGTTTTTTACTTACCCTGCCACTTTCTCATTGAATTCTAATCTTACTCACCAATTTTTCAAAGTATGAGCTATTACACTCAAAGTAGTTGGGAGGAGAGTCCGATGAAAAAAAAGACTGTTATGATGACAGTTGGGCTTGTTGTGCTAGTGCTGATTGGATTTGGGATTTATCATTCTTTTGCCAGTTCTGCAAGCCATGACTACTCAAAGAAAGACATAAAGCAGGTGATCACGACCCAATATCCTGGAGAAGTGAGTGAACCACAGCTGAATGAAAAGGAAGGCTTTTATGAAGCTGTTGTAGATCATGAGGGAAATAAATATATAATTAAGGTTGATGCAAACACAGGCGAAGTAAAAGGACTAGAGATGACGGAAAAACGTACAGAAACCAATGCAGATGCAAATAAATATACAGATCCAGGCAAGGGATCTGATAATGCAACGACTGAAGAGCAAGACAATGGCAGTGAAAAAGGCCAAGAAGACGATGAAGAGGGAGAAACGAAGCATACTGAAGAGGACGTGACCGTCAGTTTGAGTGAAGCGAAAGAGATTGCATTAGAACGTTTCCCTGGTAGAATTGATGAAGCTGAATTGGATGAAGATGATGGCAGGTATCTTTATGAAATTAAAATTATTAATGGAAACGAAGAAGCGGAATTAGAGATCGATGCTTTTACAGGGGAGATCCTTTATCAAAATATCGAAGTCGATGATGACTAATTTGTGCAAAGCTGCTGGGTGGCAGCTTTTTTTGATGGGTTTATAGGATCCCGGGGAGGTTCTTAATCGGCCTTCCTAAAAAACGTGTGCTTTGAGCTTTTGATTTTTTCTCATCAAATTCTAATGTTATCCACACTGTCTTTTCATTGGGGGCGGCTATTATATAAGTATCAACAAAAAGGAGGAATAAAGATGATGAATAAAAAATTAGGTTTAATAATCGGTTCAATGGTAGGTGCAACAGTGTTGGGACTTGGTGTTTACCATTCAAGTGCAGACGCTAAAGACACGAAGTTAAACACAGATAATATCCAACAAATGGTGTCAGAACAATATCCGGGGACTATTACCGAACTCGAGCTTGATAAAGAGGGAACAAAGAAAGTATATGAGGTCGAAGTGAGAGATGGGGATACGGAAACCGATCTTAAACTCGATGCAGATACAGGAGAGGTATTAAAAGAAAAGTCAGAAGTGGTAGACGCAGATGATGATTTTGATGACAATGAGAAAGAAAATACAGTGGCTAAGACAGATGACTTAATTAGCGAAAAGAAAGCTACAGACATTGCTAAAAAGGAATTTGATGGGGAAGTTCGCGAAGTAGAACTTGATGAAGATGATGGAAGAGTTGTATATGAAATAGAGTTAGTTAAAGATAAAAAGGAAGCGGATTTTGACATTGATGCTGTAACAGGCGAAATTCTTGAAATGGATATAGACACAGAAGATGATGATGACTAACATGAAAGGTGAAAAGGCGGGCTTGTAGTCCGCCTTTTTGCTTTCTGCATTATCATTACTTCGCTTTCACTTCAAAATTAGGGGTAGCGGTAGCTTTTACGGTTTTGTGTCGCTCAAAATAAGAACGAATAATTTCCACAGCATCCTTTTGGATTTCTCTTACCACAGGCTTCTCTTTAAACATATCATAATTACCCCCGCCAGTAGCTCGATAGTTATTAAGTACAACATGATAGCTTTCGTCATAAGCTATTGGTTTGCCATGATAGGAGATGTCTTTAACTCTATTTCCTACAGGCTCATCTACTGAGATAGAGTACTGGATACCTTCCCACATATCATAGTTATAATGTTGTGGCTTAGGAGTTTCAAACGCAGGGTTAACAGCAATATCTCCATCAATTAGCGTGAAATACTCTGCACTCTTTTCTAATGCCTTCTTTATGTCTTCTCCTGTAAGCTCGAGCACTACAAGCGTATTTGGATACATATAGTTAGATACGACATCCCGCATTGTGACAGAAGATGAAAAGCCTTTAGATGTATTATTAAGTAATGAAGTAACAGAGATATCAACACCGCTTTCCTCCATTTGCACCTTCTGTATGAATTCAATGAAGGGGTGCTTGGCAATTCGCACTTGGAATGGATCACGAATTGTCATATCACCTTTAATAAAACCGATTGGTTCATCTAGCCAATTTTGAGTCGAAGCTTCTAAAGCCTCTATTGCCTTTAATGCCTCGTTATCGGCAGGGACAGAGGTGAGATCACGAAGGTGGGCTTCTTTTTCTGTGATTATCCACTTTCCTGATGCGTTAGACAAGGAAAGGTTTATTTCTCCATATAACGTTCCATTATTACCTGGCTGGATTACAAGCACATCATTAACTTTTCCAGTAAGCTTTCGATGCTGATGACCAGTCAGCAGGACATCAATTCCCTCTATGTCACACATTCTGTATCCTTGGTTTTCCCCTGTAAGGGCTTCTGTTTCATGTCCGGTCTCCAGATCACGTTCAAATCCTCCATGATAGGAAGCGATAAGAATATCTGGCTCTTCTGTTTGACGAATATAAGTTGTCCATTTTTTTAACGTTTCATAGGCATCTGCAAAATACAGACCCTCTATATGCTCTGGTGATTCCCAGTTCGGGATGTAATGAGTAGTTACCCCGGTAATAGCAACTTTAATACCGTTCGGTAATGTTTTCATAATATAAGCAGGGCCATATTTCGGCTCATTTGTGACGGTATCGATGATATTAGCTGAGAGCCAAGGGAATTGAGATTGTTTCACAGCATCAGATAATACATCACTGCCAAAATTGAACTCGTGATTTCCAATTACTGCGCCATCAATCCCGATTTGGTTCATAATCGTGATCATTGGATTTTCAGTATGTCTATGCTGTTTAACATAATGGGTCATAAATGGTGTTCCCTGGATTAAATCGCCATTATCAAGCAAGAGAACATAGTCTTTTTCCTTTCGTACCTGCTTAACAGCAGTGGCATACTTAGCTAACCCGCTATCAGAGTGCTCATTAGTAGCGTATGAGAGTGGCATGGCATTTCCATGCACGTCACTTGTATATAATAGTGTGAGTGAAGCTTCTTCGTGTTTTTTCATAGTGATGCATCCTTTCTACATAAAGTGAAACTTCAATCAGTGGGGGTTTTCATTCTTCCCTCACTGATTGTTAGTTGAACGAATCGGGGTGTTAGCGTCCGTTTACTCCCACTTAAACATCACGGTTTCACTTCATGTTTTGAAGTGGGAGTCTTACGGACGGTTGCTCCGGGATAAAGTCATGTCTCTTAGTGATTAGTTTCCTGAGACATAAGGAAAGTCCCACAGGCTATACCTGCGGGACATGACATAGTATCACCCTTTATTATACGATTTTACGACGTATACGGGCAGATATAAAGTCGATGATTGTTACAACAATAATTATAGCGAGAAGAATTAGACCCATTTCATTCCAATTACGGTTATTCGCAGCGAAAATAATCATTGTACCAATACCGCCAGCACCTACGATACCGAGGATGGAAGAGGCACGGATGTCTATTTCAAAACGGTAAATCGCATAGGAAAGAAATTCCGGTATAATCTGTGGAATGACCGCATAGAAAAGTATTTGAATCTTATTCGCTCCATTCGCTTCCATTGCTTCGACAACCTTCATATCAATCGATTCAATGACTTCTGAGTAAAGCTTACCAAGCATACCTGTTGAACCAATCGCAATAGCTAAAACCCCAGCAAATGCGTTGGGTCCTACTGCTACTACAAACAGGATAGCTAGGATAATATCCGGAAAAGCACGGACTGCTGATAAGATCCATTTTCCTATTATGGTAAGAATTCTGCTTCCTGTCATGTTTTGTGCAGCTAAGAAGCCTAATGGGATAGCAAGTATCGCAGCCATAAAAGAACCAGCAAACGCTATTAATACAGTCTCCAGTATGCTTAAGGAGACGTCAGCGGTTGAGGACCAATCCGGCCTAAATAGGTTTGGTATAACACGAGCAAAGTTATTTGCAATACGGTCTATTGCCCTTGCCCAGTCAATGTCAATCCCAAGAAAAGTCCATACATAGATCGCAGCAAGAATGACTACTATAAGGAGAGCTTTTAATTTTTTAAACAACGATTTTTCTGGCTTTGGAGGTAGTGTGTAGGATTCCATTAAATTAGTGCCTCCCTTAGCTTGTTGCTGATATATTCAATGACAATGACAACGACAAAGATTAAAACAATAATTGCCATCGCATTTTGGTAGTTGTAGAAACCGAGTTGTTGGTTTAGAACAAGACCGATTCCTCCCGCTCCTACAAGTCCAAGAACGACAGAGGCACGTATGTTTATTTCAAATACATAAAGTACAAATGATGTGAATTGCGGAAGCACCTGTGGTACCAGTCCAAAAAAGATAACTTGGAAGACGTTACCTCCTGAAGCCCGCATTGCCTCCAATGGATTCATGTCGACAGATTCAATGGTCTCACTAATAAGCTTAGCAAGAATACCTAATGAGAAAATGAAAAGTGCTAAAATTCCGGGTAGTACACCAATACCAAACAGTCCAACGAAAATTACTGCTAGGACAAGATCAGGTATCGTACGTAAAATATTCATCAACGTTCTTGTTACGTAATATAACGGTTTAAATGTCGTAATATTTTGAGCGGATAGTATCGCTAATGGGATGGTTAGAATTGTTGCAAATGTGGTCGCCACAATTGCCATTTGTATAGTCTGTGCCATCGGGTCCCAAACAGCTGGTATTACACTTAAATTAGGTGGGAAAAATTTCCCAGCAACTGTAAACATGTTGCCAAGTGAATTACCAAAACCGCCAACCATATCACGCTGTGTCCAAATCATACTGAAAAGATAAAAGCCGATTACGACAAAGAAAATGAGAGTAACTCTTGCTTTTGTCTTAATAGGAAATAAGGGCGGTGTATTACCTTTTATTACATCCTTTGATTGATTGGTCACGATTCATCCGCCCCCCCACGCAAGTCATCCTCACGTATCGAACGGCCATAAATTTCCTCAAAGGTCTTTTCGGTAACTTCAGAAACTGGTCCATCAAATACAACTTCCCCTGCACGCATTCCAATGATACGGTCTGCATATTCCATTGCCATATCGATGAAATGAAGGTTTACGATGGTAGTGATGTTATCCTCTTTATTAATCTTCTTTAAATATGACATAACTTGATGCGAAGTCGGGGGATCCAAAGAAGCTACAGGCTCATCTGCTAGTATATAGCCTGGTTTTTGTGTGAGTACACGAGCTATACTGACACGCTGCTGTTGACCACCACTTAGTTCGTCAGCGCGATTGTAAATTTTCTCTGAAATATTCACCCGCTGCAGACTCTCGTAGGCAAGTCCAACATCTTCTTTTTTATAAAGGTTTAAAATTGAACGCAATGTTCCTGTATGTCCAAGACGTCCCGCGAGTACGTTCTTAAGCACATTGCTACGCTTTACCAAATTATAATTCTGAAAGATCATACCAACTTTTGTACGTAATTTACGTAATTCGCCACTTCGGTACGATAGAATGTCTTCGTCATCAACTAACAGGGAGCCTTTTGTAGGCGTAACAAGACGGTTAATACTGCGAATGAAAGTTGATTTTCCCGCACCTGATAAGCCAACAATTACAACAAATTCACCGTCGTTTATCGTTACGTTAACATTTTTTAGTCCTTCTGTACCGTTAGGGTAGACAAGACCGACATCTTTAAATTGAATCATTATATGTACTTCCTCCATTACAGCCTTAGTTTTTCTGAAAACTAGGAAAAAAGGGAGAGATTAAGCTCCCCCTTTTCCAATTCAGTTTATGTTTAATAACTTTTAAAGCTCGATATTGTCTTTGAATTCCTGATATGTTTCTTTAACTACTTCATATTCTTCGTCTGAAGCTTCGTCAATTGCATCCCAATTGTAAACATCGTTCATAATTTTAATCATTTCTTCATCATCGTTAAATGACATGAAAGCATCCTTGATTTTTTGAACAAGCTCATCGTCTAAATTTTTCGTTACGGAAATTGTATCGTTCGGAATTTCATCTGTGTAACCAAGAACAGTCAACTTATCCATCACATCAGGATATTCTTCTTCAAGCTCTGTACGCACATCATCAAATGTTGTCGCTACATCAGCATCTCCATTGTATACTTCGAGTGCAGCATTATCATGAGCACCTGCTTGTACAGTGCCACTAAAGAAACCACTTTCTAGTTCAGCTGCTGAATCATAATCGAACTCTTTCATTAGTTGGCTTGCAGGGAAAAGATAACCAGACGTAGAACCCTTATCACCGTATGCCCAAACTTTTCCTTCAAGATCAGCAAGTGACTCTATACCAGAATCAGATCTAACAAGGTATTGTGCTTTATATGTACCAGAACCGTATCTAATAGATTTTAAGATTACTTCAACATCATATTGCTCGTTTGCAAGAACATATCCAAAAGCAGGGATAAAACCGATTTGTACTTGGTTTGCACCCATTGCTTCAACTAGTGCATTGTAGTTCGTCATTACTTGTCCTTTTACTTCAATTCCCAATTCTTCACCTAAACGATCTGCTAGAGGTTCTACAGTATCAGCGATTGTGTCAGAATCTTGTGAAGGAACAAATCCCATTACAAGTGTATCTGGGGTATCCCCACTGCTCTCGTTGCTGTCTTCGCTACTCTCGCTGCTGTTATCACCTTCCGCATTGCTTGAGTCTGAATCATCAGAGCTTCCGCATGCCGCTAAGAACAGTGCAAGTGCCAGCACAAGTAATAGACTATAAAGTTTTTTCATCTTGACCCTCCTGTTATTTCTTAATATATCTTACTATTATATTAAATACCAAATAGGTCGAAAATGCTAGACTATTTTTATAATTTTACGTAATTTTTACAAAGTAATTGTAGAATAGTAATAGATAGTAAAATACTAGGTTTCTATATTGCGACAATGTGAGGTTTCTTTTGTCCTGAAGAAGGAAATAAATACAATAACGTATAAGAGGAGTTGATCGTCTTGCCAAGATTCAGTAAGGCATTGTTACTATATAACGGAAATGCGGGCAAAGGGGATATAGAACAAAAGCTTAGAGATACACTTCCCATACTCTCGCGAGGTATAAAAGAGCTCATCGTCTTGCAGACAGCCTCTATAGAAGAAGTTACAGAAACATGCAAAACGTATTCTGATCAAGTTGATTTACTCATTATTTTAGGTGGGGATGGTACGTTACACTGCTGTATTAATGCCCTAGCCCCACTGCCTAACAGGCCAATTATTGCTGTGTTACCTGGTGGAACGTCTAATGACTTTAGTAGAATGCTTCAATTACCGCAAAATTTAGCAAGTGCCGCGGAGGCTATAGTAGATGGAAAGGTCATAGATGTGGATGTTGCCCAATCAGATGATACATATTTTTTAAACTTCTGGGGAATTGGGATGGTTGCAGAAACGTCCAAAAATATTGATGAACAACAGAAAAAGTCATTAGGGGTTCTCAGTTATTTTATGAGTACACTTAAAACAGTTAGTAGATCTGAACAATTTACTTACAACATTGAAGCAAAAGGTGAAGTTTATGAAGGAGAGGCAGTCGGGGTTCTCTTACTCAATGGCACTTTTATAGGGACGCGCCAACTTCCCATTTTAACGATTGATCCTACTGATGGTCTGTTGGATGTACTTATTATTAAAAATTCTAGCCTTGCATCCTTTAGGGAGCTTCTTTCTATGAACAATGCCGAATTAAATAAGGAAGCACTAGAAGAATTAACACATTTCCAGTCAAATGAAATAAAAGTTAGTACAGGGTCTGCTAAAGAGATAGATATGGACGGGGAAATCTCTACGAATACGCCGGCTACCATCCGTGTTCTCCCTAAGCACATCCAGATGATGAAAGCGGTGGAGTAAATACTATTTAAAAATCTTTCTATTCAGCCGATCAATATAATAAGAAAATGATAATGGGTAAATTAGAAAGTGGGAATTATGGGTGCATACATCTCAACGATTAAATGAAAAGAAACAAGACCCTTCCTTAAAGCTCTTTGTCGTATTGGCAAAGTCTTATCGGTCAGTAATGGAGCAGGTAGAGAAAGATATTCAGTCAAGGGGTTTAAATCTAACAGATTTTGCAGTTCTAGAGCTTTTATACCATAAAGGAGAGCAGCCTCTCCAAAAAATTGGTGAAAAAATTCTATTAACAAGTGGAAGCATTACGTATGTTGTAAACAAATTAGAAAGGAAGGGATATTTAAAACGCAAACCTAATCCTGCTGACAGACGGGTAACGTTTGCTGTCATTGAAGAAAAGGGTACGGAATTATTAAGTAGAATCTTCCCAGGCCATTGGGACAAAATTAAAGAACTTATGTCTGTCTTAGATGATGACGAAAAAGTATTCGCAATTAACATTTTAAAAAAGCTCGGAAAAAATGAGATGGAATAGATTATTAGCTGAAGCAAAACATCCTCATATATGTTTTGCTTCTTTTTATTTAGGATACATACCATTATATGACTTTATACAAGGAGGCATTATAAATGCGCGTATTAGTTATCGGAGCAAATGGTGATGTAGGGAAAAACATCGTAAAAAATATAAAGAATACAAAAGAGCTTGAGCCAGTCGCTATGATACGAAAAGAAGAACAGATCGAATACTTTAAAGATTTAGGTGTGGAAACAGTTTTAGCTGATCTGGAAAGTGATTTTGAAAAAGCCTTTCACAACATAGATGCAGTCGTCTTTGCTGCTGGTTCTGGACCAAATACAGGTCCTGATAAAACCATTATCATTGATCAGGAAGGAGCAATCGAAGCGGCAGATCTTGCAATGAAGAACGGTGTAGAGCGCTTTGTTCTTCTAAGTTCCATGGGAGCTGATCAGCCAAAAGGAGCTTCCGAGGGGAAATTTTATCTGTATGCGAAGCACCGTGCAGATGAATATCTAAAATCCTCAAATCTTAATTATACGATTATTAGGCCAGGTGCTTTAACAGACGACCCTGGAGAAGGGAAAGTGAACCTTCAGGAAAGTGGAACAGAATTTGGCAAGGTGCCACGGGAAGATGTTGCAGCCGTAATTGTACACCTTTTAACTAAAAAAGAAGCAAATGGAAAAGTATATGAAGTAGTGAGTGGCAACACGGAAGTAGCCAACGTATTATAATAAGCCGATTGTAATCAGTGCCCGCCACTTTTAAATTGAAGTGGTGGGTTTTTTATCCTAAAAACAGCCTAGAACCTCTGTATCCTTTTGTCCTCTTTCACATAATTAACGCAAAAAGGACATCATGATTTACTTTTAATGTTACATTAATATTACAAAGAGGTTTCAATTGTAATGAGAAGGGTATAGGAAAAATGTATTATTTAAACACTTGCGGAGGTATCATCATGAGTGAAAACAATGTATGGGTCTATATAAGCGAAGATAACGAAGATTGTGAGCGGGTATTACAACTTTTGGATAGGAAAAATGTTCCCTATGAGGTGAAAAATGTTACAAAACACCCGGAAAACAAGAAGGAGATGCAGAAGCATGGCATTTATGGCACTCCTGCGACGTTTATCGGGGACGAAAATAATCTAATACTTGGATACCAAGAAGAAAAGCTTAACCTCATGTTAGGAGTGCTGGATAAAAACTATCTGTTGAACACAGATGCTGATCCTGATGCATAATATATACCAGTTAACATGAAAGGGAGGTATGTAAAGATGTATCAACGGCCTTACGATCAGTATAATAATTATTATCATCCTAATTTTAATAGTGGAATAAATGAACCATCATACCAACCACCACACCAACCATCCTATTCTATTCCACCAACTAACGCAGCATACCAACCACATCAGTTCCAAACACCGTATGAATTTTTCTCGAAACCGCAGCAACCTGTAAACTGGCCGGAGTATATGCAAACAAATTATCCAGTAAACACGCAACAACCATCGAACTTAGAAACAGGGAGCAATATAAACGGATTTCCCCAAAAAGGAGAAACGCAACTAGACCTTGATAAAGTACTGTCCACAGTGGGTCAAATTGCCAATACTTATCACCAAGTATCCCCGATTGTAAAACAGTTTGGAAGCGTAATGAAGCTTTTTAGGTAGCCAGTATAAAAATTGTCCTTCATATGAAAAGATCATTGGAAAATAAATGAACCGAAGGAATTATTAAAATTCGTTTTTTTAAAAAAACGGTAATACTTTATATTATTAAGGGTAAAAGAAGGGTAGATGAGGAAAAAGAGGAGAATTTTTATGATAGGATGTTTAGTCGTACATGGATATACTGGGGGACCTTATGAAGTAGAGCCATTAGTAAATTACCTGCATGAACACACCGATTGGAACATTGAAGTGCCAACACTACCTGGGCATGGAAGACAGCTTGATCTAAAAGGAAAATCTCACAAGAGCTGGATAGGCGCTGCAGAAGAAGCACTTAAGGGTTTAATGGAAAAGTACGACCGCATTTATGTCATCGGGTTTTCAATGGGTGGCATGATTTCTGCTTATCTGGCTGCCAAGTATAAAGTAGACAAGCTTGTCCTACTCGCCCCAGCGGGGAAATATTTATCATTCAAGCAAATTGCCGTGGATGCAGGTGGTTTTGTCGCAGATGGCGTAAGAGGAAAGTTAGGGAGTAACAAGTTATATAACCACTACCGTAACAAATTAGGACGGGTCCCGTTTAAGGCAAACTTGGAGTTCTTGAAATTAGTTAAGTTTACCAGGGGATACTTAAAAAAAGTTGAATCCGAAGTCCTCATTGCCCAAGGTCAGATGGATGGGATGGTTCCATATAAAACTGCTTATTATCTAGATAAAGAAATCACCTCAGAAAGGAAAGAGGTAGTATTTTTTGAACGCTCCCGACACCTTATTTGTCTAGGAGACGATAGAGAGACCTTGAATAGTATGGTGCTTCAGTTTCTAATCAAATAGAAAACAAACGAAAAACGAGACAGCCAGCTGCCTCGTTTATTATTTCACATTAGGAAAGTATAAAATTTTAGCTAGGAAGCAATTACGATGCAGTTAAAATTTTAATGTTCCAAGTATAAGAAAAACGTATACCTTCGCTTAAAGACGAGCGAAGGTATACGTTTTTCTAATGGAACTTATTTATCCTTAAAGAAGGAAATAACTAGCGCTCCTTCACCACCATATGTGGAAATAAGTGGGCCAGCTTCTGTCAAATAAGCATCTTGAAATGGATGAGCATTTCGAATATCCTCTAACACACTTTTAGCACGACTTTCTGCTTTGCAATGGGTCATAGAAATAACCTTGTTCTCCACCGATTTAGTATATTCCCCGATTTGCTCAATAAATCTACGAATCGATTTTTTGTCCCCACGGACTTTTTCTGAAACTTCAATGGAGCCTTCTTCACTTGCTTTCATTAATAATTTTATATTAAGTGTTTTAGCAATGGTTCCTTTTACTTTATCTAGCCTTCCGCCTAATACCAGATTATCTAATGTTTTTAATATAAATAAGGTAGTAGTCTGTTCTACTCGTGCTTCCAGATGCCTTGTTAACTCTGAAAAGCTATAGCCTTCTTGAAGCTTTACCTTCGCTTCATGTAATAGTAGAGAAATACCACAGGAGGCGGTCTTCGTGTTTATTACTTCTATTTGTCGCTGTGGTTCTTCTTCGAGCAGCAAATCTTTACCAGCAACTGCATTATCATAGGTGCTGCTTAGACCTTTGGAGAGGCTTAGCATTAATATGGGCTGTCCTGGGTCGACTTGCTTATATGCCTCATAAAAATCATGTGGACTAGGTGCAGCAGAGCGTGGGAGCTCATGGTCTTCTTTAATTTTTCTATAAAAATCATTAATATCCAAATCTGTGCCCGTTTTATATTGCCCATCGGAAAAGTGTAAATAAAGGGGAACAATGATTAGATTCAGGTTGTCATGGAGGCGTTGTGGAATATCCGCTCCTCCGTCAGTCATTAATTGAACGTTCATGAGATCACCCGTTTCTTAAAAGTAAGGTACTGCAATTATAGCAGTTGGTTCCTATGATTTATACTCACAGTAGAGCTTATTTACGCTCTTTTTGTGCGATTGTCACAGAAGATTTCCTTGACGTACTTAATATAAATAGAAATAAACCAAAGATAACGATGGTCCCTCCTAATAACTGGGATCCTGTCACCTTTTCATCAAGTAATAAATAGGCCAAAATAGTAGCCCCCACTGGCTCAAACACAATGCCCATTGAGATAGTGGAGGTGCTTAACCACTTTAATGCCCAATTAAATAGGGTATGGCCGAAGAAAGTCGGTACAATGGCCAAGGCAAGAAATAACCCCCAGTGGTTGGCAGGGTATCCGAAAAAGGGGTTCTGAACCGCGAGATTATAAAGTAACAGTGTTATGGAGCTAGCCCCATAGACAAGAAAGGTGTAAGTCATTAAGGAAACGTTTCTTCTGACACGTTGCCCAAATAAAAAGTACACGGTTACAGTGATAGCCCCAAATAATGCGAGAATATCGCCAAGCAAAGCCATTCCACTTATTTGAAAATCACCCCAGCTAATAATGAAACTTCCGAGCAGGGCGATGAGCATACTGATAACCGCTCCTGGAGAAAATCTTTCTTTAAAAAAGAAATAGGTCCCGAGAAAAGCAAATATGGGCTGTAACGTCACTAGCACTACCGAGCTTGCAACAGAGGTATAGTTAAGCGACTCAAACCACAAAATAAAATGGAGAGCGAGAAAGATGCCTGCCAGTATGGAAAAGAGCCAATCACGCCTTTCGACATTTCGAAATTCATTTCGGTACTTTAATAAAACGACGGGACTCATAATTAAGACGGCAAACAATAGCCGGTAGTTTGCAATGATTGCAGCCGGTGCTTGATCTGCCAATTTAACCAATACAGCTGATGTCGAAACAGAAATGACACCGATTACCACGGCGGCATATGGGTTGAATGGGGGAAGACGCATCTTAACCCTCCCTAACTTATTAAGAGTACTTACAAGACAAGTTTTTCTTTATGTTCTAATTATTCTACCACGGTCCTTGTAAAAAATCACATCTGCAAATTAGTATCATGATAAATAATGTGTTATGATTGTATTTGTATGAGTTTTCGAGTGAGGCCTCTTACCAGAAATTGGTGATGCCTTTTTTGTACTTTAGGGAAAGTATAAAATTAATGATACTTTTAAATCGAATTTAAAATATAATGTGAGAAATTTCCTTCATATAGCCGTCGCAGTGAGATTGGAACGTTTGCTGTTTTAAACATGCGGGTAAATTATTTTCAAACTAAAGTATAAGAAAAATCCAAGGCCTCTTTGACGAATAAATTTTTTTAGAAAAAGGAGTAGAGGAATAGGTGACAACATTTAATGAAATAGGCATTTCCAGTCCTATCATGAAAGCATTAGAAAAAATGGGTTTTGAAGAAGCAACACCAATACAGGCGGAGACCATTCCACTTGCAATGCAAGGGAACGATGTAATTGGACAAGCCCAAACAGGTACAGGTAAAACAGCGGCGTTTGGTATTCCAATGATCGAGAAAATTGATTCCAAACAACGTAAAATCCAAGGGCTAGTAGTAGCACCTACACGTGAATTAGCTATTCAGGTAGCAGAGGAACTAAATCGTCTTAGTAAATTTAAAGGAGTACGAGCTTTAGCTATTTATGGCGGTTCACCAATGGATAGACAGATTCGTGCGCTTAAGGACGGTCCACAGATCGTTGTTGCGACACCAGGTAGACTGCTTGACCATATGAGAAGAAAAACAATCCGTATTAATATGGTACAGACTGCTATATTGGATGAAGCGGATGAAATGCTTAACATGGGCTTCATTGATGATATCCGTGATATTTTGAAAGGTATTCCTGAAGAAAGACAAACCTTGCTTTTCTCAGCGACGATGCCAAAAGAAATCCGTGATATTGCAACAAACTTAATGACCGATCCTAAAGAAGTTAAAGTAAAAGCAAAAGAAATGACTGTAGAGAATATTGATCAGTTCTTTATCGAAATACCTGAGAAATTTAAATTTGATACACTGAACAATCACTTAGATATCAACGCACCTGAGTTAGCTATTGTGTTTAGTCGTACGAAGAAGCGTGTGGACGAAATTACAGAAGGATTACAGGCAAGAGGTTATCGTGCTGAGGGAATCCATGGTGATTTAACACAAGGTAAACGTATGTCCGTATTGAACAAGTTCAAAGGTGGACGTGTTGATGTACTTGTTGCAACAGATGTAGCAGCTCGTGGACTAGATATCTCTGGTGTTACCCATGTATATAACTTTGACATTCCACAGGATCCTGAAAGCTATGTCCACAGAATTGGACGTACAGGGCGTGCAGGTAGAACGGGTGAAGCTATCTCCTTCGTTACACCGAGAGAGATGTCACACCTTCAATTAATTGAAAAAGTTACGAAAAGCAAAATGAAACGTCTGACTCCACCGACTAATCATGATGCTCAAAAAGGTCAACAGCAGGTTACTGTTGAAAACATCTTAAAAACAATTGAAGAAAAAGACCTGAAAACATATCATGAAGCAGCTAACACGTTGTTACAAGAACATGATTCGATGTCAGTTATAGCTGCAGCGCTGAAACTTATGACGAAGGAAAGACGTGATACACCAGTACGTATTTCATCAGTCGCTCCTATCAGTGTTAAAAAAGCACAGAGTTCAAATGATCGTCGTTCGAATAACAAACGTTTCTACGGGAAACGCAACCAAGGTGGCGGTGGCCGCAACCAAGGTGGAAGAAACAACCGTAAAGGGAATTACCAAAAACGGGGAAATCGCGATTAAGTTACAAAAGCGAAAAGCGCACGTTTTTAAGGAAGGCCGACTAAGTACGCCCCGTCCTAGGGCAACGTCGGCATGACCCGGATCCTCCGGGCCCACGTACGAACTGCGCCTGGCCATGCCAGGTGGCTCCATGTTGTCACGCAAAGTGACGGTTTTAATGGAGCATTCCTCGTAGGAGATAAAGGAATCATGCCCCTGCAAAAGGGGTATGTCGGCGTTGGCCGACAAGGCAGGTGTTAGTCGACCTACCTAAGTTACAATCGATGATGACTTTCACCCTCCGGGTATAAGGGCGACTAAGCCTCTGGTTTTCACCAATCGGCAAGTCTTCTTTATTGTACGGAGGTGAGGGAAGTTGCGCTAGTCGCTGTGTGTTTTGAGCTATACGAACAAAAGCGAAAAGCGCACGTTTAGAATGAAAAGCATGAAAAAAGGTTACACCTCATTTTTTAAGGGTGTAACCTTTTTTTAGTTCCAAGGCTATTTTAAAGTATACGACTTAGCAAACCAAGTAGTGCGAGTACAACAATGACAATCCAGAATGCATTCTTTTTCACCTTCGAAGGGACACGCTTTTTCTTCCATCTGTTTGGATCAAATTGTACCCCATCATCGTCACGGTAGCGACGTTGCCACGGTGAATAGGGCTTCGTTCGTCGAAGGACAAGTGGTGCGATTACAAATCCGCCGATAAACCCAAATATATGGGCATACACATTAATGTTAGGTCGGAGAAACGTCATTATTAAGCCAATTACAATGATAACTGTAATCATTTGAGAACTTTGGTAATCCAGTAAATGCTTGCGAAAAAATCTCATGAAAATATAGATTCCAAACAACCCAAAGACAGCTCCTGAAGCGCCAACGTGTGTATAGATCGCATGTCCAAAAATAAAGCTAGCAATATTGGCGACAATCCCAGCCCCAACATAGGCAAGGATAAATTTCGTCTTGCCAAGCATTTGTTCAAGCGCCGGTCCAAATAAGACGAGAGAAAACGAGTTGAACAGCATATGCATTAAACCAGCATGGAAAAACATTGGAGTGATAAGTCTCCAATACTCTCCCTGAGCAATATGGTAGTTGCTTCCTGCTCCGAGTTGATAAAGGGTATTCCCAATTGGCAACATTAGAAAATCTTGAATTAACCATAATATGATATGAATAATTATGATAGTAGAAACGACAGGGTAGAATTTGATGAATTCTGTTACACTTCGTTCATTTCGTATAAACATGACGTCCTCCTCATTTATAATTAAAACGTTAGGTAACTTTGCAGGTAGGGTATTATTATAGTGTAGTAGTATATAAACGATCATATGACCATTAATAGCGTACTAAAATACTGGATGAATGTGCAACAATAAGGCTTTTATAGGTGAAAGGAAAGAAAGCGGATGATTAAAGGTATTGGAATAGATCTAATTGAACTAGACCGGATAGCGGAAAGCTTGCGAAAAGGTGACCGACTTTCAAAAAGGGTGTTAACCAATAAGGAACTGGATATTTTTAATTCCCTTCCAACTGAGATAAGAAGGGTTGAATTCCTTGCAGGTAGGTTTGCAGCCAAGGAGGCTTTTGCAAAAGCAGTGGGTACAGGTATAGGAGAATTAAGCTTTCACGATATGGAGATACTGCCCCAACAAGGTGGTGCTCCTTTCCTTCATGCACCTGGATATAGCCATGATAAAATATTTATTTCGATTACACATAGCAGGGATTATGCTGCCGCTCAGGTAGTGATCGAAGCGGATAACGACATGCATAATTGATAAGGTTGTCTCATATATTTTAGTGCGGGTAGGAGGGAACAGTTTTGTATATTGTCACCGCAAAAGAAATGTACGATATTGACCAGTTTTCGATGGACAGGGCAGAGATGAATGGCAGTATGTTAATGGAAAATGCAGGTAGAGAAATAGCCCAGAGAGTAAGTGCCATGATTGATTTTGAGCAGCCCTTGTGCGTTTTGGTTGGCTCAGGTAATAATGGCGGGGATGGTTTCGTTATTGCCAGAACATTACTGAATATGGGGTATAAAGTGACCGTACTTCAGGTTGTGGATGATAAGAAAATTGTTGGACATGCAGCATACCATAAGCGTCTCTACCTGAATTGTGACGGCATCGTGATGCAACCGAACAAGATTAACGAGACTTTGGATGGACTGGATAAAGAAGACGTTATCGTGGATGCCATGGTCGGCATTGGAGTGAAGGGGGATTTACGAGAGCCGCTGTACTCTCTCGTAAATCAAATTAACCAATTGGACAATCTAGTCGTATCAGTAGATATTCCATCAGGTTTACCAGCTGATGAGGGAGTAGCAGATTTTACTGCTGTACAAGCTGATTATACCTTTGTGATAGGTGCCATTAAGCAAACGGTCTTTATTCAACATACCGCTCCGAGTTACGGAAAGTGGGAATGTATCTCCATCGGTTTTCCACAGGCAGCCTTTAAACAATTGGAAATGGAACGGAAAGTATGGACAGAAGCGGCATTTCAACGTACATTTCCTGGACGAAGTGAATATGACCATAAAGGAGATCATGGCAAAGGCTTGGTTATCGGGGGATCCTCAAACATGCCTGGAGCATTAGGTCTTACCACGCGTGCAGCACTGCGTTCGGGGGCAGGGCTGGTAACAGCAGCTACCACGGATAGTGTCATTCAACGTATTGCTTCCTTCTGTCCAGAGGCTACTTTCGTTACAGTTCCGGAGATAAATGGCCATCTTAAATATGGAAATGATATAGACTATGAGGGATTTGATGCAGTGGCAATAGGCATTGGTATGGGACGTGAAGACGCTTCTCGTCCTGTAATTAGACATGCAGCAACTGCAAAAATACCGCTCATCATTGATGGGGATGGGCTGACCCATTTAAAGGCCGACCTTGGAGTGCTTGATGAGAGAGAAGAGCCCGTTATCCTGACACCACATCCAGGTGAAATGGCAATGCTTCTTGATCTATCTGTAAAGGATGTATTGATGCGACCTTTTCATTACGCTAAAAGGTTTGCTACTGATCATGGCGTCTACGTTGTTCTTAAAGGAGCCTTTACGATTATTACCGACCCTAATGGAAAACAGGCAGTGAATATCACCGGAAACGCCGGACTTGCAAAAGGTGGGAGCGGGGACGTACTAACGGGAATCATATTAGCGATGATCATGCAGAAACAGTCTATATTTGAAGGGCTTTGCAATGCCTGTTTTGTACATGGTAAATCCGCTGATTTGTTAATACAAGAGTCGCACTCCCAGCATGACCTGCTTGCTTCTGATGTTATCGAAGGAGTTTCACTGGTATATCGTACATTCTGATGATCTTGTGTGACAATGTTCCCTAATGTTTCTACTGAGACAAGGGAGATATGATGTCAATGAAAAGAATGCTAGGTATTTTAATTGTTATGGCAGGATTTGTATTTTTACTGGCAGCCTGTGGGGAAAAGACCCAGGAGGATGTACTTGCTGATTTAGAAGATACGATGAAGGACATGGAAGGCTATAAGGCAAATGCTGAAATGAGTATGAATACAGGGCAGGAAGATCAAAAATTTGCAATTGATATTTGGCATAAAAAAGACGACTTGTTTAGAGTAGCGTTAACGAACGATATGGACGAAAAAGGAAGTCAAGTCATTTTAAAAAATAAAGATGGTGTATTTGTTCTAACTCCAGCTTTAAAGAAAAACTTTAAATTTCAATCCGATTGGCCTGAGAACAGTAGTCAACCATATTTATATCAATCACTTGTAAATGATATCAAAAAAGACAAAGAGGCAGAATTTGAATCAACCGACACTCACTATATTTTTAAAACAAAAACGAACTATCAAAGCAATAACAATCTTCCTTATCAGGAGATCCATTTTGATAAGAAATCTCTAACACCAGTAGAGGTTAAAGTGCTAGATAAAGATAAAAATGCACTCGTTGTAGTAAAATTCTCCAGTTTCGAAAAAGATGCTAGCTTTAAAGAGGATGACTTTAGCATGGAAAAGAATATGGCTAGCAACGCAACAGAGGACGAAGCTGTTTCTGGAGAGGTAGAGGACAATGCCCTAACAGTAACTCTACCGACATTTATGGCTGGTGCTGAATTGGAGCAGAAAAAGGAGATCGATTTAGAAGATGGAGAACGTGCCATCCTAACTTTCTCGGGTGACAAGAATTTTACACTTGTACAAGAAAAACGAAATGTTGTCCCAACTATGACCTCTCCTCAGGAAGTGAAGGGGGACATCATCAATCTAGGTCACACCGTGGCGGGCTTGTCAGACAATACATTGGAATGGTCCTATAATGGTGTGGATTATATCCTAGCAAGTGATGAATTAACAAAAGAAGAGCTAATCCAGGTGGCACAATCCGTACAAGGTCAAGAAGTGAAATAGAATGAGATTCACAGAAGCAGACTCGTCAACAGGAGAGGGGGTCTGCTTTTTTGTTTGTTCCTTGTCTAGCTCCATGTGCTAAGTGGCTCCTGTAATTTTCTGATTAAAGGAAGCTTGCAGGTTTGAAGTATTAGTTAGAGCAGAAGATCGCACATCATAGTGGTTATGACATTCAAAAAACGAGAGAGAAAACTCGGAAAAAGCACATCATCCTCTCTCACCCAATCAGCTCAACTTCTGACTAGTACCAGACAAGTTTAATCCACCTTCCATTAATAGTCTCTCTACAATTTTCTTATCGTTGACAGGTATAGATGGAAAGGAAATAATAGAAGGAGATTTTTTAATAGAAGGATGTAAGGGAGGATTTTCAGTTGAATCGGGCTATTATCAGACCCACATGGGCAGAAATAGATTTAGACGCTATTACACATAATATTAAAGCAATGCACGAACGACTGCCTGAAAAAACGAAAATAGTTGCTGTGGTTAAAGCAAATGGGTACGGTCATGGGAGTATACAGGTTGCTAAAAAAGCCCTTGACTCAGGTGCCACATCATTGGCGGTAGCCCTGCTTGAGGAGGCGTTAGAGCTAAGAGAGGCTGGTATTGATGCTCCTATTCTTGTAATGGGATGGGTCCCACCTGAAGCTGCGGCAATTGCTGCAAAGTATCATATTACCCTGACATTCTTTCAAAAGGATTGGTTGGACCAGGTTAGCAGGATGAAGTTGGATGAAAGATTGCAGCTACATCTAAAGCTTGATACTGGAATGGGAAGAATAGGGATACGTTCAAGTGAAGCATTACGCGAGATATTATATGCATTAAATGACAAACCAAGCATATATTTAACAGGAGTGTACACTCATTTCGCAACAGCCGATGCACCGAACCTAACCTATTTTCATAAGCAAAAAGAAAAATTTGAGAGAATGCTCTCCGAACTGAGGGAACAGTGGTCAGGGGAGGTAACCGTTCATATTGGGAACAGTGCAAGTGCAATTCGTTTACCAAGGGATATGTATGATTTTGTCCGTTATGGTATATCTATGTATGGTCTGTACCCCTCCCAGCCAGTTAAGGAAGAGCAGGCAATAAACCTGAAACAGGCTTTCTCTCTCCACAGCAGGTTGGCTCATGTAAAGCAAATTGAAGCTGGAGATGCAATTAGTTATGGTTTAACGTACAAGGCTGAAAAGACGGAATGGATTGGAACGATACCTATTGGATATGGAGATGGCTGGATTCGCAAACTTCAAGGTTTTTACGTGCTTGTAGATGGAAAAAGGATGCCCATTGTCGGTAGAATTTGTATGGATCAAACCATGATTCGGCTGGATCAGAAATATCCTGTGGGGACAAAAGTAACATTGCTTGGCTCCCAGAATGGCTCATTTATTAATATTGATGAAGCGGCAGCCTATGTAGATACCATTAGTTACGAGATTCCCTGTTTACTTAATGAGAGAATTCCACGCATTTACAAAGGCGGATAAAAATGTCCAACCAAAGCTTTATACCACATTTTTATAATATTAAACGACAAAACAAGCGAATTTAGTTAATTTTTTTTAAGAACCCTTTGCAAACGCCCAGATTCAATGATATCATTAAAAAGAATTTGATTATGTTCGTTCAACAGTTGGCGGAGGTGCATGGTTTTGTCAGAGAGTTTACAAGAAGTCTTGGTAAAGATACCTAAAAACCTGTTAAATGAGGTGGATGGATTAATGAAACATGAAAATAGTGATTTGAGCGATTTCATCTGTCAGGCAACAAGAAACTTTTTAGAGCACAAGAGAGATGAACACATTCAGCAATTTCATGAAACAATGCAACGAGGCTATGAAGAAATGGGCCGCATTAATCTAACAATTGCTTCGGAAGCTTTTCAAGCTGAAGAGGAGGCTGAAAACACCTTAGAGCGCTCTGTGATCGGGGTGTAAACGTTGATCGTTCAAAGAGGCGAAGTATACTTCGCTGACTTATCCCCTGTGGTTGGATCAGAGCAGGGAGGCGTCCGCCCAGTATTGATCCTACAAAATGATATTGGAAATCGGTTTAGTCCAACTGTAATTGTAGCTGCAATTACAGCACAAATTCAGAAAGCCAAGTTGCCAACACACGTTGAGATCAACGCAAAGCGCTACGGATTTGACCGCAATTCTGTCATATTGCTAGAACAAATACGTACGTTAGATAAGCAGCGGCTTACGGATAAAATAACAAAGCTCGACAACGAAATGATGAAAAAAATTGATCAGGCATTAGAAATTAGCCTTGGTTTAAAAGATATGTACGGCCAATAGAAATACCCTTGTTTAAAGTGACAAGGGTATTTTTAATGGGTAAAAATAGTTAAGCTGACATAGACTACGGATCAATCAAGCATATGAGCTCGCAACCAATCACCACAAGCCCTCAATCGACCAAGTCCGATCCAAACGAAGGGTTATGGCTTAAAAGAATGGAATTGGTTGTGTTACAATAAAACAGAAAAAGTATTGATGTAAGATATTTTGATATATTTATACAAAAATCGCATGAATATAACAGGACTGGCTTAAGATAAAAAGAAAATGGGGGGAAAAGGATGGATCAGAAATTTAAACAATCGGCAATTGAAAATAGTGATTCAATAGTACAAATGTGGATGGAAGAAATTAATTCAATAAAAGATGGCAACTATACTGCCAGCATATCGGACGAACTATTTGAAAGTACGAACAGGGAATTCGTAAATGTCATTTTTACGAGTATTAAAAGCCAAGGCTCAACCAAGGTTGTGGAAGACTTCTCTGAAAAAATTATTAACCTAGGATGGCCCCTTAGCTACATAACAGACGGATTACAGGTTTTTCGCAGGGTGACAATTGATTATATCCTGGGACAATCTGTGAAAATAGATTCCTCTTATATATCTGATGTCATTAAAAGTGTTGACGCATGGGTAGAGCCGATAATCCGTCAATTGGTAAACGAGTATTCAGGAAGCTGGGAGCATATTGTTTCATTGCAAAGAGTAGCTCTACAAGAGTTATCTGCGCCGCTTATCCCAGTAATGGACCGAATTACAGTGATGCCATTGATCGGTACAATTGATACAGAGCGTGCAAAATTGATCATGGAAAACCTTCTAGAAGGCGTCATTAAGCATAACTCAGAGGTAGTACTCATTGATATTACGGGTGTGCCGGTTGTAGATACCATGGTTGCGCATCATATCATTCAGGCGGCTGAAGCTGTCCGACTTATTGGGTCAACCTGTATTCTTGTTGGAATTCGACCGGAGATTGCTCAGACCATTGTAAATCTCGGTATCGACCTAGGTAAATTCCCGACGAAAAGCTCGTTGAAAAAAGGCTTTACAAAAGCATTAGAAATCACGGGTAGAGAAGTTATTGAGCATGAAAGAACAGAAGAGAATGTAGAAAAGCTTATTGAATCTTTAAAAGGGGAGTGAAATCATGCGTATACCGATATTGAAATTGCATAATTATCTGCTCATTTCTATTCAAACTGAAATTGATGATAATACTGCAATCCAGTTTCAGGAAGACCTATTAAGCAAAATCCATCAAAGCGGAGCAACTGGAGTTGTGATT
>NZ_JCAXEV010000005.1:0-362130 GCF_059758495.1 Oceanobacillus sp. GQ8 | reverse complement strand
TCCTTGACATACTAGTTGTTCTGTTCAGTTTTCAAAGAGCAATTTGTTTGTGTCGTTTTTTCAGCGACTTTTATATCTTACCATCTTCGTAATGCTTTGTCAATAACTTTTTTCAATTTATATTTAACTGATAAAAGCTGTTGATTGCCGTCGAATTTGGCGACTTGATTAATATATCACACAATCAATTATGTTGTCAACAATTATTTGTGTGAAAGTTGTCGTTAAATCAACATGATTTTTGCGACGGATTTAAATTTACCATGGATGAAATATAAAGTCAACGTAAATTTTAAATTTCCTATTAAAATTGTATAAAGCTACCTGCACCGTATTAACAGCATTTCCTAGGCTGCGATATATCGTGGGCCATTACAATACTATGCAGGAAAGCTTTAGATGGTTCCTTACTTCTTAACGACATACTTTCTGTGATAAACGCCAATCCCTTTGGTCTGTTCCTTTACTGTAACGAGTAATCCTTTTTCCACCATAAAAGAAATAACAGCTGTTAGATCAAGAGAATAAGGAGAAGTCTCCGGCAACGTTTTTAGTTGGACATATGACCAAGGCTCTTCCTTTGTCCCCATAATCTCTAATAAATGCTTAACAGATGTCTTTGCCCTGTTGCTAATAATGAAGTCCATGGCAAGTAACATTAACTGGATTCTTTTCTTTATTTCTTCACGACTTTCAATAAACTCTTCATATAACTTATATACTTCCAGGTCAATTTGTTTCACCTGGCTCCAAACCGTTACCTCTGGATAATAACCTTTTTCGATCACAGCTAATCTCGCTAAATAATGAAGGGAATAAAGAATCTTACTGTTGGCATCCTTATATTCCTTTGTCTCATACAAGTCTTTCGCTTCGCTATAGCTCTTTACCAGTTTCCCAAACTCTATCGCTTTTCTCAGATCGCGCTTTTTACTTGGAAAATCCCGCAACTGGTTCTTTAAGTTATAAACATACTCATTACGATCAAAAATTACTCTACCATAAATCACCCATTCAACTGCCCTACGATATCCACTTGTATCAATCCATTCCATTAATACTGACTCTGTTACAATATGCACCGCTGCAGATCTTTCATCCTCGAATTCATAATGCTTTGCTTGCCATTGTTGTTCCGCGTTTTGCACTATAATAAGTAGAATCCCATCAAAGTCTTCGGTCACTGGACTATTAGACTTCGTTCTTTCCATCAGAATAATTCCCAATGTATTTGCATCACTCGCGTGTTCCTGATAAATAGGTCTTAAAAATCGCTCCATACCTTTTCCTCCAATTAAACAATGTCTTTAATACTTTTCTATATAAGGATAAGAAGTTAATATTATTTAAAAATACATTATAGTACAATTCGTTACATATAGATAAATTCCTTTTTATGAAATAAAAAATACGTGAAATATGCTATACTACCTATGAAAGTATGAAGGAGGAACAAGCGTGGCTCAATTAGTTTACTCTAGTAAAATAAATAAGATAAGATCCTTTGCGCTCATTCTAGTATTTGCCGGTATTCTTTTAATGTATGGTGGAATATTAACCAAAAACATTGAATGGTTAATGCTTATCTTTTTCCTTCTCGGTGTTTTGATGGTTGTTTTAAGTTGTGCGGTATATGTATGGATTGGTACCTTATCGCTCAAAGCTGTGCCCATTGTGTGCCCAAATTGCGAAAAGCCAACGAAAATGCTTGGACGAGTAGATGCTTGCATGCATTGTAAACAACCTCTAACACTGGACAAGAACCTTGAAGGAAAAGAATTTGATGAAAAATATAATACACGCCGTTACCAAAAAGAAGCTAAAAAGAATAAGTAGTTGAGATGCCGCCATTATGGCGGCTTTTTGTTTGCTTGGCTATTTTATGAGACAAGCTATCCTCTACGTTCCTCTCCTCCATTATAATTACTCCAGCCGCACAGAGCATTTCTGGTATAATAAACTCAACTAAATTTCAACAGGATAAAGAGGTGTAAAAACAAATGATACTCCTTATTGACAACTATGATTCCTTTACATATAACCTCGTACAATATATGAAACAACTAAACTATACTGTTCTGGTAAAACGAAATGATGTCATTGAAATAGATGAAATTCACCAGCTATCCCCTGAATGTATTGTTCTTTCTCCTGGCCCAGGCCATCCAGACAAAGCAGGGATCTGTTTAGACGTAATCAAACATTTCTATGAAGATATTCCAATACTAGGCATCTGCCTTGGCCATCAAGCTCTTGCTAGAGCATTTGGGAGTAATGTCATTCCCGCCGAGCAACCAATGCATGGAAAAGTTTCTACCATTACACATGATGGTAAGGGTATTTTCAATCTACTCCCTTCTCCCTTGCAGGTAACTCGTTACCATTCTTTAATCGTGGAAAAAGAGACCTTAGCTGACTGCCTGGAAATAACGGCACAAACAAACAAAGGGGAAATCATGGGACTTCGTCATAAGCAGTATCCATTGGAGGGAATCCAGGCACATCCAGAAGCCATTCTCACCGAACAAGGACTCAAGATGTTAGATAACTTTATAAAGAATAAGGGAGTGAAGCGTTGTGAGGCCCCAGTTATACTTTGATTTTCTTAATGGTGAAGGAGTAAAATCGCCCAAGCATTTCACCAATCCAACCGACATAATCAGCGCTTCTTCCATTGAAGAGGTTCTTCCTTGCTTAAAAAGGGTGCAACAAGCGGTCAATAATGGTTCCTATGCTGCGGGGTATATTTCCTATGAAGCCGCACCCGCTTTTGATCCTACATATAAAGTAAATCCGAACATTAATCAACCACTCGTTTGGTTTGGGATATTTGATCATCCTAGTAAAGAAAGCTTTACGGTCACAGGAACCTATGAAACAGCAGAGTGGGCCCCTCTTACAGGAAAAGAAGTGTACGTTGAAAACATCACTCGTATTAAGGAAGCAATCCGAAAAGGAATTACTTATCAAGTGAACTATACCATTCGTATGCTCAGTCAATTTACGGGGGACAGTATCGCGTACTATAAACAACTAGCTGAGGCACAGACTTCCAACTATAGTGCGTATATTAACGATGGCAAACATACGATGATATCTGCTTCACCCGAATTGTTTTTTCATCTAAAGGACAAGACTATCTTCACGAAGCCGATGAAAGGTACTGCGTCGAGAGGAAATACATTACCGCTGGATATCCAACAAAAGGATTGGCTTTATCATTCAGCCAAAAACAGGGCAGAGAACGTGATGATTGTGGACTTACTACGAAACGACCTTGGGAGAATAGCAAAACCAGGCACCGTTAAGGTACCAAAGCTTTTTTCCATCGAATCATATCCAACCGTCCACCAAATGACCTCCACTGTAACTGCAGAACTGGAAGAAACAATCGAGTTACAAGATGTGTTTAAAGCATTGTTCCCTTGTGGTTCCATTACAGGAGCACCAAAAGGAAGTACGATGCAAATCATTACAGAGCTCGAGGAACAGCCACGAAATGTTTATTGTGGTGCTATTGGGTACATCACACCAGACATGGAAGCTATTTTTAATGTACCAATACGTACTGTGATCCTAGATAATGAAAAAGGTAACGCTATGTACGGTGTTGGTGGCGGGATTACGTGGGACTCTGAATCTGAGGAGGAGTATGACGAGGTTCTCACAAAATCGAAAATTTTACGTTCAGAACACAATCACTTTCAATTATTGGAGAGCATTGGATATACCGATGGAAAATTTCTTGTACTCGAAAACCATTTGAAACGGCTAAAAAAATCAGCGGACTACTTTAACTTTCAAGTAGACCTAATTGAAATTAGAAAAAAACTAACGAATTTGCAACGACAACTAACCGAAGAAACAAAATGGAAAATTCGCCTACTAGTGAGTAAAGACGGAAGTATCCAGTTAGAATCCCAGCCATTAAAAGAGTCAACTCTTCCTGTCAGAATTGAATTGGCCGCCGTCCCTGTAGATAAGGACAATCTATTCCTATATCACAAAACAACGAACCGATCTGTTTATCAAGCATTGTTCCAATACGCTGGAGAAACAGCAAACGACCTCCTCTTATGGAATCAAGCAAACGAAATCACCGAATGTACCACTGGAAACATTGTCGTAGAAATGGATGGTAAGTTCTACACACCACCTGTAAAATGTGGGCTTCTACCTGGTACATATAGAGAAGATCTACTTAACAGAGGCATCATACATGAACGGGTCATCGATAAACATGAAATGCAACAATGCTCCGGTTTTTGGATGATAAATAGTGTCCGGGAATGGATACCTATAGAAATCACCGGGTTATAAAGTGAAACTGCAATCAGTGGGGGGTTCGTTCTTCTCCCACTGATTGTTAGTTGAACGAATCGGGGTGTTAGCGTCCGTTTCCTCCCACTAAAAACTAACGGTTTCACTTCATGTTTGGAAGTGGGAGTCTTATGGACGGTTGCACCGGGATAAAGAAGAACTACACCTACAAATAAGCTACTTTCTCTCCATAATGTACTGGAGGAAAGTAACTTATTCTTTTTAACTATAAACCTAATGCTATCTGACTCATCTATTTGCCTATACAAAAACACCCCCGATTAGTACCTCATTTATCTGTACCATTCGAAAGTGTTCTATAGTCGTTCAAATAATTTGGTTAATTTACTTCTAAAATAGAAATTGCAGCTTTTATAGATCAATGTTTTTGTGTAGCAACTTCCTGACAGTCCTCGCACTTACCATAAACTTCCAAGCGGTGATGACTAACATCAAAGCCGGTTACCTGTTCAGCTAATGCTTCCACTTCATCCAGCGAAGGATAATGGAAATCCACTATTTTGCCGCAAGAATCGCAGATGATGTGATAATGTTCCGTGGTATTACAGTCAAATCGGCTTGAGGAATCGCCGTAGGTTAGCTCCCTGACAAGGCCAATTTCACGCAACACCCGAAGATTGTTATAAACAGTCGCCACACTCATATTAGGAAATTTCCCTTCGAGTGCTTTATATATATCATCAGCTGTAGGGTGAACCATTGCATTTAGAAGATATTCCAAAACCGCATGTCGTTGTGGTGTGATCCGGACGCCTGACTCCTTTAATGTATCAATTGCCTTTTTTAATTGTTTCTCAGACACCGTCATCCACCTCTCTTTTATATTCTATACAATTATAAGTACATTATTAGTTTATAATCTTTATAAATAGTGTACGCTCTCATAACTGATTCTGTCAATAAAAGTATATGAAGACATGCTAATAATTATGAGTTCTTGTACAAATAAGAAAAGCATAGAGTACCAGCGGAGCCTTAAACATAATCAAAAAACAATGAATTTACCATTTATTCCAGGCAAAAAAGAGAGAATTATACATCTGCTCTTAAGTGAGATTCTGTTCGACCTAGCTGCTTATTTACATAGCGTGCAGCTACAAAAAGATAATCGGATAGGCGATTTAAATAGGATACGACAAGCGGGTTTACTTCTTCCACCCCAATTGCTGTTCTTTCTGCTCGGCGTGCCACAGTTCGAGCTGCATGCAAGGCACTGGCAGCACGATGGCCAGACGGAAGAATAAAGTTTTTTAATGGCTCAAGTGTTGCGTCCCATTCATCAATTTCCTTTTCCAATTCCTCAATATGTTCCTGTTTAAGCTTCCAGGTCACTTCTTTATCCTGTGGTGTCGCTAATTCTGCCCCTACATGAAATAGGATCGTTTGGACGCGTTGCATTCTTTTAAGGAAAATATCTTTCCCTTCAAACGCTTCTTCGTCCAGAAAGCTCACCCCAAGGCCAATCATAGAATTTGTCTCATCACAGGTACCATAAGCTTCCACCCGTAAATCGTTTTTCGCTACCCGCTTTCCGTAAATTAAAGAAGTTTGCCCCTTATCACCTGATCGTGTATAAATACGCATGCTTAATACCCCCTGGTTACGTCTATTTCATTCACATAATTTTTCTTCTCATTATTATAAATAAGAAGGTTTTCTTGGAAAATTTCCAATGCCCGTGCTTCATAGTGTCTGGAGCTTGCAGATATATGTGGGGTTAAGGTAATGAATTCGTTATCCCATAATGGATCGTCTGCTAGTAATGGCTCCTGTTCAAATACATCTAGTCCAGCATGAGCGATTTGCCCTTGCTCTACTCCACGAATAATATCAGCTGATGCAATGACATCCCCTCTCCCCATATTCAGGAACAAAGCATGATTAGGCAATGCCTCCAGGTGACCGTAATGGAGTATACCGCGGGTTTCCTTCGTACTTGGCAAAATAGAGATAAAAATATCTGCCTTGGGAAGAAGTGATGGCAAAGCCTCCATTTGATGTACTTCATCAAAGAAATCAATCGAAGTACCGCTTCTTGATACCCCGATTGTTTTTACTTGGAACGCCTTGGCCAGTTTTGCTACTTCTTGTCCTATTGCTCCAGCTCCGAGTATGACCATGGTTTTTCCATGAAGTTCTTCCATTTGTAGATGCTTCGCCCATTGATGACTCTTTTCATGGTCAATAAGCTTCTTCGTTTGTCTGTATACTTGTAAAATCATCGAAATAGCATACTCCGCCATGGGAATCCGGTGAATCCCACGTGCATTTGTGACGAGTATCGCCCGTTGCTTGATTGCCTCTAACGGCATCTTTTCCATTCCTGCCGAAATCACCATAATCCATTTCAATGATGTTGCTTCATTAATTAGTTCTTCTGTAAGGTCCTCTCCGTATGTTACAAGGATTTCTGCTTTTGGAAGAGCCTCTCTCGCTTCATCCATATTCGCACAAAAGATAAATGGCTGTGTTGGGTTTGCTTTTATTAACTTTTCTTGTAGCTTGTTTTCCACCTTACTTGAAAATAAAATCATGTATTTTCCCCCGTATATGTTCTTACATTTATAGTAAAACTTTTTTGGTTCATTGAACACTATTTAGAGGTTTTATTTTTTAAAAAGACGCCGGATAGCACGGAATAGTATGATCATGTCCATCTTTAATGTCCGATATTTCATATAATAGAGATCTTGTTCAATCTTCAAATCTTTTCGAAGGCCGGGAGTATACACCCTCGTGAATCCCGTAATCCCTGGCTTCATGGCCATGCGCCGGTACTCGTACTGATTGTAGGTTACGACTGTTTCTCGATCTACGGCGATTGGACCAACAAAACTCATATCTCCTTTAAATACATTCCATAACTGTGGCAGCTTATGAAGCTTATACTTCCTCAGTTTTTTTCCAATTGGTGTCAGTACTTGCTGCTGTCTTTCTCTTATCATCTGTTGCTGTCTATAGTGTGCTCTCGAAACAGTAGCAGGTCTCGGGAAGGCGGAAATAACCCGCGAAGGAGTAGAAAAAGTACGGAATTCATAGAGAATAAATGGTCGTTCATGAACGCCTACCCGCCATGACTTGGCTAAAACTGGGCCACCTTCTTGTTTGTAAATGATTCTTGCTACTATCAGTATAAGAGGGGTAAATAGAATTAACAGCAGGAAGCTCCCTATTATATCCAGTAAACGTTTAACTAGAAGGTACACCCGCTTTTTCTCCGCACTTGGCTTACTGACCCTACTTTCATACCGCTGAAGCTCCATACTCCCACCCCTAATTTCAATAGATTTAATAACAAAGCTTGTTTCAAATCTATTCAGAAATTGGATTGTATAGAACTATAAGTGCTGTCATCGAAATAGATAGGGATTTCGTAATTTTGTAGAAGCATAATAAAAAAAACGCCAAACGACTATTAAGTCGCTTAGCGTTAGCGTGACTATTCCATAATTAAGTTAAGTAGAAACTCCATATTCAACGAAGTATTTTCCTAGCGCAACGAAGGAACTTTTCACTAAATTCTCACTAAGAGAATGAGCTTTCTTACTTATTCTCTCTCAAGTATTCCAGAGCATCTTCCACATGTCCATCAACTCGGACCTTGCGATATTCCTTGATCAATTTGCCTTCTTTATCAACAATAAAGGTAGAGCGCTCTACCCCATAATACTCTTTTCCGAAGTTCTTTTTCAGCTTCCACACATCAAACTGCTCTGCCACCCTGTGTTCCTCATCCGCTAATAACAAGAATGGTAACTCATGCTTATTGATAAACTTCTGATGAGAGTCTACCGGATCTGGACTCACACCGATGATCACTGCATCCAATTCTTCAAAGCTTTTATGTGCATCCCGAAAATCGCAAGCTTCTGTAGTGCAACCTGGGGTCATGTCTTTCGGATAAAAATATAATACAACATGCTTTCCTCTGTAATCAGACAAACGAACCTCTTCCCCATTCTGATTATGCAGCGTAAAGTCTGTTACTTCTTTTCCTAGTTCTACCGTCATCAAAATCCCTCCTATATGTACTGGTACCACTATAGCACATCCTAAACGCTGGATCATTCTCCCCTGCTTCGCTGCCCATATTGAACAAGCCGGAGCACAAAGGCTGCTGGTAAAATATAACCAATCAATGCTTCAATTACTGCAATGAACCTTCCCACGCCCACAGGTGTGATATCTCCGTAGCCGATTGTGAGCAATGTTACCCCACTAAAGTACATGGAATGAATAAACGATCCAGTTGGCCCCACCTCACGTGGCACCCCGCTCTCCACTAAAATAATCACTTCAAAGGAAAGCATAAAGTAAATCAGTCCAAAGCCGATCATTACCATGAGATAAATTATAATAAGTCCATAAAATAACTCTGTTGAAAAACGACTTTCCCGCATCCCTCTTTGCAGTTTTTTCCCACGTATAAAATCAATGATTCCTTGCAGCATAATAGCACAAATACCAGCCAATAGAACAAATGGAATAGTTTCCATAGAATCCCCTTCTACAATTAATTACTATACTTTATTCTATGCTTTCAGTTACATTAGCTTGTCATTTATTTTTTCAGGAGGATGAGATACGATAGAAGTAATAAAATAGAAGGTCGGGGACGTTATGAAAAGAATTTACCTTATTGAAGATGATCCAAAAATAGCAAATCTTTTAAAGGAATACTTAGAACGGTACGAATATAAGGTCTTTCTTGTCGAAGCCTTTGATACGATTATGGAAGAATTCCAGAAGATCTCGCCTCACTTAGTATTGCTGGATATCAATTTACCACGCTTTGATGGCTTTTATTGGTGCCGACAAATACGTCATGTATCCAATTGCCCCATTATTTTCCTTTCAGCAAGGGACTCCGGCATGGACCAAGTGATGGCAATTGAAAATGGTGGGGATGATTACATAACAAAACCATTTGATTTTGATGTGGTACAAGCAAAGATAAAAAGTATTATGCGAAGAAGCTACGGGGAGTATGCCAATACAAAACAGGCTGATTTCATTGAAATTGCAGGCTTTCACCTTTACCTTACAGCTATGGAAGCTCAGTTTAACGAACAAACCGTCTTACTGACAAAGAATGAATTTATTCTACTAAAAACACTTATGGAGCAGTTAAATCAAGTGCTTAGTCGCTCCAATTTGTTGGAGGCTTTATGGGATGATGAAACGTTTGTCGATGATAACACGCTGTCTGTAAACATTACCCGTTTACGCAAAAAGCTAGAGGACATCGGTATACCAAATAGTATTCAAACTGTTCGAGGTGCTGGTTATAAGCTGGTCAATACATGGAGCGGATTGACATGAGAAACTTCTTGAAAGACAGCTTGCCCTTCATTCTTTTCTTTTTATCCCAGTGCTTGCTCATCATCGGGATTGTGCAGCTATATTTGTATATTACGGGTACAACCCTTAGCTGGGATATTACAATTTACTTACTCATTCTACCTGTTATTTGCCTGTTCATATTTCTTGGTTTTCGATATTACGCATTGAGAGCATATTACAACACGTTAGCAAAAGAAGAAGCCGTTAATGAAATGCCAGACCCACCAAACCACTTGCTTGCCATTGTGAAGAGACAACACGATATGCAGACAAACCAGTATGCAAATGAGGTGGAACAGTTAAAACAACAGAAACAAATGGAGTTTCATTTCATCCAGCAATGGGTCCATCAAATGAAGACACCAGTTTCCGTGATGCATCTCACCATGCAGAAGGAAAAATATAATTTACCGGAGGATTTCCACCATAGTATGCAGGAAGAACTTGAGCGCTTGCAACAGGGGCTTGACCTTGCTCTATACCAATCAAGGCTACAGAAATTTGACCGGGACTTTCATGTTCAGCGCGTCTTCCTAAAAGAAATGGTAAAGGAAGTCATTAAGGACTTTAAATCGGGCTTTATTCGCAATCAAGTCTTCCCGGTCCTAAACATTGACGAATCTATTGAAATTACAACAGATAAAAAGTGGTTTCGATTTGTCCTAAGCCAGATTCTCTCCAATGCTATTAAGTATTCGAAGGAAGAATCAGATAAAATTTATTTCACTTCAGATACAACGTTTGGTAAAACCGCGCTAAAGGTTAGTGATACAGGGCTTGGTATTCCCTCACAAGATCTTTCTCGGGTATTTGACCCTTTCTTTACTGGCTTAAATGGTAGAAACCATAGGGAATCTACTGGGATGGGACTCTACCTATCTAAAGAAATCTGTAATGCATTGGATCATGATCTCTCGGTTACCTCTCAAGTAGATCAAGGAACCACTGTCACGATCACCTTTCGTCAGTGAATTTGAGAGGGAATGTGCTTAACCTCAATTAAAAGAAAACTTAACTTAACGACAGGGAGGCGTATTTATATGCCTATATTAACCGCTGCTAATCTCACAAAAGTATATGGAAGCCAAAGAGGTGTGCAGCATGAAGCCCTACATCAATTCCATCTAGCTGTAGCCAAAGGAGAATTTATTGGAATTATGGGGCCTTCCGGTAGCGGCAAGACGACCTTGCTTAATCTACTCTCTACCATAGATAGCCCCACATCTGGAACAGTGACGATCGACCAAACGACTGTCACCAATTTATCGCGAAATAAACTAGCTGCATTTCGCAGGAAAGAAACAGGCTTTATTTTTCAGGATTATAATCTATTAGAGACATTAACCATCGGGGAAAATATTATGCTTCCACTTACCTTAAACAAGTGGAAGGTAAAAGAAATGAAGCAAAGATTACAGCTTGTGACAGAACAACTTGGAATTGCAGAGCTAGTGGACAAGCGTATTTTTGAAGTGTCTGGTGGGCAACTGCAACGAGCTGCCATTGCCCGGGCAATCATTCATGATCCGACCATCATTTATGCAGACGAACCTACAGGAAATCTTGATTCCAAGGCTTCACGACAGGTAATGGAAGCACTGCAATTTCTCCATCAAGAAAAGAAAACGACAACCATTATGGTGACACATGATCCCTTTGCAGCAAGCTTTTGCGGTAGGGTAATCTTCATTAAAGATGGAAGGCTGTTTAATGAAATACATAAGGGAGATAATCGACAGCGTTTCTTCCAGGATATTTTAAACGTGCAATCCATACTCGGAGGAAATACGGATGACTTTCAGACAGTTCGCTTTTAATAATGTAAAACGAAATACGAGAGCATATGTAAGCTATTTCCTTAGCTGCATGTTCGCTGTTACGGTTTTCTTCATGTATGCAGTGGTTATTTTTCATCCGGCCATACGGAATTATGAATTTCATGATGTTGTCCAATCTGGAATCATTGCATCAGAGGTTATGATTTATGTCTTTTCTTTTCTGTTTGTCCTTTACTCAACCGGGACCTTTATTAAATCCCGTAAAAAAGAGTATGGACTCTTAACTACATTGGGAATTAAAAAATCCCAACTAAACAGGCTACTCATCTTAGAGAACACCATCATTGGATTGGCATCCATCCTAGCTGGTATAGCGGTCGGTGCTCTCCTAACAAAGCTCTTTCTCATGGTTTTTTCCGCCATACTCGGTATAAATGACATTTTACCGTTTCACCTGTCATGGCGAGCAATTGGACTAACCGTGCTTTTATTTTTTATTATGTTTGAACTTAATACTCTTGCCGTAGTATGGACACTACGCACAAAATCCGTAATGGAGGTTTTTCGCGGTTCTTTAAGATCGAGACGGACACCAAAGTTCTCCTGGATCCTCAGCACCCTTGCTTTAGGAGCAGTGGTCTATGCTTATTACCTAGCTTATACAGCTGACTTAATTTCGATTATGTGGCGAATGTTTCCCATCTTAGCACTCATTATTCCCGGCACCTATTTTTTGTTTACACAGCTTAGTATTGCGACCACCAATCTTCTAAAGAGAAACAGGTCGCTTTTATATCGAAACTTAAATCTTTTAACCATTTCCGACCTATCCTATAAATTGAAGGAAAATGCTCGAATTCTCTTTATAGTAACGATCTTAAGTGCTGTTGCTTTTACCTCAAGCGGTGTACTATTTGGTCTGTTGCGGGGTGTGGAGGCAGAGACATTACGTTTTACGCCACAAGCTGTCTCTTTATTAAGTAATGAAAATGCTGAACTGGAAGATGTCGAGAGCGTGGTCAGAAACGTAGAGACACAATTTAAGGAACAATTTATTCCTTATGAGTCCACGCTAGCAACTGCAATTCGTACAGAAACCGAGTCGACCTTAAGAAACTGGAACCAAACACCCGTGTTGGTGTATGCCTATTCAGACTATCAGCAAATGATGGACCTAAAAGGAGTTAAAGCAGCAGCGGAGCCACAAGCTAGGGAGGGGCTTTTGTTTGTTCAAGATCTCATTGATAGTTATACGAAAAGCATCCCGGAGGTTATAGGAGTTAAGATTGGGCAAACAACTACAAATCTATCCCTTGAGTGGGAAGTAAGCCCTTTAAACTCCTCAATCGGTACAAATGTGCAATTAATTGTCTCAGATGAACAATATGAACAATTTAAGCAAGAAGCAGAAGCAAGTAGTATACGCTACAATTACGTCATGCACATTCCTAATCCATTTGACTATGCTACAAAAACGGATAATGTATTGAACCAGGTTAACCCAGAAATTGCCTATACCGATTCACAAGCTAATTTTTACCTTATGATGAGGCAGAGTATGTCTTATCTGTTCTTTTTTGGTATATTTATTAGTGTCTTATTCTTTTTAGCTGCAGGTTCTATTCTATATTTTCGAATGTACCAGGATATTGATAAGGATTTAAAGCATTACTATTCCTTATATCGGATAGGGTTAACGAGTAAGGAAATGAGAAAAATAGCAAGCCGTCAAGTGGCTCTATTATTTTTTCTTCCTTTTACGGTAGCTGCAATACACGCCGGATTTGCATTTAAAGCATTACAAAATATATTGGTTTCTAATGTGCTCATACCAAGTATTTTTGTTTATTCGCTCTATTTCGCAGTACATTTTATCAATTTCATTATCATCCGAAATATTTATACAACAAAGCTAAATAAAGTTATGTAAACAAAAAGGAGGAAATGCAACAATGAATAATACAAAATCTCAAGCATTACACGAAGAAGCATTAACGCATATTGTTGGTGGAGTGAACTCCCCTTCTCGTTCCTTTAAGGCAGTAGGCGGCGGTGCACCTGTCTATATGGAACGGGGACAAGGCGCTTATTTTTGGGACGTGGACGGTAACAAATACATTGATTACCTAGGTGCTTATGGACCAATTATCACTGGACATGCCCACCCTCATATCGCAAAAGCTATTGCTCATGCAGCAACCACAGGTGTTTTATATGGTACACCAACCAAACTGGAAAACCAGTATGCGAAAATGTTAAAGGACGCGATTCCTTCCTTGGAAAAGGTACGTTTTGTAAACTCTGGTACTGAAGCTGTTATGACGACCATCCGTGTGGCTCGCGCCTATACAGATAGAACGAAGGTTATCAAATTTGCTGGGTGTTATCATGGCCATTTCGATGCTGTACTCGTACAAGCAGGGTCAGGCCCAGCTACATTAGGAACGCCGGATTCTGCAGGTATTCCACGTTCTGTTGCAGAAGACGTGATCACTGTCCCATTTAATGATCTGAAAGCTTTTGAAGAAGCATTGGATAAATGGGGAGATGAAGTTGCCGCTGTCTTAGTTGAGCCAATTGTAGGGAATTTTGGTATTGTGGAACCGCATGAAGGTTTCCTTCAAGCTGTAAATGATTTAACGCATAGTAAAGGAGCCCTCGTTATTTATGATGAAGTTATTACTGCATTTCGTTTTACTTATGGAAGTGCGCAACAGGTTTATGGGATTGAACCAGATATGACAGCAATGGGTAAAATCATTGGTGGAGGTCTACCAATTGGTGCATATGGTGGACGCATTGACATTATGGAGCAGGTAGCTCCTTTAGGCCCTGCATATCAGGCTGGTACAATGGCCGGTAATCCTGCATCAATGGCTTCAGGGATTGCTTGTCTAGAAGTTCTGCAGGAAGAAGGCACTTACGAAAAGCTTGATAATCTTGGCGCATTGCTTGAAAAAGGTATTACAGAGCAAGCGCAGCGTTACGGTGTTGAAATTAGTGTTAATCGTCTTTGTGGGGCATTAACTGTTTATTTTGGAACTGGCAAAATAACTAATTATGATCAAGCCGAAGCGAGTGATGGCGAAGCGTTCGCAACTTTCTTCAAGCTTATGCTTGAGCAAGGGATCAACCTTGCGCCATCTAAGTATGAAGCATGGTTCTTAACTACTGCACATACTGAAGCAGATATCGAAACAACCATTGAGGCAGTAGGGAAAGCATTTGAAACAATGAGTAAGGATAAGTAAGAGTTCAAATTCAGTTCACTCAGCCTAACATTAACAACTGCTCCAAAATTGCACTACACTTTCCGCGGGCTTGCGCTAAGCCTCCTCGCTCGCTGAACAAGCTCGCTGTGGGGTCTTACCGTCTTCGCTTTCCCGCAGGAGTCTCCGTGTATTTTCTGCGCTGTGTGGGCGTTTAAATTAAAAGGTTAAATTTAAGCTTCCAATATAAAAACATTTTTTAGGATTGATGATCTGTTTTCATAAACATAATCCGCTATGATTGCTTATCTAACCAATAGTAAACCCCCTCATCCATAAAAATGAGGGGGTTTACTTATTTACTCTCTTGCTCGATGTCATCGTCTAGATGTTGGACTTGGTAAAGGTTGTAGTATGCGCCTTGTTTGGCCATTAGTTCTTTGTGTGGGCCATCTTCGACTATTTCACCATTTTCAATTAAGACAATGCGGTCTGCATGTGTAATGGTCGCTAGTCTGTGCGCCACTATGAATGTTGTTCTGTCTGATGCCAGCTTCTCAAGCGCTTCTTGGATTGTATGCTCGCTTTCTAGGTCGAGCGCTGAAGTTGCTTCATCAAAAATAAGGATTGGCGGATTCTTTAGAAATACTCGCGCTATAGCAATTCGTTGTTTTTGCCCACCCGAGAGCTTAACTCCCCGCTCACCCACAAGAGTGTCATAGCCATTAGGTAGTCCTTGAATAAATTCATGTGCATTAGCTGCTTGTGCTGCTGCTACAACCTCTTCGTCTGTTGCCTCAGGCTTACCCATTCGTATATTCATCGAAATCGATTCACTGAACAAGGTATTATCCTGCAAAACCATCCCAATATTATTTCGTAAAGATCTTACTTTCACATCGCGAATGTCTAATCCATCCACTTTAATAGAACCACTTGAGACATCATAGAAACGAGGGATAAGGCTGATCAGGGTTGATTTTCCTCCCCCACTCATGCCAACAAACGCAATGGTTTCTCCACGCTTCACATGAAGATCTACATTACGTAGCACTCTACTTTCATCTTCATCATACCGAAACGAAACATTCTCAATTGAAACTTCGCCTTCAACTCGTTGGAGGCTTTTCGCATCTGGTTTATCCTCTATATCATATTTTTCATTTAAGAATTCAAACACGCGATCAATAGAGGCAATTGACTGTACGAGTACGGTAGATGAGTTAATCAATCTCCGTAACGGGCTATAGACTCTTTCCATATAACCTACAAACGCAACCATGGTACCCATTGTAAGATCCCCATTTATCACCTGATATCCCGCATAGGCAATCACTAGCAATGGAGCCAAGTCTGTAATGGTATTCGTTACAGCAAACGTCTTTGCATTCCAGTTCGTATGATCAATGGCTTTTGTAAGGAAATTATTATTTCTGCTCTCAAACTGTTCTTGTTCATAATCCTCTAAGGCAAAGCTACGTGTTACGGGCACACCTTGCACACGTTCATGTAGGTGACCTTGTACTTCTGCCAACGCCTGCGAACGATCTCTTGTTAAACGTCGTAGTTTGGCGTAAAAATACTTTATCGAAAAACCGTATAAAGGAAAGAGTATAATGGCGACAATTGTTAATGGTATATCCATTGTCAGCATAATAATGATAGCAATAAGGATGGTGACAAGGTCTAGCCAAATATTCATAAGCCCTGTAAGTACAAAAGTTTTCGTTTGTTCGACATCATGTATTACCCGGGAAATAATTTCCCCGGTTTTTGTCTTCGCATAAAAGCTAAGACTTAATTTTTGTATGTGGTCAAACAGCCTATCTCTTATATCATATAGAATTTTGTTGCCGACCCACTGCGCCAAATATTGTCGAATGTATTCAATTGGTGGTCGAAGAACTAGGAAAATCACAAAGGAAATCCCCATTAGCCAGAGCAATTGGGATGTCTTTTCAGCTGCACTCATCGCTTCCGCATTAATAATATTATCGATTACATATTTCAAGATAAGCGGCATTAACAAAGGTATCCCGAATTTCACAATACCGACGAGTACCGTCCAAATAATTTTCCAAGTGTATGGTTTTACAAATTGCATATACTGCTTGATACTGCTCATTTTCCATCTTCCTTAATATCATAATTGAATTTATTAGCCATTTTAAAAACCTTTCTCCTAAAAATGAAAGGCCTAGAACGCGGAGACCTTGAACTAAGTTTAACCTACCATTTCGAAATTACGCTTATTTCCAAACGTGTAAAAAAGGAAAAGCCTTGCTACATAAATGTAACAAGGATAACATTCATCACCGATAGGTTAGATATCTCTCATACCATTGGTCAACAAAATCTGGAGAAAACGGCCCTTTCCTTTGACGAATCCAACGCAGTAAATAATCTAAGTTGTTGTGTAGAATACGATCGAGAACCCTAGGATAATTCATTTGAAGCCTGTGGTCATCATATTCATCTTCATCAAGGATGTCGTAGGTCATATCTGGATATACTTTGACATCAAGATCGTAATCAATGTATTTCAGTGCTTCTTCATCAAAAACGAACGGAGAGCTAATATTGCAGTAATAATATATTCCATCTGTACGCAACATACCGATGATATTAAACCAATACTTTGCATGAAAATAACAGATAGCTGGTTCTCTTGTTACCCATGATCTTCCGTCACTTTCCGTTACCTGTGTTTTATCGTTGGCCCCGATTACAATTGATTCCGTCCCCTTTAGTACAAGGCTGTTTTCCCAAACCCGGTGAAGTTGTCCATTATGCTTATAGCTTTGTATTTGCATCTTTGAACCTGGCCTCGGAGCAACCATCTCATCTTCCTCTCACTAATAGTCCGTTATTAATCCTTTTTTCATTATAAGGGCTACTATGTGAAATATAAAGTATTACGTACTTTTGGTCTTCTGATGCTGACCCGCTCTAAGGCGATGTTTTCTTGCTAACAGCTGATGTTGCCGGACTCTACGGCGATATTCTTCTGCTCTCTAGCGATGTTGGCGTGCTCTTGGCTGATGCTCCCGGGCTCTGAGGCGATATTCTTTTGCTCTCGGTTGATGTTGCCGGGCTCTACGGCGATGTTATTCTGCTCTCTAGCGATGTTGGCGTGCTCTCGGCTGATGCTGCGCCTTCACTCGCAGACAATACTCTCCCGCTCTCATCCAATCCCCCACCATCACAACAGCTAAACGCACTAAAAAGAGCTCCCTTAAAAAGGGAGCTCTTAGAAATGTTGTGAGGTTGATATTTACTTTTTGTTTTGCTGAGATTGTTGGTTTTGTTTTTTTACTTCCTGAGCGTTTGTTTCAGAAGCAAACTCAGTACCAAATTTCCCTTGGCCTTGAGCAGACTGCTGATTCTGTTTTCTTACTTCTTGAGCGTTAGTTTCGGAAGCAAACTCAGTTCCGAATTGCCCTTGACCATTTGAAGCTTTTTGGTTTTGTTGTTTTACGTGCTGAACGCTAGTACCTGAAGTAGTTTTGTTTGGGTTTTTAGCCATCAATATCACCTCCGCACTACTAATTTAACCAGGAGGACGATAACTTATCCGAACTAAAATGTTCCAATTCCATCATTAATTGGATATAAATTCCATTAACGAATAAAAAGCGACTTTCTACATAACTTATGAGGGAGCAATCACATTTAGAGGAGAAATGATGATGGATTCAACAAGAAGAGACTTTACAGAACTTACAATGATGAGTAAAACAAAATGGAACAATGAAGAGCTAAATTACTTTCAGCATGCATTATCGCAGCTGTTACCATATGTAAACCCAGAAGGACTTTCCATCCTTCATGAAATAAACAAAGAAATGCATACAAGAGACTAGGTTCTATAAAAAAAGGACTGGGATATAAGTGCTGAACTTCTCCCAGTCCCCTATTCTCAACCCATGTACTTCATCATTTTTTGATGAGAGACAGGAAAAGGGTATTTTGCCACATCTTCTTTTGCGATAAGCTTTAGTCTTTGATCTTCAATTGCTGTTATATCAGCTTCAGCATGATATATTTCCAGCTCCCAAATGAGATGGGAAAATACGTGCTTCAATTTTCCTGCATGATTCTTTACATTAAGCGAAATACCATACTCTTGATAAAACCAGCTTTCAATATGGTCATATCCAATTTCACTAATAGGAACCATAGGAAATTGAAAAAGGTCAGCAAGCAGTCCATCACTTGAGCGCTTCTCAATAACATATTCCTCTTGTGGCGTCCGAATTAAAAGTGCCACATAAGGTACCTTTCTTTGTTTCTTAGCCTTTTTCTTAACAGGAAGTGTTTCTTCTACCCCTTCCGCATATGCCTGACAATGCGCTTGGACCGGGCAAAGCATACAAGCAGGTGATTTAGGAGTGCATATAATAGCACCTAATTCCATTACTGCTTGATTAAAGGATGAAGGATCATCTTGATCAATAACTTCTCGAACATATGCTTCAAAAAGTTTTCTTGTTTTAGGTAATGCAATATCATCCTCAATATAAAACAGTCTCGAAAAAACCCGCATTACATTCCCGTCTACTGCCGGTTCTGGCTTATCATAAGCAATAGAGAGGATAGCTCCCTTGGTGTATGGTCCAATTCCTTTTAATGATCCAAGTTCTTCCGGATTATCAGGAACAACTCCACCATAAGTTGCTACTACTTCTCTTACTGCGTTTTGTAAGTTTCTAGCGCGGGAATAGTATCCTAAGCCTTCCCACGCTTTTAGTACATCCTGCTGGTCTGCAGCAGCTAAAGCTTCAACTGTTGGGAAATTGGAGATAAAACGGTGGAAATACGGGATGACGGTATCAACCTTTGTCTGCTGGAGCATAATTTCTGAGACCCAAATTTTGTATGGATCCTGATCCTTCCGCCACGGTAAGTCACGCTTTTCTTCCTGATACCAATTTATTAGATCTTCCTGAAAATCGGAAATGTTAAAATGTTGTAACGGTATATTTTTCATAAATTCACATCCTGTATGATACAATAAATAAATCAAAATAGCCTTAAATTTTAAGTAAACAATCATGCCAGTACGACGCACCAGCATACATCCTAATTTTTGTATGAAGACCAAACCTTTAAGGAGGACCTATTTTATGGATACTGGTACCCATATAGTAATGGGTGTAGCACTGGGCGGTTTAGCTACATTAGATCCCGCTGTGCATCAAGACCCCTTACTGTTTAACGCGGTGCTTGTAGGGACAATTGCCGGTTCTCACGCACCCGATTTTGATACAGTATTAAAGTTGCGAGATAATGCGACCTATATCCGACATCACCGGGGAGCGACTCATTCTGTCCCTGCTGTGATTATGTGGGGAATTTTAATCGCTACCATCATATATCTGTTTGTTCCAAGTGTTAACTTCCTACATTTATGGATATGGACGTTTCTCGCTGTTGTTCTACATGTATTTGTAGATATATTCAATGCTTATGGAACACAGGCATACCGCCCATTCACCAATAAATGGGTGGCACATGGATTTATTAACACGTTCGATCCCTATATCTTTGCTCTTCACGTTGCTGGAATTGGAGCATGGCTACTAGGTGCAAGTCCTGGTTATACCTGGCTTACTATCTATGCAGTTATCTTCTTGTACTACATGAAGAGGTATAATGATAAAAGGGAGATTGTAAAGGAAATAAAAGGGTATTATTCAGATGTCGAACAGATTGCAACATCTCCTACCCTTAAACAAAATTATTGGCGAGTCGCTGTAACGACAAAAGATCGTTTCTACGTAGGTAGTGTGCAGAACGGCCACATTGAAATTGTGGACGAATTCAAAAAGTTACCTTTACCTGATACAGAAATCATGAAAATTGCAAAAGAGGATAAAAATGTTTCAGCGTTCCTATCCTTCTCACCCGTTTATCGATGGGAAATTAATGATTTTGATGATTTCACTGAAGTGCGTTTCATTGATCTACGATATCGTTCAAAAGGGCATTACCCGTTTGTTGCGGTTGTCCAAATCGATGACAACATGCGAGTTATGAGTTCGTATACAGGCTGGATCTTTTCTGAAAGAAAACTACAAAGTAAATTATATGTTGAAGAAACACCGATTTAAAACAGCAGGAAAGCTACCTGCTGTTTTTATTTATCCTCACGGCATCTCCTAATAAAGAGATGGGAATTGCTTCTTCTTGCTCATTCATTTCATTAAGGAGGTTTATTCTATGCCCCCAAGCAAAAACACCATTGATATAATTAATTTTAAATGTGTAACCCGGATCTGTCTTTAATGTATAGATCTTTTCCGCTTTAAAGTCTTTCGGATTTAATGTGTAGGCAAGCGCCACCTGCATTTTCCGTTCATTAACTGCAACTTCAGAAATGTTTCCAAGCTGTTCAGCTTTTTGTGCCTTTTCCTTTAATTTGCCTATTTCAGCCCGCAATTGTTCAATAGAATAATCGCTATACCTATAATTTGTACTCATAAAAATCCCTCCCTGATGCATCCCATAATCATAGCTTTAAATTCACTTCGTGTAAACAAAGGCTTGGCTACTCCTCTGATATTTCCTCTAGTACATTCTTAATGCTATCCAAGTTAAAACCTTTACGATAAAGTCCCTCTTTTACTTTGTTCCTGAGCTCATAGTCACTGTATTTCTTCTCAAATTTACGAATTAGTTTTTCAGCTTGACTTCTTAATGCTTCCTGTTCCGCTTCTTCATCTTTATCAATTGTGTCCCCATTCAATACTTCGTTTATGACGTCATGGGAAAACCCTTTTTGCATGAGTTGTGTTCGCCATTGCTCTTGCTGTTTACGAAAGGAAACATTCTTTTTATGCTGGCTCTTTTTTTCTAGTAAATTTTGGGTTTTTTCATATTGTAAGTCATAAGTGAAAACAGAAACCGCTTCAGTAGCTATGTTAGCTGCGACCCCTTTTTCCATAAGCTCCCTTTTTATTACATTTGGTCCTTTACTTGAAGTGTTTATTCTCGTTCTAACAAACATCTCCGCAAACTGTTTATCATTGATTAGTTTCTCATCATTTAATCGGTCCATTATCTCTTCTACTTCCTCTGGCTCAGCTTCTTTTTTAATTAGAAAATCACGAATTTCCTTCTTTGTTCTCATTCGGTAGCTTAAAAAGTTAATGGCTTGGGTATATATTTTATGTAGCGAATCTTTTTCTAAAATTTGTTCAATCGTTGCATCATCAAGTTCGTCATTTTTACTAAGTCCAAACTTAATTAAAATATCTTCATCCACACTAAAGCCGTATTTGTCTGTATCGCCATCAGCAATAAAAATATTGTAACGACTTTTACTTTTTTTCTGTGTAGTAATTCGGGTAATTTTCAAGTTGTTTCACCCCTCCTTTCTTATCTTAACAAAAACAGAGCAAAAGTTCGCGTTTTATGTTCAAAACATTTTTTTACCAACAAACAATGCTTACGTTGTTTTCTAACTGAGATTTTGCATATCCTATATATAACTATAAAGTAAAACTTGAATCTGTGGGGGGTTTTCGTTCTTCCCCCACTGATTGTTAGTTGAGCGAATCGGGGTGTTAGCGTCCGTTTATTCCCACTTAAACATTATTGTTTGACTTCATGTTTTGAAGTGGGAGTCTTACGGACGGTTGCACCGGGATAAATTTTGTTGAAAAGTAGGTGTCAGAAATGAATATTTTAATAACTGGTGGAACTGGGTTTGTAGGGAAACACCTTACAAAAGCGCTTCATGAGAATGGACATCATACGTACATACTTACCCGCTCCCCTGAGAATAAACAGGACTCGGAGTTAGCAACATTTATTGGCTATGAACACGATCCAACCACATTACCGCATATCAATGCGGTTATTAACCTTGCAGGCGAGTCCCTTTTTGGCTATTGGACAAAAAGTAAAAAGCAGTCTATTTTAGAAAGCCGTATCAACATAACCCAGTCACTCGTTGAAATGATTAAAAAAATGGACAATAAACCAGATGTGTTTATTAGTGGATCTGCTGTTGGATATTTTGGCAGTTCTGAGGATAAGATTTTTACAGAAGCAACGAATGACGCTGGGAACGATTTTCTTGCGGAAGTAGCTCTTGAGTGGGAAGCAGTGGCTAATCAAGCTGAGAATCAACTCGGTATCCGTACCGTATTTTTGCGATTTGGTGTAATTCTTGGGAGCGAAGGAGCCTTTCCTCTCATGCGCCTACCAGTTAAATTATTTGCTGGCGGAAAAATCGGAACAGGGGAACAATGGCTCTCCTGGATTCATATACATGATGTAGTGCGGTTAATTCAATTTTGCCTAAATGATTCAAAGATAGAAGGTCCGGTAAATGCTACGGCGCCACATCCAAAACGCAATAAAGATTTTATGCGTATACTAGCTTCTGTGATGCATAGGCCCTACTGGTTGCCTGTACCATCTAGTATGATTCATTTACTTATCGGAGAAATGGGGCAGCTCGTCACAAAAGGCCAATATGTCCTCCCTAAAAAAGCCCAGGACCATGGTTTCCAATTTAACTATCCGCATCTAAAAAAAGCAATAAGTTCCATTGAAGAATAGACCTCTCCTAGAAGTCCTGTTAAGCCATGTAATTAGATGGAGTTTATATTCCACTAGCCCTGGCAAAATACGTAGACCCGAATAGGAACAACACGAGCCGGAAGCCCACAGAAAGCCAAGTTTATGTTGCTGTGGCTGTCGGCATTACTGAAACCTCCCACATATATTTTGTTTATCAATTTATTGTAAAAAATTGTCGGGAAATTTTACAAAAAAGGGTATTCCCTTTCTAAATAAAAATGTGTAAAATAATGCTATCAAACATCAAATTCATAAACTAAAAGAGATGAAATACAAGTTAGAACGTAGAAATTAAATAGGGAAGGCAAATGGTGCGCCACCAGCAATGCTGGTTCTAGTGGGTTCGATTCCCACCCCGAATTTTTGTTGAACGTTAACTAAAAATTCGTGGGTGGGTCAACTTACTAAATTCCCTTATGGTTATTTAGAATACCCACCTGTCCATAAGGAGGGTATTTTTTATGCTTAAAATGCGTGACCTACAAGAGGCGCCTGTATTATATGAACTGATTAAACATCCAGAGGTCTTCCCCTATGTTAGACATAAAGCCTATTCAAGTGAGGAGTTTCTCTTCATTACAAAACAGACAATGGAAGCTGAGGATAATAGAGAACTGATTTCTCGTACAATTCTAGATGAATATTACCACCCGATCGGTACGATAAGTCTATTTGATATACAGGATGGGTATGGGTTTCTCGCAACATGGATTGGCCAGCCCTATTTTGGAAAAGGCTATAATAAACGTGCAAAGGAGCAATTCTTTGATGAGCTTTTTCTGACTCATAATATGAATGGCGTGTTTATGAAAGTAAGAAAAACAAACAGCAGATCGCTTAAAGCAGTAGTAAAGCTACCATATGTAACGATTGCAAATAGCACCTATCCAGAAGTATATCAAGAGATAAATAAGCAAGAAGAGGTATATGATTTGTTCTTAATCTCGAAGGATCATTACGTTTCTTACCAAACTTTTGCAAACACCGAACAGCAGCATACTGAAGAGGAAGTTGGTTAATCTTAGAAAAGATGTATAGATTCCTCTCTCTTGGTGATCCTAATGGATACATGGAGGTGTTCTAATGAAGCACAACGGCAAACAAATGCAGCAGCATGAGAAATTCCTATCAAAGACACAAGAAGTTCTCTATCAGAAAGAATTTAAGCAAGCAGATCGAGTTTATCAGCAGCTGTCACAAAGAGGGAATCGAAGCTAACCGCTTTGATTCTTTTTTTATTTTATGTTTTTTAGGTACCAAAGCTACCAGAATATCCGTCTTCTTCTCTTGTAGATACTGGAATGTGACCCCATTTACTTAACACATGGTCTGCTTTTTTTCTTGCTTCATGTTTACTAAATCCTTTTCCATAGCCAACTTCTATATCCGTCACTGCAACCATCAAGGCTGCTTGCCAAAGCTCCGTTTGCTGGATATTCCATACATAGATAACAACCGTGTCTTGTTTCACCACATGGATCTCAAAATTAACTTTATAGAAAAGGAAACGCAACATCTTGCACTTCGTTAAGTTAGATATCGTAGGATGCCTAAGAATCATACAACTCACCATTTTATTCACCTCTTATAAGTTCAATATAAGAACATTTTACTATATGTTCTATATAAGAACAAACGATTCCCCTTCTGTTTCTTTCCGTCATGATAGTATGAAAGATACAAAAAGCTACAGATTAGAAAGTTAGTGGTGCAAATGAAATTAGAAAAACTCGCAGTAAATATAAAACATTTTAGAATGCAAAATGGCTGGACTCAACAAGATTTAGCCGACAAACTAGCCATTTCCCGATCTGTTGTAACAAAATGGGAGAACCGGACTGCGGTGCCAGATATCGCCTCATTACTTAAAATTGCTTCGTTATTTGAGCTCTCACTGGACCATCTCACAGGTAGCTTTGCGTATGAGCAAGAAATGCTAAAAGACTTCCAACGAGTCTATGGACAGAATAAAGCTGGTCTCGACCAAGACCTATACCAAAATGTCGACTATTTACGTTCGCATCCCAAAATGAAGGAATCTCTAAACAGAATCCAAGCTTTACCAGAAAAGAAACAAGAGTCGATTCAGAAGATCCTCGAAACTTTGTTAGACCAATACGAACAGTTATAAGAAAAGAGCTGATTTTAGATATCAGTTCTTTTTTTTACGTTAACTAAGAAGCAATGACGAGTCAGTTGAATTTTTGAAGGTCCAAGAATAAGAAAAAAGACATATTTTTTAAAAGACGAGCGAATGTGAGTTTATCTCATACGCTTTTTATATTGCACTTTAAGTTTATCTGTTATATTATGTGTATAACAGTTAGAACATAAAAAGACAGAAAGGGTTATCTACATGTTTATTCGCCTTGATTTTGAATCAGATGAACCTATTTATACTCAATTAATCCATCAAATCATTGAGGGGATAGCCAAGAAAAACCTTTCGCCTGGTGATCCGCTCCCCTCAGTAAGAGCAATGGCAGCAGATATTGGCATCAATCTGCACACTGTAAACAAAGCATATCAGCATTTAAAGCAAGAAGGCTTTATCCTTATTCATAGACAAAAAGGAGTAGTCATTCATCCGGATGGGGTCGAAAAAGCAGATGTTTCTTACATGGAACAAGTACAGAAAAAGCTTCGTCCCTTCGTTGCAGAATCCATTTGCCGTCAGGTTTCCGAAGAGGAGTTTTTAAAGCAATGCCAGGAGCTATTTAACGAATTTAAAGAGGAAGGTGAAAAAACATGACATTTATTCTATTATTATTCTTTTTTACGATCGCTCCAGTTTTTATTATCATGATGTTTATCCCATATTTGACGAGAAAAACAGAAAGCTTTGGTGTTTCCATACCAGAGGAAATCTATCATACCAATGAAATGAAACAATACCGTAAGAAGTATGCCATCACTGTTGGCTTTGTTAGTTTGATCGTTACGATTATATTTATTGGATTTGGTACTACAAGTAACAATGAGACCACACTTAGCATACTACTTGGCGCCATCATACTTGGTTACATGATGATCAGCTTTTTCTTATACTTGCATTTCCACAGGCAAGTAAAGCAGCGGAAAGCAGAAGAAGGATGGGTTAGAAATAAAAAGCAACAACTTTCTATTGATCTGCGTTTTCGCCGGCAAAAGCTTTCCGTTAGCAATCTATGGTTCATCCCATCTTTTATAATCGCATTTATTACCGCTGCCTTATCTTTCATTTATTACGACACGTTGCCTGACACGATTCCCATGCAATATGACTTTTCCGGTAATATAACGAACACGGCAGACACATCTTATAAAGTCATCCTATTGATGCCAATCATGCAAGTTTTCCTTGCTTGTCTCTTTTTGTTTGTCAATATAATCATTACAAAAGCAAAGCAACAGATTGATGCAGATAACCCTGAGTCTTCTGCTGAACAAAATCGAGTTTTCAGAAGAAGATGGTCCGCCTTTATCGTGATAACGAGTTATGGTTTAACGCTTTTGTTTTCCTTTATTCAATACTCCTTTTATCAGCCTATCAAATCGGATCTGCTAGTTGGGGCTCCTCTTGTATTAACCGGTGGGATGATTATTGCTGCACTACTTCTCTCCATCACTACAGGTCAAGGTGGCAGTCGTGTCAGGAAAGAAGCCCTTAATAACAGTAGCTATGTGGATAGAGATGATGATCGTTATTGGAAGCTTGGCCAATTCTATTTTAATAAGAATGACCCTGCCTTGTTTCTTGAAAAGCGATTTGGCATCGGCTGGACAGTGAATATGGCGCGACCACTCGTATGGATTATACTGTTTGGCATCATCCTCTTAGCTGCAGGTATTCCTTTACTATTATCTATGTAATGAAAGGAGCATTTGACCATGAAAGAGCTTTTCGAAAATATCGACTGGGCAATTATTGCACCATTTCTTATTATTCAAGCCATATTAATGGTTATTGCACTTGTTGATTTAATTAAGACAGATAATGTGAACGGTCGAAAGGGAATGTGGATTTTAATTGTAGTTGTTCTCAATACAATTGGTCCAATCGCCTATTTTATCTTTGGAAGGAGAAATAATTAAATGACGGTTTTATCTGCTACCCATGTTACCAAAAAATATGGCACACACACCGCTGTGGACGATGTCAGCTTTTCGCTGCCAGAAGGAAAATGTATTGCGTTGATTGGCCCTAACGGAGCTGGTAAAACAACCATTTTGCGGATGCTTTCAGGTCTCCTATCCCCCACTAATGGGGACGTAAGTTTAGATAATATCGTGAACCATGTTGACTCTCGGAAATACATTGGTTACCTGCCACAATACCCCGTCTTCTACAATTGGATGACGGGGAGGGAATTTCTTATTTATAGTGGCCAGTTATCCCTTCTTTCAAAAGTCGAGGCTACAAAAACTGCTGATAAGGTGTTGAAAAAAGTTGGTATAGAAGAGGCAAAAAACAAGCGGATTAGTGGCTATTCTGGGGGGATGAAACAAAGACTTGGATTAGCTCAGGCCTTGATTCACCAACCAAAGGTCCTAATCTTAGATGAGCCAGTATCATCACTCGATCCGCTCGGTAGAAGAGATGTAATGACACTCATGAAAGAGTTGAAAGAGTCAATGACTATTCTCTTTTCCACACATATTTTAAGTGATGCTGATGCGATTAGTGATGAGATGCTACTCCTTCATAAAGGCAAGCTTATTGAGTCCGGTACCATGCAGGAATTGAGGAAAAAATACCAAACAGACGTGATTGAACTTGAGTTTCAAAATAGCCAGGATGTGCAGCAATATGAAGAAAGGATTCATAAAATCCCTTTTGTGACGGAAGTAAAAGTAAACCAAACAAGTATAGCTGTTATAGCAGATGATTTAACCCTATTGCGAAAAACCCTTTTAGAAAAGGCTGGTCAAGAGGATTGGCCGCTCATTGGTTTCTCATTAAATAAAGCTGAAATGGAAGATATTTTTATGAAGGTGGTGAAGCAATGATGCAATGGTTTACGATGTTTCGGAAAGAGATGCTGGAGAGCTGGCGAAATAAAAAATGGATTTGGGTACCAATCGTATTTATAATACTTGCCGTTATGGATCCCATATCAACTTATTACCTTCCAGAGATCATCCAATCCGCAGGTGGGTTTCCAGATGGAACCGTTATCGAGCTTCCTGATTATGCCCCAGCGGAAATCATCATGATGAGCTTAAGCCAATATAGTACCTTAGGCGTTTTATTAGTAGCATTTTTAGCTATGAATACGATTGCGGGCGAAAAAGCTAGTGGCGTATCAGAACTCATTCTAGTAAAGCCTGTTTCCTATACAAATTACATTACAACTAAATGGGCATCGTTAATTGTGTTAGTTGGGGCTTCTTCCACTATTGGTTTGTTTGCAGGATGGTATTACACAAACATTTTGTATGGTAGCTTGCCTTTTATGATATGGGCGAAAGGAGTTTTCTTCTACGGCCTTTGGTTTTTACTCGTTATCAGTCTGGCTATTCTCTTTAATACATTTGTCTCGAGACCTGGGATTGTCGTGTTTTTAACCATTGTTTCGGTTATGCTTCTTAGTCTGTTAACACAGGTGACTGGTCATGTTCTCACATGGAGTCCAGGTCATTTATCCACCTACATTCATGAGTTGTTACGGACGGGTACGATTTCTGACAAGCTACTCGGCACTGCCTTTACTTCTCTGGCCTTAAGCATGCTCCTTGTGGCTTTGTCGGTTTATAGCTTTCGTCGGAAACAGAATGGATAAATGAAACTTTAAGCCGAACAGAGAGTTGTTCGGCTTAAACATTCTGGTTTTTAAATTGTGATACGTCTTACAAGGAAGAAGGATAATACATAAAACACGATACTCATAATGGTCATTTGTAAAAAGAACGTCATGCCAAATGATTCCACTATATTTGTAATAAAGTCCCAAGCCCATCCTTTTGCAATAGAGAGCAGCAACCCTACAAGCAGAATTCCTAGAACTGAACCTGCACCTGCAAAGCCAAACCGATAAAACAATAAACCAAGTAGAAACATAAGTGTTAAAAAGAAAAACATGACAGCTGTGTCAATTACTACGCGTGTATACCACGTATCGTCTATAAATTGAGCTAGGTGAAGAAAATCAAAGTTGTTTAACCCTATTTCCTCATTCATGTTGGTAACAAGGACCTGAATGATCGTGCCAGCAATAGCTTTAAATAAAGATAATAGTAAAAAGAAGATAGCTATTACTACATATAAATTTTTTCTAGTAGCCCCCATCTTAATTGAGAAAGGCACCATTTCCTTTACTGTTATAAAACCCATGATACCGCAATAAACATACATTGGTGCTGTAAGAGAAAAGGCCATTTCACCTTCCACGTTCAATAGAAAATAGGAAATAGTTAAGGTTACTACAAGAATACTCATTAAAATGGTCCAAAAAATCAGTAAGGAATGACGTACATTCGAGCTAAAGAAATATAATAGTCCTTTAAATTGTCTCCCCATTGTTATGCTCCCTTCTTTCCTTCGGTTAGATAGATCATCAATTCTTGAATTGGTATACTCTCTACACGAAGCCCTTGCGATTTAGCATCCGCTGCATTTCCATAAACATATGCTGTCATTACACCGGCCAGTTCCTTCGTTTCGAGCACTTCTTTTCCTTGGATAAATGTTTTGACTTCATCTCTTGTTCCAGTAACCGCACATGTATTGTTCCGTAAGTACTCTGCTTCTTCCTGCATCACAAGGGAGCCTTTTTGTATAATCAACACCTCTTCAAACATGAGACTAACCTCATCAATTAAATGTGTGGATAAAATAATCATTCGTTTATCTGTCTCGAATTCTTCTAAAAGAAGTTCATAGAATTTTTTTCTGGCGGCTGCATCAAGGCCAATATAAGGCTCATCAAATACCGTAATTGGCGCTTTGCTTGCGAGCCCCACAATAATACCAAGTGAGGATTCCATCCCTTTGGATAATGACTTTACCCTGGCATTTTTATTTAGATCGTAAAACTCTATTAATTCATCAGCCAGATTTTGATCCCATTTGGGGTAAAAGTAGGAATAAATTTTAAGCACATTTTTCACCGTTAAGTCTCTTTTGAAGTTTTGCCCTTCTTTAATGAGGCAAACGGATTCCGTTAGCTTCTGATTATCAAAGGGAACTTCTCCGTCTATTAAAATTTCTCCCTTGCTTGCACGGATATTACCAGCAAGAATATCCATAAAAGTCGTCTTTCCTGCCCCATTTCTTCCCAAAAGTCCGTAAAGCTTAGGACCTTCTAATGTGAATGAAATGTCGTTTAATGCCAGCTTATCCTTATACTTTTTCGTTAGGTTTTTCACTTCAATCTTCATCTGTCTCATCCCCCTTTTGAATCATCTCAAGCAGTTCTTCTTTACTGATGTGCAGCTTAGCTGCCTCCTGTCGCAATGGTTGAATATAGTGATTGTAAAACGTCTGCTTACGCTTTTTTATTAAAATTTCTTTGGCGTCCTCTGTAACAAACATCCCTACACCTCTTCGCTTATAGAGTATTTCTTCCATTACCAGCTCATTAATCCCTTTGGCTGCTGTAGCTGGATTGATCTGGTAATAGGATGCAAATTCATTTGTTGAAGGAACCCGCTCCCCAGCCTTAATGGAATCACTTAAAATAGAGTCTTCCAGCTGTTCTTTAATCTGAAGAAAAATGGGTTTCGTTTCATCTAAGTTATTTTTCATCTCATCACCTTTGTTATTTGGTTAATTACTTATGTAACTAACCATATAACTAAAGAACATAAAAGTCAAGAGGTATTTGATTAGTTTAAGTTAATTTTGCGAACTTGCGACCGAATGGCGGAAAGGCTCGGTTAAATTTGTAGGATGAAGGTTCCATTTTGGGGAGCTATGGCGTCACTTTGGAGTGGTGTGGTTTCACTTTTGGGGGCTGATGATTCACTTTGCTCTGCTTGGTGTCACTTTTCGGGCTGATGATTCACTTTGCTTTACTTGGTTTCACTTTTGGGTGCAGACGATTCACTTTGCTCTGCTTTGGTTTCACTTTTGGGCGCTGACGATTCACTTTGCTCTGCTTTGGTTTCACTTTTTAGGGATGACGATTCACTTTGCTATGATCACGGTTCACTTCACAGTGTTCTCGATCCCCTTTACAGGAGCTCCAAATGCAAAAAAAGAACCTGTACAATCCATGTACAGGTTCTAATCTTCACCTATTTTTTTATCTTCACTTTTTGGTAATCTTCCGGATTTTTTTGCTGCTTCCCGAAGCAAAAACTCGACGTGACTATTAACACTGCGGAATTCATCCTTTGCCCATGACTGCAGTATGTCATAAAGCTTGGGATCAATTCGAAGCGGAAAGTTCTTCTTCTTAGGCATAGAAACCCTCTTTTACTTAAAGAATTTATTGATACAACGATCCAGTATTAATTACCGGCTGGGTGCCATGGTCTGAAACAATAGATACGAGAAGATTATTTGCCATGGAAACGCGTCTTTCATCATCTAATTCCATTCCGCCATCTTTTTCAAGCTGCAAAATTGCATCCTGCACCATTCCAACTGCACCTTCTACAATTTGTTTGCGTGCAGCAATGATTGCGCTTGCCTGCTGTCTTTGCAACATCGCCTGGGCGATTTCTGTGGAATAAGCCAAATGTGTAAGTCTTGCTTCAATTACTTCTACTCCAGCTACGGTCAAGCGATCCTGTAATTCTGACGTCAATTGAGATGATACTTCTTCAGCATTTCCTCTTAAGGTAAGCTCAACATCCTTAAATGTATCATATGGATACTTTGTAGCAACAGCGCGAATTGCTGTTTCACTTTGGATTTCTACAAACTGTTCGTAGCGATCCACATCAAACACTGCCTTTGCAGCATCTACAACTTTAAACACGATAACTGCAGCGATTTCTATTGGGTTCCCATTTACGTCATTTACCTTTAAACGTTTACTGTTAAAGTTTCGTACACGTAATGAAATGGTTTTCCTAACCGAAAAAGGTACCGTAATGACAATCCCTTCTCTACGAATACTCCCCATGTATTTCCCGAGAAAAATTACTACCGCTGATTGATTCGGTTGTACAAGTGTAATACCACTACCTAATGTTACCGCAACAATAAGACATAAACCACCGATCATAAATTGTTGCTCAACAAAGCTGAACACTGTACCTGCTAGCAATGCAGCAATAAGAACAATACCTAAAAAACCATTCATCATCCAAGCATTTTTCTCTTTCATCATAAGACTACACCATCCCCACTGTTTTGTATCATTATGATATCACTTTTGTATTAAATTGTAAATAACTATCCTGCTTCTTTTCTAATATTTGATAGGGGATCTCTACTTGGGAGCACCAAATAACTTTTTCCATCCGACCTAATTTCTAAGTCACCAAAGACAGCGGTGGAGTAAATATCTGATTTTACTTTGTACAAATTACGGATAACCCGATCAACTGGATGCCCGTAATCATTTTCAATACTATATGTCAAAATTGCTGTCTCAGGGGATACGGCCTTTAAAAAATCAAGTGAGGAACTTGTATTTGATCCATGATGTGCTACTTTAATAATTTCCGCATTGACATCATACGATTTCAAAAATTCTTTTTCCTGTTTCATTTCAACATCACTCATTAATAGAAGATCAATGTCATCGTATGTCACTTTTAACGCAATCGATGATTGGTTGTTGTTCTTCGAATTCCCATACGTATTCAATATCCGTATCGTTAGCAGTGGGTCTATCCTTAATAATTCATTTTTTTCAGCCAGCCTAACAGGTATGTCATGCTTTATAATTTGCTGGATGTACTTTGCATACGTCCGAGTTGTATGGAGTTTCCCAGAATCAACTACCTGCTTTACCTTCACCTTTTTTAATACTTGAGGCAGGCCACCTATATGATCAATATCTGGATGGGTTGTAATCAATAAGTCTATCCTATCTATTTGTTTTTCCTTCAAATAAGCAATTATTTTTTTCCCAGAACCCGGAGGCCCTCCATCAATTAAAATGTTTTTTCCTGACGGTGTATTCATTAGAATGCTATCCCCTTGCCCTACATCAAGAAAGTGCACCTTTAATAATCCAGGTTTAACTTCAGCCGAGACAGGTAGCGAAAGGAGTATGAAATAAGCAAAAAGAAGTAAAATGGTAATTAGACGTTTATGACAACACATGTAGACACCCTCTGTTTCGTAATAGGGTTAGTTTTCAACAATTGGGAAGTATTTATCCCGGTGCGTCCGTAAGACTTCCACTTCAAAACATGAAGAGAAACAGTAATATTTAAGTGGGAGTAAACGGACGCTAGCACCCCGATTCGTTCAACTAACAATCAGTGGGGAAGAGGGGGAAAGGTTGGACTACGAGTTAGTATCTAATAAAAAAGACGCTGAACATTTTTTGTCCAGCGCCTAATTCTTTAAGCTTTTTCTACAACGATATCCTCTTCTTTAACAGTTACTTCAACGTGTTCAATAGTAACCTCTTCTAAGATTAAATCTGTTAGTTGATCTTCAATCTTATCTTGGATAACCCGACGTAACGGTCGTGCACCAAAGCGACGATCATAACCCAGGTTAGCAAGTTGACGTTTAGCTTCATCAGAAATCGAAATAGTTATATGATTTTCTTCCATATTTTTTTGCAGATCATTGATCATTAAGTCGACAATAGTTAACAGATGCGCTTCTTCCAATTCATTGAACTGGATGATGGAGTCAAAACGGTTAAGAAACTCTGGTTTAAAATATGCACCAAGGTTTTCTAAAGTAGAAACTGCATCATGCTGTGCACTATTAAATCCGACGTTTACTTCTTTTACTCCTGTACCAGCATTACTTGTCATAATAATGACGGTTTCCTTAAAGCTGACTGTTCGGCCTTGAGAGTCTGTTAGATGCCCGTCCTCCATAATTTGCAGGAACATGTTCTGCACATCTGGATGAGCCTTTTCAATCTCATCAAGAAGAAGAATGGAATAAGGATTTCTTCTAATACGCTCTGTTAGCTGACCAGCTTCCTCATGACCAACATAACCAGGAGGTGAACCGATAATTTTGGAGACTGCGTGTTTTTCCATATATTCACTCATATCAAGGCGAATAAGCGATTCTTTAGATCCAAACAGTTCCTCAGCTAGTGATTTTGTTAATTCGGTTTTCCCGACACCAGTCGGTCCAACAAAAAGGAAGGAGCCGATTGGACGATATTTGGATTTCAGGCCAGCACGACTGCGGCGAATTGCTTTCGCTACTTTGTTGACGGCCTCGTCCTGTCCAATAACTTTAGCTCGGAGATTTTCTCCCATGTTTTTCAATTTCATTTGTTCATCTGCTGCAAGCTTTGTAACAGGAATACCTGTCTTTTCTTCTACAATCAGTTGAATATCAGATAAATCTACATCTATTACCTGTTCTTCATCTTTTGCTTTTTCTAATTGCTTCTGTAGTTGAATTTCTTGATAGCGTAAGTTCGCTGCTTTTTCATAGTCTTCTCTCTCAGCAGCTTCTTCTTTTTCTTTAATTATTTCTTCCAAGCGCTGATTAATCGAATTAGAGTCTTTCTCCGCATTCGCAAGGTTTAGCCTTGACCCGACTTCATCCATTAGGTCAATCGCTTTATCTGGTAGAAAACGATCTTGGATATAACGGTTTGATAACGTTACAAACGCCTGAATGGCTTCATCAGAATAACGGACCTCATGATATGCCTCATAGCGATCCTTGATCCCGTGAAGAATTTGGACTGCCTCTTCAGCAGATGGCTCTTTCACAATAATCGGTTGTAAGCGACGTTCCAATGCAGCATCCTTTTCAATTTGACGGTATTCTTTTAAGGTTGTTGCACCAATTAGTTGAAGTTCTCCTCTTGCTAGTGCAGGCTTAAGGATATTTCCTGCATCCATTTGCGAGCTTTCAGCTGTTCCTGCACCTACAATTTGGTGGATTTCATCAACAAATAGAATAACATCCTGGCGCTCTTGAACTTCTTGAATAAGTTTTTTCATTCGCTCTTCAAACTGACCACGTATTCCAGTGTTAGCTACAAGAGATGCAACATCTAGCATATAAATCTCTTTATTCATTAGCTTAGCTGGAACATTTCCTTCACTAATTTTCAATGCCAGCCCTTCAGCAATGGCAGTTTTCCCGACACCTGGTTCCCCGATTAATACTGGGTTGTTTTTATTTCTTCTATTTAAAGTCTCAATGACACGTTTTACTTCATTATCTCGTCCAATAACAGGGTCGATTAGACCTGCTCTTGCAGCGTGGGTCACGTTTTTCGCCAATTGGTCAATTAAGCCATTGCCACGATTATTCTTTTTCTCTTTTGTTTTTGTACCTGCTTTACTATTACCTTGAGAAAAATTCTGAGAAAATGCTTGCTCTGCATTTCCAAAAGGTGAATTAGAGAAGAAATCATTAGAATTCATCATTTGTCCTTGGATTTCTTGAAAGCAATCGTTACAAAGGTGCAATTCAGACATTTCATTATTCATTTTCATTGCGACATTTATATTTGCTTGGTTTTCACCACAGTTTTGACAAAGCATTTTCCATTCCTCCTTGACTATTTAAATCAAATGTTAATCAAATTTGACTTTGACTATATTTGACCTTTGATTCATATTATACTCTGACCTATTTTGACTTTCAAGTCTTTTGTTTAAAATTTTTAGGGGGAGGCGCATGGGAACGATTTGGAGGCTTTGTATGGTTAATTGAGACGCTCATGCAGTTGATTGGAACTGCCGTGTGGCCGATTGGAGCTGCCTATTGGTCGATTGGACCGGTCAGCCGGTTAATTGAACCTCTCCAGGTTATCGCTTAACCGCACCTCTTGTAAATTAAACCACTCAACTAGTTAATTTGCACCCCGCCTCAAATATATACAACAAAAATAGGACGGATCTAAAAACTAGAACCCGTCCTGCAAATTACAACTATATTAGCCGGTTTTTACACCTTTTCCTTTTCTTTATTACGCAGTTCAATTCGTCTAATCTTACCAGACGTAGTTTTTGGCAGCTCTTTAATAAACTCTATTTCCCTTGGATATTTATAAGGGGCTGTCGTTTCTTTTACATGGTCTTGAAGCTCTTTTATTAATGCTTCATCTGGCTGAACGTCCTCTCTCAAGACGACAAAGGCTTTTACAATACTTCCACGGTCCTCATGCGGACTTGCGACCACTGCACATTCTTGTACAGCATAGTGCTTCACGAGAGCATCCTCTACTTCAAAAGGCCCGATCGTATAACCGGAACTTATAATAATATCATCACTTCTACCCTCAAACCAAAAATAGCCATCTTCATCCTTGGAAGCTTGATCTCCTGTTACATAATATTCTCCGCGCTGTGTCATTTTTGTGCGTTCACTATCTTTATAATATTCACGGAATAATGCAGGGCAATCCAGTTTCACTGCAATATCGCCTACCTTGTTCACACCTAGTGGAGCACCCGACTCATCTATGATTTCTACATCATTCCCTGGTGTTGGCTTACCCATAGACCCTGGTTTTACTTCCATCCCTTTCATTACTCCAAGTAATAATGTATTTTCTGTTTGTCCGTAGCCATCTCTTACTATGATATTAAAATGCTTCTTAAATGTATCGATAACCTCTACATTTAACGGTTCACCAGCGGAAACTGCACTATGCAAAGCTGGTAGTTGATACGTATCAAGATTATTGAGTTTTGCCATCATCCGGTACTCTGTTGGTGTACAGCACAGAACGTTAATCTCATTATCCTCCAGGAGTTGCAGATATTTCTTCGCATTAAATTTACCGTGATAAACAAAGCCTGTAGCTCCTGATCCCAACACCGATAGAAAAGGACTCCAGGTCCACTTCTGCCAACCTGGTCCAGCCGTAGCCCATACTTTGTCACCCTCTTTAATGCAAAGCCAGTTTTCAGAAGCAGTTTTTAAATGAGCAAAACCCCAACCATGCGTGTGGACAACCCCTTTGGGATTCCCTGTTGTCCCAGAAGTATATGGTAAAAACGCAATATCATCACGTGAAGTTTTGGCAATCTCAAGCGTAGCAGATGCTTCCTTTTTTAATTCATCTAAATACATCCAATTGTCAGCTTGCTCCCCTACTACAAAACGTTTTAGTGATGATAATTGCTCGATCCCCTCGTATTGTTCGACGAATGGATGGTAGCTTACTATTCCACTTACCTCGGCATGTGTGACCCTGTACTGTAAGTCATTAACCTTCAACATTTCTGAACAAGGAATGATTATGATACCAGTCTTTAATGCTGCAAGGTACACTTCATACGCGTCTATTACCTTGGGGATCATGACAAGTAGCTTGTCACCTTTTTTTAGACCATTTTCCAGGAAAGCGTTACCAATTTTATTTGCATTTTCTATTAACTTATTATAGGTGAGTTCTTTTCGGTCACCATTTTCATTTTCCCAAATCAGAGCCTTCCTGCCTGTCTCTTTTGCAAAGCGTTCCACTTCCATCACGATGTTATATGACTGTGGAGCAATTAAATCCTGTTTTTCCATCAAATCCCCTCCTCACCTAATTTTATCTATCATATCAAAATTTTATAAAAATTTAAACGCTTTAAGATTTGCACTACTAATTTCCATATTGTTAGCTATTTCAATTTATTTTTGGGTATATTATACTGTTCTTAATTGTTAAATTCTTATTATAAACTTCCGAAAATGGGGTTAGCATATGACATCTTTTGATAAAGAAGGTTCTTTGGGGAAATTGTTTTCCGTTCCACCCAACACAGAATCGTCCAACAAAGAAAATGCGAACATAAAACAGGAATTACTTAATTATTACGCTTCCCTTGCTATGCATCATCCTGATTTAATTATTGCCTTTTCACCACAAGGGGAAATTCTATCAAAAAACAAAGATAGTATTGGGAAGTTTCTTGGCATTCCTTCAATGGATGAAGTGAATCTTATGGACTTGATTCCAAAGTCCTATAAAAGCACGCTTGTTGATGCCTTTCAAAAAGCACTACATGGTGTTTCAGAAAGACACGAAATAGCAATTGAGGAATATTCTAAAAGAGAAATTATTCATGCTTGTCTCACCTTTGTGCCCATTTGGGGGTCTGATAAGATAAATGGTGTTTATATTATTATTGAGGATACAAGTGAGATCAAGGAACTAGCCGAAGAATTGAAGAAACACAAAACACACCTTATCGCTGCGCAAAAAGTGGCTTCTGTAGGAAGCTGGGAATATCTAATACCTGACGATGATCTTTTCTGTTCCCCGTCCTTTTATGAAATTTTTGGGCTGCCGAAATCGGAAGACGTGACAATGAACAAACTATTATTGCGTTATATCCATCCTGATGATCGTGATAAAATCAGTTCCATATATAAGCTTGCATTAACAGAAGGAAAATCCTATAAAGTGGATTATAGAATCTATCATGAAAGAGATGAAGACAAGCTCCGTTACTTAAGGGTGCAAGCAGAGGTTTTGTGGCAGAATAATGCTCCATGGAAATTAATTGGTGTGGTGATGGATTACACGGAAGAGAAAAATCTGGAGGTAGAGCTTCGTAATACACTGAATAGTATGGTCCATATGTTTAATAACCTTGACGGCGGTATATGGATGAAAGAATTTAATACAAACAAAGTCACCCTTGCCTCTGAGCAGCTTGTTGACTTACTTCAGATCCCACTAGAAAAAATATATGAGGACCCCGCTGTTTGGGAAAATATCATTCATCCTGACTTTCAGGATAAGGTATATAAAAAACAGGACCAGCTTATGAAAGGGAACCCTATTAAACATAAATATAAGATCATTTGCGGAGACCATTCTATCAAATGGGTTTATGACCAAACAATCCCATGGGTTAATGAAGACGGAAGAATCACGCATTTATTCGGTGTTTTAGTGGACATTACGGAGGAGAAGCAGATGCAAGATCACCTGCGTTATATCTCCACACATGATGAGATAACCGATCTCCCCAATCAACAAAGCTTACATGAAACAGTGGACAAGCTTATTATCGAAGATCAACCATTTGCCATTCTCCATCTAGACCTTGACAGATTCAATGTAATTAACCACTCGCTTGGTTATCAAGTTGGAGATATGGTTATACACCAGCTAGCTGAACGCCTCAGAGAGATCGTACCATCAACTGGCTATCTTGCAAGATTAAACAACAATGATTTTGTTATGATTGTTCACCATTATAATGGAAAAGAAGAAGTATTTGATCTTGCACAGCAGACCATACAATCGATTGGAAAAGCTTTAATGGTAAAGGATTATGAACTACATATAACCACAAGTGTGGGGATCAGCTTTTATCCTGAAGATGGTACAAGTAAGTTAAGGTTATTGGAAAATGCTTATTCCGCCCTTTATCATGCCAAGCAACAAGGTAGTAACAACTATCAATTCTATTCTTTCTCAAGGGATATTTCTTCTTACAAAAAGTTCTTATTGGAAAAAGATATGCGAAGAGCAATTGTAAATGAAGAATTCGAATTGTACTACCAGCCTCAAGTAGAAGCTGCTACTGGAAAAATAAAAGGTGCAGAAGCGCTTATAAGATGGAATCACCGTGACTGGGGGATGGTCCCTCCGAATGAATTTATCCCGCTGGCTGAAGAAAACCATCTCATTCACCACATTAGTGATTGGGTAATTCGAAAAACATGTGCCCAGCTATGGCGTTGGAGAGAAGCAGGGTATCCTGTCATCCCAATATCGATTAACCTTTCGCCCATTCGTTTATTAAAGCGAGGTCTTGTTGAGTTGGTTGAAGGACAGCTAGCTCTATATAGAATTCCTGCTTCCATGCTCGAGATAGAAATAACAGAGAGCTCCTTATTAAAGAACGAGATAGGTGTACTCAAGACGCTAGAGGAGCTTCGTAAACTCGGCATAAAAATAGCCATAGATGATTTTGGTACAGGCTATGCCTCTTTAAATTACCTACATGAATTTGAAGCAGATATTATTAAAATCGATCAGATTTTCATCCAAAATATTACTTCTGCAAACAAAAAGGATGCCGCTATCGTTTCTGCTGTCATGCACTTAGCTAAGGAAATTGGTATGCAAATAGTGGCAGAGGGTGTGGAAGAAAAAGCACAATATGAATTTTTGAAAGAAAGAAATTGTGATCTTATCCAGGGCTACTACTTTTCCAAGCCTGTCCCTTTACCAGACTTTGAAGAATTGTTACAGGATGGCTACCTCATCCCAAAGGAAAGCCAAAAACAAGACATGCCGCTAAAGGACAGAAGGGAAAGTGCAAGGTACCAGTTCAACCACTGGCTCAAAGGAAAATTAATTATCTCGGAATATGATAAACAAGAGATTGAACTAGGCTCAGCAAAGATATTAATAAAGGATATCAGTTCAAAAGGGATCCGAATTATCACATCCGTTATCTTGCCTGTACCATCCGATATAGCATTTGAATTTTCTTTTTCTATTATGGGTGAAGCCTATTGCCTGACCGGCTCCCCTGTATGGCAACAAGAGACAAAGCAATCTTATGTTATTTACGGGATACAGTTTCGTACAGGAGAAGAAGATAAACTGCACGTGCTTATGGCGGAACTAACTAGGTTAAAAGATGAAAACGAGGAGTTACCTGATACCGACTTTTTCACAGGAAACCCTTGTGCCTATTTGGGTAACAGCCAAGTTTAATCAATATGAAGACAGTATTTGAAATGAGGCTATAAAAATGAGGTACTCAAAGACTATGAATTATAATAAATTAGATATGAAAAACAGAATAGGCTTACCGTTTGTTAAATGCATGAATATGGAGATACGATGCCCATGAATCACTATCCTTCTATTTCTTATGACCGAGTACTGATGGAAGGCATTCGGGACATGGTGTTTGTGATGAACGTATTGCCTGGCCCTGTTTTTCAATATGAGTTTATGAATCATTCAGCAAGTACCCATACCGGTCTTGGAGAACGAACTATAGGAAAAACCCTTGAGGCCGTACTTCCGAAAGAGATGGCCGTATACCTTAACCAAGAGTATCAAAGAGCGATTGATATAGGTACGTCTATTACGTATGAAGACTCTTTCCTTGCTCCTAATGGGGAACGTTTTTATTCCGAAACACGTGTGACGCCCCTGCATGATGAATCTGGTCTTTGTACGCACCTTGCAGCCGTTGTAAAGGATGTTACGATTCAAAAAAAGGCCCAAGAAGAGGTACAAACATCAAGCAATCTGCTCTTCCAAAACCAACAACGGTACCAATCGCTGTTTGAATACAACCTTGATGCAGTGCTTTCCATTGATACAAATGGTCGTATCATTTCTAAGAACCTTGCTGTAGAAACCATAACAGGCTATACAGAAGAAGATTTGATTGGAGAGAACTTTTACAAATATGTAATTCCTCGTGAAATACCTACGGCAATTAAAGGGTTTGAGGCAGCATTAAAGCGAAAAGCGAAGGAATCACAATTAACTGTCTATGCTAAGTCTGGTGAGGAAATGAAAATTATCGTGAAGTTCACTCCTATTATAATGGAAGGCGTAACGACCGGTGTTTTTGCTATCTTTAAAGACGTCACCCTACAAAAACAGTATGAAGAAAAGCTTAAATATATCGCGTTACATGACCCACTTACCGATTTGCCAAATAGAAGGCACTTTGATGCGCGACTAGAATATGCACTGGAAAATCTTATACACAGGCAAAGGCATTTTGCACTTCTAATGCTCGATATTGACCACTTTAAGGATATCAACGACAAGTTGGGGCATGATGCAGGGGATACGGTGATTAAAGACTTTGCGACAAAGCTTTCCCACTGTGTTAGTACTACGGGCACTGTGGCAAGATATGGAGGGGATGAGTTTATCATTTTGCTTGAATTGCCAGCAGACGTTAAACAACCTGCCATCAATCTTGCTAATCTTATCTATGAAAAGATGCAAATCCCTGTTCATGTAAATAGCAAACAAATCAGGATAACAACAAGTATTGGTATTGCCATAGCTTCAAATAAAGGAATTACAGCGAAGGAAATATTAAAACAGGTAGATATTGCATTATATAAGGCAAAAGAAGATGGAAGAAACACCTATTTTTTTAGCTAAGGAAAAAGACTGAAGGACTACCCCTCAGTCTTTTCTAGTTCACTCATACCCGTAAACGGGATCTGGGAGCTTATCTTTTAAAACGAGATCATCTAAACTCTTGAAGGAGTACCCTTCCTTTTTTAGCTCTGTTATAAGCTTTTCTAAGGCCTGAGCATTATCAGAGGATACGGTATGAAGCAATACTATTGCTCCTGGATGTACTTGGTCCATAATCTGATTAAACGCATACTCCCAGCCCTTTTGTTTATTTGTTTCCCAATCAATAAAGGCTAAAGACCAGAACACGTGTATATACCCCAGTTCATAAGACCATTTTAATGTTTGTTCATTAAAAATCCCTCTAGGTGGGCGTAAGTATTTTAGTTCATCTTGATCGGAAACTTCGGCAACTGCTTTTTCTAGCTCTTCTAATTCTTCTTTAATCGCATCTTTGGTGATGATTGAAAAATCTGGATGATGGTAAGAATGATTCCCAATAATATGGCCCTCATCCACCATCCGTTTTACCAGATCTGGTTCACTCTCTACATAGTGCCCCGTCACAAAGAATGTAGCAGGGATATCTTTATTCTTCAGTACCTCCAGTATGTCATCTGTGTAGCCTTCTTCGTACCCATTATCAAAGGTTAGGTAGATATTTTTTTGTCCGGTTTTATCTGCATAATAGGCTCCGTATTCCTCAAGCATACTTTCGTACTTACCTATATACGGAAGCTCATGGTTGGAGTTCTTTTTATACCCCCAGCCATACCCTGCAGCCTGTACAGTAGACATTTGGAAAAGAGGAAAGCTAAGGAAAACAACCATGGATAACATTATCAACTTCTTCATAACAACCCACCTGTTTTTACCTTACTTTCTCCCCTTTCTATTTAATTATGCGTGAGAGAAACCCTTACAATGTGCAATTTCTTAAAAAGTCCCGCTCTTATAAAATAATTGCTGCTACCCATCCAAACAAGAATAAAGGAATATTATAATGTAAGAATGTAGGAACAACGGTGTCCCAAATGTGATTATGCTTTCCGTCAGCATTCAACCCAGAGGTTGGGCCGAGCGTGCTGTCAGAAGCAGGAGAACCTGCATCACCTAGTGCACCTGCTGTTCCAATTAGTGCTGCAGTAGCCATTGGTGAAAAACCAGCTGCCATACAAATAGGCACATATAGAGCTGCCAGGATTGGAATCGTTCCAAAGGAGGACCCGATACCTAAGGTTACAAGTAACCCCACTAAGAGCAAGATAAAAGCAATGAGTGCTTGGTTACTACTATCTAAAAACCCTGACGAGGATTCAACTAAAGCTTGCACTGCTCCTGTTTCAGTAAGGATGTTCCCATAACCTGACGCAACAAGCATCACAATTGCGATTGTACCCATCATGGCAATCCCTTCTGACATGACTCTATCTCCGTTTTTAAAAGGTACTGCCAATAAAAGAAACATAAGTACTAAGCCAGTTAGTGCACCTATTACAAGGCTTTCGGTAATAAGCTGTACTGCTAAAGCTGCTGCTATAGCAATTAAAGTCATGACATGCTTACGATTAAATGACACTGCTTTCTGCTCAATAATGGCTGATGCTTCTATACCGCCTGCTCCTTCTGGCATATCTCGATCCTTGCGATAAGAAACGAAAATAGCAATAAGCAGTCCAACTATCATTCCCGAGCCAGGTATTAGCATGGATAGCGCTGACTCACTAACTGTGATATTCGCGCCATTTTCTGTCATACCCGTCACAATCGTTTCGTGAAAAATTAATCCAAAGCCTGCCGGGATCATAATATAGGGTGCCTTTAATCCGAAAGTAAGAGCTGTAGCTACTGCACGACGATCCATCCGCATGTTATCAAATAATTTCAGTAACGGTGGAATTAAAATTGGTATAAATGCAATATGCACCGGGACTAAATTCTGTGATAAGGACGCGACACCTGCAATAACCAGTAGCATCATTGTCTTCTTACCAGTTAACACACGTATAAGAAAATTAACTAATATGGTAGTAATACCTGTATAGCTAATTGCAACAGCAAATGCTCCAAGTAAGATGTAGCTTAATGCAGTATTGGCTCCTCCGCCCATTCCATTAACTAGCAATTCAGTTGAGTCTACAGTAGATAAACCTGCCATCAATCCTGCAGTAAGTGAGGCAGCAATAATAGCTATTATGACATTAACACGTAATAAACTTAAGATAGTCATTACGAGAACAGATACAATAACAACCCATTCCATGTTTTTCTTCCCCTTTCTCTATTACCAAATCATTCATTCGCTTTAATACTTTATTATGATAAAGCAATGAAGTGTTATTTGTCAAGACGTTTTAATGGATTTTGGGGTTCTATTTATGAGTGGGCTACATCCCTTAACTGGAAGGGCCAGATAATAAAACGTGATCTCGGATTGGTATTGATGGCGCGTTCGTTTTTCCGGCGCTTCTTTGGGGGGGTGGTGCGGCACTTTGGATGTTGGTACGGCACTCATGGACCCGATGCGCCATTCCCAACGATCGCTGCGCCTCTTCGGGTCCTTGCCGCGTCACTTTGAGTTCCTGTGCGTCTCTTTATCAGTACTAAAAACCCCGCAAATAATGCACGGGGCTGGAGCAAACGTACTAACAAGCCGTTTATTTCACATTATAGGAGAAGGAAACATGATCTTGGATCGGAATCCATGCGCCTATCCCTTGCTTTGTTACATTTTTTACCACGAGGGACTTTTTAGAGCCTTTTAATTGAATATATACCTCTCCAAAGGTAACCTGTCCCTTCTCATTGACAGCAGGGGCATAGGAGTCTAGAGTTGCATGCTTATCAGTTGGAACTGCATAGGAATTATCTTTCTTCGTGTTTTTACCGATAACAGTATGGTAAGCCAATGGAAGTTTTGTTTTTTCTTTCGACTTAATTAACATCATGCTCTTAATATCATCAGGGTTCGCAATTTTATTTGTTAACGCACCTTTTACTTCCTTCTCTTCTTGCTGTACATAGTTCATCTTCTGCTCTGTTTCTCCACCTAAATTGTTGAGTTCATTTTTGTTTATCTGCTGGTATTCCCAGTTAATGGTTGTCTCTAGAGACTCATAATTTAATGGCCATCTCCCGATAAAGACCATCCCACGATATCCTAGAGCAATGGGTGATGGGTTAATAGTAGATTCGTTCAGCATTTTAATTAGATCAGGATTCTCAATTTTTATTTTTAACCCATCCATTAATTCCTGTGTTAGCTCGCTAGGCTCAATAACTTCCTGATCCTCTGTGGCATTAGGAAATGTATTTTCTTTTGAAATGGTTAAGACATGACTTGGTGTTTCAAAGTCTTCCTTCTTTTCTTTACTATATCCACTTACAGGAAAGAGAAGCGTTAACGCGAGTACAGTTAATAATAGAAAACCAACATTGCATTTTTTCATATTTTTATGTCCCTTCTTTTTCCTCTAGTTTTTTCGGACATAAAAATTTTATACCTCGTATCTTCTATTGTTAGCTTAATTCAACCGTATCGATGTGCTCCTCTATCATAATACTCCCTTCGACTGACCTTATCATGGAACAATTTTTACGAGCTATTTCCATATTTTTATATAACTTTTCAGGATCAAGACGTCGTCCTTTCACCGTGTATTTCAGGGTTATTTTCTCTATACGATTGGCTTCTTCCGAGTTCCTCTCAACTTCTGCATGAACCTGTAGATCCGCGATCTCCGTACGTTGCTTCTCTAGAATTTTGCGAAAGACAGATGCACTACAACCAGCTATGGAGGCAACCATTAATTGGAAAGGACGATAGCCATAATCTTCATTCCCAGAAATATCAATTTCTCCATACGGTAATTCTGCTCTCATGCCATTTTCTTTAAGATAAAAATCCATCTTAAACTCCTCCTTTTTCTATACTATTTCCTAAAACAGATTTTTCCTAACATCTTACAATCTAAATGATTGACGATTGCAAATAAAGACATTAAATTGAATAAAGAGAACCCAACAGAAGGAGAACAACATGGTATCAGCTAAAACACGATTTTGGATATTAATTTCACTTGTAACTATTTCAGGCTTTTCTCAAGGAATGTTGCTTCCCCTCTTAGCTATTATTCTAGAGCAAAACCAAATCTCTTCCTCCATCAATGGACTTCATGCAACTGGTTTGTATGTTGGTGTCTTAATTGCCTCCCCGTTCATGGAGAAACCAATGCGAAAATTAGGATTTAAACCGATAATCATCATAGGTGGATTTCTTGTATTTGCTTCCTTAGCATTGTTTCCATTATGGCAGTCTTTATGGTTTTGGTTTGTGCTACGGATGATGGTAGGAATCGGAGACCAAATGCTTCATTTTGGTACCCAAACATGGATTACCACAACAGCAACTAAAGAAACTCGTGGTCGCAATATTGCTTACTATGGTATGTTTTTCGGCTTAGGCTTTGCGCTCGGTCCGTTAATGACAAGGCTGCTTTCTATCCATGAAACACTTCCTTTCTTTGTATCCGCAGGCTTAAGCATTATAGTTTGGTCCCTTATGCTATTCGTAAGAAACATGTGGCCAGCAGAGGATTATGATTCTGGAAGTGGCTCAAGTTCCACTAAACGTTTTATTCAAACAGGGAAAATTGCCTGGGTTGCATTACTTCCTAGTTTTGGATATGGCTTCCTTGAAGCAACATTACATAGTATCTTCCCAATTTATGGATTAAGGATTGGTCACGATGTAGGTATACTCTCACTACTTATACCTTGCTTTGCAATCGGGAGTCTCATTACACAGCTTCCGCTTGGGATACTTAGCGACAGACTCGGCAGAAGAAGCATATTATTATATGTACTTGTCGGTGGAATTGCCTGCTTTTTGATGGCAGCATATCTCGAGACATCGGTTACTGCGCTCTTCATTCTATTTACTTTAGCGGGGATGTTCGTAGGATCCCTGTTCTCTTTAGGTATTTCGTATATGACAGACCTGTTGCCGGGTAATTTACTGCCTGCAGGTAACCTCATGATCGGGATTGCTTTCAGTCTTGGAAGCATTAGTGGTCCATTTTTAGGTGGTTTGTATGTCGAGTTTTTCCCAACACTATCCTTCTTCTACATGATTGGGATCATGCTCGTTTTCATTCTTGCTTCGATTTATTTTAAACGCGAGAAACAAATTTCGGTAAGCTAGCACATCATGTCTTTATTTAGCTTTACGTAAGCGATAACTCTTTATTCATGCTAAAGGATCACTCTGCTGATTGTTCCTTTAATCAAAGAGGCCGAGCGACCATTACGTAGTAGATACGTATGGTCACTCAGCCCTTTTAACGTTAAGTATTTTTTTGAAGAAAACATTCACTCTTCACATACATCCATTTTTTATAAAAACCGGCTATAACGATCTTCCAAGCGATCTTGGAAAAAGGAAATAACGATACACACCGGCCAGTAGATTAATGCAACGAGAATATACAACGTCATCGCATCGAATTCCCTACCAGTCACAAGTTGTGCCTTTTGAAACAGCTCCGGCACTGTAATGACGGCTGCTAGAGAAGTTGCCTTTACAATATCCATAAATACATTTGTAAGGGGCGGAATCGCAATTCGTGTTGCCTGTGGAAGAATAACTTTACGCAATGTCTTCAAATAGCTCATATTTAAAGCCTTTGCTGATTCCCATTGACCACGATCAATGCTATTGATTGACGAGCGATCAATTTCTGCTATGTAGGCAGCACTATTTAAACCAAAGCCTAAACAAGCTGCAACAATTGCTGTAAATTTAATTCCAACCACCGGTAAACCAAAGTATAGTATAAACAAAAATACTAGGATAGGTGTGCCACGCATAAAGGAAATATAGATTCTTGCAGGCCAACGCAATATAATTCGGTTCGAGCCTCTGGCTAATGCAAGGAAAAGCCCTAGGATAAGCCCCATGCCCATGCTTACAATAGCAATGAGCATGGTTACTGGTAAGCCACCTAATACAAAGGGAAGGCTTTCCCATGCAAGTACCGGATTAAATAATCCACCAAAGTTAAAAGCACCTAAATTCATAATAGCCTCCCCTTAGAGGTCAATTCCTTCAAGTTCTTGAATTTCTTCTTCTGGTTTTTGTGATGCGTCTTCATTATAAAATTCTTCCGCTAGCTTTGTAAGCGTACCATCCTCACGCATAGCTTCAAGCGCCTTGTTTATTTCTTCAGTTAGCTTATCGGCACCCTTTGGTATCACAACCGCCTGTTCTGTTGGATGGAATTTTAAGTCTGGATGTAAATGAATATCGAAGTCAGGAAAACCTGCAACACCAAATTTAGATAAATAGTAATCATTTACAATAACATCTGTTCTGCCGTTGTCAACATCACGTAAGTACGCTTCATTTGGCGCATTGCCATATGTTTTTATTTCTGCACCATAGTGCTCGGCAATCTGGCTGTAAATAGTGGTTGCTCCCCCACCAGCAATTTTCCCATCAAGATCTTCCAGGGACTCAATACCAGAATTATCTTCTTTTCTTACAACCATCGTGGAGTAAGAATATTTATATGGTGCACTAAAATTAAATTCTTTTTTTCTTTTATCTGTAGCTTCAACGTCGTTAGCCGCAACATCAATGCGCCCACTTTTCACCGCTGGAAGCATACCGTCAATTCCCATGATTTCAAATGAGATATCCAAATCTAGACGCTCGGCAACCTCGCGCATCACTTCTACATCATAGCCTGTCAGCTGGTCTTTACTTTCCTCTTCACCCTCGTAATAAGAAGCAGCCAGTAGTGTTCCAGATGTGCCCACAACGATTTCACCAGACTCCTGGATCGCTTCCCATCTTTCATCTGTCCCACTAGATTCCTTATCACTGTTACTTTCTTCTCCCCCATTACCACACGCACTAAAGAACGCTACAATAGCAACTAATGAAACCAATAACAAAAACTTCTTCAATACCTTTCACCCCTATTGTTATATTTAAAATGACACTATGATTGTAACAGCTTATCTAAATAATTTCAAAATTTATTTACTTCGCTTTTTGCTTTTCCCTATAGTTTGGCTTAGGGATAGAATTTTACCCCGCACAATCCCCTAAAGTCCGTGCACAATGAAAAATCAGCGAGACTGATAAAGCCTCGCTGATTGGTAATGTTTATTTATTTTAGAAGTTATGTTAGCTATTGTCTTTTAAGACTCCAGCTTATTCTTTCTTATGACAGCATTCATTATGCCACCCGCCATAATAATAATGCCCGAAAGATAAAACCAAATCATAAGGACAATTACGGTTCCTAAACTTCCATATGTGGCTGAGTAATTGCCGGCTGTACTGACATAATATGAGAACCCCAGTGATGCTAGCTGCCATAAAATGGTAGCAAACAGTGCACCCCATACCGTATTCTTTAAATAAACACGGAGATTTGGCGCAAGCTTGTACAATGCGACCAGCACAATAAAAATGACGATGGAGGATAACACCCAACGAAGTCCTTGCCACACGAGCAGGAAGCCTTCAGATAGGCCAACAAACGAAAATAAGTAAATACCGATCATCCGTCCAAAGATGGGGAGGAGAAATGCGATTGAGATCACCAACACCATCGCTACGGTAAGAACGATGGCGATGAGGCGTGAAACAATAAAAGAACGATTCTCTTCCACTCCATACGCAATATTAAAGCCTCGCATGATAGCATTTACACCATTGGAAGCTGCCCAAAGTGTTGCAATAAATCCAAATGACAATAACCCACCGTTTTGTTGTTCCAGCAAGTTACTGACATTCGTACTGATAAGGTCCACAATTTGAGCTGGTGCATAGGTTCTGATCATATCAAGTATGGCTATATCATCAAATGGCAAATAGCCAACCAATGTCAAAAGGAACAAAAGAAAAGGGAATAATGATAACAGGAAAAAATATGCAAGTTGAGCAGCCAGACCAAACACATCTACTTCTTCAAGCTTGGCATATAATTGTTTAACAAAGTTTAATACTTTGCTCACGTGGACACACTCCTATACGATCTGTCATCCCTATTCTATTCTGTTTGATCCATTTCTATTTGTATATTTTTCTAAAGTTGTTTCTACTTGTTCTAATGCAGTAATGGTGCTTTCCACCCCAGATGTAAAGTTTTGATTAAATGTATCAAAAGTCTTCCTTATATTTCTAACTGCCTCAGAAGGGTTTTTTAGAACAGATTGCGAACTGTATTTCATTTTAGATAACTTCATTCGCGAGTAGTTTCGAGTCTCTCTGTCGAATAAAGTAACTGCACCCCCAACTATTGCTCCAATTAATACACCTACTACAAGCTTACGATTGCCCATGTTTATTTCTCTCCTTTTTCTGTATAGAATCCATAGCTCTTTCTAGCTTTTCCAAACTTTTATATTTTAAGAGCTCATCCGATAACATCTTTATTATAAGCAACTTAGTAAGCCGGAAGCAATGGATTAGGTGTTCTGTAAGAAATTACACTAAAAAAACGCTTGACTTAAATTTTCTTAATATTTAATATAGTAAAATAACAGGGGAGGGGTTTGGATGGAAGAAATAATTAGCTCCATAAGTGACATAGTATGGGGACCACCAATGCTAATATTGATCGTGGGTGCCGGATTGTACTTAACATTACGCCTAGGTTTTTTACAATTTCGTACATTACCCTATGCATTGAAGCTAGCTTTTAGTCCAGCACGTCAGGACAAGAAATCCAAAGGGGATATCAGCCATTATCAGGCCTTAACAACTGCCATGGCCGCAACGATTGGGACCGGTAATATTGTTGGGGTAGCAACAGCAGTTGTGTTAGGTGGCCCAGGTGCCGTGTTATGGATGTGGGTTACAGCCCTTTTAGGAATGGCAACAAAGTATTCAGAGGCTATTCTCGCTGTAAAGTACCGTCAAGTTAACAGCAAGGGAGAAATTTCAGGTGGGCCCATGTACTACCTGGAAAAAGGGCTAAAGGCAAAATGGCTCGGCGTTCTGTTCGCAATCTTTGGTTCATGTGCTGCCTTTGGGATTGGTAACATGGTTCAGTCCAATTCTGTTTCTAAAGCAATGTCAGATTCTTTTAATGTACCTACATGGGTAACCGGAATTTTACTTACTGTACTAGTTGGCTTGGTTATCTTGGGTGGTATTAAAAGTATTGGGAGAGTTACTTCTTTCTTCGTCCCGATTATGGCAGCCTTTTACGTTTTAGGTGGACTTATTATTATGATTTTAAATTTTGATCTTGTCCCACAAGCTGTCGGAATAATATTTAATGATGCATTTACAGGAAGTGCCATCGGTGGTGGTATACTTGGAACAGTAATTCGGTACGGAGTGGCACGCGGAGTGTTCTCTAACGAAGCCGGGCTTGGCTCCGCACCAATCGCTGCTGCTGCTGCTAAAACAGATTTACCTGGAAGACAGGCACTTGTTTCCATGACCCAGGTTTTCATTGATACAATCATTGTTTGTTCCATTACAGGGATTACGATCGTTATGGCAGACATGTATGGTGGCGGACTTGAAGGCGGAGAGCTTACCTCAGCTTCATTTGCGGCATTTCTAGGCGATACAGGCGGATACATCGTCACAATTGGGATTGTATTATTCGCATTTTCTACCTTGGTAGGTTGGTCTTACTACGGGGAAAAGTGCTTTTCTTATCTATTTAGCGATAAGGCTGTCCCTTACTATCGCGTTGTATTCGTTGCTGCTGTCATGTATGGCGCTCTTGAAGAACTTAGTGTTGTATTCGGAATCTCAGACATTATGAATGCTCTAATGGCCGCACCGAACATCATTGGCTTGGTTGGTTTATCAGGAGTAGTGGTATATGAAACAAAACGATTCCTAAAAGTAGCCAAAGAAGAAAAACTTCAAGATAAAGAAAGAAAAGCTCGAGTAGGATAGTAAAACTAAATAGCATACCAAATTACATTGTGATTGGTATGCTATTTTTTGTTGATAGTCTATACTTATGACATCAGGATTGTAAGCACATAAATTATTATTACGAAATTTTTTGTTAAACATGAATATATAACAGTAATGATAAAAATTTTTGTAGGATTATTCTTGCATTGAAAATGGGAGGTGATCGTGTGCAATTATGGATAATATTGCTAATCATATTTGGCGGTTTTATAATCTTTGGTCTACTGTACGATTGGGTGGCAAAGAAAAAGAATATGAATACTGATTTTCAAGGAGGCGTAAAAAGTCTAAATGATGCAGAAAAAACATTGGAGGATGTAAGAGGTAAAATCGGTAATAATGGTGAGTGGTAAGTTTGCCATTTAAGTGAGTTAATTGCTTGGTATAGACGTCTTTTTCTTTCAATAGTTAAGAATGAAAACGCTTGGATTCTTAATTATCTGAGCATTTTTCGAATTAAAGAAGATCGTTCAGTGCTTCATTCTCTTGTACTGAACCATGTAATTATCATGGTCCTCTTTTAATAGGTAATTTTAACCTATATAAGTGGTGCAATACATGTGGCGTCATTATTCTTAGCGGTATTCACATAAGAGGAAACATTGTATGCGTGAAGGTCGTCTATATCTATTCTTTGAAGAAATGCATGCATCATGTCAGGCTTCTCTATTTGCGGTTGAATCCAATCATTCTCTTTTTCTTTTGGCAAAATAATTGGCATACGATGATGGATGTCCTGCATAAAAGGGTTTGCCTCTTTCGTTAAAATGGTGCAGGTGAAAAGATCTTTATCTTCCTGTTCCCATTTGTTCCAAAGCCCTGCAAATGCGAAGAGCTTGCGATCTGCCAGTTGAATTCGTTTTGGCTGTTTTCCCTCTTCACTCTTTTGCCATTCAAAGAAGCTATCGGCAATAATTAAACATCGCTTTTGCGACATCAGCTTTTTAAAGCTAGGTTTTTCGTGCGCGGTTTCACTCCGTGCATTAATCATTTTATAGCCAATCTTTTCGTCTGTTGCCCAGGATGGCACCAACCCCCAACGCATATAGCCTGCGCGCTTTTTATTTCCATCATGAATAATAGCGAGCACATTCTGACCAGGTGCAATATTATAGCTTTGTCCAAAGTTATCTATCCCGTCCTGTTCCAAATCGAAAGCCCTTAAGACCTCAAGTTCATCTGCCAATAAGGTATATCGTCCACACATTTACTCCACCACCCTCTCTTCATCTGTTTCTAGAATATACTCAAATCCCATTGTGTTGCAATATGTCGCAGCAGCCTGATTCCTGCTGTACTATTTCCCTTGCTATCCAGCGCCGGACCGTAAACCGCCATCCCACAACCATCCATAAACGGAAGCGGTTCATTTCTAACTCGAGGTGGGGACACTGCAATAATCCCGCCTGAGACCCCACTTTTTGCAGGTATGCCGACATAGGCTGCGAATTTCCCAGAGGCATCATACATGCCACATGTTAACATTAGCGCTTTCGCCAACCGAGCAACCTGCCTCGGTATAATTTCCTGATCTGAATCAGGATCTTTTCCATCGTTTGCCAGGATAAGGCCAATTCTGGCTAAATCATCAATCGTAACTTCAATGGAACACTGTTTGAAATAGGTATCAAGTGTAACTTCGATATCCGAGTCCAAAAAACCTGTTTCCAAAAGATAGTAGCCAATCGCTCTGTTCCTCATGGAGGACTCTCGTTCTGATTCATATACTTCATGGTTGATGGGTGGACGATGTCCGATTATTTCTTCCAATAAGGAAAGCAGCGGCTGCAGCTTTTCCTCTGATGTTTCACCATCTAGCATGGAAGATACCGTAATGGCACCTGCGTTGACGAGTGGGTTAAATGGTTTTTTTAATGGTTTCATTTCTAAGTGCATGATGGAATTAAATGCCTCGCCTGTTGGCTCTACATCCACCTTATCCAGCATATAGGAAACCCCTCTTTGCATACATGCTACGATGAAGCTAAGTACTTTGGAAATACTTTGTATGGTAAACCGAACATCTACATCGCCGGAGCGTATCGTCATCCCATGCATACCAATAATAGAAATTCCGAGGTGATCCTGATTCGCTTCTTTTAATGCAGGTATGTATGAAGCGACTTTTCCCTCTGCAGTATGCTTCCTGTAGAAAGATACCCAATCATCCACATATTCTTGCAACCACTCTTGGGTCATCCCCGTATTCCAGTTCGCTGCTCCCTGTACCATAATAAACCTCCTGTTCGTAATCTATAAATACATTCCCTTCTGTTTTTCCCTTAAACACATGGAATTATAAACAAAAACGTTATTAGAACTATGATTCTTCATTGTTTGTGTAGGATAGTTTTGTGTGGTCGATTGAATTGCTTATGTGATTGATTGACGCTTCATTGTGGTCGATTGAATCGCTTATTTGGTTGATTGGCACTCTGCTAGGATTGATTGAAAGTTTATAAGCGCAAAAAAAGAGGCTAACCAAAGTTAGCCTCTTTTTAGAAATATTATTTTCCAATAAATTGTTGTGTCCAGTGATTACCTTGTTCAACATATCCAACACCGATATGAGTGAAGTTAGCATTCATGATGTTAGCACGGTGACCTTCACTGTTCATCCAAGCATTTACTACTTCTTCTGGTGTACGTTGCCCTTTAGCAATGTTTTCACCAGCAGTGCTGTAGCTAATACCGAATTGTTTCATCATATCAAATGGAGATCCGTATGAAGGACTGTTATGAGCAAAGTATCCATTTGATGCCATGTCGCGTGATTTTTCTCTTGCAACTTTACTTAGTTCTGTATCAATTTTTAACGGTGAAAGGCCTTGTTTAGCTCTTTCTTGGTTCGTTAATTCTACAACTTCTTGTTCAAATTGGCTTAGTTCTGAAGATTGATTTTGTTCAGTTGTTTGTTCAGTTTCTTCAGCTACTGGTTGTTGTGGTGCTGGTGCTTCTGTATTTTCTTCTTGTTTTGGTTCGTCTTGCTCAGGTTGTTCTTGTTTTGGTTGTTCTTCTTTAACAGGAGTCTCTTGTTCAGGCTGCTCTTGTTTCGGTTGCTCTTGTTTTGGTTCTTCTTTCTCTACTACTTCTTCTTTTGGCTCGTCTGCCTTTTCTTCATTAGCTGTTTGCTCTTCTTGTTTTTCAGGTTGTTTTACTTTTTCTGTTGGTTGAGCTGATTCTGTATTTTCTTTTTGTTCAACTTGAATTTTGTCCCAGTTGAAGTCTTTCCAGTTAAGTTGGAACTTAGTAAGATATTTATTTACAAGTTCATTGATGTTATCATCAGAAAGTTTTCCACCATTCCCATTAATAGAATAGTAGATTTTATATATATGATTCTGATTTACATCCTTGGCTTGTGCATCAACAGAATTTTGAAAAGCTCCTCCAAATAATAAAGCAGCTGATAGTGCTGTAACCATGCTTACTTTCTTAAACATCTTGCTACACTCTCCTTTTGGCTTGTTTTGTTTTGCAAAATTATCATAGCATGGGTTTTCTGTAATATTAGTGGAATTCTTTGCCAAAGTAGATACGTAGACTCACTTTTTATGCGGTTCATTCCAGAAACCCTTGTAAATAAAAGAGGTGTCACTTGACCTAAAAACGGGTAAAGAGGAAAAAGTTCAGCGCAATGGAAATTTTTACATCGAAAGCACTATTGACAACCTTCAAAACAGCAATTGTTTGTTACAGAAACCAATAACTTGTAACGAAAATGTTACTTGATTTCACCCGGGAGTATGGGTTATTTTTGCCACAACCTAGGTAGAATCTATTGCCAAAATATGTGCATTGTATTACTACCCCCAGAAAGTATACTATTTAATAGAATGACTGTATGAGAAAATTGTCATCATTGGAGGATATTATATGTTATCTACTGCAGAAATCGGTATTGATCTAGGTACCGCAAATATACTGATATATTCAAAGACAAAAGGAATTGTATTAAATGAGCCATCTGTTGTTGCAATTGATGTTAATACGAAGCAAGTGGTAGCGGTAGGAACCGAAGCAAAACAAATGGTTGGTAAAACACCGCAAAATATCATTCCAATTCGCCCATTAAAGGATGGAGTTATTGCGGATTATGATGTAACGGCTCAAATGCTAAAAGAATTTTTGAAAAAAGTAAGTAAGAAAATTGGCATGTCCATGAGAAAGCCAATTGTTGTCGTATGTACGCCATCAGGTAGTACAACAGTTGAACGTCGTGCGATCCATAATGCTGTTACAAGCTATGGTGCAAAACAGGTACACTTAATAGAAGAACCTGTAGCTGCAGCAATCGGTTCCGACTTACCTGTAGACGAACCTGTAGCCAATGTTGTCGTTGACATCGGGGGCGGTACTTCAGAAGTAGGAATTATTTCATTCGGCGGGGTTGTATCATGTAACTCAGTGCGTACTGGCGGAGATAAAATGGATGAAGAGATTATTCACCATATCCGCAAGAAATATAATATCTTAATTGGTGAGCGCACAGCAGAAAATGTTAAAATGGAAATCGGCTATGCTCATCCAAATCACACAGAAGAAACAATGGAAATCCGTGGCCGAGACATGGTATCAGGACTTCCAAAAACAGTGATGATTACGTCTACTGAAATTCATTATGCTTTAAAAGAATCACTAGATTCAATACTAGAAACCATTCGCGCTACGCTTGAAAACTGTCCTCCTGAACTAAGTGGGGATATTGTTGATCACGGTATTGTGCTTACTGGTGGAGGAGCATTGCTAAGAGGCATGCAGGAATGGTTATCAAGTGAACTAATCGTTCCCGTACACCTTGCACCAAACCCACTTGAATCTGTGGCAATCGGTACAGGACGTGCCCTGAAAATGATTAACAAACTACAAAAAGCAGCAAAATAACCAAATTAAAGCCTGTGCAAAATAGCACAGGCTTTTTTATTAGCTGAAAATTATTGTGGGCAGAGTTTGAGCCGGATTGAGTTGCGTGCGCGTAACGGTGATTGTCCGGTGCAGTGGTGCTCTCGGGCGATATTTATGCTTTCACGGGCGATGCTGACTTGCTATCGGGTGATACTTCCACTTTCTCAGCCGATACCGCCATGTGCTCGGGCGATACTTGTACGCTCTCAGCCAATGCAACTACATTCCCAGCCGATATACGCACACTCACAGACGATCGCACCCGTCTCGCATGGCCCACCGCGCCTTTGCTAGGTTATTAGATTATCCGTTGTTTTCGTTTTCTGTAATGACTACGCCGCGTTTTTTCATTTCTTGCATGTATTTCTTTCCTGGCACAATCTGTTCGGGTGGATATACACCAGGCTTGGTAATTGTTTTATTGCCAATCATTTGGGCCACCACGGAGATTGTATTTGCAGTAGCTCTGGCCATTGCAGTAACATTCTCTTTTTTAAAGGTTGCCATTTCATAATGAAAGATCGTCTTTTTCCCAGCCTTCTCTCCGGAAACAATTACTCTTAACAGGACGGCATCTTCTTTATTACCTAGTTCTACGATAGGCTCCAAAACTTTTAGTAGAACGTCTCTTGGGTTAATCTCGTTTCCCCGAACGTCTACCTTATAATCTTTTTTCGTTAGATTTAAATCTACCAGCAATTTAAATTTTTCCGCATGTCCTGGATAGCGAATGGTTTTGTATTCCAATGTGTTTAGGTGTGGATAGGTCAAGGATAGGGTCGATGTCCCACCAGATGTATGAAAAGCCTCCAATGGACCAAATCGGTCAAAATAAATGTTTTCCACTTCTGTTAATGAAGGAATTTCCTGCTTTAATCCATTACGAATGATGAGAGATGGGTCTGTATAGTGATCGAAAACACCTTCCATGGAAAAGACATGATTGTATTCGAGGGGAGGATCAGGTTTCACTGGAATCCCACCCACGTATAGTTTTATGTTATTTAGCTTATCAAGTTTGCTAGCACCATAGCCTGACAGAATATTGATCATACCTGGCGCAACCCCAAGATCCGGAATAATCGTCACACCTGCACCCACTGCCTCCTCCTTCAATGCCAACAGTGCATTTGTCATGTTTCCAATATGCCCACCTAGATCAACAGCATTTACCCCTACTTTGATGGCCGTTTTGGCTACCTTTTCATTAAAAGAGTAAAATAGCGCATTGATCACGACATCATATTGGCGCATGTATGCAGCTAGGTCGTCCTCGTCACTAGCGTCCACCCGAAACGCGTTTAGCTTGGTTGAGCCAATCTGATTACATGCTTCCTGGGCCAGTGATAGATTAATGTCTGCTAGGCCAACCCTACTTACACCGTCACTTGTTGCAAGATCACGAGCGGCTTCTTTTCCCATCAACCCTGCTCCTAGAACTCCTATCTTCATACCATCACTCCTTTTGGAATTGTTCTTTAGTCGTCGATATCGATCTGTGCCCGCTGGAGTTTCCCACTATAATCGACGTAGATCGCTTTCCATTCTGTAAAAACATCGAGTGCCTGAACTCCTGAATCGCGATGGCCATTCCCTGTTCCCTTCGTTCCACCGAAAGGCAGGTGAATTTCCGCCCCAGTTGTACCAGCATTCACATATACGATTCCTGTGTCAAGATCGCGTTGTGCTCGGAAAACCCGGTTCACATCATTTGTAAAAATTGAACTTGAAAGGCCAAAAGAAACACTATTATTGACCTCAATTGCCTCCTCAAAGCTTTTTACTGGAATGAGGGAAACAACTGGTCCAAAGATCTCCTCTTGCGCAATCCGCATAGTTGAAGAAACATCAGTAAACAGAGTAGGTACAAAATAGTTCCCACCTTGTTTGTCTCCTTCTGTTAATACATGCCCACCTGCGAGTAATTTGGCTCCTTCTTTTTTTCCGATTTGAATATATTCTTCTATTTTTGCAAGTCCCCTCTCATTAATGATGGGCCCAACTTTTATCGTTTCATCTAGCCCATTCCCAATGGTTAACTCTTCCATCTTCGCAAGCAGGCGAGTTTCTAAAGTGGCTTTTACTTGCTCATGAATGATTACCCTGCTGCACGCGGTGCACCGTTGCCCACTTGTTCCATATGCACTCCATAATATCCCCTCTACTGCCAGGTCAATATCTGCATCATCCATTACGATAATTGCGTTTTTCCCACCCATTTCAAGCGATACCTTTTTTAATTGCCGGCCACAAGCGGCAGCAATCTCCCTTCCGACATCGTTAGATCCTGTAAAGGAAATCACCTGAACTTTTTCATGATTAACAAGTGCATTGCCTACCTCATTCCCTGAACCAAATACGACATTAAGTACACCTTTTGGTAGCCCGGCCTCTTCGAAAATTTTGGCTAGTTCATAGGCCATGATTGGCGTTTCTGTCGCTGGCTTCCAGACCACGGCATTTCCTGAAACGATTGCTGGGAATGATTTCCATGCAGCAATAGCAATTGGGAAATTCCATGGTGTAATAATCCCAATTACACCGACTGGCACACGTTGGCTCATCGCAAACTTATCCTTCAACTCTGCAGGAGTTGTCTGGCCAAACAGCCTTCTCCCCTCTCCAGCCATGTAGAACGCCATATCAATTCCTTCTTGCACTTCCCCGCGTGCTTCTTCAATTACTTTTCCATTTTCGCTTGTTAAAAGCTGTGAAAGTCGCTCTTTTCTCTCTTTCATTAAATAACCAACACGGTACAATACCTCCGCGCGTTGCGGTGCCGGAACAAGGGCCCACTCCTTTTGGGCATTCTTCGCTGCAAATACGGCTTTATCTACCTGCTCCCCAGATGATAACGGCACTTGGACAATTTCTTCTCCCGTAGCAGGATTTATAACAGCCGTTGTGCGAGCAACGTCCTGCCATTCACCGTTAATAAAATTACGTAATTTCTCCGCCTCCAGCTTTACCTTTACCATTAAGCAACACTCCCTATAACAATTTCGAACAGCAATGATAGTCCTTGAAGGGACACGATCAAGCACTTAGCACTTAAAGCGTGTACCTCGTCCCTAGCCATTTTTCCAGATGCCGCTACCATTTTTGTCTGCTACTATATATTTTATTTCTAAAAAACTTTCATATGACGTATTTCCTTTAACAGTCCATTATTTGGTAATCCATAATAAGAGCTAACCGTTCAGATGGCCAAAAACCTTGGCCGTAATGCCTTGAGGCTACAAATCTCTAAAAGGGCTAAACGATTTGTGCGTAATGTTTAAAAAAATCATGAAATATAGTGACGGCTTTTGTTAGAATAGTAGACACAATACTTTTACAGGAAGAGGCGGTCTGATTGAACACAAAAAATTCGTATGCTAAAGAGTTAGACCAGCAGGATGAATTAAACAGTTTTCGCAAAGAGTTCTATTTAAGAAATGACACGATTTATTTTGACGGGAATTCACTTGGTCTTTTATCAAAGCGAGCAGAGCAAAGCGTTTTAGCACTCATGGCTTCTTGGAAAGAACATGCTATTGATGGATGGACGGAAGGAGCAAATCCTTGGTATTACTTATCTGAGAAATTAGGAAAGCTTTCAGCACCACTAATTGGTGCAGAGGCAGATGAGGTGATCGTGACAGGATCGACTACCACCAACCTTCATCAATTGGCTGCTACCTTTTTCAACCCTGAGGGAAAGCGGACGAAGATCCTGGCAGATGAATTGAATTTTCCTTCTGATATTTATGCCATTAAAAGCCAGTTGGAGTTGAAAGGGTTGGATCCCGAGGAACATCTCGTTCAAGTGAAAAGCAAAAATGGGAACACGTTGGAAACAACAGACATAGTAGCAGCGATGACAGAAGACATTGCCTTAATTATTTTGCCAAGTGTTTTGTATAGAAGCGGGCAGCTCCTTGATATTCAGACCTTAACTAAAGAGGCACATCAGCGTGGCATTATGATTGGTTTTGACCTCTGTCATTCCATTGGTTCCATTCCACATCATTTATCTGAGTGGGGTGTTGATTTTGCATTCTGGTGTAAATATAAGCATCTAAATGGTGGCCCAGGAAGTGTTGGTGGCCTCTACGTAAATAGAAGGCATTTCGGAAAAAAACCGGGACTCGCAGGATGGTTCAGCTCTGCAAAGGATAAGCAGTTTGATATGGAACATACGCTATCATCAGCCGACACTGCAGGTGCCTATCAAATTGGAACACCACATGTGCTAAGTATCGCTCCGCTGATCGGTTCACTGGAAATGTTTCAAGAAGCAGGGATAGACAGGATCAGGGATAAATCACTCCGATTAACCGGATATTTGATGGACCTAATTAAATCTGAACTATCTTCTTACGGGTTCACAATTGCCAACCCTGAGGATGAAACGACACGTGGCGGTCATGTGTTTTTAATTCACCCAGAAGCAGCCCGAATATGTAAAGCACTAAAAGCTGACGGCGTTGTACCAGATTTTCGTAATCCAAATGGCATTCGCCTTGCACCTGTTGCGCTTTATAATACATTTGAGGAAGTATGGGAAATGGTTTCCCGCCTCATAAAAATTATGGATAAAAAAAGCTATAAAGACTATGAGAACAAACGAGGAGTGATTGCATAATGGCAAACTGGATTGATATTTCGCAACCTCTTACCAATGATATGGCACACTGGCCTGGTGATACACCTTTTCGTTATAGCCTAACCTATTCCATGGAAGAGACTGGTTCTGTCAATATCGGCCAAATGACAGCTAGTTTGCATACCGGTACACATGTAGACGCTCCTTTTCATTATGATTCAAAAGGAAAGACCATCGACATGCTTGATTTGGAGCGCTACATCGGAGAAGCAGTTGTTGTAGACGTGAGTCATCACGATGAAATCAATATGGATGTGTTGAAGAAGGCGGATTTTAAGGGCAAGACAAGAGTTTTACTGAAAACGTCCCTTCCTAACAATCCCAAAAAATTTCCTGACAACATGCCCACTATTGCACCAAGTGTAGCAGCCTATTTGCAAGAAAAAGGCGTTACCCTGCTGGGTGTCGATATCCCATCAGTCGATCAGACGGACAGTAAGGAGCTTGCTACACACCATGCATTGTACAACCATGGAATTAACATTTTAGAAAATATCATGCTGGATCATGTTGAAGCCGGTGTATATGAACTGATCGCACTGCCACTAGCCATCCACGGTGCAGATGGCAGTCCAGTAAGAGCTGTCATCAGACCATTAGATACAGAGGAGCGAAACAGATAATGAAGGACAACCAGACCCACGATACATTTAAATCAGAAAAAGGTATTCATACCGATTTCAAGGAAAAAATGACATATGGTGATTATTTACAACTCGATACCCTGCTAGATAGTCAAAAACGGTTGTCCGATCACCATGATGAAATGCTTTTTATTGTAATTCACCAAGTGAGCGAGCTTTGGCTCAAATTAATTATCCATGAAACACAGGCTGCGATTGCAGCAATACAGAAAGGTGAATTACAAGCTTCTTTTAAGATGCTATCACGTGTATCTAGAACGCAAGCACAAATTATTCAAGCATGGGATGTCCTTTCAACCCTTACCCCAGCTGAATACATGGAGTTTCGCGATCAATTGGGAAATGCATCCGGCTTCCAATCTTACCAATATCGGCTTGTAGAATTTGTGCTCGGCTATAAAACACCTTTCATTTTAAAAATATATGAAAAAGATCCTAAAGTGCATACTATAATGGAAAAAGCCTACCATGCACCAGGCCTTTATGATGTGTCCATTCAAGCCCTATCTCGAGCTGGCTTTGAGATTAATCCTGAAATACTTAACCGGGATTTTTCCGAAACATATGAAAAAGATGATTCCGTGGAAGCAGCATGGTTGGCTGTCTATCAAGATGTCGATAATAATTGGGAGCTTTACCAGCTAGCAGAAAAACTCGTTGATATTGAAGATTGGTTTCAGCAATGGCGCTTCAGACATATGAAGACAGTAGAGCGGATTATTGGGCATAAGACTGGTACAGGTGGCTCTTCTGGTGTCGGGTATTTGAAAAAAGTCTTGGATCATTATTTCTTCCCAGAACTATGGTCCATCCGAACAAAGCTTTAATTGTTAAATAAGCACAGCAACTGATATACTGAGCAAATGTGCAAGCGCCCGTTATGATGAGGCAAATCTTGCTATTCACTGGGCGTTGAAACTAGACGTGGCTGTTCCTGTTATTGAACAGCATTAGTTCAACATATTATATATCCCTAACTTAAAAAAATTTACAACTTAGATGTTTGAAAGAGAGGCGTACGATGGGTAATAAAACGGAACAATGGTCTACAAAACTTGGATTCATTTTATCTTCAACAGGGGCAGCAGTCGGTCTTGGGGCCATCTGGAAATTCCCTTACATGACAGGAATGAACGGAGGAGGAGCCTTTTTCCTCGTCTTTATCGCTTTTACCATTATAATCGGGCTCCCTATCCTAATTGCTGAGTTTGTAATTGGCCGTGGGGCACAAAAAGAAGCTGTCTCGGCCTACAAGACACTTGCACCACGCTCAAGATGGTCATTCATAGGAAAATGGGGCGTTGCTGGAGCTTTCCTGCTTTTATCCTTCTACAGTGTGGTCGGTGGCTGGGTGCTCCTTTATAGCTTGATGTCCATACCAGGAATGATTATAAAGGAAAATGCAGACTATGCAGCACTGTTTGGAACGATAACTGGCAGTCCATTTCTAACAATACTCGGACTGGCACTTTTCCTCCTGATCAATGTGATTGTCATATCATTTGGTATTAAAAATGGAATAGAGAAATCAAGTAAAGTATTAATGCCACTTCTTTTCGTTTTCTTTATTATCTTAGTAATTCGTGCACTAACATTTGAAGGTGCAATGGAAGGAATCACCTTCTTTTTGCAACCAGACTTTTCCGAACTAACTGCAAGTAGCATTCTTTACGCACTTGGTCAATCCTTTTTCTCCCTTGCCGTAGGTATATCAGTCATGGTTACATACAGCTCTTACTTAAAAAAGGATGTAAGTCTCCCAATGTCAGCAGGTATGGTATCCATTATGAATATATTCGTGTCTCTGTTGGCTGGACTAGCGATCTTCCCAGTGGTGTTCGCTTTTGGACTTGAGCCATCTGAAGGACCTGGATTATTATTTATCGTGCTTCCGGAAGCATTTTCCCAAATGCCTTTTGGTGAGGTATTCTTGAGTTTGTTTTTGCTACTGTTTTTATTTGCGGTACTGACATCATCCTTTAGTATGTTGGAAATAATAACTTCTGCTTTCACCGAGAAAAAACAGCGTTCACGAAAAAAGGTTGCTTCTATTGCTGGCATATTTATTTTTATTGCTGGTATCCCTGCAGCTTTGTCATCAAGTAATCTGTCAGAGTTTAAACTATTTGGTTTAACTATCTTTGACGCATCAGACTTTCTTGTAAGTAATATTATGTTGCCGGGAGGCTGTCTCTTCATAGCATTATTTATTAGTTTTAAGATGGATAAGCATCTAGTCAGGAATGAGTTCTTCTACGGAAACAATTTACCATCAGGTATGTACCAATTATGGTTCCAGCTAATTCGTTGGCTCGTTCCTTTGACGATCATCATTGTCGTCTTAAATTCTTTTGGAATAATTTAATCAGGAGGAATGACGTTGAAGAAAAAAATAGTAATTGTCGGAGGAGTAGGTGGTGGCGCGACAGTAGCTGCACAAATAAGAAGGACCGACAAAGAAGCCGAAATCCATCTTTTCGAAAAAGGAAGCTATGTATCCTTTTCTAACTGTGGAATGCCTTATTACCTTGGTGGGATACTTGAAAGCCGTGATGACATTCTTTATCCAGCCGAGGAGTTTGAAGAGAACTTCAACCTTCACGTGCATACAGAAACAGAAGTAACGCGTGTCCTCCGTGAGCAAAAGCAGATTACGTTCCAAAAGCAAGACAGTGCCACGCAAGAGGAAACTTTGCCATACGATAAGCTTATTCTCTCTCCTGGTGCCTACGCTTTATGTCCTCAAATTGATGGCATGGCCGAAGCACGGACATTTACTTTGCATACCATCCCAGATATGGATGCTATTGATCAATTCATTGAAAAACACCGACCGGCCACAGCGGCAGTTATCGGTGCTGGATTTATCGGTTTGGAAATGGTGGAAAACCTGCAATCTAGAGGGCTTCACTGTACGCTCATAGACCGAGGAGAACAGGTAGCAAAATTAGTAGATAAAGACATGGCAGACCATGTTGCTGACCATATAACTGACAATAATGTTTCTCTGAAACTCCATGATGGGCTTTCCTCTTTTTCTAATGAGGGTAAAAAACTACATCTAGCTAGCGGTAAAACAGTGGATGCAGACATGACTATCTTATCCATTGGTGTGCGACCAAACACACAGCTTGCAGTTCAATCGGGTTTAAAAATCGGTAACACGGGAGCAATCGCTGTTAACCAATTTATGCAAACATCAGATCCAGACATTTATGCACTAGGAGATGTCGTCGAAACGCCTGATAGCATCACAGGAGTAGAACGAAACGTTGCACTTGCGTGGCCCGCACACCGGCAAGCATTTATTATTGCCAGCCACTTAACAAACAAGAAAATTGCATATCAAGGAACCATGGGCACGGGGATTTTAAAGGTGTTCGACCTTACTGTTGGATCGACAGGTCATACGAGCACGACATTAAAGCAGGAAGGTTATACGTTTAAAGAGGCTGTATTGCAGACCAATTCAAATGTTGGCTATTACCCTGGTTCAGATAGGTTATGGATTAAAATACTATTTGATGCAAAGACCGGGTTAGTCTACAGCGGACAGGTAGTAGGCTACGCTGGAGCTGATAAGCGATTAGCGGTCCTTGCAACAGCTATTAAAGGAAAACTGACTGTCTATGATTTACAAGAGCTTGAAATAGGCTACGCACCACCATTTTCTAACTCTAAGGATCCGTTAAATATTTTAGGATATAAGGCGGCATCGCTCATAACATAAATAGAAAAAGAACCGCATGAAGTGAAGGCGAATATGCCTAGCTTCATGCGGTTCTTTAATTACAAATTTTATAAGTCTTCTTCAAAGCGATAGATAAGTGTATAGTTGTTTTCATCAAGCAGCTCTGCAACATGAACACGTACGCCATGGCCAAACACTACTTCATCTTCTGTCATTGCGACAATCATTGCCTTTGTGCTATTTCTAACATCAATATAAATGTCACCCACTACCGGGTTAAGCGAGTTATCACTTTCAGCCAGATAACTGATTGATTCATCCTCCAGCTGTTGTGCTTCCGGTACAAGATTTTTATCGTAGTATGCAATTTCCTGGCTTGCTTCTGATCTTCCAGGTACCATCACAACATATTCACTATGCTTTACGCCATTATCTCTTGTTGTAACAACGTTACCATCTTCAACACTGTCCACTTTTTCAATTTCGTTCAATGAATAGTGATCAAGGAAGTCTGGTGCAGGCTTGGTAATTAAAATATAATCACCTGGCTCTGGCTTACGGTCTTTATCTACAGTATAACGTTTTCCATAAAAAATAAAGGTATCATTATGCTGTGGTCTGTATAGCGTAATCTCACTTGCTTTCGTCAAGATTTGTTTCATATCCTTTAGACGATATAAATGGACAGACTTCTTAAACATAGGTTTTACCGTATATACTTTATGTAGCTCGTTATTATAGAATACGAACTGTCCCTTTCTAACCTGAAATAACTTCATTCCGCAACCTCCTACATAGTAATCCATTCTGAGTCTATTATAACTGCATTTTTACAAAAATAAAGTCTTAAATTATGTTTCCTTAAAGTTGCACAAATTAAACATCTTTTTTGTAAGTTATTGAATAGAAATGGTAGATCGTCACTTTTAGTATACCCTACGTCGTTTTTTCCCTTCATATAAGGCTAACGGACGTTTTTCTCCATATGAACGAACGGCAATTCTGTGTCCACTTCTCCCAGTATCCGTTTTGCTTGGATCTTCTCCCCTTGTAGCCACTTCTGAAAATTAAATATCATAGGCTCCCGATCACCGCCTAGAGCGAACCATACTTTCCCGGCCTGAGGGAAATAAACGGATGTATGAATGGTTCCTGCCCATTGCTTATACTTTGTTGAAAATACACCTTTGTCTGTATCATTTAACATGCGAAAAGCTTTATATGGATCAAGGACATTTTCCCTTTGACTTTCGATGGAGGCATAACGTTTATACGAATCATCTAAATGATGGCGGTTTTCGTCCTTCTGGATTTCAAAATGATTTGTACATATATTTGATTGACGTACTTCTACTGCCCTTGGCGTTGCCTCTACCACGTACGTTTCTCCGCTTTTATCTAATAATACATAACTGAAGGAATGGCGGTGTGGTATTTCTTTTAATAAGGATATAGCTTCATCCACATCAGCACAGGTTTCCAAGAGAATTCTACCTATCATATTACAAATAAAACCGTCGCCTGGCTTTTTACGATGCATAAAATTATAGCCCATCGCAAGTCCTTTTTCGTTCATTCCATCCATCCGTCCTGTAATCCGCTGAGACGGACCGATGACTGCATAGCCTTGGTCACTCGGTTGGAATATCGTATATCTTCCTTCATAGGTTTTAGGATGATAATCATAATTTCTCACCATGTAGTCAGATCCAGTAAAAATGGAGCAACCACTTTTCGTATATTCCAAGCGATATCCCCCAAACTCCTGTAATACATCCTCCATTTTCCATTCTAGTGCATCCTGTAATCCACGAAGTTCTTCCCAGATAGCAGGTGCAAACGGCACTATGATCTGTTTCACTTCCTCCACCGAAATGGTGAAACGTGGCCGGCGAATTTTCCACTGTTTTTTTCTGTTTTGCAATGTGTGCGAGTCCTTTAATTCTAGTCCCTGCTTATAGCCGAAATCATAATGACTTCCGCGAAACTGAATAATATCGCTATATATCTGTTTCATTTATTTCCCTCTTTTTTTATCTGTATTGACCTCAGTCTAATATACAACCTTATGTTTTCAAACGAAATTGTCTCGGAATGAAACTTTTTTACATTCCCAACGTATTACATTCCGTATAGAGAAAACACATAGGAGTTGAAATCATGACAGGTATTTTAAGCACCACGATACTCTCATTTATATTGTATCTAATTATTTCACTGTTTTTTGTTATCAACAATAAAAAACATCGCAAGACCACATTGAAAGCAGTTCTGCTAATCTTTATCGTGCTATTTATTATTGGAGCGATTGCAATATACGTTATTATGCTGCCGATGACCATTCCAAATATGACTATATCTAACATCGTTATCGGAATTGCAGGTATGGTTGGACTCTATGCTTTAACGACAAGTCAGCCATTTACAAAGTCTAGCAAGCAGCTAGACACTGTCTCTGGGGTCATTGTTCTACTAGCAATCCTAGCTATACCTACTTTCTTTGTACTAGGTATTTTTGGATTGGATGATTCTTATGAGTCTATCCCTAAAGAGGAAATACCAGAAGCAAAACCATTGGATAAGGACGCTACGCCAATTGTAGTATCCCCTGAATTTGCTAGAAACAAGGTGCAAAAAGCAATGAGTGTTGTTCCAAATACACAATTCTACGACTTAGGAAAACTGCAAGTGCAAAAAGTCAACGATGATATTGTGTTTGTTGCTCCTGTCGAGTTTACCGACTTTTGGCGTTACTTCCGAGGCAAAGAAACGGAAGGGTATTTCACCATTTCCGCGACAGATGTTAACGCCCAACCACAGTTTGTAGAGAGTAAAATGAAATACACGAATTCAAGCTTTTTTAATCATAATGTTAAGCGTACTATTTACGGTGCATATCCTAACTATATTCAAAGTGGGGAACCACAGTTAGAAGTGGACGAAGATGGAAAACCATGGTATGTCCAAACGCTTTATAAACCAATCGGTCTTACAAACAGACCAAATGTAGAGAAACTAAATGTTGCCATTGTCGACCCGGTAACAAGTGATGTCACTTTATACAAGACAAATGAGGCGCCTGATTTTATAGATGGCTCTGTCAGCTCTGAAATGGCTTCTGATGAAAACGAGTACTTTGGTAAGTATGTACATGGCTGGTTAAACTCCATTTTTGGTAAACGAGATGTAAAAATACCAAACGGCTCTGGAACCGAAAGTAATGTCACGCCGATTTTTGATGAGAATGGAGAAATGCATTACTTTACTGACATGTCCTCACCAAAAGAGAATATTGATTCCGCTTTAGGTTACACCTTAATTAATGCTCGTACAGGAGAGCTCACCTACTACAATGGTGATAAAAACAATGGAATTATGGACAGTAAAGGGGCAAAAGAAATAGTGAACAAAGAATTCCCAGAGAAGAATTGGACTGGATCAATGCCTGTACTATACAACATTGATGGGGATCCAACATGGGTTGTAAATGTTCTGGATCCAAACGGTTTATTCAAGCACTATGCCTATATCAAGGCTTCTGATTCTGACTTTGTGGTGTTTGGTGATACGGCTCGACAAACACTGGAAGCATATCGCCTTGCACTCGCGCAAGATCCAAGCAATGTTTCCTCTACAGGAGAATCTGCTTTGGAAGAACGGAGCGGGGAAGTAGAAAGAGTTCTTGTGAGCAATCAAAACAATGGGCAAGTAGTACAATTTTTAATCAAAGATGATAACACTATTTATAATGTTAGTTCAGGGAAATCCCCACTCGCCATTTTCATGCAACCTGGTGATAATGTTTCCTTTGATGCAAATATCCGTGATAATGGCACAGGTATTGTAGAAAGCATTGAGATAGAAGGACTAACAGAATAATGAAAAGAGCAGGCTGTAGAAATTATAGCCTGCTTTTGCTTTTTAATCTGCTCTCTTATCATGCTTAACCATGATAAATAACTTAGTAAATCCATACGCGAGGAAGGCAATTACAATATCAATAAGAAACAGATAGAACAAATTCATTCCTTTATGCATTTCCAACAGTCCTACCAAAACGGAAAAACCTCCGAACCCAAAAGCAAAGACGACAGATGCTCCAACGAAATAGATCAAGATATTTTTGTTATGTTTTGTACAATATTGGTAAACCAGCATGAAGGCCACTGGAAATATAACAGTAGTAACGGAGAAGCCTACTGGAAGCAAGTAGGATAGACTGTGAGGGTGCAACAAATAATTTTGGGAAGACAAGATATTATCTAAATTGGCCCAGAGGACATGCGCTGTAAACCCGTAAAATGAAATTTCAAAGATTCGTTTACGATCAAGCAAAAAATAAAGAATTAGTAATGGCAAGAAAATCGACAGAAGGTTAAACCAAAAATACCATGTTTCTAAATCTGAAAAATCATTCCAAAAGTCTCTGTGTAACTTTGCTAAATGTTCCTTCACATCATAAATCTTCTTATATAGTTGTTCTTCACTCATTTCTAAAACCACCTATTTATAATAATAGGTTTAGTTTATACCCAATATAAGAAACTATGCCGATAAAAATCGCCTTTCCTCATTGCTTCGCCTTCCAATCCTGTTTCATCATCTTAAATAATTTCATGAAAGTAAATGCAACAAAAACGGTAACAAGGTCAATTATATAAAGAAACCCATAATTCATTCCTTTGTTCATTTCTAGGAAACCGAGGTATACATACAACGGCCCCATACCAAAAGCAAATATCAGATTTAGTACGATAGTATAGAGGAAAAAGTTTTTCCCTTTCTTAAGACAATATTGATATACAAGCATAAATACTACTGGAAATACAACGGTGGTTGAGGTAAATCCTGTAGTCATTAAATAAGTAAAACTATGTGGATAGCTGAAATAATTGAGAGATGTTAAAATCTGATCTGTATTCGCCCAAAGTACATGTATGGTAAAGCCAAAAAAAGAAAGTTCAAAGAGTCTTTTTCTATCCACAGTAAAATACAGAATGATTAGTGAAATAATCATGCTTCCCAGTAGAAACCAAAAACGCCATGTATCGAAACCGGTAGTCATTTCCCAGTAGGTCTGTTGTAGATTATATAGCTGTTCTTTTACCTCAAGTATTTTATTATAAAGCTGGCCTTCGCTCATTATCAGTCCACCCATATTTATATAGTACGCTTAGTGTGGACAATATAGTTAAAACCATGTATTTAGCAATTTATGCAGCACTCGCTCGGTAAATCGTGGCTTTTGGGTGAAACTCCCTGCTTCAAAGGGGTTGTCTTCTGTTTCTCGGGCGATACTTACTGCCTCACAGCCGATATCTTCTGCTTCTCGGGCGATACTTCTTGCCTCTCGGCCGATGCCCACTGCCTCGCAGGCGATATCTTCTGCTTCTCGGGCGATGCTCCTTGCTTCTCGGCCGATACTTCTTACCTCGCAGGGATACTACCTGCCTCTCAGCTGATGCTCCTTGCCTCGCAGGAGATATCTTCTGCTTCACGGCCGATGCCCACTGCCTCGCAAGCAATATTCACTGCTTCACAGCCGATGCTTGCTTCCTAACTCAGTGGCTGATCAGTACCCTACCCACATTTTTATAATAAAATAGCCTCCCAAAATCCTGGGAGGCCTCTAACTTACTTATTATTTTCAAACTCTTCCACCATGAGTGAAAGCTCTTCCCAACGCTCCATCTTCTGTTCCAGTGCTACTTCTGCTTTTTCTTGTTCCTGGAAGAGCTTTTGAACTTTTTCAGAATCACTACCAGCATCTACAATCCCTGCTTTTAGTTCATCTACCCGACTCTCTAGCTCCATAATTTCCTCTTCAATGGTATTCCATTCTCGTTGTTCATTGTAGGAAAGCTTTTTCTTTTTCTGCTTTGGCTTTTCTTTTACTGTCTTTGGTGGTGTTGTGACGCTTTGTTCAGCCTGAGCCTGCTCAAGGTATTCACTATAATTACCATAGTACTCACCTACCGCACCGTTGCCTTTAAAGACAATTAAACGATCTACTACACGATCTAGAAAATAGCGATCATGCGATACTGTAACTACGACACCAGGGAACTGATCCAAATATTCCTCCAACACTCCCAGCGTCTGAGTATCCAAGTCATTTGTCGGCTCATCAAGGAAGAGGACATTTGGTTCCTGCATTAAGACCTTTAAAAGGTATAGACGGCGTCTTTCCCCACCCGATAGCTTGCGGATATACGTCCACTGTGCGGAACGGGAAAATAGAAATCGCTCTAGCATTTGTTCAGCTGTAATAACGTCACCATCGCTCGTATGGATTACCTCTGCAACTTCCTTAATATAATCAATAATACGTTGTGATCCATCAAGCTCTTCATCACCTTGTGTATAGTACCCGATGTTTACCGTTTCTCCAACTTCTACCTGACCGCCATCTGGCTTGATACGACCTGCCATAATATTTAATAGCGTTGATTTCCCCGTACCATTAGGGCCAATAATACCTAACCGCTCACCTGGCACAATCAAGCGGCTAAATTCATTGATTAATCTTTTTTCACCAAATGATTTGCTGATGTCATGTAGCTCCAACACTTTCTTTCCTAGCCTGGTTGACCCTACTTTAAAATCAACTTGTTCTTTCTTCGTATCAAATGTTTCTTCCTTCATTTCTTCAACGCGCCCTATTCGAGCCTTTTGCTTTGTGGATCTAGCTTTTGCTCCACGTCTTAACCATGCAAGCTCACGTTTCAAAGTGTTCTGGTGCTTCGCTTCATTGCTTGCCTCTAGTGCTTCACGTTCCGCTTTTTTTTCAAGAAATACTTCATAGTTCCCTTCATACACATACAAATTACCTTTATCTAACTCATAAATTCGATTGGTGACCCGATTTAAAAAATACCTATCATGCGTAACGAGTAGCAAGGAGCCTTTATACGTCTGCAAATATTTCTCCAACCACTCTACTGTTTCATTATCAAGGTGGTTTGTCGGTTCATCTAAAATCAAGAGGTCCGCAGGCTGAATCAACGCCTTGGCAATAGCTACTCGTTTCTTTTGGCCACCCGACAGTTCTGTTACTTGCTTATCAAAATCGGTAATTCCAAGCTTTGTCAAAACAGACTTTGCAGCTGTGTTAGCTTCCCATGCCTCTGCTTCGTCCATTTTTTGTTGCATCTTTATTAATCTGCTTTGTGCCTCAATGCTTTCCGGCTCCTCTTGCAGTTTCAACAATGCCTGCTCATAGTTACGCATTACCTGCATAATCACAGAATCTCCGTAATAAATTTGTTCCATTACATTCAGTTCAGGATTAAGTGGTGGATCTTGGGCTAAGTACTCAATCCGATAATCTTTTGGATGTTTGATGGCGCCCTTTTCCGGAGCTTCCAACCCAGCAATTGTTTTCAAAAAGGTGGATTTCCCCGTTCCATTTACTCCAATTAACCCAATTCTTTCCCGTTCTGTAATGGTGCTCGTAACGGAGTCGAATAATATTTTGTCCCCGAAGGATTTATGTAAATTTTCTAATGTTAGCATTGTTAACTCATCCTCATCTTTTTCTAGCTTTTAGCCAATCCTTTGTAACCAGTACCAACAAAAGTAATAACCATGATGTTACCAAGTAAAATATCCCTTTGCTCACAGGTGTCATTTCGGAATAAAAGAAGGCCATACCTACCCATATAACCGCTATCATGACAAGCTGTATTCCTAGTAATTTTATGTTAATCGCCTCCGAATTATAAAATGAAACTTCAATCAGTGAGGTTGTCGTTCTCCCTTCACTGATTGTTAGTCGAACGAATCGGGGTATTACCGTCCGTTTACTCCCACTTAGACACCACTGTTTCAATTCATGTTTTGAAGGAGGTGTCTTACGGACGGTTACACCAGAATAAATTTCCCTATCAACCAGTTTATCTTACTGAGAAGCTTTTTTCCATTAAGAGAAGCATAGACTGGCTTATTGAAGTAATAGATGTTTGGGGTCATCTGAAATTAACCGGCATTATAGCTTTAATTCACCATCTGTTGGGAGACTATGTATGGTGTGGGTTGGTGCTGTTCGCTAAAGGGGGCTTTGGTTGATCGGGGCGCGGTCATTTGGTTGATTAATCGCTATCGTGGTTGATTCACCATGAGTTTTGGTTGGTTGAATCACTATTGTGGTTGATTCTTCTCGGCTTTTGGTTGATTAAATTGCTATCGTGGTTGATTCACCACTACTTTTGGTTAGTTGAATCACTATTATGGTTGATTCAGCACGACTTTTGGTTGATTAAACAAGCCATGTGATCAATTGAATCCCCAGTTTGGTTGATTCATCACACTCTTTACACTTTTTTTATACTTTTCTTGTCTAATTATTTATGCCTGCCGCTTATTATTAAGTTACTCAGCAAAGAAAGGATGATAGGTATGTCGGAAACAATTTTTAAGGCTACGAATATCACGAAAAAATACGGCGAAAACAAAGCACTCGATAAAGTATCGATTGAAATTAAACGAGGTATGATTTATGGATTGATTGGAAAAAATGGCGCGGGAAAATCGACATTCATGCGGACAGTCATGGGTTTAATTACAGTCAACGAAGGCGACATTGAACTGTTTGGAAAAACTGACAAAAAAGGATTGCAACTGGCACGAAGAAAAATGGGCCAATCCATTGAAACACCGGCACTTTATCCAGAATTAACAGCTCAAGAGAACTTAAAGGTACAAGCCGCTAACGGGGGAGTAAGTGAACGAGAAATTGGTGATTTACTTCGTTTAATGAACCTAGAAAATACAGGTAAGAAAAAGGCTAAGTACTTCTCATTAGGAATGCGACAACGTTTAGCGATAGCCTCCACACTTATTACAAACCCTGAGTTTCTAATTTTAGATGAGCCGACAAACGGGCTTGATCCATCAGGAATTGTGAATATGCGCGAAATCATCCAACGATTGGTAACAGAACGTGGTATAACAGTCTTACTATCTAGTCATTTGTTAGATGAACTTTCACAGGTTGCCACCCATTACGGTATTTTACATGATGGAAAACTGATTAGTGAACTTTCTAAAGAAGAGTTAGCGAGTAAAACTCGGCAATACATTGAATTAGAAACAATGGATGTTCAAAACGCAGTCATTGTACTCGATGAATTAGGGATTCGTGATTATGAAGTAATCAGTGGGACGGGAATCAACATCTATGAACACTTAGATGATGTTGCAAAAATCAACCGTTCGTTAGTCTTAGCAAACGTGGATATTTCGAGAATTGGTACTACCAGACAAAAACTTGAAGAATATTTCTTACAATTAACTGGAGGAACACCAAATGCTTAATCTTTTAACAGCGGAAAAATTTAAATTATATAGAAGTAAAAAGTTATGGATCGTCCTAGGTATCTTACTCTTACTCCCGATTATGCAAGCCGTCAACAGTATATTAGAAGTGGATAATGGGAAGGAACTCGTCCAAGTAAAGGATACAGTCATCAATGGAGCTACTGGTATTCTGATGATGGAAAAAAACGGATTTACAATTTTACTTGTCTTCAGTGCTTTTATTAGTTTCTTTGTTGGGGAAGAATTTCAAAATGGAACAATTCGAAATGCGCTATCATTAGGTCGTGGTCGTACTCTCTATTATTTGTCAAAGCTAGTGATAACTGCCTTAATCTCTTTCATTGGCGTAATCATCTTAACGGCAATCGGTATTATACTCTTTTCATTAGTATTTGGTTTTGGTGAAGTTGCAGGGATTAGCGATTACTTAGGTTATGCTATTAAGACTTTTAGCACGCTTTATTTATTAATTTTGGCGAATGTATCGATCTATGTGATGATTAGCTTTCTAACAAAAAATAGCAGTATCTCACTTATTTGGAGTTTTCTATATACAATGGCGACGGCTTTTTTACCTGAAATTTTCCTACAAACCGAGCATTTTAAATATATCACGTTCTGGTTTACGGAAACTTACTTGAACTATTCAGATTTTGCAAACCTAGCTGATATCGCAAAATATCCTGAAATGATATTAGTCAGTCTTATCACCATTGTGCTATCATCAACGTTAGGAATCCTTCATTTTAATAGAACAGATATAAAGTAGGTCGAATAGATATGGCTACGATTTTAATCATTGAAGACGATAATGCAATTCATTCACTTATCAAAGATACGTTAGATTTACAGGATTTTAAAACCCTTAGTGCGTACTCAGGGACAGAGGGAAAATTGCTATTTGAACAAAATCAAGTTGATATAGTTCTTTTAGATTTGATGCTTCCAGGAATGAATGGAAAAGATTTCCTTAAAGACATCCGTCGAAATTCAACTACCTCTGTAATTGTAGTTTCAGCAAAGAATGATCAAAATTCAAAATTGGAACTTTTGACAAATGGGGCAGATGATTACATCATAAAACCTTTTGATCTAAAAGAACTGCTTGCGCGGATTAACATTCAATTACGGCATGCAACAAAACCTTCGATTACCAATACGAAAGAAATTTATTACAAAAATATTAATGTCAATCTAGAGACGCGTGAAGTGAAGATAAATGATCAAACACTACATCTTACTGGCCGGGAATATGCTATCCTTCTATTATTTCTCGAGAATCCACAAAAGGTATTTAGTCGTGCCAATATTTATGAAAGTGTTTGGAATGAACCTTATTTTGACAGCGATAAAACGATTAACATGCATATTAGTAATTTACGAAATAAGCTTAACATAGATGGCACAAACTATATTAAAACGGTATGGGGCATAGGCTTCAAATTTGTTAACTAAGGAAGGAGAAGTGAAGGTTATGTGGGGATGGATATTTGCTTTCCTGGCATTATCACTTCTTCTTTATATTTTCTTTTTAAAGAGAGAACAAAGGAAATTAACATGGAAGATCAGAGAAATCCCAGCTCAGTCCAGTTTTGGAAGCAGGTTATTTTTAGATTTCCGTGAGAAGACATTGCTAGATTTAGTCGATGAATTGAATCATATGATTGATGAATATGAAGAAAAAAATCGCCAAGCAATACAAATGGAAGAGAATGTGAAGTTATCCATCGCTGGTCTGTCTCATGATTTACGGACACCTCTTACGTCCATTAAAGGTTATGTTCAACTATTGCATGCGTCTACAGATGAAGCTAACAGGGCGAACTATCTCAGGATTATTGAACACTCTATCACGCGACTTATGGAAATGACCGATCACTTTTATGACTTAGCACGTATTGAAACGAATCAAAAAGAAATAGCATTATCTACTTTCTCTCTCTCCAAGCTAGTAGAAGAAACTTTCTTAGACTTTTACGATCAATTGGAGAAAAAAGAAATTGAAGTTCAATTTCCAGAAGAAATATATGAACAGAAAATTATAGCTGACAGCATAATGCTTATACGTGTTATCCAAAATGTTATCCAAAACATCCTACGTTACGCTAAAAGCAAAACGATTATCGACTATAACATGAAAGAAAACCATCTAACTCTCACAATTCAAAATGACATTAAAACAGATAGCAAAGTCGCTATAGAAAAAGTATTTATGCGATTCTACACAGAAATTACGAGTAGAACGAACACCGAATCAAGTGGATTAGGTCTTTATCTTTCTAAAAAATTAGTGGAAAAAATGAATGGAAATATCGATGCAGAACTTAATGATGACTGGTTTATTCTTAAAATCCATCTCCCCATTAATAACATTACAACTTAACTACTAATAAATTCACATAAGTTAACAAGGGGAGTATTAGCTGAAAAATCAGTGGATAGTAAGCATTGTTTATAACTCTGTTTTCTCTACATTAAAAAAAGGCCGGGGCACTGCCCCCGGTCTTTCCTCACGTTTAATTAAAATTGTTTCAGTAAGCTTACCATTTCAATGGCGGCTGTTGCTGCCTCTGCACCTTTGTTTCCTGCTTTCGTTCCAGCGCGTTCAATTGCCTGTTCAATTGTTTCGGTTGTCAACACACCAAAGATGACTGGTTTTTCTGTTTGCATTGCAGCTTGCCCCACACCTTTTGCTGCTTCATTACACACATAATCAAAATGAGGAGTGGAACCACGAATGACCGTCCCCAATGTAATCACAGCATCATATTGTTCCTTTTTTGCCATTTTCATTGCAGCAAGTGGAATTTCAAATGCTCCTGGAACCCAAGCCACATCAATATTTTCTTCAGGCACGCCATGTCTCATCAATGTATCCTTTGCACCTTCTAATAATTTACTAGTGATAAAGTCATTAAACCTTCCAACCACTATTCCTATTTTCATGTCAGTACCAACTAAGTTACCTGCAAATACGTTTCCCATTTCATTATCCCCTCTCCATTATATACTGTTGCTGTTTTTTCCTGTATGCAGCCAAGTCTTCTATTGTGATCATTTTTAATCCGAACCGTTCGGCCATAACGGCTAAATCAGGAACTCGCGCCATTGTGCCATCCTCTTTGACAATCTCACAAATCACACCAGAGGGAGCTGCATCACTTAGCAAAGCTAAATCAACCGCAGCTTCTGTATGACCTCGGCGGGCGAGTACCCCATCTTCCTTAGCGATCAGTGGGAAGACGTGTCCTGGTTGTTTAAATTGATCAGCTGTTACCTGTTTATCCGTTAGCGCTTGAATAGTTTTAGCTCTTTCTGGTGCACTAATTCCCGTTGTTGTCGTAATGTGGTCTACACTGACAGTGAAGGCTGTCGACAGCGGATCCGTGCTGTTACGCTTCATTAATTCTAGCCCTGCAGCCTTTGCAATGTCTGATGTGATAGCTGTACAAACGAGCCCCTTGCCATGTGTAATCATAAAATTTATCATTTCAGGAGTCGCTTTTTCTGCTAAACCCACGAAATCTCCTTCATTCTCACGATCTGCATCATCTACTACAATCACAATATTACCTTCTTGTAGGTCCGCGATTGCTTCTTCAATAGTATGAAACATAATCAGCACTCCTTTCTTTAACTTTATAAAAAACCTTTATCTTGTAGAAATGTTTTATTTAGATTGCTTTCTGGTGTCTGATCCGAAAACTGCAATAGGTGCTGTACATGCTTGGCTAGCATGTCGCACTCAATATTCACGAAATCTCCCACTTCTCTTGTACCTAATGTAGTTTGTGCTGATGTATGCGGAATAATCGAAATCGTAACAGTACTATCCTGCACGTCAAATATGGTCAGACTAATACCATCAATTGTGATCGATCCTTTTGGCAGCAATAAGCTTTTGTAGTTAGCAGGTAGTTTGATCCTAAAATAGATCGCATTTTCTTGCGGTTCTTTGTGTATGATCTCAGCTGTAGTATCTACATGACCTGATACAAAGTGACCACCGAATCTACCGTTTGCAACCATCGCCCTTTCTAGATTGACGAAGTCCCCCTCTTGTGTGGCGTTAAGGGACGTTGCTTTAATCGTTTCTGGCATGACATCCACTTCAAATGAATGATCAGAAAAACGCGTAACCGTTAAACAAATACCATTAATCGCAATACTATCTCCAATTTTCATGTCTGACAGGGTATGTTCTGCTTTAATAGTTAGCGTAACAGCACGTTCTGACACCCGTTTTTTTCTCTGCAATGTTCCTTTTTCTTCTATTATTCCTGTAAACATACGATCCTCCCCTTCAAATTTAATTGCATTAAAAAACCCCTGAAAATCGCTTCAGAGGGTAAAAGGGCAGAATTTAATAAGCTAATAAAGCACGCTGATAAAACAAACTTCCACTATAACAGTGGAAAATGCACATAGCATAATAAGGCGTTTTATCATAAACATGCTCGCTTTTCAATTCCTTCTCCCATCCAGACTTTACTGTCGGCTCTGGAGTTTCACCAGATCCACCGCTTGGCATTGCGCCGCACGGGTCACGGACTTAGAAGCTTAACACTTCATCACCGCCGGTTGGGAATTTCACCCGACCCCGAAGGAAATTCTAATTATTCGGTTGTATCTATGTTATAACTTAAATTTATTTAGAATGCAAGCAACTCAATCAATACGTATCTTGTTGCTTTCACATACATCGATAACAATTTCTGACATAATAGAAATACTTGCATTCGCCTCTTTTACCGAGTACTTACGTTTTTCATATACTGGGAATTTAAAGTTATAGCTACTGTCATTGCCTCTTGGCTAATACTTTTAACATACAAAAAAAGCCCCGCATTTGGAGCTCTTGCTGAATCAGAATCAGGTGTATATTTTGCATCCATAAAGGGCTTAAATTAATGTGTTAGGATCGATTCAAGAAAACGGATCTCTTCCTGGATTTTTATTTTTATCTGGTCATCTTCATATTTTTGAAGAAGCTCCGTTAAATACTCTCGGTCTCTTTTAAAATAAAACAGCTCTTCTTTCGTATACTCCACTAATATATCCTCCCAGTAGCGCGCTACGCTAGGTATTTTATACCCTATCTCCAAATAATTAAACGGCTATTTTGATGTTTCACTCAATTTTTCATATTCCTGTATCATCTGTTCGTAGGTTAAGGCACCAAAGGCTTTATACCTTATTTTCCCCTCAGCATCAATGAAATACGTAGTAGGAATTGGTTGTATACGATATAACTGACTTACTTTAGCCTTTTCGTCCAATAAGACTGGAAAGGTGACGCCAAATTCCTTTATAAATTCTCTCACTGTCTTTTGATTCACTTCTGTATCAGTTAGGTTAACGGCTAAGATGACAGGACCCTTATCCTGAAAAAATTGCTGCATATCTGGCATCTCTTGTCTGCACGGTGGGCACCAGGTAGACCAAAAGTTTAACAATACTCGCTCTCCTCTATAGTCAGAGAGCCTCACTTGTTCACCTTCTAGTGTTTTCAGTTCAAAGTCCGGTGCCTTATCCCCTACATTCACGCTTAGAGGAACGGTTCCGCTAACTTCCACACTTTCTTCCCCATTGTATAAACCTTTGGAGTGCTCTGCCTTCTTATCGGCAAGCATAAGATTATATACAGAGCCTATTACAATACTAATAGCAAATACGATGAACAAAATCCTTTTCATCACGATGCCTCCGTTTCATTCAGTTATGTATAGTCTGTCTCTTTCCAGCACATAACATACTAAGAAAAGCAGAGTTCGCTCACTAAAATCACAGCGTTTTTGATATTCTATTTTGTTATACTATAGAAAATAGAGAAAGGGAGCTGGGCATTTGGCACTTAATAAGGGAAAGTCAAACTGTATTACTGATGTAAATGGTGTAAAAGTAGGACATGTTACATTGTATGAAGAGCTGGACAAAAATAAGACAATTTGTACGGGAGTAACGGCCATTCTTCCCCACGAAGATAATTTATTTTACAAAAAAGTCCGTGCTGGTAGTGCTATTATAAACGGTTATGGGAAAACTACAGGTCTAGCACAACTAGAGGAAATAGGGCTACTTGAAGCTCCCATTATGCTCACCAACACTTTTAGTGTGGGGGCGGTTTGGCAAGGGACATTGGAGTATATGCTTCAGACGACAAAGGATATTGGGGATACAACAAGCTCAATCAATATTGTAGTTGGGGAGTGTAATGACAGTTACCTGAACTCGATTCGGGAGCAAGCTATTAAACCAGCCCATGCGATACAGGCAATAGAAGCAGCCACTGAACAGCCGGCTAAGGAAGGCGCTATAGGAGCAGGAAAAGGCATGGTCTGCTTTGGTTATAAAGGTGGTGTAGGGACAGCATCTCGCATTATCTCAACTGAAAAAGAACATTACACGCTGGGTTGCCTGGTGGTAAGTAATTTCGGAAAACGGGAAGAAGCTTTGTTTGCAGATTGGGGCAAACATAAACTTGAGACACCAGACGGGTCGATTATGATGATTGTTGCAACAGATGCCCCTCTCTATGACAGGCAATTAAATAGACTAGCCAAACGCTGCGCAGCTGGGCTTGGTAGAACAGGAAGTCATCTGGACAACGGCAGTGGGGACATCGCCATTGCATTTTCGACAGCAAATACCTATGAACACCATGCTGGGAAAACTGATGAGACAATGGTCTACTTGCGAGATGATCATGAGGTTATGAATCAGCTATTCCAAGCTGTAGTGGAAACAACAGAGGAAGCAGTTATTCGTTCATTGCAAATGGCAGAAACCACCCATGGGAGACAAGGTAGAACAATAGAAAAAGCACCTTTTTAAGCTATTGCTTGGCGAGAGCGGGTGAGACGTATTAGTCTCGCTTGCTCTTTCGGGTGCTGTGGGTTCACTTTGACGCCTTTTGGGTTCACTCTATGTCGCTTTCGATTCACTTTGACGCCTTTTGGTTTCACTCTATGTCGCTTTCGATTCACTTTGACGCCTTTTGGTTTCACTCTATGTCGCTTTCGATTCACTTTGACGCATTCTCGATTCACTTTTGGCGTTTTCGATTCACTTTGCAGCATTCTTGATTCACTTCAAAATCGAGCCCCTTCTTGCAGACTATTTCTGTTCTACTAAACCAATGCCTACTCCAGAGGGGTCTACAAGATAAGCGAGGTAAAATGTATCAAAATCCATTTTTTCTCTTACAACCATAGCTCCGTTTTCAATAGCCTGAGCTATCGTTTCAGTTATCGATTCTACTTCAATTTGCACTCTTATCCCGTGTGGGTAATCCTGTGGTCCTTTTGCAATCCCGCCTCCGATCCCATCCTCCCCAGTTTTCACAGCCCAATAATCCCATTTTGGCTCAGCGACTTCCCAGCCAAAAACATTCGCATAAAAGGCAGCTGCTTTCTCAGGTTCCTGGCTATTTATCTCAAAACCTACAACTCTTCCATTTTGTTTGCTCATAGTTTCTACCTTCTCCCTAGTACATTATGTATTTGTTCAAGCTAAATCCAACCATCCTGTTCAGCTGTTAACTTAGAGCTAGCCTCACCTGTGTTCACCACGCCTTTTAGTTCGACAAGCATAATATTGCATTCTGTTTCGGCAATAGGTTTGTGCTCGACACCTTTTGGGACGATATACATTTCTCCTTTGGACAGCTGCGTTTCACCATCTTGAAAGGCTATCTTCATTTCACCTTCCAGTACGATAAATACTTCATCTGTATCTTTATGGGAGTGCCAAACAAACTCACCCTCCACCTTAACCAGTTTAAACTGATAATCATCCATTTCTCCAATGACTTTTGGTGACTAGTGCTCGTGGAATAAAGATAATTTTTCTTTGAAATTAATAGGGTCTATGACCATCTCCACCTTCCTTGTCGCTCCATTTACTTAACAGCTACTTTTCCTTCTTCTCCACCATTTACGTATTGATTGATTTTCACACCAATGAACACAAATCCCAAAGTCAGCACGACAGAAAAGGTCCACCCGCTAATATTCATATAAATAAGCATTTTACCATAGCCCGCTGCGCCGTATGTTTGTAACAAGAAAGCTTTCAATCCATTCATAAAAATACTTCGAGCAACAAATAGCAACGTCAAAAGTTGAAACCACTTCAATAATTGCGGTTTGAAATATAATGTCCTACTATCTTGCCGCGCAAACCCCTGTAAGTAAGCCCAATCCACCATAAAATGTAAAGCTAACGGCTGTTTGATAAAAATGGATAATAAGAATACTACTCCGTAGGCCATGCCCAAATAAACTTTATTCCAGAGCATACTTTCCGCAGAGGAGGAAAGAAGGTTTACAGTCGTGCTGATTGCCAGGGAACCCAAGATAAATAAGCCAGCAATATTGAATTGTTTTTCCTTTAAAAATCGATAAACCGTGTAGATAAAACCAGGTACGGTTGACAATATAATCGCCCAATAATCCCCTATAATCTCTCTCCCGTAATTCCAGATAAGATATGGGACAACGGCATAGCATATAATATCAAGCAAGATAAGCTTTTTATTCATAGTACCTCCTTTTCTTCCATTATACCTAGAAAATTCTACCAGACTCAATCACTTTTTCGATTTTTCTGTTTTTTACGAGAAAAATAACCTGCTTCAATAGCAGGTTATTCTGTACGTTGCTTATTTTGTTTTCGTTAAAAATGATTTCGGAACATCTGCTTTAAAATACATCGGTTGTTCTGTTGTTGGATGGTAAAAAGATAATACATGTGCATGAAGCCCGACTCGTCCAATTGGATTTTGAGTGGAGCCATACTTTTTGTCTCCAACAATCGGATGTCCGAGATCCTGCATGTGGACACGAATTTGGTTCTTCCGTCCTGTCTCTAGCTCTAATTCCATCAAAGAGAAACTATCATTTGCTTTCAACCTTTTATAATGCGTTTTAGCAAATTGGCCGTTGTCTTTATTTTGCGTTGAATACATAACATGTGTTTTACTTTCTAACAGCCAGGAGGAAACGTAACCCTTCTCCTGTTTGACCTTTCCTTCTACTACTGCCACATATTTTCTTTCCCTGACAGCCTGCTTCCAATTGTCCTGTAGCTTAAGCTTCACTGCTTCGCTTTTAGCAAACATCATTACACCAGATGTGTTTTTATCGAGTCGATGCACTACAAAAATGCGGTTTGCAGGATCTTGGATACGCACATGCTCCATTAACTGATAATGGGCCGTCTGCTTTTTTTCTTTTTGTGTGGCAATGGATAACAGACCAGCTTCTTTATTTATGACGATAATATCATCGTCTTCATATAAAATCGTCATCCCAATTAATGCCTGTCTATTTACAGCTGCTTTATTTTTAAGTATCGTAATCGTTTGTCCTGGCTTTAATGGATAGTTATGCTTTGTTTCAATATGATCATCCACTGTAACCTGTCCTCGTGTCAAAATAGATTTCACAGAGTTCCTGCTACGATTAGGCATTGCTTCTAAAAGAAAGGAAAGCAGTTCTGATTTTTCTTTTACACGAAAGATAAGTGTATTCGCCTGGGCTTTTTGATTTTTGGGCATATTTATTCTCCTTTAATAAGAGAGACATTGCTCTCTTTAAAACATATAGGTTTAATCCTCATCATGCACATCAATATCTTCTGGAATTGGTTCATTGAGGTAGTCCTGGATAAGCTTACGGTATTTCTCCACCTGCTCAAAGTGTGTGTTGAACTGTTCTTTATTAATGAGGTACTGTTTTCCATCATGAAGAGAACGAATTCGCCCGTTCAACACCAGTGCTTTTACTTTTGACTCATCCATTGATAAGAATTCTGCTGTTTCCTCAATGTTAAGATACATCTATTTCCCCTCTTTACTTATACATCATGTGATTATTTGAACTATACTAGTATAACAGAAGAGCAATGCACATGTACAAACACCCTCCAGCATGAAGTTTGTTTGGAGGGTGTTTGTATTACTGTTTCAGCACATCTTGATAGTCTGAGGTTTCCTCTAATTTCTTTTTGGCATAAGAGCATTGGGGAACGATTTTTCTTCCATCCTGTCTGGCTTGCTCTACGACCCGTTCGACAAGCTTTCCGGCAAGTCCTTGGCCTTGTAGTGATTCAGATACTACAGTATGATCAATGACAATGTCACCGTTCTCTGAAAAAGTATAGCCAATTTCTGCCTCGGGATTTGTTTCACTCTCGCCAACATAAAATGATTGTGAACCTTCTTTGATTGTAGTCATTTTTATATGCTCCTTATCCTTTTTTAAGTCTTTTCCTTTAAATTGTTTTCGTCAAACCAAACTACATGTAGTAAGAATCTCCGAATGTGTACGTAATATTTTTTGCATAGCTTGTATACAGCCGAAAAAAGATGATAAGTACTTACTGTCTAAGTATGACCTTTTAAGTTGAAAGCCTACTGTTCTTTAAAAGTATGTTCAATGGAAAATGTTCTATGTAAAAAACGTACAGATGTTTTATCACCTGTACGTTCTTGCTTATTTTGTAAACCAGTTATAGAGTGCGTCTGATTCAATCGTTAGATGTGGACCGTTAAGTTTAGGAAATATAACTTTTCCTTCCTCCGAAAAGTCAAGATAGCTATCTCTTACCCGCCACATTTGGGATTCACTGGCATAGTATTCATGGTCTGTATAAACTTGAAACCACGTTATACCACCTGCTTCGTATTCACGCACCGTGATATTTCCAACCTTTTTCTCAAATTCACCGTCGCCATCGCCAACCGATAATTCAATAAATTTATAGCCGTCATCCTTTGTATAGAAGTTTAGTTCCTTTCCTTCTGTTACTCTTGTTGCACCATGTGGTGTTGCTTTAAAAGCAACTTCGCCAGTAATGTATGGCGGTCCTTCCTCTTCTTTATCTACTTGTGTTGCAACTACTTCTAAATGAATGTTTCCTGTTTTCCCTTGAAAAGCAATGTCATTCTCCCCGTGTGGCCAATCTACCATAACTCTAAACTGTTCAGAATCCTGTTCTGGATGGAAGGTATTTTCTAACTCCACTTGCTCCCAGACTCCGTCTTTTAAACGTTCGAACTCCAGGTTTATTGGAGATTGTCCATTATTAGGAAATAAGTCACCCGACAATCCAAGGTTAACTTGATACTCTACTGGTACTGTTGTGTTGTTTTTATTCACTGCAAAAGCATATACTTCTTTTTTCTCCATGCCAGGTACTAGGTCTTCGTCAAGATCAAACTCTGCGTCCCCAATTACTTTGCCTTCCTTATTAACTGCTTCGACATCAAAGTCAGCAGCCTTTGCAATATTGTCTTCACTTGAGAAACCTATTGTAAAATAAGCGACTGTTCCAATAATGGCCATCAATACAAAAGATAAAGCAATTAAGCCAAGTGTTAATTTCTTCCTCATTCTTTCTCCTCCTTAGGATTCATAAATAAAAGTAACCTTGTTATTTAAGTTGGACTTTGCTCTCTTCGCCGAACATATAGCTTTCTCATCCAAACGATTGTTACGTATAGTAGAGGGATTGCTCCCACCACACCCCAGCCACTAGGCGACTTTAGAAACATGGCAACAGATCCTGCCATTGGAATATGAAAGGAATAGGCTCCGTGAATATCTTCTCCATTTACAAGGCTCTCATCTGCCACATTGTTAGCATCACCCTTCGTTTCATATACTGTCCCTTGATCCGTCATTTGTTCATTGATTATACGGTGTGTGACCAAGGTCCCACCCTCTTGCTCAAACGTAATGATATCTCCAACTTTCACGCTATCAACATCATCAGATAACACCACCATATCTCCCGCATGAAAGATTGGGTCCATGCTGTCAGAAAGGACATTCATTAGCTGATAACCAAGTAGGTTAGGATTGCTTCCCGGTTGCTTTACCGTTTGGATCAATGAATAACCAAGTAGAAGAATAAAAACGATTAAGAGAACAATGCCTATGTTCCCCAAGCCTTTCAGCACCTTTTTCAAGTCATAGTCCTCCTTCTCTCATATGTAGCAGTAGCAAGATGGTACTTCCTCTGCTGTTAATAGTTACAAATCCCTTTTCGTTCTCCACTCTAAAGCAAAGCAAGCAATTATTTTCCCTGTCCCTTACTTACTTGTTCCATCTCCTTTTTTGCTTCTAGAAAAATGGATTCTAACATCGCTTGTACTTCTTCTTTCTCGCTGTCTTCCAAAGTAATTAATAGCTCATCCGCATAATCCTGCAAAGCCTTTACGCGTTGCTCTTTTTCCTTTGTAGTAAATTCCTGCAGCTTTTCTGATGTTCCTTGTAATTCTGTTTCTAGTTCTTTTTTAATCCGTTTAGTTTGCTTCATCTGTTCGTCTGCAAGTGCCTCTTCAATCTCACTAATAGCATCCGTCTTCTTTTGATCAAACCAACCTGCCAGCATTCCTTTTACGTCCTCATCGGCAAACACTACATTTATCCCACTACCTAAGATGATAAAGAGAATAAGAGCGCCAACTAAAAACCGTCTTTTTTTCCGTTGTTGGTGCTTGACCAATCTACTATCTTCCACTATTTGGTCACTCCTTTAATAGATGGCAACGCCTATGCCACTGCACAGACGTTGCCATCCTTTTATTCTTTGCTTGACATAGAAGAAACAACATCATCTAAAGCTGTTTTTGCTTCATCTTCTAGAGTCTGAGCTGCGGCAGTGATGATTGCCTTTTGTTCTTCTACCAGATCTTCAAGTAATTCTTCTACAACTTCTCTCACATCATCAATTTTCCAATTAATTTGGTTTTTAAGGTTCCTAGTGTTGATTTCTTGCTGGTTATCGACCTCAGCCTCAATTTCCTCTCGAGCTTGTCGAATTGCTTCTTCCAATTCTGAAACTGCAGAGTCTTTCGCTACAGTCAAATCATCGGTCAATTGTCCAAGTGCTTCTTCGCCTTCTGTACCAGTGAAGGCTGTCAAGTCATTTGTTGCATAATTGACTCCTTCTTCTCCTAATCTCTCAATCTCGAAATACCCTTCCAGGAAGAGATTATAAAACTTGACACCCATGCCTTCTAAAATCTCAGCTTTTGTTCCCTCAAGTGATTCGATATGGCTATTTTTCACTTGGGTAATGGCCGCTTCAGCACTTTCGGTTTCGCTTGCTCTTTTTCCATCAATGTCCCCACTAGCATCTGCTTTAAGACCATTATATTCTGCAGTAAGTCCTGGCAATTTCCCTTCTCCATATGCTGTTACATCGGCTTCAATTTCAGCCGCTGTTTCATTAAACAAACCATCATACCAACTCTTCAAATTAGCACCTGCGTCTGTACCTGCTAATGCCGCGCCTGTACCGGAGATCACTCCTACTGTAATCACACCAACTGCAAGTTTCCCTTTTACTGTACGTAATACTTTCATTCAAATACCCCTTTTCTATTTGGTTTCATTTTTGGATTCCATAAGAATTGATTTTATAATGGCTTTTGTTTCCACTTCTAAGGATTCATCTAGCTCAGCTTTCTTTTCGTCATGTAAGCTATGAAAAATGTCAGATTCCAATAACGTTTTTTTTGATTCTTTCAATTGTGTTAAGTAGGCTTCTTTTTGTTTGATAATTTCTTTCTTAGCATTTTTGGTAACCGTTACACCATGTGTTTGCAGTTGTTCCGCATTTTCTTCCAACACTGTATCTACCGTTTTTTGCACAACTTCCCTTGCGATTGCAATCGACTGGATATACGTATCAATTTGGTGAGAAGCATCCCACCAGTTGTTTGGTGATGCGTGCTTTTCAGCAAACGCAGTCCCTGCATGCAATAGAACTAGGAGCATTAATAGAGCCATGCCCAACCGCTTCATTCCAATACAACCTTTCCTTTAAGCAAATACATGAATAGATCTCCCCCCTTTTTAAGAATCGTATGGGACTTCGAGTTCTTTCGTTCTATATCAAGAACATTTAAATCGTATTATAGAACACAAAAGTTTAGAATGCAATCTAGTAAATCTAGTGTTCTATCTCATTTATAGTTAAATATCTCTAAATTTCTTTTGTTTACTCTATTTTTCACCCATGATTATTTTATGCAAAGATTCGTTAGACAACTATCGTATGGAGATTGTAGTAGATTGTCAGGATTTGATTAGATAGGAAGAAACATTCGAGAAGTTGTCCCTGTATCAATTTCAATTTAACCCCCGGGCAAGACAAAAAAACGATGCCCTAAACTGTATTGGGCATCGTTTCACTTGATAATTCTATTTATAATTACGGTAGATTTACCTCTGTACGCTCTTCCAAAAACCTGGATCTTTCCTCAGGGGAGGGCAGTTTACAGCTTTCCCTTTTGCCAAACCACTTATATCGGTTCCTGGCCACAATATTATAAAATAAATCTCGTATCGGCTTCGGTATAACAAGCAACACAGAAAATACTTTCCATAATCCTTTCAAGTTTTTGCATATTTTTAATGCTGCAGTGGACTTAGTGTAAAAGGTCCCATCCTCAACTAGAATCATACTATCTAGTGAAGGATCAATCTTGTAATATTCCTTCACTCGTTCACCAGCTCCACTTTGCAACGAGGCAAATGTAAACTTAGCCTCCGGGTCTCTCTTCATTACAAATTGAACACTTCTATCACAAAAGTTACATACCCCGTCAAACAAGATAAGCCTCTGCATTCTCTCACCATCCTCATGGAGACTCTTCTAGTATTAGTTTTTCCCTGTATCATGTCTATAAAACAACGTTCTAGAAATGATAGAATCATGAGTAGTCAAAATTGGGGATATATCACTTCCTCATCTTCCTCTACTCTTTCTCACCAAGATCCCTTTCCAATTCCTGTTCAGATAACATGGGTAAGTATTGTAATGTCTGGTATTTTTCATCATTATCATAGACTCCACTCTTTTGATAATATCCCCCTTCTGGTAACGTCTCTTCTTCGGCCTCGTTTAAGGGGTACCAGCCTATCCTCATAAGCGCATTACCGGTGATGAATTCTTGCAAATTGTCTAACTCTCCTAGCCGATAATAATTTTTTAGGGTGATTGCCCATTCTTCTGGGATTTGCTTTGCCCCGTAGGTGTGTTCTTTTAAAGAATAAATCTCCTCAAACTGTAATTGGGGCTCATAATGCTCTTCCTCATTCATTTCATAAAAATGTCGTGGTCGATGCATATAGATGCCTAATTTATCTGTTTCCATAGCTGGATGGATATTCCATACTATATACGCTTCTTCTGGATCTTCTTTATCTATTCTCCAAATTTTTGGTAACAAGCTGTTCTCTACAATAGTCAGCTTCCATTTATGGTTTTTCCATTCCCAAAAACTTGCGCCCATATAGTTATCCTCTGAGATAAACGGAACAAAAGCATGAGAATCTGTCACTTTCACTATTTCCTGCACTACATCCACTTTCGCTTCGGGGTACACCTCATTTATTAGCTCTTTTGCTTCATCTGTCGTATAAAATTTCTCTGGAGAAGACGGATAAAAGTAATAAAGAAGTGTTCCTGTAGCTGCTAAAACAATCAATATTGCTAGAGGGATCATCTTTTTCATTCGTTACTCTCCTCCTTAAAAATAGAAATCGGAGAGCGGTAATAATAATGCGCTTCTGGCGTTGTAATGAGCCAACCCTTCCCATCATCCTCTATAAATACCATGGTGTCGATTCCACTGCCCCATTTTGGATCTATGCCAGTTATAAGATAGGGGAAACGTTCTTCTTCGTCATAAAGGCTGTCTATCCATTTGTCATTTTTTAGCTTTTGTCGTTCGAGATTAGCGAGTGCATCGTTTAGTTTTTCTTTATGTAAAGTCTTCCCTCCCGCACTGATGAAGTTGCTGGTAATTAATTCGGGCTCGTGGATATTGGCTAAATAAGTCTCTGGTTCATTTGGATAAAAAAAGTCTTGGATTGGCTGGCTTAGCATTGTTGTTGCAAACAAAATATAGCTTCCCAAAAAGCCGGTCCAAGCATATTTACGGTACCAATGCCAATTGCGCCTTTTTATAAGAAATTCGAAATATATTATCATAACGCCTATTGGGATAACAGGGACCGAGTAGGAGGCGATTTCATATTTGATATTGAGAAGACCAATAGAAGTAATGATTAGGATCAGCCACGGCTTCGGATTCCCTTTTTCCATTCTTTTATAAAAGTAATATACCAATAAAAGAATGCAACCAATCCCCAAAATCGTCGTGATGAGTTCAACTATTTTTATGTTTTCCACTTCAAACAATCCTTTGTCTAACAGTTTCCCTTATACAACAGCATTTTCTACAATTGAAAATGTTTTTTGCTGACAATTTATCTCTGCCTTCACTCCATAAGGCAACACAATTTTTGGCTCTGTATGCCCAAAATTCAGATTATAAAGTACTGGCATTTTTTCCAGCCCATATTCTTTAAGGACTAGGCGAATGGACTCTTTATACGATTCATAATGCCTCTCATCCTGTGGTTTACCAAAGATGATCCCTTTGGCTTTTTCTAAGATTCCTTGAGCAGCATAGTTTCGTAACCAAAAGATGAGCGATTGTGGGGCTGGTTTGTCTTCTGAAGTTTCAAAGAACAGGATAGCATCTCCCCAATAAGCTTCCTCTGGCCAAATCTTAGTTCCTTTTGCAAATTCAAGAACTTCGATACAGCCGCCGATTAATCGACCTGTTACAGTTCCTTCCCCTTGTAGCAACTCAAACCCTTTGTTTTTCTGCTTTTTTCTTTTCTGATTCTTATTCGCAATATCCCACTCTAAAAATTCACTAGTCCACTCTTCCGCTGGTAATATTTCACCTACAGCGCTATCTTGAAACAATGTTCGTTTTATATGATCGACTGTATAAGCATCCATCTCTACATTTTCAGCAAAGTCTGTTAAAATCGCAGGCCCATAAAAGGAAGAGAGCCCTGCCCTGTGACAAAGCAAATGGGAAATTGTTACATCGGAGTAACCCATAAAGATCTTTGGATTATGGCGGATGATGTCAAAATCAATATAGGGAAGCATTCGTATGCTGTCACTGCCCCCGATATTAGCAATAATTGCTTTTATGCTTTTGTCCTGAAATGCCTCCATTAAATCTTGCGCTCTTGCTTCAGGATGGGAATCGATATAGTCCGTCCCTTTTAAGCTATGCGGCATTGCCACCACCTTTAGGCCAAAGACTTCTTCTAGACGCTGTACACCTTGCTCATAACGCCACCTTATTTCAGGGTCACCTGCTCCTCCCCATGAAGGACTAATGGTAGCGACCTTGTCACCAGGTTGCAGTTTGTTCGGTTTTGTCAGCATAGTTCAACACCCTTCCGATATTATTTTTCACAAGAAAACAGAAGGAACAGAGGGATCCTTTTTCTCCTTTCAAACTCTTCTTCTGTTTTAAAATTCTCCCGCTCAGGAGGACATTCACTTAGGTTTTTTATTTGAAAACTCGCTTCCGTTAGCAGACGAAAATATTCTTCTATTGTTCGATGGTATTTCACTACCTCTTTATCGATCCAATTTTCCACTCTTCCATCTAAATCAAAGTAATGGTCTACATTCCAGCTCGTTCTTTTTCCCTCCAAGGCTCCGTATTTTGATGCAGTAAGCACTGGATGCTGGACACTAAAAATAAACCTACCATCTGCACGTAATGCCTGATAGACTCTCTCAAAAATGCCAGAAAGATCTTCTATATAATGAAAAACAAGTCGAGATGTAATCAAGTCATAGCGGTTTGTCGGAAGGTTCCAGTTTTCTAATGGCGCATGATGAATAGAAGCAGATTCATTTGAAAGGTTCTCTCTAGCAGCTTCCACCATTTTCTCTGAACCCTCTACCGCCTCATAGCCTTTGCAGCCGGCTTCTAAAAGATCTAGCCCAAACAACCCGTCTCCACAGCCTAGATCAAGAATTTCACTACCTTTCACGTCACCGATAAACCGCATCAATGTGGGGTACTCTATTATGTTGTTCGGACTCTCTTTGCGGTTTCTTCTAGCAATGTAATTTCTATTAAACTCTTCATTATCGTATACAGCCGATCCTTTATACCCCAAAGACTCTCCCCCTTACCGCTTTTTATAACTCTCTCCCAATCAAATTAGCTGATACTGGTTTCTTATTTAGCTCCCTTGCCCACACGGAAAGCTGCCCAATATGATGGATCTCATGTACGAGAACATGGTTCATAACATCTTCTGCTATGTATTCATCCTCCTGCCATGATGCCTTTACCTTTGCCTCCATGTTTATTTCTTCTAACCTATCTAGAAACGAGTCCAATTCAAGTCTCAAGGTATCTGAGAGTTTCCTTAATTTGTTTATGCTTTGATACTCTTCAAAGGAGAACGCCACGTCTTCTTTTCCTTCAATAGCACGTATCCAACTGTACTCGACATCAATAATGTGGAAGAGTGTATACAAAATGCTTCCTGTTCCACCAATCCTTTTCTTGTTTAATTCACTGTCAGGTAATTGGTCACACCAATCGAACCATTCATCGCGGACCTGCCAATTATACTTAAATAACTGTTGCAAACTATCTCCCCCTTTTTTCATTGGATTCATTACTTAAAACAAGAACAAACAATTCATACAATTATTATAATTGTAGCAAAAAAAGCAAAGCCTTTACATGTGAATTTATTATAAAATCTCGCATTCGCTCGTCTTTTAGCGAATTTATACGTTTTTCTCATACTTGGACATTAAAATTTTAACTGCATCGTAATTGCTTCCTAGCTAAAATTTAATACTTCCTAATGTGTAAAAAAAGAAACCAGCTGACAGCTGATTCCCTTTAATATTATTCTGCGGTTAGCGCAATAGTAGATAACGGACGAATTGGGAACATGCTTTTATTTCTCTGTAATATACGTATTTCGGATTGAATTAATTCTTTCAGTTTTCCTGGTATTTGTGGTAACTGTTTTAATTCCTCTTCGGCAAATTCTAGTGCCATGTCTACTTCCCATTCTCCATCCTTAAGCTTTGGTGAATAAATGGATTCCTCTTTCACAACATTCCAACCTGTGCCTTCTATAATATCTTTGATATCTTCCACAGTAAAAAGGCTCCGAATGTTTGATTCACTGCTCTCTTTAAATGCCTCGTACTGCGCTTGCAGAAGGACCGCTAATATATGAGACTGTTGCTCAACATGTTGGATGGCAGGATCCCATTCAGCAAAACATAATTTTTTTCCCCAACTCCTGGATTTTTTCAATATCGCAGCAAGTTCATCAGCGGAACGTAAATACCATGAGGCATGCGAAAATACGATATAGTCAAAATGCTTTTCTGGAAAAGTTACATTGTCAGCTAACATATCGACTTGGAACTGGATATCCATTTGCTTACCCAATGAAGATGCTAGTAAATAATCTCTTGATTCTCCAAGTGTCACAGGACTTCCATAATCAGGACCTGCGATATCAATTGCATGGACATGTCCCTTTTCCCCTGTGAAATATGCCAGTACTGCTGTCGTATCACCTTGTCCGCACCCTATTTCTAGAATCTTACTCCCTGCTTCGATCCCCCATGATTCCGCTAGCTTTACGCGATGTTCTGTTTGATCTGTTTGAATTTCCCCTTTAACTGCCATACATGTTGCTATTTCTGAGACAATGGACTCTCTCATCCAACTCCCCCTTCTCTTTGTGGACGTTATTCATAAGCTTATCCTTTATTGTGAAAAATGGGAACACTTTTTTTTAATGAGAAGCGTCTCGAAATGTTAGTTCAAATCGTTTGCCGGTAATTTCTTTTTGGCGTAGTATAAAGTGAAACTTCAATCAGTGGGGGTTTTCGTTCTTTCCCCACTGATTGTTAGTTAAACGAATCGGGGTGTTAGCGTCCGTTTACTCCCACTTAAACATCATTGTATCACTTCATGCTTTGGAGTGGGATCTTACGGACGGTTTCACCGGGATAAGTGCTACAAAATAATGATTTAAAGGAGCGTTCGTCATGAAAGCAGTTGTCGTTAATCAACCTGGTGGTGCAGAACAGCTTCAAGTAGAAGAGGTTAACAAGCCTTCTCCCGGAAAAGGGGAGCTTCTCATAAAAGTAAAAGCAGCAGCTATCAACCGTACAGATATTATTTCACGTGAAGGAAAATCAGGCTATATGAAAAACCCTATTCTCGGGGTTGAAGTAGCGGGAGAAGTCGTAGATGGTGGAGAGGAAGCAACTGTCCCACTCGGTACCAGTGTAATGGGGCTTGTTAATGGTGGGGGTTATGCAGAATATGCAGTGATGCCAACTGATCGGGCAATGATTGTCCCAGATAGTCTCAGTTATGAAGAAGCTGCCGCTATACCCGAAGTGTTTCTTACCGCATTCCAAACCCTATTTTGGCTTGGTGAACTTTCCGAAAAAGAAACCGTGTTAATTCACGCAGGGGGAAGTGGTGTAGGAACTGCTGCTATTCAGTTGGCCAGCCAGTTAACCAATGCTAAAATCATTACAACGGCTGGTTCCAAGGAAAAGTTAGATAACTGCCGATCACTTGGAGCAGATGTTGGGATTAATTATAAAGAACAAGATTTTGCTGAAGAAGTTTTAAAAGAAACAGATGGTGTTGGTGCTGACGTCATTCTAGACTTTATCGGTGCCTCCTACTGGGAAAAGAACTTGAAAAGCATCGCTGTAGATGGGCGTTGGGTCTTAATTGGCATGCTTGGAGGAAGTAAGGTAGATGAGGTTGACCTCATGTCTCTTATGGGCAAACGAGTCCATCTTAAAGGGACACTTCTCACCCCAAGAAGTGATGACTATAAACAAGAACTTACGAATGATTTTGCAAAAAACGCCTTGCCACTGTTTAAGCAGGGTAAACTAAAAGCAATCGTGGACCGTGTATTCCCTATGGAAGAGATATCTGAGGCACATCGCCATATGGAAGCAAATAAAAATATTGGGAAGATCATTGTAGCAATGGAATAAGTGCTCCAAGGGACGTCTCTCTTAGCAGAGAGACGCATATGGCACAATAGTTATATAAGCACCGGCAACCTACTTTAGGTCGTTGGTGCTTCTTTTAATTGATAGGTAATCCATGATGCTATGTTCAAGCATTATGTGTTAATTTAATTCTATATATAGAATATTATAATTTATATAGAATAAAAAACACGTACAGATTGGAGGGATTTAATGAGAAATAAGAAAAGTCTTTTACTTATAATTAGTGTGTTTCTTATTGCAATGGCTGGTTTGCTATATTTTTTAAAATTAAATGATCATACTTCATTTGAAAATCTGAATGATATTCATAAAGAAGAAATATCCCAGATTGATATTATCAGATCTTCTGATAGTGCTGTTAAAACTATGGAAAATGCAAATGAGATCGAAAAAGTGATAAACATCTTTTCAGGTATTAGAAAAATTAAAGAAACGGATGGCGATTATTCCAATATTAATGAGCTATATTGGATTACAATCAAAGAAAAAAAGCAGAGAAGATATGGAGTAACGCTTATGTTAGGTAAAGAAGACGATTTTGTATCCATATTTAACTATGATGAAGGAGACAGCTCTAATTATAAAATAATTGAAAGTAACAAACTAAAATTGATTGACAAATTTTTTGAAGAGTAAAGAAGCATGTCTGCTATGAACAAACATTCTTCTTTTTAACTTTACATGGTTGTCCATCCACTTTTTGCGTGAACAACGATTATTAGGCTCTTCTTTTTTATAAATCGGATAGTTTTCCCAATTACTTGATATTTAAATTTGGAACTTCGTTTTTTAGTAGATAAATAAGCAGGAATATGGATTTGATTTACAATTCATTTGTCGAGGTTATATGATAATGGACGTTTTATCTCCTCAAGCGAATTTTGTCACATTTTATGCTGTTTTAGCTTGTTTTGTAGAAACTATTGCATTACCAAGCAAAGTTTTGCATACTTACTTTTGTGCGTTTGTGACGAACGTCCCAAAATATTTTCATATATGAAGAAAAGGAGCTTTTTAGTTATGAAAGTTATTAAACCAGCCGAAGCCAAACTAAACTCAGCAATTATCAACAAACAAAAGGAAATGCTAGATTATGCTAAACGTTATGGCATGACCGACCGTCGTACCGTTTTGTGTAGCCAGCAGCTTGATGTCTTGTTAAACAAACAGTTAAAATCAACCCTTTCGCTAACTGGGTAAAGAACTCAGATAGATCACCATGACTCTTCGTTTTGCTTATAAACAGGATTTCGGTATCCAGCCAACCTCACCTTGTTTGTTTTTAATTAATACATAGCCAGTGCAGTCAGCATTTATAATAGAAATCACGTCACCTTCGTGTACAGATAAGAAAGTTGTACTCACATCACCTTTGCTACGTATTGTTCTTCCTGAATGGATAAGATATTCATTTTTCACCCATTGTTTTACTCCTAGGCTCTTATTCTCACAGAATTGTAAAAAACGTATCATCTTTTAGCAACGTAAATTCATAATTGGGATAGGTGACTGTGCCAATACGTCCTGTCAGGTCCTTATGTTCTTGTCGGACGGTGGCTCGCTTATATATTTCATCTACAAATGTATAGGAAAAATGCCCATTCTCATAGAGGACCGCGTTCAGCTGGCCATCTGATTTTATTTGGTTCCCACCATCCATGGTAATTATCTTTTTTTCTGTATCTATGATTGGATTATTGGAACTGATTTTATCCGCGGTATAATTTACCGCGGGCCAGTGGCCAACAATAACTGGCTTTTCTGCCTCGTGACCTTGCTGGTAAAAGGAAGGCATAGCAAGAGCTGACTGTTCACTTGTATTTTCCCAGTCAAGCCTGTTCTCAATTCCAGCATGTACAAGGATAAATGCATCTGTTTCATAAGCCAGTGGCCTGCTTATTAGCCATTCCATCTCGTTAGAAAAATGCTCTCTGTAAAAATCACCCAGTTCCTTTAAGCTTGAAAAGTCATCTAGCTTCTTTTGTTTAAGATGAAGCATGTCATGAAAAAGAGAATTGGGTTGATTTTTGATATAGTTCCATATTGCTTCCTTCTCATCCAGTACATACTGAAAGAGAATGTCGCAGTTACCTTTTGTTATAAACACACGATTTGAAGATTGTTGCAACTCCATGGCATAACGTACAACCTCCAAGCTATTTGGGCCTTTTTCACAAAGGTCGCCATTAATGAATAGATAATCCTCTGACGTGTAGACTACTTTATCTAGCAGTCTTTTAAATAATTCCTTGCTTGCATGAATATCAGAGACAATGATAACTCTTTTACCTGGTTCTAACTGTAATTTCTCTATCTCAAGCATAGTTAATCACCTTTCTTGTCGTTTTACATTTCGCTTGGAGCTTGCATTCCAAGCAGGCGTAGTCCCTCTTTTATGACAATGATAGTACATTCGACCAAGGCCAATCGACTTGCTAGCTGATTATCCTCTTGTAGAATTTTGCAGTGCGCATAGTATTTATTAAATTCTCGGCATAACGAGATAAGGTAGGTTGCAATCTCAGAAGGTTTTGCCTGTTCATAGCTTTCTTGAACTTTATACGGGAAATCCATCAGCTTTTTCACTACAGACCAACTAGGCTCATCTGACAACCCATCAAGGCTTTCATTACCCTTATAACGATTCGAATTTCTTAGAATGGAACAGGCTCTTGCATGCGTATACTGCACATATGGACCGGTCGCACCCTCAAATCGCAGCATGTCCTCAAGGGAAAATTCAACAGAATGCTGTGGCTCTGTTTTTAAATCTTGAAAAATGATTGCCCCAATTCCAATATCGTGGGCGACTTTAGATTTGTTTTGCAAAGTAGGATTTTTCTCTTCAATACGCTTCTCTGCCATCGCAATCGCTTCTCTTAATACATTCTCTAAAAGGACGACCTTTCCCTTTCTTGTTGACATCTTTTTACCGTTTTGCAAAATAAACCCGAAAGGAAGATGCTGTAGCTGACTTGCCCAATTAAACCCTAACTTTCGTAAAACAAGGAAGACTTGCTGAAAATGGAGACTTTGCTCCTGTCCAACAACATAGACTGATTTGGCAAACTGATATTTTTTATGTCGGTAGATGGCAGCAGTCAAATCTCTTGTCGCATAAAGTGTTGCCCCATCTGACTTGCGAATTAGACAAGGCGGTAAATTATGTTGTTCCAAGGAAACGACTTCTGCTCCCTCAGAATTAGATAGCAACCCTTCTCCCTTTAGTAACTGAATCGTTTCCTCCATTTTATCATTGTAAAAAGCTTCCCCATTGTATGAATCGAAGGTTACGTTTAAAAGCTTGTAAATCCCTTTAAATTCTTCCAAGGAGACTTTTCGAAACCACTGCCATAATTCCAAAGCTCTCGCATCCCCTTGCTCAAGTTTAAGAAACCAGAGACGTCCTTCCTCTTCCAACCTTGAGTCCACTTCCGCTTCCTCATGAAAACGAACATAAAGCTTTAATAGTTCCTTAATTGGTTCTTGGCGAACATCTTGTTCATTTCCCCATCGATGATAAGCAGCAATGAGTTTTCCAAACTGTGTGCCCCAATCTCCTAAATGATTAATACGTACCGCCTTGTAACCGCATTTTTCTAATATATTGGCATAAGCGTTTCCTATTACCGTGGAACGGAGGTGGCCCATTGAAAAGGGCTTTGCAATATTGGGAGAAGAAAAGTCTATGGTTACCTTTTCTCCTTGCCCTATAGACAGTGACCCATATGCTTCTTTTTTTGTTTGGATGTGTGCTAATACTTCCTTACTAACGCGTTTCTTATTTAAAAAACAATTTACATAGGGTCCTTCAGAGACGGTTTTACTAAAATAAGAAGCTTTTGTTTTAGTTGCAAGTTCCGTTGCAATGGAAGCTGGATTTTTCTTGTATACCTTTGCCAGTTCAAAACACGGAAAAGCAAGATCCCCTTGTTCCTGATACTTAGGTAACTCTATTCTCTTTAATACTTCATCCTCTGTTAATACCCCTACCGTACTTTCCGCTATTTTCTTAGCAAATAACTGTTTACCCTTCACCCCATCATCTCCTTTTGAATATAAAAAAATCCCGCCTCTATATAGAGACGAGATTACCCGCGGTACCACTCTTTTTGTTCAAATTGAACCAAGCTTAAAATGATTAACGTTCATCAACCGGCACACCCTACTAGCACTCGTTCAGGCTGCTTCTCAGAAGTCCGCTTCATTATCACTGTTCTGTTAGGCTCACACCAATCCCTAACTCGCTTAAGAATCTATGATAATTACTCTCTTCTTCACAGAATTTACTTATAATTTTTGTAATCATAGCTGAAATTACGCTTCATGTCAACTCTATAAATGATATTTCATTCCTTCATGAGAATCTATAAAGCCTAACTTTTTATAAAATCGAAGTGCGTCTGGCCGCTGTTTATCTGTCGTCAGTTGCAGGATATGGCATCCTTTTTCCTTTGCACGTTGAATAGCCCATTTCATGAGCTGCTCTCCAATTCCACTCCCACGTGCCCCTGAATTTACTCTAACACTCTCAATTAAAGCCCTCCACCCACCTTGGTAGGTTAAATACGGGATATAGGTTAGCTGGAGAACCCCGATAACTTTTTCACTTTTTACCGCGATAACTAATTCATTGTTATGATCCTGATCAATTGCCTGAAAAGCCTCCAAGTAGCACAAAGGTAGTGGCTGTTCATAACGCTCTCGCCTTCTCCCAAGCTTATCATCTGCAAGCATTTGCACAATCTCGCTTACATCCTCTTCCCTAGCTATACGAAAACGAACAGTTATGTCCATAGTCATCCCCACCTGTTTTTCTTTTATCATACCCCGCTATCTACTCTCCGCATAATACCAATTCATAATCGAAGTCAATAAGTAAGGATAATACTTTACCCTTCTCGTTTACTAGATTTGAACATATGTATGCTCCATCCAAGCAGGAGAACCGCCAGGAGGAAAACTGCTGGAAAACTTTGATACCATGTTGCTTCATTTTGTAGAAGAAGTCCGTCATAATGTAGAAAATAGCAGTATGACTGCACCCACTGAAGAAGGAAAATACTACTGTAACATTATTACAGAATGGGATGGTGAACTGATTGGAACAGCAATATATGCTTTTGCTATATTAGTACGTGAAGAATAATGTCCTCATAATTTTGGATCGTCCTTTTTAGAGTGGAATTGATTCATGATTTGCTGGAATATAAACGCCTTTAGATCTACAAATCGTGGATAAATGGGCTTGTCCGTTGAACCTGCAATAATTAACGGTACGAGCGACTCCTGTTTATGCAAGGAGCCGTGCGCTGCCCCTGCCAAATGAAATGGTGTCGACTGGGCCTTGAATTCACATCCTGGCTTGGCATTTACCACAATAAACCGACCCGATTGGGAATGAAGGGCACCGTACAACCTGGATAAAGCATCTGGAAACTTACCAAAGGCAAGTCTGTCTCCATCGGTCCTTTTTAAATCAAGCACTTCAAGATCCCCTTCAATATGCCAGCTTTGACCATAAATATCTTGTGTGCATCCACCTGGAGAAAAGGTTAAATGTCCATCTACTATCCCAGATTCAACTTGAATACTGTTTTGATCCTTCCAGGCAATCACATCAATTCGCTCATCCGCTTTAAGGGGCTCTATTAATGGTGACAATGGCAGCTTTTCATCTAGCACGTAAATATAAGCCATACGTTGGTTCACACTAAAAACGAGTTGATCTTTTTTCTGAACAGGGCGTTGAATCTTTGCGATCCGATAATTAGAGAGTGATTTGCGTAAATCAATCACAACTTGCTTGTAACTCATCCCAGAAGGTGCGTGGCCATTATCACCAATTACAAGCCAGATATTCTTTTTTAGAGCTTCTTCCCAGCTTGAGTATAGGTTTAATGTCTTTTGTATTTCACGGTCAATTTTTGTAATTCCTTTTATATCCATGGGTCCTCTAAAATGAATCCGAGCGTCCAAGTCCTGAAATATACAAAAGGTAAAGCCCGGAAGTTTATTCGTGTGAATTAAATGGCGTAGCTCCCGTGCCGTAAATTTGTGATTCCCTGCAGCTAGCTGTGTAGGAAAACCCCATCTCCTAATTTTAGAAAAGACACCCAAGGAAAAAACAGGCGTCGTCTGACTAATCCAGGTGCCCTTTTCAAATCTCGTTAATCCACGCAGTAACAGAGGTGCCTTCAACCTTTTAGGCGTATTTCCCCGATAGACGAACGAATTAATAGACGCTGAGGACACCCCTTCTTTTGCAAGATCTTCATAAATGGTAGTTACTGCTGTACCCATATGCTCATTATTTAGTCGGTAGAGCATGTTATGTATAGATTTGCGCATACCAATTCGAAAGGTCTCCCTAACGCCAGTTCCATAGTTAACAAATTGCTTTTTGTTCGTATCAAACCAATTCAGACCCGGAATATGATGTTGATCAGGGTAGGTGCCTGTTAAAAGGCTACTATCTATAGTAACGGACATGGTCGGATACGAGCTGACCATCTCAGGAAAATAGGTACCATTTTCCATTAGGAACTTTAGTGCTGGTGCACGCCCTGTCTGAACAGCTACCTCAAGTGGATAGGACATTAATGAATCTATGTTTAACAGTATTACTGGCTTTTCCGGCTTTTTGTATTGGGGCATTTTGCTAATCTTCCTCTCTATACAATGTTTGACTAGCCCTAGTTTAACCAGGCATCTTGAAACAATCCACATAGAGATTCACTTTGTGGTGTTCTGGTTTCACTTGTCTCGCTCTCGATTCTCTTTGTCTCATTCTCGATTCTCTTTGCCTCACTCTCGATTCACTCCACAGCAAGCATGTCCACAAAACAAAACTCCCCTAGCAAGAAAGACTCACCTTGCTAAAGGAGTTTCAATTCTACCTATTTATCCAGCACCGTCTTGGCGATGTTCTGGTCTAACTCTTCGAAATCATGATAGGAAATTGTTTCGTATAGCTCTTTTCTTGTTTGCATATCTGAGACACCTTCCTTTTGTGTCCCTTCCTCTTTTATTAATTGGAAAATCCGTTCATATGCCTTTGCCGCTACGCGTAATGAGGTAACTGGATAGATCACCATCTTAAAGCCCATATCCTGAAATGCTTCGGCAGAAATATATGGTGTTTTACCAAACTCGGTCATATTCGCAAGTAAAGGGACATCCACCTTCTCGGCAAAGAGGCGGAATTCTTCATCTGACTGTAGGGCCTCTGGGAATATCGCATCTGCTCCTGCCTCCACATACGCTAATGCGCGCGCTATTGTTGCCTCCATGCCTTCATCGGCTCTGGCGTCCGTTCTAGCGACAATGACAAGAGAAGGTGCTGCTTTCTTAATGGCCTGGATTTTTTGCGCCATTTCCTCTGTCGTTACAAGTTGTTTTCCATTTAAATGCCCACATTTCTTTGGAAGCTGTTGGTCCTCAATTTGTACGGCAGCTACGTTTGCTTCTACCATTTCCCTTGCAGTACGTGCGACATTAAGTACCCCGCCAAATCCTGTATCAATATCAACCAACACAGGAAGGTTCGTTGCACGAATAAGATCACGTGCCCTATCAGCCATCTCAGTTGAGGTGACCATTCCTAAATCTGGCAGTCCCTTGCTTGCGGTATAAGCCCCACCAGATAAATATAGGGCGGAAAATCCCGCCTTTTTGGCAACAAGTGCTGCCATGGCATCATGGGCACCCGGGATTTGCAAGATGGTTTCCTGTTGAATTAATTCTTTAAATTGCTCGGCTAGCTTCTGCTGTGGTACAGCTTCGTCTACAATCCACGCCATCGTATATTCCTCCTATTTAACAAAAAGCTCCATAAATTCATTCACGTTCATTTCTGCAAGTGTCTCGTAATTGTAGCTGACCGCTTCAATTTGCTCCAACTGTTTTCTTGAATATTGTGTAGCTAGGTTTGCTGCATATTTTTCTAATACTTTTGGTATCGCTTCATCCCGACGGAAACGATGTCCGAGTGGATATTCACAAGCTACACTTTCTGTCGATGTTCCATCTGTAAAGTGAACCTGTACAGAATTCGCAATAGACCTTTTGTCAGCATCTAGATAGTCTTTGGTGTATACTTTGTTTTCTGTTACGACCATCTTATCTCTTAATTTATCAACGAGTGGATTAGCAGCAGCTTCATCTTCATAATCCTCTGCCACAATGTTCCCATTTAAAAGGCCGATTGCTGTAATGTATTGCAAGCAATGATCGCGATCTGCCGGATTGTGCAATGGTCCTTTTTTATCAATGATACGAATTGCTGATTCATGGGTAGAGATCGTAATTTGATCGATTTCGTCCCAGCGACCCTTCACTTCCGGATAAAGCTGTACGGCTGCCTCTGCAGCTGTCTGTGCATGGAACTCTGCAGGATAGGACACTTTAAACAGCACATTTTCCATCACATAGCTATCAAGAGGCTGATTTATTTTTAGTTCCTGCTTATTGAACAATACATCCTGGAATCCCCAGCCTGGTGCACTAAGTGCCGTCTTGTAGCCCATTTCACCTTTCATTGCCATCATCGCAAGGCGTACTCCACGACTAGTCGCATCACCAGCAGCCCAGGATTTTCGAGAGCCTGTATTTGGTGCATGACGATACGTCCGCAAGCTTGAATTATCCAGCCAAGCATTTGATAATGCATTTACAATTTCGTCACGGCCACCACCAAGCATTTTTGTAACAACTGCTGTGGAGGCAATTTTCACATACAATACATGGTCTAGTCCAACACGATTCAAGCTATTTTCCAGGGCAAGCACACCTTGAATCTCATGTGCTTTAATCATCATCTCTAGTACGTCCTGCACTTTTAATGGCGCTTTGCCTTTTGCTAGTCTTTCCTGGCTAACATAATCCGCGACTGCCAATATACCACCCAGATTATCTGATGGATGACCCCACTCAGCTGCCAGCCAGGTATCGTTATAATCAAGCCAGCGAATAATTGCGCCAATATTAAAGGCTCCTTGGACTGGATCTAACACATGAGAAGTGCCTGGTACTCTTACCCCCTTAGGCACGACGGTGCCCGGAACAATTGGTCCGAGTAGCTTCGTACATTCTGGATAATTTAATGCAAGAATTCCACATCCCAATGTATCCAATAGCACATAATGTGCTGTGCTGTATGCCTCAGTACTCGTAATATCTTTATTCAACACATAATCCGCAATTTCCTCTAGTAAAACGTCTGTTTTGTTTTGTTCACTCGTTGTTTGCAAAAGCCTTCTCCCCTTTTTCGATTAGTAGCTATTTCCAATATAATTCACACGTGGGCGGAACAAACGATTATGTTGATGTTGTTCGATCACGTGTGCGGATAAACCAGCAGTTCTGGCACTAAAGAAAATCGGTGTATACAAGCCGATTGGAATCCCTAACATCCAGTACACAGGAGCGGCATAGTAATCCAGATTTGGATATAGTCCCTTTTCCTCACGCATCACCTTTTCACCAGCCTCACACATTTCCAGTAATGTATGATCGCCTTTCTTATCACATAACTCTTTTAAGGACTGTTTCATCACGAGCGCCCTTGGGTCCATTTTCTTCATGTATACACGATGCCCAAACCCCATTATTTTTTCTTTTTGACTAAGCTTCTTCATAAGTAATTCTTCAAAGGCTGCTGCCGACTTTACTTCGTTTAACATGTACATGACCGCTTCATTTGCTCCACCGTGCAGGTTTCCTTTCAAGGAAGCAACACCACCAGTTAGGGCGCCATATAGATCAGCGTTCGTAGACGCGATAACTCTTGCCGTAAACGTTGAATTCGGCATCTCATGTTCACTATATAAAAGAAGGGAACGATCAAATATTTCCGTTTGCCATGGCTCCGGCTTCTCCCCTGTTATCATGTAAAGGAAATTAGCACTATAGGACAAATCCTGATCTGGCTGCACTGCTTTTTGCCCATTGATTAGCCGATAACTGTTTACAGTAATGGCAGGTAATTTCCCAAGCAGGCGGTATGCCCTTTCCTTGTTTGCTTCCACCGAGCGGTTCTCTATATCGTCATCATATCCTGAAAGCGCTGACAAACCTGTCCGCAAAGCATCCATTGGATGGGTGTTTTCTGGTAAGAGATCAAGCACTTTCAATACATTTTGCGGGATATCGTAATGAGTCATAAGTTTTTCTTTTAGGTCGCTTCTCACTGCTTCATCCGGCAGGCTTCCTTCTAAAAGGAGATACACCATATCGAGGTAATCATTTTTTTGCGAAAGGTCAATGAGTTCATGCCCTCTTATAATAATCTTTTCCTGTTCCGTGTCTAAAAAAGAAATCTCCGTTTCTGCAGCAACCACCCCTGCTAGGCCAGGAACATACTTTTCTTTCGTGTCCATATTTTTAACCTCCTGATTTATTGTGCAGTTTTCCTTTGAAATTTCAAAAACTTCGCTATCTTATTATAATTTTATTATAAAATTGAATGAAAGATAAGAAAAATATATAATTTTAATAACTAGCCATAGATTTTTTCAATGGCACGGAGGAGGCAGCGTTATGAAATTTCAGGATTGGGAAATGCTCGCGACCTTGTATGAGACAGAAAACATTACGCAGGCAGCAGAACGACTATTTCTCTCCCAGCCGACTTTAACATCCCGATTAAAAAATATGGAGAACTATTATGGCGTGCAACTAATGAACCGGAAACAACGAGGAATCACATTTACCCCTGAAGGTGAGCAACTGGCACAACATGCCGTAAGAATGCTGTATGAGCAGCGTAAGATTGAGGAAAAATTACATAACATGAAAAATCAAGTAGCAGGGACACTTCGAGTAGGTGTTTCCAATTTCTTTGCACTAAATAAAATGCCGAAGCTCCTCCGCTTGTTTAAGCAAAGCTATCCAGATGTAGAATTTCAAGTTGTGACAGGATGGAGCAGTGATATGCATCGTCTTATTTCGAATCATGATGTCCATATTAGTTTTATTAAAGGGGACTATGCGTGGAATGAACAAAAAGACCTTCTTTATGAGGAAGAGATCTGTATTGCCTCACCGTGGGAATTTCAAATGGAAGACCTTCCAACCTTGCCACGGATTGATTACTATACAGATGAAAAAATGCGGTCTCTTGTTGAACATTGGTGGTATAACAATTACAAGCAACAACCAAATATTAATATCCAGGTGAACCAAGTTGAGACGTGTAAAGAAATGGTCACAAACGGATTGGGCTATGCGATTTTAGCTAATTTAGTTGTGCGTCCACACCCAGAGCTTTTCATTAAACCACTATACCTGCCTGACGGGGAGCCAATTACACGAAAAACTTGGATGTATTATCATGAAGATACCCTTGAATTAAATATTGTAAAAGCCTTTGTGCAATTCATTCAAACCATCGATGTGAAGGCATTGTAAAAAAGCCATGTTTTAAAAAACTATCTTAAATTTATATGTTTAATAGAGTTAAATCCCGGTAACAGTATAGTAGAGTCATAAAGGATTCTTTTAAAAAACTAACGGAGGTGGATAAGATGGCTACAAACGAAAAGTATAAAACAGGTGAAAATGCACCAGAGAGCGGTAAATACAAGGTTGATAGTCTAGTAAATGGTGGATCAAACAACGATGATACAACCATTGACATCGAAAAAGGAGAACAATTCCCTCCTTCCCCTTCAAGTAATGATGCAGCGTATTGGGTAAAAGCATAAGAAAAACCCCTTCCTGATAAATCAGGAGGGGTTTTTTTCGGTCGGAATGTATTTTCCTTCGCTAATTGACGTGTCCTTCATTCGAAATGATATAAAAATACCGAACAATCATCTTTCATATTTAATCCCTAACTTTTAATAGGCGTAGAGCGTTTAAGATGACAATGATAGCTGCTCCTGTATCACTCAATACGGCTAACCAAAGTGTGAGCCAGCCTGGGAAAACCAAAATAAATGCGATAAGCTTAACAATTACCGAAAACCATATATTTTGTTTAATAATGGCTAATGCTTTTCTGCTTAGCTTAATGGTATGTGGCAGTTTTTCCAGATTATCCGCCATCAACACGATATCCGCTGTTTCCATTGCAGTATCAGTTCCGGCCCCACCCATAGCGATACCTAAGTCAGATGTCGCAAGTGCTGGAGCATCATTAATTCCGTCCCCCACCATGGCAACCTTATGGCCTTCACTTTGTAACTGTTTAATTACCTTAACCTTATCTTCCGGTAATAGTTCAGCAAAATAACGCGTGACGTTCGCTTCTTTTGAGATCATTTTTGCCGTGCCTTCATTATCTCCTGTTAACATGACGACTTGGTTTATCCCAACCTGTTTCAAGCCATCTAATGCCTTTAGAGTCGTCGGGCGAATCGTATCCGAAACAGAAATAACACCAAGTATTTCTGTCTGTGTACCTATGATGACAACTGTTTTTCCCTGACCCTGTATTTCATTTAGTTCAGGTTTAATTTCACTAAGCGGGATATTCATCTCTTCAAATAATTTTAGATTACCAGCAAAATAAATCTCTCCATTAATGGTTGCTTGGACGCCTTTACCAGCAATACTTTTATATAATTCCCCATCCTTCGCTTGAAAGCCTTTGTCTTTTGCATATCCAACAATTGTTTTCGCGATTGGATGTGTGGAGTATTCCTCTAATGTCAAAGCGACAGAAAATAGCTCGCCTTCTGAAATGGTTAGTGGCGTAATATCAGAAACTTGTGGCTTCCCCTCTGTTAATGTGCCTGTTTTATCAAACGCGATAGTCTCAATAGCGCCAGCACTCTCTAAGAATGTCCCGCCCTTAATAAGCACACCATTTTTCGCAGCATTTCCGATAGCAGATACAATAGCTACAGGTGTGGAGATAACTAATGCACAAGGGCAGGCAACAACTAATAATGCAAGTCCTTTGTATGTCCATTCACCCCATGTTCCCAGTCCGAGAATTGGTGGAATAACGATCACAGATAGGGCCAGCAGAAACACAATAGGGGTATAGATACTAGCAAACTTATCTATAAATGCTTGCGTCGGTGCTTTCTGCTCCTGTGCTTCTTCTACTAAATGGATGATTTTTGAAATAGTCGTATCTTCAACTAATTTTGTAACTTTCACTTCAAGTGAGCCACTTTCATTAATCGTACCTGCATAGACAGTATCACCATTCATCTTATCAACTGGAATAGATTCTCCTGTGATCGGTGCCTGGTTAACACTTGTTTCACCCTGGATAATTTCACCGTCGAGTGGAATTCTATCTCCAGGCTTGATGACAATGACCTCTCCAACTGTAACCTCATCTACTGGCTTTTTGACTAATTCTGAGCCAGCCTTAATCCAAGCCTCTGTTGGCGCCAAGTCCATTAAATTACGAATGGATTTCCTTGTCTGTTCAATAGACCTATTTTGAAGTGCAGTACCGATTGCAAACAACCATACTACCGTTGCCCCTTCAAACCATTCACCTATAATTGCGGCTCCAATCGCAGCTGCTGACATCAAAACGTTCATGTCTAATGAACCGCTTTTTATGGCAAAATAAGCGCTCTTCACCGGTTTAGCACCACTTATCACAATTGCGATTGCATAAAGAATCGTGGATATAATTGGAGCAAGCCCACTAAAAGAACCAATAAAGCCAAATGCTATTAATAAACCAGATAGAGTAGTGGCGCCGCCATAAGTGCGCTTTCTTTTCGTTGTTTCCACAGGTTGGCCTTTGTTTGAAAGCAATGTAGCACGGTAACCGAGTTTAGATACTTCTGAAACGATATCTTCAACTGAATTTTCGTGTTCAAGTTTCATTTTACCAGTCGAAAAATGGACATTTACACTTTTAACAGCAGGATGATGATTGAAGTGGTTTTCAATACTTTTAGCACAACTTCCACAGTCCATGCCTTCTACATCATACGTTTTAATTTTCTTATTTTGATGCACTGGAGCTATCTTGTAGCCTAGCTTTTCAACCGTATTTTCTACTTGGTCGAGGGAATCATTCCCGCTTGCTACTACTTTTAATTTCGCAGTATTATAATTTACCTTAGCTTCTTGAATGTTATCTAGGCTACGCACCCCTTTTTCAATGGTTAAAGCACAGGATGGACAATCCATTCCTTGTACGCTGTATTCCATTGCCTCACCTGTTAAAGACGATTTAGGATTATGTTCCATTGGAGGAACGGGGCTAGCGCAACAACTAGATTCCTCTTCCTTTGATGTATGAGATTCTGGTTCATCCTTTTCATTACTACAGCAAGATGTTGTTTCCTCCTGATTATTGGACGCCCCACTACAGCAACCGCTTGCTTCTATGGGTACAGCTTTAGGTTGACTGCTGCAGCAACCTTGTTTATCTCGAGCAACTTCACTTTCAGTTGGTCCACAGCATTTGTCTGCCATTTATTTTCAACTCCTTAATCTATATGACTGTCACAGCAAGCAACATCCTTTTCCACATCTTCTAGAACCACATCAATCATTGTTAATAGATCTCGAACTAGCTGGTTACGCACACGGTAATAAACGTATTTTCCATCTTGTCTCCCTACAACTAGCCCACAGCCTTTTAAACATGTTAGATGCTGAGATATGTTCGATTGATTGCCATTAAGGTCTTGAACTATTTGCGAAACGGTCTTTTCATCTTCTTTTATACTCTCAAGAATTTGTACTCTTGTTTTATTAGAAAGTCCATGTAAAAACTTCATTTTTGTATCGATATCAACCTGCAACATTTCATTATCCCCCTGGTTACATTAGCTAATACTAATATGTTTCTTAGCATCATATTACCGGTTCCTAATATGTGTGTCAAATAAATACTTGTCCTTAAAACAAATTAAAAAAAAGAAGCATCTAGGTAAATGCTTCTTCAGTCTAAAATATATCCTTTGCTTCTGCTGGTAGGTCACGAACATGTTTTAAATAAGCCGTCATATTTTGGTCATCTTCTATTGGGTATGAGAAATTGAAATGTGCCGCAACCTCTTTAGCAAGGACTCTAAATAATTCACATGTAGAAAATATAGATTCCCACATATTTTCATAATCTGCATCCGAATATGTCTTCTCATACATTTTCCAATACGGATCAGGTAGATAGTTTTTAAAATATTTTCCTAGCTTCCCTGGTGAAACTTGAAAACCTGTTTTTATTCCAATCCACCAGCTAACCATGTTGTCTAGTGCATCTCTCATTGTTAGCTCAAACATCTGTTTTGCGTAAGGTAGTTCATCACGCCATATACCTTTTGCAACGTTTTGCGAACACCACCAAAAGTTATTTGTATAACCGTCATATATAGCTTCGGATGGCTTCTGTACATGATAATCCACATCAGTCGGCTGCGCAATTGATGGCAAGATATTATCTTTGTCTAATAAGGGGATGGTGAGCTTATCTTTTTCATACTCCTCCACCATTTTTTCTTTTGTTAAGAGTTGAAGGTCGATTCGGTTGCCGTCTGTAAAAAGCATTAACAATCCATAAGAGCTAGAAGATTTATTATTCTCCGCTTCTCTACTAAAGTCGTTCTTATCAGGTTCTTGCATCATACGTAATTCACCAAAAACCCGAAGCCACTTCTTATCTTTGATAAACGGGTATGTCTCCGTCACAACATACACAATATCATAGTCTTGAAAGGTATCTTTTGGGGCATTCGAATTTGTTCTAGACCCATTCATATACACTGCTCGAATTCGTGCATCATTCTTAGCTGTATGTAGTATAAGCTCCATCATTTCTTGTTCATTCCGCAATGAGTTCCCTCCAGTCTTCTAATTTATTTAATTAATTTTATTCCGTGTAATCCCTCACCGTTTTAACACATAACTTATTAACGTATCTTGCCGTTTAAACCCTGTTTTAAAATAGATGTGATTTGCTGGACCATTGGAATACTGTACAACCAATTTAATCTCTTTAGTAGATGGAAAGGAAAACATCTCGCTCACTGCTTCTTTTAACATCTTTGCCCCCAGCCCACTATTCCGGCAAGCTTTTGCTACCCCTACATATTCTAGGGAAGCTTCTGCTATATCTGGATTCACTTCAAAGTAGGCATAAGCTTGAATTTTTTCCCCTCTTTTTTGAGAACCTTTAAAATATTTACAGAGCTTAACCTTTCCTTAATTGCATCAGCGTTATAATACGTAGAAGGAAAAATTTGGTTGTGTAACTTTTTAAATGAAAGAAAGTCACTTTCTTTAAACAAGGTACTTTCCATCTGGGTTACTTTTTCAAACTCTTCCTTTTTCAATTCCAAAAGAAGGTGTTCTCCTGTTACTTCCGCTTTTATCTCATCCATAAAATGCTGTTGTTGCACATTCTCTTTATTAATAAAAAAATGGAACACGTTAAGTTTAGGATTTTCCTGAAGTAGTTTTTCCCACAGTAGATGTTGTAGTTGAATAGAAGAAGTCTGGTTGAACGGGCCCCATACTTCTGCAGTATCCCCGTCGATATCCACTCCAATTGCTGCTTCAATTTCTCCTGTATTACTCCGTGCTACTAGAAACCTTACATCCCCATTATCACCGGTGAAGTCATCCTTTAATGTGTGATAGATTTCCTTTGCCTCATCTCCACAATAGCCAATGTGCGAGCATTTTTGATTGTTCAACCTGGTTAGGAATAAGGACAATTCTTCTAAATTACTTGCTTTTTCTATAAAGTCCTTCAATGATTACCCCCTCCACTCCACTACCATAACTTTCAAAGTTGTTCCGAAATAGGTTCCAACACTTGTCTACTGTTCTACGAAATCCCCACCTCATGTAATATCTAAGAATCTCCCTAGTCCCTTAACTAGCCAAAAAATGATCCTAAAAGGTAAGATAATTAATTCCGGAACCCATATAAGGATATCCACTAAAACATCCCACTTCGTATAGTGCTGGTAATCCTTACTGGCCCTTCTCGTCTTGGCTTTCTTCCTCTTCCACCATTCTTTCAATCTAGTTCACCTCTAAAAGTTATTTATCTTTCTTCACAAAAACAACATAGGAAAGAAACACGAGATAAAAGAGCCCTAATTGTGCGCTAAAAACATATGAAAAGTATGTTACATAGTAATCTGTTGTCAGCATCACACTTTCTTGTCCTCCACGCATATAACGTGTAACGAGCTCTGGAACGAGTATGGTTGCAAGAATGATAGCAACCATACATAGCACAAATTTTCCTTTATTCGACAACGAAATCACCCGCTTCTTTTAAAATTCAATACAAAATGGGTGCAGCTTTTCATCTAAACAGTATTCAATCCTTTTTCTAAAATTTGCCCATTTGACCATTTCTAACGCCTGCTCAATGGGAAAAAAGCCTACTTCCAAGCTCTCAGGACTTGTCGTTGGTCTTCCACCTATCGGCTTTGCTAAAAATAATGTATTGCAAATCGATCTTTCTACGTTTTGAAACAAACCACAAAATCTTGTTATCTCTACTTCTATACCTGACTCTTCCTTTGTTTCTCTTATTGCTGCCTCTTTCAGCGACTCCCCTTCTTCTACCTGACCTCCAGGCATCTCCCAACCTCTTCTAGGTCCTTTTATTAGAAGGATCTCTTGGTTGTCATTAAGTACGATTGTTGCAGCTGAAACGATATGTTTTGGTGGTTGCACTTGTATAGCCTCCTTTTGAATTGATTCCATACCAAAGCAAATTATGTATTTCGCAAAGTAGTTTATTTGTTTGTTAGAAAATCTATGGCCCTAACTTTAGTACAATTTATTTTAATTAACTGTTGTCTTAATATCTTACGTATTACCTAACATTGGGTATTCCATCTAAGTGCAAAAGGTGTTACCTATAATTTTACCATTTATTCTAATTAATTGTTTCAAAAATCAATTTATTAGAAGCTATTTATATCTTTTCTAAGAACTTCAAATGCAGAAAATACATTCATATCAATTTGGAAGTAAAATAAAAACCTCCTTGTTTTATTCACAAGGAGGTTTTTATCATTGAGCTGAGCGCTAAAAAGCATATATTAATTTACCGAAAAAGATCTAAGAATTTTTCCCAGATTCCTTTTTCTTCTTCTTTCGGTTCTTCTTTTGTTTCCGGTTCAGGAATTTCAATCCCTTCCGTTTTTAGGACAAATTGAACTACTTCCACGTTTTCATTTTTATCGGAAATAAAGGAGCTAGGTTCATAATCAGAGTTAGCAAACTCTTCCATCATTTCATCTGTTTCCTCTTCAATTTGACCAGGCAGATCACTAGTAGCTTCCTGCAATTCTTTCGTACCGTCATGTAACTCACTTACCCCATCACGAGTTGCAGAAGTTCCATTTCCCAAATCTTGAATCCCCGCATCTAGCTCTTGGTACGATGAAGTCAATTGTCCGACACCATCTGTGTAATCTACCAATCCGTTATGGAATGTCTGATACTGCGAAGATAGAGCAGAAAATCCTTGTTGCATTTGAGCAATGGAGTCTAAGCCTCCTGTAGAAGCCATGGCATTCTCAATCTCTGTTGCCATTGTTTCTAAGTTGGAAGCCATCTCTTGCGTAGCACCAGAGGATTGTTCTATTGCTCCTGATACCCCATTAAATGCTTCTTTCACGGCATTGTACGTTTGTTTGGCTGTATTTGCAGCCTGGTACGTTTCGACTAGTTTCGCGACTACTTCTTCATCTGCGTTGCTTCCATTCAATGCCTTTATCTGCGCTTCACTAATTTCATAGGAAGGAATAGCAGTCATTGCTTTTTCCAGTTGCTGATTAGCTTCGCTGTATCCTTTTTCCAATTCCCCTAGTGCCTGTGCAGATTCGTTCAAGCCATTTGCAACGTCACGTAAGTGGGACGGAAATTCCATAAGTGCACTTACATCTAAATTTCCTGTACTGTCTTGAACCGTTTGATTAATAGTGGCTAATGCGTTCTTTATTTCTGCAGATCCATTAACCAATTCACTGGAGGAAGAATTTAGTTGTTCCATCCCGTTCCGGTATTCAGTAGACCCATCCCCTAATTCCTGTGCACCTTGATCAAGTTCAGAGACACCATTTTTCAGATCACCAACACCTGAATGGATTTGACTAATAGCATCAGCCAAATCTTGCATTTCACCTGTCACCCCACCAAGATCAGGGCTTTCAATCGACATGGAGTATGGCGCAGCATTAATTTCGATTGGATCCATCTCAAAATTGGTAACATCTGAGGAAATAATGTACGTTTCTTCCTTATCAGGCATGACAGAGAACGTAATTTGTTTATTTTGCCCTGCATTGGCTTTTGTTCCTTCTGGTGCCTGTATATTATCAAAATTCGCTGGATCTAGGGTAACCGCAATTTGCAGCAAATAGTTTTTAAAGAACTCAGCATCCCCCTCTTCATTTGCAGAGGTAGAAATCTGTATTTCTAATGTCCCGCTCTGTCCAGCTAGATCCTGTGGCTTTACTTCTTCTCCATCCAGTATATACGTGATCGAGATGTCCCATGGCAGTGCCTTATTCTCCATATTTCCCTGGTAATAAAATTCCTTATCTTCAGCTTTAAATTCCACTGTATCTTCATTTTTTACAATGTCAGTCAGATTGCTTAAATTACGAACAGAGGTATATGCACCATAATCCACAATCTCTCCTGGGTCTGTCACACGAAACGTATTTACAACATACATGTCTTGCAATTGGCCGCTGGCAGCCATATTTCCATAGATCACTTCATCTTTTGACGTATAGTCGCCCGCTTTTTCTTCCTTCACTTCATCAGCAAAAGCAGTTGTTGAGAAGGAGGAAAACACGAGCATTGTGCCCAATAGTACTGGAACAGTTTTTTTATTGCGCAATGGATCATTCCCCCTTGTAAAAGTTTGGTTTCCATGTTGTTTTTTCGATAATACGATCAAGTACAATTAGCATTGCAGGAAGTACGAGGACTACCATAATGAACGCAAGTAATGCTCCACGTCCTAATAATAATCCAATTGAGCCAACAATCTGATTGGAAGATGTCAGCCATAAAATAAATCCGACACTTGATAGAATGGATGCAGATACTCCAATAGAGAATATCTTTTCATCAATGGTTTTCCTTACAGCAGGTAATGCACGCAATTCTTTGCGATTTTCTTTATAGGCTTCCGTTAACAAAATTGCATAATCGACAGTTGCTGCCAATTGCACTGTACTTATAATCAAATACCCTACGTAAACCAGTGATATATTTGTAAAGTAAGGGATGGATAAATTAATCCATACCGCAGACTGAATAGTCACCAGCAGTACAACTGGGAAGGAAAGAGAACGGAATGTTATAAGCAGCACGATTGCGATTGCCACTACTGTTAAGACATTAACAACCGTATTATCATCTTCCACCACATTCTTCATGTCATACAGGGTGACACTCTCACCTAATAGATGATAGTCATCATTATAATAGTGGGAAGCTTTCTCTTTTAATTGCTCAATGAAGGCAAAGGTCTCCTCCCCTTCATTATCAACAGCTGAGTTTATGATAATCCGACTGTAATTCTCTGAAAAGAATTGTTCCGTAACCGATTCATCGAGATATTCAGCCGGTATCGCCGGACTAATCGCATCTACATACGATACAGTACTTTTTACTTCTGAAAAATCTTTTATTTCTTGAACCAATTCTTCTTCCTTTGCAATGTCTCCCTTTGGAACTAACAGAACCATCGGGGTGTGTTTATCATACACTTGTTCTATCGCAATAGAATCACTACCAGACCTTGTTGAATCTGGTTGTTCCCCCATTCCATACATAAAGTCTGTTTTACCCTGTCCTAAGTATGCAGGAACAATCAATAATAATAGAATGAGCAATGCTGGTATACGGAACTTAATTAAGGTTTTCCCAACATTGCGGATGCTCGGCAGCAACTGTTTGTGCTTCGTTTTATCGATCCAGTGGTAGCACATTAAAGTTAATGCTGGTAAGAATACCATGACACTAATAAAGCTAAGTGCAATACCCTTCACCAGGTTTACACCTAAATCTGCTCCAATTTCGAAATCCATAAATGTCAGTGCAATAAAACCAAAAAAGGTAGTAGAGGCACTTGCCACGATTGCTGGAAAAGATCGCTTCATAGCCATCTGCATCGCCTTCGCTGGCGTCTTTTCTGTCTTGCGATAATCTGCAAAACTATGCAGTAGAAATATAGCATAATCAAGCGATACTGCTAGCTGCAAAATTGGCGCCACCGATTGTGTTATGAAAGAGATCTCACCAAGAAAGATATTTGTACCTAAATTAATCAGCACAGAAATTCCGATAGCTGTTAGGAAAAGGGCTGGTTCTGCCCAAGAATTGGTTGATAGGACCAAAATTAAAATAATAATTGGTATGAGCAATGCTGCTGCATACATAGACTCTTTCCCTGTCATCTTCTGTGAAGTTGCGGTATCTAGTGCTTCACCAGACATCGCATTGTCTTCTCCGATTAATTGATAAATGGCATCCGTTGTTTCCACTTCCTTGCCTTCCTCAATATGAAAAGAAAACAAGGCATTTCCATCCTTATAATAGGATTCAACGGTATCCGGGTCGGCCATTTCAATTGGTGTTTTCACATCAAGGGCATCATCCAGCCATGTTACTTCAGATACGCCCTCAATTGCTTTAAGTTCTTCCTTAAATGCCAAGGCTTCTTGAATACTGACATCCCGCATCATCACACGGGTATTTGCAACAGCCCCATCAAATTCCTCTTCCATGACGTCCATTGCTGTTGTAGACGGCGTATCCTTTGGTAAATAATCCACCATATTATAATTAACAGATACCGCAAATTGCGCAAACACACTAAGTATAGCTACTATAATAAATGTAATAACAATCGATTTTTTTCGTTTAATAATCTGTGATGTCCAGCCGATTGAAGCTCACCCTCTCTTGCGTCCTTTATTGAAATCCTATATATTATAATATACACGGTGTTGGATTAACAACAACCAGTATGTTAATTTACGTACAATATCCGACGGAAATAGTAATAATGTTGGATAAATATGTGTAGAAAGTGTGAATTTTTTATGACGGAAAAACTAGACAGACGAAAAAAATATACTCGAATGGTCTTAAAGGATAGTTTGATCGCATTATTGAAGTCTAAGCCTCTCTCCACAATCACTGTAAAAGAGATATGTAATCACGCTGATATTAATCGCTCTACCTTTTATACACATTACAAGGACCACTACGATCTGCTAAATAAAATTGAAGAAGAGATTATTGCAGATATGAATACTTATTTAAACGCTCATAACTTCGCCCAGAAAGAAAAAGCAATGCAAACCACGATTAAACTATTAGAGTACATTAAATCAAAACATGAAATTTGCTATACCCTTCTAATTGAAAATAAAGATACATCTTTCGAGGAAAGAGTTATGGAGGTAGCCCGCAGCTTCTTAATTGATAATTGGACGGATGAGTATGACAGGGATTCTGCTGATTCTGCCTATATTAGTACATTCATTATTAGTGGAAGCATTCATGTCATTAAACACTGGCTCTCCCGCAATATGGACAGGACACCTCAACAAATTGCAGATATTATTAATACAGTTTGCTACAAGGGGATTGAATAGGTGTAGCGTAACGGGAGATTCGATATAAGTGGTTTCACCCTCTTAAAGAAAACAAAAAGTTTATTCTAAGAAACTAAAAAACACATGACCTTATTCAAAGAAGTTAAGGACATGTGTTGAAGTTTTACGCATAAAAAAAGGACTCTAATTAAAGAGTCCTTTTATAATTAATTTTTAGTAACGTTAGTCGCTTGAGGTCCGCGTTGACCTTCTTCAATTTCAAAAGAAACTGATTGACCTTCGTCTAAAGTTTTGAAGCCTTCTCCTTGGATAGCTGAGAAATGTACGAATACATCATCTCCACCTTCAACTTCGATGAAACCGAAGCCTTTATCTGCGTTAAACCATTTTACTGTACCTTGTTGCATGTTTGTTTCCTCCTGCGTGGTATTCCCACAATTTATTACTATTAATGCTCAATTTAGATAAAAGGTGAAGCGTGTCTTGCGATACTTTCCTCTCAGATCGAGACCGAACAAAAATAATTCTTCTTTAGAATAACAGATAAAATATAGAATGGCAAGTATTATTGGAAATTTTTTTATTAAAAAAGAATCTAAAACTCATAAGAGCCTAGAAAACCGTAGTTTGTAGACTATTTTAATTATAGAGGGTACGCTTAATTATAATAGAGCTGTGAAGGTATACAACTGGATGACTTCCTCAATTACTAGTCGGATTATTTTTAATCATTTTGGGGATAAAGTATGCAACAGAGGCAGCAAAAAAGCAGATATTAATGTAAACGAAAATGAGGTTTGTTCCCCTTTAATGATAACAGTTTCCCTAGGGAAACTAGCGCTCCTGTCCCAAGCCTCTTCTATATCTGGATTATAAGCAAGTGTTAGAAATAAACCATTTAAAATTTGAAATAATGTGACCAGCAATATAAAACTAACGGCAAATAGAATATACTTTTTCATTATAGCCACCCCTTACACCCTAGCGCTAACACTAACGCAGGTTTAGATATGAACTTCATTCACATATCCAGTTGATCCTTCATATAAGAAAAGGTGCTTGCCCTACCTCATTCATTGCTTCACTTAACCCCATCGCTAATAATAATAGAAATCCAAACCCCATAACAACACCATTCCCTAGCAATCCAACAATTAAAAAGGTAAGTCGTTTAGACTTAACCCAAGAAAGGATAGCTAATACAATCCCAATGGCTGATAACACAATAAAAATTGTAGCGTCTATGTGAATATTAGGATTAGGCCCTCTAAAGAGAAATATAATAAAGCAAATAAACACCATTAGTAGTGAAGCAATACCTAATATCATACCTGTTTTCTTCTTACTATTCATCATAACTTCTCCTTAATTAGAAAATTATATAGAAAGATTTCCTGTTTTAGGTCACCTTTCCCCTTACTTTCGCCAAAACGTGGTACACTCTGCCTTGTCCATTATATTAAAACGAATCATCTTTTCGAGTAATGTGTACTCAACAGAACTGTCCCAAGGGATGCGGACAAGCTGCTTTGTATAATCGTAACCAGCCTCTCCAATGTCATGAGCGAAATGGTTAATTCCTACCGCCTCTGGGGCAACAGCTAAATGCTTTTTGGAGACACTAAATCCAATAATATAGGTGCCATGATCCGTGAACATAGGCTGGTTCCAAGCTATTCTGGACTTTAAATTAGGAAAGGTTTCCTTTACCCAAGTCAAAACCTCTATCATTCGCTCTTTATGTTGCGGGTCAATTTGCGCTACATATTCTTCCAACGTTTCCATCGTATCCCCTCCTATTTTTACTGATAAAACAATACTTATTAACCAAAGCTCCTGTCCAAGATTAGAAGTAAATAACTCCCTGCACAAAGAAATGCAGCAACTTGAGCTATCAGATAGACAGAAAGCTCAGTTGCGGTTAATTTCCTTTCTCTCTTAATCTTTTTAAAATGTCGGTAAAAATAGAAGGAGCATAAAAATAACAGTATTATTGAAAACTGAAATATGCTTTCCAATATACTAACCAAAAACATCACCTCATGAATACCGAATTTTGAATTCCCTTATATACCCTAAATCTGACCGGCAAACACTGCAGTAAGTAGTAAAAAATATGTAGTAGAAGATTATTAAAGAATTAGAATACCCCATTAAGAAGTGTATGCATCCAAGTATATCGTAACATTTATGCTGAGCACTTTAATAGAAAAATTTTCAAATTTTTTCATTATCTTCACTAATGATCCCATGCTTGGGAAGGAAATGATCTAGTTTTATTTCTCGCTCTTTACTCATCCTTTCTTACATTGATCTTTAAGGAAAAGGAGAGCTCCATTAGATTATGAGCTCTCCCAGTTTGTGCACCATTTAATCATTCATCATTTCCATTTCCCAATGTCATCCCGCCATCAACGACCAACTCTGCTCCTGTACAGTATGAACTTTCGTCAGAAGCAAAAAAGGCAATAGCTTTGGCGATTTCAGTTGGTTCCCCAATCCGTCCTAAAGGTAGAGTTTGATAATATGTAGGAACCTCATTCCCATTTTTCGCCATGTCGGTATTAACCCCACCTGGGTGTATCATGTTCACCCGAATACCTTTTGAACCTAGCTCAATAGCTGCTGATTTAGACATCGCCACTACAGCCGCTTTACTTGCAGCATAAGCGGAAGAATGCGCTATCGGGGAAAAAGCAGATATCGAAACATTATTTACAATTGCACCTTTTCCTTGTTTCTCCATATAAGGAATCACTGATTGCATTCCAAGGAATACCCCAACTTGATTGACGTTAATTAACTCCAGATACTCTTCCGCAGAAATCTCCGTAAATGGCTTACGTTTTAAAATACCAGCGTTATTTACTAATACATCAATTCTCCCAAATTCATCGACAATATCCTTAATCGCTGTTCTCCAACCACTTTCCTTGGTAACATCCAATTGCACTGGATAAGCACGCTCATTCCCTATTTCCTCTGCTACTTCTAATGCACTTTCGTAATTTCGAGCACCAACGATTACCTTTCCACCTAAATCTGCTAGATGTTCTGCAATTGCTTTCCCTTGTCCCCGATTCGCTCCTGTTACGAGGATGACAAGATCTTTTAAATTAGGCATAAAAACTCTCCCGACAAAATTTGTATTTTTTCATGTAAGTCTTTTCATTCAAACCCTTAATGAGCCACGAAAACCTCTTGAACCATAATAGGATTCCGCTCCATTATGATACAAAAAAACGTGCCCAAACCGACGGTCGCAAAAGAGGGCGCCACCAAGCTCTCTAATATCAGAAGGTGTTTGCACCCACGTTGATGTTTTCTTGTCAAATTCCTCTATTTCTTGTATTTCTCTATACTGTTCTTCCGTTAGTATTTCAATGCCCATGTCTGCAGCCATATCTACCGCGTTATTATCTGGCTTATGTTTTTTTCTTGACTCTAAGGCTTTCCGGTCAAAGCAAACACTTCTACGACCTTTAGGACTCTCCTTTGAACAATCACAAAAAATATACTCGTCCTTCTCACCATCATAGTCGACAACATCCGGCTCCCCTTCTGTTTTTTCCATTTCATTTAGTGACCATAGTTTTTCAGGGCTTCCTTCCAGCTTTGCTTGCACCTTTTCCCACTCAAGATCTTTATGGCGATGCATGTTTTTCTCAAAGCGTGTTTTCAATGTATTTAATAATGTTTCACGTTGTTCTTGTGATAGTTCCTTCTTATTACTCTGAGTCATATTTGATCCCCTCCTTATTTATCTATCATATCTTTTAAAAAATCAATTTTCCTAAGGTCTTTATTATTATTCTGATCTGCCGGTAACTATCCAGAGATGAAGCCTCATAAACAGCAAATATTGTCTTTGAGTTAATAAATAATACTTCGCTTCCCCTTCTTTATGCATCACTAAATCGTCTAATTGCACTCCTGCGAACTCTGGTAATGTGTTCATAATACCAAATTCCACTGACGGCTCTCCATTTGAGAATTCATGTTCATGGAGATCTACTAGAGTTATTTTATCATAAGGATGGTTTAATTAGTCTTCTAGGGATGATAGGTTTTCTTGATATCGGACTCTTCTTACTATGATGAGATGAACAAAATAGTTATTTGGCATGTGCATATCCTCATAGTACGGAAGAAATAGTTGCCTCACGTGTAAAGTTTTCACTAGCCCACTCTCCCTCTTTTTTATACAATTCATAAACAGCCTCACGACCTGTCGGAGGTAGGTCTATCCAATTTACCAAAGTGTCAACAATCGCTTTTTTATCTGGGAAGTACTGAAGAAAGACTTCCGCTTGCTCGTGAAGTCGTGTAGTCCAAATCTGAGAGCGCGCCATTACCATTGAATAATATGTTCGAATCAGCTTACGAGCGAATCCTTGTGAAAATGTTTTGAAATCCTGACTAGAAGCGTTTTCTAACTTAGCTAATGTTCGAGTAAGAGAATCACCAATATCACCATTAAAGCGAATAGCTATCTCCGGTGTTAGCTTGTATGGGCCAAACTGATCTCCTACATCCTCTCCCTCGACACAAACACAGATTTCCTTTAGAAATGCATTTTCGTAGTAATTTGAGGGGTCCATTGTATAATCGTAATAGGCAATAGCTATACCCACATCACGTACCAGAGAGCGATATTTCTGAGACAATTTTACAGTAAGCTCCTTAAATTCATTCAACTTAGCAGAGGTCAGTTTACCATGAACCATAGCGATAAGGTCCAAATCTGAATTTCTTACAATTGCCTCCCCTCTCGCTACGCTACCGTACACATAAACACTGTGCAATTGCTGATGAAATAAGTCTTTTAGGCTCTCGATAGATTCTTGAATACAGGACATATAAACATCTTCAATCTTCTCTCTGCTCACATCGCTTACAATAAAACCATTAGCGTCTAAGCCATACCCAGGCCTAAGAATTGTCATACAAATGTCCTCCCACCCTATTGTTACTTCAATATATGATTAAAAGAATTACTCCGCAGTCTCAATCTCACTTTCATCCAATATCCTTACGTAGTCCAAATACGCATTCTCATTTGAAAACCCGCTTCCGTTAACAGAACGCTCTGGATAGGTTTCTTGATTCTTGTGATCATATGGAATCCATCCAATAGATATATACTGTTCGGGGAAAAAACGATGAAAAAATGAATCCTGTTGTTTAGCTGCTCCTAATTCTGAAAATGAATCCATAAAGGCCGCCCATTCCTCTGGTAGCATAAACGTACCATAAGATTTCTCTTCGAGGGAGACTTCCTTCATCATTTGTACTCCTGGTTCGTAATGTTCTACCCCTTCAGAAATACGGTATCCTCTATCCTTCAGTAAATAAAACGCTGCATAGCTCAATTGATCTTCGGGATGGATATTCCAAACTACTCTGTATGAATAAGGATCATTTTTGTCAATTTTCCAAAGCATTGGCCTTCCATTTGTATCAATGGAGGCAATTCTCCATTTATGTCTTTTCCACACCCAATAGCTTAAACTGTAGTCATCATTTTTGGAGATAAAAGGTACAAGCACATTGTTGTCATCAACAGGAATCGTATCTTGGATCTCGCTTGCTGCCGCACTAGGAAAACTGTTATTCATTTCTTCGACTAGTCGTTCATTAGTTGGAAAAGAAGCGGGCTTAGAAAAATAAAACCAATATATAATTGCAAGCACTACAAGAATTATAATACTAATTACGATAAGCCAAAGTCTTTTTTTCATTATTTTTACTCAACCCCCTCTATAACCGCTTTTTCAGCACGAAAATAAAGTTGTTCATTCGTTGTTGAAAGTAATATGCCTTTTCCATCCGCTTCAATATAGATCATAGAAAGAAGACCACTGCCCCATTTAGGTGAAGTTCCAATGAGCTGATAAGGAAAACGTTCATTTATTTCATTTGAATCAATATCTATGACTGTATCTTCGTACCATGGGATACTATCAACGTCTTCTTGTTCCAAGGTTGGGAGTTGATTTAATAGAGTTTCTTCATCTAGTGAAGCCTCCTTCCCTGATGGGTGGATAGTTATCAGAGACGCGTCATCAAGGTTTGCTATATATGTAGTTGGATCATCTTTTGGATAAATAACTTCATGGATTGGTAATGCAAGTAAAGTAGATGCCAAGAATAGATAATTCGCAAAAAATCCTAACCAGGCATAAGGACGATAAACCTGCCACCGCCCATTCTTTCTTCTCAGAAATAAATAGAATATCCATACACCGAGTGGCAGGACCGCAAACTCTATTAATGCGTTAAACATCTTCCAATTAATAGAGAATGAGAAAAGCCCAACCAGGATAACAATTAAAATCTTCCATATCTTTGGTTTTACCATTTGCTTCTTATAAATACGATAAGTAAAAAAGGCAATGACGCTCCATGCTAAAACCCCAGTTAAAATCGTTATGATATTAAAAGTAAAATTTATATTAATTACAGACACCTCCTAACCAATTTATTTCTTACTTATTAATAGTTTTTTTAATTGATTGATTACCGTTATAAGTTAGAAGGTAGCGTGTTCCTTAATATCCGAATCTGGCCCCTATGATTTAATTCATCTTCAAAGGTATGGAACCATATAAAATAATTATTGGCAGACACACCGCCCCAAGGTGCCTCTTCATATAACCACTCATCTTGTTTGCTTTTAAACTCTTCCAACGTTCTACTACGAACATCTTCCAATTTTTTAATGTAGAATTTTAAGGGGTTACCTTTAATCTGCTCTCTCCCTAATTCACCAAGGTCATAAGCAGCTCCCCATTCTTCCATCTCTCGCTCATTCGGCTTTCTATTCTCAAAGAACTCAACTTGAAATCCAAATTCAACCGCAGCCATATGTAGTAATAACGCACCAATTGAATTGCCATTCTTTTGTGGCAAATAATCCAACTGTTCAATACTTAATCCTTCAACCGCTTTTAATGTGGTATACCTTGTATAATTCATCATAGATACCAAATGACCTATTTGAGGCGAGTACCCTTGTATATCTTCAACTTTAAATGTTTTATATTTCTCAAAAATGCTAACTGTAATCACTCCTTCTTGTCCTTTTAATTTTTACCAAGTATATTTTACCATATATTCAAAATAATCTATTAAAGTTTTTCACCTTTAGATGCAGTTGAAAATGTTATAGACGGAAATAAAAAACCGGATCCTATTTGAATCCAGCATAAATTTAGTGAGTTATTCTGAATGATCTTCTTTGTGAATAAGCTTGTCACAATCCGAGACTCTATGCTTTTCTCCCCCACTTAAATATTCAGTTGATAATAGTCAGCAACTATTCAAACCTAAAGTTCAATATACTTTTTCCAACAATCTCGTTTCCTTCTGTCCACAAAAATTCTACAGCATACTGTGCATTGCTATTCTCTTCCCCCACTTCAACTTCTAAAGAAGCAGTGTTCTGGTCTATTTCAACCTTTTCTATTGCTTTATAATTCTCGGTATCTATTTGATGTAAATATATTTCAGTCGGATGGGGGGTCATCTCGTTCCATTCAATTAATAACTTATCGCCTATTTCCACATCGCCAGAATGGATCTCGGGATATTTATATGTGCTGTCGTTACTACAATTATTCCAACATACTTCGGAGTAACTATTATCAAATACCAGACCATCTGAATTGACTTTTTTAATAGTAGGCATTGCCATAAATGTAAACTTTGGAAGCTTTCCTCCAGTTACTTCAGTCTGCTGGCTTGTTTTATCAATAACAATATTCCCTAAGTATTGAGCCTTGTTAGCCGAATCTATAAAGTTAACCTCTAATACATAATTTCCTTCAATTGTTGGGAAATGGAATTCTGTACTATCTTCTAAATCAATGTTAGTTTGCTTTCCATTTTTCCAAAAGGAAGCTGTTATCGTTGGATCCGTCCAAATATCTCCACCATTTTCTTCGTTCTCTTTAAATTCCAAGGAGGCTTTTTGATTTGGAGAAACCCTAATTTCACCTTGTGCTAATCCATATTCTTCGATATTATCGATTGTTTCATCTACTACTCCACTCGATGAACGCCAACTAACATTTGCTTCTGTTAATTGTGTTGGATTAATTTTTTGAACCAGCTTGTAAATGAGCAGCTGGAACACCAACATCATAATCCTCGCCAATGCACCCTGTCAGTACGAATATAAAAAGAACCCCTGCAAAAATTGTACGCTTCGTGTTTTTTATATTTCCATCTGTTTTAGAAAGAGGATTAATCTTCAGTCTTTGAGCACACTTAAATATTCTACCCACGGCCCGACATCCTCTCTATACCTTTCTGACATCACTCTTACTACCTGGGATACATGTGTTAAATCATGAACCACCCATGTGGAGAGTAATTCTCGCAGTTTCACTTTCCCAAATACGGGATGTTCTCCTGCTAATTCAAACTGAAAATCCGCTATAATTTCTGCCCTAACAAACTCAATATTTCGTGCTCGTAGACGTTTAAACTCCTCCAGCTTTACAATGATAGAGGTCTGCGTCGGATTCGATAGGTGAGCATCACGATCGAATGGTGGGAATACCCTATTTCCTCTCTCCTCCAGAATAGTTTTCAATCTTGGAATCCAATTACTTTTCTCGCACTCAATTAAATGATCAATCACCTGGGTTGAATTCCATGTTCCTTCTCCTTCGTTGCATTGCAACCAACCGTCGGATAAGCCAACCAAGAAGCTTTCTAATGTCTTTGGCGTTCTTTCTAAAACCTCAATTGCTTCTTTGAGATTAAAATTCATATATTGCCCTCCAACTCTTTTCTATTTTTTTGAAAAAGGAGGTCACTCATATTAAGTACATTTTTTACAATTTATATATTCTTCAACAAACCCTCTGTACTCATCTGTTAAGTCATTTGGCAAATCACTTGTTGGGAAGTACTGCATTTTTTCCGACTCGCTATAATCCACTTACATTATTAGTATGATAAACAGCTGTTACAAAATATAATTACTCGCCATTTGAAACTTTAAAATAGTATTCAGAACCCGAGAAGATATTAATTAATTTTAAGTTATCGATCACTAATCCTGTTTCTTCAAAAACCTCTCTTTTAGCTACTTGTTCAAAACTTTCTCCTAGATCCATTAAACCACCTGGTAATTCCCAATTCCCATCGTGTCTTTTTCGTAATAATACTTCATCTTGTTCGTTAATATTAGATGTCGGAAATATACAGTGTGACTTTAATAAAAAATTCATCATTTTTCCTTACACCTTAAATTAGGGTTAGCTTTTAAATTCTATATTTATATAATAATTCCTCTTTTTGTATGTGCTTTTAGTTGTATGGATAAAATCCAAAAGTACCAAATAAAAAAGTAGATTTGTCAAATATCACTTGTTTCCATTTTGAAGTGCAAACGTCAATTAACTAGAAATAACTGTGCAATATACAAGTCTAAACACTGAGAAAAGATAAGTGTAATCACTTAAAAAGAGCCTCGGTAATCCAAGCTCTTTTTGGGTATTATAATGTTCAACTAAAGCATCCTTTATTGAAAAATATCTATTTCGTTAAAAACCACAAGATAAAATCAATAACATTTCAGGATAATTAAAATTAGAACGCAAGAAATGAGAAGTAATATACTCCCTCCAAGTGATAAAGTTTTACTAAAGGAAGGGATGTATTATGGAAAATCGTTCAATTGGTTTATATGAAGGTATAGCATTATATATTGCCGCAATACTGGGCTCCGGTGTTCTTTTTATATCATCAGTTACTGCTTCTATTGCGGGCCCTGCATCCATATTATCTTGGATAATTGTGATTCTTGCTAATCTTCCACTTGCCTACACATTTGCTTGTCTGGCACGAGAATATCCGGATGCCGGGGGTGCAGCTACTTTTGTCCGAAAATCCTTTGGTTTTCATTCTGGAAATATTGTAGGTTGGTTTTACTTTGTCACTGCTGCAGTTGGACAAACAGTTGTGTCTTTAACTGGGGCATTTTACGTTAGTCAGGCTTTTGGAATTTCTGACTTTACAAGAAGTTTACTTGCATTCACAATTCTAGTTATTGCAGGTATAGCCAATTATAATGGAGTTAAGGTAAGCGGTAGAGTTGCATTAATCTTGAGTGGTTGTTTACTATTATTACTTACACTCGCTATTATTGTTTCAATACCGCGTATTGATTTAGAGAATTTCACCCCATTTGTATCTAATGGATGGCATTCAATTGGAATAGCAATAACAGCGATATTTTGGGCATTTTTTGGATGGGAGGCTATTTGTAATCTTGCGAACCACTTTAAAAACCCCAATAAAAACATTGTGAATAGTACCATCATTAGCGTAATAATTATTGGGATATTATTTTTAGCTTTAAGTTTTGTAACGATCGGAACTGGGACTTATGGTAGTAAAGAGAGTGATCTTTCACCTATTGGTGCTATAATGGGGGCAACACTAGGAATAGGTGCACAAATTGTGACCGCCATTTTGGCATTTTTTATATGTGTCGGAACTTCGAATGCGTTTGTTGCAAGTCTGACGCAACTCGGATACTCTTTGAGCAGAGACGGTGCTTTTCCAAAACAATTATCACATATACACCCAACTAAACAAATTCCAAGACGTATGGTTGTTTTTGTAATTGTCTTCGCAAGTATCGGAGTTATTATTACAGAATTCTTTTCAATGACATTTAATGATATTTTATTTATCCCGACCTCGTTAGGAGTGTTTGTGTATATTTTTTCTATGGCTGCAGGTGTTAAACTTTTTAAGAATAAATCCTTACCTTGGTGGTCCTCTTTAGTATCAATAATCTTTTGTATTATTGTATTGCCGTTTTTTCAATTGTACATTTTTGTTCCGATAATCATTGTCGCTTTATACGTTAGCTATATGACATTTCAAAAATGGGTTATATCTTCGAATAAAAAGCAATCAAGTTAGAAGGAATTTAAAATTTAACATAATAGGGTGTTCCAATACTGTACGTTAGCATGGAGATTCTTTATTGATTGGAGGGAGATTATTTCATGAAGCCAAATACCCAATTTTCTTTCGAGTTAATGTGGGATGCAGTAGTTAAATGTGATAAAAAATATGATGGGAAGTTTTTTTATGCGGTAAAGACAACTGGTATTTTTTGTCGACCATCTTGTAAATCTAAAGCTCCAAGTTATGATAATATATATTTTTTTGAAAATGCTGCGGATGCTATAAAACAAGGATTTAGGCCATGTAAAAGATGCCAATCTGAACTATCTATTGTGACATATGATCCTCAGCAAGATATAGTGGAAGAAGCAATTAATTATTTAAAACAACACTATCATGAAAAAATAACATTAAACTCCCTTGCCTTCAAAATTGGGGTGAGCCCATATTATTTAAGCCGGATCTTCAAAGGAAAATTAGGCATTTCCCCCCATAACTACTTAGAAATTATTAGAATTCATAAAGCGCAACAATTATTATTGAATACAGTTCTTAATAGCACTGAAATTTGCTTTCAAGTAGGATACAAGAATTTTTCAAGTTTCTACAGACATTTTAAAAAAATATGCGGGTGTTCACCATCCCAATTTAGAATTAAAAGTGGAAGGAGAAATTAGTGTGTAAAGCAAATAACCACGTCTACTAATTAGAAAACGTTTCCTAATTAAGCAAGTGGCAAAAAAGTTATACTAAACTGTCCGTTAGCTTAAGTGTACTCGTTCACAATCTCTTTATTTGATTTATTTATGTAAATTCTATTTAACCTTTTAATTAAATCACAAACGATCCACCTATACAATTATTGTTTTCAAAATGCGAAACCACTTGCTAATCCTACCGACTGAACCAACTTTATTTTATAGATCTCGATCGAAAGAAAAGCTACATGCGAAATTCATTGCGAATTTACAATGCGACTTTATATGGGTCAACTATACAGTCCTTCTAATACTTTTCCATACACTCTATTTATCCCTTCACCCAATACTCTGTACAATACCTACTACGTTTCATAAAACCATATTCGATAAAATATCTTCTAATTTTTACATAGTTAATGTAAATGGATTTTAATATTTCATTTACTTCCATTTTTTATAAATAGTATATGTAAAACAGAAGTGTCAAATAAAAAGACCAGTCAAAAAAACTGAAATAAAAATAACAACGGTATAAATACGAATCCAATTAATACTCCATAAAAACTTCCGCAACAGGCGAATATATTACACCTAATATGTTCATAAAAAAAGGAGATTTCTCTCCTTTGCCATCCTTATATGCATCCCATATAGCGAAAAAAATAAACAAGTATAAAACATGTGCTGATGCTTGAATCAGTACAAAAAATATCCCCGTGAAAGCTTCAGATTATAGCATTGTTAAAAGTTAGTACAGGACTATTTGAAAATTTTAATCCTTTGCCAACCCCTTATGATCAGGGACTTGAGGGGGCTGTTCCATCCATTCGTTTTTAATCATGATATCCATTCCATCTTTTGCAAATTGTGCACTTTCTGTGGTAAGGCGAACATAAGATGCAGCAATATCTTTTCTTAAACTTGCTGCGGAAGCTGTTGCATAGTTCGAAATGCTTGATCCAATTAACAAGGTTGTATGAAACATGATTAATTTATCGGAAAAAGGAGATACAGTCGAATCGGTTACTTCAACGTCCCAAGCAGAAGGAGTTGGTACGTCGTCATTAGTTAAAATATCTTGAAACACTTTCATATGTTTTTTTGCAATTTCCGAACCTCTGGTGCAATAATCACTAACTTTCTTGGACTTCGCCACTTGAGCAAGGCCTTCTAAAAGGACTTTACCAACTGAATTTGCATCCGTATTTGCTTCAACATGAGTAATTTCTACAACATTCAAAGGTCTGTTGTTGAAATTTAGAACTCCCCCTAAATATTTCTTTGTGTCGACAAAATCAACTGTATCAGGAGTTGAAACATAAGGTGGTCTAATAAATAATCCCTTTAATAATAAAATGTCGGCTGTCATATTATAGAGTTCGGTCGATGTTTGAATCGCTTGACTAAAAAATTGACGAACATCTGATTTTGCGGCAGCTGCTAAAGCAACACCATAAACAGACAAACCAACTTTCGCCATATTTTTAAGATAATATAAGTAATATGCATCCGAAAATAGGCGAGGCGCACTTGGGCTCACATCTTCATCTGTAAATCCAACTGGAACGGGTTGATTCGCTTTTTTAAGAATTTCCTTGCTCATTTCATAATTTTTCTGCGATATATCTAATGAGAATTTTAAGACTGATTTCACGTCTGAATCATCAACATTAGCTAAAAAATATTTCATTACGCATACAGAAAAGCTGCTGTTCTGATAGGCACTCCATATAACAGAAATCTCTGATGATGTTAATCGTGAGTTTTGTTCTCCCTGCATAAAATCCCTCCAATAAGTAGATGAATTTATTTTTCTCTAATTCAACGATTATATTCAATAATTTATATAAATTTATAGCTGATAAAAAAATAAATTGTTTGTCTCACTGAAATATTGGATACAGTTGGCTTAGATCCATAGATCGATGTTATGCAACGAGGGGGTTGACTAAAAAATAGAATTTATGTTAGAATTATTTAATAATTATAAAATTTCTTAAAATAGAGAAGGGGTAATCTATTGAAAAATTTTTTATGTTTAATTGTATTAAGTTTGATTTTAATTGCATCGTTTGGCAGTGTAGTTTCTGCTAACACTAGAGCAATTACACCTACTAGTTTAGAAGGAAAAGAGGTTACAGTTCAAAATTACTCTAGATATATTTCTTTAGATATTACCTACAATGAAGGAAGTGTTCCTACCACCTATAATTACAAACGAAATGGTTACAGTGGCACGTTGTACTTACAATTCATTCATGATATTCCTGGTAATAGAATGGGGCATTATGAAGGATGGGTTACTTGCTACACCAACCACTGTATGGTTTACTAATCCCAACATAATTATCTCAACAAAATTAGAATAGCTAGTAAGATCCCTTTCCCCATTTATTCAATGGGGGAGGGCAATAGCCTTTTTGTATAAGTAATAATTTACACTGATCTCCCTTTTTTCCTCTATCTCTCTTATCTTCCCTTTCAAAATTCTTACTGCTTCATCAATCACTTCTTTTCCACACATCTGTAAGCTTGTGCGGGCGCGAATCGGCAGTTATTACGCAATTATGGTTTGTGTTAACAACGCCTGTACCGTTACATGTTTTACACATTAAAGATACCTTTCAATATTTCTAAACTCAAATGCACGATCACTTATTACCATTCAACATACAATATACAGCTTTAATGTAAAGTAGCATGATGTAGGTTAGTCCTAATGAATAAGTTTTTCTCTCTTAAAGGGACTGATGCAAAAGGGCCTATCAATAATCCATCTTTTATCAATCATACATCCTCTCATACTATCTCAACTATATTCAGGTTAAAAATTGTAATCTCCTATATTCGTTCTTTTAATTTTCTAAATAAAAATTTATAATACAAAAATAGCTGGAGTGAGCTCGATTTAATACCGTTCTCAATTCCAGCCAATAATCTAATGGATATAAATTAATTAACGCTTGTCCCTTTATTTAACGCTTCCCTGTTCCACTGCTTCCTCAGCACTCTGCTCTTTGAAGCTATCTAGCAATGCTCGTACTTCTTCTGTTGACTCTGTACTCATCAATTGATTTCTTAATTCACTTGCCCCTCTGAATCCTCGCACATAAATCTTAAAGAAGCGACGCAACGGCTTCATCGGCCGTGGTTCTATTTTGGCATATTTATCATGAAGATCCAGCTGCATTCTTAAAAGATCAAGGTACTCTTCACTACTATGCTCTTTCGGCTCTTTTTCAAAGGCAAATGGATTTGTGAAAACACCGCGTCCAATCATAACTCCATCCACACCATATTTCTCAACAAGCTCCATACCAGTTTGACGATCTGGGATATCCCCATTAATTGTCAACAGTGTATCTGGTGCGACCTCGTCACGAAGTTTCTTAATTTCCGGGATTAACTCCCAATGAGCATCTACCTTACTCATTTCTTTTCTTGTACGCAGGTGAATGGAAAGATTCACAATATCTTGTTCTAGGAGATGCCTTAACCAATCATGCCATTCATCTACCTGTGTGTAACCAAGTCGTGTTTTCACACTTACAGGTAATCCACCCGCTTTCGCTGCTTGGATCAGCTCTGCTGCTAATTCTGGGCGTCGGATCAGGCCACTTCCCTTACCGTTCCCTGCCACATTTGCTACAGGGCAGCCCATATTGATATCTAGTCCTTTAAATCCTAGTTCTGCCATTCCTATACTCATTTGGCGAAAGTATTCAGGCTTATCTCCCCAAATGTGCGCAACAATCGGTTGCTCATCCTCTGTAAAGGTCAAACGCCCACGTACACTTTGCTTTCCTTCTGGATGACAATAGCTCTCAGAATTAGTGAACTCAGTAAAAAACACATCAGGTCTACCTGCTTCACTTATTACATGACGAAATACTACATCTGTCACATCTTCCATTGGTGCTAATATAAAAAACGGCCGTGGTAAATCACGCCAGAAATTTTCTTTCATATATATTCAAATCCTCTCATTACGGAATAACAAGTTAAACTTTAATCTCACAAAATAAAAAAAGCAGAAAATGTCCCTGCTCCTTCTATATTTATACCATGATTCCATACTTTTTATCAATCTGGTTGGAATGTTTATTCTCTTAGTGAAATATTCATTTAAGTCAGATAATATTGTACAATTGAAATAAATACCTTGTCACCCCCCTCCCCTATTATATAGAGAAGACTGAGATGGCATGAAAACAACAAACATACGAACGTAGTGAAGTGCTCTGTGCATCTTGACTCATTAGATAAATATCATTATGTTATTTTTGAAAACTTTAAAATTCCTTTATTTTTTATTTTAATTGTTTTTCAAAACTGTAAAAATGAATATCTTCAAAAAATCTTTCATCATACTTTTCAAAGCCTAAAGAAGTCCAAAAGTTTAGCGCATTTTTGTTTATAGCGTGAACTGCAATTTGAATACTTTTAACTTGGTTATTCTTCATTTGATTTTCATAAGTGAAATAAGTTTCTTTTGCATATCCCTGTCCTTGATACTGTTTGTCTATTATAAGCAAACTTAACCAAGGTTTTTTTGCACGGGGGCTCGACATCCCGAATTCTAAGATTCCGATAAAGCTTTCCTCTTTACTTACTAAATATCTTTCTGTTTTTAACTTTTCCGATTCAGAGTATTGATTTAAAATGTCCTTGTTTTCTAAATGCTTTTTATTAAATGCTATCGAATTATATTCAGAGTTAGAATTGAAGATTTTCTGTTCAATATCTATTTGATTTACATCACTTCTAACAAGTTTAATCATACCCATCCCTCTCTTTACCAGTTAATTGAATAAGAATTAACTCAGTAGCTTGTTAAAAACACTTTCCCTTTTATCTTTTTAGTTTCAACAACATTAATAGCTGTTTTTATATTCAATAAGTCATACTTAGAATCTACGCTCATAAGCTGTAATTTTCCCTCACCTATTAACCTTATCAAACAACTAAAGGTCTCCTGCCATTTGTTTAGGGAGGCGTCTTTATTCCAATTCCGCAAATGAAACATATTAGCATTAACTTTGGCTTTATTTACAATATCTGCCCAGTTTACTTGTATCCCGGATAAAAGACCGATGGTTAAAAAATTGCCGTTATGGCGTACACAAAAAGCTAATTCGTTACCAGATGAACCTCCAATAGAATCAATAGCAGCATCTGCACCAATTCCGCTTGTTAATTCCATAACTGTTTCATAGAGTGGAACAATAGAGGTGTCTATAACATAAGACGCACCTAGATTAAGTAATTCCTCTGAATAGTTACCATTTCTAGTTATTGCAATTAATTTAAATCCTAAAATCTTCGATAATTGAGCAAAAATGCAACCAATAGCAGAACCACATGCATTAACCAATAAAATATCATTTGGCTTTAATTTTAAAACTTCCGTGCAAGTCACCCATGCTGTTATTGGGTTGATATACATCTGTGCTGCCGTGAAATCATCAATAGAATCTGGTATAGGAACTGCAAATTCTGCTCTACTCCTAACGAATTCTTGCCAAGTTCCTTCCCCACGTAAAGGCAAAACACGTTTACCAATAAGATTTGGAGAAACGAAAGAACCAACATCTTCTACAACTCCAACTCCTTCATAACCAGGAATATTTGGTAATATAATTCGATGAGAATATGCTCCTCTAATCGGGATTAAGTCAGAAGGATTGATAGGACGTGCTAACATTCGAACAAGGACTTCATCTTCTTTAGGTGGTTCAATGCTTTTATATTCAACTTTTAATACATCTTTAGGACTACCGAATTCATAGAATTTAATAACTTTTTCATCCAAAACTATACTTCTCCTTAAAAAAATTTAATTAGTTTAATTATGTCATCTTAAACTAAACTGTCCTTCCTTTCAATTACAACTAAGGTACGAACTGCGAACTATAAATAACTGAAATGCAAACCATTAATATTTTGAAATTTCTTAATCTATAGTTGGTGTGTGTTATACTTTTCCTAATAAAACAAGGAGGCACTCGTCCAATGGTAAAAAAATAACAAGAGAAAATCTTAAATTATTTTAATAATTTTAGAATAAACATGTAGATTTTCTCTTTCGTAGAATGATATATAGAAAAGAGGAAAAATAACATGTTAAATAAATTAAGTGATACGATTTATTATTTATCTAATCAAGATGATAAAGAACGACCAACATTAGGACTGGTATGTGGTGATCAATTTAGCCTTATAATAGATGCTGGTAATTCTCCTCAGCATGCTCAGGATTTTTTACTAGAAATCGAGAATCTAAACGTACCACCAGTTAAATATGTTGTTATTACCCATGCACATTGGGATCATTTCCTAGGAATGAATGAATTTGATGCTACTGCTATAGTTAATAGTCTAACAAAAGAAAAGATAAAAGAATGGCAAGGTTTGTCCTATGACGAGTGTTCACTACAAAAGTATGTGACTACTCAACAGATGAGTCCAATATGTATGAAGATTATCCAAACTGATATGCCAAACAGGGAGAGTTTTAAGTTAAAATCTCCAGACATAATCTTTGAAAATACATTAACGATTGATTTGGGTAATAAAATTTGTGTTATCGAAAGAATCAAAAGTACTCATACAGATGACGCTACAATAATTTATATTCCGGATGAAAAGGTTGTTTTTTTAGGGGATTGTGCATATGGTACAACCACAAATTCTTTATTTCATTACAAGCAATCACTGTTATCGCCTATGATCAAAGACATTCAAAAATATGGTGCAGAAATGTTCCTACTTGGTCATGAATCTATCTGTGATTTAAATGAAATGAATCTATATTGGGAAGAGTTAACAGCAGCAAGTCAAGCTGTAAAGTCCACCTCACTAGAAAATGCATTAGAGTCATTTAAGGCAGAAAATAAAAGAGACCCCAATGATAATGAGTCATTTTTCATAAAAGCATTTGTTAACGACCATATTATTGAATCACTATAATTCTATATAATATATCAACCATAGCCATCTCATTACAATTTGAAATGAGATGGCTTTTAAATCTGTCGGTAAGGATATGGGTTTCGAAAAAGGCAATTGTTCAACTAATCTGTTGTGCTGGTTTAAGAACACTATTTCAAAATTTCTTTAACTTTGTTTTACCTTAAATTCAAAATATCCATTGAGTGATTTTTTAGGTATTCCCTCCTGTTTTGATCAATTAATTAATACACCTTATTATACAGTCTATGAAATTAAGACATTTTTTAATTTTCTTGTTTAAATACTAACGTTATATAACCTATGATAGAAGCTCCTATAAAAAGAGCATGAAACCCCATTATACTTGCGATCATCCCGGAGAAAAAGGCCCCTATTGCTTGACCAAGTGCTAGTATTAAGAAAGGTACTCCTAGACCAAATGATGGATTGGACTTAAACAGGGAAATCCCCCACACGATTAAAACACCTGTCATAAATATATACGAGCTACCAAAAAGGGAAGGCGATAGAAATCCTATTACAATGTGATCTGCAAATGCCCCAAGTAGCAGAGAAGAGGTTGAGAGTGCTATTACAGAAATCTTATATGCAGGCATTAAACCAAACTTATTTATAAATGCCCCAGCAGCCCCTCCTACTAAACCTGCAAGTCCTATAATTACCCACAGCCACTCTCCAAGATATCCAGGTACACTGTCGTTATTTAACATGAAATCTCTTGAAAACGTCCAATAGGCCGAACAGGATATTCCTAATAATAAAGAAGCCAGGATTAAAGGTGTGGCTCTTCTCCACTCTTCTTTTATAAAACCAACTGCTCCATTTCCTACTAAAGGTTGATTTTTTGGAAGCACTTTGTAATTAGAGATCAATACAAATATAGCAATGATCATAAATATAAAATACGTTTCTCTCCAACTATCTGCCATTATGATAGCAACTACCCCAGTAAAAGCAGTACCAATGCTCGTACCTGAGTTAATCCATGAATTTGTCTGATTCTGTAATCTTGATTCAACATTTTGATCAATAATATTAGCGTATGGTGGCGACGAGAAACCTGTACTTAATCCTGCCAAGAAGATACCTAGGCCTAGTACGCCTGCATTAGGTGAGATAGAGATAATCGCCAAACCAATAGTCGATAATAATCCAGCTATGATCAGTATAGACTTTGAGGAAACCTTATTAGAAAGTACCATTGCTAATACGATTGCGATACAGTAAGCGATGTAGGATAAAGACGAAATGACGCCGCTGGTAAATTGATCCATTTTAAGTGTATCGTTAATGTATGGCAGCATTAGTCCATAACTAAATCGAGATAAGCCATAAGTTACGGCAATCATTGGTAAACCCACTACTATCAATTTCTTTTCATACATATAGTTCACCCCTTTTTATATATAACGATCATTATAATAAATGGCCAAAAAAATAGGGATCAAAGTAATATATTATTTACAACATTTGTCTCCCACTAAATATTATAGTTTATTTATTAGAAACCCTTATACTTTTCCTTAAATTCATTGCAGCTTCTTTTACTTCCTCTAAATCCTGAATTTGGGCTATTGATGTTAACCCCTCTAATATAATAGATAACTGGACACCTAGTGATCCTGGAACATGAAATAGCTTTAAATCATTTTCTATCCTGTTTAGCAGTGTTTTTTTATGTTCTCTAGTTATAGAAGCGATTTCCTCATTTACACCTTCATACTCTTGCTTTGCCCTTAAAAACAAACAACCATTTGTGCCTTCTGCTTCTATCCAATCCAAATGAGCTTGAAGCAGGGACTCTATATAAAAATGAATATCAACACCTTTATTGGTTTTATCAGCCAATAATTCAAAGTATTGATTTTCTCTACGGGCCAATATTTCTTTAATTACTTCTTCCTTTGAGGTGAAATGATAGTACATCGTCATTGGTGCCACTCCAGCTTGTGCCAGTATAGATTTCACACCAATAGCATGAAAACCATGTTGATAGAATAATTTCTCTGCCTCATTCAATATAGCTTCTCTTTTTTTAGACTTTTTCATGTATAACCACTCCTTTTATATTGAACGATCATTATAAATTTAACATGCGACTTCTCTTTTGGCAAGAACTATAGAGAATAAAAAGCTCCCGTGTGCTGGATAGATGAAATGGTTCAGTTGAAACATATCGCCACTATGAAAATGCAATAGAGTCCTTTAAGGCAGAAAATAAAAGAGATCCTAATGCTAATGAGCTATTTTTCATCAAAGCATTTGTTAATTAAATATAAATAATAGCCACCTCATTAAGAATTGAAATGATGAGGCTTCTACGTAGTCAATAACGTTGAGCGTTTTTTAGTAAAAATGTTTTGTTAATTGTTTCAAATAAGATATAAAAATTCACCATCTCTTCTTCAACTAAACTCCTCATTAAGAAATTAAAATGCACTAATTTATTCCACTTTCTTAGATTTTCATAGCAGTTTAATTTAGAATTTAGTAATTTATGAGCGAGAGTTTAATATTTCATAAAATTTTCAATAAATCTTGACACTTTATGCACATACTTCCCTAAAAATAGAAGAGCGACATGTCATGAGGTTTTACTTTTGGGAGGCATAGGTTTAACCTTTCCAATTCTAAGTGCTTTTGCACTCAATATCGACAGGAGGTTACTTTAGACCTGGCATTCTTGGGACGAACTACTGGTCACTCGCTGCAACAAATATCAATTTTGACATGTATTAGGCTTTTCTTTTCCGTTTCTATTAATAACATTCTTTATTGGCAAATTAAAGTGAATAAGAAAACATAGTCATATATTTAGATATAATAATTTGTTTCATAAGTAATGTAAAAAACTTGCTTAATGAGTATTACCTTAACTCATACTTCAAAATATACTAAATTTAACTGATTCACTAGAAAAGGAGTAGACGATATATGAAAAAAAGTTTATTGGGAGTGACTGGTTTATTACTAATTTTAATTGTTGTAGCATGTAACGTAACCGAGAGTACATCAAGCGAAGAAGAGACACAAGATATCAAGAAAATTGTCCAAGATTACAGTGGAGGAAATTCTGAGGGTGTGGAAGCATCCATTACTTCAAACGACCTTATCGTAACGGATAGTAATAATAAAGAGACTACATATGAACTTCCTGATGATATATTTTTTGTATCCATTGCACCATTCGTTGAGACAACACATCCTTGTACTAATCATAACTTAACTGGCTGCCAAGGAGAATTAGCAGAAACAGAATTCGATGTATACATTGAAGATGAGGATGGTAATGTGCTTGTTGATGAAACCATGACATCGTTTAAAAATGGATTTATTGATTTTTGGTTGCCTAGTAACAAAACATATAATGTAAAGGTTCAATATGATGGAAAACTAGCAGAATCTGAGATTTCGACGTTTGAAGGGGAGAATACCTGTATAACAACAATGCAGTTAACATAGTGTTATTTTCTAATTGTTTTCTTTTTGTAACATAGGAAAACGAACTATTAGAATCGGGTTTAATCAAGGTTTATTTACTAGATTCTTTCTTTTTACACATTTTCAATTTCTGCATAATTTATTAACATTTTCTAGTTATTATTTTTTTAAAACGATGGGGTGTTTGAATATGTATGAAATAGGTACTTTTTCAGATAAGCTAACTGATACAGGTTTATTTTGTATCTTAAATAGAATCCAATCTATAACAATTCCAATTATTATCAGAGATACACTCTCATTAACGGCAGGGGATGAGGTTATAGTTGGTTTAACTAGCAATTCAAAAGAGCTGTTAATTCAGAAACTAATAGGCCAAACATTAGAAAACATAATGATAATTTCAAACAAGGGATCCATTCGAATTCCAGAAGAATTAATGAGAACATTATATCTAAAAAAGGGCGAAGTATTTCATATTTATATATCTATTGACGAATCAGTTATTTTACTCAAAAGTAAAAACTATAATAGAGCTTAGTTAAAACAGAATAATATTCTTAACTCTTATAATTAAGTTCTTTTGTGTTAAGACAAATAACTTAACTATTCTACAAACAGATATAAACACTACTTGTCTTACGATTAAAAACCCTAGAACTATTCCAATAGAACAAATCCTAGGGTTTATTGGTTTATATTTACTTTAAGTGTGGATTTTATGCTTTCAACAACCTTGCATTAATAGCAACAATAATTGTACTTAAACTCATCAGTACAGCACCTACTGCGGGACTTAAAACAATTCCAACTGGGGCTAGAACACCGGCAGCAAGTGGAATTGCAAATATATTATAACCAGTTGCCCACCATAAATTTTGAACCATTTTACGATATGTCTTCCTTGATAAGTCCATCAAGTCGACTACATCATTTGGATTGCTTCTAACAAGAACAACGTCTGCAGTCTCCATCGCTACATCCGTTCCCGCTCCGATTGCAATACCTAAGTCTGCTGTTGCAAGTGCAGGAGCATCATTGACTCCATCCCCTGTCATTGCAACCTTCCACCCCTTTTCTTGAATTCTTTTCACCTGATTGGCCTTATCATCTGGCAACACTTCAGCATAAACTTCATCTATACCCAATTGCTTGGCGACCCAATTTGCCACTTTTCTATTGTCACCTGTAAGCATAATTGAATGGATTCCATTCTCTTTTAGTATTGCAATTGCTTCCTTTGCTGTATCCCGAACCATGTCTGCAAGTGCAATCATGCCTATTAGCTCATCCGCAAGAAGGACAAATATAACCGTTTTCCCTTCTTCTGACATTTTATTAAATAATTTTTCGTTGTATATCAAATTATTACTGTTCACAAAACCTGGACTAACAACATTTACTTTTTTTCCATCTACTTTTCCTTGAATGCCTTTACCTGTGATGGATTCAAAGTCTGTAATCTTTCCTATATGAATCCCTTTCTCTTCTGTTGCTTTTACTATACCCGTTGCTATTGGATGCTCGGAGTTTTGCTCTATACCAGCTGCAAATTTCAAAATTTCTTCTTCACTATACCCATCAATAGGTATGATGTCTGTCACACCAAATTCTCCTTTAGTTAAGGTTCCGGTTTTATCAAATACAACTGCATTTAGTTTTCGTGCCTCTTCAAAATTTGCACGATTTCGGATTAATAGCCCTTTTTTTGCAGAAATTGCAGTAGAAACTGCAACAACAAGTGGAGCTGCTAGCCCAAGTGCATGTGGACATGTTATTACCATCACTGTTACCATGCGTTCTATTGCTATATCAAATGAATAACCAAGTAATAACCAAATAAATAGAGTAGCAAATCCAGCTATTAAAGCAAGGTAAAACAACCATTTTGCAGCACGATTTGTTAGATCTTGTGTTTTGGATTTTGATTCTTGAGCTTCTTTAACCATTGTGATAACCTGTGATAAATATGAATCTTCACCAGTTTTTTCAACTTGAATCGTTAGTGAACCTTCTTTATTAATTGATCCGCCGATTACTTCATCGCCTTTATTCTTTTCAACTGGAATAGATTCCCCTGTTAGCATGGATTCATCAACTGCTGATTTCCCATTTAAGATTCTTCCATCAACAGGAATCTTCTCACCAGGTTTTACAAGCACCCGATCATTGTTTTTCAAATCCGATAACGGGATATCTTGAATTTGATCATTCTCGTCAAATCTGTGAGCCTCGTTTGGCATTAGTTTTACAAGCTGTTCAAGTGCATTGGATGCCCCCATAACAGAACGCATTTCAATCCAATGACCTAATAACATAATGTCAACCAGTGTTGCTAATTCCCAAAATAACTGATGACCTTCCCAACCAAATACAACAAGAGTACTATAGCCATATGCAATGGTTATAGCTAACGCAATTAGCGTCATCATTCCAGGATTCTTTTCCTTTAACTCACTTACAGCCCCAGTTATAAACGGCAAGCCACCATAGAAAAATAGAATAGAGGATAAACCAAATAAAATGTACATATCACCGGTAAAACGCCAATCTACTCCAATAAAATCCTGAATCATCGGTGAAAGTGCGAGAATTGGAATAGTAATAATTAATGAAATAAAAAAGCGTTTCTTAAAATTATTTACCATACCCCCATGATCATGATGTCCATTATCTCCGTGACCACCATGATGATTATTGTGATCCCCATGACTTTCATGCCCGCCTTGGTCATGGGGCTGATTGTGCTCACTATGATTGTACTTTTGGTTTTCGGTTCTATTTTTATCCACTTGTATAACTCTCCTTGTATAATATGAATTTATTTTGTATTCTACTTTTCAATAATACACTCTATAATACTATACCCCTGTAAGGTAATTTAAATCTTTAATTAATAAAGTCCCATCCTATTTTGATAATTCTATAATCCATAGAGTAACTTTTAAAAAAAGTTTTTCAATTAAATATCAAGAAGGCGTTACAAATTAATGACAAAAAGAACAGGGTTTCTTAAGAAAGAAAACCTCTTTTTCTAATTTAGAAATCAATTGATGGGAGTGTTAATCCATTTATACCCTAGACCCCAAACGGTTATAAAATGTTCATCAATAGGAAATCCTGCCTGCCGGATTTTTTCTCTTATATTTCGTACATGGGAGTCAATCGTTCTTCCTCCTGTTTCCGATTCAAATCCCCAAATTAAGTCAATTAATTGTTCCCTTTCAAATACTTGATTTGGATTTTTCACCAAATACCCAATCATGGCAAACTCCTTTGGGGTTAACATAATTGGTTTATTTTGATAGGAAATTTCATACTTCGTTTCATTCCAAATTAACCCATTTATTTCAATTGAATCATTTGGATTTCTTCTGCGTAATAATGCTTCCATTCTGGCTAATAATTCATCTTCATTAAATGGTTTGGTTATATAATCATCTGCGCCTAATTTCAAACCCCTAACAATATCCTCTTTTTGTTCACGGGCAGTTACCATAATAATTGGAACATCAGAAATTTGCCTGATTTTTTTACATAGATCCCACCCATCCATTTTGGGCATCATTATATCAAGCAATACAATATCAAATAATCCTTCTTCTAAAAAAATCAGGGCTTCATCTGCGCCAAGAGCTTTTGTACACTCATAATTATAAGGTTGCAAATACAAAGCTAATAAGTCCAACATGCGTTTCTCATCATCTACTAATAGTGCTTTATTCATCTTTGTTGACTCTCCTTAACGTAATTATTACACTTGTACCCTTCCCTAATTCACTTCGTACTTCCAATTTTCCCTCATGTGATTCTATAATTTCCTTAACGATTGCTAATCCTAAACCTGAACCACCACTTTTTCGTGACCTCGATTTTTCAACCCTGTATAAACGATCGAATATTTTTGGTAGGTCTTCTTGTGCAATCCCTTCCCCATTATCCGAAATAATAATATGAATGTCTTGATTTGTCTCATTTACCTCTAATTTAACATTTCCACCTTCAAATGAATGATTTGCGGCATTATCTAATATATTTAGCAAAACCTGCTGAAATCTTTCCGAATCGACGTATGCTACTATATTCTTCGGACAGTATACTGAAAATGTTATATTTTTTTCTGCCAAGGCGGGTTTTATACGATTTGCAAGTGTATTAATTAACTCTTCTAATAAAACCTTTTCAGGGTAAATAACAAAATTGTTCTTGTCAACCTTGGCTAATTCAAACAAATTCTTTATAAGACTATTCAGTTGTTCTGTTTCTTCACGAATAATACTTATATACTCTCTTCTGTCTTCCACATTAATATCAGAGCGACTAATTATATCCGCATAACCTTTAATATAGGTCAATGGCGTCCTAAGTTCGTGAGATACACTTGCTAAAAATTCATTTCTATCATTTCTTAAACGGTCCAAGTCTTGAGATAATGTTCTGATAGAATTTGATAACTCTCCAAGTTCGTCTTTTCTTTCTAAATTTAATTCAACTTTTTTATTCCCATTATTCAATTGTTCCGTCGCTTCTTTTATTTTAATCAATGGAAGAGTGATGAATCTAGACAGAATAAAAATCGTGACAATAGTCAGAAATACAGTTATTATGCCGCCAACCAGAAATTGATCACTTAAATGATCGACAACTTTTTTCACACCATTTGTATGTGCAAACATAAAGACGTGTCCTTGATGCTCACCCTCAATAGTAATTGGGCTATCTGCTACTATATATTCTTTCTCTTTCCATTGTTCTTCAACGATTTTGCCCTCTGTTGGAATATTTTCATAATCATTATGCTCAATTATTTCTCTCATTTCTTGATTGACTGGATCAGAGTTTATAATGATACTCCCTGTTGGGTCAGTTATAATAACAGCGAAATCGGAAGCAGACTCCATGAGCCCTACATGCTCTAATGTTGGACTGTTGAAGTCATCTTCTAAGACAGCACTATGAGTATTACCACGTGCTAATAAGCTATCCATTATTTCTTCGATTCGGTCATCAACTAAATTAGTGTACAATATAAAAAATAAAATAGACTCAATGATTAAAATAAACACGAAAAACAAGAAACCTATTTTTAAAGATATTTTATTAAACATAATTGACCTCGCTACAACCAATAAGTTATTGTATCCAAAATACCAAGAAGGAGGAAACCCGCCTGTAATTTTTTGAGTAATATCACTTATTATTTTGCTTTTCTATAAGATTATTCCACTTGCACCAAAATACCAAGTCCGAAATATTATCAACAAAATGGAAGGGATGTCCCAATTTCAAATCAGAATGTAATATAACAATATATGATGTAATCATAACGACGGCATTATGTCGTGGATACCTGTACAAACATCGTTGGACAAAATGCCAGGGAAAAACTTACCCTCATAAAAAAATGCCTAACTCTCTTTGAAACTAATCTATCATATTGCTAGATAGGCTTATCCCTTATAGGATAAATATTCTTATTTTATTTTAATATTTGCTCAAACCCTAATTTTGGTAAGTGAAGTTTATAATAGAATACAATAAAAGTATCCATTTTTTATGCAAATTAATTTTTTAGTTAAAATTGAATTTCAGTCGTTCACACTCTATTTCGCCTTGCTATTCTTTACTTTAAAATTCCTAATGATTCTTTTTTCGACCTCCATTAACATAGCTTAAGATGAGATAAATACCCACTAACTAATAATCCCATCCAAGAAATCTATCATAATTAACATTGGTCAAATTGATTTATATCCATGAAGAAAATGCAATATTTCCAACTTCTATTTAAAAAGTTTTTTCAAATAAAAAGTTAAATTTTGCATTAGTTACTACCTTTATTCTATGAAAAATGAATTTTTATGAAGTTGTAATTAAGTCTGCATATTTTTTGCACATTTTATAGGTAAAGTTTTAAGCACAGCATTGTGAAAGGAGTCTTTATATGACAATTAAAAAGTTAATGATAGGATTCATTTCTTTAGTCTCGATTTTTATTTTAGCTGCATGTACTGGTGATAATAAGGAAACAAGTCGAGATGAAAGTACAGACACAGAAGCGGAATCCAGCACAAATGAAAAAGATATGGAAACTGAATCTAATCCACACGGAGATATGGATCACTCAAGCTCAGGTAAAGTCCCGGAAGGATTAGCAAATGCTGAAGATCCAACATATCCAGTAGGTAGCAAAGCAGTGATTCAGGCCAATCATATGGGTGGCATGGATGGAGCTATAGCAACTATTCATGGTGCTTATGACACGACTGTTTATACTGTTACCTATACGCCAACTTCTGGAGAAGAAAAGGTAGAAGACCATAAGTGGGTTATCCATGAAGAAATCGAGAATACAAAAGAACAACCAAATGAACAAGGAGATGAAGTTGTTCTTGAGGCAGATCATATGGAAGGCATGGAAGGAGCTACTGCTACCATTGATTCTGCAAAAGGTACTACTGTCTACATGGTAAGCTATACAGATACGGAAACCGGAGAAGAAGTGGAAAATCATAAATGGGTAACGGAGAATGAATTAACTCCCTTTGAATAAAAAAATTTTCTCCTTAATAAAGGGCTGACCTGTTAAATCAGAACAGTCCTTTTTATTTTCCTCTATATAAGACTCTTGTTCTTCGTCTATTATATGTACCTACTAAAAATCACTCCCCAAAGAATTTCATTTTTCCCTTCTGCTATATAATTCTACCCGAACACCTGATTTCGCCTCCTCTTCCAACCCGCAGTTAAAATAGAGTTTTACTGCGGAACTCCTACATTTTAACTTTTAATTTTAATAAAAATCATTTTCACCTTTTTTCAAGATTTAAATAGAGTGTTGGGAATAATGGAAGGAAGAGAAAATTGAGAGGCCAAGGAATTGGACGAAAAAGACCCCGAATTCGCAAATGTTTATTTTTACGAAATCAGAGTCGAAATAGCAAATGTTTATTCTTATTGTCAGGTGTTTATTTTAGTTAGACATAGTTGAAGAAAGAGTTAAGGAGAAAAGAATTAAAAAAGGGGATTCACCACTTTATTCACTCATACCTTGTAGTATCTTCTCTTTCAATTAGTTCTAATATAATCCGTATGCTACTCTACCACCGGTATTTGGTCTTTTAATTTGAAAAACGGTATTTCCCCAGTACCTGTTTATTCATATTATTTTATCTCTTGTTTCCATACTATGTTCTTGCACCGACTTCTCAATAAACAATTCCTGAATAATTTCGGAGATTTGTAAAACCTTTTTTGGTCTGGTATTTAAAAATAAGTTGCTAAACCCGTTAACTACTGGGTTTACTGAAACAAGAACCACCGTAATAATAATTAGGAGTTCTATTAGAGACGTAACATGGCTCAAACCCTCTTTGGCAATTAAACCTAATGTAGTAACAATAGCTGTTAATATCATGGCTAGATATGGAGTTAGATTGTAAGTAAGGGTTTCCCTATCTCCTTTATTTTTTAGTAACAATGAGATTTCTTTATACTGTATAGATTTATTGAAACCTAGTTCATCTTTTAAATATTTTGATATATATTCTTTATGCTCTGACCTCTTTTTCTCTACGCTTCTTAAAAGTATTTTATCTACTTTCTTATTCGTCTTAAATAATGCTAATACTAAGATCACTACCAGTAATAGCATCCATAACTCTTGGTTAACTGATAACAAATAAGAAGCAACAATTAGGAGTATTATAGTTCCAAAGAATGTAAATGTCATCTTTTTCCCTATCACTTGATACCCCTTTTTGGTTCTTTTATCATAAAAAACAAAGAAGTCATTAATAAATTTATCTAATATTTTCATCACCTACTTAAAAACACTTTATCAAAATAACCCATAATTCTTCTTCATTAGGTAAAATTCAAATAAAATACTTTAAAAAATTTTATGTTCATGATTTCAGGAAATTATATATTAGTCCTTCATCTCTATTATTTCCTTCGATTGACACAGTCGGAAGCACCCTTACCCATGTCCTTGTTATGTTTGTCCATTCTTAGAGGAGCTTTATCCCTAATCACCTTCTTGATTTTAGGGGCCAATAAATCTTCTAACTTATTTCTGATTTGCTATTCAATAAATTGTTCTATTTCTTCCAGGATTAAATCTATTGGTTCTATTCCTTTTAGTTTTCAGTAAGCTCAAAGCCCTAACCTTCACTCTTGGTTCTTTCGAATTTGATGGAACAACATAAACAGCAGGAAATCTCCTTAATTTTTCCCTGATCACAATACCTCGTTGATTGTTAATTATAGCGATATCATCCGGCTTCTTTACATGAAGAAAATTATTTTCAATACCCGAGAAAAGTGCCAAAACACGCTATTTAGTATTCCTTGGATTTAATTTATTTAAATTAAATGAATAATTTATAAAAATGAAAGCTAGAATTACAAATAATCCGCCAACCCAACTTAAATTTATAATATCTGTATATTGTATAAGGATCCCCCCTAAAGCTGAACCAAACATCATCCCAATATTCATTAAAGCAGTATTAAAACTTAGTATGGTTTCAGATGATTGTGGTTTTAGTGAAATCAAATAAAATTGCTTTGCAGGTGTTGTTGTCCAAGTCGCTCCACCCCATACTGCCAACGTTATAAACACTCCTATTATGGAATGTTGTGTAACTGTTAATACAAACAAAGAAATTGCATGAACTAACAAACTAATGGATATCGTTCGATTTGGTCCCCACTTGTCAACAGCATATCCGCCAAAACGTGATCCTAGAAAAGCAAAAGTGCCTAAAACTAATAATGCAATGCTAGTCATTTCTATAGAAAAGTTTGCACTGTTACTTAATAACGGAGAAATATAAGCAAATACCATCGTATACCCTAATATCCAAAAGATAGTAGTTGTTAACCCAGTGATTACTCGTTTATCCTTGATAACTTTAATTTGTTGTTTAAATGGCACGGGCCTACTTCCCTTTATACTAGGTAATAATTTGTAAAGTAATAATAATAGGAGAACTGTAAAGACAGCAATGATCAGAAAAATATAATGCCAGTCCAAATAAGCAGCTAAAAATGTCCCTATAGGCACACCAAGTACTAATGATACAGTAAAACCAGTGATAACTGTTGCTATGGCACTACCCTTTTTTTCTATTGTAGCAATTTGGGCGGCATAGTTTGTCGCAACGACTATGTATAGTCCACCGCTCATTGCCATAATGACCCTAGAAAGGATTAATAAGAAATAATTATAACTAAAGAATGCGACTACATTACCTATTATAAAAGTGATAATAGAATATAATAACACCTTTTTCCGCTCAAATTTTGCCGTTAACATAACAAGACCCAACGCCCCAATCGCATAAGATAACGAGTATACGGTTATTAATTGTCCTGCTGTTGAGATAGATATATCTAAATCAGAAGATATAATTCCTAATATACCCGAAACAACAAACTCTGCTGTTCCTGTTACAAAGGCTCCTAAAGATAATAGAATAATAATTACTTCATTAATATTTTTTTGCAAAATGTACATCTCCTTTAGTATTTAACAAGTTGATTTCATTTTAAGGGTCATGCTACCATTAGTAAAATTGATAATTTTGATGAAGGAGATGAGTTATAACTCATGAGTATTGTTCGATTTGAGGTTTTTTCTAAAGTAATAGAGTTAGGGAGTTTTACCAAAGCTGCTAAAAGATTAAATATGACACAATCAGCAGTAAGCCATGCTATTTCTAGTTTAGAAACGGAATGGGGAATTTCATTATTAATTCGTGACCGTAAAAAAGGGATATCACTTACTGAAATAGGACAAAAAACTATCCCGCATATAAGAGAAGTATTGAATAGATTGGAAACTATTAACCAAGAGATTTCGTTATCAACAAACATAGAGACAGGAACAATTCGTATAGGTACCTTTGCCAGTGCCTCTTCCTGTTTATTACCAAAATTGCTTGTGAAATTCCAAAAAAAACACCCTAATATTGAATTTACATTTTATGAAGGTACATATGAAGAGATAACAGAATGGTTGCTATCTGGAATTATTGACATTGGGTTTGTTGTAGAAGTCGAATCAAATACTGAATTTGATACAGTTCCTCTCATAAAGGATAAAATGGTTGTAGCCTTTCATGCCGAGCACAAATTCCTTCATAAAGATACAATAGATATGCACGATATCGAGAAAGAACCTTTCATCATGCCAACAGGAATGTACCAATCACATGTAGAGGAGTTATTTAAACAAGCACAAATTAAACCGTTTATCCGTTTTGAAGTACATGATTGCAATACCATTGCTAATATGGTACAAGAAGGACTTGGTATCACAATCGGACCGGAATTGTTTTTAAAAACTCAGCAAAATATCAAAGTTGGAAATCTAAATTTATTAAATTACCGTGAAGTTTCATTAGCTTGCTCTTCAATCTCTGAAGCATCTCCAGCTGTTAAAGAATTTTTAAAGGTTGCTAAAAGTGTCTTCATCGACTCCAATAATTCAAGCAACGAGGAATTTTCATTCAAATAATTGTTGCAACAAATTGAAGTTGTGTTGTTAAGTTCTTTTTTATAATTGACGTAAGAGTAATGATAAAAGTTTGGGGCTATAGCAATTTCGGGATGGCATTACAGTTAGAAAACTACTAATAGGAAATGGATAGCTCATGAAGACACTAAGGGATTGAGGGAATATTGAACGAAGCAACTATCCATCCATAAAACGAGCGTATAGTTGCTTCCTATAAGGACGAAGCCCCTTAAAGAGGTTTCGGCGTTGTTCATCAACCGTTTATATTCATATTTATTTTTTATGGATCGACATATCCATGTTGTCTCATAGTCAATCTTCAGATTCCTGTTCACAAGAATGTTTTGCCACATTTTTTTGATTGGGCGATAACATTTGTTAAGGTGCGATGTTAAACAATATTCTATAACCTATTTTCTTTTATCCTCTACTAGTAACAAAAGTAACCGCTCATTTTTTGACCCAGATAAATCATTAAAAGGGGAATTTTACTTTTATCGGGTATGGATTCTCTTTTTTAAAATAATGGGTTTCCTTTGGTCGATTGCCCATTATCCTTTAGAAGAGTTTTTTAAGAACTTCTAGTATCCCACTAGAATATTGAGATGTTGTTACTTTATTATGTAATCTCTTGGCCTCTTCGGTGGCGTTTCCTAATAAATAGCCGTGTTTTACTGTCTTTAACATCCCTACATCATTACCACTATCACCAAAAGCAATTGTGTTAGCTAAAGGGACTTGATAATAGTTCATCATAAACCTTACTATTTCTTTTTTTCCGGTATTAAGAGGAATAAAGTCAACATCAAATGCACCTTCAGGGTCTCCTGCTTTTGGATTGCATCGGTTTATATTTATTCCTATACCGTTTATTTTGGCTAAATGTCTAATTATCTTTAAATCATATTGGCTTTGCGGCTTGGAATTTTCAAAATAGTAGTAGTTAAACTTATAACGTTTTTGTCCAAACTGAGTTTGCTCTACAAGTTTTATTTTATATACATTATACAATTCACTAATAAGTTCTTTTACTTTGTAGTTTGAGAAATTAGCTTTCCTCAATCTCTTTTTCCATTTCTCATTAATTATCAATTCTCCATTTTCTCTTACATTATATACTTCAGTACCTAAGTTACTTGCTATAAAATGAGGACCATAAGTAATATTTGCCCGCTCCATTTTATGAACAATGTTGTTTAGGTCACTTCCAGTTACCCAACCGATTTTGACACATCTTTTCTGAACGAGATTATTAAGGTACTCCTCCATTTCACATAATTTATCCAATAATTCCTTTGTACAATCGTGAGGGAAATAAGTTTCATCAAAATCAAAAAAGATTAGATAGTTTACATCACCAGAAGTTGAAAAAGATTTATTTATTTTATAATTCACTATTAATCACCCCATTGTTTTACTTTGTTATAATATAATTCCTGGGATTGGTCCCATGTCAATACTTTTTTAGAGGTGCAAAATGGTAACTATATATGATATTGCTCGACTAAGTGGTGTGTCTAAATCAACAGTTTCTCGGGTTATTTCAAATCAGTCTTATGTATCAGCTGAAACAAAAAGCAAAGTAATAAAAGTTATGCAAGAACATAATTATGTTCCAAATTCTCTTGCTAAACAATTTCGTCAAAGGAAAACAAAGTGTATCGCTATTCTTATCCCTGATCTACAGCATCCTTATTTTAGTGAATTGGTTAGATACATATCTGCTGAATCTTATAAAAGTGGATTTAAAACTGTCGTTCATCAAACCTTTTCAGACAAAAATGTAGAGCGAGAGGTATACACTCAGCTTCAGAGAAAAGAATTTGATGCCCTTATTCTAACTTCCTCTGCATTGTCAGAGGAGGAAATCGCTGAATGTACAGGAGATAATTTAGTTGTTGCTTGTAATGAGAATTATGATGGAGACTATTTTGATGTCTTTTGTTTAAATGAAGAAGAGGTAACGATGGAAGCAACATCGCACCTCCTAAGTAAAGGATTTACGAAATTAGGCTTTTGTTCAGACAACATTTCTTCTCCTTTACAACAAGCAAGATTAAAGGGATTTATTTTAGCTCACAATAAAAAAGGATTAAATTATAATATAGACTTTCTCTTTAACGAGATATCAACTATAGAAGATGGAATCATATTAGGTGAGAAGCTCTTTAAGGATAATTTAGAACTAGATGGTATTCTTGCTGGAAGTGACTTCGTTGCCGCTGGATTAATAAGATCGGCTGTTAGAAATAACATTCAAATACCACAACAGTTATCAATAGTTGGTTTTGATAATCATCCAATCTCATTAGTTACTAATCCACAAATTTCTACCATTTGTAATCGTCTTCATGATATGTCTAATGACTTAGTGAATCACTTAGTAAATAAGGTTAATGGAGTAAAACAAACTCCTATTAAAAAGGTATATACCGGAGAATTTATTACTAGAAATTCTAGTTAGTGTTATCAGCAAGAATGCTAATGCTCAGGTGAACTATAATAATTACATATTTAGTAATGAAACTGAAAAGATTGGGCAAGAAGTGGATCCCCACTATGAATTGAAAACCAGCGTTTTAATGAAGGTACTGCTGTAAAAGTAGAAAATACTATTCAAAAAAATGGAGAAATTATAAATTACACACTAGACAACAATAATGTATCTATAGAAAATAATCTGGAATTAAATTTAGAAGACGAGGAACTTGTTTTTGACGTGGAAATAGACAACGAGATTAATGGAAAAAAAGAAAAGAAATCAGTTGATGTTATTATCACAGAAATAAATGGTGAAGACTTTAAAGCTGCTTTTGTTGACCAAAATAATGGTACTTCGTATCACTATGACTCAACCGAAATGCGTGCTTCAGTAGCCCCACTTGTGGCAGTATTAATAAGTTTTGCAGGTAAACTTGGTATAAAAAAACTAGTAAAAAAATACGGAAAAAAACTTATCTTTAAAAACATTTAAGGGATATGTAACAAAACAAGCTGTTAAAAAAATTGGTAGTTTTACAGTGAAATCCAAACATTTGACCTCTACTGGTGGAAGATGGGCAAAATTTAATACGAGTAGTCAAAGTACTGTTAAAAGATGGATGGAAGAGGCATTAAACTCCAAAGACTTCTCTTTTACCCTGAATGATAATGACATATTATCTTTTGTTGTAACTAAAAATCTTGGAAAGAAAATTGGAACAAAAGGGCAAACAAAAATTAAGATAGTAATAGGGGCGAACGGAGAAATATGGACAACACATCCAGTCAAATAAATATAAGTTTTAAATTAACTAGTGATATTTTTAATATCGACTATAAGAAAAAGAAAGATTATTCTAATGTCTACAACATTCAAGGGATGTTGAATATAAGGATAAATAATGAATTATTTTTCTCAGAAGAAATAGCTCTACTTGAATTTTATATTCAGGTGAAGAAATGGTTTAGAAATAAATTAGATGGAAGTTTTTATTATAATACTATTGAGGTCGAAGATGAAGATAATCCTTTAATAAAGTTTGTTGCTTCTGATAACAAGTATTTTATTTCCTCGCCATGGGGGCAAAGTCAAATAATTGCGACAGCGAAAACTGACTCTCTTATAGAGTCGATTAAATTATTTACAGAGAGTTTCGAAGGGGAATTATACAGCAAATACAAATTAAATCCTAAACGGTATATAAAATGAAAGGAATTACAGGCCTCTGATATTTCGAGGCCTTTTTTGTCTTATATACAAAATTATTACCAGAGGCTTGGCCTTCAGCAACTACCTAAAAACTTATAATGCTTACACGAAGTGTTTATTTTAGTTGGACACTTTCTGTACAACCATAATAAACATCCCCGAAAACTCCCCCTTCCAACCCGCATTCCACCGTTCAAGTTAAAATAAAGTTTTGCTACGAATCATCTATTTTGGACGTTTTTTGGTTCAAAAATGGACGTTTTTGGCCTCTTTTTCACCTGTTTTTCCACCATTTTTTCCGTATTTGGAATAAAGTTTTGCGATAACAGAAGAAAGAATAAAATCGAGATAAGACAGGCAGGACAAGGGATTGGACGAAAAAGACCCCGAATTCGCAAATGTTTATTTTTACGAAATCAGGGCCGGAATAGCAAATGTTTATTTTAATTGTCAGGTGTTTATTTTAGTTAGACAATTTTGTCTCCAGAACCGTCACACATTCCACATGATTTGTCTGCGGGAACATATCAACAGGCTGAACCTCTTTCGTTTCATAGCCACCGTCTTCTAAAATGCTTAAATCCCTAGCTAGAGTAGAAGGGTTACAAGAAACATACACAATACGCTTAGGTTCCATTTCAATCATGGCTTGTAGGAAGTCTACTTCACAACCTTTGCGTGGAGGGTCGACGACGATAACGTCTGGGCGTAGTCCTTGTGCTTTCCACCAAGGCATGACTTTTTCCGCTTCTCCAACAACAAATTCAGCATTGGTGATGCCATTTAGCTTCGCGTTCATTTTCGCGTCACTAATTGCCTCTGGCACTACTTCAACGCCGTACACTTTCTTGGCTTGCTGTGCGAGGAATAAGGAGATCGTTCCAATTCCACAATAGGCATCCACCACTATATCGTCTGTACCAATCTGTGCATATTCTAACGCTTTGTCATAGAGCACCTTTGTTTGAGGTGGGTTAACTTGATAGAACGATTTTGCTGAAATGGCGAACTTAATATCGCCGATCGTATCGTAAATGTATTCTTCTCCCCAAATAACCTTTGTCTTTCTCCCAAGGATCACATTCGTACGTTTATTGTTGACGTTATGAACGATGGATTTAACATGAGGGAACGTTTCCGTTAGCTCACGAATTAACTCCTCTTGATGTGGAAGTTTGTCGGTTCGAGTGATGAGTACGATCATCGTTTCATTGGTTTCTCTACCAGTTCGGACCATAATATGGCGCAGAACACCGCGGTCTGCTTTTTCATCATATGCTTTAATGCCTAACCGATTTGCTACTCTTCGTACGGCATGGACAGACCGATCATTTAGCTCGTCCTGGATGACACAAGTTTCCATTTCTGAAATAATGTCATGGCTACGTTTGCGATAAAATCCAGTAATTAATTCACCATCATGCTCGCCAACTGGCATTTGCACTTTGTTACGGTAGCGCCAAGGGTCTTCCATTCCGAGAGTTGGATGAACTGGCACGTGGTCAAGATGAGCTATTTTACGCATCACACTTTTTACTTGGTTTTGCTTCATTTGCAATTGCAGATCATAGCTCATATGCTGTAGCTGACAGCCACCACATTGATAATAAACATTACAAGGCGGCTCTACTCGCTGATCACTTGATTGTTTTACTACTAGTAACTTGCCGAATCCGAAGTTTTTATTTGCTTTTACAACCTTGACTGTTGCTACTTCACCTGGAAGGCCATATGGTACAAACAAGGGATAACCGTCCACCTTGCCTACACCATTACCTTCATGTGTAAGGTCCTCAAAGGTTAGGGTTATTGTTTCATTTTTCTTTACAGGTACTTCCTGTTTTCCCATTTCTATCTTCCTTTACGTTCATAGTATGTGGTTCTTATCTTATCATATCTTCTACTGGATTCACATTTTCATTATGTTACCAGTAGATGAACCAAATAAAAAGAAGACTACCCATTAAGTAATCTTCTCTCTACATAATCACTCAGTTGTAAAATCATCTGGCACGTAGAATTCAATATGCTGCTGCAGGTTGATGAACTCTCCTGGAAGTAATCCACCAAACTCTCCATCAATGTTAAGTTGCATTTTTTCTTCTGTGCTTACTTTAATATGCTTTGCTTTTGTATAAATAACATGCTTATCTTCTAGATGTGCTCCACGGAGTGCGAGTGTTGCAATCCGGATAAATTCTGCTAGGTTTGCTTTTTTTAATATAAGAAGGTCGAAATAACCGTCATCCATGCTAGCGACTGGAGCTAGCTTTTCAAAGCCACCAACGGAGTTTGTATTGGCTACAAGGAAGAGCATAATGTCTTCATCAATAACGGTGCCGTCATACTCAATTTTTACCCTTGTAGGCTTAAGGGATGGCAGCATTTCAATCCCCTTCATATAATATGCTAGTTGGCCGAGCATCGTTTTTAGTTTACTTGGTACTTCATATGTTAATTCTGTCAGCTTCCCGCCACCGGCAATGTTCATAAAGAAATAATCATTTACTTTTCCAATATCCAAGAACTTGGTTCTGCCGTTCACGATAATATCAGCTGCTTTTTTTATATCGCGAGGAATATTTAAGGCTCTAGCAAAGTCATTTGTCGTACCAACTGGTATGATACCCAGCTTAGGACGATGATCTTCTTCTGCTATACCATTGATCACTTCGTTAATTGTGCCATCCCCACCGGCTGCCACAACTAATTCATATCCCCTCTCAACAGCTGCTCTTGCTGCTTCAATCGCATCACCTTCACACGTTGTTGCATGTGCAGATGTTTCATAACCGGCCGTCTCCAGCTTCTCTAGGACATAAGGCAATTCTTTTTTGAAAGCCTCTCTTCCGGAAGTTGGATTGTAAATGATTCTCGCTTTCTTCATTTCTTTTCCCCCCATTGCTACATATGTGCAGGGCCATTGCTATATATAATGGTCACTATTTTTTGTTTTTAAGTCCAACCAATATCATAGACCTTTTCTCACGATTTGAAAAGGGGTCTTGATAAAAATTTGGACTACCATCAAGAAATGTAAAATGCTTGGTGGCAGTCCAGTAGTTGTTCGGATCTATTTTTTGTCTAGTTCTTCTTGCAAAATTTTATTTACCATTGGTGGGTTTGCCTGTCCTTTAGTTGCTTTCATAACCTGACCGACAAGGAATTTAACTGCTTTATCTTTCCCATTCTTGTAATCGATAATCGATTGTTCGTTATCTGCAAGGACACTAGAAATAATTTCACGCAATTGTCCTTCATCAGAAATTTGGACAAGCCCTTTATCTTTTACAACTTGCTCCGGATCTCCACCATTTTCAACTAATTCAGCAAACACTTTCTTCGCAATTTTAGATGAAATAGTGCCATCTTCGATTAAGTTAATCATTTTAGCTAATGCCTCTGGCGTTATAGCCAAATCGCCTAATTCCTTATAATGCTTATTCATATAGGCAGATACTTCGCCCATCAACCAGTTGGACACTTGCTTCATATCTGCGCCACTGTTAACCGCTTCTTCAAAGAAGTCAGCCATTTGCTTGGAACTAGTTAAGACAGAAGCATCGTATTCTGAGAGCCCCAGTTCCGTTATATAACGTGCTTTTCTCGCGTCTGGTAGCTCAGGGATTTCGTTACGGATGCGTTCTTTCCATGCTTCATTGATGTAAAGTGGTACTAAGTCTGGTTCCGGGAAGTAACGATAATCATCAGAACCTTCTTTTACACGCATAAGAATAGTCTCTTTTGTTTTTTCGTCATAGCGACGTGTTTCCTGCAGGATTTCTCCTCCAGTAAGAAGTTCCTTCTCCTGGCGTTTCTCTTCAAACTCTAAACCTTTTTGTACATAGCTGAAGGAGTTTAAGTTTTTCAATTCTGCTTTCGTTCCGAATTGCTCTTGCCCAATTGGACGTAACGAAATGTTGGCATCACAACGAAGAGAGCCTTCTTCCATTTTCACATCAGATACGCCTGTGTACTGGATAATGCTTTTAAGTTTCTCAAGATAGGCATATGCTTCTTCTGGTGAACGCATGTCCGGTTCCGATACGATCTCTACAAGCGGTGTTCCTTGACGGTTAAAGTCCACATAGGAATAGCCATCATCGCCGTGCGTTAGTTTTCCAGCATCTTCTTCTAAATGCAGACGAGTGATCCCGATACGTTTTTTCTTGCCGTTCACTTCAATTTCAATCCAGCCATTTTCGCCAATTGGCTTATCAAATTGAGAGATCTGATATGCTTTTGGATTATCTGGATAGAAGTAGTTTTTTCGGTCAAATTTCGTATCTGTAGCGATCTCACAATTTAGCGCCATTGCAGCCTTCATCGCGAAGTTTACTGCCTGTTCATTTAGAACCGGGAGAACACCAGGATACCCGAGGTCAATTGGGTTCACATTCGTATTTGGATTTGTTCCAAACTCATTTGTACTTGGGCTGAAAATTTTTGAATCTGTTTTTAGTTCAACGTGCACCTCTAAGCCAATTATTGTTTCAAAGTTCATTATTTGGCACCTCCCAGCTGAGGTCGCTTCGTATGATGATCTGTTGCTTTTTCAAATGCATGGGCAGCACGGAAGACCGTACTTTCATCGAAATGTTTCCCAATGATTTGCAGGCCAATCGGTAAGCCCTGTTCAGAGAAACCACATGGCACAGAGATACCCGGTACGCCAGCAAGGTTTACTGGGATGGTTAAGATATCATTCGCATACATTGTTAAAGGATCGTCCACTTTTTCGCCGACTTTAAATGCCGGTGTCGGGGTAGTTGGGCCAATAACAACATCGTAATCTTCAAAGATTTTATCAAAATCATTTTTAATTAACGTACGTACTTTTTGAGCCTTTTTATAATACGCATCATAATAACCTGAGCTAAGTGCAAACGTACCGAGCATGATACGGCGTTTTACTTCATCGCCAAACCCTTCACTACGGGATTTTTTGAACATATCAATCATATTGTCCGCATTCTCTGAACGTACACCATAACGAACACCGTCAAAGCGAGCAAGGTTAGCAGAAGCTTCAGAAGATGAAATGAGATAGTAGGTAGCTACGGCATACTTCGAATGTGGCAAGGACACCTTTTCCCATGTAGCTCCTAAGTTTTCATATACTTTAAGTGCTTCCATGACAGAATCGCGTACTTCAGGTGTTACACCTTCACTTAGATATTCTTCTGGAACCGCAATTTTTAAGCCTTTCACGTCATTGGTAAGTGCCTCTGTATATGCTGGCACTTCAACATTCGCACTGGTAGAATCCATTGGATCATGACCAGCAATAACTTCTAGCACGCGTGCACTGTCTTCTACTGTACGTGTGATCGGTCCAATTTGATCAAGAGAAGAAGCAAATGCAACCAATCCAAAACGAGATACACGGCCATAAGTTGGTTTTAACCCAACCACTCCACAGAATGCTGCAGGTTGTCGAATAGAACCACCAGTATCAGAACCAAGTGAAAATAACACTTCTCCTGCTGCTACCGCTGCGGCTGATCCACCACTAGAACCACCTGGTACGTAATCCGTGTTCCAAGGATTTCGTGTAGGGTCGTAGCTGGAATTCTCATTGGATGAACCCATCGCAAACTCATCCATATTGAGTTTTCCAATTGTAATAGTCTTTTCTTTATTTAGCTTTTCAACGACAGTTGCGTTGTATAAAGGGTCGTCAAAATTGTCGAGGAATTGGCTTGCACAAGTAGTGCGTAATGCCTTTGTTACGATATTGTCCTTAATTCCGCTCGGCATACCGAATAGAGCTGCAGACTTGTCCTCTGCTTCATCTAGTTCTTTCGCCTGTTTGCGAGCCGCCTCTTCATTTAATGTTAAAAAGGCATGTACTTCACTATCTACCTCATTAATTCGTTTATACGACGTATCAACAAGCTCTTCAATGGTTATTTCCTTATTATGTAGCTTTTGTTCTAACTCTTTTATAGTGTAATCAAATAATGACATGTATTTCCCTCCCTACTCCAAGATTGATGGTACACGGTAATGGCCATCTTTTTTATCAGGAGCGTTCTTCAATGCTTCTTCCTGTGTAATCCATTCCTTTGGCTCATCCTTACGTAATACATTTTTCAAGTCCAGTACGTGCGTCGTTGGTTCTACCCCGTCTGTATCCAATTCATTTAATTGTTCTGCATACGTGATAATAGAGCTTAACTGTTCAGTAAACTTGTCCACTTCTTCATCTGTTACGGCAAGCCTTGCCAAATGCGCAACATGTTTTACTTGATCCTTAGAGATATCTGCCATGAACTAGCCCTCCCTCTTCCTATTTATAATGTTATTCATTATTTACATCTTCGTGTAAAACCTGTAAGTACATACCTGTCTTAATTCTAAGTATAACACTATTGATAATAGCAGAACCAACCACCCATAATCAAATATTGACACCAAAAGCGCAGAGTACCGTTAAAAAACGTAGCGGCTGGAGTGAATCAACTGAGATAAAGGAATCACGGTGAGGAACGAACCGATGATGACTTATCGTAGGGCGATTCGCGAAGCAGCCTAGTTTTTGGTGCTCGGAGCTAGATGACACCAAAAGCGCAGAGCACCTACAAGGGAACGCCGACTAAAAGCGATCCATCCTAGGTCAACGTCGGCATGACCCGGATCCTCCGGGCCCACGTAGCGGCTGGAGTGAATTAACTTTTAATCAATTTTAAAAGGGCCATCTCTTCATTATAGAAAAGAGACGGCCCTTTTAAACTTATTCCTTCATTAATGTAGCTGTTTTATCAAATTCCTCAACAACTTCTGGTTTGTTGGAACCAAATAAGCTGACTATGAAAGTTACGATTACGTTTAAGATAAACCCTGGCACGATTTCGTATAGATCGAATAATCCTCCTGAGAGAAACTCTCCCCATACAATAACCGTTATGGCTCCTACTAAAATACCAGCAAGCGCACCATTTCGCGTAATTCCCTTCCACAATAAGGATAAGAGAATAATCGGTCCAAAGGCTGCTCCAAAACCTGCCCAAGCATAACTTACAAGTTCTAGCACAGAACTTTCCGGGTTCATGGCAATGAGTGCAGCAATCAGCGCGATGATTATAGTTGCAACTCTACCAATCCATACAAGTTCTTTTCCACTTGCTTTCTTTCGGAAGATAGCCTTGTAAAAGTCTTCTGCCACAGCAGATGATGAAACAAGCAACTGAGAGTCAATTGTACTCATAATCGCTGATAGTATTGCCGCAAGGAGGACACCAGCCACTACAGGATGGAAAAGAATTTGTGAAAAGGCGATGAAGATTTTTTCCGGATCTGCAAGCACCTGTAATCCATTTTCTGTTGTGACTTGAATCCCCAAGTTGCTTAGCACCGATACGTCTTGTGTACTAATAAATGCAAGTCCGACAAAACCAGTGAAGATCGAACCATATAACCCAAGAATCATCCATGTTGTTCCAATAAACTTTGCTTTTGGAACGTCTTTTGGTGAGCGTAATGCCATAAAACGAACAATAATATGCGGTTGACCAAAATATCCTAACCCCCATGCTAGTGAGGAAATTATCGCCATTATGCCGACACCTTGAACCATGTTCAGATGACTTGGATCAATTTCTCCCACAGCTTGAACTGCATCTGACCAACCACCCATTTGATTCAGTGCTACGATAGGCACGACGATAAGTGCTAAGAACATGAGGATCCCTTGGAAGAAATCCGTCCATGCTACTGCTAGAAAACCTCCAAGCAACGTATAGGAAACTACCACAATTGTCCCTATCCAAAGTGCAGAATCATAGCTAAGACCAAAGGAGGCCTCAAATAGTTTCGCACCTGCCACCATACCTGAAGATGTATAGAATGTGAAAAATAGTAGTATTACCAATGCGGAGATAACACGAAGAATATGTGACTTATCTTTAAAACGATTTTCTAAAAAGTCCGGTATTGTAATAGAGTTATTTGCTACCTCTGTATAAATGCGTAAACGTTTGGCGACAAATTGCCAGTTTAAATACGCTCCGACAGCAAGTCCGATTGCCATCCATGCCTCTGACATTCCAGATGCATAAATTGCTCCTGGTAAACCAAGTAACAACCAACCACTCATATCTGAAGCACCTGCACTTAAGGCAGCGACCCCAGGTCCAAGATTACGACCGCCCAATACATAATCCGATAGATTATTTGTCATGCGGTACATGATTAGTCCAATTACAAGCATTCCTAGTAGATATACGATAAATGTTATTAGTGTTGTTAGACCCACGTTTTACTTTCCCCTCTCTGTAAACATTGTGATAACGGATGCCAAAAGTACAACTGGCATTGGCACAAACAACCAAAACCATGTTGCACCAGTTATTGCGTATTCCATGTATTGCTCCCCTTTCGTTTCCGTACTTCATTCATCTGTCTATCGATGAAACAAAACACAAAGACTATGGTTTCATATATTTTTGTCAATTTCAAGCGGACCAGTACTTCGTTTCAACTTATCCATACACTTTCATTAAGAACCAAACATCGTATACATTCATATAATCGTTTTAATCTTTATTTACTAAGGTTTGAACGAATTAATAAAGGTTTAGTTAGTTATTTAGGCTTTACCGACTGTATTCTTTAGTATGCGCGCTATTTATTACAACAAAATTTTTTTAGTTTTTTTGTAATAAACAGGAATTCAACAGGTAAATTTCGTTAATTTTATAGATTTTTAACTTTTGAGACGTTGTTGTTAGGTTGGCATTTTTGCTTGGAAAATTGCATCTGACTTTAAGATCCCATCAGGAAATAATGAACAAAAAAAGCCCAGCATAGTTTCCACACTATCCCGGGCAAATCTATCATATTTGTAATAGGGTATAAAATTACTGACTAATTCTTGTAAAGAATTATCACATTAGCTTAAAAAAAACTTGATTGTTGAATTGAAAGTACACTTGGCTCTCTTTCCCCACCAGTAGCTGTATCAACTTGCTGCGTGAACATATAGCCAGAGAAAAGGACAGCACCAATTAAAATTCCAGAAATTAATTTCTTCATAATTATATCCTCCTTTCTTGTCTTTATATATTAGTAATTTGCTTGTAGGCAAAATTAGCCACTTGATAATATTTTGAAGCTTTTTTATACTTACCAAACTTCTCATAATGATTAGCGAGTAATTCGGAATATACACTCAGCGTAGCAAAATCCTTTTGCTTATTTAAATACGGGATGAATTCTTGAATTACAAACTTCTCAAATTTTTCAAATTCATCATTTAGCAAATAGTTGTATGTGTTAATCACATAATAATAATGCTTGCTATAAGGCTCCCTATCACTATCTTGTCTAATTAACTCTCGCCCTTGCTCCACAAATTTCCAAGCGTTTGAATAATCTTGAATATTATAATACTCTCTCACCAAAGCAGCTACTGAGTTTAAATTATCAATCGTTTGTGCTGTATCATCCTGAATTACCTCTTGAAAATGTTTGATAGATTCTTTTGGATCACCTTTTGTTGAGTAAAGATGACCTAAGTTCTGATGTGTTAGTAATATAATTTGATTTTTATTACTTAGTTGACCTAAATGAAGCGCTAAATTTAAATTCTTTATGGCTTTGTCATACATTCGAATTCTCCTATAGGAGATTCCTAAAATGATGTGACATTGAGCACAACGGATAAAATTGTATTGCTTCATAAATACTTCTAAAGCTCGATTAGAATAATCAATAGCTTCTAATGTATTTCTTAGCTTACTATGCGTTACACCAATAGTATATTGAAGATCTGCTATCTCATGTTCTTCCAATTCTATTTTGTTTAATTTTTCTTCTGCTAGCTTGTAAAAATAAATTGCTGTACTAAAGTCAGTCAATACGGAACAATAGTTCCCTCTAAACTTATACCAATAAAACAAATGCAAGTTATCAAATGTCCCTGAGATTTCATTTAGTTCGTTAATCTTGATTAATGCTTCGTCAAAATCTCCTAGAATTAGATAGTATCTAATCTTGTGGATTTCAAATAGAAGTAGGCTTTCGGTAAGGTTGGTATCCATTAAATTCTGTATCTCGTTGTATGTAGCGATGATATCCTTCTTATCATTCACTTCAAAAAGCATGCTGTACCATTTCTTACATTTTTCCTGGATCGTGGCATCGAGTGAGTTATCAATTTGAATACCCAGGCGTGTACAGAGCATTTGAATGATTTCAGGACTTGCCTCTGTTTTTAAGTTTTCAATTTTTGATAAATAGGATAATGATACGATACCTTTAGCCAAATCTCCCTGTGTCATCTCTTGTTTTGTCCGTTGCAGCTTGATAAAGGATCCTATTTCTATCAATTCACCCCACCCTATCCTCTACTAATATTTAATGCCTTCTGTAGTCTTATTATAACATAATTTCAGATAATTCATATTGGGAAAATATATAGGCGTTTATAGCGATTATCGACCTAAAAACTTTCCTATTTTCCTGAGAGAGGAAAATTAACCCCCTTTCTGAGCATTTTTTTGCTAGAAAGGGGGCTAATCGAGTTCATGTGACTATTTTCTTATCATTAAAACATTTCGGATGTGGTTTTTCCTTGCATGTGGTGAATTAGGTAATCAGGCCCACCTGCTTTGGAATCTGTACCGGACATGTTAAAGCCACCAAATGGCTGATAGCCAACAATTGCTGCCGTACATCCACGGTTAAAGTAAAGGTTTCCTACATGGAAATCCTGACGAGCTTGTTCTTGGTGCTCACGGTTATTTGTGATGACAGCCCCTGTTAGGCCATAATCCGTGTTGTTAGCAATTTCGATTGCTTCATCAAAATCTTTTGCTTTCGTTAAGCCAACTACAGGTCCAAAGATTTCTTCCTGCATGATACGTGCATCCGGTTTAAGATCTGCGAATACAGTAGGGTTCACAAACCATCCCTTGCTATCATCGCCAGTTCCCCCGACAAGTAGCTCGCCTTCTTTTTTACCAATTTCGATGTAATCTAGGATCTTATCATATGCTCCCTGATCGATAACTGGCCCCATAAAGTGAGAGTTATCATATGGATCTCCAGCAGAAAGTTCTTTAGTTAGAGAAGCTACACGATCTTTCACCTCATCGTAAACATCTTGATGAATAACGGCACGAGAACATGCAGAACATTTTTGACCAGAGAAGCCAAATGCTGATTGCACGATAGATTGTGCTGCAAGCTCAAGATCTGCCTCTTTATCTACTACAATCGTATCTTTTCCACCCATTTCGATAATGGTACGTTTTAGCCATTTTTGGCCATCTTGTACTTTGGCAGCACGTTCAAAAATACGGGTCCCAACATCACGTGAGCCCGTGAAGCTGACAAAACGTGTACGTGGGTGATCAACAAGATAGTCACCGACTTCACTTCCTGGACCAGGAATAAAGTTAATGACACCAGCTGGCAAGCCAGCTTCTTCTAATACTTCCATTAATTTATAAGCGATTACTGGTGTAGCACTTGCTGGTTTTAATAATACCGTGTTTCCAGTTACCATTGCTGCAACAGTTGTTCCTGCCATGATAGCGAATAGGAAGTTCCACGGGGAAATTACGACACCTACACCAAGTGGAATATAATTATATTGGTTAAATTCTATAGGACGGCTATTAATTTTCACGCCATCTTTTAATTCTAGCATTTGACGGCCATAATATTCCATGAAGTCAATAGCTTCTGCAGTATCAGCGTCAGCTTCTTTCCATGGCTTTCCGCCTTCTTTTACTAGATGTGCAGTAAATTCATGCTTACGGCGACGAACTATAGCCGCTGCACGGAAAAGAATATCTGCACGGAATTTAGGATCAGATTTTCTCCATGTTTCAAATGTTTTATCAGCAGTTTGCATTGCTTTTTCAGCAAGCTCTTTATTTGCTTTGGACACATATCCAATTACTTCTTCTCTGTTGGCTGGATTAACAGATACAATCTTGTCATCTGTTGTAATACGCTCTCCGCCAATTACTAGTGGATATTCTTTACCTAGATCGGCTTCCACCTTTTTTAAAGCCTCAAGCATCTGCTGTCTGTTTTCTTCTACGGTGAAATCTGTAAAAGGTTCATGTTTGTAAGGTACTACCATATTAAAACCTCCTAAAAATTATCCTATTCTCCTTATTGATTGCGTTTTCAAAGGAAAAGCTTAAAGCGTCCGTTTAGACGTAACTGTCGTCGCTCGGAGCTAGACACTCTAAAGATTAAAATTATTATCTATTAAAAAACATAAAAAATAAGGAGTGGCGCATGTCCACCCCTTATTTTACCCCATTTATTGTCAGACTTCAACGAATCTTTTTTCTTAATGGAAAATACGAACGGTTGGTGTATCGGATCCAGCCTCACGAAAGATTGTACTTTCTACTTTATCGCTTGAGGTGATCATCAACTCGAGATCATAATAATCCTCAAACATATCCTGCACAAGTCCATACGCATATTGGCTAAACCCTATTACCTCGGCTTTTCCGTAAAACTCAATAGGAATCTCAATTGTCAACTTCTTTAATTCATCATTTATATAGAAGCCTTCTCCTATAATACCTACATAGTTAGGAAAGTAATTTGCAATCTCATTACCAAAGCTGGTTACTAATTCATGATCATCAAAGTATTCTTTCTTACCTTCATCTGATGGGAATAAAATATGTTGCTCATTTATGTTATCCCAATCGCTCAATGATGTTTCTCCACCGGCTACATTCATTTTTGCTACATAATTCCCTGGAATTGGGGAGCTACGTTCCTGCTCTCTATATACTGCAATCATGATCGGAACATTTTCAAGCCCTTCCATATTGCGAATACGTTTTACCACTTTCTCTGCAATGACTGTGGCCTGTTCCATCATCTCACTTTGAGAGATATCTAGATAGCTATAAGGTCCATCTTTTTTAGTCTGGAAACGGTAAACTGATTTCATTGCAAGACCAATTGAAATTCCTTCTAGCTTAACTGTGTTATCTTCATTCTTTGATAAAAAGTTATGTTCTAGAATATGGGAAAGATATTTTGGATTAGCTTCCTGCTCCTCTTGATTGTATTCATCTTCAATTGGTGGGTTTAAACCTAATTGGAATTCACGGCGAATATTCTCCTCATTTACCGTCATTTCATTTTCCTTTAGATAGTCTATTCTATCTGCTACAGCCTCTTCTAATTGACTTTCGGTCAATTCCCGGCCTAACCAATCATAAACTGTATCTTCATCTAAATACTGTCCTTCTTGGAAGAAGTACTTGTTCGGATCATACACTTCTTTGGAGTGCCTCCGCAATCCTTCTTCCATTTCATCAATATCCATACGGTTTGCTACCTGGTTTACAATAACACCCCTTGCCTTGCTAGGCTCATATGGAAGTATCATTTTATAGTTTTCATCTGAAAGCTGGTAGCTCGGTACAATCGATGTTTCTTGTTGCGTATCCTCTTCTTGCACGACTTCTTCATTGGTATCCGGTGAACATGCCGTAATAAGTAGAAGTGCGCCCAGCAGACATATGGTCCATTTTTTCATTTCCTTACACTCCCCTATTTCTCAAGAGCAGTCTCTAATTCCTGCTCATCCCATATCGTGATGCCAAGCTTCTGTGCTTTGTCATACTTCGACCCAGCATCTTCACCGGCGATCAGAATATCTGTTTTTTTACTAACACTTCCTGTTACAGATCCGCCTTTTGCCTCAATCCGTTCTTTTGCTTCCGTCCGAGTGAATTTTTCCATTTTCCCAGTAAGAACGATCGTTTTTCCTGCAAATATCGAATCTTCATCTGCCTCTGGACGTTTCGGCCCGTTATACTCCATATTAACACCAAGCTCTCGAAGCTCGTCGAGTAGATTAATTACCTTTTCCTCTTGGAAATATTGAACGATCGAATCAGCCATTTTATCGCCGATTTCGTCTACAGCGATCAAATCTTCATAGGTTGCTTGTTGAATATTCTTCATTGTTTCAAATTCTGTAGCAAGCGTTTTGGCTGCTTTAGAACCAACAAATCGTATCCCAAGACCAAATAATAGCTTTTCAAGTGAATTACCCTTTGACACCTCAATTGCCTGAAGCAAATTGTCAACAGACTTCTCGCCCATTCGTTCGAGTTCAAGTAATGCTTCACGTTTTAAGCGGTAGATATCCGCAATGGTTTTTACTAAGTTTTCTTGGAAAAGCTGGATGATCACCTTTTCTCCAAGTCCATCAATGTTCATCGCATTGCGGGAGACAAAATGAATGAGCCCTTCCTTCAGTTGAGCAGGGCAATTGGGGTTAATGCAGCGCAAGGCCACTTCCTCTTCCAGTCGCACTAACTCACTTCCGCATGCTGGACATTCTGTTGGCATGTGAAATTCTTCTTCATCACCTGTACGTTTTTCAGTAAGTACACGTACTACTTTCGGAATAATATCGCCAGCTTTCTTAATGACCACCGTATCTCCTATACGGATATCCTGTTCACGGATCAGGTCTTCGTTATGCAAGGAAGCTCTTTTTACTGTGGTACCAGCTACTTTTACAGCTTCTAGGATGGCAGTAGGTGTTACTACACCTGTTCGTCCTACACTCAATTCTATGTCTGTTAATCTCGTTACAGCTTCTTCTGCCGGGAATTTATATGCAATAGCCCATCGAGGGCTTTTTGCTGTATAACCAAGCTCTTCTTGCTGATCAAGATTATCAACCTTCACGACAATCCCGTCTATTTCATAGCTTAAATTGGGACGCTCGTTTGTCCAGTATTCAACATACTCGAGCACTTCCTCGATGGTTTCGCATTTTCTCCATTCTGGATTTGTTTTAAAACCAAGCTTGCTTAACGCTTTGAGTCTATCACTATGACTTGTCAGGTTACTGTTATTCCACTCCCCTACACCATACAAAAAGATATCAAGGTTACGCTTAGCAGCAATTTTTGGATCTAATTGTCTTAGTGACCCTGCTGCCGCATTGCGTGGATTGGCGAATGGCTCTTCCTCATTCTCTTCCCTTGCTTCATTTAAAGCTAGGAATGAATTATGGGGCATATAGGCTTCTCCACGAACTTCCAGGTTTTCTTTTTCCTTTATCGTTAAAGGAATGCTCCGGATCGTTCTTAAATTGCTTGTGATATTTTCACCTATTGACCCATCTCCGCGCGTAGAGCCAAGGATGAACTTTCCATTCTCATAAGTAAGGGAAATGGCGAGCCCATCAATTTTAAGTTCACAGACAAAGCTGACAGGTTCATCTGTTCCCTGTGCTGCTCTCTTAGCAAAGTCTCGCAAATCCTGTTCGTTAAATGCATTTCCGAGGCTAAGCATCGGTACTTTATGCTCTACCTTTTGAAAAGCTTCCAGTGGTTCTCCGCCTATCCTTTGAGTAGGCGAATCCTGGGTAACAAGTTCAGGAAATTCTTCTTCTAATTTGCGCAATTCCTGGAGCTTTTGATCATACTCCACATCTGGAACACTCGGTTTATCTAACACATAATACTCATAACCATATTGATTTAATACTTCTCGTAATGCTTCAATTTCTTTCTGTGCTTGCTGTTGATCCATCCAAGCACCTCCTATTGTTTCGTAATTGGGGCAAATTTAGCTAGAACTCGCTTAATTCCAGTTGGTGCAGGAAAGGCAATATCCAGTTCCATTGCTTCCCCTTCACCCTGCACTTTAACGACAGTTCCAGTCCCCCATTTTTTGTGATTTGCTTTGTCTCCTGGTCCCCATGTTTCACTTTCGGCACCCGTTGTCTTTTGCATGCGCTCTGCTTTCCGTTTTAATGGTGCAGGTTTATCTTTTGGTTGGCCGAGAGGGCTACCAAACATAGACGACTTCGCTTGTTCAATGCCTTCAATTAATTCTTCAGGGATTTCACTAATAAAACGGCTAATCGGGTTCATGTTTGTACGACCATACAAGGTACGCATTTTTGCATGTGTCAAATAAAGTTGCTGTTCCGCCCTCGTAATTCCTACATAGGCGAGTCTGCGCTCTTCTTCCATTTCATCGTTATCAAACATGGAACGACTATGTGGGAAGACATTTTCCTCCATCCCAATCAAGAAGACGACAGGGAACTCTAATCCTTTAGCCGCATGCAAGGTCATTAAAGTTATCTTTTCCTCATTATCCGGGTCTTCTTCATCAACACGATCAATATCTGCAATTAGAGCAAGATCTGTAAGAAACGCGACCAATGTTTTATCTTCTGCGGTTGCTTCAAAATCTTTTGTTACTGTCATAAATTCTTCTAAGTTTTCCAGACGGCTTTGTGACTCAATGGTACGCTCGTTTTTCAGCATTTCTTCATAGCCTGTCCGTTCGAGGACCGCTTCAACCATATCTGTAGCAGTTAGAAATTCCTGTTGCTGGGAAAGCGATTGGATGAGCTGGCCAAACTGCGCTAAAGCATTGGCTGCCTTCTTGGAAACACCTGTGAAATCTACCTCTTTTACCGCTTCGTTAAAGGAGATATCATGCGCAGCAGCGTGCTCACGCAAACGGTCGATAGATGTTTTTCCAATACCCCGCTTCGGTACATTTACTACCCGCTCAAAGCTCAAATCATCATCAGGATTTGTAATAAGGCGCAGATAGGCTACCATATCTTTAATTTCTTTTCGCTCATAGAACTTTGTACCTCCAACCATTTGGTAAGAGATATTTGATTTCATTAACGTATCCTCGACCGCACGGGACTGCGCATTGGTACGATATAAGATTGCCACATCCCCCGGCGAGAAACCTTCGCGGCGGGTCAGCTCTTGAATTTTATCTGTAATAAATAGCGCTTCTTCCTGCTCTGTTGCCCCTTGGAAGTAGTGAATGTTTTTCCCGTCCGGATTTTCCGTCCAAAGATTCTTCGGTTTTCGTCCAGAGTTGTTTTCAATCACTTTATTAGCAGCAGATAAAATTGACTTAGTCGAACGGTAATTTTGCTCTAGAAAAACGGTCCGTGATGTTGGATAGTCTTTTTCAAAGGATAAAATGTTCGAAATATCTGCACCACGCCAGCGATAAATTGACTGATCGGAATCCCCCACTACACAAAGGTTTTGGAACCGACTCGCAAGTTGCTTAACGAGAAAATACTGGGCATGGTTTGTATCCTGGTACTCATCAACATGAATGTATTGAAATCTGCGCTGGTAATATTCCAAGACTTCTGGAACACGTTTGAATAAATGAATCGTCTGCATGATCAAGTCATCAAAATCAAGAGATTGATTCTTTTTCAGTATCTTTTCATATGATTCATAAATTTGTCCGACTTGTCGATCAAAGAAATTACCGACATTCTTATTGTATTCAGCTGCTGTTATTAGTTCGTTCTTCGCTGCACTAATTTGCCCTAGCATCGCTCGGGGATCAAATTTCTTTGGATCGATGTTCAGGTTTTTTAGAATCTGTTTTATTACAGATAGCTGATCCCCACTGTCCAAAATACTAAAATTACGGTTATAGCCAATCCGATCGATGTCTCTGCGGAGTATGCGGACACACATGGAGTGGAATGTGGATACCCACATATACTCACTTTCCGGGCCAACTAGTTTGCGGACACGATCCTTCATCTCTCTTGCAGCTTTGTTCGTAAAGGTAATCGCAAGCACATTGCGAGCTGCTACTTCTTTCTCACCAAGTAGGTAAGCAATTCGATGTGTAAGCACGCGTGTTTTACCACTTCCCGCCCCTGCCATGATTAACAAAGGGCCTTCTGTATGTTTCACTGCCTCTTGTTGTTCTTTATTTAATCCTTTTAATAAGTCATCCATTGTCTGACTCATACTTCCACCGCCTAACTCAATTATCTTTTATCGCTTTTACTGTTTTTATTGCTTTTTTAATGTCTGTATATATAATATTGCCGACAATAATCACATCAGCATTCTCTTTCATGTCTCGCGCCTGTTGCACCGTCTCAATTCCTCCACCGTAAAAAAGCTTTGTTTCATCAAGCTGTTGCTTCACTTTTTTCACAAGCTCGGGGTCACCATATTTGCCGCTGTACTCCATATAAAAAACCGGTAAGTGGAAGACTTTTTCCGCCATATATGCATATGCAATGACATCTTCTTCATCCGGCAAGTAACTGTTTGTATGGGTAAAAGCCTTGGCTTCCTCATTCAAAATGCAATATCCTTCAAACAAAACCTCACTATATTCCATCATGTCGACAAACTCTTTAATCGCCTGATGTTGGATATCCATCATCCACTTCTTCTCTTTTGAATTCAGAACCATAGGGATATAGTAATAATCAAATCCTGGGGTGATCGCGTCCATTGAGGATATTTCTAAAATACATGGGACAGTATATCTGCGGACACGGGCAAGCAAATCAAGTACCCCGTCCAATGTGATGTCATCTGTACCGCCAACAATCACAGCGTCCGTTCCTGATTCACAAATCATTTCTAAATGTTCATCTGAAATTTCCTTGGCAGGGTCGAGTTTAAATATATGCTTCCATTCGTTCATTGTAGTATACAAATTGTTAATCCTCCATTAACTTAATCCATTACTTTATTATACCAAAAAAACCTAGCGGAATTTAGGGATAAGGGTGAAATTTTTTAGAAGGTGTCGTGGGTGGTGATGGAGCTGGGTTTTTGTTGGGTGGCGTGTCTGTTTTGGTGTCGATTCACTTGAGGGCGCTCTCGATTCACTTTGCGTCACTCTCGATTCACTTTGCGGTATTTTCGATTCACTTTGGGGTGCTGTCGTTTCACTTTGAGGTATTCTCGATTAACTTTGGAGTGCTGTCGTTTCACTTCACCGCCCTTTCGATTCACTCTCCAGCAATAAGAAAAACCCCACATTAATCTGTGAGGTTATAAAATTCCTTTGTATTCTTATATAGCTGGAGATAAACTTGCCCTATGTCGATCCTTTTTAAAAAGGCTATTTTTTCAACGATGCGATGCAGCATGTGAGGGTGGGTGAGCCTACCTTCAAATTCTCCTTCAAACGGCCATGGCCCGTCCGTCTCCACCATTATTTGCTCTAATGGATAAGCAGAAATCAATTGCTGAATTTCCGCTTCATACATGCAATCAGGTGTTATGGAAATATAATAGCCATTTTTAATCATTCGCTCTACTGTTTGCTTATCCCCCTTAAACCAATGAAAGTGCGCCTTTTTCACCTGATATTTTTCCAGTAGATCACAAACAACAGGTGCATCCTCATACACAGCGTGCAGCACAATAGGCTTATTAAGTTGGGCGGCTTTTCTGATAAACCGCTCCAAAAGATTAATGTACGCGCTCAGGTCTAATGCAGGATTTTCCTTTCGCATATAATACGGTAAGCCAACCTCGCCGATTGCCACGAATCTATGTTGTTCTTGATCAATTAATTCCCATAGCGCTTTCTGTTCTTCCTCAGTTGGCAATTCTTGCTCAGGATGGTAACCTATGGCCGGCTTTACCCGCACGTCCTCTTTCCCTATCTCTAATAGCCTTTGAGCAGACTGCAAGTGGTTCGACACACAAATCAGCGCCGCCACATTCGCATCATCTAAATCTTGCAATATCCTTTGCTGCTCTTGTTTGGTATACATATCCAAATGAATATGGGCATCGATAACAGCTCGCATTATGCTTCACTCCGCAACTCATGGTAAATTTGTTTTTTCCAATCCAAAAATTCTTCCGTCAGCACGAGGTCTTCCCGACGGGGGCGCTCGAAAGGAATTGTGAACTCCCGCTTCAATGTGGCGGGGTTGCTGGATAGCACTAATACTCGATCAGATAAGTAAATAGCTTCCTCTATATTGTGTGTAACAAATAAAACAGATTTACGGTTTTCTTCCCAAATGGACAGCAGCCATTTTTGCATGTCGAGTCTTGTAAATTCATCTAAGGCAGAAAATGGTTCGTCCAGACAAATGAAAGGCTGCGGACTTAGCAATGATCTAACAAAAGCAGCGCGCTGTCGCATACCACCGGACAACTGATGGGGGTAGGCATTTATATAATCTGCAAGACCTGCCCTCTCTAGCATGGCGCTTGCCCTCTCTTTATTAGGCTTTGCATGTAACTCTTCACCGAGAACGACATTATCGAGGACTGTACGCCATGGAAACAAAGAAGGGCTTTGTGGTGTATAGCTGATTTCCCCACGCTTTCCGTTAATGTTTTCTCCACCTAAATAAAATTCGCCCTCATCCGGTGTATATAAACCGCCAATTAAATGAAACAGTGTACTTTTCCCACTCCCAGAAGGCCCGAGCAAGGATACAAATTCACCTTCTTTTACAGAAAAGGAAACAGACTGAAGAACTTTTTTCTCCCCAAATGACTTGGATACCTCGCTTACCTTAAGTTCACTCATGATTTCGCCTCCTGTTCTGGTCGTCCTTTAATACAAAACTTTTCCAGTGCAATAATGAAACTAAAAAATAGTAAACATAACAGCATGATGAAAAATATCGCTACAAATACCCGGTCTGTTCTAAAAGAGGACTGTGCCAATGTCATATATACTCCGATGCCCTTGTTGGCACCTAGCCATTCCGAAATGACTGCTCCCATCACACTGTAAGTAGCAGATATTTTCAAACCAGAAAATACAGACGGCAACGCATGTGGCAATTCTAGCTTCGAAAAAACCTGCCGTTTTGATGCGCCTGCCATGTACATATAATGCTTCATCTCGGCATTTGTTTGACGGAATCCATCCAAGGCCGCTACCGCAACCGGGAAGAAACAAACAAGGGTAATGATAAATAATTTCGGTAAGACTCCAAATCCAAACCATATAATTAACAATGGTGCCAACACAATGATCGGGATATTCTGAGATAGAATAAGCAATGGATAAAACGCCTGCCGTATACGAGGCATCAAATGTAATAAGACAGCAATAAGTAATCCTATACTTGTACCAATTACAAACCCTAGTATTGATAGCTTTGTGGTTGAGACAAGATGATGTGCATAATTAGACCAGCTGCTTAACCCTTCTTCCATTATGGTCAATGGTGATGGCAGTAACCAAGCTGGAATGGCAAACAAACGACTGCTAGCTTCCCACAAAATAAGTAAAAGGATAACGACCAACACAGGACGCCATCCTTGTTCCACAATTTTTTTCATAATCATCAGGGTACTGCCAGAAGCAGTACCCTCCACCTCCATTCTTAACGGTATTTTTCCGTTAACACGTCCATCGATGCTCCATCTGGCTTGTAATAAACCTTCACTTGAGAAATAATGCTCGGACACCCAAGGCTGGCCATTTTTTCATTCATTTTTTCAATGATGGAAAATAACGCTGTCAGTTCCCCTTCCATTGTGGTCTCTAGCGGATTAACCTGATACTTTACTCCTGACTGTTCTATTACATCAATAGCCGCATCAACATATGGAATACTATCTTCGCCGTTTTTAGTTTTTGGGATAATTTGTATACTTACTAACGCATTTGCCATTATTCCTCACACTCCAATTCTATTTTTCTGGTAAAAATTCATTTGTATAGGCACTGCTCGCATCTAGTTCTTTTTCCAATAGTCCATTCTCATACATCCAATCTCCGTAATTCTGCCAAACCTTCTCGTCCTGCACTCCCCACTGGGAAGCATCCTCTTGATATTTCGGGGAGATCCATTCCTGACTTGCTTTTACCAATTCTGGGTCTATGTCAGGCACTGCCTCTATTAAAATATCAGCTGCTTTATCAGGGTTCTCGATTGCATACTCATATCCTTTCGCCACTGCCTTCATAAATGCTTGGATCGTTTCTGGATCGGATTCTATCAGACTTTCATTCGTGGTGATGACTGGCGTATAGTAATCTAGTTTGTCACTATAATCGGTTAAATATTGCATATTCAAATCAACATCGCGTAGCTCTGCTTCCACTCCAGTCCATCCATAATAGATCCAGGCAAAATCAACATCTCTTTCGACAGCCGTGAAAAAGTCGGTATTTCCCATGTTTATAATATTGACATCCTCTGCGCTGGCATCTTCCTGCTTCATCAATGAATCAATAACTGCCTTCTCGACAGGTGCACCCCAGCCGCCATATGTTTTTCCGGCGTAATCAGCAGGTGACGTAATTTCTTTATCCACAGGGGAAGCAAAGCCCGATGTATTATGCTGAATAATTGCAGCAAGTGAAACAATTGGGATGTCCTGGATACGTGCTTCGGTCACAGCTTCTTGTGCCCCTATCCCAAATTCCGCTTTTCCGGATGCCACCACCTGGTCTGCCCCTGATTCACCTGGCAAGGTGATCTCTACATCCAAACCTTCTTCTTCAAAATACCCTTCTGCTTGGGCAACATATAATCCTGTGTGGTTCGTATTCGGTGTCCAATCGAGCACCATTGTCACTTTCTTTAAACTGCTGTCCTCTTGATCATTTCCTGTTGCCTCTTGATTACAGCCTGCAATGATCAAGGTGAACAAGACAACCATACTAAGTAAAAGCTTTTTCATTCTTCCTTCCTCCTTTTTTGTTAAGACACATAATGCTGTTGTTTGGAGGAACATATTGTTTTCATGCACAAAAAAATGCGCTCAGGGCTCACCCAGGCGCATATATCGTCACATTCACTTCTATATGTTCCCTACGCTGGTTTAAGCCAGATCAGGTTCCAAGGGTCTATATCTTACGGATATGATCTCAACCAGCAACACTGGTCCCCCTACATCGAAACGTACTATTCAATTAACAACATTACACTATTACTCTGCCATAGATTGCTACAAAATACAAGTTAGGTCTAGATGAATTTTCCTTAGAATACTATTCATTTTCTTCAAGCTTATGAATTATTTCTTCGGATGACTGATTGATTTTATCCAGCTCTATATTGCTTGGAGAAGTAGTGGAAAGGTTGTATGTTTCTTTTAGGTGTAAAATTCTCTCCACACTCTCATCGATTCTTTCTTCCTTAATAGCTCCACTTTCCACAGCCTTGGTTAAACTATGAACAGCTTTCAATTTATTTTCATCACCATGGCATACTAAAACAATATCATTTCCCGCTTGAACCGCTTTTACGGTAGCATCACCTATGTCATAATTTTCTAGAATAGCCCCCATTGTCATATCATCGGTTATGGTTACTCCGTCAAATCCCAATTCACCTCTTAAAATAGTGGTCACCACATTTTTAGATAAGGAAGAGGGATATTCACTATCTATCTCAGGTAACAGTATATGTGCAACCATCGTCATATCAGCCTGGTAATCAATCGCTTTTTGGAATGGTACCAATTCCATTTCTCGGATGCTTTCCAAACTATTATGCACTACAGGTAACCCCAAGTGGGAATCCACATCTGTATCCCCGTGGCCAGGAAAATGTTTGATGACGGGAATGATGCCTTTTGATTGGATACCCTTCATCTCTTCAACGCCCATATCCGAAACAATCTCCTTGTTATCTCCAAAAGATCTCTTTCCGATAATAGGGTTCTCTGGGTTACTATTAATATCCATAACAGGGGCCATTGTTACATTAAACCCGAATGCGTTTACCCTTTCTCCAATCGCTTCCCCAACTTGGTATGCAAGCTCCGTATTATTAAGATCACCAATCTCTTTACTGTCTGGTAAATTTACTATTTTGGGAGGCATTCTTGATACAACCCCACCTTCTTCATCTACAGAAATAAAAAGAGGGATATCTTGAGAATCAGCGTTCAATTCCTTTAGTTCCCTGTTTAAATTTAATAATTGTTTTGAGTCGGTAATGTTCCTTCCAAACAAAATGACTCCGCCGATATGATTTTCTTGTATGAAATTCTTCGTTTGATCATTCACTTGGGTACCTTCAAACCCAAACATAAGCATCTGGCCCACTTTTTCTTCAATTGTCATAGAAGAGATCTTATCTTGGACTGCTTCTTTCATTGCATCTAATGAGGATTCTTCGGAGTCCTTTTCGTCTTCTTCTGTAGCATTATCTTGGGCACTGCTTTTGTCTTCGTCTTCCTTACCATCACCCTTATTGCCTTGCTCTGATTGGTTTTCATGATCCACACCGTTTTCGGTATTCTGGGAACACCCCACCAACGTGATGATAAAAGTCAGAGCTAAACAGAACCCTATCGCTTTCCAATTATTGTTGTACTTTTCCATGATATCCTCCCATGTTTAGCGGTCTGATGTAATCTTATGTGTTAGCTATATCTCATCTTCTTAAGTATAAGCAAAGAGATGTTGGGCTATGACCCAGCATCTCTTTGTTTGTCACTTCTCTTCATCGGTAAGTCGGTCTAAGACCATCTTATATCCTTCGCTACCATAATTAATGCATCTACGCACACGCGATATGGTTGCAGTTGAAGCATTCGTTTCCTGTTCAATCACCGTGTAGGTACGGCCTTCAGTTAGCATTCTTGCCACTTGTAGCCGTTGGGAGATGGCATGGATCTCCGACATAGTCGCAATATCATCAAAAAAGCGGTAGCATTCTTCCCGGTCCTTTAGTGTAAGAATTGCATCGAACAATTGATCGAGCTGTTCTCCTCGTAGTTTATCTATTTGCACAAACAAGCCCTCCTGCTTCTAATTAGTTATGTTGACGGACTCGGTTAATCCAGGACTGGTAGGAATAACATTGATCCAAGTTTTCCCTTGGACAAAGCCCACTATTTCTCCATCCTTTACAGGAACAATTCTTCCTTCTCTATTCTCCCATTGCAATTGTTGTACTTTCCCTTTTTGCAAAAGGTATGCATTTCCGCCCGATTCCATGTCGACGGCCCTCCGTCCAGCATCATCAATCACTTCATGTGGGGTTTCCACTATAAATACATTAGCTGCCTGTATAGACTCTTCTGTGTTCAGTTCTACTGTTTGTTCACGGTCATTATAGCGCGTGTACACTTCATCGCTTGCACTATAGTCATATTCGACAATTTCCATTGGTTGATCGGAATAAACAATTTCTGCATGCTGAGCTGGGTCACCAGAAATCTCCTTATCGCTTTTCACAAAAGTAAGTGGCTCAATATCAGCAGTTGTCTCATAGCCTTTACTTGCGGCAACGTCATATACAGCCCCGAGCTGTAAATAGGAATTGTGTGGCGCCTTACGGAATGATTCTCGCTTGAATAAGTTACCATCATTATCATATAGGGATCCATTTAAATGTTCAATTCCTCTGTTCATAATCATATCATTAACAAAATTTGCTGCCCCGTGATAAACATAAAGTGCGTTATAGTCATTGGCCAAATTGAAATAATATTCCCGTGCACTTCTTACAGGCCCAACAACATCCGGCATTTCACTTTGAAACATAGCAAGAAAACGTGTAATCTGCCCTTCAGCTAATATTTCAAACACAAGATCCGCTTTAGACAATCCGGTTTGCGGCCTTGCCTTGGAATGATTATTCACCATCACACCGACAATGCGGTTATCAGTGGGGTCCTCTATTGCCACTCCTGTCAAAGGAGCTACGATTTCTTCCGACTCCGACACATCCGGTTGGTCTGTCTTCTCCTGCATGTCTATATCTTTCGTTTCATTGTTCTCCGCTTCTTGTTTTTCGGAGCAACCAACTAACAAGATGAATGCAAAGACCAGCATCCATACGATTTTCTTCATTTTTTCACAACACCCTTGTTAACTTAGATTTTCCTCCATTATACGCTAACACATGGTCGCTGGGAATAGCACTGCTTTTTTCTTCACGTCCACAATCCCCTGCTGTGTTATCCGAATGTGAGGAAGGTGTGTTGAAGATAAGAAAAATATCGAGTAAACCGGATCTGAAAAAGGATAACCATATTCTACTAATATCGTTTTAAGCTGCTTTTCCTTCTCTATTAAGTCCCGCATGTTTCCATCATACATAGTGCCCGATAGTGTGAGTGGGATCTGCAGTAAAATTTCCCCTTCATGGACGATCACAATTCCTCCGCCTAATTCCTTTAATAGATTGCCTGCTAAGATAATATCGGCTTTACTTTTTCCAATAAAGATGAAGTCACCTGTCGTAGAATAAGAGCTTGCCATACCGCCAAGACGATCTGTGAAACCACGTATGGTCGTATTGACGCGCCATTTCCCTTTACGATCTAGTAGGAGAAGGAAAGCATCCTTCTTCGTTTCTGGTAACTGTTCTGTTGCAATGTCTGTATCAATCGCATACGGTTTTATAATGACATCATTCACCATATCAAGTCCGATAGGCACAGAAAACTGCAGTTCATTTTCTGTAAGCTCCCAATCATAGGTTAGTTTCCCTATCCCATATTCTTCCCAATTCACTACATTGGAAATCTCTTGGGGGCTATGATTCTTTACAATCCACTGTCCTTTAGCCAAAACACTTTCAGGGTGCGGATTATCCTTATCTGAAAGAATATTGATATTGGCAATTCGACCTGGTGCAATGCTTCCAAGTTGCTCCTCTAAGCTAAGATGTTTTGCTGCATTATAGCTTGCCATCATATAGGCTTCTTCAATTGGTACGCCTTTTTCTATCGCAATCTCAATACAAACGTTCATCATGCCATCTTCATAGAATCCTGGCGTAGCTCCATCCGTGGTCATTGTAAGATTATCATAGCTTTTTAGATTCATAGCCAGCAATTCCTCAAGCAACTTCGGCAAATCTGGACGAATAGATGAATAGCGCAGTCCTACCTGATAACCAAGGCGCAACCTACGAATAACATCATCACCTGTCATGGATTCATGATCTGCATTTACACCCAATAGCTTCATCTTAGTTAATGTTTTTTCAGAGGCTCCAGGCAAATGCCCTTCTACTGGCTTGCCTTGACGTTTTGTTTCCTGTATCCAATGCAGAAGCCGATCGTCTCCTGCTAGTAAATCAGGCCATGAGGTCAGCTCTCCCCCCTGAACGACAGCTGGGTGCTTTATCCATGAAAGGATCTCCTGCGTATTAAAAAGTTGTGTATCATCTTTCAATTCGGTTTGCGCATCAAAGCGTGCCCACCAATACATGGAGACAGGATGCTTTTGTAGTTCATTTAATAAAGAAAACGCTTTCTTTTTCTTCAATAACAATAACCATAAAATGTTGTCATTTACTAGTGTTGTAGTTCCTGTTTGTGCTACATGATTCGCGAGCTGTTCAGGATTATATAATTGGAACGGGTGGGCATGTGGCTCGATATATCCTGGAACAAGATACTTCCCTGCACAATCCATTGTTTCTATATCCTCAGTATTAACAGGAAGCTTTTCCCCTACATAGACAATGCGATCATCAACAATCCAAATGTTTGCTGAGATCCACTCTTTCGTATAAGCATTTAAATAAACAGCATTCGTTAAAAGCAGGTCAGGCTTATCCAATCCATCAATCACGCTGACATGCTTTCTCAGTTCACGGTTTCTCCAGTAATAACCATTCTCTAACATAGACAACGCTCCAATACTTCTTTTTCTTTATTTTACCATACATAACACTTTAACACTGTAAAGTTACCATTAAATTGGTATGTCCATTTTGTGAATTATTTTGGGGTGGTGCGTCGGTTGGTGCTGTGGTTCCACTTTGCGATGCTGTGGTTCCACTTTGCGATGCTGTGGTTCCACTTTGCGATGCTGTGGTTTCACTTTGCGGTGCTGTGGTTCCACTTTTGGGTGCTGTCGTTTCACTTTGCGATGCTGTCGTTTCACTTTCTTCGCTATAAATGCTTGGAATAGTAACTCCCTTCATTAGCACTATATCAGTGGTTTCGTGCTATCGTCGTAATCATATAATCATATTAGAAAAATCTAATATCGGTATTACAATATGGTAAAATATAGTTAAAAACATCTAATAATATGCTCTTCAGCTAACAACTTAGTCATTCGATTAATGGGTATGTACTTAGAGACTTAAGGTGGCTATTCAAAATGGTATTTGAATTTGGAAATTCTGCTATTGTTTTACCCCCTTTACACATTACGGTTATTGCTATTATCGTCATTTTCTTTTTAGTAAGGTGGAGTAAACAATTAGAAACCAAACGTTCTAGAGTGTTTTTTTACTTTCTAATTAGCACTTACATTACTCCAATTTATTCCCAAGTTACTGAAGAGGGTATATTTGAATTATGGATCCCCTTGGGTTTTATAGCCGTTATCCTATACTTGTTTCTTAACAAAAGAAACCACCCTTCAAAATTGAAAGCAAGTATTTTAGGATTTTGCATAGCAATTTATCAGTTAATCCTCCAATATGTCGGTTAGTTCTATTAATGACTGTAAAATCTAATGGTGATCCTATTGTTGGTTACGTTTTGGGAGAGGACAACTGAACTTAGACGCTATTTGTAGGCGTGTATCTATTAAATTACTTATAAACATTTAGGAGAGAAGGATAATTGTATTCAAATTACGAAAAATCAAAGTCTCTGAATTGGGAAGAAATTAAAATTCCTAGGATAATAAATATAGTTACAATTGGCCTTATTGTGATTAGTACCCTGATTGTACAATATTTGGTGCCACTCCTTGAATTATTTGATTTAATAAAACAAATTCCTTTTTTGATACTTGCATTCCCTCTTATAGCATTTGTGTATACCGTTTTACACGAATTGACACATGGAATTTTGATGAGATATTACAGTGGAGTAAGCCCACAATACGGCTTTAGCGGACCTTTTATATTTGCTAAAAGTGAAGCGATTTTCACAAAAAATGCATACATAATAATAACCCTGGCACCTATGATTGTTTTTGGAGTTATTTGTTCGTTGCTATTTTTTATCATTTCAGGAGCAGGAATCTGGTTTACCTTATTTGTGTGGGTAATTAACCTTTATGCTTCAAGAGGTGACTTACAGGCAGTAATTTTATTAAAGGGACTTACAAGTACATATAGTATAAAAGATGATGGTGATTCGGTTCATATATTAAAACAAATATACTGATTAATTTTATGCAAAGTAACTAGTATGAGGTTTAAACTTAAACAATGGAGGAATTTATTATGAAGCTTAATCCAAAAAAGTATCATGTTAATAATTTACATTATACTGTTAGGTCTGCCAAAGAAAAGGATGCTAAAAGCTTGTCTGAACTGCGCCTCCAGATTGATGGGGAAACAGAGAATCTAGATAGAGAAAAAGGCGAGGCATACATAGATGAGCCAAACTTTAAACAAATTATTGCAGAGGATACCGACACTACTAATAACTTATTTTTAGTTGTAGAAGTTAATGAGAAGATTGTAGGATTTTCCAGGTGTGAAGGGAACAAATTAAAAAGAACTTCTCATAAGGTAGAAATCGGAGTCTGTGTATTAAGAGACTACTGGGGTTACGGTATAGGAAAAAACCTCTTAGGAGAGTCTGTTCGTTTGGCTGACTCGAATGATATTAAAAAGATGACTTTACATGTGCTTGAAACAAATGATAAAGCTATAATTCTGTATAAAAAATATGGTTTTGAAGTGGAAGGTATTTTAAAAAAGGACAAATTTCTGTCTGATGGTAATTACTATAATACTGTTGTTATGGGACGATTTAAACGCGAAAATACCAGTTATTAAACTTAAGGTAAGCCCAAATTAAAAGATCATTGTATCGTAATATAATTCTTAGAGAGGTGCCCTAATTTGAGACTAAAAGAAATAGCAAACCTATTTATGATTAAAGAAACACAAGGGAACATGAATGTTGATATTACAGGGTTACAAATGGATTCTAGAAAAATAGAGCAGGGAAATTTGTTCATCTGTGTACCTGCTATTGAAGGCTTCCTAGAAGACCGACACCTTTTTGCAGCGGAAGCAGTTAGGAACGGAGCGGTTGCACTAGTCGTCGAAAGAGATGTGGACATAAATGTGCCGAAAATATTTGTTAAAGATGCAAGGCGTGCAATGGCAGTTATTGCTTCTTATTTTTTTAATTATCCTTCAAATGAGATGAAACTGATAGGGATTACAGGAACAAACGGAAAAACCACTACCTCATTCATTATTGAAAAGATTTTTTCCGACTATGGTTTTAATACAGGATTAATGGGAAACAACGGCATAAAAATAGCTCAGCAAAAGTATCCAACTGATATAAACACACAAGAGCCCCCTATCCTACAAGGCAACCTCCGAAAAATGAGAGATTACGATACGGATTATTGTGTAATGGAAGTATCATCCCAAGGGTTAGATATGGGACGTATCATAGGCTGTAACTTTAGAACGGCTATATTTACAAATCTTACGCAAGATCACTTGGATTATCATAAGAGTTTTGAAGAATATAGAAAAACGAAAAGTCATTTGTTCTCAAAACTTGGAAACTCATTAACCGCAAATGAAAGGAAATATGCAATATTAAATGAAGATGATCCTCATTTTGAATACTTTAAAAAGGCAACATCTGTAGAAATTATTACATATGGAATTAACAGTCAATCTGATGTTACAACTAAAGGTATTAGGATGACATCCCAAGGATTTCATTTAGTAATAAATACCTTTAAAGGAGACCTTGAGTTGGATCTCCAATTAATTGGACGGTTCAATATTTATAATGCGTTAGCAGGTATAGCAGCGACATTGGTTGAGGGCATTCCACTTGACAGTATAAAGAGAAGTTTATCACAAATTAAAAGCATTGATGGTCGAATGGAGATAATTGAGGAAGGACAAGATTTCCTCGTGTTGGTTGATTATGCACATACACCTGATGCTTTGGAAAATGTACTTAAAACGGTTAAAGAGTTTGCAGAAAGTAACATAATTACTGTGTTCGGTTGTGGAGGAGATCGTGATACAGCAAAGCGTCCTATTATGGGAGAAATCGCTAGTAATTACAGTGACTTTGTAATTATTACCTCTGATAATCCACGCTCAGAGAATCCCTTAGAAATAATTGGTGACATCGAAAAAGGCATTAAAAAAATTGGCTCCTCTAGCTATGAAGTGTCGGTTAATCGAGAAGAAGCTATTAAAAGAGCTATCAATATGGCTAATTCTAAAGATGTTGTTATTATTGCAGGAAAAGGACATGAGACCTATCAATCAATTAAAGATAAAACGATTGAATTTGATGATAGAGCAATAGCTCGTAACTATTTAATACAAAAAGAATGTTAATTTAATGGTAACTTAGGAAATGAATCTCCTTGAAGGGAATGTATAAAGAAGACAAACGAAGCAATCTAGTCTAACCTAGGAGATGTTATAAATGAATACTTTTATTGTTATCCTAATCATACTTTGGTTGGTAGCAACTATTTTCAGATTTGTTATTAGAAATCTTGGAGAAAATAAGGAAACAAGTAAAAAAAGAAAAAGGAACTGTAACATTTTCAGCAGACTAAAATTGCTAAGTCTCCCACAAAAGATATTTATTGTTACAGTAGCGTTAGTTGATTTACTAGTTATTTTATTATCAAATCAAAATTATTACTTTATTTTCCTTAAGCCAACAAGCTTTATTATCCCAACCTCCCTTGCATTAGTTGCCATTTTTGTTTTATTAAAAGGGTTAAAACTAGTAAAGTTCTGGGGACCAATAATTGCAGTTTTAGTATTGCTTCTTTTAGTTCCATTCGCCTTTATACATTTAATAGTAGATTTGAGTAATTCTTATGAAGCTACAGAGTCTCCAAAAGGTGAAGACATCGTAATTATAGAGCATAGAGACGCAACCCTCGGGGAGACACACCACTTCTATAATTTTTATATTAAAACTAACTTTCTTGGATTAATGAAGCAATTAAATAGTGAACAATTACAGATTATAACCACTAGGAGCCAAGCCGACAATTTAGAAGTATTAGGAGTGGATAATGCTAAATGGGTTGATAGTGAATATGTTACTTTTCGCTCTCCTTATGCAGTAACTAAACTAAATTTGAAGGATTGATTACTAATGAGAATACCCTTTCCATATTTTATATATGGAAAGGGTTAAGTGTTAGTTCGAGTAACTGTAGGAACTTTTGAAAAGATAAAATGTGTTACCGTCTGTGCATATGGGTTTACTTCATCAATAAATTGCTCCGCTTCTGAAAAGTTCTCAAAGTGCATTTTTAACATATAACACGCATTTCCGGCAATACGATAACAAAACTCTACGTTTGGAAGTTTCTGAATTAAATTTTTAAATGACTTATAGTTGCCGTTTTTGATTGTTGCTTCAATAATACATTGTATAGATAGACCCAATTTCTCAAAGTCAATTTCTAATGTATAATCTTTTATAATGCCCAATGATTCCATCTGCCTAACCCGTTCTGTTACAGAAGGGGAAGATAAATTAACTCTTCTTCCGAGCTCACTCATAGATAAACGACTATTATTAAGTAATTCATCTAATATCATCCTATCAATATTATCAGTTTTCATTTTTTAAACTTTCCCCTCATAATCGTTAATTTTAAAAAGTATTTCCCAATAATTATTTACTATTTTAATGTTATTTAACAATTTAACCCTCTATAATTAATATAACAAAGGGGGATTTTAAATGGCAAGAATCAAGGAATCAAATTTTGGAGATACACCATTTCAACGACTTTTGGGACATAACATAGAAGTAATGCAAGGGTGGACTCAACTGGGAAATGTAGTAGAAAAAGAAGGGTTGCTATCTGTCGAATTAAAAGAACAAGTAAGGAGAACATTAGCTCAAAGTAATGGATGTGAGTATTGTAAAGCGAAAGGTAAACCCGATTGGGATAAGTTTGATGAAAAAATATCTCTTGCGGTTGGGTTTGCGGAGGTTTTTTTAAAACAAAAGGGTGACATACCAAATTCAACTTTTGAAATTTTGCATGGAGGCTTTACTGAGGAAGAAATAAGTGAGCTTTGTGCATTTATTTCTTTTACTTCTGCTTCACAATATTTTGGAGCAATGATGAAATTAAACCCACAATGAACAACAGAATAAGTGAAGTCAGCATTTAAAGTGAAAGAATATTTTCGGGGGGAACAGTATGGAAAAGAAGGCTTTAATCATAGTAGATGTACAAAAAGCATTTGATGATAAAAAATGGGGAGAGCGAAATAACCAAAATGCCGAAGAAAACATTAGCAGGATATTGAAATTATGGAGAGAAAAAGATTGGAAGGTTATATACATACAACATATGTCTGATGATCCTACGTCGGTATTTCACCCTAACAATGAGGGATATGCTATAAAGGAAATTGTTGAGCCTGAAAGTGAAGAGTTAATTATAACAAAGAAAGTTAATAGTAGCTTTATTGGTACAGTTTTAGAAGCGTTTTTAAAAACAAATAAATTTACAACTGTTGTAATAACTGGCCTGACTACGCCACATTGTGTATCAACAACCACAAGGATGAGTGGTAATTTGGGCTTTAATACATACTTAGTTTCGGATGCAACAGCATCATTTGGTATACAGGATCAAAATGGAAAATATTATGATGCAGAATCCATACATAATATTTCTATAGCTACATTGCATGATGAATTTGCTACAATTCTTACAACAGAACAACTTATTAGTAAATTTATTAAATGAGCTTAATCAGCTAACGGGGGCGTTAATCGAAGATGGATTAACGCTCTTTTTATTGAAATTACTGCCCTAACTAAGCAGTACTTTAAGACGGTACTGTCTAATTAAACTCCTACCACTAGACACCAAATTGCTTTAAATGGTGGTCAAGATGTTTATAGATTCCTTTTCCCCATTGTTCGGAAGTCAGATTTCCGAAAAAAGGATGCGGGTGACTTGTACAAGTGTCTGGTCCATTCTTTTGAAATGTTATAATTTTTTGCTTCAGTTTTTCTCTTTCTATTTCAAAATCTTTTATACTTGTAATTAATATAGATGGAATAGTAGACATATTTTGGGCTAAAGGTTTGTCATTATAAAAAATGGGCTTTGCAAATCCACCCACTAATAGCCCTAGCCAACCTCGTGGGGGTAAAGAATATCCCATTGCGATATCTTGGAAAGATGAGCAATGAGCTAACATTTGAGAGACATCCATTTCTCCCCATTGCGGTTCTGAATTTATTTTTAAGTTTTCGATACGTTCTAATATTTCATCTGTATATGTGATATCAAAAATATTATTCATTAGAATGCTCCTTTAGTTTTTGATTTTAATTAATTATTGCTTTTGATATTTAATATATGATTCAACGTAAACGTTATTTTCTCCTTCTTTACTCATGGTTTCTACAGTCTGATAAGTTCTATAAACTAAAGCCCGTATAAAGAAATGATATTGCTATTTCAATTCACATATGGTCTTGCTAAATTTAAGTTGGGATACAAAAAGCTTAAGGACACCTAAATGCCCTCAAGCTTTTTCCTATTTCCCTATATCCGTTCTATAAAAATAATCCTTACCATTCACGACTGGAGCGAGGGCCTGATACACCTTCTCACGAGCCAATTCAAAACTATTTTCTTTAGCCCCAACAAGTAGCACTCGACCGCCATCAGAAACAAGGTTGCCGTTCACCTGTTTGGTTCCGGCGTGTACGGTATACGTATCCGATTCACTTAATGCCGGAATATCTACTCCCTTGGCATAGGAGCCAGGGTAACCTTGGGAAGCCAGAACCACCCCAACACATGCAGCTTCAACCCACTGCAGTTCAGGATCTTTGCCATCGATTACATCAAGAATCACTTGATCTAGATCATTTTTTAGCAGTGGTAAAACAACCTGCGTTTCAGGATCACCGAATCGGGTATTAAATTCAATGACCTTGGGGCCGTCTTCTGTCATCATCAGCCCAGCATAAAGAATGCCTGTGAAAGGTCGTCCTTCCTCCATCATGCCATCAGCTGTTTTTTGCAAGATTTCTTTCATTGCAAAATCAAGATGATCTTCAGTAACATCAGGAACTGGGGAAAACGCACCCATGCCGCCTGTATTAGGCCCTTCATCGTTATCAAAAGCACGCTTATGGTCACGAGCCGGCACCATTGGATAAACATTACGTTCATGAACAAAAGCCATTAAAGAAAATTCTTTTCCGGATAAAAACTCTTCAACCACAATTTTTGCTCCGGCATCCGCAAATGCTTTTTCCACTAGTATTTCGTCCACCGCAGCCAATGCTTGCTCTTTCGCTTCGGCTACGATAACCCCTTTACCAGCTGCCAATCCGTCCGCTTTGATTACAATGGGGGCGCCTTGTTTTTCAATATACTCTTTGGCCTTGTCGGCTGAGGTGAAAGTAGCATAAGCCGCTGTGGGCACAGCATATTTGTTCATAAATTCTTTGGCAAAGCTTTTACTTCCCTCAAGCAGTGCTGCAGCTTTTTGTGGTGCAAACACCTGCAGGTTAGCTTCGATAAAACGGTCGGCAATCCCTTCATTCAGTGGGTTTTCCGGTCCAACTATCGTTAAATCAATCTGCTCTTCTTTAGCAAACGCAACAAGTGCCTCGATGTCCATTTCGTCAATTCCGATACACTCTGCCTGCTGCATTCCGGCATTGCCGGGAGCAGCATAGATTGTGGAAACACGCTCACTTTCCGCAAGCTTCACCACAATGCTGTGCTCGCGTCCACCACTGCCGATTACGAGAATATTCATCCCTTCGCATCCCTTCCTTAATGTTTGAAATGGCGCATTCCTGTATAAACCATGGCAATACCATGCTCATCACATACATCGATGGAGTCTTGATCACGCTTTGACCCACCTGGTTGAATAATTGCCGTTACGCCAGCTGCCACGGCTGCTTCCACTGTATCTGGCATTGGGAAAAATGCATCCGATGCGAGCACTGCTCCATTAGCCTTGTCACCAGCTTGTGTGATTGCAATCTGTGCGGAACCGATCCGATTCATCTGGCCAGCACCAACCCCAACTGTCTGGTTGTCTTTTGCTAAAACAATCGCGTTTGATTTCACATGCTTAACAGCTTTCCATGCAAACAATAAATCTGTAAGCTCTTTGTCGCTCGGCTGACGTTTTGTTAGGAATGTTAATGCTTCTTTTGCAACTTCTCCAGCATCATTGTCCTGTACAAGCATTCCACCTTTTACTGTTGTCAGCTTGTGGTAGCCACGATCCCCATCTTGCATCGGTAGGTCAAGCAGGCGGATGTTTTTCTTTTGTGTCAATATTTCCATTGCTTCGTCCGTAAAGCCTGGTGCAATTACAATCTCCAGGAAAATTTCACTCAGCTGCTTTGCTGTTGGTTCATCCACTTCACTATTTACTGCGACGATTCCACCAAAAATGGAAATAGGATCTGCTTCATATGCTTTTGCGAATGCAGACGACAGGTTATCTGAAACGCCAATTCCACATGGATTCATATGTTTTACTGCAACAGCAGTAGGCTCTTTGTATTCAGACAGGATTTCAAGTGCAGCATTGGCATCCTGAATATTGTTAAAGGAAAGTTCCTTGCCGTGTAATTGTGTTGCAGCAGCAAGGCTCCACCCTTTGTGAAGCGGGTTTTGATAAAATGCTGCTTCTTGGTGAGGGTTTTCTCCATAACGAAGGGATTGTACCTTCTCGTATGTAACGGTATATGTTTCTGGAAAGGCTTCTTTCGTTTCTTCAGAAAAATAACGCGCGATCATGGCATCATAATTTGCTGTGTGCTGGAAAACTTTAGCTGCCAGTTTTTTACGTTCTGCCTTTCCAAAGGAATCTGCACGCAATCCTGCAATTACTGTTTCATAGTCAGAAGGATTTACAACCACTGCAACGTCTGCAAAATTCTTCGCGGCTGCCCGTAGCATTGTCGGACCACCAATATCAATGTTCTCAATAATTCCATCACCTGATACGCCTTCTTTTTGTAACGTTTGTTTGAAAGGATATAGGTTTACAACGACCATATCGATTGGCGCAATATTGTTTTCTTCTAACTGATTCATATGATCGGCATCAGAACGTTTTGCCAGAAGTCCTCCATGAATAAAGGGATGTAATGTTTTTACACGCCCACCCAAAATTTCTGGAAATCCCGTTATTTCGTCCACTGCTTTCGCAGGAATGCCTGCTTCTTTTAATGCTTTTAACGTTCCACCAGTTGATAGGATGTCGTAATCAAGGTCCACGAGCCCTTGAGCAAATGTGGTAATGTTTGTTTTATCGGAAACACTGATTAAAGCTTGCTTCTTCATTTTTTCCCCTCATTTCATTTTCGTTATGTTATGTATTTTGGTCTAAAAGCTGGCGGATGACGGTAGGGTAAAGCTTGTGTTCTACTTGTTGGATACGTTTCTTGAGTATCTCTTCCGTATCTTCCGGGTAAAGTTCAACGGATTCCTGGGCAATAATTGGCCCCGTGTCAATGCCTTCATCGATAAAATGGACTGTTACCCCTGTCGTATCGACTCCTGCCTGATACGCCTGTCCAATCGCATCCTTGCCCGGAAATGCCGGGAGTAATGACGGATGGATGTTGACTATTCTTCCTTCAAAAGCTCCAAGAAGATCTGGTCCCACAATGCGCATATAGCCAGCTAGGAAAATCCACTCGACACCAGCCTTATCTAGCTCCTGAATTAACTTTTGTTCATAGATAGCTTTCGACGCATAGGCTCTTGGTTCAAAATCAAGGACCTGTACATTAAATTGCTCTGCTTTTTTTATTACTGTGGCACCAGGCTTATCACAAACGAGCAAGGCAACTTCAATTGGCAGATCATCGGCTTCCATTATCGCCTGAAAGTTGCTCCCTGTTCCTGATGCGAACACAGCGGCTTTGGTTTTCTTCATGAGCTAAAGTGCACTCCTTCATTTGGCACAACGGTTCCAATTATCGAAGCTTCTTCGCCATTTTGGAGTAGTTCTGCTATAACCCTCTGGGCATCATCACGATTCACAACAAGCGCCATTCCTATTCCCATATTAAAGACGCCGTACATTTCCGCTCCTGCAATATTTCCATGTTTTTGCAAAAAGGGGAAAATTTCAGGTACATCCCAGCTATTGGAGTCAATCTGGACGCCGAGTCCGTTTGGCAACATGCGTGGAAGATTTTCATAAAACCCGCCACCCGTTATATGGGAAATTCCTTTGACTGTATACTTTTCAACTACCTTTGTAACAGTTTTGGCGTAAATTTTTGTCGGTGTTAACAGCACCTCACCAAGCGGTTTCTGCAAATTGTAGTTTTCCTCTAAATCCAGATCAGCTACGATTTGGCGGACAAGCGAATACCCATTTGAGTGAATGCCGCTTGATGGGAGCCCGATAACGACATCCCCTTCCGCAATGGCTTCACCTGTAACCAGTTTTTCCTTTTCCGCAATCCCTACCACAAATCCTGCAAGGTCGTATTCCGACGGGGCATACATGCCAGGCATCTCCGCCGTTTCGCCACCAATTAGTGCAGCACCTGCATCCACACAACCTTGGGAGATCCCTGCGACGATTTGCTCAATCATTTCTGGGTCGTTTTTGCCACAAGCAATGTAATCTAAAAAGAAAAGCGGCTGAGCACCTTGAGCGACAATATCATTCACGCACATCGCAACAAGATCTATTCCAACAGAATCATGTCTGTTTAGGTCAAAGGCAAGCTTAAGTTTCGTGCCAACACCATCTGTGCCGGAGACCATTACTGGTTCTTTAAATTGAAAAGATGTCAGTTCAAACAAACCAGCGAATGAACCAATTCCCCCAAGCACTTCTGGTCTGGTTGTTTTTGCTATATGCTTTTTCATTCTTTCTACTGCCTCATATCCCTTTTCCACATCTACTCCGGCATTTTTGTATACTTCTGACATGGTTTGGCCACTCCTTTTTTATCTTCCTTAACAGCTTGTAAACACGATCTCTTTTTGTCCATCTTCTTTCACTGGATATTTACCTGTCATGCAGGCAGTACATATGCCTTGATTCAATGTTTTGTCTTTCACGATTGCCTTTTCGAGTCCTGCTTCAGACAAATAAGCTATACTGTCTGCACCGATCTGTTCACAAATTCCCTCAAGAGTATAATTAGCAGCGATCAATTCTTTCCTTGTCGACATATCAATCCCGTAATAGCATGGATGCTGAATCGATGGGGAAGCAATGCGCACATGAACCTCTTTTGCTCCAGCTTTCTTGAGCATTTGCACTATTCTCCGGCTAGTCGTCCCTCTCACAATCGAATCATCAATCATGACAATCCGTTTCCCTTCTACAATTCCGCGGACAGGAGAAAGCTTCATCTTCACCCCAAGTTCGCGTAGTTCCTGAGAGGGCTGAATAAAGGTACGGCCAACATAGCGATTTTTAATAATTCCCATTTCGTAAGGTAAGCCACTTTGTTCTGCATAGCCGATTGCTGCTGAAATGCTGGAGTCTGGGACCCCAATTACCATGTCTGCATCTGATGGTGCTTCTTTAGCGAGTTCAATACCCATCCTTTTCCGAGAGGCATGAATATTAACTAAATTCACGTCACTATCTGGTCTGGAGAGATAAACATACTCCATTGCACACATTTTGCGTTGCTCGCGCATGGCAAATCGGGTGGAGCTTAATCCTTCATCACTAATGGTAATAAGCTCACCTGGTAACACTTCCCGTTCAAAGGTTGCACCTATTTGGTCAAACGCACAGGTTTCTGAAGCAACTACATACGCCTCCCCTAATTTCCCAATAGACAATGGACGAATCCCGCTCGGATCAAGTGCTACAAACATTTTATCTTCCTTCAAAATAATGTAGGCATAAGCACCGACGACTTTATTAAGGGCATTTGCGATCGTTTTTTCGGAAATTTCGTTGCCACTGCGTTTAATTAAATGTGCAAGTACTTCTGTATCAGATGACGTTTGAAAAATGCTGCCTTCTTCCTCTAGTTCACCGCGCAATTTATGAGCGTTCATAATGTTTCCGTTATGAGCAAGCGCCATGCTGCCCGCTTGAGCGCGAAACAGTAATGGTTGGACATTTTCAATTACTTTTCCACCTTGGGTAGAATAACGTACATGGCCCACTGCTACTTTTCCGGATAGCTCATCGAAATCTGCGTGCTTAAATACATCATTAACTAATCCAAGTCCTTTGTATGGCTTTAGTTCGACACCATCACTGGATACAATTCCTGCGCCTTCCTGGCCACGATGCTGCATGGAATGCAATCCATAATAAGTAAGCTCCGCTGCTTTTTCATGACCCCAAATTCCAAATACGCCACATTCCTCGTTTATGCCTTTGATTTCAGCAAGCATGGAATAGCTCCCTTCCAAAGTTGGTGTAGCTCTTCTGTGATTTCCTCAATAACTTGCGCACCATTAATCTGAATCCGGAAAGTTGCATCCTCTGTTACGATTCCAACCTGTGTTGCATCTTCGACTGTTTTTTCGAATTGTGCTTTCTTTTCTTCTTTTACCGATATAATAAAACGTGATTGAGTTTCACTGAAAAGGATTGCCGTTGCATCGCCAGAAAATGTTGCGTCCACTCCAAGTCCCGCTCCATTAAATACACTCTCAGCCAAACCTACTGATAGACCGCCTTCAGAAACGTCATGTGCGGATTCTACTAAGCCAGCTTGTATTGCTTGAAGAATTTGTTGCTGCCTTTTGGCTTCTACCTCTAGGTCAATTTCTGGCGCTATTCCTTCGTATTTACCGTGCACGACATTTTGCAACTCACTGCCGCCAAATTCTGGAGCCGTTTCGCCAATAACATAAATGGCATCGCCAGCTGCTTGAAAGTGGCTTGGTGTAATATGTTCTAACGACTCATGCAATCCAACCATACCAACGATAGGCGTTGGGAAAATCGACTTTCCTTGTGATTGGTTGTATAAGGACACATTACCACTTATGACAGGGGTACGAAGGGCTGTACATGCTTCGCTCATCCCATCAACACTTTTCTCCATTTGCCAGAAGGTTTGCGGGTTAGTTGGGTTACCGAAATTTAATCCATCGGTTAAGCCGAGTGGCCTTGCTCCAGAGCAAATAATATTACGTGCAGCTTCTGCTACGGCAATTTTTCCGCCGACCTCTGGATCCAGATAAATATAGCGTGAATTACAGTCGGTTGTGATTGCCAATGCCTTGTTTGTTCCTTTAATCCGAACAACTGCTGAATCAGACCCAGGTGTAACAACTGTATTTGTCTGGACCATGGAATCATATTGGTCATAGACCCATTCCTTGCTCGCTATCGTAGGCTGCTGCAACAGCTTTTTCAGCATGCCGGCATGGTCTTCTACAACTACTTCAGGTGTGCCACTATTCTGAAAATCCTTGTAATAATCCGCTTCCTCTGATGGCATATGGTAGACAGGTGCTTCATCAGCTAAAGCGTCCACTGGTATGTCTGCCATTACTTCTCCGTGCTGTTTAATACGGAAAACTTTTTCTTCAATTACTTCGCCTACTGCGACAGCCTGGAGACCGTATTTTTCAAACACATCGATAATTTCCTGCTCTCGGCCTTTTTTAACAACCATGAGCATTCTTTCCTGTGATTCAGAAAGCATCATTTCATACGCATTCATGTGCTGCTCACGCTGAGGTACGTTGTCTAAATCCATTTCCATTCCCGTTCCTGCTTTACTCGCCATTTCACTAGCAGACGACGTAAGCCCAGCAGCTCCCATATCCTGCATGCCAACAAGCGCATCAGAATGAATGACTTCGAGGCATGCCTCAATTAATAATTTTTCCATAAATGGATCGCCAACCTGTACTGCTGGTCGATCCTTGGCAGCATCTTCACCAAGATCGTCGGAGGCAAATGTTGCCCCGTGAATTCCATCACGACCTGTAGGTGCGCCAGCATAGAGCACTGTATTGCCAATTCCAGCTGCAATTCCTTTTTGTATCTCATCATGATTGATTAATCCTACACACATGGCATTTACTAATGGATTGCCTTCATAGCTTTCATCAAATTGGACTTCTCCGCCTACTGTCGGAACCCCTACACAGTTTCCGTAACCGGCGATTCCATTCACTACCTCTGTAAATAGGTACTTCACACGATCTGTTGTTAAGTTTCCAAATCTAAGAGAGTTCATTAGCGCAATAGGACGTGCGCCCATGGAAAACACATCACGAATAATCCCGCCGACACCTGTAGCCGCTCCTTGATATGGCTCTACTGCAGATGGGTGATTATGGCTTTCGATTTTAAATACAACAGCCTGATTGTCCCCAATATCAATAATTCCAGCACCTTCTCCAGGTCCTTGTATTACATGCGGCCCTTTAACAGGAAACTTCTTTAACAATGGCTTGGAGGTTTTATAGCTACAATGCTCAGACCACATTACAGAGAATATCCCTGTTTCGGTAAAATTAGGGCGACGCTTTAAGATATCTTTCACGAGGTCGTATTCCTTGTCACTTAAACCCATTTCTTGATACAGCTTGTCGCGTTCGATTTGCTCTGGATGTATATCATGTGTTTGCAACATAGGATTCCCTCCAATTTTTTACTACGGATTGAAATAACTTCACGCCATCTGCACTGCCTAATAATGCTTCAACAGCACGCTCAGGATGTGGCATCATGCCAAGGACATTGCCTTCCTCATTCCTAATCCCAGCGATATCTGCTACAGAACCGTTCGGATTGTTTCGATATGTAAAAACGATTTGCTTATTTGCCTTTAACTTTTCTAACGTCTCTTCATCGCAGAAATAATTCCCTTCCCCGTGGGCGATTGGGAATTGCACAACCTCACCTTGCTCATAAAGGGAAGTGAATAGTGTCTCGTTGTTTTCTACAACTAACGGCTCCTGATGGCACATGAAGGCAAGATTTTTATTACGCTGCATAGCGCCTGGTAAAAGGCCTGCCTCCAATAGAATTTGAAATCCATTGCATACCCCAAGTACAGGCTTTCCTTTTGAGGCATGTGCTTTAATTTGTTGCATAATGTCAGAGGTTGCAGCAACGGCACCTGAACGAAGGTAGTCTCCATATGAGAACCCACCAGGCAAAAGAATAGCCTCATAGTCTTCGAGATTAGCAGATTGATACCAAACCAAATCTGCCTCCTCTTTAAGTACATCCTTTACAGCATGGTACATATCACGATCACAGTTGGAACCAGGAAAAACAATTACCGCGAATTTCACGAGCGAACGGCCTCCTCCACCACAAAGCTGTATTCTTCAATTACCGGGTTTGCCAATAACTTGTCACACATCTCTTTGACACGCTCTTCTAAATCAGGGCCTTCCTCAACCTGCAATTCAATTGATTTACCTACCCTCGCCTGCTGAACTTCCTTGTAGCCAAGCGAATTTAGTGATTCTTGAATTGCTTTCCCTTGCGGATCTAACACACCTGATTTTAAGGTTACATTCACGATAACGTTTTTCATTGATTTGCCTCCAGTCGTTTTAATATCTCTTCATAGACTTCCAGTAAATCTCCTGTACCTTGACGAAAAACATCCTTATCTAGTTTTTCCTCTGTTGTGATATCCCACAGCCTACACGTGTCTGGAGAAATCTCGTCAGCAAGGATGATACACCCGCTTGCTAATCTACCGAACTCGAGTTTGAAATCTACCAATGTAATACCGATTGCTGCGAATAGCTTTGTTAGCTGCTTGTTAATCTCCAATGCTTTGCTTTTAATTTCTAGTAATTCAGATGGGGTGACGTCACTTAGAAACAGGGCATGTTCTTCATTAATAAGTGGGTCACCAAGGTCATCGTCTTTATAAAACAGTTCCAAGATCGGTGGATCAAAAATAGTTTTTTCCTTAATCCCAAGTCTTTTTGTAATACTTCCTGTTGCTAAATTTCGTACCACTACCTCTAGTGGAATGATCTCTGTTTGCTGAACAAGTTGCTCCGTCTCATTTAGGCGTTCAATAAAATGTGTTTCAATTCCCTGATCATGTAGAAAAGGAAAGATCCGGGCAGAAATTTCATTGTTTAATCTGCCCTTTCCAGTAAAGGTAGCTTTCTTTTCTCCGTTAAATGCGGTGGCGTCATTTTTATAGGACAGCACGAGCTGCCCATTCTTTCCTTCGGCTTGATAAATCTTTTTAGCCTTTCCTTCATACAGCAAGGAGCTTTTCATTCTATTCACCTCTTGTTAAGCCAATTTTGGTAAAGATGTGATCTACATTTTTCAAGTGATACGTGTAGTCGAAGCATTCATCGATTTCTTCATTACTTAATCTACTTGTAATCTGCTCATCTTGCTCAATTAGCTGTCTAAATGGTGTCGCAGTCTCCCATGCTTGCATCGCCTTTGGTTGCACAATATCATAGGCAGCTTCTCTGGCCATACCTTTATCGATTAGGGTTAATAACACACGCTGCGAGAAAATAACGCCATACGTACGATCTATATTCCGCTTCATGTTCTCTGGAAATACTGTTAAGTTCTTTACAATCCTGGAAAAACGATTCAGCATGTAATTAAGTGCAATTGTTGCATCTGGTAAAATGACACGTTCTGCTGAAGAATGCGAGATATCACGTTCATGCCATAGCGATACATTTTCATAGGCTGTCATCATATAGCCACGGATAACGCGTGCCATCCCTGTCATATTCTCAGATCCAATTGGGTTTCGTTTATGAGGCATAGCAGACGAACCTTTTTGTCCTTTGGCAAAGAACTCCTCAACTTCACGGGTTTCCGTTTTTTGTAAGCCACGTATTTCGGTAGCGAATTTTTCAATGGACGTTGCCACAAGTGCTAGTGCCGATACGTATGCGGCATGACGGTCCCTTTGCAATGTTTGGGTTGAAACAGGTGCTGGAGAAAGGCCCAGTTTTTCGCATACATACGTTTCCACAAAAGGATCAATGTTGGCGTATGTTCCTACTGCTCCAGAAAGCTTTCCAAACTCGACTCCTTTAGCAGCTGCTTCAAAACGTTCTAGGTTACGTTTCATCTCCTCATACCATAGGGCTAGCTTCAATCCGAATGTCGTAGGTTCAGCATGTACACCATGTGTGCGCCCCATCATAACGGTATGCTTGTGCTCCAATGCTTTGTTTTTCAAAATCTCCACAAACGCTGTTAAATCTTTGCGAAGAATTTCATTCGCTTGTTTAATTAAATAGGAAAGCGCCGTATCTACCACATCTGTAGAGGTTAGACCATAATGGACCCATTTCCGTTCCTCGCCAAGTGTTTCCGATACAGCTCTTGTAAAGGCAACCACATCATGCCTTGTCTCCTGTTCAATTTCATAAATACGCTCCATGTCGAAAGAGGCATTTTCGCGCAGCTTCTTCACATCCTCAGCTGGAATGACACCTAGTTCACTCCATGCTTCACATGCAAGAATCTCTACTTCAAGCCATGCCTTAAATTTATTTTCCTCTGTCCAAATGGAACCCATTTCTTCTCTGGTGTAACGTTCAATCATCGTTTTGCCTCCTCAAATTGTTGTAAGGTTTCTTCTATTTCTGCGATTGTTTCTGCAATGAAGGTGACATGCCCCATTTTTCGCTTCGTTTTGGCTTCGTCTTTTCCATATAAATGAACAAAGCCAGCCCCACATCGGGTCATCGCCTGCTGGATCTGATCCAGTTCCTCACCAAGAATATTAACCATCACTGCCGGCCGGTGCAAGCTAACCGGTGCAAGTGGCAATCCACAAATTGCTCGAATATGCTGGCCGAACTGTGAAATCGTGCATGCTTCAATTGTATAATGCCCTGAGTTATGTGGACGTGGCGCCATCTCATTTAAATAAATGGCATTTTCCTTAACAAACATCTCGACTGCAAAGGTACCGACAATCTCCATTTTTTCTGCCAATGCGGTTACTGCCTCATACGCCTTTTTTTCAACTGTCTCATTAACCCTTGCTGGAACAGTTGTTTTATATAAAATATGGTCACGATGTTCGTTTTCCGCAATTGGGAATGTCGTCATTTCTCCAGACTGTGATCTAGTAAACACAACAGAAATTTCCTTATCAAATGTTATCCATTGTTCGATAATACAATGCCCATGTTTTGTAGCAAAATCAGCCGCTTGGTCGATGTCCTCTGTTGTATTAATTTTTAGCTGTCCTTTTCCATCATAGCCACCACTGCATGTTTTTATCACGGCTGGTAAGGAAATGTTCTCCAAAGCAGCTTTACAAGTGGCGTCGTCCGTTACGATGGCAAATGGTGGTACATTCAAGTCTGCTGCTCTCATCATTTGTTTTTCTTTTTCGCGGTTTTGAGTGATTTCCAGTGCCAAGGAACCCTGTGGAAGCTTCCCATGCTCTTGCAAATAAACTGCCGCTTCTAAATCTACATTTTCAAATTCATATGTAATCACATCTGCTTTTTCAGCAAGCAGCTTTACTGCATCCATATCATCATAAGCCGCTGTAATCTGTTCATCTGCCACCTGAGCAGTAGGGCAATTTGGTTTGGGATCAAGGACGATAATTTGGTATCCCATATAGCGTGCCGCAATGGCCATCATTCTGCCCAGCTGTCCGCCGCCGATTATTCCAATGGTTTGGGGTGGAAGGATCTGTTTAATATTTTGCAAGTTCATCCCTCATTTCCAATACTTTATCATGCATTTTTTCCCGGTAGGTATCAAGCTTTGCAGCCACATAGTCATCAACTGTTCCAATAATTTGCGCTGCCAAAATACCTGCATTCGTCGCACCAGCTTTCCCGATTGCTACTGTTGCAGTTGGGACACCACCAGGCATTTGGACAATAGAAAGTAAGGAATCCAATCCGTTCAAGGCCTTCGATTCAACAGGGATTCCGATTACTGGAAGTGTCGTTTGCGATGCAACCATTCCCGGAAGGTGAGCAGCTCCTCCAGCTCCTGCAATAATAACCTTTAACCCTTTATTCCGTGCCTCTTTTGCATAACGAAACATTTCATCAGGCGAACGATGTGCAGATATTACGTCCTTTTCGTAAGGAATTTGTAGCTCCTCCAACACGTCACATGTATGCTTTAATGTTTCCCAGTCTGAGATGCTTCCCATGATTACACCAACCATTGCCATATAAAAAACCCTCTTTCTCTGACTTATATGAAATAAAAAAAGTCCATTCTTATCCCTCGATTTGAGAGAAGATGAATAGACTTACCCCTTTGATACATGAAAACAGATCATTACGCTTGTAACGATTCATCTCCCCTCATAGTCCAGCATTTACGGCGCCGGGTAGAGACTTCCAAACCATATCTTCAGAAATATATGAGGTTCCGTATTTAATTGTTGCATTTAGCATAACAAAATCCTACGTGATGTGTCAATATAGTTTTCGAACATTAGTTTGTTAATTTTAGTTAATGTTCGGTTTTTGGTTAAAATAAAAGATATCAGCTGTTTGGTGTTCATACAAAAATACTGAGAAGCAACTAGGAGCATTAATGAATGTTAAGGAAGTTATTATTTTAATACAATTTACTTATTTCACCGCAATTTCTAGGAACTTACTGGTGCGCCGCCATTTACGTGGATCACCTGGCCAGTTACATAGGAAGAATCATCAGAGGCTAAGTAGACATACGCAGGAGCAAGCTCGAATGGCTGACCGGCACGTTTCATTGGTACATCCTTGCCAAATTTAGTTGCGATATACTCAGCAGAGAAGCTCGCTGGAATGAGCGGCGTCCAAATCGGCCCTGGTGCTACGGCATTTACACGGATTCCTTTCCCTACAATATTTTGGGAAAGCGAACGGGTAAAGGCTACAATTGCCCCTTTCGTCGCAGAGTAATCGATCAGTTGTTCTTGCCCCTCATATGAGGTAATAGAGGAGGTATTAACTATTGCGCTGCCACTTTCAAGAAAAGGAAGAGCTGCTTTTGTTAAATAAAAGAAGGCATAAATGTTCGTTTCAAAAGTTGCTTTCATCTGTTCCCGCGTTATATCTTCCAATCCTGGTTGGGGAAATTGGACTCCATGATTGTTCACAAGGACGTTAATCTTGCCGAAGTACCGCATTGTCTCCTCCACCACATGCTTGCAATGATCCTCTTCTCGCAAATCCCCGACGATAAGTATACAGGTCCTGCCCAACTCCTCAATTCGTTGTTTCGTACGATAGGCATCCCCATCTTCATAAGCATAATAATAGGCAATAACAATATCTGCCCCTTCTTTGGCAAAAGCGATAGCAGTTGCTGCGCCAATTCCACTGTCCCCACCTGTAATAATTGCTACCTTATTCTCTAATTTGCCAGACCCTCTGTACCCTGGATTTTCTATAATCGGCCTAGGAGTCATCAACGATTCAATACCAGGCTGTTGTGGTTGATGCTGTGGTGGAAATTGTGTTGGTAACTCCTCAGGATTAATTCCTTGATTCGGATAATAAGCCATGTTCATCCTCCTTCAACTTTTCCATGCATGCAATCAGCCTATTCTGCGAGCTGGGCTTTTGTTCATCATGATGGTTGGGCTAAGGGAAAGTAGTGAGGGCTTTGTATCAGCAGAGGGGGAGTTTCTATCAACTAGTTTGGCGCTTCTATCAATCAGTGCGGCTCTTCTATCAACCACTTCGCCTTTCCTATCAACCAGTTTGGCTCTCCTATCAACTCACTACGTTAGGTCACAAAAAAAGTGAGCCAGTATTAGGCTCACTCGTTGTTGTTTGGTGTATTTTTAGGTGCTGTGGGTTTGGCCTGTACTGGTGGTACGATAGGCCCGTCTTTTTTCGCTGCTTCGGCGGCTTTTTTAGGGTTAGCCAGCCGACTTTTTCGTACTTGTTTCACCCAGAAACCACCATGAATTTGCTTTGGTTCATAAGCAATAATAAATGCTTTTGGATCAATTTCTTTAATGGTCTCATACAAACGTAATTCGTATTTCCTTGGTGTTAGGATTTGCATAGATAGACGGTCGCCATCCATCCCATAGGCAAACCAGCTCGTGACACCGTAGCCTTTGTCCCGTAGTTTCCTGGTAAATTCAATATCCGGATTCGAGGAAATGACGTTGACTGTAATGTAACCAAGGGCAAGTTTTTCTTCGATTTTCGATCCGACCACTACCCCGATCCCAAAACCAATTGCATAGGCAATTAAATTCTGGATTGCATCTAAGTTATCAAGTACTAGTCCGAGACCGAGTACATATATAACAATTTCAAACATACTTACAAAAGCAGCAATATATCTTCTTCCCTTAAGCGTAAGGATCATCCTGATCGTGGATAACGAGACATACACAATATTGATCACTAAGATAATAGCGACCATCATAAGTGGATTATTTAACAATATAAATACCTCCTAAATCTAAGTTCCTATTAGAAAAACTCGCATTCGCTGGTCCTTTAGAGAATGTGTACGTTTTTCTTATACTTGGCACCTTAAAATTTCAACTGCGTCGATTTTGCTTCCTTGCTGAAATTTTAAACTTTCCTAATGTACAACAAAAATATATCTATTTCAATATCACCCTCCTAGAATACATGATTTCTAGATGATATGAAATGATCAGGTTAATTCAGTACCACTTTTTACCCCGGTGCAACCGTCCGTAAGACTCCCACTTCAAAAAATGAAGTGAAACAGTAATGTTTAAGTGGGAGTAAACGGACGCTAACACCCCGATTCGTTCAACTAACAATCAGTGGGTCCCCCCACTGGTTGAAGTTTCACTTTATCTGCACCCCATTTTATTCTGGGCATATGATACAGAAAAAGTGTATGTTGAGGTGAAATAATGGATCCTTTTAAACAGATGGGTGATTGGAAAAAAAACATGGATCAATTTTTTGGTGATAATTTTTGGGACGAATTTGAAGGTATCATTAAACCTAACATTCCACAAATTAACCTTTATCAAACAGAGCATGAGCTTTTCTGTGTCTTAAATATTCCTGGGTTACATGATTTGGAGAAGATTGATATTTATGCTGACATGGCTACGCTAGAGCTAAAAGGTGTCATTGATCTTGAGTTTGGTGGCGGTCAAGTTATAAAGGAAGAAATTCTGCAGGGTGCCTTTGAACGGCAAATTTCACTGCCTTTTCCAGTACGTTCCGATAAAATAACCGCAACCTATCGCAATGGTCTCGTATATATTCGGTTACACCGACTTATTTCTGAAACAAGCAATAAACGAAGAGTAAATGTCAGATTATTGGAGGATGAATAAGAAGACTTTGGAAGATGAACACCCTATTCGGGGTGTTCATTTAGTGAACATCTATAAGTATGCTATATTTTTTTGCGATTTAGATAATGTGACCAACACGTTTACTTAATATATTTTTCCAGCTGTTTCCTAAGGCTTGGCATGCCACTAAATCAGCCGCAAGCCGCAAGTTCCCCTTCTGTAAATGCATTACTTCATTACACGCAGCAATTGTCCAGTTCGGATAAGGACGTTCAAGCAATGTTAAGTCAGAGCCAGCTTGCATATTTCCTTCTTTTAAAACTCGGAAATACCAACCTGTTTTTCCGGTTTTCAGCATTTTCATAGCCATTTCTTTATCCAGGAAGCGCGTGTCCGACTTAGGTTGTGATACTTGAAGTACCGTGTCGCCAACAGCATAGCTATCACCGATGCAAACAGATTGTTCTCCCATTTCCAATACGGCCATGTCTTCTCCCAACTCTCCAAAGCCGGAGAACGGTGGATCTAATATGTCATTCCAATAGGTGTAATGCTGGATTGGGTAGCAAAAAATAGCCTTGTCTGGATTATCTGTTACTTTATTTCCGTCCAACCCTGTTTTCCCAACAAAGGTCTTTATCTCAGGATGTGGCGCAAACCTGTGCTTATCCCTAATAAATATTTTATGTACATAAGGTTCCTCCATTATGTCACCCGCTTTATCTATGGTATAGTATCTTTATTCTACGAGGAAATAATAATTTATTAGAGTATAACATAGACGAACTGGAGGAATGTAACATGACTCAATACAAGAAAGCTATTTTTGCAGGTGGATGTTTTTGGTGTATGGTGAAGCCCTTCGACCAGTGGGATGGCGTAAAGCAAGTGATCTCAGGCTATACAGGTGGCCATGTCGAGAATCCAACTTACGAACAGGTTAAAGCTGGCGACACAGGTCACTATGAAGCTGTGGAAATCACCTACAATCCTGATGTGATCTCCTACAGCGAAATACTAGAATTATATTGGCGCCAGATTGACCCTACCGATGATGGTGGACAGTTCCAAGATCGTGGAGATTCCTATCGTGCTGCCATCTTTTACAGTGATGAAGAGCAGCAAAAAGAAGCAGCGCTATCCAAAGAAGAACTTGCACAGAGCGGTCGCTTTAAAAAACCGATTGTAACCGAGATCCTTCCTGCCGCAACATTCTACCCTGCAGAGGAATATCACCAGGATTTTTATAAAAAGAATGAGCAAGAATATAAGGAAGATCGAGCAAAATCCGGCAGAGATGAATTCATTGAAAAGACTTGGGATTAATCGAGCTTAGCTAATCTAGGTACAGGTACTCGTAAATTCCGGAGATGGGACAAGCTTATTACCTAAATACTCTATCGCTCTTCACGTGATAATAGTATAATAGCCTTTATCTCGGTACAACCGTCCGTAAGACTAACAATCAGTGTGGGAAGAACAAAACCCCCACTGATTGAAGTTTCACTTTATATATTCATAGATTAGGAGCGGATTTCTTGTTCAGTCGTGATTCTCTAACACCTTTAAAAATGCTTTTGTTTAGTTTTCATGCTACAAATACGATTATTCTGAGTTACTTGCCCTTGTATTTAAAATATAAAGGGCTAAATGGTACTGAAATTGGTTGGGTGCTCGCAGTGGGGCCACTTGCATCTATCTTCGCGCAGCCCTTTTGGGGGTATATGAGTGATAAATACAAAACAGTCAAACGGATTATTCAAATTTGTATCGTGGGGCTGCTTGTAACTAGCGTTATCTTTTTCCAGATGAACACATTACTCGCAATTATTCTTATGGGGGCCATTTTCTATTTCTTTGTTACCCCGATTGGAGCTTTAGGAGACAGCCTAGCTCAACGTCGCGCAGAGCATTTTGGCGTTTCTTTCGGTGCAATTCGCTGGTGGGGTTCAGTTGGCTTTGCTACTTCTTCTCTGATTATTGGCGAAGTACTTACAAGAGTGGGAATAGAATACATGATCATCCCATTTCTATGCTTCGGAGTGCTTGCTTTAGTCGTGTCCTTTGGGTTGACGGATGTAAAAGTTGATTCCGAACCGGTTCAGTTAAGAGACGTTAGTGCTATTATTAAAAATAAGTCCTTTGTTATTTTCTTGTTACTTATTATGTTTCTAACGATTACACACCGGGCGAATGATAGTTATATCGGCCTTTATATTTCGCAGCTTGGTGGAAGTGAAGGACTCGTTGGGTTTGCCTGGTTTACTGGAGTTCTTACAGAGGCTCTTGTCTTTGCAACAGCGGGCTTTTGGTTTCGTAAATACCATCCGCTTGTGTTTATCATTATTGCGGGTGCCATTTACAGTGTAAGGTGGTTTATTTACGCTTCCGTTGATAACCCGATCCATATTATTGGGCTACAATTCATGCATGGTTTAACCTTTGGGGTTTTCTATTTAGCAGCATTCAATTATGTTTCCCGATTGATTCCAAAACTATTGCAATCAACAGGACACCTTGTGTTTTTTGCCACTTTCTTTGGGGTATCAGGGATTATCGGTTCACTGGTGGGAGGATCTATTATCGATTCCCTTGGCGGTGAAACCTTATACTATGGAATGGGTATCCTTGCCACAACGGGAACAATACTCATTACACTTTATCACCTGCTTCCATTTGGCAAAGAAGCATACGTGCATCAACGTGATCAATAAGAGAGCGTAAAAAAATTCACATTCGCTAGTTGTATAGCGAATGTGAATTTTTTCTTTTGCAGCTATTTCGTAACTAATTCAAGAAAATAAAGTACATGATGAAAATGACGAACAGCAAATACATAATAGGGTGTATCTCTTTAGCACGTCCTTTTAATAACATGGTTATCGGATAGAAGATAAATCCAATCGCAATACCCGTGGCAATGCTGTATGTCAGTGGCATTGTGACGACAGTTAAAAAGGCAGGTACAGCAATTTCAAACTGATCCCAATCAATACTTTTTAATGAAGATGCCATTAATACACCAACAATGATTAAAGCAGGTGCAGTTACTTCCGATGTTACAATACTTAATAGCGGTGAAAAGAACAATGCCAAAAGGAAGAACCCAGCCGCTACTACAGCAGTAAATCCAGATCGCCCCCCAGCACCTACACCAGCAGTAGATTCTACATAAGATGTAGTCGTTGATGTACCAAGTGAAGCCCCGACAACTGTTGCAGCTGAATCAGCAAACAACGCTTTACCAGCACGAGGTAGCTTATTATCCTTCATCAATCCGGCCTGAGTAGCCACTGCAACAAGGGTTCCCGCCGTATCAAAGAAATCAACGAATAGAAAAGTTAGAATAACTACAAGCATTTCAATCGTAAAAATCTCTCCAAAATGCGAAAAGGCTTGTCCAAAAGTTGGCGCAAGACTCGGTACTTCGCCAACAACTCCTCCTAGCCCTTGTGGTGGAGAAATTAGTCCAAAGATCATACCGACAATGGCAGTAATCACCATTCCATAAAAAATACCGCCTTTAAATCCTAAAGTTAATAAAATCACGGAAATAATAACACCGAACACAGCAAGCATCACGGTTGGAGAAGTCAGATCTCCAAGCGCTAACAGGGTCGCATCATCGCCGACAATAATGTTTGCATTTTGAAAACCAACAAACGCGATAAATAATCCTATCCCCGCTCCCACAGCCATTTTTAAATTTGCTGGGATGGCATTAATGATTTTCTCTCTTATCCCTGTTAACGTTAGTACAATAAAAATAAGTCCTGAAGCTAAAACCCCTGCAAGAGCTGTTTCCCAAGGGATTCCATATCCTAATACAACCGTGTACGCGAAGAATGCATTTAAGCCCATTCCTGGTGCTAAAGCGATAGGATATCTCGCTATGATTCCCATAAACAATGTACCAACAGCAGCCGCAATTGCTGTTGCTGCAAAAATAGCCCCTTGGTCCATTCTTGTTACCCCATCCGGTAACTGATCGACTCCTTCTAATGATAGCGTCGATGGATTTACAAATAAGATATAAGCCATAGCTAGGAAAGTGGTTAATCCAGCCATAAACTCTGTTCTATAATTTGTTCCTAATTCTTCAAAGCGAAAATACTTTTTCACGCCTCTTCCTCCTCTTTACATCATTCATATTTAGGAATAGAAAAACGCGCATGATCCATGACCAGGCGCGTTTCCTCTAGCAGAAAAGACGAACGTGTAGATAAGCGAGTTTTATCCCGCCCCCAAACGATTGCTTTTCTGCGTAGTCAGATCATTTACGGTGATCCGGTAGAAACTTTGGGCCCTATTCCCGAAATTATACGCATCTCTATTAAATTCATTCTTATCATACTAGGTCATTTGCTCTAAGTCAACCAAAAGCGAACAATAACTTTGATTAAAAGTCCATTGTTCGCTTTCACGAGCCTTATTTTACTATCACTCTATATTTACAGTTTACACTCAACTAGTGTGATGGCCTCTTTTTTACATCTTCCACTCATTTGGCAAAAAACGACCTGCAGCGTAATCTTTTAGAACGCTAATTAATCTGTGCTCATAAAATATTGTTTCTTTTAAATAGCCTCTCTATTTTTATGTAGTGTGAAATTTTTTTCACAAGTGTAGTTACAACAAAAACGATAAGTAGGATTAATGTAATAGAAGCTCCTGGCGGTGTACCTACTTTATAAGAAACGACTAGACCACTAAACATCCCTATTAAAGCAAGCACTGTTCCGATTAAAATTACCCCATTAAAACGATTACTTAAACGCATCGAGATAGCTGCAGGTAGAACAATAATTGCTGAAACCAGTAAGGCTCCCACGATAGGCATAGTCACCGCAATCGTGACCCCTGTTAAGATATTAAACAACACAGACATCGTTTTAATCGGTAAACCGGCTGTGAAGGCTGTTTCTTCATCAAATGTTAAGATATACAATGGTTTCCGAAAAATTAAATATAAGAGACCAATTATAATTGTTAGGACAAATAACATCCATACTTGCTGTTCACTAATAGTGACAATGGAGCCAAATAAAAATTGGTTCATACTTAAAGTTGCGCCACCGTCATTTAATCCCATCAGAACTAATGCTAGTGCCATCCCGGCCGACATTAGAATTGCTATAGAAATTTCCGAATACGTGCGATACACTACACGCAAATATTCTAACACTATGGCAATCACCGACACCAGTATAATATTGGTAAAAGTCGGATTGACACCAATTAACAAGCCTAGTGCCACACCAGCTAAGGAAACATGTGATAAGGTATCTGCCATCAAAGACTGTCTACGTAAAATTAAAAACAACCCTAACATGGGTGCAATTAATGATATTAAGAATGAGGCTTGGAAAGCTCTTTGCATGAATCCATGGAAAAACATCTCCAAGGTGAGTCCTCCTTCCTCACTAGCTCAATATGCTTGTCAGCATAATGTCGAATCTCTTGGTGGTCGTGGGTAACCATTAAAATTCCCTTCCCATGTTCACTACTATTATGCTTTAGTAATTTATAAAATTCTTCACGAGAATTTGTATCCATTCCTGTTGTAGGTTCATCCAATACGAATAAATCAGGGTCTGTTACAAACACACGCGCAAGAGAAATTCTTTGCTTTTGCCCACCAGATAACTCCCCTATTTTTCTATGGCGCATCTCCCACATTCCAACTGAATCAAGGGAGCGTCGAACATGCTCCCTGTCATCTTTATCTAGTTTTTTAAACCATTTACCTCTTTGATAACGACCGGATTGGACGAGTTCCAGCACTGTACTCGGAAACCCAGCGTTAAAAGATGCAACTTGCTGGGAAACATATCCGATAACTAACCTTTCCCCAAAATGGTTTTTAGGTGAAATTTGGACACTTCCTTTAGATGGTTTAAGTAAGCCTAGAATATTGCGCAGTAGTGTCGTCTTTGCTGCGCCATTTTCTCCCGTTAACATCACAAAGTCTGACGCATCCACTTCAAATGAAATATTCTCTAATATTGGTTCTTCTTCATACTGAAAGGCAAGATTTTTCACTTCAATATAATGCACCATTAAGCGACCTTTCTTTACTTATTTTCATTTTATCCCGGAGCAACCGTCCGTAAGACTCCCACTCAAAACATGAAGTGAAACCGTGATGTTTAAGTGGGAGTAAACGGACGCTAACACCCCGATTCGTTCAACTAACAATCAGTAGGGGAAGAACGAACCCCCCCACTGATTGAAGTTTCACTTTATCCACAATAAGATCTTAGTTTTTCAGTTATTTAATACTTAACTGTAAAGATTTTAAGTTCTGACGCATTGCCTCCACATACCCTAAGTCCTCAGCTTGTAATTCTTGCGACAATACTTCTAAGTCATATAAAGCTGCAGTCTCTGTCTCTGTTTCAGTAGCAACAGTTTCGGCAATTGCTGAATTGGCTCCCTGTTGATAATAAATTACTGGGACATTATGTTCCTCCACTAGGTCTGCGATTTCACCAATTCGCGATGGACTTGGCTCTACTTCTGTGGATAATCCACCAATCGCGATTTGCTCTAAATCATACCGCTGCGCAAGGTATCCAAACGCTTGGTGTTGCACTACAAAGGCCCGATTTTCAACATCCTTAAGCACATCTTGATATTCTTGATCTAATGTTTGCAGCTCTTCATTAAAAGCTTCTGCATTTTTTTCATACATTTCTTTTCCATCTGGATCTGCTTCAATTAACGCATCACGAATGATATTAACTTGCTCTTGTGCCAATACTGGATCTAACCAAATATGTGGATCGTGGGACTCATGGTCATCAATAATAATGGACACTGGCTCCGATTCCGCATACGTATTATGATCTCCATCAAAAAGGAGCGCTCGGACTTCAAAGCTTTCTCCTGTTGTTTTATACTCAAAGTGACTCGTTCCTTGATCAGATAATGCTTCCCATTCCTCAGCTTTATTTTCACGTATATACCAATGCCAATGATCATAGTTCACATCTTCTGGAAGCTCTGCTTCAAGTGTCACAACATCTCCTGTATGATAGTGATCCGCCAATCCAACAATTTCAACCGATTGAACACTTTCATGTTCATTACCTTGACTAGATTCTTCACTATCAGCTTGGTCGTAACCATGTGTGTCTTCTTCGTCATCTCCGTGATGATGACCTTGATGATCATCAATCACAATTTCTATTGATTCTGATGCTGCATATTCATTATGGGAGTCATCGAAAAGAACTGCTCGGAGCTCAAAACTTTCTCCCGAAGCCTCATATTCGAATTCAGCTCCCCCCTGGTTCGGAATAGTTTCCCATTCCGCATCAGCATGTTCCTTTCTATACCAGTGCCAGTGATCATATTCTGCCTCCTCATCAAGTTCGGCTGTTAACTCGATCATGTCACCAGTATGATAATGGTCCGCAACACCTTGAATGGTCATATTTGCATTAGATTCTTGATTTTGCTCTCCCGCATGTGCATGATCTGAACTTTCAGTATCAACTAAATCCACACCATCAGCAGTACGTGCGATCACAAGGTTATCATTTTCTACTGTGTTTAATAAACTCTCCACCCAATGTTCCATTTCTTCGCTGCTATATACAAAGACATCTGCTTTACTAACACCTGCTACGTCTTGTGCACTTGGTTCATAATGATGGGCATCTTCTCCCGCAGAGACCATTAATGATACATCTGCTCGGTCCCCTGCTACTTGTTGAGTAAATTCATACATAGGATAAAATGATGTTACAACAGATAACTCGCCATTCGTAGTGCTTTCATCTTCGTTTTGATTACATCCCAAAAGAGTGACACTCAAGATTAAACTAAATAAAATGATGACTAGCCAATTTCTCTTCATTATTCATTCTCCTAATGTTGCGTAATACGTAATTATTACGATTTATAAGTTAAAAAAATACCTTCTTCTTTAAATTCAGTTGTTTTCTAAACCTTCAATTAGAGGTTTTCTGAGCAATACCACACCAATTAAATAATTAATGTGCTAGCATTTCACGAACAATCCCATCCTTGTCTAAGTCAGAAGGATAATACGTTGGCCAATTTGTAACTTCCTCTAGAAGTGCTTCACGATCATCTCCCCAATATAAATGAAAATGGTGTGAGTCGACTGGGAATATATCATGGTCACTAAATTGAATGTACTGTGGCATTTCATCTGAGCCATCAACTAATTCAAATATAAATCGAACACCTCTATTACCTGCTTCATAGGTGAGAATTTCGTAACCATCTGATTTGTACTCACCGGAATATTCATCCCCATTTTCGAAAAATGTCACATGGCCATCCTCAATAATGATTCGCTCTACATCGGTTTCATATCCAATGGTGTAGTACTCCTTGTATTCTTCCTGCGTCATATCTCCATCCTCTGCTTTATGTTCAAACACTTCATCTAAATCTCCAGATAAAAGATATGGGTAAACCGATTGCCAATCTCCTTCCCAATCAGATAATTCACGATCTTCTACTTGACTATCTTCAAAATAACCTTTATATATTTGTTGACTTTCTTCATCATGACCATGATGATCATCAATGACAACTTCAACTGGTGCGGATTGGACACTAGGTTCGTGGTCATCATTGAATAAAACTGCTTTAATTTCTAAACCATCTACTGTTGCTTCACCTGTGAACTTTTCCGACTCTTGACCTGTAATAACTTCCCATTCCTCGTTTTCACTTTCTCTACTATACCAGTGCCAATGATCAAAATCCGAACCTTCTTTCAATACTGCAGTCAGCTCCACTTTATCTCCCGTATGGTAGTGGTCAGCAACTCCTTCGATTTCAATACCTTCTGGTGCTTCCAAATTTTCTTCTTCATCTTTCTCATGATCATGTTTCTTATCTTTATGTACTTCTTGTTCTTCTTTCTGTGTTGCATCCACTGCATCATCTTCCGTACTTTGACATGCTGTTAAGTAGAAACTAATAAACAATAAGATTGATAAACTAGTAAGTAATTTTTTCATTTTCCCTCTCCCATTCTCTTTTTTAAATCGTAATGATTACGTTTTGAATAGTATCACTATCTTAACTACTCTGTCAAGAACTTAACGTATTAAATTTTATTAAAATCAGAATTTTATAATGCGCCTATTCAAATAACAATTAAACTTCCATATTAGTCGAGCAGTTTAAAATTTCAGGGAACAACCCACTCTGTAAACTCCACGAAAACCTAAAAAAGATTCCCGTTATCATTTTTAATTGATAATGGGAATCTTTTTTTACAATAGTTTTTTTTGCACTTCAGAGATTTGTTTCTAGTTAATCTAGTAAAATATCTATTACATAATTTCTTTTACATACTGCGTAATTTCTTCACTTTGTTTATCAAGTTTGCTAATATCCTCGGTGAATTCGGTCATCACAGTGGACTGCTCATCCGTAGAAATGGAAATCTCTTCAATACTATGTTTAAGGTTACTGATGCTGTCCTGTATTTCGGATAGAGATTTCCCTATTGTACCCACGGCTTCTTTCGTACCATCTGAAAGCTTGCGTATTTCATCTGCTACAACACCGAAACCAAGACCTGCTTCTCCCGAGCGAGCAGCTTCAATAGATGCATTCAAACCTAACAGATTTGTTTCTGCGGAAATATTTTCAATCAATTGGACAACTTTACTAATTTCCTCTGAATTTGCTGTAGCAATAGTGGCTTGATTGTTAATATCGGCGCTTGTTGTGGACAACTTTTCAGCCTGTGTAGCGACATGTTCTACTTTTCCTTGCAGACTGTTAATAATCCCGCGAAGCTCCAGTAATTCATTTCCTACTTCTTCCTCTTCTTGTAAGGTCTTACTAATCATGAGTGCTCCGATAATTTCACCATGTTCATCTGTTAGTGGAGAGGAGGAGCTTTGTATAGCTACACCAACATATTCTTTGGGAATATGTTCATTTGTTTTTTCTCCAGCTATTGCCTTTATAAGCGCCTGATTTTCTTCTTTCATGGCAAAATCTCCGGCCTTTACTCCTATATCATAGCTTTTAGAAGGAGAAAAGTAGACATAATTTTCTTTGTCTGTTACTGCAATAATCGTATTTTCACCGAGTATTTCCTTTAATAAAGGAGCAGTAGTTACCATAGCTTTAAGTGTTGGATGCATGTCTTTCACTCTCCTTAATTTTGGTTTGTTATTTTTTTCATAGAGCTTACAATTTTTTTGCTTTTATTATCAAGATTTTGAATATCATCCATGAACTCCACCATGATTTTTGACTGTTCTTCTGAGGATGAAGATACCTCATTAATACTTAAGGTAAGATTCTCAATGCTAGTACGGATCTCACTTAATGATTTGCCGATCGTTTTGACAGCTCCTTTTGTGTTGTCAGATAGCTTACGAATTTCATCGGCAACCACCCCAAATCCTTTACCTGCTTCTCCTGAACGTGCCGCTTCAATTGCAGCATTTAAACCAAGCAGGTTTGTCTGATTGGAGATTTGTTCAATTAGCTGAACTACTTCACCTATATGTTTTGAATTATCATTAGCTTTGGTTGCCTGTTCATTAATATCATTACTTGTTGCTGATAATTCTTCGGCTTGTGCTGCGACGTTTTGGACTTTTCCTTGAAGACTGTCAATTACCTGGCTAATGCTTTCTATTTCTTTATCGAGACGTACTTGATGCTCTAAAGTTCGGCTCATGGATAATAACCCAACAATCTCTCCATCTTCCTCTTTGATTGGTAATACATCCGTCACAACAGGAACACCAAAAATAGCCGGATCCATTGTGGCATCACTAATTTTTTCTCCTTTTATAGCACGAGCGTATACCTCATATTCAGGGATTGCGGGCGTTCCAACTGCTACATCAAGTTTAATCATAGTAGATGGTTCAAAGTACACAAATTTTTCAGTATCTATGATCCCCATTGCGGCGGTTGGCCCTAACGTTTCTTTAATTATCGGGGCAATGTTAACGACTGCCTGTAAACTGCTGTTCATAGTCAAACTCCTTTTTTACTTTTACATGATTTAACTTATATAATATCGGCTTTTGACAAAGAAAAGTGAAGAAAATTGTCGAATTTTGGCAGGTATTTTGCTTTATCTATACAAAAGATGGGGAATTTATAATTCTACCTACACAAAAAAACCCCTTCTTCACAATTAATGTGAAGAAAGGGATCCTTGTTTTGCAAAGAAAAATCATTCTATTAAAAAGTCTATTCCCACTCAATCGTTGCTGGTGGCTTGCTCGTTACGTCATACACTACACGGTTGATATGCTCTACATCATTGACCAGGCGTGTGGATACTCTTTCAAGTACATCCCAAGGAATTCTTGCCCAATCGGAGGTCATGCCATCGATTGAAGTCACTGCACGAATACCGATCGTATGATCATACGTCCGAGCATCTCCCATTACGCCAACACTCATAATGTTAGGAAGTACGGTAAAGTACTGCCAAATATCACGATCAAGGCCGGCAGCTGCAATTTCCTCACGAAGGATTGCGTCAGATTCACGGACAATTTTCAATTTATCCTCTGTTACTTCGCCTAAAACTCGAATCGCAAGTCCTGGTCCTGGGAATGGCTGACGCCAAACAATGCGGTCAGGGATCCCCAACTGGGAACCTAATTCGCGTACTTCATCCTTGAACAGCGTATTAAGTGGCTCAATTAATTCAAATTGCATGTTTTCAGGCAATCCGCCAACATTGTGATGGGACTTAATGGTTTGAGCAGTTTCTGTACCACTTTCAATAATATCTGTATAAAGGGTTCCCTGTGCAAGGAAATCCATATTTTCTAATTTCGCTGCTTCATCATCAAATACATATATGAATTCGTTGCCGATGATTTTCCGTTTTTTCTCTGGATCATCCACACCTTTTAGCTTAGATAGGAATCTATCTTTCGCATCTACTTTGATAATATTCATATTGAAATCATCCGCGAATACTTTCATCACATCATCCGCTTCGTTTTTGCGAAGTAGACCATGGTCAACGAAAATACAAGTTAGCTGATCACCAATTGCTTTATGAATTAATGCTGCAACAACGGAGGAATCCACTCCGCCGCTCAATGCACATAAAACATTACTGTCTCCAACTTTTTCCTGGATTTTCTCTATCTCCATTTCTATGAAGTTTTCTATAGACCAGTCTCCCTCACTCTCACATACTTCATAGACGAACTGTTTTAATAAATGATTTCCGTACTCTGAGTTACGCACTTCTGGATGGTATTGTACACCATAGCGTTTCTTAGATGGTTGGCTCATCGCAGCAATAGGAGTTGACGGGCTCGTTGCATCCGTCTGGAAGTTTTCTGGTACTTCGATTACTTTATCACCATGACTCATCCAAACTGTTTGCTTCTCTGGTGTATCCTGAAAAAGAACTGGCTGATCCTTTATATCTATAAGCGCTTTTCCGTATTCACGATTTTTAGCTTTCTCGACTTTTCCTCCGTAATGCAATGCCATTAACTGCATTCCATAACAAATACCGAGGATAGGAATATCGAGATCAAAAATCCCTTGGTCACAGCGGAAGCTATTTTCATCATAGACACTGTGCGGTCCACCGGATAGGATAATTCCTTTCGGGTTCATGCGTTTAATTGCTTCTGCGGTCAGCTTATGAGAGTGCAGTTCACTATAAACGCCAAGCTCCCGAATTCGTCTCGTAATTAGTTGGTTGTACTGGCTCCCAAAATCAAGAACTAGAATCATTTCATTGTTTTCCATTTGCTGTCTCCTATCTGTAGCAATATTTTAGAACTCGGTAATAAAGTGAAACTTCAATCAGTGGGGGTTTTCGTTCTTCCCCCACTGATTGTTAGTTGAACGAATCGGGGGGTTAGCGTCCGTTTACTCCCACTAAAAACTTTCGGCTTCACTTCATGTTTTGAAGTGGGAGTCTTACGGACGCTTGCTCCGGGATAAAGGCATTCATTAATAGAAAAAGCCCAGACCTCTAGCTTCCCACAGCTAAAAAAAGCTGCAAAAAGGCAGAAATCCCAGGCTTTTTGTACACGTACCTATAGAAATTCTGCCTTCATAGTCAGAGCATTTACGGTGCTCCGGTAGAAACTTTCGATCCATATTATCGAGGATATACGAAAGGCATATATTTATTCAAACTCGTTTAATACTCCCTTATTCTACTAACCTTCAACAGACAGGTCAACCTAATATTCGTTTTATTAAATCTTTCCATAATTGTGTCAAATCACGTCCTTGAACATGACTGTACTCTTTTTGGTACAGCATTTGCTCATAACGGGAGGTTAACTTTTTCATGTCGTCTGTATGATAGGCATTATCTACCTGTTGTGCATACTCTCTTAACGTCTGATCTGGTTGTTTTTGTACGCCGTGATGGTTTAATAGTTTAATTAGAAAATGATAAGCATCCTGGAATCCTTGTGGTCCATCTGTTCTATCTAATTTTGTCGCGACTAGCTTTGCTTGCCAACGAAATCTCTTTCGATAGCCAAGGATTAACAATATACCAAGTACAACAGCTACTACAGTGAAGAATATCCAATTGAATTGGAAGGAAAAACCATCATTGTCATTAGCCGCACTTGCTGCTGTATCGTCCTCTTCTTCTACATCCTGTTCTGGCTGTTCTTGTTCTTCTTGTTGTTCAGGAGTTTCAGGTGCAGTCTCTTGATCAAGCTCATCATTGTTATTCATTTCTGCCTGAAAGTCCGTAGGATTGGAAAAACCTTGTGTTGGTTCAAAAGGAACCCATCCGATTTCAGGGAAGTAAACCTCTACCCATGAGTGGGCATTTGCATTTGTTACTTCGTACAGGTCCTGCTCACCATTTTGGCCAATATTGAAATCCTTCACTTCACCACTTGTAAATCCTTTTGCCCATCTTGCTGGTATGTCCAGGGAACGCAATAAAACGACCATAGAAGTCGAGTAATTATCACAGTACCCGACCTTTGATTCAAATAGAAATTGATCTACATAATCCTCGTCTTCCTCAGGAACAGGAACGTCCGTTGTTTGATAGATATAACCATTTGTACCGAAATACTGTTCAACTGCTTTTACTTTCTCATACCTTGTGTCAAAAGCGTCCGTAATTTCTTCTGCTAACTCTCCTACCCTGTCAGGAAGGTCGGGAAGGCTTGTATATTTATCATCAAGGAAAGGATCATTATTACCAGCTTCCCTTAATTCCGTTAACGAAAAAGTTGGCTGTTCATAGGTAATCGTATAGTTGTACAGGCTTACTACTTCATTATTAATCCTTGTTTGAATGGAATTTGTTTCCACATCAATAAAGTAATCTGCTCCTGCATCCGAATATGCACTCGTGATTCCGTACGGATGTACTAGCTTTTCAATGGAGGTATCGCCCATGAACTCCACATGGGCCTCTCGTGCTTCTGTTTCCACACTCGGCAGGAAGGTACGTGTTAGCTCCCAATTGGATCCATCGAGCTGATTATAATCGGGAGGTGTGGAAGTCTCCCAGCCCTTTCCTGTATAAACATCCTTGCTCTCAATATGCCAATAATGGTCATCCTCAGCAACTGCTTCGAAAACCGGTGTATAATCCTGCACGAAGGATCCACCTAGTTGTGAGTCATCTTCTCCGTATCCAACCTTTTGGACCCCGCCTTCAAAATTTCCAGCATTTTCTGCTGTACTTTTAATAAAAGGCACCGGATCTGGCCATTGCGGGGAAAACTTTGGTGCGGCAAGTCCAACTAATGTTGAAACAAGAACCATGGAAATCAAAGGAAGTATCCAAATAGGATTTTTCCTCATTTTTTGAAGCCGTAGCGACTCGCTGTTTAGTTCTTTCATAAGATTCGCCATCCCTAAAGCGATAAACGATAGGAAAAATATGCGAACAATAGCCATACCACCATCATAAATGGTAAACGTATCGAGTACGGTTAAATATATAAAGGTTAATAGCACAAATAAAAGGACGCGCTTCATTACAACAAACCAATAATGCAACAAGTAGCTCATCAGCCAAATTAACAGGAGGAAAAGCCCGCTACGAAATAAGGGGGTAAGTGCATACCATTCACGCCCGAAAAGTGCTGTTAGATTATGTGCAACATCCTGTAACACGAGGGCAAACCACTCTGGTGACAGGAAGCCGGGACCCGCAAACAACAAATTTAACGCAACTAGCATGCCAAGCCCTTTTAATAGAAAGGAAACCCACCATCTAATTTGGAATATAGAGATCAAGAAGCAAAACACAGCATAAAAAACAAATATGCTTAGCCCCGTTGTGTCTGTAATATCCCCGAGTGGATAGAGCCACTCTAAAAATAGGAAGAAACCACAAAGGTACAGAAGAAAGATGTAGAAAAATGATTTTTGTTCTGTAGTATTTCTCATATATGGCTCACCTCTAGAGGATTCGTTGCTAGTGCTGACGCAGATAACACACAGAAAGAAATACCTTCAAAACGATACCTTTCTATTGCATGCTGCTCTGTTTCTGAAATACTTCCAGTGGTTGGTACGTATAAAACAACGACGCGCTTCATTCGCTGCTTCATTTTTTTGACCGTATCACCAAAAACCTCATCAATATGACTTGTAAGCAATATAACAATACTGCCGCTGTCTAGCTTAATTAGCTCTTCTTTTAACTTTAGAGGAAAAGGCTTGCTTCCACCTGGTTGAAGTCTGGTCAAGTGTTGACGCACTAACTCTTTTTTTGTTGGTTCGTTGTGCACAGGAACGTGTACAGTTTCTTCCCCAATGGTAAGTAAGCCTACTTCTGTCCCTTGTTTATACAATTCATCCATAAGTGAAATCGCCAATTCCAACAGAGCTTCATAGCTGATGTGGTTTTCAACATCGTAAAGACAGCTATCTAGTACGAGTAAGATCTCCGTGCTTTTTTCCTGTTCAAATTCCTTGGTAATCATTGTATTTTTCTTAGCGGTCTGTTTCCAGTCAATCCAAGAAAATTTATCACCAGGCATGTATTCCCTAACCCCTGTTGCAACATTTGTATTTTTCAAATGTAAGGATTGGGAAGAGACAGACCCTTGACCATAACTACTAATTTGTTTTTCCATCTTCACCGGCCTTGCGTTTGGGTATGCTATTAACTGTTCTTCAACCGTAAAGACGACTTCTTTTTTTACCATTCCAAACACATCACCTGTTCGAATTCGGATATCGCGAAGCTGATGTTCCCCGCGCGGGATTTGTTTCATAGAATAGGTTAACTCAAATTCCCTTTTAAAATATGGAAACACAATTCTCTTAATCTCTCGTTTACTTAATAGCTTCTCAGGGTTCTTCATGAAATGGAACTTTTCTTTGCGGCTATCGATCCGATGAAGCGAGGCCGGAAAAACTTCCTCACAAATGCAATAATACAGCGGAAAAGGAAAGGGACGTTTCACATGTATGGTGACGTCTACCCCGTCCCCTGCTTGTATGACGTGACGGGATAAGTTTCTCGACACCTTCCAGTTTCGCATCGGGTAAAGGAGCAAGCCGATATGGTAAATGCCAAATGGCAAAAAAGCATAAAACAAAAACCAGCTTACAAACCCGCCTTGAAACATTGCATATGCAAAAAGCGAAACCACTAGAAAAAGTATAAACGCAAAATTTCCGATGAACTTAAAGTTTCCCTTCATTAAGTAAATTCCTTCCGAATCGGGATATGCACGTTTCTCACGATAGATTCCAATATTTGCTCACTTGTTGTGCCATCGTATTTTGCTTCTGAAGTTAAAATAACACGATGGGCAAGTACGTACGGGGCAAGATATTTCACATCATCGGGAATAACGTAACTTCTTCCGTGGATATAGGCATATGCCTTAGAAGCACGCATCAATGCAATCGAGCCACGTGGGCTTACACCTAGGTAAATTGCTACATTTGCCCGTGTACTTGAAACAAGATTAAGAATATAGTGCTGTACGTTTTTATCTATATAGACCTGTTTAACCTCTTCCTGAATTTGAATCAATTCTTCACGGGACATGACCGCACCTATGGATTCAATTGGATGATCTCCGGCAGTTCGTTCCAGCATTTCTAGTTCTTCTGCGAAGGTCGGGTAACCCATTTTAAGTTTTAAAATAAAGCGGTCTAACTGGGCTTCAGGTAAAGGATAGGTTCCTTCATATTCAATAGGGTTCTGTGTTGCCATAACAAAGAAAGGCTGTTGTAGAGCAATGGTATTCCCATCAACGGTAACGTTTTTTTCTTCCATTGCTTCAAGGAGTGATGACTGTGTCTTTGGAGAGGTACGGTTTATTTCATCAGCTAAAATAATGTTGCCAAGTATCGGTCCACCACGAAACTCAAATTCAAGTTCCTTTGGGTTATAAATAGAGATGCCTGTTACATCAGAAGGTAGTAGGTCTGGAGTAAACTGGATTCTACGAAAATCACAATCCAGGGATTTTGCCAAGGTACGCACTAGCATCGTTTTGCCCACGCCCGGCACATCCTCTAGTAGAACATGGCCTTGTGCTAGTAAGGCTACTAGACTTAACGTTGCAGCTTCCTCTTTACCTATCATAACCTTTCTTATATTATCGAGTACATCTCCTATTCGTTGGTTATAAACATACGTTTCCTGCATTAATTATGAACCCCTCTCTGACTCATCCGTAATATGATAATGTACATAACGTAATAATCAATACGATATATACTATAACTATACTAAAAAAGACCTATGAAGAAAAGATATCTTCCGTGGCAGTACATTCCTATTATATACTTTTTCATAGATTCACATACACAGGAATGGAAGTTTTTTGAAGGTGTATCATGCCAACTACGACCGTTTTCCTTCTCCCTTTAAACATATGTATAAACAATAAGAGAGAGAGAAGCACGATGCTTCTCTCTCTCTATTAAACTTATCTATTGACATTAAGAATTGTTGTTGTTATTGTTGCGTTGTTGATTATTGTTGGCGCGAGAGTTCCCACCTTTTTGACCAATCTCTTCATAGAATTCTTGGTCATGATTTTTAGAGGTAGTCTCTCCGCCTTTTTGTCCGATATCTTGATAGAATTCTTTATCATGATTTTTGGAAGTTGTTTCTCCGCCTTTTTCTCCGATATCTTGATAGAATTCTTTGTCATGGTTTTGAGAAGTTGTTTCTCCACCTTTTTGTCCAATATCTTGATAGAATTCTTTGTCATGATTTTGGGAAGTTGTTTCTCCGCCTTTTTGTCCAATATCTTGATAGAATTCTTTGTCATGATTTCTTGCTGTTTTGTTTCCACCTTTTTGCCCTGCTTGTTCTAGAGACATTTTTTCATTGTTGTTATTGTTCTTAGCCATTCTTAACATCTCCTCTCAATTTTAGATAAAAAGTGTAGTCAATCTAGCTTTTCTAATCATGTGCTTTTTAAAGACTTGTCCAACGTCTAGCTGTTAGCTATTGTTGTTATCATTTTGGCGTGCTCTTTCTTTTCCGCCCTTTGAACCAATTTCTTCATAGAATTCTTGATCATGGTTACGAGAGGTAGCTTTCCCACCTTTTTGACCGATGTCTTCAAAGAATTCTTGATCATGGTTCTTGGCTGTCGTCTCTCCGCCTTTTTGCCCGATCTCTTCATAGAATTCTTGATCGTGGTTTCTTGCTGTTTTATTTCCGCCTTTTTGTCCTGCTTGTTCGCGAGACATTTTTCCATTATTGTTATTGTTCTTAGCCATGTTTAACATCTCCTCTCAATAATTTTTGGCTTATCCTTGCCTACAGTTGTTGTAATTCCACGTATGCTGTTAATTAAACATTTTTATTATAACTTTTTCTTGTATATTTCTTTCAAACTTGCCATATCAGGATTTCTCAATTTTTTTCTTGATTTTTTCTAAAGCTTTCTCTGCTGCATTGTTCTTCTCTTCCTTCTCTTTATCTTCCAGCTGGAAATCATGTCGATCACTCTGCGGGATATGAAAGTATTCTTCGTTATCCGATTTACTTCGCAAGATCATAGCATCTACAACTCCTTCCCAAGATAATGACCATAATAGGGCTAGCTATTTAAGACGGGATCAATATAATTCTTTCGTTTCACCCAGACAAAACCGTCTCCCTTTGTGATGACTGCCACATCCACTGGTGGACCTACTGACTCCGTGGTTCTGGAAACCCGACGTTTGAAAGACGTTAAATTAACTAGTGCCTCTGCCATGTCAGCCAATTCCTCCTTAGGAAGGGAACGGACAATCCCTAATAAAGGGGTAATATAATTGGATTGTCTGTATTCGTCCACAGCGTCTTCGATGGACTCATACACATCTTTACCCATTTTTTCCATCTTGCTAACCTGATCTTTTGTTAGCTGAAGCGGAAGATGGTTTTCCACCTGTTGATGATAGGTTGAGAAAACTTTTTGCACGATCCCTAGTATGGCATCCTCCATGTTTGGTTCAATCCCACCCATAAAAGAATCAACCATCTCTCTTTGTGCAAATGGGGTGATAGCAGCAGTCCCACTATCCTTACTATTTGAATAACTAATCTTTTTCTCCAATATTTTTTTATATTTTAATTGACCAAATACAAATCCTTCTAATCGATAATTTAACAGCCTCGGGAATATCTCTTCTTCTCCAAAACCGGCGATAACAAGACCAGTACTCCCTAAACTAAAGTAATCTTTTCGTACGACGTCAAAAGCTAGCATGGAGAGTTTCTCTTTAATGTGCTCGGGGATGGTGTATGAGATGAATTCATCGTTGATCTCTTGAATCACCTCATGGAATTCTTGATTAAATGAATCAAGTTCCATTTCTATAAAGACTTCTTCTTTTTCTTCAAACTCTTTACGTACTTTGTCAATCTGATTGTTCAATAACCTTGTGGCATCCTTGTCCGTAACCTTTTTGTCCTGCTGCCTTTCTTCTTCCAGCTCTTCCTCTACTTTTTTTATTAACCGCTTAAGCGTATCGGAGTAAGATCGATATATGATGACTTCTTCCATTTCTTTTACATTAAACCTTTCATCTTGTTTAATGAATGCGATAAAGTCTTCCATGTATGAAGATAAGTAACGAAGTTTGTCATCCCCCACATAATCACGGTATGATTTGATAATGACATCCCATGGCACCTCCATAAAAGATGCTGCCCCATACACCATGATTCCAACAGAATGAGCGCTTGAAATAGAGAACAGCTTATTAGCCGAATTATAAACCTTTTGCACACCATCTCTCCCACTCGTGATTGCACTGTCAGCCGCTAAAGACATCCCTAACTTATTCATAATTGCTACCTCTGCCGTCATGCAATTCCTCCTTTCACCTTCTCCTTTCCTTTTATCCTCGTATGGAATAAATCAAACAAAATAGAAAAGCGAAGAGCGCCTGTTTATGGAACGCCGACTAAACACGACCCGTCCTGGGTCAACGTCGGCATGACCCGGATCCTCCGGGCCCACGTAGTGGCTGCGCCTGGTCATGCAAGTGGCTCCATGTTTCCACGCAAAGTGGCGGATTTAATGGAGCATCCTCCGTAGGAGATAAAGAAATCATGCCCCTGCAAAAGGGGTATGTCGGCGTTGGCCGGCAAGGCCGGTTTTAGTCGACCTACCTTATTTGACGAACCAATGATGCCTTTCACCCTCCAGGTATAAGTGCGACTAAGCCTCTGGTTGAACCAATCGGCAAGTCTTCTTTATCGCAAGGCGTTTAGCGAAGTCACCTAGTTTCTGGCGCTCGTAGCTAGACATACAAAAGCGAAGAGTGCCTGCTTAGAAACACATAGAAAAAGCCGAACACAATATGGTGAATTTACCCATAAGCGTTCGGCTTTTTTCAAGTCATTCTATTTAATTAGTTGGGATATTCGAGTGGGCCCCCTGGTCCTAGCGGGATACCAAACAACATCCAAATGATAAGCATGATTGTCCACCCGATGAGGAAGAAAAGGGAATACGGAATCATAGTGGAAATCAATGTACCGATACCCATCTTCTTGTCATACTTCTGGGCAAATGCAATGATAATTGCGAAGTAAGTCATTAAAGGTGAAATAATATTTGTTGTGGAATCAGCTACACGATAAGCCATCTGAGTCAATTCAGGAGAGTAACCTAAATGCATCATAATCGGTACGAATACCGGCGCCATCATGGCCCATTTTGCTGAAGCACTCCCAATAAATAGGTTGATAAAAGCAGTAATTAAAATGAATAATAAAATGAGTGGAATTCCCGTCAGGTTAATACTTTTTAGAAAATCTGCTCCGTATACACCAAGCACGAGACCCATGTTGGATTCATTAAAATATGCCACAAATTGACCTGCTGTAAAGGCTAGTACAATAAACATTCCCATTGATGCCATTGTGTCAGACATTTGCCCTGCCACATCTTTATCATTACGAATCACTTTTGTTACTATTCCATATACAAGTCCTGGAATTAAGAAAAGGATCGCAATAATTGGAACAAGCGAGCTCATAAACGGTGATTGAACAATCTGGTCCATTGTCGAACCTTCTGTGCCCCGCATTGGAGCGTTTTCTGGCAGGATAAGCAATGCGGTCAGACCCAAGCCAATTACTAATGATACCCCTGCCCAGATTAATCCTTTTTTCTCAATCGGTTTTAATCCTTCAAGGTTATCATCTGTTGCTTCCTTATCTTCTTGCTTATAGCTTCCAAGACGTGGTTCCACGACCTTCTCTGTTACCCATGTACCAATCAATGTAAGCACAAAAACAGAAACAGCAATAAAGGCATAGTTCATCGCGATATTCATCGTTTCGGCATAAGCAGGGTCAACAATAGATGCCGCAGCAATCGTTAGCTCTCCTAGCATAACATCAGTACCCGAAAGCAATAGATTCGCACTGAAACCTGCTGAAACACCAGCAAATGCAGCAGCAAGTCCGGCTAATGGATGTCTTCCTAGCGCAGCAAAGATTAAGGCACCTAATGGCGGCAATACTACATATCCTGCATCTGAAGCCACACTGGACATAATCCCTGCGAACACAAGACCTAGCGTAATAAAACGATTCGGTACAGATAGTACAAAACCACGAAGCATTGCACTGATCAGGCCCGTACGTTCTGCAACTCCGATTCCGAGCATTGTTACAAGCACAACACCTAATGGAGCAAAGCCGATGAAGTTATCTGTCATACTTGAGAAAATGTACTGAATACCTTCCGCATTAAGCAGGTTGGTTATTTCAACCATTTCTCCTTCTCCTCCGGGATGTTTTACACTAATTCCCAACTGAGAAAGCGCCGCAGATAACACCAATACTAGTAGTGCTAATATTGCGAATAATGTGACGGGATGTGGTAGTTTATTACCAAGAAACTCTATCCCATCTAGTGACTTTTGGAATAAGCCTTTTTTTGTCTTCCCCATATATTCCTCTCCCTTTTTCCATATGAGTAATATTCTGAAAATAACACCGAATCTTCGGTGCGTAGGTAACATTATAAAGGCTAAGTCACTAATTTGAAACCGTTAATAAAATAAAAGTAATACTAGCATTATTCACAAGATTAACACTTAAAAAAATTCCATTAAATACTAGTTAAAGTAAGGGTTATGCTCCATTCCTTTCCACAGCGAGGAAGCGTTTTCTAGTAAGCTTGCAAGTTGTAATAAACGGTGTTCTTCCCCTTTACCAGCAATAACTTGTACACCAAGTGGCAGTCCATTCTCTGTAAAATGAACAGGGACAGACATTGCTGGTTGACCTGTAAGATTAGCCAGCTGTGTATAAGGACTATACGTTAAGCTTGGTAGAAACATCTCATAAATGAGCTCCAGCCGTTTTGCCCGCTCAGCTTGCTTCATTTTATCCCGCATTACCTCTGCATCTTTTTCCGTTGCAGTTAACTCTCCTACACGAGGTGCAGGAAACGCTGTAGTTGGGGTTATATAGAAATCAAATGTTTCATGAAAAATTGCAACCTCAGCGGCAGCAACATCCCATAAAGCTATACTTGTTGCATACTCTGCTGCAGTTACATGCTTTCCTCCTTGATAAAGCATCCATGCCTCCAATTCCATGTCTAACTCTGTTAGCTCCCTATGCTGTATCTTTTTCAGTTGTTCCATAACGGAAGCCATTTCACCAGCATTCATCACATAATAATTTTGCATTAGTTGAACACCATCAATATCTGGAGTCTGTTCTTCTACAATATGCCCTTCCGCCTCAAGCCACTTTACAGTTTGTAAAACAGCCTGCTCTGCTTCTGCTGAAACGGGAGTGCCTACAGGTGACACTGTAGAAAAGGCGATTCGTAGCTTTTTGTCCAAAGGCTTTTCTAGTACGTCTTTGTATTTTTTAGGATACAACGGTGTTTGAAAGGCAGCTTCTGGTTGCACTGTTTGTAAAACATCAAGCATTACTGCACTGTCTCTTACACTTCGAGTGAGAACAAAATCAATCGCTGCTCCCTGCCATTGTCTCCCTACTCCTGGTCCAACTGGGGTTCGGCCCCTTGTTGGTTTGAGACCAAAAAGACCTGTAAAGGAAGCAGGAATCCTAATAGAACCGCCTCCGTCACTTGCACCTGCGATCGGCACAATTCCTGAAGCTACAGCCGCTGCTGCTCCGCCACTGGAGCCCCCTGGTGTAAACCCAAGATTCCAAGGATTCCTAGCAGGTCCATGCACAGAAGACTCTGTGATATTTTTTAATGCGAACTCCGGTATATTTGTATGACCAACAAATTGGAACCCCGCATTACGAAATTCGCTTACAAAGTTAGCGTCTTCTTTCGCTACACTGTCTTGTAGAAGCCTGGAAGCAGAGGTAGATTTCTCCCCAGCTAACCGTTGCGTTTCTTTCAGTAATACGGGGACTCCTGCGAAAGGTTGTGCCGCCGAATAAAAACGATCCGTCTCTGAAAAGGCCTTTTCCATTCTGGAAGAAATAACGGCATTTAAATCAGGATTTACCATTTCCAATTGATAAAAACTATGTTCTAATAGTTCACTTGGTTTTATTTCTTTCCGTTGAATTTTTTCAGCCATTTCCACGCCATCCATTTTCTTAAATTCATCAATATTCAATTTCTATCTCTCCTCCAAAAACAAACTTCTATACTCATTGTATCATTACCCCAATGAAGTCTACTATCTGCCTTTTTTATCATTTGTTTTCTTCCATTCTGGGTCACCATATTCATGCAACTTTTTATTTATTAGGTAAATACAGAAAGGGATTATAAATGCCAAGGAAGCGTTAAAAAAAACCACCCACCCAGGAAACTTATCTATCAAATTTTGAACCACCGCTTCACTCCCTCTCCTTTACATTTATTCGATCAGATGAACCTACTCTATCTATTTCAACGTTGGCCTTTACATTAATAACAGCGCCTGAAAAGTAGTCTTCTCCTTTTTCCCAGTTATCCTTTACTTTTTGCCAGAGGTCGTAGTGATGCTGATATAGATTTTTACCGACTCCAAGAACATCTGTGTTAAGCTCCCCCTGTACCTTCTCAATAGATTTCGCAGTCAATTCATTTACTTTTTTTTCTGCTGATTTTTCAACCTTATTTACATACTTTTCCTTTAATACGCTTTCCCCACCAAAATGTTCTGCAATATTCCCTTCTATTTCAATAGATATATCGACCTGTAGATTATTCCGTTGCTTGTTTTTTATTTTCATTTTTTGTTCTATTTTCGTCATTTCAATCGCTACCAAGCTTTCATTAACTTGTATTTCCAACACTCCACCCTCTACACTTCCAACAATAAACCCGACCCCGCTGGTTTCTTCCTCATTAAGCGAGCCAACCATCAAGTTTTCTTCCCCATTCATAACAACTGCATCCCCGTATTTTGCTAATAAACCATCCTTTTTAACTGTTGGAAGCACATAGCTTTGCTGGTTAAGGATCAACTCTTGTACCTCCCCAACATGTGTGGGTTTAATAGTAGAGGCATTTCTATTTGTACTCTCCATCAAATCATCGAGATACAATGCTGGAAGAACTATATTCTCTGGTTTTGAGTCCAACACTTCCTTAGCTTCCCCTCTGGCCACCAATAATCGAATAGACCTCCTCATCGCATGGTCTCGAATATAAAAATCCATAATATTAGAGAAAAGGCGTGGCTGTTTAATAACCTCATCTGATACAATAAGAACCTTTAAATGTTGATAGAATGGGACCTGACTGTTTATTTGGGAAAATTTCCGATTGGTTCTAAACAGACTTGTACCAGTTTCCGATACATTCATGAACGCTTGTTGGTCCCCTCCTCCTTGTGTGATAGAACCTAATCCCGAGGGGATGACAAACTGATTCGTCATCATTATTTCATATTCATCCTCAGATTTCTGATCAACTAAGTCGATTGCCGTGCCAACAATAAACCCGCGTTCTTCTATATCCACTCTGTCCCAGCACCCAGCAAGGAATATAGTTGTGGCAAGGAGAAATATGACCGCCTTTTTACTTAGCAGCATGATTTTGGTTCCCCTTTCTTTTTAATTTGGAAACAGTGAAGAGTATTAAGGCAATGGCCGAAGAAGAAATAATACCAAAATAACCAATGAATGAGCCCAGCTTAGCAACCTCTAAGGATCCTTCTGGTACCATTCCAATAATATAAATGATCGGAGCCATACTAAAAAGATAGGTGAGTTTTTTAAGCTTTATAAAGGATTGTAACGCATAGATACTAACATCGACTGACATAGCAGTGGTGTTAAAAATAGACATAATCCAAATAACAAAAAAGAAGGAATCAAATCGTTCAAAAAACCCGCCTGGTATTTCAATTTCTTTTGCTAGCTCAATCAATGGATACACAAGATTTCCTGCAACAGCATTTCCGAACACTCCTAAACAAATGAAAAAAATCAGCAAATATATAGAAACAACGATAAGCATTCCATAAACTGATGCTCTAGGTGCTTTCTCTGTATCTTTAACAAGTGAAATATAAAAGAATAGGATATTAAAACCTACAAATGCCATGCTACTTATTTCAGCAGCTTTTACTTGGTCCATCATTCCTGTCTTAAAAAAAGGGAATAAGTTATCAATTTCAAACCACCCCAAGGAGAATAAAGATAATACTAAAGTTATCATCACGATAATTGGGATGAATAACATGTTCAGACGAAACAATCCTGCCCGGGACCCCGAGACTGCATAAACTACCACAAGAAGAAAGGTAAGGGAAACAACTTCAACAGGGGTCTGGTCAAACAGATAAGTCTTCGCAATATCTGAAATGACCCGCATTACATATGCACTCAGCAATAGACTTTGAATAACGAGCGTGAGGGTAAAAAGAATGGCGACAGGCTTCGTAACCAGTTTCGAAGCATATGACAGAAAAGATTCGCCAGGATAACTGGCAGCTAGCTTAGCCGTAACCCATGTAATAATTGTGATCAAGATACCAGCCGCCAAAAGTGCGATCCATCCATCTGCAGCAATGGTAAGTAGCGAGATATCACGGGGCAAGGAAAGAATGCCTACACCGATTGTCATAGCAGGTAAAGCAATCATGATCTCTCGCGAACTAATTTTTTCATCCCCATATTTAAAATCTTTCACCCGCGTTTACCTCCTTAGGTTTCCTGATCTTTTATCTTTTGGCTTCAGACTTTTAGGTCGCTCATTTAAAATTGGGATAGGAGCACGTAATACCAAATCCTTCCAATCCTTTATAAAGGTTGGGGCAAATGGAGTGGAGTAGGGAACGCCCATGCTTTTCAAATTTACAATGTGTATATTTATCATGATGTAAACCAAAACAACGCCATATAACCCCAGCACTGCTGCCGCAACCATAAACCCGAAACGAATGAGGCGAAAGGATATTGCCACACTGTATAAAGGAATAGTAAACGAAGCCACCGCTGTAAGGGCAACGACAATTACCATAATGGGGCTGACAATTCCGGCACTGACAGCTGCTTCGCCAATGACAAGTCCACCAACGATCCCAATCGTTTGTCCAATCGTCCTTGGCAGCCTCGCACCGGCCTCACGCAACAGTTCCATTGTGAAGCCCATAATAATAGCTTCTACAAAAGCTGGAAATGGAACTCCTTCTCTTGTCGCTGCAATGGAAAATGCCAACTGTGAGGGTATCATTCCCTGATGATAAGAAACGAGGGCGATATAAAGTGCAGGAAGGAACATAGTAATAAACGCACCAATATAACGAAGAATCCGCAAAAATGTACCTATTAACCATCGATCATAATAGTCCTCTGGCGATTTAAAAGTATTATCGATAGTAATAGGAGCAATTAACGCAAAAGGGGAACCATCTAAAAGAATGCCTACTTTACCCTGAAGTATGGATGCCACAACTTTATCGGGGCGTTCTGTATTATCCATTTGCGGAAATGGAGACATAAAACTGTCTTCTATCCATTGTTCGATATAACCTGACTCCAATGCACTATCCATATCTATTGAGGAAAGACGACGATTTACTTCTTTCACAATGTCTGGGTTAACGATACCTTCCACATAGCAGACGACAAGCTTTTTCTTTGATCTTCTGCCGACTTCATTTGTTTCAAAACGGAGATTCGGATCACGAATGTGTCGACGTATGAGCATTCTATTTGTCTCGATATTTTCAACGAAGCCCTCCCTTGGACCCCTAATCAGGGATTCCGAAAGGGGCTCTTCAATTGCCCGGCTTTCCCACTTTTCTGTTCCGATGACTATTACTTCTGCGGTGCCGTCCACATACACAACCGTTTTTCCTGAAAGCAATTCAATTGTTGATTTATCTAAGGATTTTGTTTTCTCAACACTGCCGATACTAATAAGGTCAAGCTGCAATTTGTTGAGCATTTTTTCTGGCGTATCACTGTCCGCTTCCTTCTCCCTACTTCTCTGTAAATTTTTTATTAAATTGTTATGTATAAATTCTTTATCACTCAATCCGTCAATAAACACAACTGCAGCATCCAAATCCACCCCAAGCGTTATTCTACGTATGATTAAGTCACCTGGACTTCCAACCATCTCCTGGAGATCCTGCAGATTTTTTTCTAGATGAATGCCTAAATTTGCTGAAAAGTCTTCCCCCTCAACAGACTCCTGCCCCATTTTTCGTCTTCTAAAAATGTTTCGCTTCATGATATCTCCCCCTTCAAACAAGCATGACCTTTCCTTTTTTTTCCCGTAAAGGAGGATTTTTATACGAAAACTATTTACTCAAACTTGAAGACACGTATAAAACGATTGTTGAATGCCAAACTATAGACATTGGAATAAAGGAGGAAGGTTGCAATGGATAAACAAACAATAGCTACGGCTTCTGAAATTGCAAATTTATGGACATCGTATATGAATGCTTCATCTACGATAGCGATGTTATCGTACTTCAAAGAAAAAGCTGAGGATCAGGATATACGTGTTTTATTGGAAAAAGTTTATGCGGTCTCAACCTTTGAGTTAGAAAATGCCGGCCAATTACTAACAGAGAGTGCTTGTCCTATACCTAAAGGTTTCTCAGAAGATGATGTTAACGTGGAAGCACCGCGGTTATATTCTGATGCTTATATGCTAAGCTACACGATTGAACTGTCTGTCCTTGGCATGACCAACGGTGGCATAAGTGTTTCACAGAGTTCTCATCCAGACATTTATCATTTCTTTACGGAATCTTTAGGTAATGCTAATTCCATGCACATGCAAGCTGTTACACTTGCGCAGAAAAAAGGATTATATGTTTCCCCACCAACAATTCCCACTCCTGATTTGGTTAACTTTGTTACGAAAGAAAGCTTCTTAAATGGGTGGTTTGGTGATAAGCGTCCATTACTCGCAGTTGAAATTGCCCAGTTATATTCTAATATCGTACGAAATACATTAGGAGCCGCAACCATATTAGGCTTTGCACAGGTTGCCGAATCAAAAGAGGTAAAATCATTTTTATTAAAGGGAAATACTATTGCTAAGAAACATGTATCTACATTTTCCAATCATTTAGAAAAAAGTAATATCGCTACTCCTATGGGATCCGACAGTTATGTGACGGAATCCTCCAGTATTAGTCCCTTTTCCGACAAACTAATGCTGTTCTATACAGTCGGCATGATTTCTCAGGGAATTGGTTTTTATGGGTTGAGCATTGCAACTAACACAAGGCGTGATATTGCAACTCTTTACGCTAGGCTCAGTGGTGAGATAGCCCTTTATGCAGAAGAAGGAGTAAAGTTAATGATTGACAACCACTGGTTTGAAGAACCACCAAGGATGGTAGACAGAAATGATTTAATTCAGAAGGGTAGAGATTAAAATGGAAGAAAATCAAGTGACAGCTCGCCTTACCGCTTCAGAAGTCTCCCATCTATGGGCTACCTATCAGAGCAATACCCTTGCAATATGTGGCCTAAGTCACTTTTTATCACATGTTGAAGACCAAGATATAAAGGCAATACTAGAAGAAACCAAAGCCTTAACGGAACAGCAAGTCAACAAAATCACTGCTCTGTTTAAAGCAGAAGAGTTCCCGATCCCCCAAGGTTTTACAAGTAAAGATGTTAGAAAAGACGCTCCTAGGCTATTTTCAGATGCCTTATATCTCGACTACATTTTAAATTCGACGATTATATCCATATCCTCGTTTGGTACAGCTGTCTCTGCTTCGGACAGGGACGACGTAGTTCAATTTTTTTCCATGTGTTTAGATTCATCTATAGGGCTTCATAAAAAAACAAAAGAACTTGCCAAACAAAAAGGTCTTTATCCGAAAAAACCGGTCTTGCCCATTCCTCATGAAATAGAATTTGTTAAAAAGGACAGCTTTATTGCAGGCTGGTTCGGAGATCGTAGACCATTGCTTGGCATGGAAATAAGTAACTTGCTTTTTCACTCACAACGAAATGCACTTGGACATGCGTTGATTACTGGCTTTAGTCAGGTTGCGTCTTCCAAGGAGTTACGACGCCTTTTTGAAAAAGGAAAAGAAATCTCCAAAAAGCACCTTACGATTTTTTCTAATTTATTGCAGGAAGATAACCTTCCTCAAGGCGCGCCTTTAGTTACGTCAGAGGTGACAACTTCTACAACTGCACCCTTTTCTGATAAGATGATGATGTTTATCGTCGCTTCTTTAATTAATTCCAGTATAGGACAATACGGTGTTTCAATATCTTCTAGCCCGCGACATGACTTGGCACTGCAGTATACCCGACTATCCGCTGAAATCTCCAAGTACGCGAATGAGTCGGCCAATATTTTAATCGAAAAAGGTTGGATGGAACAGCCCCCTATTGCAGCTGACAGAAAAGAATTAGTGAAATAGGTGTGCCTATGGAGACGACGATTAAGGAAAAAAGCAAAAAACTAGAAGTGATTTTATGGAGTATTGCCTTGCCGGGTTTTGGGCAGCTTTTAAACAGAAAGTATGTAAAGGGGCTAGCCCTTGTAGCTTTGGAATTTCTCATTAATGTGCTGGGTAACTTTAATCAAATTATCGTACTAAGTTTTCATTTTAAAATTGAAGAAGCCATTGAACAAACAAATTACATGTGGCTAATGTTTTATCCCTGTCTTTACTTTTTCAGTATCTGGGATGCCTATAAAGATGCTGGAGGTGGTAAAAAGCCCTTTGCATACTTACCGCTCGTGTTTTCCGCGTACTTTGTGACACTCGGTCTAATATTTTCACCAGGGCTCAAAATTTCCGGCTATTTAATCGGCCCAATGTGGCTGCCAATCCTTTCTCTACCAGTTGGACTAGCTGTAGGGGGACTGATAAGATGGATTTTATTGAAATTTATTTACCACAATCGAACTGATTCTACCTAACAAACTCTCGAGGATAAATAAGCTCGGGAGTTTGTTTTTCTGTCGTAACCCTTTTGTCCCACCCTAATACTTTTCTCTCACAAAAAAAGAATATTATACAAGTTCATCTCATATTTTATACGAATCATTCTATTTATCCCGCCTCAACTGGCAGTAAAACCCCCCACTTCAAGAATGTGCGAAGAAATCAAGCGTTCTAAGTGAGGGATCAACTGCCAGTAAAGGTCCGATTCGTTCAACTAACATTTGGTGGGGGAGGTCGGGAAACCCCCACCAAATGAAGTTTCACTTTATAAAGAGCCATCATATTTTTCTTCTATTAATTGAAGATTGGGGTGTTAAAACATGACACAGCAAGCCGTTCTGCAAGTAGATAATTTAAAGACATATTTTCATCTAGAAGAAGGAAAAACCGCTAAGGCAGTGGATGATATTTCTTTCAAAATTTCCCCAGGAGAGACTGTCGCGCTAGTTGGCGAATCTGGAAGTGGCAAAAGCATAAGCGCTCTTTCGATTATGCAATTAATAAATAAACCAGGTCGTATTGAAGGTGGAAAAATCACGCTTAACGGAAAGGACATTACCAATTATAACGCCAAGCAGATGACAAAAATCCGTGGTAATGATATAGCGATGATCTTTCAAGAGCCAATGACAGCACTTAATCCCGTGTTTACAATTGGAAACCAAATCTCGGAGATTGTTCGAAAGCATAAAAATATGAGTCGACAAGAAGCTCATCAGCATGCGGTCCATTTATTAAAGCTAGTTGGTCTATCAAGAGCAGAAGAAATAATGAAGGAGTACCCTCACCAGCTCTCAGGCGGAATGCGACAGCGGGTGATGATTGCCATGGCCATTTCTTGTGACCCTATGTTATTAATAGCCGATGAGCCAACCACTGCCCTTGACGTTACTATTCAGGCACAAATCCTTGATTTAATGAACGAAATGAAAGAAAGATTCCAAATGGCACTTCTCTTAATTACCCACGATGTTGGCGTGGTTTCCCAATATGCTGATCGGGTGATGGTGATGTATGGTGGTCAGATTGTAGAAGAAGCTACTGTTGATGTATTACTTGAATCACCAAAACACCCCTATACACAAGGATTATTGGATAGCCTTCCTATGGTAGATAAAGACGTAAAACGACTTGGCACGATCAAAGGAACCGTTCCGCCCGCTTATGATTTTCCATCGGGCTGTCGGTTTTCAACACGCTGTCCCCATGTAATGGAAAAATGCCATTCACAAAATCCAAGCTTGTCCACAAGTGAGTCGAAACACCATGTTCGTTGTCACCTTTATCCTGCGGAGGTGAAGGAATGACTGTAAAAAATGAAAGAAAAGAAGAAACGTCTATCCTAAAGATTCAGAATATTAAAAAATACTTTCCGATTAAGGGTGGCGTTTTAAAAAGAACGGTTGGCCAACTGAAAGCAGTAGATGACATATCATTATCCATCAATCAAGGCGAAACCCTTGGTATTGTAGGAGAATCAGGATCTGGTAAATCAACACTTGGCAGGGTTATTCTCAAGCTGCTTGATGCTACCGAAGGCACTATTCTTTATAAAGATGCAAATATCACAAGGATGAAAAGAAATCAATTCCGCCCCCATCGACGCAATATGCAAATGGTTTTCCAGGATCCATTTGGCTCTCTAAATTCCAAGATGAGTGTAGCTGAATTGGTAGAAGAACCATTACTTGTTCAAACTTCTTTATCAAAAAAGGAAAGGCAAGCAAAGGCGATAGAATTCATCGAAAAAGTTGGGCTGCGTGCTGAAGACCGCTTAAAGTATCCCCATGAATTTTCCGGTGGCCAAAGACAACGAATTAGTATAGCCAGGGCACTTATTACAAATCCCGAATTTGTTGTTTGCGATGAACCAGTTTCTGCCTTGGACATATCCATTCAGGCACAAGTACTAAATCTTATGAAGGATTTACAAGAAGAGCTCGGGCTTACGTATTTGTTTATCGCCCATGACCTTAGTGTTGTGAAGCATATTAGTGACCGCGTTGCCGTGATGTACTTAGGAAAAATTGTAGAGATAGGTCAAACCTCTAAACTTTTTCAGGAACCCGCCCATCCTTATACACAGGCATTACTGTCTTCTATTCCAACTCTTACTAAGAAGAAGGCAGATGAACCTGCCATAAAGTTAAAAGGAGACATACCAAGTCCAGCTAACCCCCCTTCCGGATGTGCCTTCCGGACGAGATGTCCGTTTGCACATGAGCGGTGTGAAAAGGAAGTACCATCATTAGCTGCTATTGGAACAGAACATGAGGTATCCTGCCATTTACATCATGGATAGCTAACGTCCCCTCAAAGTTAGAAACAAAGTAATGGGATAAATCGCACGTCTTTAAAGCAAGTACACATTTTATAAGAACCTCTTCGAAAGAAATCTCAAGCTATCCTCACGTGCAAAAAAGGCCATTATTCCTTTATGTTGCCTTTTTTCATATAAAACTACTGAAAAGGAGGGTGTGGATGATTATTGGTTTAATCATTTCTTTGAATAAAGGGGGATTTTAGGATGAATAGAGCGTTTAGGAGATTATTGATTCTGCTAGTCTTTTTATGCATGATGGGTTTCTTGTTAGTTGCTTGTAATGACGATAGCGATGAAGAAGGCGCAGAGACTGAGGATACAACAGAAAATACTGATGATGGTGAAGAAGGTAAGGAAGAAAAAGCCGAGAGTGGCCCGCAAGAAGGCGGAACATTGACTGGGGCAATGTATTCTGCACCAGCAGGTATGTTTAATCCTATTTTTTACGAGGAAGCTTATGAAGCTAACATATTAAGTTTTACACATGATAGTCTTGTATCCCAGAATGAGAGCCTTGAATTTATTCCAAGCTTAGCAAAAGAATGGGAAACAAACGAAGATCAAACCTCCCTGACTTTAAAGCTTGAAGAAGATGTGAAATGGCATGACGGTGAAGAATTCACTGCTGAAGATGTTGTTTTCACATACAAATCCATGTCCGATCCGGATTATGTTTCAGCAGGCGGGATAAGAACTGCCTACGTCCTTCCCCTACTTGGCTATACTGCATACAGTTCAGGTGAGACAGATACGTTTGAAGGCGTAGTAGCAGAGGATGATTATACCGTTACATTCCATTTTGAAGAGCCAAATATTAACCCACTGTATTATGCGAGCTTCCCAATAATCCCAGAGCATATTTTCAAAGATATCCCAGTAGCTGAAATGCCGGAAGCTGCGGAGTCACGTGATGCTGGTGCGGTTATTGGTACAGGAGCATTTAAATTTACAGAAATGGTAGAACGAGAACAGTATATTCTGGAGAGACATGAAGATTATTGGCAAGGAATTCCGTACTTAGAGAGCATTGTATGGAAAGTAGTCGCACAATCGGTTATGACCGGATTACTGGAATCAGGCGAGATAGACTTCATTGCCGATCCAAATGGCATACCGCCAGCTGACTTTGAAACCGTACAAGGTTTTGGAAATATTGAAATCATTGAACAACCCGATTTTGGGTATCAGCTCCTTGGCTTTAAGCATAATCATCGTACAGGTGAGGATGTAGAATCAGGTGCTCTAGAGCCAGACAATTGGGTACCAAACGAAAAATTAGCTGATCCAAAAGTAAGGCAGGCCATTTCCTATGCTGTAAATCGCCAAGGTCTTGTAGAAGGACTTCTATACGGACGTGGGCAACCAATTAATTCTCCAATCGCAACCCAGTTCTGGGCTTATGATGATGCTGCTGCAACCAATTACACGTATGATCCTGACAAGGCTGGATCAATGTTAGATGAACTTGGCTATGTGGACGCAGATGGGGATGGATTCAGAGAAGATCCTGACGGCAATGAATGGGTACTCAATATGGACTATCCGACAGGAAACGAACTTCGTGAAAAATCTGCACCATTAATTGAACAACAGCTTGAGGAAGCTGGAATTAATGTCAATTTGCGTCAGCCTAAAGAAATGACCGCATATGTAGAAGAATTAACAAATGACAACACCGATTGGGATTTATATTTATTGGGCTGGAGTCTTGGAAGTGCTGATCCTGACCCATCTGGTTTATGGGCAACACAGGCAGCCTACAACTTCTCAAGATGGAATAACCCAGAATCAGAAGAACTTATGCAAAAGGCATTAAAAGCACCAGAAGCTTTTGAACAGGATTATCGTGCAGAAGTATATTCCGAATGGCAGACCGTCTTTTCTGAAGATCTTCCTGCATTGCTATTGTACGCACAAAATAGTCTATGGGCCTACAATAAACGATTGCAAGGTGTAGAACCATTACCATACACTATGTATCAAGATGCTCATCTATGGTGGGTTAATGACGTGAACTAAAATAAAGTAGAGAGTATGCTCAGCGAGCATACTCTCCTCCTTCATAGGGGGGGATTTTTATGCATAAATATATCATTAGAAGAATACTTGTTTTTATACCGATGCTTATCATGCTGTCCATCATTGTGTTTGCCCTAGCAAAAGCAGCGCCGGGTGACCCTTTTACCGGTAAGATTCTTGATCCAACTGTTGATCCTGAAGTATTTAATGAGCAGCGAGAAGCACTCGGGCTAAACGACCCTATCCCTGTACAATATTTTCGCTGGGCGACTTCCATGGCAAAAGGGGATTTTGGAGAATCAATGTACTATAAAGGTCGTGATGTTCAAAGCCTTATTAGCGAAAGAATTGTCAATACCGTCTACTTAGGTTTGTTCGCTCTTGTCATTACCTTAGTTGTAGCCATACCAATTGGGATCTATTCGGCAAAAAACCCCTACTCCCCTCTTGATTATAGTGCTACCACTTTCGGGTTTTTAGGGCTGGCTATTCCTAACTTTTTCTTTGGTCTAATTGCCATTTATGTGTTTGCCATTAAATTGGGTTGGTTTCCAGCACAAGGAACCATCTCTAACATACACATTACGGGCTTTTCTGAGTTCCTAAACCGTATCCATCACATGGTACTCCCAGGAATAACCCTTGGACTTGCAGGGACCGCTACCTATATGCGATATATGCGATCAGAAGTACTTGATGTACTTGGCAGTGATTATATTCGAACAGCAAAAGCCAAGGGAATGAATGATCGTAATGTGTTGTACAAGCACACCTTACGAAATGCTATTATTCCAATCATCACTTTAATGGGGTTTGAATTTGGCACATTACTAAGTGGTGCCATTATAACAGAACAAGTTTTCAGCTATCCTGGGCTTGGAACCTTGTTTATAAACTCTATTACAAATAGAGACTATCCTGTTATTATGTCGATTACACTCCTATTAGGTGTAGCCATTCTTATTGGCAACCTGCTGGCAGATATTTTTTACAGTATTGTCGATCCTAGGATCCGCTATGATTGAGGTGATATGATGTGAAAGCAAACTCTACGGAAGACATACAAGTTTCATTAACTCAGAAACACAATCAGAGTCCCTTTACATTGGCAAGAAAACGATTTTTTAAAAACAAGTTGGCCCTTGCAGGTATTGTGGTCTTAGTTATTTTTATTTTGGCCGCTTTATTTGCCCCTCTCTTAACAGAACATGATCCTACAAAAGGGGATCTTATGCTTATTGAGAAGCCACCTTCTGCAGATCATATACTCGGCACAGATGGCTCTGGTAGAGATAATTTTGCACGCCTAATTTATGGTTCGAGAATTTCACTTACAGTTGGGTTTTCAGCTATGTTATTCACCCTTATAATCGGTGTCATTACTGGAGCAGTAGCAGGTTACTATGGTGGAAAAGTAGATAATATGATAATGCGTGCAGCAGATCTTGTCCTAGCATTACCATTTCTCGTTTTAGCTCTTACTATTATTGCCATTCTTGAAAAAGTAACGGTTGGTATTTTTGTAACAGTTATCGCCATAACAGCCTGGCCGACCTTAACGAGAATTGTGCGGGGGACCTTCCTATCATTACGAGAACAGGAATTTATCCTTGGTGCCAGGGCAATTGGGGCGAATGACTTACGGATTATTTTTAAGCATTTTATTCCAAATGCTATTGGACCAATTATTGTAAATGCAACGCTCTTAATGGCAACAATGATTATAGTGGAATCCGGATTAAGCTTTATTGGAATGGGCATTCCGCAACCTACTCCTACTTGGGGGAATATGATTTCAGAAGCACAGAACATACGTATTTTACGCGATCATCCAGAAGCTTGGATTCCTCCTGGATTAGCCATCCTTTTAACCGTGCTTGCCATTAATTTTATTGGAGATGGCCTTAGAGATGCTTTCGACCCTAAAAGCAACAGAAGGTGAGGACTGGTGAAGCAGCGTTTGGTGATACCTAATATAGGGGATATAAGAACTTCCGCTACTAATAAATAGTGGAAGTTTTTTCTTTTATCCATACATGTTACGCTATGGATATTCTCATAATAGGAAAAGTGCAGCGTATTTGCACGAAAAGTGCGTGTTCAAAAAGGAGGATAAAAAGGACCGAGAAGTTCGAGGCGGCGTAGCTTTGAGTACCGGAACGTATGCAATTAATACGTGAGGAACGGAAAAGCAAGCCAACGAGCTTCCACAGGATGTGGTGACTTCGACGTTCGACACAGGACGTGTCGGAATTTAGTCGAAGGTCATCAGTACCGATGTGTCATTTTTACTGGACTTTTTGAACAACCTCTAAAGGAAGTGAAAAAATGCAATCATTAAATGCAGCAGTTCAATGGAATAATGTCACCTTTTCTGTTAAAGGAAAAACCATCATACAGAACCTTTCCGGGACTTTTTATGAAGGAAAAATCACCACGCTTGTAGGGCCTTCTGGGGCAGGTAAATCAACCTTATTTAAATTATGCAATGGGCTACATACAGCGGATACAGGTGAAATACTAATCGCGGGAAAAGAAATTGGAACCTATCCACCTGTTGAATTAAGAAGAATGGTTGGCTTTGCCTTGCAAGATGCAACCATGATTGACGGAACAGTATATGAAAACCTTGCTATGCCCCTAACTTTACAAGGCAAGGATCTTTCAGAGGAAAAGGCGCAAGAATTACTGCAACTCGTAGGTCTTCCGATTACTATTACTGACCAGAGTACAAACGATTTATCAGGTGGACAGCGGCAAAAGCTATCGATAGCTAGAACACTCGTAAACCGCCCTTCTATATTACTTCTGGATGAAATTACTTCTTCTCTAGATAGAGTTTCCCAACAAGATATTGAAGCGTTAATTGTAAGGATTAATAAACATTATGGCACGACTATTGTATGGATTACACACAACCTTCAACAAGCGCGAACAATCGGGGATTATACATGGGTGTTAATAGATGGACAACTCATTGAATCTGGAAAAAGCTCTCTCTTAGACGAACCTGAAAACAATGAAGTCAGGCTTTTTGTGAAAGGAGACAATTCATGAGTTATGTATCACTGGCTATTACACTAATCTTTGTTATTATTCCTCTTGTATTGTCCAAGACATTAAATTTGGGACTTGAAAAAGATACACTGATTGCTACAGTACGATCTATTATTCAGCTTCTCGCTGTAGGATATGTTCTGCAATTTGTTTTCGAGTCGGAATATCTTATCTATATCCTACTTATGATTATTCTTATGATAGCTGCAGCAACACAAAACGCTAGAAAAAAAGGCGTACAAATTAAAGGGATTACATGGAAGCTCATTCTTACCTTTTTTACAGTTGAGATACTAACACAAGGAATTCTACTAGGCCTAGGCATAACACCTGCCACTGCCCAGTACATTATTCCGATTAGTGGTATGGTTATCGGAAACTCCATGGTGCTTTCCATATTGTTTCTAAATCGTTTTATATCAGAGGTGGAGTCAAAATCAAAAGATACTGAGCTTATTCTTTCCCTTGGCGGAACGCCGAAGCAAGCAGTCCATAAGCAATTAATCACATCGATTCAAGCAAGCACCATTCCGACAATTGAGAGTCAGAAAACAATTGGACTTGTGCAGCTACCAGGAATGATGAGCGGGCAGATAATAGCTGGAGCAGATCCTTTACAGGCAGTTTTATTTCAATTACTGATCCTTTTTCTCCTTCTAACGACAGCCGTTGTGACAAGTATTATGCTAGGATATTTATCCTACCCCACCCTTTTTAATGAGCGCATGCAATTTTTAAAACTAGAAAAAGCAAAAAAATAAGGATAGAAGTCTTCTGGAAAGGGAGACTCCTATCCTTTTTTATATGCTCTTCCCCCTATTTAGTTAGTCCTGTTACTCCTCCCCACCCAATACTTGGCCAATCAAAATATACTATTGAGATTAGTAATATGAAATGGCAGGGAGTGAGAAACCAATATGGAGTATGAGGATTTAAACCGCTCTCTAAAGAGAGAGAAAATGAGAAGAAGTTTAATGATGCATCTAGAAAGAGATATTTTAGCAATTCAATCTGAAACTACACCAATTGAAATTAAAGAAATCCTCCTTCTCTCATGCTATAATACATATAACCAGAGATGGAGGTGATCGATTTGGACCCTTTAGATATCATGATGAATCAAGAGCAAGTTGTTCCATATTTTTCGCCGATTATTAGTGCCGAAAATCAATTAATTATTGGCTACGAGTTAAAACCCTACTACGAAGATTCTGAAAAGCTCAGTCTAGATTGGTTTTTTAAGGACGATTCTATTCCGAGCGAATTTCGTCTGGAATTGAACACGATTATCCAACAAAAAGCCTTAGACCTCTTTTTCCATACAGAACAATCAACGCTTTTATTTATTAATTATAATGCAAAATTATTATTAAATGATAATGGAGAAACATTACTAAATCTATTGCAATCATACGCAGAACGAGGTTTAAACTTAAACAGGCTCGTGCTAGAACTATCTGCAGACTATGTGATCAAACACATTGACTCTTACAAACACCTACTAGCCTATATCCAAACACTTGGCATACGCCTGGCAATTGATGATGCAGGGAACCAAAATGGAAACTTGGAACGATTGGCGATGATTAAACCAAATATCTTAAAAGTAGATACCTCTTTTCTAGAAAATGATGCATTACCACATCTCTATCAAGATGTGCACCATTTACTCTCTATGTTCTCAAGAAAAATTGGTGCTACACTGCTGTTTAAAGGCATAGCAACCTTTCAACAATTAAACTATGCTTGGCGAAACGGTGGTCGTTACTACCAGGGAAAATACTTCGCACAAGAGCTGCCTGAATTTGTAGCGACAGATTGTTGTAAGGGCAAAATAAAAAAAGATTTTCACCATTTCATCACCTTTGAGCAGAAAAAAATGAAAGCCCAGCTTGATTTAACGGAATCAATAAACAACCAACTAAGTAAAAGCCTAAAAAAATTAAACGTGGAAGACCACTATGATAAAACAATACTTACCATTGCTAATGACTGTGATCCTATTACATTCCGTGTTTACATATGTAATCAAGCCGGTTACCAACTTTCTTCCAACGCAGAGAAAAATAGTGACGGCGAGTGGAAACTCCATTATGAAGGAAGACAAAAGAACTGGAGCTGGCGTCCTTACTTTTTTGAAAATATTGTCCGCATGAACATTGAGAAAAAAGGTATACTCTCCGACCTATATACAGATATTGAACGAGATGAACGTATAAGGACATACTCCTTCCCTATATCAGAGGAAGTATTTATTTTTATTGATATCCCATATGACTATTTATATGAACAGGAAGGTCTATTATAGATTATTAGTTCCCGCTGATTCGAGTCCAAGCCAAATTTTCATTTGGCTTATGGGCTTCAATTATTTAGAAGGTATTTTCAAATTCCCGGCATTCTGGATATCTACTTTAACATCTAAATTCCAATTTAAAGCCATAAAATAGTTGGATCGCCAATTCTTCAGCTTGTCTCTAGAAATTTCCTTTCTAAAGTATTGACCAATCCCTAAAATATCCGCTTCATTCTTTTGAGACTTTTCTATTAAACCTTCAAGACGACTTAAGAGAAGGTTATCGACCTCTTTCTTTATTTTTTCTGCTGATGGATTGTTTTTCGTTTCCAGTATCATTACTTTAAACGAAATTGCTGTGGTAAGGTATGGTATCTCGTTTTCAAACTTATTCTTAATGTGTAATTGATTACCTAGAATCATCACACTGGCGTCATCTAAAACTTCTATTTTCCCACTTGTACTGTGTCCACTAAAGGCGTTATATAGCAAAGTCTCATCAGTATTAATTTCACCTACCATTTTCCCGTTTTTTATAATAGCGGAACCCGTATGATTTAAAAAAGTATTGTCACCCATTCCTATTAATGGTATGGCAACGTCTCTGGTATACGAATGTATACTTCTGTACACTTGCCAAATTCTTGTAAGTGCAATCTGCGGTTCCCATCCTGCATTTTTTTCAAAGTAATCCAATAAAATGGAACCATCTGGTGCTGTATACTGCGGTATCTCTGAAAACAAGTCATCTAAATTACTTTCACTAACCACCATTAGGGCCTTGGAGGAAATATCTCTAGATCTCATAAACCCTGTGATAAGGTCTAATATCCCTTTCTCTGCAAGTTCTTTATCTATAATAATTACCTTAATATGCAGTAAATCAATACTACTTTCCATATTCACACTTATTTTATCTACAATTTGATTGATAGTATATCCCGTCTCTGTTATAGTCTGTGATCCCACTCCATCCTCTTCTGGCTTAGGGATTTGCAAATAAGCCTTGTATTGATCATCATCCCCTGTAATTCCCAAAACAACTGGCATTAACCGATGATTAATATCTTTATTGTCCCAGCAACCACTTAATAATACGAGCAGACAGCAGATAAAAGATATTTTTCTGATTATCATAACGAGGTTTCTCCCTTTGTTTGCTTTAAACCCAGTATAAGAACGGATATTGGCACACTAAATACAACATAAAATCGTAGAGGTGTGTTCCAACCAAAGATCTTTTCAATCCCTTTCCAATCCGCAATAAACATAGCACAACTAAAGATAAATATTGCTAATAGGATTAAAAGGAAACCTTGATTTCGTATAGGTAAGAAAGCATGCACAATTCTAGCAGTTTTCCACAATACAAGCGCCATAAATAATGTTATGAAGATAACCAGACCTAAGAGAAAGAACATGGTCACTCGATTAAACATAAGCCATGGTAAGTAGATTGCATCTACCGTCATTACATAGGGAAATAAAAAGTGGGAAGAGGTAGCTTGTCCAAATGTCATTACAGGAAGGTAAACAGAAATTAAAAAGAGGGGAAGGATAGCTATCACGCTAAGTAAGACTCTTTTGGGGCGGTAAGGCAAAATAGGGTGGACAAAACCAAGAAATAAAAAGGACCCACCAATAGCGAAAAAGCTCTTATAATAGACGGATTTAGTAAAAAAAGAGAAGTCATCATTCCATAGAGGGTAGATATAACGCCAATCCACATTCTGAAGAGAAGCTACTATGGTAAACAGTATGAAAGGCATAACTAAAATTGCCAATACTAGCCCCGTCTGAAAAATAGCTTTCACTCCTTTACAGGCAAGATAAGTTGCGCTAAATAATAGTAACGCCATAATTGCCCAGAGAGGTGTCTTCGATAAAAAAATAATCATAATGATTTCGGAGTACGCTCGAACTGTAATAATATTTATCATTAAAAAATACACTCCTATCGGCAGAAGAAATAGAAATGTTGTTAGTATCCCGGAAGCAGTATAAATAGAAACAATATCTTTGTTAGGAAAGAATTGAAGTCCCTTTAGATAAATAATAACAATTAAAAGATGTACGAAAAGTCCTACACATATAGGAATCCAATGTGCTGATGCTGTACTTTCTATAATGTTTGCAGGGTACAAGAAAAAGATTAGTCCCATATGTGTAAGAATATAAAAAACTGTTATTTGAAGACTTTTATCCACTTTTACCTTCCTCCTTCACCAAATTGAACGATAGATAGGAAATGCCAAAAACCTGTATACTTGCAAGGTATGCTGCAATAATGAAGATTCCTGCAAGGACTCCCAGCACACCGTATAGTGCCGCAAAAACTAAGATAATATATTTGCATAGTCGGATAGCGGCAGCGTTTTGAAAACCAATAATGGTCGAGTTGGCGATAGTTGCAGCAGCCAAAAATATGATTAAAATATTGCTTACTAATTTTGCTTCCACGACTGCTTGGCCTATGATAATTCCTCCTACCATCGTTATTGTGGGACCAATACTTTTAGGAAGTCTTATACTCCCTTCAATAATAAATTCCATAATAATAAGCATGAACAACATTTCTACAAAGGCAGGATAAGGTACACCTTCCCTACTTTGTGCAATAGAGAGGGCTAGCTCTATCCTCAGGACCTCTGGATTTACTGCTACCAAAGCTACATACAGACCAGGTACGATTAGCGACACAATGATAGCAACGATGCGCAGCAACCTTATGGCAAGCATCAGTGGGTAGGTAAAATTTCGATCATTTTCAAGGATAAATAGATCCCAAATAACACCCGGTAAAACTAACGCAAATGGTAAATTATCCAAAAATAGCACAATCTTTCCTTTTAATAAAGAATGTGCTGCTTCTTCCGGTAATTCCGTTATCTTAAATGGCGCAATAATACTACTAGAACGCATACCCATTGCCTTTATTAAATCCTGAATACTATTGATTTCTTTTTCCTGAGAACTTTCAACTTTAGCCATAATGGAGTCTAGCAATTTTTGATTTGCTGTTCCTTTACAGTAAAGAAGGGACAACTTCCTTTTAATATCCCTACCCATTGTATAATTTTTCACAAGAAGATTTACTGTAGGTAATTGCTTTCTTAAAATCCCGATATTTGTATCTAGTTCTTCTGTAAAAGCTACTAAGGGACCTTGTAAAACCTGTTCATTTTCTGATGATTCAACAGATCTGGATAGGCTTTTACCTATTGGTTTTAAAGCAACAACATTTGCTTTAGACTTAACAAGAACGAGGAGCTTTCCTTCGATGACAGAAGAACTTATTTCTGCTATAGTCGCTTTTTTCTCTCCATTGTTATTTAATTGCATTAGAATTTCTTTTTTTGTTGAATTTTTCTCAAACTTATCTTCCAAAGCTTCAATGGACTTTGGGAGATCAATAAGGCTTGTTAGTCCCATAAAAACAAGTTCGATGCCTTTTATATTCAGTGGTTGCAGAAAAAAGTCATCATTATCTTCAAAAGTCGCTTTAATTTCAGATAGTAAAGTATTCATAAAAGCAAATCCCTCGTCTTTTCTACTATTGTCCCCCTACTTCTCTCTTATTATTTATATATAAAGAAAGTCTTTGATCGGACTCGATGAGTCAATCAAAGACTTTTTCAGAAAATACATGTTAAAAGCCTGCTAATGCCTTAGGAATTGATTGTAACCCCATTAAACAGTGAAAATAACTTTGAAGGTGATTACACTTCCACATTTTTACCAATCAATCCCTTTTAATCCATGCTTCTCTAGTGTCTCGTTTGTACGAGAAAATGGTTTACTTCCAAAGAAACCACGATAAGCAGACAATGGACTTGGGTGAGGCCCTTTTATTATATAATGCTTGTTTGTATCAATCAGTGCCTCTTTTTTCTGAGCCGCTGATCCCCACAGAATGTATACTACTGGGGTCTCTTTATTATTCAACGTCTCGATCACCCGATTTGTAAACCCCTCCCAGCCCATACCTCTATGTGAATGCGCTTGTCCCTTTCGGACCGTTAAGACATTATTTAGGAGCAACACTCCCTGTTCTGCCCAATCGATCAAATACCCATGATTTGGTATGGGGACATCTAAATCGTCCTGCAGCTCTTTAAAAATATTTCGCAAAGATGGTGGAACACTTACCTGTGGATTCACGGAAAAACTTAAGCCATGTGCCTGGTTAGGACCATGATATGGATCCTGTCCTAGAATGACTACTTTTACTTCTTCATACGGAGTGAAGTGAAGCGCATTAAAAATGTCTTCCTTCTTTGGATAGACGGTGTGCTTTGCATACTCCTCTTTCAGAAATGTTCGTAGCTCTTGGTAATAATCTTTTGAGAATTCGTCTTGGAGCAATGGAGCCCAGTCATTTTTTAGAATATCTTTTCCCAATTTAACTTCTCCCCTTTGTAGTGTTCTAAATTTTCGCCAAGTACTAGTGAGAAGGTTCTGTTTCTTGTTCTTTCCCTGTTGAAGCGTTCATTAAAACGACTCCACCAACAATTAGGAGCATCCCTACAAACGTAATTGCATTAAAAGGATCCTGCCAAATTGCAATACCAAGTATAGCTGTTAATGCTGTACCTACTCCGGACCAAATGGCGTAAGCTAAACTCAGAGGGAGTTCTTTAAGAGAGACAGATAAAAAGTAAAGTGCTGAACCAAACCCTACCACAACTCCAAATAGGGGAAGCATTTCTGTAAATCCGTTAGATAATTTAATCATCGTCGTACCGAATACCTCACTAATAATCGCAATGGATAACGCAATATAACCCTTTTTCATTATTTATCTCCTCTATTCTAATGGCCCGGATTAGCCAGCCTAAGTAAGACAACGCCTGTAATGATACATATAAGTCCCGCAACCTTTTTTAAATTCAACTTCTCTCTCCAAAAAACAACTCCTACCAAGGTAATTAAAGCCGTGCCAAGACCAGCCCATATGGCATAGGCGTTACCCAGAGGTAGTGTTTTTAAGGCAATGGATAAACAATAAAAAGCAAATCCCATTCCGACAATAACCCCTATCGCTGGAACTAACCTCTTAAATCCATTGGAAACTTTAAGCATGGAACTCCCAAAAACTTCAAATAAAATAGCCATCGTTAACCAAATATACGCGTTCATCTTTACACCACTTTCTTTTCCCTTAAACTTTGATTGCAAAAAACTGCTAAATAAATGGCCTATCATTACTTCCGGTCAACCGTTTTATTTTCTATCAACATCTTTCAAATCATAACGTTGGGCTGTTTTATTAGCAAGCATCCTATTTGCTTAAATGGTGATACTACTTACTGGTACGTCATGTGCCATAACTCGATGTAGGAGGAGATTGAATGGAAATTCGCGAAGGCTTTATTCCAACCACACTAGGAACCGTCGTCACAACGACAGGCTATATTCTAAAAAAGCAAAAGAACGCCAATGACATGTTGGCAAACACCATTTTCGGCTTCGGATTAGCCCATGTGGTCTTAGGAACAATTGACCTCATACAACATCGACATTAACGTTGGGAGGAGACCTTTTTAGAGAAGGTCTCCTCTTTTTACAATTATTAAAAACCACCTCTACTATCACTTCCAACAGAGCTTTATCCGACGCTTTTCAGCTATTAAATAGTCATGTTTTCATATTTCTTTGGTTTGAAATTTTTTAATAGAGGAATAGAATAGTGAACAACAACAGAAAGGAGAATATTTCATGTTTTACCATAAGAAGGAACTTCAATTTGATGCTAAGCCAGACCGTCCAGATCCCGTATTTGCTAAAAAACTACAGGAAGTTATAGGCGGTCAGTATGGTGAAATGTCAGTAGCCATGCAATATCTCTTTCAAGGTTGGAATACTAGAGGGAACGAACAATATAAGGATTTAATTTTGGATACTGGTACGGAAGAAATTGGACACGTTGAAATGTTAGCAACGATGGTTGCTAGACTATTAGACAAAGCTCCAGTACAAGCACAGGAAGAAGCAGCGAAAGATCCAGTTATCGGCGCCGTAATGGGTGATATGAACCCACATCACGCAATCGTATCTGGAATCGGCGCAGCACCAGAAAATAGTGTAGGTGTACCTTGGAATGCTGGATATATTGTTTCTAGCGGAAATTTACTTGCAGACATGCGCGCAAACTTAAATGCAGAATCACAAGGTAGACTTCAGGTTGCTAGACTTTATGAAATGACAGATGACCGTGGCGTTAAAGAATTACTTTCTTTCCTTTTAGCACGTGATACAATGCACCAAAATCAGTGGATTGCAGCCATTAAAGAACTTGAAGCAAAAGAAGGCGTTATCGTCCCTAGTACTGTACCAGCAGACTGGGAAGCAACAGAGTTTTCTCATCAGCTGATTAACTTCTCTGAAGGAAATGACAGTGAAAAATTAGACTTTGTTGGTAAACAAGCTCCAGACGGTGCAGCAAACTTTGAATATGTAAGCAAGCCAGTTTCACATGGTAAGAAGCCGGTGCTTAATCCGGCACCATCCTATATGCACAACACCCCTCCAAACGAGGATAAAAAGTAATAAAACGTAAACACTTTGAAAAACCAACTAAACGAAGGAGGAATTATGATGGAACACGGTAAAGCACTAGCAATAAAAGGTGTAATGTCTCTCGTTGTCCTCTATTTAGTTTTAGGAGTTGGGTTTGGAATTACGTTTGGTAATGTACTACTTATTACCCTAATTCTCGGCGCACTTTCTTATCTATTAGGAGACGTACTTATCCTACCTAAGACATCAAATATGATGGCAACAATGGCAGACCTTGGCATGGCCTTTGTGATAATTTGGCTTTTAGGAATGGCTTTTACAAGTCTTTCTGTAGGTTCAATGGCATTAGCAGCTGTTATCGCAGCCATCGTTATGGCTTTAGGTGAATACTTCTTCCATATCTACATTCTTAAAAAAGATATCGGATTTGGTAATAGATACCGCACATCTCATAATTATTAAAGTAGAGGAGACTGGGACATAACGTCCCAGCCTCTTTCATTCACTAAATTAACTTATTATGTAGTGTTGATGACGTGCATTTTGCCAAGGATCTCCCCTTTTTTGGAACGTCATAACACTAACACAAGACCATTCCAACTTAGGGTTATAAGATTGTTTTATTGAGAAGAGCTTTATTCGCCATCTCTGCTAATTCATGACACTCTTTTAGATCCTGTTCATTTGGCTCCAAGTCTATCGTTAGTTTTTTAGGAAGGACATGAGCACCTAAACTTTCCGCACGATCTGCAATAATGTCAGCAGCTCCCCCAAATATTTCATATTGTGAATCCGCTGATCCAAAGGCACCAATAATTTTTCCAGTTAAATCTATGTTTCTCATATCCTCATAAAAATCTTCAACATCAAATGGCAGACTGCCTTCGACCCAAGTCAGAGTACCAATTAAAGCAACATCATACTCTAATAGCTCTTTTACTTCTACGTTGTCAAAATCGAATGATTTGGTAACTACATCGTGACTTTTATTTGTTAGATATTCACCAATAGATTTTGCCATCAATTCCGTGTTTCCTGACATACTCGAATATACTACTAGTATCTTACTCATTTTCTTCCCTCGATTCTACTTTAAACGTATTTTCCGTTTCAAATATACTGGTATTAGGGATTAGGTGTTGCGGCCTTCTTTTACTGCTTTAACCTGATATTTTCCGCCTTCTTGACGAATAATATACTCAGGCTTTGGTTGGCCAGCTCTTGCTTTATGGCCAGCTAAATGGGCGTCGCTTCTTTCCCATTGCTTCCAATGCTCTTCAGATTCCCAGCGAATAATTAAAACGGCTTCTTCTTCGCCATTACGGGCCTTTTGTTGCATGATGGTTACACAAACATCTCCTCTTATATAATGTCTATTTCAAGGATAATTGATAATGAATATCATTGTCAATTATACGAATAGAAGATGTCCCTAAGATTTATTTGAAGTAACGTTTAAGCACGAATCTCCACAATCGAATCTCTTACTGATTTCATGATTTTCTCGAACGCAATTTCTGCTTTATTTGTGTCCCGCTCTTTTATCGCTTGAAGTAACGTTTCATGGTGGGGGTAGCTTTCGTCGAAAATATCCTCTTTTCCAAAAGGCCCATTCCAAAACTTATGGAAGGTTTCCCAGACTGAGTCGATCATGCTTTCCAGCATGGTGTTTTTAGATGCATGATAAATTGCCTGATGAAAGTTTGCATCAGCATGGTTTGCTTCGTCTCTTTTCTCTTCCTTAATAAATTGAACATAGTTTTTTAAATGGGCCTGCATTCTTTTAATATCTTCTTCATTCGCTGCGTGCACAGCTAATTGGACAGCCTTTCCTTCCAACGCCTCTCGTACCTCAAGCACTTCCAGCAGAAAATTCTTCTCATCCTCTACTTCAAAGGATAGTTGAATTTGGAAAGGCTTCATATCTTTAATGAAAGTTCCTTTACCGTTTAAAACCTCAATAGCTCCTTGAGTTTCCAATAATTGTAGAGCTTCTCTTAACGACGACCTTCCAATTTGAAGAATCCCCACCAATTCAGCTATGGACGGCAGTTTATCCCCACTTTTAAGTTTCTCTCTTTTTATATACCTTTTAATTTCTTTTGCACCAATTTCCGATAATCGTTTCTTTTTAATTGCTTCCATTTTTCACCTCAACACCGCTCTTTGTATAGCTTACATTACTCTCTCTTTACTTTATCACAAAAAACTTCTCAATTATTAATTATCTGAAAAATTAAACCTTTCATACAGGTTGAAAGTATGATACGATAAAGTGAAACTTCCACCAGCGGGAGTTTTACGGACGGTTGCACCGGAATAATTTCATCAACTTAGGAAGGGGTTCATACAACTTGTCATACACAGATGAACAAATATGCACACACTCTTTTGACACACCAGAAAAGCACCACGGAGCGGTCTCCCCTCCCATTTATCAAACCAGCTTATTTGCGTTCGAAACTTTTGAAGCGTTTACAAAAGCGCAATCAGCTGAAAGGGAGAATTACGTATACACACGCGGAGTCAATCCGACAACCGAAATTCTCGAGAGAAAACTAGCCATGCTTGAGCGTGGGGATAGGTGTAAATGCTTCGGTTCGGGGATGGGGGCCATCAGCTCGGTATTCCTCTCTCTCCTTCAAAAAGGCGATCATGTGTTATTCGTTAACACGATCTACGGTCCGACACAGGAACTAGTAAAGCATCTTAAACGTTTTGGAATTGAACATAGTTTCACAGGGGAAGAAGTGGAAGCCGACATTCAACCAAATACCAAGTTAATTTACGTGGAGAGCCCAGGCACGATGACAATGAAAGTAGTCGATCTGAAAAGTATTTCTACTATTGCAAAGCAGCATGGGATTATTACAGCAATTGATAACACATGGTCCACTCCCATTTTCCAAAAACCGTTGACGTTAGGTTTTGACCTTTCTATCCATTCCTTAACGAAATACATCGGTGGTCACAGTGACGTAGTAGGCGGAGCAGTGATAGGGAACGAAGAATTAATCGAACAAATTTCTAAATATGGATTTCAACTCAATGGATCGGTTATGTCACCGCATGATGCCTCTTTAATTCTAAGAGGTTTACGTACACTACCTATAAGAATGAAACAACATGAATATAATACACTGCAATTAATTAACTATTTAAAAACAAAGGAGGAGATCACTTTTATACACCACCCGAGTTTACAAACAGACAATCCTATCGTAAAAGAGCAAATGGCCGGTTTTTCTGGGCTATTAAGCTTTGAATTGAAAGAAGGGGCTTTTGAGAAAGTTGCCTTATTCATCAATCAAATGAAGGTTTTCAAAATTGGCGTTAGCTGGGGAGGGTACGAGAGTTTAATTAATGCACCAATAAAACGTGATAATGCTTCTAATCTCGAAGCACAAGGAATAAGCCCCGGACTGGTTCGGCTTTCGATCGGACTAGAAGGGCCTGATTTATTAATCGCTGACTTAGAAAAAGGATTTCAAGCCGTGCAAACGATTAAATCTTACTAAAGGGAGAGATTTAAAATGAGTCAAAATGAAGTGAGACGGCCTACCGTCGGGATGGCCATGGTTCCTATTGTCCTCGCACTCGCAATTTTTATTATCGGTATTGGTGTGCTCAAGTTTCAAGCTGAGTTGATGCTTATTTTCGCAGGTGTCGTATTCGCAATATTTGCTGGGTTATACGGTCATAAATGGGAAAAAATCATTACCGTGATGGGAGAAAAAATCAAGACTGCTTTGCCAGCTATTTTAATTTTATTCAGTATTGGTCTGCTTATTGGAACCTGGATGATTTCAGGAACTATCCCGTTCTTCGTTTATTACGGGCTGGAAATCATTGATCCTGCTTATTTATATGTACTAGCATTTTTGGTTACGGCCATCGTCTCCACCTGTACGGGAACCTCCTGGGGCGCTGCCGGGACGATTGGTGTTGCGCTTATGAGTATTGCCCAGACAATGGATCTTTCATTAGCGGTTACTGCAGGTGCTGTCGTTTCCGGTGCGTATTTCGGAGATAAGCTTTCTCCTTTATCGGATACAACCAATATGAGTTCACTTGCTGCAGGTTCCAATTTATACGAACACATTAAACATATGCTATACACCTCTGTCCCCTCATCTATTGTTGCTATCATTGTTTTTTATTTTGTTGGACTTCAAATAGACTCATCACCTGGTCAGTTAAACAGTATAGATGAAATGCTGACAGGAATTAGTGAGCTATTCATCCTTAATCCCGTCGTGTTGCTTCCAGCAGTCATCGTGATTACGGGATCACTTATGAAAAAGAATCCATTGATCGTTCTATTTTGTTCGGCTATAACAGCTATGCTCATCGCACTTTTTTTCCAAAGTGCCAGTGTTGCTAATTTGTTCACCGCAGCTGTCGAAGGGTTCAATATAGAAATGCTTGCAGTTTCACCAGACCTTATTTCAGAAGATATTCAGGAACTACTTAACCGTGGTGGACTCTACTCGATGTATAATGCGACGTTCTTCGTTTTCTGTGCCTTCTTTTTCGCATCTGCATTGGAAGTCTCACAAGCACTTAACGTTATCCTTGAAAAAGTTATTACGTATCTAAAATCAATTGGAAGTGTGATTTTCGCCTCCCTCATAACTGGATTTGCGGTTATTAATTGTACATCAAACGCCCTTGTCACGTATTTCTTGATCAACGACATTTATGGCGACGTATATAAAAAACGAAACCTTCACCCAACAAATCTATCTAGAAGTATGGAGGATTCAGTTACCATTACGGAAGCTCTCATGCCCTGGACAGTCTCAGGTGTATTCATGGCAACAACGCTTGGTGTAGGAAACTTTGAATTTCTCCCATGGGCAATTTTCAACTTAGGTGGCATTGTGTTTTCTGCTTTATATGGTTTTCTAGCCCCTTACACGAATGGCTTTGGCATTCGTAAATTAGATGAAGGCGTAAAAGAAGATGAAACAAGCAAGGAGGCAATGTAGTGGTATAACGATAACAGGGCCTTGCTGATTTTAATTTAGTCGACAAGACTTTAAAAGTTGTCTTCAAAAAACTGCACCCAAAATTCAGGGTGCAGCTTCTTTTTTTAATTTCTATTCTAAATTAGCATGCTTGCCATACATTTGTTTTGAATTCCGTTCTTTTTTCTCCATAAAACGCAGAATTACAGCATCATAAAAGAGTAAGGAGGTTTGTTCAAAGAGAGATCCCATCGGTTGGATGGTTTTATATTGGCCTTCTTCCTGATCTTTCGGCGCACCTGGTAGAACAACAGTAAGATCAGCAAGCTCTCCGATCGTTGACTGTGGTGATAACGTTACGGCCGCTACTTTACCACCTAAGCTCTTAGCTTTTTCCACAATGGGCACCAACGTTTTCGTTTCACCGGAACCTGTCCCCACAATTAGTAAATCACCTTCTTGTAGGTTGGCCGTTACCGTTTCTCCAACTGCATAGGCATCAATTCCCATGTGCATCATGCGCATGACAAATGATTTCCCCATAAAACCAGAGCGTCCTGCGCCAGCTACAAATACTTTATTAGCTGCAACGATAGCCTCGACTAATTTCTCAGACTCTTCTTCTGAGATAGCCTGCGTTGTACTTTCTAGTTCACGGATAATCTCTTCAAAGTATTGCGTCGTTTTCATCTTCCATTACCCTTTGTTAATTAGTTCTTTAATTTCGGCTGCTGCCGCTTTTTTATCTTCTTTTGAAGTGATACCGCCACCCACAATAACAAGGTCTGGTTGAGCTTTAACTACTTCCGGAAGTGTCTCAAGCTTAATACCACCAGCAATCGCTGTTTTCGCATTTTTAACAACACCTTTAATCGTACGTAGGTCCTCAAAGGAATCCTTGCCTTCAGCTTGGAGGTCATACCCAGTGTGAACACAGATATAATCTGCTCCAAGCTGGTCAAGCTCTTTAGCACGCGTTTCAATATCCTTCACTGCAATCATGTCTACAAGAATTTCTTTTCCTGCTTCTTTTGCTGCTTCTACCGCTCCACGAATAGAGCTATCTTCTGCTGCACCAAGGATCGTAACAATATCGGCACCAGCGTTTGAAGCTTGCTCTACTTCATAACCAGCTGCGTCCATAATTTTCACATCAGCAAGCACTGTTAAGCTTGGATACGCTTCTTTTATTTTACGAACAGCCTCATGGCCAAATTTGTTAATAATAGGTGTTCCAATTTCTACAATATCAACAGAATCTTGAACTTCAGCTACAAGTTCAATCGCTTCTGGTATATTTACTAGATCTAACGCTAACTGTAATTTCATCTTTTTATATCCCCTTTACATCATAATATTTTACAGCAAGAATAGAATGCTCAAAAACGAATTGATTTACTCAGCTGCTTAAAAAGGATTATACTTTCTATAAAATGAATTGAGAAGTACGCACTTTCATTACAGATAGTGCAAAAAAGTATACTGTCCAACTCCATTTAAATAAAAGAAAGGGATTGATAAACTTGCCTAATTTCGCTGAAAAAACCTTTAACTGTGAAAAGGAATTAACTCTTTCTGTCATAGGTGGTAAATGGAAAATGCTAATCATTTGGCATTTAGGAAAAAAAGGAACGAAACGGTTTGGTGAGTTAAAAACCCTTATGCCTGGGATCACCCAACGAATGTTGACGAATCAACTACGCGAACTTGAAGCGCATTATATTATACACCGTGAAGTCTATCCTGTTGTTCCACCAAAAGTAGAATACTCGCTAACAGAGTATGGAACCAGACTAATGCCTATTTTGGATGCAATGTATGAATGGGGAAAAGAGTACATGGAAGAAGTGTTACACGAAGACAAAATGATTAAATGATAAAACAAAACCACTACTTGTCTTGAAGTGTAGTGGTTTTGCTTCTTAAAACGAAACATCAACCGACGTTCCATTTCCAACGCTTTCTTCTGTTTCTATAATTTTAGGAGATGAAGTAATATCAATTGTTACATTGTTGATTTGTTCTGAAGGTGGGTGGGTTTCATTTAACATGTATACCAACGTGGCATTCTTTGGTGTCGTACTGGTGTAATCTCCGTCTGTCCTGCCACTGAACATATCATGAGCGGTTAACTGGTGGCCATTCATACCAATTGTAGTGCTTGCAAAAAAGAAACGAATGGGAAGATCACTTGTGTTCTGTAAAACGGCGTCGACTTGCAAGAACCTCACCTCATCACCCGAAATACCAGCTATCGACTCTTCTGTTACTTCCCCACTGACAAGACTGACATTTTTAATTTGTATGTTCAGAGGCCCGACCTTCACACTGCTAGCAGATGTGGCTTTTTCGATTGTAATAATACCAGTCGCATTTTCCACTGTCTGGCCCGTGTTACCATCCACCGCAAATTGCCCTCGTGGATAGTGATTAAACGTTTCAACTGGTTTTTCCGTTTCTTTCTCTGTAGCAACTGACCCCTCTGCCTCCGTCTTTTCTTCAGGAGCTGTTTCTTCTGTCTCTTCACTTTTTGCCTCTTCTACAATTTCCGGCTCTTCAGGTTTGTCGGTTTCTGATTTGTTCGCACTCGTTGTATTTTCTGCCTTTTCTTTGGCATTTTGGTCTTTGTTCTCAGCGTCAGAACTGGCGGATTCTGCTTTATCGCTTACTTCATCTTTATCGAGAACTATTTCCTCTTTCTCCAATTCTTGCTGCTGGCTGAGTTCAGCCATTGTAACCTCTTTTATGTTTTCCTGCTGATTTAAGTCACAACCTACTAACGTTATAGTAGCCATAATCCCTATAGCTACAAAAATTTTGTACAACCTATTCCCCCCCTAATATCTTATGTATCTTTCTACTAGCATATCAAACTAGCATGACGGGAAACAAGAGGTCCTCGACGTTGAATCCTATTCCACTGTAAAATATTGTTAGTTTAAGATCGAGCTACTACAACGATCTATTTCGACCAAGACACGGATGATACATTTAACTTCTACTAATTGACATATCGAATAAATTCGATATATAATATGGCCTATGGAAACAATCGATGTGTTTAAGGCGCTATCAAACAAAACGAGACTTAACATCTTACAGTGGTTGAAGGAACCAGAGAAGCATTTTCCTAAACAAGGTGCTCACCTGCCAAAGGAGGTAAGTTACAAAGGGGGAGTTTGTGTAGGAGACATTCAAGAAAAAGCCGAAGCTTCTCAATCTACGGTATCTCACTACTTAAATATGATGCAGAAAGCTGGTCTTCTTGAATCTGTTCGGTATGGTCAGTGGACGTATTATCGAAGAAACGAAGAAGCCATTCACCAGTTTACTGAATTTCTAAAAACAGAAATCTGAGTTGGTTGATTTTTGTTTTTTTAACACTATATATCGATTATTCTAGATATCTAAATATAAAGAATTCAGGAGGAAATAATTTAATGCGTTACATTTCGTATATATTAGCATTATTAGCAGGGACTGCGCTCAGTTTTGAAGGAGCTATTTACGGCGAATTAGGAAAAACGATAGGAAAACTGGAAACTAGCTTTTATAACTTTTTTGTTGGTTCCATCATCCTAGGTTTACTTTGGCTATTCTTTGGAAAAGGTAAACTTTCGTATGTCGTAGAAGCACCTAAATGGACATTACTTGGTGGTGTCTTGGGCGTTGTTTATTTGACGTCAATTGTAATAAGTGTTCCATTTGTTGGCGTTGGAATAACTATGGTTGCAGTAATTATTGGTCAATTAGTTATGAGTATTGTGATTGAACATTATGGTTGGCTTGGAAGCAAGAAATCTAGAATCAATAATGAAAAAATATTAGCTGTTATTTCAATGGTGATAGCTCTTATTTTAGTTTACTAGGAGGTCTGAAATTGGGTATATTAATGGTCCTATTCACCTTTATAGGTGGTCTTACATTAAGCGCACAATCCGCTGTTAATGGCACATTCGGTCGTAAAGCAGGAACAATTGAAACGACACTATTAACTTTTATAACTGGAACAATGTTTCTAGCAATTTTAATATTATTTTTTGGGCATGGAAATCTTCTTTCCATTCTGGAAGTACCTAAATGGCAATTAAGTGCTGTATTTTTAGGAGTGTTGTTTTTACTTTTTATCATAGCCGCTGTTCCTAAAATTGGGGTTATTGCAACAAATATTACCGTTATTATTGGTCAGCTTGTTATCGGTATTCTTATTGACAATTTCGGCTGGTTCAACAGTTTAGTAGTCCCTTTAGATAGTAAACGTTATGCTGCATTACTATTTATGATCATTGCTCTTTATTTTATCTATAAAGGAAATAAACTTGCCAACGAAGAAAACGCCTCGTAATATAAAAAAGGGCTATCAAATTAATTTACAATTTGATAGCCCTTTTTAATCCCTATGATAGATAACAAAATTCGTTATTTACGGATCCTTAAGCCTATTTTATATTCATTTTGAAAGTCATTATATCGTTTCGCTGTCTGTTTTCTTTCTTCTAAAACGATAGAACACGAGGTAAAGCATTGGTACCATAATCAAGGTTAAGATTGCCGAGAAGAGAATACCAGATATAATCGTCACGGCAAGTGGTGTAAAGAGAGCATCTCCACTTACAGCTACTGGAATTAAGGCAACAATCGACGTAATGGCGGTTAAAAGGATTGGTCGTAGTCGCACACGTCCAGACTCAATCACTGCTTCTTTTACATCCATTCCTTTTTTCAAGGATTGTTCAATAAATTCAATTAACACAATCGAGTTTCTCACCACAATACCTGTTAAGGAGACCATTCCCATCACACCTAGGAAACTAATTGGTGTTTGGGTAACAAATAGACCCAGGATGGCGCCCGATATTGCCAGGTACACTGCAACAAGAACAAGAAACGGTAACGAAAGGGAATTAAATTGAAAAGCAATTAAGAGATACACTAGGAAAAGCACGATAATAAAGAGTACGGTAATTTCTATAAAGAAATCGCTTTGCGCTTCGTTTTCTCCACCTAATGTAATGCTATAATCAGAATCATCAAGCTGCTCCCTTTGTTTTTCTACAATATCATTTACGTTTGCTTCATAATTCTCCTCATTTTCCGGAAAGGCCCGAAGCGTAATGGAACGTTCGCCATCAATATGCGGAATGATTTGCAGTTTCTCTCCCTCTTCTGGGGTCACAAGCTCATCCAGCGAAATAAGCTCTGGTCGGCCATTTGTCGATGCCGCAGGAACTTCTAGCTTAGAAAGATCAATCGTATCCTCGCCATCAAGTAAGATCTTCATATCTCGTTTAACCACACCATCATCAAATGAGCTAAGCGGAATTCCCTCTGTCGCTAACCGTATTTGCTGGCTAATTTGATTGATGCTAATGCCATTCTCTTCAAGCGCCTCGCGGTTCGGGACATATTCTATTGATGGTTCAAATTCACCTACATCATCTACCACAATATCAGTCTCTAATCCTTCAATATCTTTCGTTAGTTCATCTCTAAGTTCAATTAATTGCTCCATCTTAGGACCGCTCACCGTAACGGTGACAGGAGCTCCGACTGGTGGTCCCTGCTGTATCGTATCCATAAATATTTCAGCGTCAGGGTATTCGCTACGAAGTTTGTCTGTCCAGTCATCAATTAGCCCTTGAGTTGTTTGATTTTCCCGATCTACTCTGGCTACAATCTGACCGGTATTCTCACCAGTCCTCGATAGTGAACTATTAAAGAGACCAGGAGTCCCTGTACCTGTAAAGACACTTGTTTCATAAACACCTTCATCTGTTTGTAATCTTTCTTCCATGTCTTGAAGCACATCGTGCGTCTCTTCAAGAGGTGTGCCGATTGGAAGTGTAATGTCTACCGTTACTTCTTCCTTATCTGCTGGTGGGAAGAATTCAAATGGCGTTAACAAGACTAACCCGAAGATTGCGGTTGTAAAAATAAGCCCAATAATAGAAACAATAAGTGGCTTCTTGGAAAACTTATTTAAAAGCTTATCGGCATACAAGTCTGCAAGCTTATTTAAAGGCTTTCCAACAAGGCCTGGTGCGTCTGACATAGGTTTTTTAGATCGACGGTTAAATAAATAACGAAAAATCGGCACAAAGACAAGTGCTACCAACGTTGATGCAATAATGGTTGATATCAACACTGTTGGTAAGGCGCGGATAAATGCACCGTTTCCTCCGGATAGAAAAATAAGTGGCAGGAAAGTAAATACAATGGCAAGAGAAGAAGTTACGATGGAGACCCAAATCTCTTTCACACCATTGACTGCTCCCATTAATCCTTTGTCCCCAAGTTTGTACCTGCGTTGGATATTATCATTAATAACAATGGAATCATCCACGATAATACCAAGCGCTATAATAATTCCGATAACAGAAATTTGATTAAGATCAACGCTTGTGAATTGTAATGGAATTAATCCAGTCAGAACAGATATTGGTACAGCAAGTGCTACTACCAATGCGCCAGAAGCTGACAGTCCAAGAGCTGCTGCAACAATAACGGCTAATACTGAAATGGCAAGTGATTGGAATAATCCATCAAAAATATTCGTTACAATGGATGCCTGCGAATAATATGACTCAAGTTGTACAGTAGAAGGAAGACCTTCTGCAAGCTCATCCACTTTGGTAGCTACTCGTTCATCAACAGTGGGAATATCCTCACCTTTCTTCACGTAAGCCGTGAAGGAAATAGAAGGCTTTCCTTCAAATGTGATAAGATCTTCAAGCTCTTTTGAACTAACCTCCACATCTGCAATGTCTTTTAAGTAAACAGCATCGCCACCTGGATTTTTCCCAACGTAGACTTCTTCCATCTGCTCCAAGGAATCATAGTTATCTACCGAAAGCTGAACCACTTCCTCCTCCATATCCTGCTTACCTAGAGGTGTAGGAGAATACTCATTATTAATGGCAGTTTGCAAGTCACCCGGATTAAGCCCTGCTTCTTTCAACTCCTCCTGCTTTACGCTAATCAGGATTTGTTCCTCAGGTAATCCTTTGACGGTTACACCTGCAACCCCTGGTAAGGCTTCTACTTCGTCTTTCCAATTGTTCAATTCATTTCCTAATGAGAGTAAGTTATCACGTGTATCACTTGTGAGATGGTAGGAGACAATAGATGATTGTGACATCGATTCGTTAATTTCTGGTTCAAGTGCCTCATCCGGGAAGGACGTTGATGCACTGGAAACAGCTTGATTTATGTCTGCAAATACGTCATCTCTACTCGCTCCCTCTTCTACTTCTACCACTACATTAGAAAATCCGGCTGAAGAAGTCGAGTTTAATTCGGCAATACCATCTACTGATCGTAGTGCGTCTTCAATTGGGTTTGTAATCGACCGCTCTACTGTGTTTACCGTAGCACCAGGATAGACGGTGTTAATTGTACTCACATTCGCTGTCGTTTCAGGAATTTCCCGCTGTGGTAGTTGAAAGAAAGTAAACACTCCTACTATAACAAACAATACAATAAAAAGTATAAAGAGCTTAGACCGCTTTAAAATCCAATCCAACATATTAGAGTCTCCTTTTTTCGTTTTGACTCTTATTTTATAACACAATAGCCCTTCACTTATCAATTGATAAGTACGGAATATCACCTTTCTTTTCTTATGCTTGTCACAATTAATTAGGATGCAAAAGGATCGGAATATATGTATGGGTGATTGGGTGAAGATTAGGCATGACGTTCACAAATAGATTAAAACCGAACGGCTTCGAATAGTTTGGATTCGAATACTCGTTCGGTTCCTGCTTACATACAATGCTTTGGTTACAGAACTAATTTGAAGGTTGTTTGTCATCAACTAGCTTTACTTAATATCCTTCTTACAAACTCAATTTCGCTTCGAATTTGCTTCTCCCTCGAACTTTCATTGCTTTTTAGCAATAAATAGGTCAAATATGTTAGGTCCCTTCGAAAGTAAAATGTTTCATATTCATTTAACAACATATACCTCCTTTCATTTTATGTGTCTCTTTTCCTATTTTTCCTGCACAGAAAAAAATAAACGGTTTATTTTTCTGAACGTTAAAGATTGGAAGGATTCCGAACGGTTTATCTAGATTTATACCAGTCCATCTAATTCGAGCGACAAATTTTCTGTTGCTTGGACAACCGCTTTTGAAATTGTGTCGTTATATTGATCTGGATCTTCTATCTCTTCCCCATCCATTTTCACATTTACCACTCTCATATCTTTCTTTTTGAATCCTACTCGTTCTTTTGTTTTATTACTCTCAAGAGTGATAATTTCACGGTCAATTTTCTTAAATTCTAATTTCAGCTCTTTTCCAAAGGCATAATCGGTATATGTATCGTTTTCAAAAATAGTAATCATTAAATCCATGCTACCACTCCCTATTTACGTTTGAGTTATCATTACATTATCTTCTTACTTACTATATTCCAGCACCGTTGAGGCTTGATCACTTTAATGGTACAGCCCCCATGGCTATTAATAAACAATGCTGCATTGATAAGGCTTATACACAAAATGAAATATTACTTCCAGAAAGTACAAGAAGAATTATTATTGTTTTTTCGCCCATTTAATAATTAATTTAATAAATAGCATTAGGAGCGATACAAATAACCCTCCAGTAATGAGTAAAACTAGTATACTTACAAGAAAATCCATGGTAATTTACCACCTTTCTCGTAGTCATTTCTTGTTTTAATTAAAGACCAAGTATTCAAGAGCTTAAAAAAGTACTTAATACTAATTGTATTCTTCATAGCGTGTAAAACTCCTGTTAAATACATAATTTTACCGTAAGTCTCTCCTTGAGTATCGATTAAGTCTTGAAGTTATACCTCATTAAAAAAACTACTCCCCTCTAACTCGGAAGTAGTTCTCACTAAACACAGACCCGCTCATATGAAGACCCCACTAGCCTATTAGTCAACAACGTCTTGATCTGAAATCGGTAATTCAATTCGAAAAGTAGTGCCAGAATGATCACTTTCAACTAGCGTAAGATTCCCGTTCAATACGTTTGCTATCATCTTACTAAAAGGTAGCCCTAGTCCTAAACCGCCAACTTTATATTTTTTATTTTCCCCTCGATAAAACCGCTCGAATATAAAGGTCTGTTCCTCCTCTGGAATTCCTACACCGGTATCATTCACGTCGATCATTACCTTATCATGCCTTGTATGAAGCTTCACCGTTATCGTACCTTCTTCCCCTATTGCTTGGTACGCATTATTTAGGAGGTTCATCATGATTTGCTGAATACGTATCGGATCCACATCCACCATTTGATCACCTTTTAATAATGAAACATCCAGCTGTAGCCCTTCTTGCTTGTTCGTCTTTTCCCATAAATTTAGAGCATCCATAATCAGTTCATTAATTAAATAGGTGTCGAGTGTTACCGGTACTGCATTTGCTGCGAATTTATTAAAAGCTAACAGATCTTCTACCATTTTTTTCATCTTTTCAGATTCCCCAATGGAAAGCTGCAAGAATTCTTTTGCTTCATCTCCATCAACCACACCGTCATCAATCGCCCGTAACAGTCCACTAATGGAAGTGACTGGTGTTTTCAATTCATGAGACACTCCTGCTAAAAGTTCTGTTCTAAGAGCCTCCAGATGTTCTAACTTTCCAGACATTTGCTGAAAGGAGGTTATTAGCTCATAAACTTCTTCCTCTTTTGGACGGGATGAAAAATAAACATCGTAATTCCCTTCTTCTATCTGCTTTGCAGCTGCTGCTACTTCTTTTATCGGTTTGGCTAACCGGCCCGTGATAAAATAAATCGCAATCCAGCCTATTACAAGAAGACTTCCTATTAAGATCATCAATTGTCCATACTCTTGATGTACTTTCAGTAGATTTGATTTTGATTCCACATATAATACATAACCAAATGTCTCTTCGTCTACTTCAATCGCTTTTTTTATAACATAAAATTCGGTTTGTTCATCATCATTAGAAGCGATCGTTTGAATGGTCTCTTCATTTTCCAAAATAGATGAATTGATTTCTTGGTCATCGGACTTTGGGGGTAAATTACTACTAATAATCATCCCCTCAGGATCTGTTACATATATAATCGGATTGCTTTCTATATTCATAAATCTACCTTGATCTGTTAAAAGACGATGTATCTCAAATTCAGGTGGTCTCGTATCATCTGTCATATGGACAATACGATTAGCTGTTTCTTCTGCCATGAATTCCATCATATTCAGGCGATTATCCAAGGTTGTATGACGGATCCACATTGCCGATATAATCGCAATAACTGCAAGTCCTGCCACAAGTGTAATGAGGTAGCGCGTTGTCCAATACCGTTGCAATGGTACTTTTTTATTTTTCGTGAACACGGAACTGATACCCCACCCCTCTTAGCGTTTTTATTTCTCCTTCTTCTAATGGCCAATTTTTAAGTGATTTCCTTAAACGTTTGATTGATAAGTCAACAGCCCGATCGCTTCCTTCATAATCCCATCCCCATACTTGCTCGATCAACTGATCTCTAGTAAACGTTTTGTTAGGGTGTTCGGATAAAAATAATAGCAAAGCTAAATCACGTGGTGTTAATTCCATTTCTTCCTGATAAAGAAGTACACGATGTGCCTCATGATCAATCTGCAGTGCACCAAATGTTTTCAATTGCTGATCCTCGCTATGAGATCTGCGTAACACTGCATTAACTCTAGCAATAACTTCCTCTCCAATAAACGGTTTTGTTATATAATCGTCTGCTCCGCCATTAAGTCCGTCTAACCGAAAGTTAACATCACCTAAGGCAGTTAACATGATAACAGGGCATTTACTTTTCTCTCTTATTTCCTTTAAAATTTGCCACCCATCTATTCCCGGGAGCATAACATCTAATAACACTAAGTCCGGATTCCATTCTTGAAAAGCGTGAAGTGCTTGATTGCCTTCCATGATAACCTTTGTATCAAAATCCGCTTTTTTTAAATAGACATTTAGTACTTTACTGATGGCAATTTCATCCTCTACGATTAACACTCTACTCATTTTTTCATCTCTCCTAAGGCTATTTTACCATAGAAAGTCAGCCTTACATCACCTACGTTTAATGATCAATCTCAACTATAAGGAATTACCTTGCTTATTCATTTAGAAGAAGCGCCCCCTGTCTAGAGAAGCGCTTCTTTTTTACTAAAATGGCGACTGTATTTAGCTTCCACCTTGCCCTTGTTGTCCGCGTCCACCACCAAACATACCACTAGATTGTTCTGTTTCACCTGATTCATTCAAATACATCATCGTACTCGTTAAAGAGAATTCAAGTACTTTTGTTCCGCCTTCATTGGTTACATTTTGATAAAAACCTTCTACTTCATCACCAGAGAGCTCCCCATTTGTATAAATCGTATAGGATTCATCCTGCTTTAGATCTGGTGAACTGATTACAATTGATTGGAAAGCTTTTTCTGGTGCAACCGCAACGACTGCCTCTCCATTACTGTCCTCAACGTAGACAGTAGTACCGGCTTCCAGCGTCTCAGGAAATGTCATCATAAATGTTGATTGCTTAGAGCTCTCGGAAACACCTTCAGCCATTCCGCTGCTCCCAGCAGCAATCAGTATTCCGCCTTCCATTTCAAAGGATTGATCATAATCCAATGCCCCGTTTCCACTATTCGTTGGCCCATATACGAGTACAGTACCGCCTGTCATGACAGCGGAAGTATTCGAATCCAAGCCATCTCCATTTGCATCGATATAAATAGAGCCACCTTCTATAAGCAATTTTCCTTCATCGGACTCTTGTTCCTCTTGTTCCTCTTCTTCCTCGCCACTTTCCTCTGCATTCTCCGTTTGGCTTTCCCCAAACCTTTGCATTGCCATTTGGTCTGTTCCACCATTTACATTTATACCATCATCTTCTGCGGTAACGTGGATGTCTCCACCTGATACGGTTATCGATTTCCCTTCAATTCCTTCATAACTCTTATTAACTTGAATGGAACCATCGCTTATGGTCATCTTATTATCTGCATGAAGCGCATCATCACCGGTAGATAACGTGATTTCCCCACCTGCAACTACCATGTTGTTATTACTGTGCAATGCGTCGTCATTTGCATCTATTGTAAGGCTTCCCCCAACAATATCTAGTTTATTCTCAGCCTTAATCCCTTTTGTGCTTGTTGTATCGTCTTCTTCTGTTTCCTCTGTTTCTTCTTTGTTATTTGGCTCTTGTTCCCTTTCTTGTGCTTGCTCAGGAGGTTGTCTGTTTTCGAATCCGCCCATCTCTCCTTGTTCTGGCGGCTCTTCTCCTTCAGCGAAATCTGGTTTTCCCTGTGGCATGTTTCCTTCTGAAAACTCCTGGCCATTAGGCATTGTTCCTTGCCCCTGACCACCAAATCCTCCTCCAAGCTCGGTAGTAGCCTCTATCGTTTTCGGGCTGCCTCCTCCGGCAGTAATAGTATATTCACCGTCCACAATGGTTACAGTATTTTCCGATTGTATACCATCGCTACCAGCATCAATGTTTAAGGAGCCACTTTCCAGTACCATATTGGCTTTATTTTCATCTGTATCATTAGAACTTTTCACTCCATCCCCACCAGCATCAATCGTAATGAATGCATCATTCATTGCAAACAAATCACGCCCTACGATACCATCATCCTCTGCTGTAACCTCGATGGTAGCTTCTATCATTTTCAAGTCGTCTTTCCCTGTAATACCATCCTTATAATTACCATTCACAATTAAAGTTCCTGTCCCATTAATTGTTAAGTCATCCTTACTGTATATAGCCGCTTTTGGTTCATCTGTCTCTTCTTCATATACATATTCGGATGGATCTGTAATCGTGTTGCTCGTCCCTTCCTCAACAGAAATCACGGCTTTATCAGCCTGTTTGACAAAGATCGGAGCAGTTGATGTAGATTCTAATGAAACACCGTTAAAAATTAAACGAACGGTCCCTTCATCTTCAGCATCCACGATAACTTGGGTGTCTGTCGAACTTCCTTCTAAAACATAGGTTCCAGAGGTGTGAATTTCTACCGTATTGTCATTTACCAGGACACTATTATTATCTTCTATGTCAATTGATTGGTCATTAAAAGTTATGGTTGTGGCATCTTGCTCATCCCATTCGGCATACGTATCCTGTGTATCATAGCTAACTAGTGATTGCGCAGACTCTACTATTGCTACATTTTCATTCGATTTGCTACAGCCTGTAATCAAAATAGCCATTCCTATAAGAAAAGGAAGGATAACCCTTCCTTTAATTAATCCTCTTCTCATGAGACCCCTCCTCTATTACGCAGTGAAATTACCATCATAGCTCAGCATCACTGCTGAACGGACACCATCAATTTGAGAAACAGTCGATGTTATCTGTGCATCGTTTTCTTTTACACGTATTTCATAGGTTACTTCTACTTCATCACCTTGCATGATTGATTTTGATTTCAGAACATATTTCTTCACTTTACTACTAATAACCTGCTCTACTTTCTCGCCAATATTATCTTTATCGAACTTCACAACTAATAAGTATGGATTTTCAACTCTAATCTTATTTGAGAATAATACAATTACTAACCCTATGGATACCGTGCCTATTGCTGCTAATAAAATAAAACCTGCACCACTTAAAATCCCGGCAATAACGGACCAGAATAAGAACACTAAATCCATTGGATCTTTAATTGGTGTACGGAAACGCACAATGGATAAGGCACCAACCATACCAAGTGATAAAAGGACATTTTGACTTATCCCCATAATCACAAGCGCTGTCGCCATCGTCATTATCACAAGCGATATATTAAAGGTGTGTGAATAGATTACTCCTTTAAATGTTTTCTTATAGATTGCGTAAATAAACAAACCGATTATGAACGCCATACCTAACCCTAATAATGAATCGATAATGGAGAAAGATGCGGTATTCTCTATAAAACTAGATTTAAATATATCTGAAAAATTGGTTGAAGCTACTGTAAATAACATTTTTTTCTCTCCTCTTCTTAGCCATACATTCTGCTTAATTGGTATTTTGAATATGCTTCTTGTCTTGTATCTGATAACTGAAGCAAGTGTTTAATTACATCTGGTAAATATTTATCATACTTCACTTCGAGAATGACGATATCTGCTTCTAATACATCCACCATCGGTAAATTACTAGCGAACATGTTAGTGTTTTGCATGCTTGTCTGTATTTTTAAATCGAAGGTGACCCGGACATTCCCATATGGGTATACATATGGCTCACGGATATAATCAACAACTGTCCTAGGCTTTAATTGATAGTATTGCATTTCAAAAAACAAATCCCTTATTAATGAGCGATTGTCTTCTTCCATCCAGGCAATTTCTGATTTCCTGATTTTCTCGAACTCACGCTTTGTGATCTGACATTTCGATTTAAAGGTGAGATTATTCCTTTTACTTTTTCTTTCCAGATTAATGACTTCATCACACTTGCCATATATCCTCACGCGATATTTATCTCGATTTAAATAACCTTCCTTTTTTTCCTGCAAAACTTTATTGTCAAAGTTATCAAAGTAAGTAGAGCGAATCATATACTTTCCATTTGGCCCGGCATGTGGATCGCTCCTCATAAAGTGAGCCAATTTTTTTCTTAACACCTGGTATTCTGCAAGCGAAATAGCATGTTTTAACTCCTGTCTTCCTACTAACATCTTCCTTACTCCTTCCTGGTACATTTGCAATGTTAAACCAGTTATATGTCAGCAAGATGTCAAGTGAATTTTTTATTAAATGAACGTTGGCGAATAAGAAAACCATAATTATAGTACTGATAAATTGGTACTATTTTGTTCATTAAATCTATGTTCTCTATAAAGTGAAACTTCAATCAGTGGGGGTTTTCGTTCTTCCCCCACTGATTGTTAGTTGAACGAATCGGGGGGTTAGCGTCCGTTTACTCCCACTTAAACATCACGGTTTCACTTCATGTTTTGAAGTGGGAGTCTTACGGACGGTTGCACCGGGATAAAAAGTCTGTCGTATTTTTGAACAAGTTGATAACTTTTCATCTACTTTTCTAGTTAATTTAGTAGCTTTTTAGCCTCCTTTTTCTAATTTAAAGAAATATTTTAAAAAACATAGATTTCTAGTTTCCAATATGTTACAAACAACGTGTAACCATACTTAGCAAATAGGAGGTGGATATTGTTATAGCAAGTACATCATGAATCGCTAAATAAAATAATTAATTAGAGAGGATTGATCGTATGAGTGGTAAAAACGGTAAAAATATTTTTTCTATCTTTATAGCGTTCATCACCTTCTTCATTATTACCCCCGCTGCGTTTGCTGGTGAGGCAGACATAGTAGAAGAAAAAGCACAATTTCAGATACAAAATGAACTAAAGGAATATTGGACCAAGGAACAAATGGAAAATGCTATTCCCATGGATACTATCCATACTAATAAAAATTCTAATTCTTTAAATGCTAATGATAAATCAGCTGATTTAAAGCCCTCCGACACGGAACCTGCAGCTCCATCATTAAACATAACTCCAAATGCTGTGGTTCCAAAAACAACAGGAAAACTATTCTTCACAAATCCAAATGATGGCAGAAATTACGTATGCTCTGCTTCTGCGGTTAACAATCCTAATAAAAATCTTGTAACTACTGCTGGCCATTGTATGCACGAAGGCAACGGTGGAGATTTTTATACTAATATAATTTTTGTTCCAGCATATTATGAAGGTAATGCCCCTTACGGAAGATGGAATGTTAACTGGAAAGTAACATTCCAAGGGTGGACAGAAAATGGGAATTATGATTACGACCAAGCATTTCTAACTGTTTTCCCTGAAAATGGTCAAGATCTAGTGAATGTGGTGGGGGGAAATGGATTAAGCTTTAATTATAGTCAAAACCAAACGGGTGTTAGAGTAACCGGTTATCCAGCAGCAGATCCTTATCCTGGAGACATCCCATATTCTTGTTATGGGGACACAACAAAAAGACTCTTTAGCAACGATGCCCAAATTTCCTGTGGCTTTACTGGAGGAGCAAGTGGTGGAGCCTGGTTTAGAACTATGACAAGCGACCATCTAGGACAAATCTTCTCAGTAACTTCACGAAGGTCCGAGCCACGGGGCACATTATATGCACGACCTTTCACTTCTGATTATCGAGATCTATTTGATAGTATGGAGAACAGATAAGATTTACTTATGGAGAGGATTTTAAAAATGGAAATTCTAAATAAAAGAATCAATCTTGCTTTGGCTAGTTTTCTTCTCTTAACCGTACTAGTTGGTTGTGGGAGTAATGATGTAGAGTTACCAGCTGAAGATAATTCATCAGATCATAAAGGCAACTCAACTAATGAAGACGAGAGCACACCTAAGAGCGAAGAAGATAATCCGCCTGAAAAAGAGAGTGAATTACCTAAAGATCCGATTCCAAAAGATGAAGTTGATCAACACGGCACTACTAATAACTCTTCTGGTGATTCTTATGAAGAAAAAGACTCTCCAGTTGATGAAGAAAGCGATAATTAATACATTAACAAAGGATAGATGGTCAATAAACCTTCTATCCTTTGTTTTTTCTCCCTTTACATTACTAATTATAAAATGTTCCATCCATACCCAATTCGATTATATTGCTTTAAAATGAATGGATTCTAGCCATTATTGGGTTATTTCAATCCCACTAATCTAACTGGTAAGTTTGGTGTGAAAATAAAAAGAATGCTCCTTATTAGTTAATTGAACTTATGAGAAGCATTCTTTTATTTTTACATAGTCACCGTTACGATTACCCCGTTCATATTATCTCCTGTAATCATGTAATCACGATCTATGGGTAACTCAATCTGTTGATTCTCACCATATGGATAATATGTAATAAAGTACTCTTTCCCTTCAAAACTAGCATAAAGTTCTTTTTTATCTTTTACATAATCGAGATATTCTTCAAGTACGAAATCATGCTCGTACATTAAAGCACTATGAGGAAGCCCGACGTATCGGATGTGCCAGGGCTCATATTCAATGCCGGTAATGTTGGTTTTGTTCTCAGGATAACGTAAAATAAATCCGTGTTTCCATCCATTGTCTTCGATCCACTTTCCTTCAGAAGCATTTGCCATTAGGCCTTCGGTGGAACCTACATCCATGGCCAGCCCAGAATTATGTTCACTGTATCCACCGGGAAGCGCATAATCTTCTCCCATTTCTTTAAAAAGAAGGGTTTGTTCTTCTATTCCTCGGTAGCCACTAGTAATTGTAAAACTGTCAACACCGTCATGTTGAGCATCTTCTAGCATATTCATAAATTTTTGGCTGATGGATTGAGACAGTTGGATCTCCTGATCGAGCAGCTGCACACCCTTAAAGTCTTCTGGGTGGAAGGTTTGAATATCTTTTTTTACACCTTCCTTTTCCACCGGGTGCTTCTCATTGATTAAGACGAGGTTACCTTTATGGATGTCTTCCTCTTGAATTGTTTTTACATCTGTATCTCCCGTAAAACCGCTTTTTTCTTCTTCTATGACTATTTCGTTACTCATGAATGTAATCATAAATGCTGTGACTATACCCATCACTAAAAGTATAATCAAACCTACCTTTTTCATTGGAGTTCCTCCTTATCTTTCCTTCAATAAAAGAATAGGAGAAACTGTTTAAAAAAACTGTGGGAAAAAAATAAAGTTTTTCTTAAGTTTTTAATCGTTTTTTAAAGGCAGGCGGACTTCGAATTGCGTGCGGATTACACTACTGTTAACAGAAATCGTACCATTGTGCTGTTCCACAATATTTTTAGCGATGAATAGGCCTAAGCCTGTGCTGTTTTCTTTATGGGTTCGTGAGGGGTCGCCTTTATAAAACATTTCAAAAAGGTAAGGAATCTCAGTTTCAGGGATATGGTTCCCATAATTGATGATTTGAATGACGACATCACTTTCTTCTTGAAAGCCTTTTATATCTACATAGAGACCATCGGCTCCATAGCGATTGGCATTAATGAGAAGGTTCTCAAACACTCTAGCCAATTGCTCACCGTCCCCTTGAATAAACAGATCTGACTTCACGTCCAAGCGGACTTCCAATTGTTTTTTTTCAAAAATAGGATACATTTCTTCGTTTATTTGAAGCAAGAGTTCGCTCATATTAATGGCTTTCTTATTAAGTGGCAGCATACCGTAATTCATTCGGGTGGTTTCAAACAATTCATCAATTAGTCGCTCTAGCCGCTGAGCTTTCGTATTGGAAATTCTTAAATAATGGTCTCTCTGCTCTGGTGTTAGCTGGGGATCCTTCAAAATTAAATCCAGGTACCCAAGAACAGAGGTAAGCGGTGTACGTAAATCATGCGCTAAATTGACGATTAGCTGATCCTTACTACTTTCAGAAAAGTCACCCCGTTCTATAGCTTCTTCTAATTTTTGTCCGGCCATATTAATGTCCTTGGCGATTTCTTTGAATTCATCATTAGAAGAAATATCAATCCGGTGATTGAAGTCCCCGCGTGCAAGTTGGCGAATACCGGAGGAGATTTCCTTAAAATAAACAGAATAAGGCTTGGTCAGGATAAAGAAAAAGAGAACAGCTAGGGGAATAAAGAAAATCAAGAAAAAGTTAATGTCCCCAATCCGATTGATCCAAAACCTTAGGTCCATAAGCGGATCTTCGTAATCGACAAAATTGTAGTAGTACCACCGTAGCGATAAAAAAATGAGGTAGGTAATAATGCCAGCAAACAGCATGCTTAGCCCAAACAGGAAAATCATTTTTGAACGAAAGCTGTAAATAAATTTAACCATTGAATGAATACCCCACTCCCCAAACGGTTTTGATCCATTTATAGTTGTTCCTCTCTTCAGAAAGCTTCTTCCTTAGTGTGCGGATATGCACCATGACTGTATTTGTGCCTTCAAAGTAATCCTGCGCCCACACATGCTTAAAAATATTTTCAACGCTAAACACTTTGTTTGGATGGCTTGCTAGCAAATAAAGAATCTCAAATTCCTTCGGGGTTAAATCAATGTCTTGATCGAACAAGCAAACTCTTCGTTGATCTGGAAGAATAATAAGCCCGCCAAAATCTAGTTTTTCTGTTTCATTATTTGACTGGTTTAACTTCTTATAACGTCTCAGTTGAGCGTTGACACGGGCTGCTAATTCAATAGGGTTAAAGGGCTTGGTCATGTAATCATCTGCGCCAATCACAAGTCCTTGCACTTTATCAAAGTCTGAGGTTTTTGCGCTTAAAAATATAATCGGCATATTATGTTTCTCACGAATGGAGCGTGTCACTTCATACCCATCCATTTTTGGCATCATGATATCTAGAATCACAAGATCTATGGAATAGGAATCGATGGCGTCAAGCGCCTCTTGACCATCTAAAGCTTTTAGGACACGATAGTTTTCTTTCTCCAAATGGATCGCAATTAAATCGGCAATTTCTATTTCATCGTCTGCGATAAGAATGGTTGCCTTCTCCATTTCGATGCCTCCCTACATTTAACTTATTTATTATCATGTATAAACTATAGCATATATTTAAAAACTCCCTAAAAAGAAGTCCGTTTTGCAATAGATGCCATGTTTTACAATCCAGTACCGAACCGGCAACAATACCTTCTTCAGCAGTTACACGCGTGCTATTACATTTAAACCCCTTTGTGGTTATGATAACCACAAAGGGGTTTTCTTCTCAGATAAAACCATATTACTTTTTGCCGACTTTAAAAATCAGAATCTGAATGAAAAAGTTCAAGTCGTGCAGGTTAGTGGGAAAACCCTAAAATATTAACTTCGCATCTCTTTCCGAAAAGCATATAAGAACAATAGTGAAATGAATATGGCACCGCCAATGATATTTCCAATACTTGCAGGGATCAGATTAAGCAATATATATTCGTGCCAAGCATAGTTGTCAGATGTAAAAATTCCTAAACTGAAATAGCCCATATTTGCAGCACTGTGTTGGAAATTACCCGCAACAAACAGAATGACAGGTAGAGCTGTACCCAAGATTTTTCCGACCACGTCTCTAGCCGCGGTTGTTAAAAATGTTGCCATGCCAATAAGCCAATTGGCAAGAATTCCCGACAACACTACTTGAAACCAGCCTACCCAGCCATTTTCGGCAAATTTCATTTTGTGAGACAGTAGTGTTTCAATCTCTTTCGAAAATTCAGGTGTCAAGGAGTTCGACATAATGACTAATAAAGCAACAAACAACGCACCTACAAGGTTTCCAATATAGGCTACAGCCCAAAATTTAACATACTTATGTTTTTGCCAATATGACCTTTGTAAATACGATGTTGGTAAAAGGACGTTTACTTCAGTAAACAATACAGATTGTGACATAAATACCATAAGATATCCTGCTGTAAAACCGAGACCCTGCAGAATATAAGTCAGCCCTTTCGCATCAACACCGATGGCAAGCAGTATAGAAAAAACAGCACCAAAGGTCATAAACGACCCTGCCTTTAAAGAGAGGACGAATCGGGAGGGTGTATTTGTATCAAGGTGTTCTTTTCCTTTATCACTAAACGATTGCATAATCTGAGTAGGAAATAAAAATTGCCTTTCTGGGATTTCTTGTGTATTACTTGTCTGATTTGACGATTCCTGGTTACCATTATCCACCATCAATATCCTCCTATTTGTATAAGTTCTATGTTGAAGCTTAGAGTTATGTAACCCACTACTTTAATAGGTACCCGAATGACGAAGTCTTCAAGCTATTTTTGGATCGCCTTTTATTTATAAATATTTTAAAACCTTCTTGACATTTTGATAATACATCTGTAGTATATTGACTAATCAAAAAATTTCATATGATTTTTCTTATCCAGAGAGGTGGAGGGACTGGCCCATTGAAACCTCAGCAACAGACATTTGTACTGTGCTAATTCCAGAAGCGTTAAGCTTGGAGATAAGAAGAGAAAATTTTTACGTATCCAACCCTCTTCTTATTTGTTAAGAAGGGGGTTTTTTGTTGGTTACATAAAATAGATACTTTCATTACTAGTTTAGTTGAATTGCGTTTATAAAAAATAAAACGAAAGTAGGGATTTAACATGTCAATTACCTTAACAAAAGCACCTTTTAAAGCGGATCAAGTAGGAAGTTTATTACGGCCGGAGAGCATTCATCAAGCAAGAAAGGAATTTAAAGAAGAAAAAATTTCTGCCACACAATTGCGTGAGATCGAAACAAAGGAAATTAAGCGTATTGTGGATAAGCAAATTGAAATTGGCTTAAATGCAGTAACGGATGGCGAGTTTAGACGCAGATTTTGGCATACTGATTTCTTAGAGCATCTAAACGGGATAGAAGGATATGTTCCAGATGTAGGATATATTTTCAATGGTAATGAGGAGACTGAAAGATATAATGTCCGAAATACAGGGAAGGTTTCCTTTAATCCCGATCACCCTTTCATTCAAGATTTCATCGAATTTAATGAAATTGTTGCTGGGCGTGCAGTTGCCAAACAAACAATCCCTAGCCCTAATCAACTCTTCAATCAAGGGATAATTAACGAAGACATTTACCCCGACATTGATGAATATGCCAATGATGTTATTCAAACATACCGTGATGCATTACACGCTTTTTATGAAGCTGGAGTTCGCTATTTACAATTTGATGATGTTTATATTGCTGGACTTTCTTCACCAGATATTCCGTTTAACGAGGGGAAATATTCAAGGGAAAAACTAATTGAATTGGCATTACGCGTTGTTAATGAGGTACTGGAAGGTAAACCAGACGACTTAGTCGTGACAACACACTTATGTCGTGGAAACTATCGTTCCAATTGGGCATTCGAAGGGAGTTATGACTTAATCGCATCTACTTTGTTTGCCAAAGAGAAAGTGGATGGATTCTTCTTGGAATATGATGATGAGCGTTCCGGTGATTTTAAACCGCTAAAACATATCCCAGCTGGCGGAGCCCAGGTTATTCTTGGTGTGATCACATCGAAAAATGGGGAGCTAGAGGACAAAGAATCGATTAAAGCACGAATTAAAGAGGCATCTCAATATGTTCCGCTAGATCAACTATGCTTGAGCACACAATGTGGATTTGCATCAACCCACCACGGAAATAAATTAACGGAAGAAGATCAGTGGAATAAATTAAAATTTATTGTTGAGATTGGGAAAGAGATTTGGGGATAAAAACTTCAAGAAGAGGAATGTAACAATTCCTCTTCCTTTTACATTTATGCTAAGTCCAGTATGCGCAAAGCGTAAACGCGTTATTAAGGATCTTTTCCCTTGCTAAAAGTCCTTTATTTATTTGCTGAAAGGATCGATTACATGACAAAAAGACACATCGAGACACAATTGGTGCAACTGGGCAATCATAGCGACAAAAAAACGGGTGCCGTAAACCCGCCAATTTATTTATCAACAGCGTACCAACATCAAGGTCTTAACATGACCACTGGATACGACTACACAAGGACAAAAAATCCAACTCGATCCATTCTTGAGGAAGGGATTGCAAACTTGGAAGCAGGAGATAGCGGGTATGCCTGCAGTTCGGGAATGGCTGCCATTCAATTAGTCTTATCCCTTTTCCGCTCAGGGGATGAAATCATTGCTCCAGAAGATATTTATGGAGGGACATATCGTTTACTTCAGCATTATGCCGACACCTATAATATCCAAACTACTTACACGGCGTTTAACGATGGTGAAGAAACAGAACAAGTCATTACAGGAAATACTAAAGCCTTGTTTATCGAAACCCCAACAAACCCATTAATGCAAAAAATTGATATTCAAGAATACGCGACTCTTGCCAAGAAACACAACCTATTATTAATAGTAGATAATACGTTCTTAACTCCTTATCTCCAGCGTCCACTGGAATTGGGTGCTGACATTGTTATCCACAGTGCAACCAAATACATTGGTGGGCACAACGACGTACTAGCTGGCTTGGTTGTCGCAAATGGAAATACGATTTGTGAAAAGTTGTCCGAGTTACATAATGCCTCTGGCGCTGTCTTATCTCCATTTGACTCATGGTTATTAATTAGAGGTTTAAAAACCCTTGCATTAAGAATGAAACAACATGAGGAAAATGCAAAAAAAGTTGCTGCGTATTTGGCAAATGAACCAGTGGTAACAGATGTACTTTACCCTGGTTATGGGGGTATGCTTTCCTTTCGCCTAAAGGAAAGTAAATGGATTGGAACGTTCTTGGAAAATCTGCAGTTAATCACCTTCGCCGAAAGTCTAGGCGGAATCGAAAGCTTTATAACCTATCCCGCCACACAAACTCACGCTGACATTCCAGTTGAAGAACGAACAAGTCGAGGTATTTGTGATCGGTTGTTACGATTTTCAGTGGGCATTGAAGAAGCGGAGGACATTATTGGAGATCTGAGGCATGTGTTTTCCACTTTAGAAAAGATGGAGATTATATAGGAGGAAGCTCCGTTTAAAATTAGAAGAAAAGACCATTCAAAAGTTTCGTGAACTAATGAATGGTCTCTGCTCTTTTATGGTTAATCAAAAAAGTGGAAATTAGCAAAATGTTAGCATTCTTTCTATGCCCTTTAAGAAGTATGATATTTGACACTGACCCAAAATTAGAGAGAGACACCTCGATATTAAATAGTGTATTAACTTAGGCTAAGATCCCATAACTTGTCATGTGTCCCTACCACAAGATTGATAACTAGAACCAATTAATAGGTTCAGGCTTAAGATTTTGGAATATATGCTTTGTTTCTGTATATTCTTCAATACCTGGTCTTCCTAGTTCTCGTCCAATACCAGATTGTTTAAATCCACCCCATGGTGCATGTGGGAAATAAAGGTTAAATTCATTAATCCAAACAGTGCCCATACGCATCTTCGCCACACAACGTTCAGCTTTTGTTATATCGTTTGTCCAAACGCCACCTGCAAGTCCATAGATAGAGTCATTAGCAAGCTTTACTGCTTCCTCTTCTACACTGAATTTTTCAACCGTGATAACGGGGCCAAAAGCTTCTTCTTGAACAATGCTCATGTCTGTTGTACAGTCTGTGAAAATAGTAGGAAGATAGAAAAATCCATTTTTAAGTTCTGGATCATTTGGACGGCTGCCGCCAGCTGCTAATACAGCACCTTCATTAATACCTGTTTCTACATAGTTTTCTACCTTCGCAAGGTGCTCAGCTGAAATAAGCGGTCCCATTTGTGTATCTTCTTCAAATCCACTTCCGAGTTTAATTTTTTTTACTCGCTCCACAAGTGCGTTAACGAACTCATCGTGAATACTTTCTTCTATGATCAGTCTTGTACCAGCGGAACAGATTTGTCCTGCGTGGAAAAATACTCCGTTTAACGCTTGGTCTACAGCTGTTTCAAAATCAGCATCAGCAAAGATGATATTAGGGTTTTTCCCGCCAAGTTCGAGTGCGAGATTCTTTACATTAACACTTGCAGCCTGCATGATTTTCTTTCCAGTAACAATTCCACCTGTAAAGGAAATAAGATCCACATCCATGTTACTAGCTAACTCTGAACCAACTCTGTTACCAGTACCGAGCACTAGATTTGCAACACCGGCAGGCACTCCCGCCTCTTCTATTAGTTCGAATACTTTAATGGTTGTAAGTGGTGTAATTTCACTTGGCTTCATTATTAAAGTATTTCCAGTTGCCAGCGCTGGAGCTAGTTTCCAAGATGCTTGAAGTAATGGATAATTCCACGGTGTAATTTGTCCGCAAACACCAACTGGCTCGTGGACCACTTTACTAATAGAGTTTGGTACGGGGGAATCAATCAGTTCCCCACCATTCTTATCTGCGAGTTCTGCATAGTAACGAAATACGCCGGCGATATCATCCATGTCTCCACGGCTTTCTTCTATCGTTTTAGCAGTATCTAATGTTTCTAATCTCGCAAGTTCTTCTTTATCTCTTTCTATTAATTCAGCAATTTTCCTTACAATAGTTCCTCGCTCTGTTGCTGGCGTGGAAGCCCAACCTCCATTATCAAATGCTTCTCTTGCTGCAGCGATTGCTGCCTTTGCATCAGATTCATCACCTTCTGGTACGGTAGCAATAACTTCCTGGTTGAACGGATTAATAATATCACGCGTTTTACCAGAAATTGCGTTCACCCATTTACCATTAATGTATTGTTGCTGTTTGAGACTCAAGTCTATCAACTCCAAGTTTTAATAAATTAATTTTATTAAAAATTTATTTAACACTTTAAAAAATGATAACACGTCTTTTTACTGATGTCAAAAGGAAACATAAAAATTTAAAAAGAATTAATCCCTTTAGAAAGATTGTAACTACCATGTTAGTAGACAACTGCAAGTGGTTAAAATCATTATTTTCATTTGACATTTGATCTGAATTCGGTAACATAAAGTTTGCGAAGAAGATTAAAAAAATATTTAACATGCTTTACTTTATATTAAAGGAGCGACTTTATGAGTGAATCTGCTGAAAAATCCAGAATTAGAATAGAAGGGGCTAAAGATAAAGTCATTGGAGCTATTGCAGAAACAATGGATTTATATGGTGTAACACCAGCTGCTGCGAATTTATATGCAACGATGTACTTTAAAGATCAAATGACTCTTGATGAAATGCAAACGGAGCTCGAAATGAGTAAACCAAGTATGAGTACTAGTGTCCGCAAGCTTCAGGAGATAGAGATGGTGAAGAAAACATTCACACGCGGTTCTAGGAAACATACTTATATAGCTGAGAAAAATTTTTTCCGGTCCTTTATGGTATTTTATTGTCAGATGTGGGAACGGGAAGTGAAAATGAATATGGAGGCAATTGAGGAAGCGCAGGAAGATTTTATAAATGTAATAAAAGATTCTTCCAGCACACCAGAAATTGTTGCAGAGGCAAAAACATACTACGATCAATTAGAAGAATCAAAAACATATTACCATTGGTTGGATAACTTAGTTGCCAGTATAAGGAATGGTGAAATATTCGAGTTTTTACCAAAGGATAAGCAAGTTTAAAACGAAAATCTTTTATTAGGTAGTCACTAGACTACCTATCATACCACTTATCTTGATTCAACAAAGTGGTATGTTAAGTTTATATATAACGTTAAAATATTTCTTAACATATTTAACGTTTATAATATTTATAATTTAAAAAGGGGAGCTTTACTACATGAAAAATTTTGGAAAAAGACTTAGTTTAATCTTAGTACTGTTCATTTTTGCTTTACTGTCAGCATGCGGAAATGATAGTGAAGAAACATCCGAGGTACAGTCAGGCACAGAAGCAGAGGCTAGTAAAAAAGAGTTAACAATTGCTCAAATTAACTGGGCTGAAAATATTGCAGTAACAAATATGTGGAAAGTGATTCTAGGAGATAAAGGTTATAATGTCGATTTAACCGTATTGGACATGGGAGCTACAATGATGGCTTTAGAACGTGGCGAGCTGGATGCCAGTTTAGAAATATGGTTACCAGTCCAGGATGCAAATTATCTTAAAGAATACCAAGATACTGTGGACTTTTCGGAATCTACTTGGTTTGATAATGCAAAAGTAGGTCTTGTAGTACCAACCTATTTAGAAGAAGTAAACAGTGTCAAAGATTTGAATGCACATAAAGAACTGTTTGAAGGACAAATTATAGGCTTTGATCCTGGCGCAGGTACGATGGAAATTACGGAACAATTAATTGAAGATTATAATCTCGAATTTGAACTACTACCAAGCTCTGAACCTGCAATGTTAACTGAGATTGGTAATGCGGTAGAAAATGAAGAACCAATAGTCGCACCTCTGTGGAGCCCACACTGGATATTCTCCAATTACGACTTAAAATTCCTGGAAGATCCACAAAACACATTCGGTGACGTAGAAAAAATTCACCATGCGACAAGACAGGGATTTAAAGATGATTATCCAGAAATTAGCGAGTGGTTTAGTAATTGGAAAATGAATGATCAACAAATTGGCGAGTTGATTAACTATGTTGAAAATGCTGATGAACCTCTTGTTGGAGCAGAACAATGGGTTGAAGAGAATCAAGATTTAATTGATGAATGGGTAAAATAAAATTAACAGAAGCTGGTCTCTCTAATATAGAGAAGCCAGCTTCTTTTTTATTTTTACTTTTTTAATTTTTATATGAAAGGCTCGATTTTAAACAAGGTTGATTTTTGTTGCATAGAATACAGTCTGTTTTCCTACTGTTCTCTTTTGGTGTTTAGTCGTTGTGAGAAATGTAAGGATAGATGGGTATTTTGTAGTTTAACAGTTATATTTCCCATCCAAAAAAGGACTCTTTCATCAAATGAATGCTTTACTAGCAAATACATTGTGAAAGAGTCCTTCCAATAATAACCTTATTTACTTAACCTTTTACAGTTCCTGCTTCGGATGGATGTACCCCATGACGATAGAAGTCGGCATTAATAGGCTCCAGCGGTTTCTCTCCTAGGATTAAGTCCGCTGCCTTTTCCGCTAGCATCAATACTGGTGCATGGATATTTCCATTAGTAACATAAGGCATGGCTGACGCATCGACCACCCGTACATTATCTAGTCCGTGGACCTTCATAGTTAGAGGATCTACAACAGCCATAGGGTCTGAAGCTGGTCCCATTTTTGCTGTACACGATGGATGAAGCGCCGTCTCCGCATCTTTCGCTACCCAATCCAAAATCTCTTCATCTGTTTGAACAGAAGGACCTGGTGAAATTTCTCCTGAGTTATAAGGTGCCAAGGCTGACTGTGACATAATTTCTCTTGAAATTCGTACAGCTTCAATCCATTCTCGTCGGTCCTGTTCGGTCGAAAGGTAATTATAGGTCATACTTGGGTAATCTTTAGGATTTTTTGAACGAATCTTTAATGACCCTCGAGCATCAGAATACATTGGCCCCACGTGAACTTGGAAGCCATGCTTCGTGTTTGCTTTTTGTCCATCGTACCGCACCGCTACTGGAAGGAAATGGAACATTAAATTTGGGTATTTAACATCCTCATTTGAACGAACAAAACCTCCACCTTCAAAATGGTTGGTTGCTGCAGGACCTTTTCTTCCAAGCAACCACTGAAGGCCTATCCAAGGAAACTTCAATTTATTTAAGCTAGGCTGCTCCGAAACTGGCTCTGGACAAGCATATTGGATATAAGTTTCAAGATGGTCCTGCAAGTTTTCACCTACACCAGGAAGATCCACTACCGGTTTAATGCCTAATGAGCGCAAGTGCTCCGCATTACCAACCCCGGACAATTGAAGCAACTGAGGCGTATTAATTGCTCCACCAGAGAGTACGACTTCACCTGCTTTGACCTGATGAGTCTTCCCGTTGCGTTGATATGTCACACCCTTTGCGTGGGTTCCTTCGAAATCAATACTGGAAACAAAAGCACGAGTTTTCACCGTCAAATTATGACGTTTCATAGCCGGATGCAGATATGCACGCGAAGCGGAAAAACGTCTGCCTTTATACACATGTTTATCGAATGGGCCAAATCCTTCTTGTCGAAAACCATTTACATCAGGCGTTCGCGAGTATCCAGCCTCCACAGCCGCATTAAAGAAGGCTTGGAATAAAGGATTCTTTGCTGGTCCCCTTTCCAATTTGAGCGGACCCTTTTGACCGCGAAACTCATCTTCTGGTTCTGCCGCTAAAGCAGTTTCCAGTCGTTTGAAATATGGAAGACAGTGGGCATAGTCCCATGTTTCCATTCCTGTATCTGCTCCCCACCGTTCATAGTCCAATGGATTACCGCGCTGGAAAATCATCCCGTTGATTGAACTCGAACCTCCTAGCACCTTACCTCGGGCATGCTTAATACGTCGTCCATTCATATAGGGCTCAGGTTCAGATTCATATTTCCAGTCGTACAAAGATTTCCCCGCTGGGAATGGCAAAGCTGCAGGCATTTGTATCAATAAGTCCCATGAAAAATCTTTTCTCCCTGCCTCTAAAACAAGAACACTGCGTTTCCCATCTGCGCTTAAACGATCACCAAGGACTGATCCTGCACTACCCCCGCCTATAATAACTACATCATATGTTTCTTCCATTATATTACCTCCTAAAATATTGAAAATTGGTCCAAAATTAAAACTGTCAAACATTCATCTAAAAACCGTATTGAAGTATTAGTAGTTTGAGAGTTTTTAATAAAATTTACTTAAACCCGTTTATTCGTTTCACGGTTAAGAAATACGTTAAATATGTTTGTCTTTACTAACTCTACCACTCGGGATTGCCTAACTTATTATCAAGGCAGATTATATATCCCAAAGGTTTGCACATTGTGTGGGTGATGATTTTACTTTTCAAAAATAGCCTGTTTTGTAAAATTCACTCTGTTTATTAACTTTATTAAATTTTTATTTAACATATTTAATAACATTAATTTAACACAACTTATACTCTTTGTAAACTGGCCCACATGTTTTTCCGCATTTTATCTTAACGGATTTGGAATCACTCCATAATTGAAATTACATTAAATAATAAGCGAGGAGTTGATGACTTTTAATCCTTGCAAAGGAAAGTTGCCCTAATCCTTTAGCAAATGAAGTGGCTTTAGCTCGTTAAAATAATGCTATTTTTATTATTATTGATCAAGAAAACTAAAAGAAAGGCCTCCATAAAGTTTAATAACATGGAAACCTCTCTAATACTTCAATAACTAATGTCCATCACATTTTTGGTACTAACATGCAACACCTTTCCCCTAATCAAGCAACCATCAATGAAAAAGGCTTCTCAAAGTTTATTCAACTAGTGAGAAGCCTTTTTATATCTCTGATGTTACATCTTATTTACAAATCACTTTAAATATCAAGGGTTGACGGGACAGATTACACATGTCGTCCGTTTTTACCCCGATTCGTTCAACTAACAATCAGTGGGGAAGAACGAAAATCCCCACTGATCGAAGTTTCACTTTATTAATTCGTCGTAATTATTTTCTTTAGTTCACTACTTAGCTTATTGATTTCTACAATTGCTGTATTTATATCTGAAATTAATTGATGTTCACTTTCAAGTGTTGCAGCTATTTCTTGGGTAGAAGAAGTATTCTCTTCTGCAATATTTGCTACTGTTTCAATTTGCATTTGTATATCCTTGAAATTGTCCGTCGATGATTGAATTTCATTCATTCCCATCGATAGCTCATCATTTGTGTATTGGAAGGAATCCTTTATTTCTTTGAAGTATGAAGAGAGCTCATCCAATACTTTCTGTCCTTCCACAAAAGCTATCTCCCCTTTGTTCGACTTCTCTTGGGCATTTTTTGATTGGTGGAATAAGTCTTGTGTTACATTTTCAATATCTAATGTTATATTTGCACTTTGTTCCGCTAACTTACGCACCTCATCTGCTACGACGGCAAAACCTTTTCCATGCTCACCAGCACGCGCAGATTCAATAGCAGCATTCAATGCTAATAGATTCGTTTGCTCCGCAATATCCTTAATTCCTTTTAAGAGGGAATTTACTGTTTCTAAGCTCGTTTGTAAATCATTTACTGTAATAGCAGTGGTACTTATGGCAGTATTTACAGTAGACATATAACTGTTTACTTGATTAAATTTCTCCCAGCCTTCTTGAACCTTTTTATTCATGGTATCTGATTTGTCCACAATATCTTGTGATATGGAAATGGATTTATTCGCTCGATCTACCGAATCTCCCATTGATTCACTAACCGAACTAATGCTATTAGCCTCTTCTTGTATTCCAGTCGCCATTTGCTCAACTGATTCTTTGATCAGATGACTAGAATCATAGATTGTTGTAATATTGTTATTTAAATGATCGATATTATCATCTAGTGTATTTGTATTTTTTTCGATTTTCTGAAGCGTTTCTTTTAATTGCTTTGTTAAAAGCTGTGCTTCCATTTCCTTCTGATACGATTCATTAATTAATTCTCTTCCCCATTTGGTTAACAAATACAAAGCAACCAATATCCCGTTAATTAAGGCAATTACCGTAATAAAACCTTTAAAGTTATGATCCAAACCGAATATTTCTTCGGGTACCATCAAGTACGTGGCAATTATCGCTACATTAACAAAAACAGCAAAGATAAGTATAAGTTTTTCTTTAAAATAAAGAGCAATCATTGCAATAGACAATAATATAATATAATGCTTATTTAATGCAAAACCATCCGAATGAAATAGAGCGATTGTAACTAAAAACGGTAATAAAGCGAAGATTAAACCTTTTACATATGGAGGTAGTGGTACGTAATAATTAATTACAGAGAGAATAATAACCAATGTACCCGCAACCACGATACCTACACTATCACTAAAACCTCTGGAAAATACAATCGGTATAACTAAAAGTAACACTATTGAAGATAATAAAAATAAATTAACCTTATGAACCCTTTGTGTATTATATGTATCTTGTTGTCCCATCCCAATCCCCTTACTATCATATTTGCAACCTCTTCTACTATCTTATATCGGCTGTGAAATGGAAATGTTTAGTTGATATTCAATATATATGCATTAAATTTGGATATAGAGTATACTTTATATTGCCATTGCAACTTAGAGGAGGAATTATATGAGAATAGCAATCATGGGAGCTGGTTCCTTAGGCACCATTATCGGTGCATATCTTTCAAAAGGGGCCGAAATTGTAGAACTTATTGATGTGAACAAAGAGCATGTTGACGCTCTAAATCAATCTGGTGCAACCATTACAGGAACCGTTACGGAAACAATTGCGGTAAAAGCAATTACTCCAGAGCAAATGGAAGGAACTTATGATTTAGTCCTTTTATTAACGAAGCAACTATATAATGAGGAGGTTCTATCTAATCTTCAACCTTATTTAAATGAAGATAGTACCATTCTTTCCTTACAGAACGGTGTTCCGGAAGAGTCGCTTGCTTCTATTTTAGGCAAGGATAAAGTGATCGGCGGATCCGTTGAGTTTGGTGCAACATGGGTTAAACCTGGTGTATCCGAATTAACAACAGCAGCTGATGCATTCAAAGCAAACGCTTTTCAAATCGGCGAATTAGATGGAACCACTACGGACCGTATTCACCAAATAAAGAAAGTTCTTGATTTAGTAGGTAATACAACTATCTCTACTAATCTTGTAGGAACGAAGTGGGCAAAACTCTTAGTAAATGTTGCTATGAGTGGGTTATCTACTGCTTTAGGTTGTACATACGGAGACGTTCTTAATAATGAAGATGCTGTAACAAGCGCAGTAATGTTAGCAGATGAAACACTTAAAGTTGGGATCGCATCAGGTGTGGAATTTGAAGAACTTGCTGGATTTAATTTAGCTATCTTTAAACTAGAGGAAAACAAGATCAATCTAGCTCAAGCAATCGGTTTTGCAAAGAAAGCATTTGGACCACAAGCCTTACTCAAAGCAAGTATGTTACAAGACCTCGAAAAGCAACGAAAAACCGAGATAGACTATATTAATGGGGTTGTCTCATCCAAAGGTAAAGAAACCGATATCGACACACCATTTAACGACTTACTAGTACGTTTAGTGAAGAAAGCTGAAACCGAAAAGGTTATTCCAAACTTTGAAGAAAACCTTTCCTATTTCAAAGAGTTACTGTAAAAACATATAACTCTACAAGCAGAACACTAGTCTATGCTAGTGTTCTATTTTTATTCTTCTCTTGGTTAAGGAATCATATATTTATATTTTTCATTACTATTCCGATATAAAAAATGGAAATTTTCACAAACTGAAGGAGTGAATGTTCATGACGATTGATGAATTACAACTGAAAACATTACAAAGAAAAAATAGAATTATTTTAATCATGTTGATCATAACAGTAGTTTTAGGTGTAGTAGTAGAAATAGGCATGAATAAACCGCTTGAACTCATTCTAGCGATCGCAATTGGTGGGCTTGTTTTATGTGGTACAATTGCCTATTTGCTCAAAACAAAAAAATTCACGAAACAAATCGGGTATCTCGCGATAATCGGATTAGCAGCTATTTTAGGGAGTATTATTTTTATCAGCCCATCTGAAAATAACCTTTCTCTTCTCTATTTCCTACTAATTAGTTCCGCCTTTTATATGAATCTAGCAATTTTTATTATCGGAACTGCTTTAGCGGTTAGTTTATTACTTTTTGCCTTTTCTATAAATGGAGCTATTTATTCTTCCGATCTCACCACCTATCTATTCTTGTTTTCTCTATCTGTTCTCGTTCTTGTCTTCCAAACGAAAGTTATGGGCAGATTGGAGAAAGATCTTGGTAGTATGAAGGCTGATGCTGAAGAGCAGTTACACAAGGAAACGCAGCAACGGATCGTTATTGAAGATAATTCACGAGTTATTGCAGACAACATGGAACAAGTGAAGTCACAATCCGAATTGGAAAAACAAACAATCGAAGAAGTAAATATTTCAATACAAGAAATTGTTGCTGGAACACAATCACAAGGAAATTCGATTAATGATATTATGACTGCAATGGAAAGTACTGCAAAGCAAGTTGTCTCCATGAATAAACGGGTACAAGAAACGAATCGTTTTACGAGTAACATAACTGGACGAATTGATGAAGGTAGTTCACAGTCAGCAGTGCTAAATAATAATATGCAAGATTTCAAGGAATTCATTGAAATCTTGAAAAAAGATATGAATCAATTAAGTAAAAATATCGAGTCGTCGTTAACAGCAATTGAGGCCATACAAGGAATTTCCGATCAAACAAACCTCCTTGCTCTAAATGCCTCTATTGAAGCAGCTAGAGCCGGAGAAGCAGGTAGAGGTTTTTCCGTTGTTGCGGACGAAATTCGTAAACTAGCAGAAGGGTCCAAACAAACTACGGAGCAAATTTCTACCATGTTAAATCAAGTACACGAAAACAATCAGGAAACGCAAAAACAAATGGATGTTGTATCAAGTAGAATGGATGAAAATATTGAAGAAACCGTACGAAATAGATCTATTTTCCAATCGATCCAAGACTCCATTAATAAACTTCAACAAGAAATCCAAAGTTTCACATCTGTAACGGGAAATATTGATCAAGATACTCGAAACATTGAAGCATCAGTAAACGAATTTGCTTCTGTTTTAGAACAAACCACCGCTTCCCTGGAAGAGATTTCCGCAAGTATTCAATTGCAAACGGAAAATAAGGAACAACTCACGCATCTAGTGCAAGAAACAAATGACGCTACTAAAAATCTTTCTGATCTTTTTAATAGAGAGAAGTAGGAGGGAAAGTGACAGGGCAGTATTCCTAAGAGTTAGAAACCGGACATTTTCGTCCGGTTTTTTTGTTTTTAATACGATTCTTAACATTATAAAAAGGTCTATTATGAAAAGAGTTGGCTATGAAGGTATGAAACTCAATAAAGAGATATTTATTCATGCATAAATAAAATGAAAAAGGACGCTTCCGACAAAGTGAGAACTCTGTACGGAAACGCCTTTTAGCTATAAATATGTTGTTTGAGTATAATTTTGATATTGAAGTCACTGATCTTGATACAGAAGAGTAATTTTATGTGGATACTGCTGAATTTCAGGCTTCTTGGTATCCCGCAATAGTTGTGGCTATTAAGGTAGCTCAACATGGTGTAAAATGGGCAATTAAAAAATATGGGAAAAGTGCTGTAAACAATGCTACGAAGAAATATGGGACAAAAGCTTCTGGAAAAACATTCTCAAAAATAAAATTTGCGAGTACAAAAAAGTTAAATGGGCATTGGGGAGATCATAAAAAGGAATTTCCTGGATTAACTAAGGCAGGTTATTTAAAAAGGGCTCAAAGTTTAGCGGGATCAACCAGTAAAAATGTTTTGAGTAAGAAAAAGAAAGGTAACTCAGGAGATATTGTTAAATAATAACCAAACTGGAGAATTTATTTCTTTAACGAAGAATGATGTCATAAAAACTTTTTTTAAACCAAAATATGGACAAAAAGAATGGAAGAAAAAAGCTAGAGCATATTATAATAATCAATAAGGAGCTGAATTTAGATGGAAACTTATACTTGCCCAATTTGCGGATATGATGCTGTAGAAGATGAAACACCATACGAAGAGAATACCTATGCTCCCTCTTATGAAATATGCCCTTGTTGTCGTTTTCAATATGGGTACAGTGAAGATCATGATGTAGATTTAGGATATATTGTCACTCCTGATGAAATGAAAGAAGCCGCTTTTCAATTATATCGACAACAGTGGATTGAAAAAGGGGCAGTAGTCGGTCATCCAGAAAGCTATCCAAAAGCATTCCAAAAAAAGGAAAAGTAAAACAAGAGATAGTCATTAAACAATTTAAACGCTTGAATCTACCATTAGATAACCTCACATTTCTTGAGGGGTTTAAACTTTGATATATAATGCTTTTTATATCTAACGATACTCTCTTCCGAAAATAGTAGCATCCAATGAGGGGCATATAGAAGTATATTAAAGCTATTGAATTATAATGGAAAAGTAAGGGTTCTTCTTTATTAGAGAAACCCTTACTTTTTCATTTTTTGCCTACTTTTAATAAAACAGTCTTCCCTTACACACTTCCTTGTAAGAATTTGATTAGAAAGACTAATAGTAGTATCGTGTGGCTACATATATTGATGTGAAATATTAGTACCCAGGAAGGTGATAATATGATAACGGAAGATGAAATGAATTGGTTAAAGTTGGTTTTAGGTAAGGATTATGAATATAATTCTATACCCAGGCGAACTATGTTTTTCTAAAAAAAGCCAAATTTAAAGTAGTGCAAAAAAAGAAATTGTGAGAAAAGGTTTAGATGCTCTTAGAGAAAAGGTAAAAAAATACTTCACAAGAATTGCTTGAACTTAAAAATACAAAAGTAAGAGAAGGCATGGGAATTAAAGATTACACTGGCATTTATATCATCCATCCATAATGGTGTATATGATATGTATTACGTTGGGAATCCGAAAGCGTATTCGACAGGGCTTATAAGACCTGTCTTCAAGAGCCAACAGGAAATCCTGTAATATATAATGTTATAATTTAGGAGCCACATTCAGTATTAGTTTAATCCCTTTAGTAAATACCTCATTTTCAAATTTGAACGAGTCGGGAGATAATGCGATAAGAGCTTATGATTCATATCCAAAAGCTTATAATAGGATGCCAGGTAATATAATGGATATACCTTTTTTCAAAAATCATGATTACCAAAAAGTTGCAGATTTAATATTAAATAAGATAAAAGGAACAGAATTATTTGTTAACCTTTCCAACGAAAGAAAGAGAAGGAAATACACCCATAATTTATTAAAGGAATTTAAATTGCCACATAATCTACATTTCATTAATGACTTTGTTAAGTTGATAAAAGAGTATCAAAAGTTAATAAAAAAATAAGAAGCAATCAAGATGCCTTCTTCAACTGAAGGGGCTTTAGCCGAATAAGGATTAACCGGAGTAATCAAAATAGAAAAACCTTTTAACACGAAATCGAAATCGAAGGATTTATACTTACCGAATACGATGAAGTGCAATTAAAAAGTGAGATGAACAGACTAAGTTCATAAGTGCCTAATGGTCACAAATAAGAAAAGAGATTTCCAGTAAAATTTCCCTTACTGAAAATCTCTTGTTTTTTTGAAACATGAGCAAAAGCATGATCATTTACAAATATATAGTTACCGTAAATCACTGATAAGATTCTTAAAATTTTTTTATAATTGACCTTTTTTAGACTTACTTATATTCTTTTCATAAATTTATTAGACTCATACCTACTTTGATAAATTTCTTGAAAAAGAAGAATTAGAGGATTTCTTACAATTATTAAAAATGAAGGTTTAGATGGCGATCTGCTAGTTTTCACAATGTTAGCATATACAGGTATACGAATTGGTGAAATGATCGCTTTGAAATGGTCTGATATTCATTTTACAAACCATACACTACGTGTTATAAAAAATATTACAATCCAACTAATAACAAATCAAAATATACATTACTTACCCCTAAAACAGTAGAATCTATACGTACAATAACACTTGATTCATTGTTAATGAAATTGCTCCAGAAACACAAGGGAGAACAAGAAAATGTTATGAAAGAAAACAAGCCTTTTTATATAGATAGTGGCTTTATTTATGCAACCAATGAAGGATATCCTAAAACAATTAAACATCTTTCCATAGAATGAAGCGAATTCTAAAGAAAACAACAATTAATAAGCCCGTTACACCTCATTCATTCCGGCATACACACACTTCTTTATTAATTGAAGCTAATGTTCATATTAAAGAAATACAAGAACGGTTAGGGCATAATAACATTAAAACTACTATGGATATATATGCACACATGACAAAAAACTTGAAAAAAGAGGCTTCCAATAAGTTTGGAAATTTAATGAAAGAATTCTCATTACATCTCATTCATTAGAACAAACCTTAATTTCTAACTTTCTTCTTAAAGCAAGTAGGATTAATTATGACCTCCTCTAAACAATCTTAGCTTGTCGCCAAATCCAATGATGAAAGCCTTAGTTTTTCTTATACTATCAACCATAAAATATAAATTCTAATAGTAGAACAAAATCGCTGACACGAATTAATGTACGTCCCCAAGTGAAATTAATTCACTTGGGGCTGTTTTTCCCCCTAAATAAAGTAGTACCCCCACAATAAGAAAATTGTACCCTTGACTTGTTCATAGGCTTCTTATCAATTTCGCCATAATGACATTACAATTAACTTTAGGAAAATAAAGGAATCTAAACTAATTTTTTTCTTGGCTCAGCCCCATTTTACCTATAAAACTAGACGGGGCTTGAAGTTTAATATCACCCCAAGGCATAAGTTTGTACTGAGGATATGTAATATAGCAGACCCTTCTAGCTCTAGTTAATGCAACAAACATGTTATTTAGTTCTTCTTTTAGTTCCTTATGATTTTTAGCCCTATAGTCAGGGAATGTCCCTTCATTAAGTCCTATTAAGAATACAATATCGTATTCTAAGCCCTTTGACATATGGACTGTCAGCAAGGAAATCCCTGAATTACTATGTGTTTGTGTCTTCCCTAGAGATACTTGATTTCTAAAATGTGATAAAGTCCTTTGACCCAAGACAGATTGGCTACAATATTTCTTCCAATGTCCTTTCCACATTTCTATATCTTTTTGAATTAAATACTGTTCATTTTCTAGTTCAAAGTCCTGTGCTTGCTCTTCAACTAAAATCTCTGTAATAACCTTTAAGGCTCTTGAAAAATTTTCTTCATCTTCTAACAAAACATCCCATGCCTTTTTGATCCCTTTAAAATATTTGACGTAGTCTATATCAATATTGTTTATATCTATGTTTATCAACAATTCTAAGTAATTCAAATCACTACTATTATTCAATCTCCCCTTATATTTAATTAAGCCAAGAATTTGATTAAAATGGACATTATCATAAGGATTAATAATAACTCTTAGTCCCGCTTCAAATACTTTTATTGCTATCGATTCGCTTTCAATACTTCTTGAAGCAGCACCTTGATTAACCGGTATCCCTTTTTCTATTAACAATTCATGAAGTTTTGACATAACATATCTATTTCTGGCAATAACAGCAATCTTTTCAAAGCTTATTTTATCTTCAACCCACTTGCTCCCATTTTCTATTAGATTTTCAATTTTACCCAGTATCCATGTTGCCTCTTCATGTTCATTACGAAACTCTCGAACCAATAATTCGCCTTCTAACGGATAAACAGCACTACTATCTACATTAGTTTGAATTTTTTTTGCAGCCTCAATTATTTTTTTTGTACAACGGAAATTTTCAACTAATCTGAATTCAGTTGTCCTAAAATCACGTATAAAATGCTCTGTCATAAAATCACTATCAGATCCATTAAATCCATAGATGGATTGTGCAGGATCTCCAACCATCATAATATTTTCAAAGTCCTTACATAATGCCCTTATAACTTTATATTGGGCTTCATTCAAATCTTGGGCTTCATCCACAAATATATATTTATAAAGTCTCGTATATGAATTAGCTATTTGTGGTCTTTCAGTAAATATTCTGTATGCATAAAAAAGAATATCATCAAAATCTAATGCTCTTTGAGCTAACATCATATTGTTATATGCTTCATACACTTTTGCAAATTCAACTTCACGCTCATCACTAGAATCTGATAACACTTCAGGTGAAATAAAATCCTGTTTATACTTACTTATTTCTCTTAGATAATTCTTTAAGATATTACTTTTACCTTTTGATCCAAAAATTTCATTCCTTAAATCCGGTATTTCGTAAGCTACCTTTTTCATTATTTCCAACTTATCGGCATCCGACTCAAATATGACCATGCCATTGGGCAGCCCTATTAAATTCCCCCTATTCATAACTACGTCAAGGCAAAAGCTATGAATTGTTCCAACCAGAACGTTGTCACGGAGTTCTTCATTTATATTTTGTCTAATTCGCTCGGTTATCTCTTCAGCAGCTTTATTACTAAAAGTTAATGCAAGAATTCTTTTTTTTCCTATATCCAGCAAATTTGTTATTCTTTCTGTAAGTACTCTCGTCTTTCCGCTTCCAGGACCCGCAATAACAAGAAGTGCTCCGTCTATATGTTTAACTATTTTTAACTGATTTTCAGTTAGAGGAAATTCCATTATACATTCACCTCCAGTTTCTCTTCAGAAGTAATTTTCAAATCATTATTCATTTCCTTAAATAATTCTTCTATAATTGTAGGAATTTTCTTCTCTACCCTATTCTTGATTATTATATCGGCAATTACTGAAGAGTAAGCAGTTTTATTTTCTTGTATACAATCTAGTAATGCATCCGTTTTACCTTCATCACCACTGTAATCTCTGAAAGTTGTTTCATATATAAATTGTTCACAAGTTGCACACTTTTCATTTGTTGCTCTTCTGCCACCAGGTTTTGGTTTCTGATCTTTAGCTGAAATATATTTATCTAGAAAACCATTGCCAAGAATTTCGGTCATGGCATTAAAGAGATCTTCTTCATACCCGTTATAGATCAAGTATTTTTCAAAATCAAATTCGTTTGGCAAAAATTTAATACCTCTAAGTTCCTCGATAACTGTCCCATCTCCGTAAACTTTTTTTATATCCCTTGTGACCTTTTGTATTGCTTGTTTCTCTCCATCACTTAAAAGATATACTTTGATATTTAAATCCTTTGCTATTCTTAAAAAAGGCTTATACTTTCCAAAACCTCCTACACTGATAATATTAATGCCTGCCTCAAAGGATTCAACTCCAAAATATTCTCTAAAAAAGGTTGGTAATGCTTGGTCTTCTGTTTCGCCTTCACACAAGAGAATAGCTCTAGCAAATAGTAAATCTCCTCTGGATTTAAGTATTTCTTGTTTAATTTTTCGTATTTCCTGTTCATCTAAATATGCATTATTAATTGAGTTTATAGTAGTGTTACCTTCCGTCTTAGATGCATGTCTAATATCTTCTATATCTATTTGACCCACAATCATCGGAGAATGAGTACTTACAATTTTTTGGCCTGAAAGACCATTGATTTGATGAAATATCTTCCTCTGAGCTTGTGGATGTAAATGGGCTTCAGGTTCTTCTAAAAGAACTATTGGGTGGTATGGCATATCTTCTTTATCCATTTGCTCTATTTTCCATGATATATACGCGACTACTGTAAGGAAAGTAATCCAGCTTCTAGTCCCCATACCATGATTAGATATTGGAAATCTCTCGGATTGTTCATCTTTAAAAGTAAGATCAATACCTCTATTTAAATCTCTGATTTTTCTTGATACTGGGTTTATTTTAATACTGTCTTCATCTGTATTTACAGTTCTGGAGATTTTACTAAGATTATCAGTTAAATGTTTTAAAATAGGACTTCGTTCGATAATCTCATTATTTATTTGGTCTAAAGTGGATTCTATAGTTTCAATTTCTTCATTCTCTAAACCAACATCCCTAACTAATCTTCCCCAATACGAATTCCTATCTTTCATTTCTATAGCAATGTCTCTCTTAGCATCCATATAGAAAATTGGCATCGCCTGTAAGACCTTTTCTGTTATTCTCATTCTCTTATATTCTATATAGGTCTCAACATTATCAGTATGCGGCCATTCAATTAATGCCTTTTTCTCAATTTCATATTCACCTTTAATAGTGTTATATGCTATTATAGTTCTCATTGCAAAAAATTGAGCTAATGTATTCTTATCTTCACTTCTTAATTCTCCAAAGTGCTCAAACCAATCTTCATCAAACTCTTCTACTACATGATTATTTTCATCAGTAGGAACAATTAAAATATCAATAATTGCTCTTCTGCTTTTTGGTAAGATTTCATTTATATTAACATATATATCTTCATCGCTCACTCGTATTCCCCTTATAAAGGCTATTTGAAGTGCCTTCAAAAAAGAGGTTTTCCCTACGTTATTGGCACCTATAAGCACGCAATTTTCCGATAAATTAATATCTGCTGATTTATAAGATTTAAAATCTCTTAGGCGTACTTCTTTAATAATTACCCCCATAATATATCCCCCTTTTTAAACATCTACTTAAACAACTTCTCTTACAATTACCTATGCTATTAAATTTTATCATTTTATACGTATCTTTTGGGGGGAATATATTATTTTAACACTTTTAACCCCTTCAGAAAATTTATGAGACCTCAAGTTGTAATTTCTATAACACCTGATTGAATTAACGTACCTGTTTGAATACTACACTAATTAATGGGCATTATTCATTGAAATAGAATAAGGAATAGATAAAAGCAATAATTAATGAACAGGAGTTCGTTGAGAAGAAAGACATAAAAAAAGAGGCTTTCATTAAGTTTACTTAATGAAAGCCCTCTATAAAACACATTAATTTATACCGGTCACTAAATACTAAAGGTCTCCTAATAAAGCCTTATATATCAAGGGATTGACGACTTTATTACATCATGCCGCCCATATATTAACAGTCAAAACATAAATAAATAAAAGCTCATACTCCCATTACAGTAGCTTCTTGTTTCAATATTTCAACATAGATATACCTATTTTGTCATATAAACATGAGCAAAACATGAGCATTTGTGATTTACACAAAATTGTTGACAGTCCCTTTACTTATTTATAAGGTCTATTCTTAAAGTGCTAAATAATAATGTAAGTTATTTACACTCAAAAGTATTCTTTTCGTTTTTACTATCAATAAATTCAAACACCTTTATAAGATTTCATCTACAAAGTGTATACTCTTTTTATTTATAGTTTTGGAACTTTCTTAATCCCTTTTAATTCCATTCTGATCCCCCCTCATCCAATTATTACTAGTTTACTTCAATTCTCGATCTGCATTGCTCATTTAATTCAGATACCCGTTTTTCTATGTCTTCTTTTTCGATATATATTTTAGCTATGTCTTTAAATTATTAAATTGTTCTGGGTTAAATAAATAATTACTAACTGTTGATCATACCTTTCATTTTCTAATAATTCCTCTTTACTGTATATAATACTCGAAAAACTTCTTCTTCCCTTAATACGCAAATGCTACTTGGCGACCAAGGAATCGCTATGACAATTTATGATAGACTCCTCCACTGTTCTGAAGTTCTTCACTTTAATAGAGCTAGTCATAGAATTAAATATCGTGAATAACTTTTTAAAAACAGAAAGTGTTAAAACTACTTGACGTTTCAAGAGTGAGTAATTGTAGTGATGCATTAATTAGTTCAGTTATTCCATGGTATTACCATTTGTTGTCTGGGTGGACTATCAAGGGAGATACATAGTACATCATAATGCAATCGGCGAGCCATTAAAAGGTTTATTTAGATTCTTAATATAGAAACAATATGATTACTATTATATGGAAATTATAGAAATTGTTATTGTATTATATGAAAAGGTATTGTATTATAATTGTTGTGAAGGAGGTGAAAAGTATGAAAAGTTTGAATTCTACTAATAAAAGATCAAGGAGTTTCACAGCATTTGGAATGATTCTCATAGCTGCTATAATGATGTTTGCCACATTAACTGCTCCAAGTGTAAATAGTCAAAAATCCACCGTCAATACTGTAGAAACTATTGAGAAATCTTCTGTAGAAGTAAATCTAGCTAGAATAATTAATAAGTACAGCAAGAAAACTACTTGGAACCAAGCACAGACAAAAGCAAGCAAAATTGTAAACGCTGTTATTACTGGTTCGGATATAGCTAGTGCCATTTCAGTTGTACTAGGTTTCCTTTCTTTCGGAGTAGTTACCGCAATTACTTGGGCAGCAAGAATGTCACTTAAATGGTACATTAAGAAAAAGGGAAGAAGACAAGCAGTTTTATGGTAATTATAAGGAAGTTAGTTCCAATTAATAAAATTGGAACTAACTCCATTTTATTTGTGTATTAAAATGAAGGTAGGTGGTTAGTAAATGAAGAAGTATCTACATCCAATTAATACTTTTTGGGAAGCGCTAATAGATCCAAGAAAATTATTTCTTGAACTATGTTCCACTCCAAAGAACTTATTCCCACTTATTTTGGTATTATTCACCGGCTTTTTATTAGCTTTTTCAACGTCAAAGTTTACGATTGAAGAAATTACATATATATTCGGTTTAGAAGAGAATGTTTCGAATTCCGCTATTATTCTGGGTTCCTTGTCATTTTTAATAAGTGGAGGTTTACTTGTTGAATGGTTAGTTCAGTCAATAGTTATTTACTTTATAGTTGCTGTCTTTTCCTCTGAAAATAGGCCATTTAGAGTAGTATCAAGTATTATTGGGTATAGTTGGATTCCTATATCTATAAAGGTCACTTTCTTTTCCTTATTAGTTTTAATATCAGGTGAACTTTATGAACCAAATGGTTTTGCTGGCCTGATGAATAATACTAATAACCAATTCTTGATATATTTCTTTAAGAATTTAGACTTATTCGTTATATGGAAATATGTAATTATGTATATAGGTATTAGAGTATTATTGAGAGGCTTATCAAAATGGGTGACTTTGGTATTAATCATTTCTGTGTTCCTATTTGCTAATATTCTAAAACTACTTCCTCAGATACTAGAGATGATCTTATAGTATTATAATACTTTTCAACAGGATGTGATCAAATGTTACATAGAATTTCTATATCTTACTTAGTAGCTTGCGTAATTACTGTAATAGTGATACTGATTGAGGTGGGCTTCCGGTCAGCCGCGGTCTCTCCTATGATTTTATTAAATTCTAATGACGAAGCGTCAAGTTCAAAAATACTTATTGGTGAGTCGCTTTTTCATGGGGATTATCTTATGTCTCATAATGAGGATTTGAAAGGAAATAGCGATAATAAAGTGCAATTAACTTTGGTTAATAAAGTGATAACATTTCATGAAATTACTCCGGAGAATAGTACTTATAATATTGGTTTTGATAAAGGATTAGAGAGTTCTGAAGTTATACTTCGGCGAGGGTTTAAAATAACCAACTCTGAAAAAATTCCTTTAAAGAAAAGGTCCAGCAACCTTTTCTTTGAGAAATATACTCTAGATCTATCAAACTCTAGTGATATTATACTTAAAACAAGTTTTAAATATAGTATCTTCATTGTTGTTATTTCTACTATATTAACGATTTTCATACCAGGGTTGCTATTCTTTGTTTTTAACATAAAGGAATCATTTAAAAATATTTTCACTCTATTTTTGCCATTTGTTTTAGCTGTTTTTTTTCCATTAATAATAAATTATTATCTTTTAATGGGATACTTACTTTCAATAACAAACTCTTATGCTATAAGTGTGGTAACGGCGATACTAATACCAATTCTGCTATCAATTTTGTTTACAACATATTCCTTTGAAATCATAACCAAGAAGGCCGATCCTCAGGTGCCAGATGAAGAAAGCCGAAATATGAAGGACTTGTTTATGTTGTCTAATAAAGAGCAAATTGGAATTTTCTTTATGATAACCACAATCTTAATTTACTTTTCTTCTTATTTAGTTTTCCCATTATACTTACAAGCTGAAATAATGAATAATTTATACATGTTTACTGGCTGGTACCTATTTTTATTATTCCTATTTTTAGCGGGTTATTCAATACTACAAAAAATATTTAATAGTTATGAAAATCTTAATTCTAATGAAATAAATTGTATTAGAGAAAGTTTGGAAAATCTTACTAGCAAAAAAATTAATATTATGCTAAAAAAAGACTCAAAACACGAAATTAATGCATGGATTTATTCGTTTAAGATACCATTTCAAAAAAGGGAAAATTTGTTTATAACAGAAGGTTTATTAGAAAGATTTGACGCCGAAGAAATAAAAGCAATCTTGTTGCACGAAATGGGACACATCAAGTTAAAACATTCCCAGTTTACTGTGGTATCTAGTATTATAATTACAATAGTTATGAGTGTCATTATGTACTTTGCAAGGCAATACATGCTATTAAATGGATGGTGGCAATATATATTCATACTACCTTTCGGTATTCTCTGTCTTATATTTATTACAGAGTGGTTACCTAAAAAAATTAGTAGAGCATTTGAAATACAGGCGGACAATTTTGCTGCATCTCATTTGAATGATAAGTATTTATATGTAAATACGCTTAAAAAATTAAAGGCTTTTGTTTACGAAGAGGAGGAATATCCTAATAACGATGAAAAAAATGAATGGAGAAAAAACCATCCATCTTTTGAAAAAAGGATTAATAACTTAAATGAGAATGATAAATAAATCAGAGGGACGTTTAAATATTCAGCTAGTAAGAAATTTTTTAATATCATTTGTAAGAAGGAACATCTGGGTATTTATATTTTCTGTATCTCTTTTTTTAATAAGCTTATTTGGGACGATCATTATTCAAGTATTGGAAGAACCAACTGTTAGTAATTCACCAACCTTAACTTCAGGTGAAGAACTTGAGATTAATGAAGTGGTATGGTTTTCTATTTTTAAACATAACTTTTTCATGCTAACTCCAGTTTTATTGGGCGTATTCACTTTAGGGTTTATATCCATTATATATTTAGTCTTACAAGGATATTTATTAGGTGTGTCTATATACAGTATTGCTCATGATTTATCCTTCCTAACAATAATCAAATATACACTTATTCATGGGATTTTTGAAGTAGTTGCTATTTCATTAGTTGCATCATTTTCTATTAAACCAGGTTATATCGTAATTAATTCCATCTTCAGAAGTAAAAACTTCATTAATAAACAGGATCTATTAGATATGTTATGCTTACTAATTTTATATGTGGTTTTTCTTTTTAGTGCATCGATTGTAGAAGGGCTTGTGGAAGTTTATTTATAATATTTTGGTTATTATAAAAGTTTTTGGATTAAAGGATTGTTTAAATGAGAGAAATTCACTTTATGATTAAGTATAAATTTATAAGTTTAATAAATAGAATACTTCCTGTTAGAAAGAGGGGAAGTTTAATTCCCCTCTTTTTTATCTTGCTTTTGTTTCTAATAATGATCGCCATAGTTTTACAGTCCATAATCTTTATGGGCATTGATTTGGTTGCTAGTAAAGTAAACTTATTAAAAGATAGTGAACAGAAAATTTGGTTCAATAGTCTTTTCTTGCTTTTAGTAATGCAAGTTTTTACAAATAATCTCCATGCTAATGTTTATAGACTTCTAATGGCGAAAGATATAAAGATGTTGGTTACATTAATTGCCAAGAAAAAATTGATCTTAATTGGAAAGTTAATCGAAAGGCACCTTTTACAATACGCGACAGTAATTTTGAGTTTTTTTGTTTTAATCTTGTGTGGGTTGAAATTGTCAAGTTTCGAAACAATAAATTTTCTTGTATTCCTTTTATGTATAATTATTGCAATTGTTGTTACACACTCATTGAAATTGTTGATTATTATCGAGATGACTTTAAAAAAACTAATTAGGGAGACATTAATAGTTTATAACTTTGTGTTTCTATTTTTTAAAGCTATTTCTTTATTTCTACTCTTGATTATATTGCACCCTTTTATGCAATATATACCTCTAGAAAACATAAAGCTACTATTAGAATCTATATATGTAAATGAATTTTTCGTTGAGTCAAAAAATATAACTCAATACATACTAAGAGGTCATTGGTTACTCATAATTATTATTATTTCTTGCTCTTTTGCTTTCCTATTCTTTAAAAAGAAATTCACTTACAGTAAAGCAGCCTATTTAATCCAACTTTTAAACTCTAGTTATATTAAGAACAAAACAAATATGAATATATCAATATTCAATTTGTACTTAAACTCTATTAGAGGGTTGATTACTAGGATTAAGTTTATCCCATTTCAAGTAATAGCAATTGTTGAAAAAGACTTCAATAATTTTAATAGGAATAATAAATATAGACTAACAGCAACATTTTTTATGATCATAGCACAGTATGTCATAATTCTATCTCTATATTGGTTTATTACTTATAAAACATCTCTAAGTATAAATATGGAAAACTCCAAGGTGTTAGCGATTACTCATATCTCTGTAACCATTAATATGGTTGGGAAACTATTTAATAGATTTTCTATAGACTTCGAAGGAAAAAGTTTTATTTTTTTGTTGTTATTACCTGTTAAAGTTGAAAACATAGCATTGGCAAAAATTTTGAGTTTTATAATCACCGTTATTCCAATTAATATAGTGCTGACTCTCATTATTTTCTTGTTTTACAGAACCGATTTTTTCCATTTTATGATAATAGGAGTATTAACACTAATTGTCGGAATTACAATTGCGTTATTATGCACTACTACATTCCCTAATTTCAATCGAGAATCTTATCTCGATGTGCCTTCCACTAGAGCTGATATTATGTATAAGATAATGTCTTCTATTTACCTTTTCACCTCAGGTAGCACTATTTTATTTTTGGGAATGAGTTCTCTCTCTCTACAAATTTTTACAATTTTTTCGGTTGGCTGCAGCTTATTTTGCTATAAAGTATTCTGTGGAAAATTGCGTCAGACTAGTTTTAAATCTTTTGCTTCTATTAATGAATTTTTTGAGTAAGGAATGATTGAATGATAAGAATTGATTCTATTAGTAAATGGTATAATAGCAAAATGGTGTTAAATAAAGTGAGTTTCTGTTTATTACCTGGGGAGATTATAGGTTTGCTTGGACCAAATGGTTCTGGAAAAACCACTACTTTATCTATTATTGTAGGATTAATAGATTCAGATCAAGGTACCGTAGAATTGAATAATACTCAATTTGCAACAAAAAATAATTTAAACCAAGAAGTAGGGTTTGTTTCTGACGATATAGAATTATACGATTTTTTAACTGGACGTGAGTACATAAAGTTTGTAGGACAAATAAGAGGAATCCAACTTAAATATATAAATTCTTTCATCGAACAAATGAGTAAAGACTTATTAATGGAAGGAAGTATTGAATCTTTAATTAGTGAATATTCAAAAGGTATGCGTAAGAAAATTACTTTGATGGCATCGCTAGTACATCAGCCAAAACTTTTGGTTCTTGATGAACCACTGGTAGGTTTGGATCCGGGAAGTATTAGAGTTATAAAAAAATACTTAAAATCATACGCAAGATTAGGAAATTCAATCATTATTAGCACGCACTTAATGGATGTTGCTGAAAAATTGTGTGATAAGTTTATCATACTTAGCAAAGGTGAAATCGTAGCCAGTGGAAATGTTAAAGAATTAAAAATATCTATTGAAAATAACAAACAAGCAGAGATAAAAGATTTAGAGAGTATTTTTCATTTTTACACTGAAAAGATTTAAATAAAGGATGATAATTTATGAATAAAAAAAAGATTCTTATCATTGCTTTTTTACTATTCTTTTGTGTATTGGTATCCTATTACACATTAGATACTAAAAATGACAAGAATAGTGAAGTAAAAGTAACAGTTTTATCAGAAAATGAGTTTGCAGAGACAATTACTTTAACAGGCAGATTATCTTACGCAAAAGAGCAAAACATATATTTTGATAAAACTATTGGGAGTATTAAAGAATTACACTTTAAAGAAGGAGATGTTGTTAAAGAGGGAGATTTATTGTTCTCTTATGACAGTGATCAGCTTGAATTAGAAAAAAAACAAATCGAAATATCAATTGAAGAAAACTATTATCGAATCAATCAAATTAATGAGCAAATTGAAAGGTTTTATCAAAAAGAGAAAGCTCTAAAAGAAAATGAACTAGAAAAAATTGACGAATTACAACTTAAAGAAGAACTTGAGCAATTGAATTTATCTAAACGTATGGAGGATTTAGCTTTAAGGAGAAATTTACTAAATGAAAATTCTATAGAAGAATCTATAGAAAATCTTAATGTATACAGTGAAATTGATGGTGAAGTATTATCAATTAACCATGCAAACGCAAAGGACACAATTAAGGACACAATTATTGATAATTCTTATATCACTCTTGTTAAACCAGATAATTATATTATTAAAGGATCTGTTTCAGAATATGAAGTCCTTTCAGTTAAAGAAGAACAACCGGTGGAAATAACTTCCGAAGTACTCCCAGATGAGAATTGGCAAGGTAAAGTAAAAAATGTGGGAGAAGTTCCAGAAAATAATGAAGATCTTACAGAACAATACGAAGGGTTAGTGCGATATCCGATAACTGTATCTTTGAGCAGTAAAAATGTTAAAATTAAGCCTGGATTTAATATGATTATGAATATTGAGACAAATAGGAAAGTTGTAAATTCTATTCCAATTGATGCAGTAAGGCAAGAAGAAGAAAAATACTTAGTATATTTAGTTGTAGATGGAAAAATAAAAAAGAAAGAAGTGAAAATAGGGGTTTCAAACGAAAAAAATATTGAAATTATAAGTGGCATTGATGAAAATGATAAGATTGTGGTGGGTGGCAAAAACTTTGATTCAGGCGCAGAAGTGGAGATAAAAAATGATAGTCTTGAATAAAATTATTAAAAAATATTATGACGGTGATGACCAATTGGTGGTCATTGATAATGTCTCAATGGCAATAAATAAAGGTGATTTTATCTCTATAATGGGTTCTTCGGGTTCAGGTAAAACTACTTTAATGAATATTCTAGGATGCTTAGACAAGCCGACTAATGGTAGCTATTTTATTAACAATAAAAATACATCTACTCTCTCCAACGATGAATTAGCTTTAATAAGAAATAAATATATAGGTTTTATTTTCCAGAGTTTTCACTTGCTTCCAAAATTGAACGTCTTAAAAAATGTAGAATTGCCATTGGTGTATGCTAATTACAATGAGAGTGAAAGAAAAAAAAAAGCAAAAGAAGCTCTTGAAAAGGTTGGCTTAACTAATTTTGTTAAGAGATTACCTAGCGAATTATCTGGTGGACAAAAACAAAGAGTGGCTATTGCTAGAGCCATTGTAAACAATCCCCTTTTAATCCTTGCAGATGAACCAACAGGTGCATTGGATTCTCAAACCGCCGAAAGTATAATGGAGATTCTATCCGACCTTAATAGAAAGGGTACTACAGTAATCTTAATTACCCACGATGATAATATCTCTCAATATGCAAAACGAGTATTAAGGTTAGTAGAGGGTAAGATAATCGATATAGGGGTTGCTTATAATGAGAGATAATTTTCTTATGGCTTTCTCTTCAATTATTGAGCATAAACTTCGTACTTTTTTAACAATGTTAGGTATTATCTTTGGAATAGCTTCAGTAATTATTATAGTGGCTATAGGGCAAGGCGCGGAAGCACTATTAAAAAAATCGTTTGTTGGGAACGATAATACAATAGAAATTTTCTACCAGCCCCCTAAAGGATTGTTGGACCAAGAAATTTACAACTCAACTAGTCAAAATAATTTTAATAATTTAGATTTGCAAAATATAAAAAAAATTGATGAAGTAAAACACGCTTATGGAGTAAACTCGGATATCACAAATATAAGGTTTAGACAACAAACATCTGAAGGGAGTGTTCGAGCTGTAACAAATTCCTACTTTAAAATAAACCCTATGGATATGTATGTTGGAAGATCATTTACAGAGGCTGACTTTATTGGAGGAAAACGAATAGGTATTATCAGTCATTCTTTAAAAGTAAAATATTTTAATAATAAGGATCCAATTGGAAAGATAATATGGATTGGTAGTCAGTCGATAAAGGTTATAGGGGTTTTAAATAAAGAAAGTGGTTTACTTGCGACAGAATTGCCAGAGGTTATACTACCCTTTTCTACTTATAGCTCATTATATGGTAACGACACGTTTAGTCAATTAACAGTTGAAGTAAGTTCATTAGAAAAGTTAGAAAAGGTTGGTGCTAAAGCTACTAAACTTTTGAATATATCACATAAAACTGATAATTCATATCATGTATTAGATATGAAAGAAATGTCTCAAGGTATAAGTAAGGTGACAAGTATAATGACTATTGTTATTGGTAGTGTAGCTGCTCTATCCTTATTTGTAGGGGGGATTGGCGTGATGAATATTATGCTTGTATCGGTCACAGAAAGAACAAAAGAAATTGGAATTAGAAAAGCGCTTGGTGCTACACATTCAAGGATCCTATCTCAATTTCTTATTGAGTCTGTAACTATTTCAATAATAGGTGGAATTATAGGATTATTATTAGGAGGGGCAATTGCTTTGACTATACCGTATCTTTTAGGATGGCCAGCTTTAATAAACTGGAAAGCTGTTTTTTTCTCGATGATAATTTCAATTGCAGTAGGAGTAACTTTTGGTCTTATACCTGCAAGTAAAGCTGCAAAGCTTGAACCTACTGAAGCACTTAGGTACGAATAGCACCATAAAAAATCTATAAAACTTCCTTTTATAAATTATTCAACAACCCTTTGAATTAAGGTTCTATGTCAAATGTGGTGGTGGGTTGAATCAACCCATTACCTTTTTCATTTACTTGTTTTAAAACCAGTAATTAAACTGCCTTTCCCCTGTTCAATTCAGGGCAAAGGCAACATAGGTGCTTTTTCTTGTCTCATATTACTAGGTCAGTTCAATCACGTTTGAACTTCTTTTTAAATTAAGCAATCAATCTTTTAAGTTGTTTTCATCCTCACTATTATAATTTTTATTTATCTCAGACTAAAGAGGTGGGTTGCGATGTTAAGGTCCAGAAATTGAGTTTCTAAGACTTTAGTTACTGTATCTATACTCCTATATCCCAAGTGACTTCTTACCATGCAGTTGGTATTCCAGCTTTTACAAGAAAACTAGTATTCTATTAGGTGCTCTCTATTTACAAGCCAGACAGGAATACTATTATCGTGTACCCTTCAAACTCCCTGTAACTTAACAGCCATGTAAAGTGATGCTTAACTTGCTGATTCATCTTATCAACTCTTAATTTAGACGCATTCCGTCTCTGGAGATCCTTTAGATATAGTTCGTTATCGCATGTTCTAGTCTATTTTTAGTTTTTGCCTTTATTGATTTCAATAGTGTTTGCTGTATCTATAAAGGTATAAAGACACTCATATTTCCTATCGAAGAAATCACTTGTTACCATGCTCTTCATGATTTCACTATCTGCTAGGTTAAGTCCTTAGCATCCTTGTTGTATTTAACGGAGACCTTTTCTTCAAATTCAATGGTTGAATTTATTATCCTGTATAATGTAGCAGGCTTCATAATTCGGTTATCCTATCGTGATTAAAAATGTACGTGACCGAATGAAAAGGCTACTTAGAATAGCTAACCAAAATGAAGAATTGACTCCGCATAGTTTAAGACACACTCATACGTCACTTCTTGCCGAGACCGGTGTCTCACTGCAACAAATCATGGATCGCCTCGATCATACTGATGACAAAATTAACAAAGATGTATATCTTCACGTAACACAAGAAATGAAAAAAGAAGCTTCCCAAAAGTTTGCTCAACTTATGAGAAGCCTCGATTAATTATCCTCAATGTTAACAAAATGTTAACATCACATTTTCATCTTACTTAAAACCCTCTCATATCGAGCGTTGGAACGGCTTATTACATCATGCCGCCCATAACAGTGCATGTTTTTTAGTCTTATCTGGATGTGTATTAACACTGTTATAATAGTATTTATTAGGTTTTGTGATCTCGTTTTATTTTCTTATTTTATACCAGTTATTATATTTTTTAGAGTCAAAATGAAGTCAAAAAGGTCAGCCGAGTTTGTATCTGATCTCTTTGATTGGTTTTGGCTCTTTTTTCTTCTGTTAATTTCCCCCCAAATCATAGTAAATTCATTACTAGATGGCCAAATCACGTTGAGGGATGTGGAACGATTTTAAGCTTCATATATACGGGCTGAGATAAGGTATGTAGCAATTCAGATTTTATAACTATTGTTAATTACTTAGTTAAGAAAACCTTTTATCTTAAAAATCCCCTCTTTTTAATCATCACTTGTAGAAAAATCAACTTCTATCTCTATCTCTTCTCCTAAAGGATCGCCATTACTATCAACAGGCGGATCTATAATTAGTGTTGCTTTCTCGATTTCTTCTGCAGTAGTTTCCTTTAGTCTAAAAGAAAATTGACGCAAGAATCTTTCACTATTATCCTCCGGACTTTTGAGAAATGATTCATGAACAACACTACTTAAAAGTTCATTTGGCTTCTCAATTTTTTCTTTGTTCTCTGTAACTAAGTGAAGATGTTTTTCGTTAAAAGTGAAATCGTCTATCTTACTATTTAATTCGAATTTAGCATGGAAATTTATCATTTCAATTGTCTCATTTGCTTTAATATTATATACTTCAGAGTGATCCTCATTAAAACTTCCTCGAGCTAACTCAGCACTTTCAAGATGAACAACAACGGGGCCAGTTTCATATGTACCAATATCCTCTATTTTTTTATATCTATAAAATTCACCACCACCTTCAGTGCCGAGCCCAAATTGATTCTCCTTTATTAGAATTGGCTCTCTCTCCTGATCAGATTGATGTGTGTTTTCACCATTACTACACCCACTAACAACACCTAAAATAAACACTAATAATAAAGCTGGTAAAAACCTCATGCTTTACCCCTTTCTTAACTTATCTATAGTTCCAAACTTATCACATAATTAGAACCCTTTCAAACTTTGTTCTTTAAAGTATATAAAGAGCATGGCATAAGAAAGGTATGTAAAAATAAAAACCGAACAATCATCAAAGATTTGATGATTGTTCAGTTTTTTACTTTCTAAACAAATAATACTTTAATAGGTAAAGCCCTAATAAGCATAAGCTAGAAGAAAAAGACTTTGCTTCTCCAGGAGTTTGAAACTGTGTTCCTATAAAAGCGTAATATTTTCCTTAGTGGGGATCAAACAATGAACTACCCTCTCATGTTACATATTTCCCCTTTTTAAAAACACATTATGCAGGTATAGTTGCTGGATTTTTAAGATAAGATACAACACGTGTTATAGCCCAACCATTTCTTAACAAAATAGCCGCGATTAAAACTAGAACAAATACTAAGGCAGGTTGTAGCCTTTCTCTATAGTCATCCCAATCAATATCCTTCAATTCTATTTTCTCATTCACATATACATTAGCCCTGCTTTTACGTAGTACTTCCATTCGAAGCCATGTTACATCTACAAAAAACAGTTTACCGATGTCAAATTGGAAATCTGGTCCAGAAATACGTGTTTCAATATTGCTATTTATATTATCGGATAATATTTCACTGAGTTCTGATCTAGCTTCAGCGACACTGCTAAAGAAAGGTAACAAACTAGCATCAAATAAGGCATTTATCGCTTGATTAAAATTGTCTTGTAAATATTCTCCTTTTACCACTTTGCTAGCATCTAATTTCCAATCTACTTTACTAGGGTCACCAAAAATTATAGACCCAGTTAATTGCCCACTAAGAGGGCCAATCTTAACATCATATGCAGTATCAAAACTGATTGTAGTTCCTTTTTCTTTATCCCTTGATGAATACCATTCACTGACTTCTGCGAATGGTGAAGTCACCTCATATGATTTGATATCAGGAGGAGTGGAATCCATAATTTGATTTTGAAATCGTCCAAATTGATATAATAGATTTGCAGGACAGTTTTTCCCACTCCAACGATTGTGTGGAACGACATTTTCTATAGGGATAACAAAATCATTCATCAGGGATCTGATTAATGTGGCAGCATTTTTCCTAGTCTTGCTAAAATCACCTGAACTATTCACGCATAGTTCAATGCCAATACTGTTTCGATTTCCATCACCAGCTCCATCACCAGCATGAAAACCCGTTTCATTTAATGGAAGATGTTGATAAATAACTCCGCTGTCATCCACGGTAAAATGCCATGAAGTTAAGGTACTTCGATTTCGAACATAATTAGCATGCATGAACGCTGTGGCGCTAGGAGATGTATTAGCTGTTTCATGAACAGTAATGTACCGAGGGCTCATTCCATAGCCAGGGCGGTTATAATTACTCTTTGGGATAAATAATTGTGAAATAGTAAAATCTTTAAAATGCCCTCCTGAGAAATCAACTTCTCCTCCACTTTCTCCTGATCCATCACTCCCTGAACTCCCACCATTAAGACCTAAGGAAGCTAGTGTTTGGGGACCAGCAATTCCGTCTACTGTTAAACCGTTCATAATTTGATATCGACGTACCGCATCTTTGGTATTAGGACCATAGATTCCGTCTACTCCATTGTTAGGTGCATCTCTGTCTGGGTAGAAGTTATTATCAACTAATGCTTGTTGTAATAGCCTTACTGCATCCCCAGAGTCTCCAGAACGTAAGGTACCTCTATAAGAACCTGAATTACCTGAACTAGCAGATCCTCCTCCATCAATTCCTAGCGCATTTAATGTTTGAGGGCCTGCGATTCCATCGACCGATAATCCTTTCATAATTTGGAACCTACGTACTGCATTTTCTGTATCTGGACCATAAATTCCATCAACACCATAGTTGGCTGCATTAATATCTGGATAAAAATTATTATCAACTAATGCTTGTTGTAGTAATCGTACATTTTCTCCTCTATCTCCTACACGGATTGTAATAGATCCTGAGCCACCTGATCCTCCACCACTCAATCCAAGAGACGCCAATGTTTGGGGACCAGCAATTCCGTCTACTGTTAAACCATTCATAATCTGGTACCGACGTACCGCATCTTCCGTGTTTGGTCCGTAAACTCCATCCACCCCATTATTTGGAGCTTCTATATTTGGGTAGAAATTTTTGGCTACCAAAGCTTCTTGAAGTCGCCTAACTTCGGATCCAGAATGACCGGGACGTAAAGTAATTTCATTTCCCCCACCTGGACTGCTATCCAATAGACCTAGCAAATGTAATGTCTGAGCACCTGCAATCCCATCTACTGTTAAATCATTCATAACTTGGTATCTTCGTACTGCATCTACTGTGTTTGGCCCATAGATTCCATCAACCCCGTTGTTTGAAGCATTAACATCCGGATAAAAGTTATTATCAACTAATGCTTGTTGTAACAAACGTACATACTCACCAGAATCTCCTGTTCTTAAAACCGTTCCACTAGGTATACTCATTTAATCATGCATCCCTTCTAATATTAGAAATTCTATTAGGGTGAGGCCGACAACAATGCACCCTTCAAAATTGTCGGCCATTATACTTTATAAAGGGGGTTTTCATAAAAAAATACAACCTAAATTAAAAAACTAAATTTATTTGTTTGCCTGATTTAAAAATTCACAAAATCCAGGAACTTCTTTTGTATTAAATGCATTGAAGTAATTTATTGTAATAATAACAAGTTCTTGTTCTAAGTTTTCTCTTTCTTGATAGCAAGTCTGATTTAAAAGATTCTTAATTTTTGGCTTAAACCTATTAATTAGGGTTACCATACTTTCCAGATCTCCCCGTTGAGCCCGTTCCATTAGTTTAATCCAATTTGTCATGTACTTTCTCCTTTTCTTTACCGCTTAACATTTCTTTTCTTAAACGAGTAATTGCGGATTTATGATGTTTAGATACACCCTGCTGGGTAATTTTTAACTCTAAGGATGTTTCGTTAGTACTCTTTTTGTAGCCGTATATATGCTGTAAGACCTCTTTTTGTCGTTTGGTTAATTTATTAAAGCCTTCTCTTAATGAAGAATTCTCGATTCTTTTATCTAGTGGTAAGTTGTAGGCATCGAGCACTTCAGCTTCAACATTATCCTCACTTGATAGATATCTAGAAGGATTATGGTCTTTATCTTGTGTCCCATACGGTATAGGTAAAAAACGTTTTTTTGAAGATCTTATTTTTTTATCGAAATTAACAGATGCCCAATAGAGTGTTTTAGAGAGATAATTTGTTATCATAATTCTTGTATAAAATTCTTGAAATATTTCATCTAAGATATTTTTGTTATTTTGTGTAGGACTTGTTATATAGTTTTGTACCGCACATAGATGATCATAATCGTCTAAGAAAGATCGGATTAACGGATTATTAAAGGAATGTGAATACCATTGAGTTGCCTTAATTTCTTCTAAAATTCTTTCTTTATTGAAATAACATTGTCCCTGCATGAAATCCCTCCTTAATTAAAACCAATCAATTTATAGGAACGTATGTTCCTATTATAATGTTGTTTACTTCCTATTGCAAATTTACAAATGATTTAAATTACCCATTAAATAACTAATTCTTTATAGTCCACCCAAACAAAACATCAACTAGTGAAAACCACATATTATAAATTGTTTAATAGATATAAGGAGTTATTTCTCGTTCCAAAGAAAAGAAGTATAAGAAAGCATACAAAGGATTAAATATAAGGAAGTGGTAACGATGGCTAAAATGGTTGCCCAGCTTGTCACAACAATTACCTGGATAGCAATCAAGTTTACCTCAATCTTCACAACGCCGATACTCCATGGGGCATGTAGTGATGCTTGAACGGTTAGTATTGAAGGTAGCTTTTAAAAAATTATTGAGCGTTATTACTTCTTTGGAAAAACATATAAAAAGTCTAATCACATGCCTCCTCTCGCTAGCCATTTCAGTTATAGGAGGAGCTTTTTATGGAGAAGAGGTTAGCAGCATATTTATGAATCTGGAACTTTGAGGGATATAGAGAGAACGAAGTAAGATTACTAAGTTGAGTTTACGGATGCGGGGATGAATGAGCTTGTATTTAGAAGTGATCTAACTACTAAAGAATGTGATCGATTATGTGAGAAGTTGTCTGGTGAGGTTAAAATAGTACAAAAGAAAAAACCCTCGGTGTAAGGGTTTTATTCTATCCAGGCACCAGTTAAGCTATTTAAAGGTAGCACTTCATCTTCTATCTTCACGTACTGATTAACCACATCTACGCCTAACAGCTTGCCTTTTATCTTATGGTAGTCGTGATTTTTAAAATACTCTATCTCAATGGTGAGACTGCAACGCAAGATTCATCTCTTCCTTTTGGAAATCAGAGATCATAGGCTTTTCTTTCCACTCTTGCTGTTCATGTATTTTTTTTAAGATTTCTATGCGTTCCGGCATCATCATAGAGGTCCATTTAATTGTTCCTCTGTCATTGATAATCATCTTATGCACCTAACCTTTCACGAACATTCGTTTCCCGAATAGTTGTTCTTAGTGCAATGGTAAATTAAAACAAAATAAAGTATAATTAAGTCGTCAATTTATTAAGAATTATATTATAAGAGAAGGTGTGAATATGTGGGAAAACGTTCTTGAGATTATAAAAATTATTATGCCATTGGTGGGTGTAATCATAGGTGGTTATATTACTTATATAATTCAAACTAAAGCTGAAAGGAAAAGAGAAGCCAAAAAGGAAAGAGTAGAGAAATTTAAAGCATATAGCGAAATACTACGTATGGAGAAGCGAAAACCTCTTCTCCATGGAGCTCCGACTAATACTCGAAATAGTTTTGACTGGGAGGAGTATGAAAATAATGTTAGAGATGTACTATATAAAAATCTATATTTGTTTGATGGTACTATAGTACATAACACTATTCAACTGGACGGTGAACTGGAACAAATTAAACTTGTTGGAAATGAAGAGGAGTATAAAGAAAAAATGTACGAAGCTTACCAAGACATAATTAACTATATCCTTGATGACATGAGAAAATATCGTAAAACAGAATATAAGCCCTCACAAGCGTGAGGGCTTTTTAAAATCTTTTATAACTTGGTAAGTTAACTATTAGCTACTCTAATTTCTCCACTTAATAATCCACTATTTGCACCATCACTTACCTCAATCTTGTAATCAAATCTGCCAGAGTTATCTATCCTAATATAAAAACTATACTTGTAAAAATAATTATCTATACTTTCTACAAATGCATTTGTAACATTATACTCATATTCATCTGCAAATGAAAAGTTCTTCGGTTCTTGATTAAATATAGTGATTGAACATTCTTTAGAGGTTATCAACTTCATAGAAGGCGTTTTTTTAATGCAACTGAACTTGTTATATAAACATTTACCTTTACATCACGTTGAGAGTATATTACCTTTTCAGGAAACAAACTAATTTGAATAATCTTGTTTCCACTACCTTTTAAAATTGAAAAAAAAGATACTTTATCTTCAGCGTTTTTTAAGTCTTTAGATTGAATACTTAACCTATGATTTAACACTTGTGTGTATATGATTAATCCAGCAATAAAAATGAGACCAAGAAGATACCAGAGATTTTCATAAATTATACTGAGAAAAGAACCTATTGCTAGCAGTCCGAGTTGAAAAAAAACACTAAGAAAGATTTGCATTTAATATCCTTTTTGTAAATTTAATAAGATAGTCTTGATCACTATTATTAACTGAAAGCCTGCCCTTGTTAGTAGCAGTAACGAAATAATCCCCGTATAAAAGAGTAATATCCTCAATTATATGGTGTTTTTCTATTTCATTAAAAGTTTTCTCATCAATAAAATCTTTATCCAAGAGCTCGCCTGAGTCAGTTGTATAATTTATCTTCTTTATTTCTCCGCCTAGTTCATTAAATATATTATTGAAATAACTATTAGTAAAATGAATTTTATGAATATTAGTACCTGTTTTATCTTTTATCTCTTGAATTACTTTCGATTCATATTCTTCATTAACAAGTTCTACTAAGGCAAAATTACTATTTTGCTGAAAGAAGAAATTTATCAATGAAGAATATAATTGATTGTGTTGTTCACCTAAAAACTTAGTACTAATTCTATATTCATCTTGAATGTTGTAAACAGCATGAAACAATCCATTACTAATTTCATTAAAGTGGAACAATGAAATTTCCTCAGCTTTATTAAACAGGTTAATTTTATTCTTAGACAATTTCTTTAACTTACCCGGATTTTCAATGTTTAATAATGAAAAGTTCATGTGAAAACAACCTCCTTTTATAATTCTTTTATTGCATTTGCCAAAATCACTGTAAATTCGTCTATATCTAAAGAACCTAATTCGTTGGATTCAAAATATGCTCTATGCCCATTATTATACAGGTTTACAGTTACATAATTAGGGGCATTTGGATGGTTTAACGGCAATTGAAACTTTATGTGAGATATTTTGCCGTGCTCCCGATAGGTCTCATCCACTTCTGAGCGGTGAACGTCATTAGCAGAGTCGATCTCATATGACACTTTTGTAGTCTTGTCTTCTTGTCTGTCAACTCTATCGATTTTAGCGGCAGACCATTCATAAAGTCCATTATCCATTATTTTTCTTAATAGCACATCTTCCATCTTTACATATGATGCTTCAAATCCTAAGCTTTCAACTAATGCTTTTAATTTACTTCGTAGCTTTTCCTCTGTACTATTTTCAAACCTTAAAATCAAGTCACTTTCTGTTGTTATCATAATACGTGCTTTTGAATAAAAAGTAAACTGCTTCTCATCTGTAGTGACATCTTCTTCACTGAAAGTTGTGTCAAAATAATTACCCAAATTAATTAAATCAGTCCCGTATGCTTCAAGTACTTTTATATTTTGTCTCTGATTTAATACCGGTTTTAGAAATCCTTGTCCATTAATTCTTCCTGTATCTTCTATAATCGCCATCCTTTTAGCCATTTCTGAGTTTACTTTATCAAGATCTAACTCCCCATTTAAAGTATAGAATAGATCTAATTGCTCAGCTGTGCTCAGCTTAAACATTGTAATTGACGCCATATTTATTTATCCCCTTTCTTTCTCTATATTAATCATTTCTATAGAAGAGGACTATTTCCCTGTATTTTTTTCACATTTTTATAGAATAAATATGTATCCCCCACAAAAATGAGGGCTTTTTTATTTAGAATGTACTAGCGTTAAGTCTGCGTTGCAATTCTTTAACTACTTCAGAAGGTCGGCTTAAAACTTTATCATAAGGAGTACCTAGATATTTCTGTAAATCACCGATTGTTTCTGGTCCGAGCAAATCATCTTCTTTGGATCTGATTTTTTGTTGTAAAGCCCCAACCATCATGCTGCCTTTTTGGCCATTACCGAATTCGATAGTATCACCATAAAAGGCCCTTGTAACAGAATTACTTAACTGATCACTTATCTTACTATCTGCCGGAGTTCCTAATGCTACTTGAAGCGCCTTCGTGGTTTTTTCTGCCCACTTCCCATCTACTTTAAGGTTTGCTTTTGGTTTGCTCTTTCTAGTTGCACTGGACTTAACTTCAACCTTGTGTGCTTCTTCTTTCTTGGACTCTTTTTCAACTCCAAAATAATCATTAACACCATCCGCAATAGCTTTTCCAGCGCGTTCAAGTACCTGATCATCACGCATTTTAATGATGTCAATTGCAGAATCCATATATCCACCTTCTACGAGAATGGCAGGCATTTTAGATTCTCTAAGCATATGAAAGTTTGCTCGTTTAACCCCTCTGTCATATAAACCATATGCACCTACCACCTTAGCTTGTACAGCTTTTGCGAGTTTTAAAGAGTTACTAGATGCGTTGTCATAGATAAAGGTCTCTGTACCTGTGTGAGTACCCCATCTACCTAAATAAGCGTTGTGGTGATCTGAAATAAGAATATCAGCACCCCATGCATTAGCCTTATTAGTTCTTTCTCTTAAAGGTACATCCATTTTACCTGTTGGGTCATCCAAACGTAAAACTTGATGGCCGTCTGCTTCCAATTGTTTATTAGCAGCAATGACTACCTTGTTATTAAATGACCATTCTCTTTCATCATCTGGTGTGCGCTTTCCTGCTGTATAAAGTCCGTGACCTGCTCCAATTGCTATTTTAGCCATAGTAACCTCCTTTAAATTTATGCAATAAAAAGGTCAAGATGGTTTTATACACCTTGACCTTCACTCTTGTCATTAATTTTAGATATTTCTTACACTATAGTACCAACCTAACCCATCTAACCAACTAGTGATATTGTTTAGTTCAGACGTTGTTAGCTCGTTCGTTTTTAATTTTGGATTATTTCCTTGCCCGTCAAAATTAAAGGCACCTTCCAGACGATTCTCTCTCATATAATCTGCTGCAGTGCGTAATAGGTTATTAACTAAACCTCCTGTAAGAATATACTTACCACTAAGGCTATTAGCTGAAATCGTATTAGTTTCAGTTCGTACAGTGTAATACCACCCTTGTTCGTCTAACCATTCCATCATTGCATCAAGCTCACCAGAAGTTAATACATCGGTATTTAGTTTTGGATTGTTACCAGAACCGTCAAAGATAATGTCGCCTGCAATTTGATTTTGTGTCATATAGGTAGCAGCAGTTACAATTGGAGCGTTTCCCAGTCCGCCTGTTACTATATATTGATTATTGGATTTTGGAGATAGATTAAAGTATTTTGCCACTCCTTCAGCATGCGCTTTCGCCACAGCATTAATCCATGAAGACTGCTTCATTTTTGCTGCATCACTTGGATGATCAATAAAACCATTCTCCGTTAATACACTAGACATAGCAGTTTCACGTAATACATGAAAATCTGCTTTCTTCTTACCCCGGTTATTCAACCCGTTCACTTTCATAATTTCATTATGAAGAACGGAACGAAACCGGGCTGTGGAAGAACTATCAGAAAGTGAAGTATGAATGAAATCTTCATAACCTTGGGCCGTCCCATTAAATGAATTTACATGTATAGATACAAAAGCATCAGCTCCCCATGAATTAGCATCATCTGTACGTTCATCCAATGAAGGATAAGTATCATTAGCGCGAGACATACGAACAGATACGCCATTATATCCATTTAATAAATAATCTCTCATCTGTAAACCAATCTGTAATACAATATTTTTTTCTTGAATACCATTTCCAGAAGCCCCTGGATCTGTGCCACCATGCCCTGGATCAATATAGATTTTTACCATAAATTATTCCTCCTTATAATGTCTTTCTTAATTGAGTTTCCACGCCAGCGTACGACAAAATTAGCCTTTCCATTAGTTGTATTAAAAAAATAGCTTGCCCGTTTGGACTAGCTACCTACTTAATCAGACTATTTCGCTGTAATACTTGTTTTTGCTTATTACCATTAGCGGTGACGTAGTTGTTTTTAAACCAAGTCCAAACAGAAGCGAGAAAAGCCAATCCATAAGCGATAGTTTCTTCGTCTAATACTGGAATAGGTTGTAATCCATATTGAGCCAGCAATGCGTTTATCCACGCAATAGCTAGCGCTACTGTTCTAACGATAGTACCTTTGTCCATCTTGTTTCACCTCCCTTCAATTTACTAAATAAGTCAATAAAAAAACCGCTAATGATATGACTAGTGCCAACCATGACGGTAAGTTTCTAAAAGTATTTTCTCTTTGCTTAACAATGCGTTCTACATCTTCTTTGTTTGCTGAAAAAGATAATTTCTTACTCAATACTTCAATGTCTTTCTCGTTTTCTTTTGCTCGGTTATGAGCTCCTTTAGCAATGTCATAGGTCTCATTAATCTTGTCCTTCATATCGAGCAAGTTGTCTAGTTTCCCGTTTTGTTCGGCAAGTGACACTTTAACTTCCATGAGCACTGTCATGAACTCTTTCATGTCCTCCACTTCCTTCGCTTGTGTCATTCTCGACCCCCTAACGTTCTGACATAATTACGTAAAACTTAAAGAACCCGTCATGTTCCCCTCATGACGGGTAAGGGGAGTGGTGGCTCCCCTGATTTCTATTTAGTTATCACCTTCTTCGGCATAATAAAAAGCCACCCGACCGGATGGCTTAATTTTTTATTTAATCTCTTATTAATCCTAGTTATGTGAGAAGGACTTCGATTTCTTTTGATGTTATAGAAGTTCTTTGCCTTCTGTCGTTTAGAGCAAATGCTTTTATTTTATAAACACCCTCATCCTCAAAGTCAACTTCAGCGAATCTATCAAAAGAATAATTTGATGTTTTAATTTTCTTACCGTTTAAATACAAGTACCACGCTATCTTGTTATCGGCAGAGTCAGTGTTTAAATTAAATATGTGCTTTGTACCTTGTTTTACTCTCGTTAATTCTTTATCGAATTCCAATAATGGATAACCGAAATAATCTCTGACTTTCTGCTTCAATAATCTAGGGTAGTAATTAGCAACCTCATTATGATTGCTGTAATTTCCTAAATCCAATTCATACCCAACATTTCTACCCTCTAGTAATTCCAGTAAAGGTTTCACGTGCTGTTTAAGATGCGCTTCACCCTCGCCCAAGTGTATAAAAATATTAGGTATATGATTAGAGCTTTTTATCATTTCTGTCATGATACTGTTTAAAAATAATCTATCCTCTTCTGTGTCGGAGCCAGACATAAATGTAGCAGATTCCTGTGAGTTTGTCTGTACAAGCAAGTAATCACCTATATAATATTGTGGTGATGCTATAACTACGTGATCAAACCCATACTTAACACCGTAATATAACGCCGCATATCCACCTTTACTAGATCCACAAGACATGATGGTTTTAATAGAATGTTGTTCCTTTATATATTCAATTAAACTCCATACCGATCTCTCAATGGAAAAGTCTCGATTTTCACACAGATAATATGTGGCCCTTGGCCCGAAATCATCTAAAATAAACAATTTGTTGCAATCAAAACCATCTAAAGTGGTTATATAATTGTATCTAGGCGGCTTTCCGATTGCTGAAAAAGCCGAAAAAACCACGATCAACTTATCCGTTTTTTGATAGGATGGTTGAAAGAGATACTTTATATCTTTTTCTGATTTAAATATCTTTTCCCCCTTAAACATATCAGTAACCCCTTTTATGCGTTAATTCCTTCTGTGTTTTTTCTAACAAAACCTTCACCCTCACACTTCGGACATTTATCTTCGTATTGTACAATGCCCATCCGAAGCATTGGCTGCATTCTTCTACTTCGCCATACTTCTTATTGATATAGACATCTTCAAAAGAATATTAAGACATACAATTCACCCTTTGTGTGTATATTTCATACTGCCATTATACATGATTTCTATCTCTATCGGGCTAAAAAATCTAAACCTTTCGAGAAGTTCAGTGAAGTTAGATTGATAGGAGTAGATGCCTGTCCATATATAGGACCATAATAAAATTTTCTGTATGAATCAGAATCGAATATGGTCGGTCCTCTCGAATCATGCATATTATTAAACTTACTGAACCTTATATCTAATTGAAGAACCTTGGACGGACTTGTCTGAGATAAAAAACCTTCTGTTAAAGGGAATGAAAAATAATAATTTGCTGGTGTGTTACCGAAGTAATGATAAAAAGGTTGAAAAATATAGTTAAAATCAACGCTAGTCGATGTGGGCGCCGTGTAAAATGTCCCTAAATCAATGGTTCCTTGATTATATCCAAACTCCATTTCTAAGCTACCGTCTATGTCAAAGTTAAGTTTTCTTACCATCTTGGCTCCACCGTTAGCTAAATCCGTACGTTGGTAAACTTGGAAAGAGTTTTGTAGTCTCCATTCATTAACAAGTATAGTGTCTAAAGCTACATTTCGGAGAAAATAATCACTCTCTAGGTTGTCTCTATTCCATAATATTTGTTCGTTCTCAGATATCTCACCGCCGTGATAACTACCAAACCATTTCTCTTCTACTGCATCATAAAGTGCGTAATCTGAAGCTCCTGTGTTGTTTATCCATCCACCTCGGGTAGATCCGAAGCACTTGAAGTCTGTTACATCTTGAGATTTATACTCTTTCAATAAATAGAAATTAATAGCGCAAAGAAAAACATTTCCAGCAGTTGCGTTATTCCTGATTTTTATTGTCGCGTGTTCGCTTATAGCTGATTTTTTCGGGATATCAAACTCAATCAACGCTAAAGCACTAGGTGACGCGGAGTCCGTAACAAAAGATTGAACATTGAAAGTTTTAACAAGGATATTATTAACATATATTTGACAATCATTAGCGCTACCTGGTGTTCCCAAAAATAGTGCGTTGGCTTTCCCTTCTTTTGTAACCTCCACGTTGTATGTTACTTCTGAAGATGATGCTAAGCTATATGCTCCTAACCCTTTACCGTCTCCATTAGAAGAAAAATTGTTTGCTTCTTCGTATTCTGGTAAATCAAACAAGGTGTTTTCAACCACATTTTTTTGTCCTGGTGCATTAAGCACTGTTAACTGACCTGTCTCAGGGTTTGAAATATCTTTATAAACATAGGCATCTTGTAGGTGATAGGCTCCGACAAGGCGAATAGCTTCATGATTTACTCCATAATCATTGGCACCACTAGCTCCAACGTTTTTCGCTAAAAGGTATTTAACGTATCCCTTATTTGTTTTCTGAACTACTATAATCTCGTTATCACTTGTTTTCTGTATGATTTTTGGTGAGTTAGTTAGCACTCCGTTTTTCTGCGGTTTAGGAGATTGTGGGTATAACGTGTAATCAGAAACTAATTCTAAGTTATCTTCTATTCGGTTATCAGCTGAAGTTAGCCTATCCTGTAATGTTGGGTTATTCCCTCGTGCTCCATCAATTTCTTGCTCTAAGCTAGTTAAATTAGGAGCGTACTGAGTTTCTAATTCAGTCAATTTTTGTTTGATTTCAGTTTGCAATGCCCCTTCATCAAAATTACCATCAATTATTTGTTGCGCTACAGTGCGTGACCACTCTGATACTTCGGCAGTAGCTTCCATTGAAGTTGCTAATGCTTCTCTGACATCTCTGCCGTAAATTTCTGTCCTTACTTTATGTGCCAGTTCTTCTATTTTTTCTGGTACTGCCATTATGCATCGCTCCTCTGTGTTTTGCGTTTAATTTCCTCTGCTTGTTCTCTCAAGGATTTTGCCATATCCCTCAGCTTTTGCGCTGCTGTTTTCCCCATATAAAAATACCTCCTAACTATTCATAAGGATCTGTACGTCTTGATATAATTGATCTAAATCAATTGCTTGAGTGACGGTCAATCGATTCACTTTCTTCTTATCTTCCGTGCTCATCAATCCGGCAGTAGTCTCTGTAGAATTCTCATAGCTTTTTAACTCATCAAGCTTGATCTTATCCTCAAATGTCATAAGACCATTATCAGTCTGTGTTACTGGACCATAGATAGGTATTCCATCTAACGCCTCATTAAGATCATTAATTGCACCTTGCAAACCGTCAATAGCATCATTTAATTCTGGAAGATCTGCGCTATCGATAATCTTTTGCACATTACCTACTTGGGTGTTTACTTCCTTCACTTGTCCCAGCAATTGACCAATACGCTCTGTTTGATTGCCGACGATGTTTTCTAAGTCAACGACCTTACGTGCTGATCTATTCGCGTCCCTTTGATATTCCTCCAAGTCTTTAAACTTATCTCCAATTGCCAGCTCAGCTTTTTCTGGATTAATAATATCCGTGGATTTCCCAATGACTCGTAATCTTTCATCGATGGCCATAATAGGATTGATCACTGGATAAGTCCATCCCTTGTCAAAAGAATTAATGTCCAGACCAATCAATGATAAATCAATTGCAGATAATTTATATTGCACCTGGGCTGTTTTCTGGGAAGCAAGCCAGCCTTGACCTTTGGATAGTAAGTTCTCGGCTAAGGTCACATCATTCCATGTGATGGATCCACCCTGTATGCCGAATTCCTCAATAAGTTCTGGAACATCTATATAGGGAACACCATTATTAACAGATTCGATAGTCAACCGTGCTTCGGATGCATCTGTATCTCCTTCATTGTCGCTTTCAATTCTAGTACCTAATGGAGTTAATCGGGTCACGATCTCAGTAGGATCAATGTCCCTACTCATGCTTTGCAGATTCTTCGCAATGCGTATTTCTGTGCTACTTTCGCCGCCAACTTGTTCCAACAAATCCAAATAGCGAACCCCGTCAACCTTTCTGATTTGGAGTTCGCCACCTATATTATCTACTAGTTTGTCCATAATCGTATCGTAGGTGTCATTCTCAGCAGATAAATAGAGATATAGATTGTCAGTGGAATTCGTGAAATCCATTTCTCCCATCTGGAAGTGTTTGTAAGGCTCAACTTGCGTATTATGGTATTCCAAGATAGTTTCCAGTAATGCTGCAGGTGTGCCCCGAAACTCTAAATGCCGTTGCATGGAGTCATGTAGATAAGCTAATTCCCCTTCACAATCGAACTTGGTTGTAATTAAACCGGAGTCGCTCATATCCTCACTCGGGGCAAGCACCCTTCCTTCAAATTCATATTTCTTTTTCAACGTATTCCAGACCTTAATTCGTGTTTTTAAGGGACGGAGTAAACCGTAACCCGGGTTGTTAGGATGAAGACCTATATTGAAAGAATCAATTTTATTAATCTCGGTTTTAACCACGCCTGATTCCAATTTCAGATCATTAACCTGTGGATCATGAACCGTGATATCTTCCCCGCCATTATTGATGGTAACTCTATACAACTAGATCAACTCCTTATGAAACACGAAAGAAATAGTACCATTCCCTGTTATTTTTAACTTGTTTTCCCCGGAAAACAGGCGAAACTCTTTACTCTTAGTTTCACCGGATGGAAAATTGTACGTAATGCCATCCTTCAGAACTGACATTTCACTTGATGCCTTGATAGTTGGTGAAATGGAAGGAGTGCCGGCATTTAATAAAACAACTTCCAAGGATCCCTCCACGTCAAAATTAACTGGTTGTGCTACATCAAATTCAAAGTTGAACGAGTCCCATATGTCATTACCTTCTTCAAGCTCTGCAATCATGAAAGGATACGCTTCAAAAGATACCTTTAATATGCCAATGTCATTGTCTTCTTCAAAAGTTGGGTTAGTTTCTACTTCGGCCAGAAAATAGTATCCGGGAAAAGCATCATCGTATAGCTTTTGTTTTCCATTGCTATTCATTAACCAATTGGTTATGGCTGTCTTTTTCGTATTCATGTTTGCTTTCGAGTATTCTGCAATGTTAAAAGGATAACTTAATGGTCTTGGGCTGTATGTTTCTTCCCCGTATACTCTGCTAAAATCATACTCCACATTAGAGAATGGAATCTTCACTTTAATCTTTTCTTTAGATGGAAGTCCGATCTCCTTACCAGGGGCCATCGTAACACCGAAATCTTTGTATGAATGTTTACCCATGAATGATATTCCTAGCATTACGTAGCAAGCCCCCTTTCTACTTTTCTGACTCGATTCCCACCTTCTGCAGCTGTATAAGGTCCCGTTTCCCTAGCGAAGGTATTACCGTTCGGGAAAAGGCTTATATTGCGTCCTTCTTTTACTGCAGTAATCAATTCGAGCAATAGATTTTCTACTCTAACGCCTTCTTGAGCACGACCAGAACCGTTTGTACCTTCTTGATCAGGTAATTCCAGCATGTGAGCCATCTTAGCTTTCACGTTACTTTCTGCCCCGTCAATGGAGTCTGCGATTGGTCCACCGAAGTCCAGTTTGTCCAAATCACTTAATGGCCCCGTTTTCGCTGGGGAGAAAGGTAGAAAGTCACGTACTTTTTGGGCAACATTCTTCACTGTGTCGGTTACTTTCTTTGCTGCGTTCTTTATCCCTTTAGCCATCTGATCAATAAGTCCCTTACCTGCATCGAGGAAGGAGCCACCTAAACCAGTGACAAAAGAAAGCATGCCCTTAAATACATTTTTCACCTTCGTGAGCAATTTAGAGGCAATGCCCCCAATTGTGCTGCCAAGATTCCGGAAAATACTAACCGCATTAGAAAACAAACTCCGAATAGATCCGGTTACAGAGGATCCTAAACTCTTAAAGACATTTACGATTCCAGTTCCCAGACTTTTGAAAATCGCAATACCTGATTTCCAGAAGGAGCGAATTAGTCCTAAACCGCGCCCTATAAGGGTTAGGTTGATAAAATTCCAGATAAATTCAAGGGCTCCCTTGAAAATCTGCTTGACGCCCTCCCACAATTTGCTCATATCGCCAGTGAAAATCCCTGAGAAAACCTTTATGATCCCCATAATGACATTTAGAGCTCCATTTATAACACCCTTAATGGAATTCCAGACAGCCTGAATCACGGCAAACACAACTGGCATGATTGTAGTGATTATGGTTTTAATAAATTGAAAAGCATTTTGCACGGCCAACATGATCTGAGCACCATTTTCAGCCCAAAATTGTTGGAGCATTGCGAGTTTTTCTTGGATAAATGGAAGAATATAATTTAGCGCTTCCTCTAGAACAGTCTTCAACGTTTGAAAAATCGTCTGCCAGTATTCGATCAGCATGCCAAGATACAACTGGAAGGCTTCCCAGATTCCCAATAAAGTTGTTTCGTTATTGGTGTACCATTGGGTAAGCCAAGACACCAGAGTTTGGATCCACGTTACAGCTGTCGAAATAGCGAATGAAAAAGCGCCAAATACTGCAGAAAACACGCCCTGTATAACAGGCATGTTTGCAATAATCCACTCAAAAAATGTTTGAAGCATCGGCATCACCGTGACACCTATTTGGGTAAAAGCCGTACCCATCGACCGTTTCAGTTGATCCATCGTATCAGTAAATTTAACCCCTGAGTCAATGGCATCATCACTTAAAACAAGCCCTAGCTCCTCGGCTTTTTTCTTCATTTCATCGACACTACCTGCAGCACCATTTAGTAATGGCATAAGTTCCGTGCCGGCACGCCCAAACATTTCAAATGCTAGACGTGATTTATCAGCACCTTCAGGCATACCCTGTAACGTCTTAACGGTCTCTTCAAACATTTGCTCTTGGCTTTTCATCTTGCCAGCACTGTCCGTGGCAGATAAGCCTAGTTCTTTGAAGGTTTCTGCCCCTTCGCCCACTCCTGTGGCGCTTTCGTCCATTCGCTGAACAAGGGTTTTCAAACCATTCTGCATTTTTTCAATATCAGTACCTGATTGTGAAAGAATAAAATCCCACTCTTGGAATGCTTTACCGGAAATACCGATCTTCTGAGATAGCTTATCAATTCTATCTGTTGACTCCGCAGCCTTATTGGCAGCACCTAACATGGCACCACCTGCAGCTGCAGCACCAACTACAATCCCAGCTCCCCATTTTGCTGCTGTTTTAATACCTTTTTTAAATCGATCACCTAATGACTTTGCTTTTTTATCTGTCTTCGATATACTATCTTGTGCTTCTTTGTCATCTACAAGGATTCGCCCAAAGAGCTTAAATATTTCCAAATACTCACCTTCTTCCTAAAAAAGGCATAAAAAAAAGCACCTATCATAGGTGTTTTGATTGCTATATGACGGTATAGCACCGAGATATGGGAATCACCCTACCTTTCTATTCAGAATCAATAAAGCCTTTTTCTGTTAAGAATGCTGTTTCTGCATCTAGGACTGCCTTAACTTGCTCATAGTCAAGGGAAAACCCTTTTGTATTTCTCATGATATACCCAACCATTTCGTCCTCATTAAGTTCTCCGTTTGCTGGGTCAACTTCTTCTTGACGAGGCATGCCATCGTATTTAATTTCTCTCACTTTTTCACCTTCTTTACGCTATTTTTAAATCGGGAGTATGTGTCTTGTACTGTTTCATTCGAATATTCCACATTTACCTTTGGCTTGGTCATCATGGCATGAAACTCGTTATACTCCACAAAATCTTTCTTCGTCATGTTTGGATACTTGGTTAGCCACATTTCCCACGTCTTCCGTTTCTCGCGCTTCTCATGGGCTTTCACCAATAGACGTGTAATAACGGGTATTGGCTGACGCAAGACAAAGTTTATGTCGTAATTGCTATGCAGTAAGGCAATGGTCTCCTCGTAGCCTACTCCATAGCTTCCTTGAAAAAATCGACTAAATCAGGATCCATAAATATTTTCTTAATGGATTTCATTGTTTTAATGTACGATTGCTTTTTCACATCAGCTTTTTTTCGATTTTCTGCAATGGCCACAATTGTAAAAAACTCTTCTTTGATCTTAGGAGAGTTTTTAAGAATGTACTTTGTTGCATCTGTTGCTGCGTCTATAGCATCAACTTTCTTATTCGCTTTTTTCATTTCAGTATATTTCTTTTGCAAGTCTTTCCGATATTTATCAAAATTTATCTTGTCATAAATATCTGCAACGAATGGCAGCATATCAAATGCTTGTTCACTATTAATCGCTTGCTCTTCTACTTGGTTTGCTTGTTCGGCCATGGTTAAATCCCTCCTGATATAAATAAAAGAGGAGCATTACGCTCCCCTTCTTAGACTTCTGTTCCTGTTTGCGTTTCCGTACTTGCTTGTGCCGGTTCTTCCGTTTGCGCATCATAGTGAATAACATAAGTAGGTACTTCACTCATGTTGTTTGGATCAAAGTGAGCCGTGAAAGTAGATTCGCTGACCACTTCTTCTTTATCCTCAAACGCTGCAGATAATGAACCATCACCAAGTGCGTTCTCGATTACATATGCCACGATAGTTCCAGCATGTGTTTTGGTAACATACGCAATGTTTTTCTGGTAATCCTCTTCTTCATAGGTGCTTTTAGGACGGTACTTTTTATAGTTTGGTGTGGTTTCAGATGTTTTGCTCTCTATGGTACCTGGTTTTATGCGTTTTAAATTTTCCATATCCAGTTCTAGAGCGTTGGCTACAATCGTAATAACCCATTCTGTAATACGTTTGTTGTTTTTCGTATTTTCCCCTTTGTCTCCGTCAAAACGGATAGCCTTATTGGTAGGTTCGACTGTATACGTCCCACCTCCACGGGTTGCGCCAAACGGAATGGATTCTGGATCGTCCCAATCGTCTGGATTGAAATTGTATATAAGAACACCTTCGCCCAATTGCACATTTTCCGGCTTTGGTGCTGCTGGCATTTTGAACATTATCGATTCACTCCCATTACTTTAATTTGATAGATTAATTGTCTTCTTCGCAGAAGGCTGTTAGGATCCCGGACGGGTCTCCTGTTTTGTCTGTAAAAACGGAAAGACAGACCATCACGGGATATCACCAACCGATTTAATGCATTATCGATTTTTCCGATTAACTGTTCTAATCTGATTGTATCGCCATTAGGTGGTTGGTCCCATGCATCAATTTCCAAAGAAAAGGTCTCTACCAAACCATCATCTACCGAATCATCAAGCAAATACACGGCATAAGGATACGGCAACTCATTTGCAGTTTCATAATTGATATTAGGATGGATAGGTTTCAGCACCTCATTAAGTGCCTTCCGTAGACTAATTACTCGAATCACTTGTGTCATTACCACCCTCCTCGTTTGGCTGGATGAGACCCATTGCTTTGTTTTCAGCTTCTATTGCAGATAGGTATTGCCCTTGAATACGTCTAATATCATTTACGTTTTCCATGACAGTCCCTTTAATGATAGATCGCTTTGGCTGTTTACTCGTACCTAGTTCTTGGTCTTTTCCGTACCAAGTTCTATGCTTCGAACCAACAACCAAATCGGTTTCTCTTCGCCTTACCCAATACTGGAATGCTGACAAAGGTCTTTTAGATCGGCGCATGCCTGGCATCTGTTTTGCCTTCGGTAGCATTCTTCTTCTCATAAGTTTTCCAGTGTCCAATAAGGCAGCACGGTTTAACTCACTGATCAGGTAATTCGCTCGATCCACCTTTGAGGTAAATTCGACCCCATCTTTTTTAATCTTTACTGCTTTAGGTAATCGGGCCATTGTTTATCAGCCCCTCACAAACCAGTTCTATTTCTTTGCTGTTCTTTTCAAACGTTCGGATTATTTTATAACTCTTCTCATTGAAAATTAGAAAAGCTTCGTCTTTATACTCATGTAGCCAAATGGTAAAAACTAATTCTGGTTTAAACCCATTCGCCTGTGCCTGGTAAAACTCTGACTGGCGAACAGAGTTCTTTTCTGCCAACAATCTTCTTGGGTCTTCTGGGGTTTTAATGGCATCCCCTATCTCGTTATCGCCAATATGGTATTTGGAAAATAGAAAAATAACCTTATCACGTCTCATAACTTCGCCCCATCGATAGCTGTGTCGTTAATGTGAAAAAAGCCGGGGAAAACTTAACTTCCCCCGACTTCAACTCCCAGAGATCCGTGACTCCCATGACTAAAATCCCCATGCCAAGATCACTCTCTATCTTTTCATCTGATATTCCTGCGCCTTTCATGAACATTCTTGCAGCAAGTATCTTTTGCCTAAGGATAGGGTCTATCGCCTCGTTTGGTTCTGGCGACATCCCCATTCCTATTTTGCATGATTCCAGAAATTGTTCTGCTGTCATAGCCATTTAAGGCTCACCACCTTATACTGCGGCTTCTTCAGGGCCTTTTTTCAACAGCACAACACCGTTGCGGTCTGCTAGTTTTCCATCACCGATTAACGTTGATTTGCTAACCCACTCGTCTGTTTCTTCGTTGAAATAACGCTTGAACAGTAGTTGCATATTGCTGTTAAACATGTAATCTTTTAACTTCACAAGGATGGCAACGACATCACCTTCTGACGCATCGTCAATGGACTGTAGATAATCTTCTGTAGGAATTACATCTTTACCGATTAGTTTTTCTTGTTGTGTACCATCAAGACCATAATTAACACGAGCGACAGGTTGCCCGTTTGCATCTACCATTCCTTGAAGATACTTAGTCCAATCTGCATCAGCAACAATTAGTACTGCGCCGTTTCTGTATTTGCGTGGAATCTTACCGTAAAACTCAGTCCATTTGTTATATTTCCCAAAATCTTCAGCGGTTACGTCAATAACTTGTGTTCCAGGAATGTTTGTATCTTTCGTGATACCTAATGGCTGACCTGTTCCGGAACCATTAATTATTCCTTCTTCCAGTGCATAGATCATTGCTTCATAAATGTTGTCTGTAACAGTTTGTTCGAACACTGGCATTGCTACAGTACCAGCAACCAATTCAACAGCTACACGGCACTGCAATTTGTGATAAGAGAACGTGATATTACCAGAAACAGTTTTCTTTTGTTTATCTGACATAGCACCAGCGCTAACCCAAGTTGCAGTTGGTTTAGCATTAGCAAGTGGGATTTGGACACCGCCTTGCATATTTGTTTTTGTAACACTAGCCCAAATACGACCATAGTCATTAAGCTTTTCGACTATTTTGTTTAGGATATTAGTTGGGATAACAGCACCAACGTCCCCTGTACCCGTTGTTTGGTCAGCACGGAATTCCAACTCGTCTGATTTACTTCCCTTCGTTACGTAATCCATAAATGCAGAACGATATTCTGGTGTATCGTGTGGATCTGCAGAACGTTGGTTATTTTGATTACCGGATCCACCACCTAGTCCATAAGTTGCCATAACATTGACAGGTCCTTGTGGCGTATTACGTTGCTGAGGTGTTTGACTACAGCCTTCACTACCGCCTTCTCCGTTTCCACCTTCATCATTACTTGCATCGTCATCAGGAAGTTCATCAATCATGCTGCGTAGTTCAGCAATCTCAGCATTTAAAGATTCAATTTCTTTGTTCATGCTGCGCAATTCTTCAACAGACTCAGTGGACTGACTAGTTTTCCCAAGTTCTTTCTTTCTTGCTTCTTTTTTGTCTAGTAATGCTAGTAATTTCTTTTTCATTTTATCTTTCCTCCATGTTCAATAGTATTTGGTTTCGTAATTGCAATACTTCTAGCTCGCTTTTCGAGTTATCCAACTGAGACCGGGCATTTTCCAATGCCTTTGCTGCGTTATCCAACACAGACTTGTCACGAGCATTTATGTCAGTTCCCATGTATGCTGGGAAATTGACTGCGCTAACTTCAATAACTTTGTTGATCTTTTGAATACGTCTGGTAGGCATTTCGCTGTCCATGTCTTCCCATTTTTGTTCCTTAACATAAAAAATAAAAGACATCCCATCGATGTCCTCACGTTTTACTGCGCTATATAAGGATTTTGCTTCACTATTTTCCTCAACATCTAAGTTGGCTCGAATATAAAGTCCTTTGTCATTCGTCTGTAACTGCATGGTCGAGTTACCATTGTTTCTCCGACTCCTGGCTAAAGGTATTTTCCTTAGATCATGATTAACGGAGAACAATACATCATCAAAATCACAACTATCAAATGCGCCACGCTCAATAACTTCATAAAAATAACCACCTATGGTAGTTTTCTGGTCATAAATGGCTGGATGCCCTTCAATGAACGTACCATTTTGATCATCTGATTGTGCTCGGAGATCCATTAAGTTGAAATTTCGTTTAACAGGATGATTTATGTTTGGGAAATCTTTATCATTCATCATTTCCACCACCTTTGGCAGTATTTTTCGTGCTATTCATTTGATAAGAGTTTGCTAGGTTCACATCAATATAATTGAGTGACTGTGTTCGCTTTTCTCCTCCTTCGATTGGAGGATAACCAAGTATTTTTAACTTCTGATTATCGGATAACAAGCCTTGCTCTCCTGCTGTTTTAATCAAATCTAGCTTGGCTTTTGTACTGAGATACATCATATCGCGCTGGAAAAAGACCATTTCATTCCCAAAGTCTAGTTCTCGTTTGGTAAATAACGTTTTGGAAAAAGCTTGCCCCAATGCTATTACCAATGGTTCCAGCGTCTTTTCATAAAAGGCCTGATATTGTTCGTCAGTATAATCTCCTGTAAGGATTGGGAGAGACACACCATAATTTCGCAAAATTTTGTTGTCCAGAAACTCTAATGTCTCTTTGTCGATGACTTTAGGGTTCGGTTTAAGGTCAATATAATCACTTTTAAGATCAATAGGAATAATCCCATTCTTACCACTCGCGATTTCTTCCTCAACCTTTTTCCTTTCCTCTCTTAAAGAGTCGCCATCAAGCATAGAATTAATTTTCAAGATGCCTCGCATTGTCATACTCGTTTTAATTGCCTTCTCTATACCTTGCATAAGCGAATCATTGATTTTCAATACGTTCAGCACCGCATCGTTATCTGGCTCACCATTTGCACCGCCACCCATTACGTCATTTCTCCCAAAACGTTTCCGCATATGGATAACATCAGAGTAGGCAAGTGTGAATTTCACACCATTTTCAAACTGCATTTCCACAAACAACTTATCTGTGCTGTCCTGTTGGAAAGTTACAATAGTTGGATTGAGTGGATAGAAGCCAGTATAGCTTTTATACTCGTTTCCTTTATCGTCTCTCCGTATTTCATACATGGGATAAATAAAAACGTTGTAGTTCGTATAGAGTAGCCATATGACCTTTTCGAGAAAGTCTCTAGTGGTCATGAGATCATTCGGTGCAAAACGGAATAAACGGTTAATGTCACCTTTGACCACCGTTTGCATGTCGTTAGCGTCACGACGAATATGTCTTGGCTGTAATTTGCTTATCTCGGTTGCGATAACATCTACACACATCTGAACAACATCTGAAGCAAATACATCTTGCCCAAATTGTGAGAATATCGGACTGTAACCATTCATAAATTTCGCTTGCTGCAGCTGCCGATTAGCATTAGTAGTAAATATGTTTTTAAATAAGTCTTTTAGCGCCAGTTCGATCACCTCCCGACAAGCTGCATGATTTCGTTACGGTTATCAATGTAAACTTTGTAAGCAATTATCATTGTTACCGCACCATCAATCTTTTTATCTTCTTGCCCTTGCACTTTGACTGGCATTATTTCTTGCTTCGAGTTAATATTCAATGCGGTGTTTTCCAGACACCATCGATCAATCGGATTGTTATTATAATTGATCATCTGACTCTTCAAATCTGTTTCAACTAGCTTCATAGGTTCTGACATGCTACCCCAATCCTGTGTAACACGGACACAATCGAAACCGTATTGGTCCATTTCCTTCGCCCAATAGATAGCCGACCATTTATCGTAGCCAACTTTGTAAACTCTAATGCCAAAGTCTTTGTAAAGCCTCACAAACCATCTCGTAACCAGGCTAAAGTCGTTTTCATTACCTGGGGAAACTTCTATAAGGTCCTTCCTTATCCATTCTTTGAAGAGTTTCTTTTCATCTTTGGACAAGTTTTCTAGTTTCGACTCCGGAACAAAGTATTTTTGCACCATGTATTTCTTCTGGCTTCCCGGTTTCATCAGAATCACTCTAGCACTAGCCAAGTCACCTGTCTTGGATAAATCGACACCACCAACACCGAAGCAATTTCGGAATTCTTCAATGTCAAATTCGTCTTCATTGTTCACTTCCTCAGGTGTGAGCCATGCAGACGCATTATTTTGTTTGATATTGAAGTCTTTGGACATAACAAAAACACGCATGGACTTACTGGTCTTTGCTTCTTCTACCATTTTGCGAAGGAAGCTCCGTTTCTTAATTACCCCTACACCCGGATTAGATTTAACCCAAGAATCCTCATCTTGCCAAACTTCTCTTTCGCTGTCCTGCGTATAAAGCCATATAAGCCATCTAGGACGCTCTAATTCCTTATTGAGTACTTTCCTAGCCTCTCTTAGTCTTTCGTCCAAATAACCGTCATTAACAACACCCTCAGTGGTCAATTCAATGTATAGTGGTTCATCCTGTGTGGAAACAGCCTGACGAATTGGCATGACCGATGTATTGTCTTTTAACTCGTGAACCTCATCGACCGCACCAACTTTTATGTTCTTACCTTCCTTGGCACCCGTTTTTGCTGATATTTTCTTAATCTGCCCCTTATTCTTGTACGAGAACTTCCCTTTCTTCTTCGGTTTCTTAGGATTGCCAAAGAAAATTCCCTTAATGTTGCTACGTGTTACCTTCTCCAATGTGCTACTTTCTTCACGCATGGAGTTGATTGCTTGGAACATGAGGTCAGCTTGCTCATAATCATTACTTGAGCAAAGAATACGGGTACCCATTTCTCCACAAAAAAACTCAGCGAGACATAGCGCTGAGATAAGTGGTGTTTTTCCATTTTTTCTAGCTACCAGGAACAAAACGTCCTGATAGAGTCTTACGTATCTATTAATTTCATCATCATAGATTTTAAACATATAGATTGCTTCAACGAAAGCCCTCTGAAATAGTTCCAGTTGAAATGGTTTGCCAGCAAATGGTGCTTCAAAGTGCTTGCACTTGGTTTCAATGAACTTTATTCGCTTATGGCCGTCTTCAAAGTCAATCTTTATTTCTGGATCCTCAAAGTGTTCAAGTAAAATATCAAACTGCAGCATTAATTCATGGCCGACAATTATTTCACCTGATTTACATTTGCTAATGTATTGGAGTAAATATGAATGAGCCAGATAAGGATATAAATGCTCGTTATTCTTCACGCAAATTCGCTCAATTCGTCCTCATCATCATCATTTTTATTATTAAGTACTCCATTTAAGGTCTTAATTATGACCGAATAGCTATTAATGTTCTTCAGGTACTGTTTTGCAGTCTCCATGGACTTTTGCATTTCGGGTTTATCGGGATGAACTTTTACCATGCCTGTGGCTTCGATCTGGATCCTTAATGCATGATTTTCTGATTTAAGGAATGCTGCATCCTCAATCAAACCCTCGACAAGCTGCCTTTTTGATTCTTCCACATCCGCGAACAATTTGGATAATTTTTCAAGTTCTTTTTGATACTCCTTGGATTTTGACATCGATCGAAAAACCTCCAGACATTTTCAAAATTTGAGGCGTGTGTGAAAAAAGACTTCCCCCTTCGGTCCCTAGAGATTTAAAAATTACTCAGTATCCGGGGGGATCTTATGTTTAATTCCATCAATTCTTACAGACTGATATTGTTCTGAAAGTAATTCATTAAGTTCTTTTGTGACTGTAACTACACTAGCGTCCACTTGTTCTCGTACATTTCCAATAGGATTAGGATTAGCTTTCGTTAACTCAGTTAATACAGACAAGTAATTAATTAGTTGATCGCTTCTTACTTTATTATTCATGACACCACTCCTCATTCAGTATAAGTATCGAACCACTTATCAATATAACCACGCCACTCATCCTGTCTATATCTTCTGGATTCATCATGCTCTAACCTACTCAAGCACTCCTCCTTACTAACCTCACAGAAGATAAGCTCAGCGCCTACATCATCAGCCAATCGCTCGCGCTTATATCTGTCAGCATATCCACCAATGATCCAAGCATTGTGCCACTTACCATAGCGTGTACGTATGTTATCTATCAGCGTGCTGTGTATGCCTATCACATTGTTGTATAGATTGTCCGGCTTATCGTATGAAGGTAGCATAGATACTGCAGCATATAATGCATCCATATCTACTACCAGATCACCACGTTCTACATGCTCTCGGACAAACGTGGACTTACCACTCATTGGTGGACCATAGACTAAGTACACTTCTTTGGCACCCTTATATCCGAAACGCTTATGTTCTTTGTTGTGGCAATCAAAGCAGACAATCTCTATCAACTTAGGATTAAGACTAATCATATGATCGTGTACATTCTCAGGAGTAAGCTCTATCGTATGATGACCTATTAAATCTTTGGACCTTGCAATGGTATTACCACAATGCTCACACTTATTTTTTCTTTCTGCGATTAACTGCAATCGTAAGTTAATCCATTTCTCCGATGCATAGAAGGACTTTAATACCGCATGTTTTGCCATGTTAAAACATCCTAAACTCAGACTCTTTTTTACGTAGTTCTACTTCTTCACGCTTTAAATCCATTGCTTGAGGATTATCTGCCCATAGTCCCTTGCTCTTATTCTTAAGAAAGAAAGCAATTGCCCCAGTCTCAGCTGGCTTATATTTCCTGATTGTCACAGTCTCCAAATGCTCTTCCTCTCGAATCTCTCCATCGGCTGTTTTAACCTTTGTTTTCACCTTCTGAGCAACTTCTTCAAAATAGTGATATCCAGTAGCATTGTTAAAAAGGGAATTTTCTACCTCTGAAATTTGGTTTTCTCTGCCCTTTTTTAATAGCTCCCTTAGTTCGGGATGGCTTTTCTTGTATTTTTCCCACGTTGTCTTACCTATAGAGAGGTTTTTGCAGATCTGATATTCAGCAAGACCAGCTTTTAACCACTTCTCTATATCATCAAATTTCTTCTTAACTTCCGGCCATTTACTCCTCGCCATCGTCAATCAACTCACTTGAATGTGGTATTAGCACGATCTTCATGCCCGCTTTTTCTTGCTCTTCCTTAACTAGATCAGAAAGCAATTGAAACTCTCTTTCTTTTAATGGCTTTCTAGCACGGAGAACCAATGTTTCTTCGGTTCTCTTTACTTCTTCTGTTTGCTGTTCTGTGTTTGATTGTTCCTCTGTCTTTGTTTCCTTCTTTTTAGCTGGCATTATTTTCACCCCTTTCAAATAGGATTTATAGGTAGTTTAATTATTAACAAAAAATAAAAAGGCACCCACCTGATGCAGTGAATGCCTTTTTCACATATAACGCTTTGCAGCAAAGGAACCTGTAGCCGTCAAGTCAGGTCCTTATTTGTATTGCACATTACCATCATAACTGATTTAAACAGGAATAACCTGCCATCTTTCTGCCTTTTATCTGCCATTTGTCTGCCACTTACTTTAATATTTCTTCTGAATATGAATTCTCAATAGATTTAAATTCCCTTTCAATCACTTCTGCTTCTTCTAATAAATCCTCTAGTTCGTCCTCTGGATTCCAATTGTCATCATCTAACTCATCCTGTTGAGATAATTTGAAATCACTATTATTAAATTTCTCTTCTATTCCTTCTACAGATTCTTTTAAATATCCAAATTCATGTTTTTCTAGTATGTTTTTTAAACTTTCTTCTCCAGTCTCATATGCAACATAACTTAAACTTCTTATATCTCTATTTAACTTTTCCAGTAATTTATTCAATGACTTCTTTGTTTGCTTGAGTTTTGTTTTTCTTTCCCGCATTCTAAATTCAGCAATTCTCTTTTCCATATCCTTAAGTTTTTGATCAAATTCTCCAGTTGTATAAATCTTGTCTATTTTCTCCTGGTGTTTCTTGAGTTTATTAACGAAATAACCAATAGCTATTCCTACTACAGTTACATATAAAGTAATAACGATAATAAATATGTTTAAGAAATTATAAAATCCATTACTGTTATTTTCTTGAGATTCTAATAACATTTCAAAGAGTTCTTCCTTTGACAGCTCAGTATTATTATTCTCATTAAACTGCGTACTCTCTTCTTCTATTTGGTTTAATATCTTTTCTAATTCATTTATTTTATTTTGGTTTTCAATTGATAAACTAGAATTATCCTCAGCCGACACAATCATCGATATCGGACTAATAAAAATCAAGAAACCAAAGAAAATCTTATAAGTAATATTTTTCATAACTCCTCCTTAATAAGTACCCATATCTTATGTTCTAGTTAATTCTTTTTCTATTTCTACTAAGTGCTTTTTTCACTATTACATGTAATCCATCACGATCCTCAACTTCCCCTTTAAGCAATTCTGTCACATCATTACTCTCTAATTTAACTTGGCGAATCTTTCCAGCGACTGGTTTTCCACCCTTTCTATAACCCTTGTGGTTTAATTCCTTAGCCACTTTGTTAACACTCTCTAGTTCTGCGTAAAGTTTAATAGCTTCTTGTTTAACATTCTGAGGTTGATACTTTTCATATGCAGCAACATATTTCTTTAACTCTTCAATCAAGTCTTTTGCCTTCTCTACTTTCACACCAAATTCTCCCTTTGTTAGTTTAACATAATATTGGGTTTGTCAAACTCACACAGCGTCCTTAAAGCCAATTATATTAGTTAATTTAGCCGTTAGGATAAAATGAGTTTGACACCTCTTTTTTAAGTACAATTAATAGGTAAAAAAGCTACCTGGCATTGCGATAAGCGTTTTTTAAGAGTAAATCTACGCCATCTTGTTCAATGCCAATATACCGTAAGGTTTCTTCTGGGTAGCTATGGTTAAATAACTTCTGTAGCGCAGCTACATCCTTTGTATCTTTATAAGCCCAATAACCGAAGGTCTTACGTAAGGAATGTGTTCCAATGGATTCTAACCCTACTTCTTCTGCAATGTCCTTTAGAACGCCATACGCCCTTGCTCTGGTGATTGATTTATTTGTGCCTTCTCTACTTCGAATCAGGAATTCATGTGGCTCCTTATCATGTATATAATCCCTCAATGCTTTCTTTAAATCAGCATTGAGGTAAATGCGCCGGAACTTAGATGTCTTCTTTTCCCTCAACGTGATATAGTCCTTCTTCACATTCTCTACCCGGATTCGTAATATGTCGGATATCCTTAGAGCTGTATATAAGCCGATCATAACTAAAATATAATCCCGGTCACTTTTCTGTTTCAGCCTTCTCTTAAGTTCCTCTAGCTTTTCATAATCTCTTATAGGTTGGACGATATTCAACTCGCTTCACCTCCTTCTTCATAAACCTCAATACGTAAGATAAAGGCCAGCTTATAAAAGGCTCTTGCCTTAAGGCGATAATACTTACGCTCGCTATAACCAAGCTCGTTATATACCTCATAGTCAAAGACTTCCTCATCTTTTAGATACCGATTGATAATAATAGAACGCTCTTGGAAGGCAAGACGATTAACAGCCTTTTGAATCTTGCTGATATAGACTTTTCTTTTATTCTCTTGATCTATCTTTCTAATGGCAGCATCTTCTGTCGATGAATGAAATTGATTGCTAGGGCCAGATGGTACCAACTTAAATGTAGCAGTAACTTTTGGCTCATTGTCTTCTGGATCCATAAGCAAATAAATTTTGTAATCCTCTAAAGCTTTTTCTACAACATTCCTCGTTTCCTCACGATTAATCTTTGGCAAATTAAATGCTAACTGCATTTTGACCCCTCCCTCAATATAAAAAAAAGACACCAAACAAGCTTAGTGCTTGAATGATGTCCTCCGTTCGTCGGTCGTGACATTGTTTATTTATTTTCGTAGGCTAATTATTTCAGATGGTATTGCGTTAATGATTTTGTTGTCCTTCCAAACTATTTTGGTTTCCCCAAACCCTGATTCTGGGCTTTTGATCTTTAACCAGTTTCCACTGGCCATTACGTACACACCATCTTTATATGAACTTATTTCTATATGTTTCTTGTTGTCCGGCATTATCCGTTCCCCCTATGATTTCTTTAGTTCTTTAGAGAAGCATTGTTGGCATAGGCTACTGCTTTTATTTCTAGTTACATCCCCACATTCAATACATTTACTCATCCCTTCACACCTCTCTTGATTAGACAGTTTTAATTTCCATACCTACTTTTTCTTTTTCTATCTCCTAAGTACTCATCAATCTACGTTTTATACAATTGTTTAAATACTCATAACATCGTCTACTGTCACTAAAACAATCATGTGTATCTTCTGTGGAAATTTCATAAAGTCCCGAATGATTATGCGATACTTTCATGTCTTCCATCACAACCGACTTTCCACGTTTTAACTGTTCTAGCTTTTGCACGAGTGGATCGCTTTGTATGCCAATGTGATCATAGATATTTAATTGATTCATAGTCCCACCATCCTTAAGAGATTCGGTAAGCGAATGGCCACATAACATTTCCGTTCCTTGCTTGATGGAATAAAGCTATAAATACAAAGTCAGGATCCATCCTGAAGGTTGCAGCTATGTCTACAATTTTGTGACCTTGGTTGTAAAAACCTGTGATCTCTTCCAAGACTTCATTGGTGATAAATTCTTCCATATCGCCCAATAACCTAACTAATCCTTCACCGACTTCTCTGTCCTTTGACCTTTCTAATGGCTTCCCTTCACCAATTAGTGTTATCATGCGCTGATCCTCCTCTTCTCCTCCATTTCCCTAAGCTTTCCTTCCAAGATTCTGACAGCTTCATCAATGACTTCATTTCCATCACGTCTGCAAGCTCTATTTGGACAAGGATCAAACGATAATCCCCAACTATGCTCCGTGTTTAAACCGCCTGTACCTTTGCATGTTTTACACACGTTAAACACCTTCCTTGTATAGCGTTTCTAATTCGGAGTGATGCGCTTCCCTAAAACATGGACGGCATAAATTATTCTTTTTCATTGATTTTGGCCAAGGAAAAATCGATCCCCTTTTTGCAAGATCCCTAGTTTTGTTTCCGCAGTTTTCACATTTCTCATACACAATTTCGGAAGATGAGAAAATTGGATCAAATTCAACTTCTACCTCGAATTCCCTCTCGCAATTTTCACATTCGTTATCAAATCTATTGTCACTTGGTAAATCAACTAATCCGTCAGTCATATCATTTACATGTCCGCAATATGGGCATTCTACTGTATCGATCATCCTAACCCCTCCTAAAATCTTTTAACGATTACCTTCTATCGCGACCTTCTACTTTGATTCTTTTTGCTCCAGCTTGCATTCTCGAGACGATTCTCCCGCCTTGGATATGCCCATACTTTTTCTCGAAATCTACTGGTGCATAATTTGTGGTGTAAATCGTTGGTATGTTTTCTCTCAGATCTGTGACTTTAAGTATTTTCTCAGATGCCCAGCTTTCAAATTCTCCTTTTTGATTGTTGTACTCGGCTCCTATTTCATCGAAAACCAGTAGATCAATCTCCTCGATCATTTCGAAAATGGTCTTTTCTGATAGGTCGATGTCTTTTTCATATGTGCTTTTTATTAACTTCAGAAAGTCATCTGCAGCAATGAACATGGTGCTATATCCTCGTCTTCTTAATTCCGCAGCCACTGCATAAGCTAAATGACTCTTACCTACTCCCATTTGACCAGCTAAGATCAATGAGTTATGTTCCGTCTTACCAAAGTTGATTATAAAATCCTTTATAGTGGATTTCATATCCTTTTCAGACTCTGTTTCAGGCTTATACTCTGCAACTGTTTTTCCTATTAGCTTTTTTGGAACCTTCTCGTATTTAACCGAAAAACCTTGTGCTTTGGCTTTCGATAAGCCATCTAATCCGGGAAACCTATTTCGTGTTTTGTTAGTCTCGCAGGTTAAGCAAAGCGACTCTTCATGAACATTGCCTTCTCTGTCGGTACGCTCCATGATAGGAACATTAGAGCCACATACTTCACAAACTCTTTCACCAGTCTTCTTGATCCGACCAATTCCAGTATCTTGCATAACTTTTCCTAATCCTTCTTGGACACCTTGCATCACGTTACCTCCCTACCACGAGTTTCCATAACGGCTTTCTTGCCTGGTATTCTTTTTTGAGTCTCTCAGATCCACTTCCTCAGGAGTTAGCAACGACTCGTTTTGCCAATTTCGTAATATGCCCTCAACGTAATTCAATCTTCTAGCGTTATTAGAGCAAGCTATATTCATTGCTTTTAGAATCATTTGTTTAGGAACAGAGAATGGAGAATCATCTAACCACGACAACAACTGTTTTTTACCTTGGATATTATTTAATCCAAAACCGTTCTCGTCCCAAAATTGAACAATCTCCGATACGGCTTCTTTTTCTTGTTGTTGTTCTTCTTCTTTTTCTTCTTCTTTTTCTTCTTCTTTTTCTTTTTCTTGTCCACTTATCGTAGGCGTATCGTGGTACGTATCGTGTAAACCCTTGTCGTTATTGGGTTTCTCCGTTTTTATCAAATCGTTATACGAATCGTGTTGCGTATCGTTACCCGTATCGTAGTACGTCTCGTAAATATTTTTTATGTCTTTCTTCTCAATTCGTTCTCCTACGAACTGGATAAGCGACTTATCTTTCACCGTTTTTAGTTCAGAAGTGACACAATCTAGAACTGGCTTTCCTCCACGATTGAAGTTGTATTTCCCCCAGTTCTTGATAGCAATTTCCCTTGTTTCAGGGCTGTAACGGACTAATTTATGTTGGTTTACGAAACGATCTAGCAAAGAATTAATACTTTCAATGGAGTAGCCAATATCAAAAGCTATTTGCTTCTTGGTGATTTGATATATCCCTACCTGAGTAGTGTTTGAATTAGTTAAAAGGTAGAGAAAGAAAAACTTATCTTCTGGTGTCATTTCCTCCACCACTTTTGGGTCGTTCCAGAACTCTGTATGAATCATGCGAAATTTAGCCATTTTGTTCCTCCTTTGACAAACGCTCGCATACTGCCAAGCGATTATCTATCTTGATCAAGTGATAGTGAGGGTATCGCTTTAAATACGTCTCAGTAAGCTCCCTTTCTTTCCCTAGCTGGGCAAATACCCAATCGGTCAACAATACCTTATAAGGCACAAACATCTATCCCTCACCACCCTTGTCTTAAAAAGCTGCATAGCGTATAATGGGCTTAAGTTAATCAAACGAAATCGTTTAAATGTCCTCGGCAAAGGGCATTTTTTTCATGTCTACATTTTTGCAAACCCAAAGTTTTATAGATGCTTTCACTTCAATTCCTCCTAACTATTGATCATGCTTACATACAAGAAAATAACTACTAAGATCGCCGTAATGTTATAAAACCAATCCTGTTTATTCTTCAAGACTTGTACCTCCCTCCTAGAAATAGTTATAGCAATGTGAAACTACAAATCCGATTGTTACTAGAAGCATTAAGAACCCTAATGGTTGATCACTTGTTTCTTCTTTTTTGTTTGGTTCGTTATTCAAATTAACCCTCCTAGTATTAATAAGATCGTTCCAGCTGTTGACGTTAGATCAGATAACATTTGCAATGCTCCTGGTATGTCTGTGCCACACACTAACGCAATCAGCATGTCCTGCGAATCAGTCTTTCGCGCCCATAACACAGCGTCTTCAAATGCTAACTTCAACTTGCCACTTTCAACCCTTGAAATGTTACTACGTGATATATACAATTCATCGGACAACTCTTGTTGAGTCATTCCGCGTCGTTCGCGCATCATTCGAAATTTCATTCCAGTCTCCATTGTTCTCACCTCCCCTCACGTGCCATATCTGCACATGTGCAAGGGGTGCACCCAAAACTTTGGTGGAAAGGTCTATACTTGTAATTACCGACCCCTCACTCGGTAAATTAAATTGCTTTCCGATGGTGGAAGTTAACTCTTTCAATGTTTTCGTTGGCCCATTCCAATACTTGATCCCTTGGGTAACGGGCAGTGACAACTTTGGATTTCGGGAAACCTTCCATGCGAATGATTTTTTCAACGGTTGCAAGTTCAACTTGGAATATTGCTGCTACATCTGTTTTCCTCAACATTTGTGGCAGTGATAGTTTTTCTTTTGCATCTGCCATACCTTGATCGTAGGCAGTCTGGAATAATTGCTTTAAATTTTCCTCTAGTAGCTTGGCTTCAAGCGAATCTAATGATATTTGCATCAGGACACCTTCCTTGGGATCCAGTTATCGATGTAGCGTAAAGCAGTTTGTAAATCCTTCTGTTTTACATCCTTGTAACTAGCAACTGCGAAGCGATCTTTGATTTCACGATGAAGTTCACGAAAGAGAAAACTTCTTGTGTCTGGATCAGTAGATAATTTGTAAACTCGGCTTGCAATACCTTTTTGAAAGCGACGTTGTTCACCATGATTTAGCGTGATCTGTTCTTCAATCTTGTTTTCTATCATGCTTAACCTCATTTCTACCTTTTTTTCAGCGCTTGATAATGCTTGTTTCATAGATTCAAGCTCATTACTATAATCGAATAATTCGCGTGTTTGGTAGTAATCATCAACCAACATTTCATATGCTTCCCATGCAGCCTTTGTATTTAATGACTTGGCATGTAGCCAGGCTCCTTTTTCTGTCCAAAGGTACAGAACTGATGCATATTTAAGGCTGTCGTCATTTTGACGTGACCCTTTAAATGCTTTTAAATCATCACCAGTTAGGGAATAATAATGCTTGCCATGTACATATCTTTCCGATTTACGTTGGAAGTTTCGGTTAATGATCTTGGTTGAGGTTTGGAAAGAATCTGCTATTTGGAGTGTAGTTAAAACACGTTGTCCATTGTTTTCAATCGGTTTTAAGTGCATTTACACAGCCCCCTGTTCTTTTGTATGAGTATCTTGTACACTTTGACCAAATAAAAACTCAACATCTTTGTTTAAGATTCTTGAGATTTCTATGGCTGTACTTAATGTTGGAGTTGAATGGCCATTCTCCCAATTTGCGACTGATTGTTTACCTTTAAATCCTAGTAGTTTAGCCAGTTCAGTTTGATTGAGTCTTTTCTTTTTGCGTGATTCAATCAGCCTATGGTTTTTCATTTCTTTCACCTCCCAAAGTATGAATAACTTGTACGTTGATTTCATTATAAGTACAAATAATTTGTATGTCAATAATTTTGTACAATTTTTTCATACTTTTGTTTATTCATGCATATCTTTACAGTACAATATACTTGTACAGAGTAAGAATGGGGGAAAAACAGTGTTTTCTCAGAGATTAAAATACTTACGAAAACAAAGAAAGCTATCTCAAGAGGAACTTGGGAAAAAGATTAATTCCACCAAGAGCACTATAAGCAACTATGAAAATGAGTATAGTTCTCCATCAAATGAGGTATTAAAGGATTTAGCGAATGTGCTAGACACCACCACAGACTATTTACTAGGTAGAACTAATAATATTGGTGCTAATGATGAAGACTTCCGAGAATTCATAGATGACCCTGATTTACAACGTTGGTACAAGGAACTTCCAAGAACAAGTGAAGAAGATCTTCGCCGATTACGTAGGGTGTGGGAAGCATTCAAGGAAGAAGACAATAAATAAAGGGTGTACAATTTGTACGCCTTCTCTTATACATTAAAAGGGAACGTATATTCTATTTAAGGGGAGATATTATGTTCTTTTACACAAAAACAGAAGATTACGTAAAGAAGTTTCTAAAAAGATTATTTATTGTTGATCCGACTGGACTCTCAATCCAAAGGATATCAGCCTCCATGAATCTGACTGTGAAGTATTGGGAGTTTTCCAGTGAAACAGTTATAAGGAGAAACCAATGCATCGTATTTCTCAATGAGGAGCAATCTGAGCAAACACAATGGCAGGAGTTCACGCATGAGCTCTGTCATATCCTTTGGCATGTAGGAAGGCAAGAGCACCTTCCAAAGTCCTTTGTTGAACTCCAAGAATGGCAAGCTGAATATTTTAGCTATCATCTATGCGTTCCGACATTCATGCTGCATAACCTCCCAAAATTATCTGTACAAGCAATCATGCACACGTTCAACGTTGAAAGGGGGTTTGCCGAAAAAAGACTGGAAATGTATAAAAGCAAATTTATTTATGAGGAGAGGGGAAAATATGGCAAGCTTTCAGAAGTATAAAACAAAAAACGGTGAGAAATGGCTGTTTAAAATATATACGGATAAAATTGACCCTGTTACTGGTAGAAAAAAATCTACTACTAGAAGAGGCTTTAATAGCAAAAGGGAAGCTGAAACAGCTGCAAGATATCTAGAAAACGATATAGATTTAGGTCTAGATCTAAGTAATAAATCTGTGACTTTTAGCGAGTTTTCCAAGCGTTGGCTTGAATTGTATAAGGAAGAAAATGGAGTGAAACCGGGTACTATTCGTGTAAGAAAACATGAATTAAATAATCTATATAAGTTTTTTGAGAATGTAATGATTAGTGATATTACTTGGCAAACATATCAGAAGGCTCTCCTTGACTTAAATTTAAAGTTTTCCATTAATACGTTAAGTGGAATACACGGAACCGCCAGAATGATATTTAAAAAGGCTCTTCAACTTGAAGTGGTTAGAAAGGATCCCACGGAATTTGCTTATATCCCTAAAAAAGTCCAAAGTGTTGAGGACTTAGAAAATGAGACCAGCTTACCTAAATACATGGAAAAAGAACAATTAGGACATTTTCTGCAGGTATGCCACAAATATGGATTGCCAGGCGATTTTGAGATTTTCTTGACGTTGGCTTACACAGGGATTAGAGTTGGAGAACTTTGTGCCTTGAAGGAAACTGACTTGCTTAGAGGAACAGAGGACATGTTGAATATAAGTAAAACGTATTATAATCCCAAAAACATTACTACTGGTTATCAATTAGTAACGCCAAAAACCAAAAGTTCTAGAAGGAAAATTAATATAGACCTAATTGTAGTAAAATCTTTAGAAAATGTAATAGAAAGGAATCATCAGGTTAAAAGAGAATTTGGTAATGAATACCATGACGAAGGATTTATTTTCACAAATGACCTTCTCTACCCTGGATATCCAATATATATTAAGAAAATACAATATCGAATGAGAAGATTATTAAAGTTAGCTAAGTTGAATGAAAGTCTGACTCCCCATTCTTTGAGACATACTCATACTTCCCTTCAAGCTGAGGCAGGAGTGAGCATTGAAAGAATTATGGAAAGACTAGGACATTCAAGTGATGAAATAACGAAACAAGTGTACTTACACACAACTGATGCTGTACGAAAAAGAGACTCTGAAATGTTTGGAAACCTCATGAAAAATGTCCTCAATTTTGATCTATAAGGTCAAAAAAAGGTCACGAGATGAACTCATGACCTTTAAATGCTTGTATATCAAGGGGTTTATGATGTTTTCTACATCATGCCGCCCATTCCACCCATGCCGCCCATGTCAGGCATTCCGCCGCCGGCAGCGCCGCCGCCTTCTTCTGGTTTGTCAGCGACTACAGCTTCGGTAGTTAGGAACATTGCTGCTACAGATGCTGCGTTTTGTAGTGCAGAACGAGTTACTTTAGTAGGATCTACGATACCTTCCTCTACCATGTTTACCCATTCGCCAGTTGCTGCATTGTAACCAACGCCAACTTTTTCGCCTTTAAGACGTTCTACGATGATAGAACCTTCTAGTCCAGCGTTATGAGCGATTTGACGAACTGGCTCTTCCATAGCACGACGTACAATGTTAGCACCAGTAGCTTCGTCTCCTTCAAGACTTAATTCACTTACTTTGTTGTAGATATTTACTAGTGCAGTACCACCACCGGCAACAATACCTTCTTCAACTGCTGCACGTGTAGAGTTTAATGCATCTTCAATGCGTAGTTTACGCTCTTTTAATTCTGTTTCAGTTGCAGCACCAACTTTGATTACTGCTACACCGCCTGCTAATTTAGCAAGACGCTCTTGTAATTTTTCTTTATCGAACTCAGAAGTAGACTCTTCAGCTTGTGCACGGATTTGTGCTACGCGGGAAGAGATTGCTTCAGGGTTACCTGAACCTTCTACCACTGTAGTGTTTTCTTTTGTTACAACAACTTTAGAAGCGCGACCTAATTGCTCAATTGTAGCACTCTTAAGGTCTAGGCCTAGATCTTCTGTGATCACTTCTGCGCCAGTAAGTGTTGCGATGTCTTCAAGCATTGCTTTACGACGGTCACCGAATCCTGGAGCTTTTACCGCTACAGCATTGAATGTTCCACGTAGTTTGTTTACTACTAATGTAGCAAGTGCTTCGCCTTCAACATCTTCAGCAATCAATAGAAGTGGCTTACCTTGTTGAACAACTTGCTCAAGTACTGGTAATACTTCTTGGATGTTGCCGATTTTCTTATCTGTGATTAAGATATATGGATCTTCAAGAACTGCTTCCATTTTATCTTGGTCTGTAACCATGTATGGAGAAGCATATCCGCGATCAAATTGCATGCCTTCTACTACTTCAAGCTCTGTGTTGAATCCTTTAGATTCTTCAATTGTGATAACACCATCGTTACCAACGCGTTCCATAGCTTCTGCAATTAGGTTTCCTACTTCTTCGTTTCCAGAAGAAATAGCAGCAACCTGTGCAATGGATTCTTTGCTTTCGATTGGATTAGAGATAGCTTTTAGTTCGTTAACAGCTACTTCTACTGCTTTTTCAATACCGCGACGAACGCCTACTGGGTTAGCACCAGATGCTACGTTTTTAAGTCCTTCACGAATCATTGCTTGTGCAAGAACTGTTGCAGTTGTCGTACCGTCACCAGCAACGTCATTTGTTTTAGAAGCTACTTCAGATACAAGCTGTGCACCCATGTTTTCGAAGTGATCTTCTAATTCAATTTCTTTTGCAATCGTTACACCATCATTTGTGATGAGTGGAGAACCAAATTTTTTATCTAGAACGACGTTACGCCCTTTTGGTCCTAAAGTAACTTTTACAGCATCTGCTAATGTATCAACACCACGAAGCATTGCACGACGTGCGTCTTCACTAAATTTAATTTCTTTAGCCATTGATAAAGCCCTCCTTGATTATTATCTATTTTCAATACATATGAATTATGTGAATGTACTTATTCGGCCAGACTAGCTAACTACAGCTAAAATGTCGTTTTCGCGAAGAATTAAGTATTCTGTGCCTTCATATTTAACTTCTGTACCGGCAAATTTTGAGAAAATAATGCGATCGCCTTCTGCTACTTCTAGCGCGACTTTTTCTCCATTTTCTGTTATGCGACCAGAACCTACAGCAACAACCTTACCTTCTTGTGGTTTTTCTTTTGCAGAATCTGGAAGTACGATACCGCTTGCAGTTTTTTCTTCCTGTTCAACAAGCTCGATGACAACACGATCTCCTAGTGGTTTAATCATGTAGAAAGCCTCCTTAATTCTAGATATATTTTTAGTTATTAGCACTCTGCATAACCGAGTGCTAATTCCAATTAATATGATAAATAAATTGTTAAAAAAATGCAAGCATTGCACTCACGAATTTAAGATTTTTTGTTTATGTCAGGAAAAGTGCTTCTGTTATAACCTCGTACTAATTTATGATAGAATACTTAATGAATGCAAATAATATTCTACTAGTCCATTAAATACGCACATATAATAAAGTGAAACTTCCATCAGTAGGGGTTTTCGTTCTTCTCCCACTGATTGTTAGTTGAACGAATCGGGGTGTTAGCGTCCGTTTAATCTCACTTCATGTTTTGAAGTGGGAGTCTTACGGACGGTAGCACCGGGATAAAAATAACACTACATGTTCGCTAAAGGAGTCGTTGTATTTTGCCAAAACGTTATTGGTGGGTCATTATCTCTTACATCATTATGCAGTTCTCCGGGATTCTGATGGCCCCACTTTTGCTTGTTACATTTGAAATTACCAGGTATCAGGCAGTCACTTATTGGGCAATTATTAGCTTTATACTAGGTTTAATTGTTGTACTGCTACTTTTAAGAAAAGACATGCAAATGACACGAAGTCACGAGGCGTCTCGTGTTGGAGTTGCGGTGGCCTGGTCCATAATTGGTGTGTTTATGGCCTACTTTTCCCAAGGAATTGCAGCAATGCTGGAAATGCAAATCTTTGGAATCGACCCAGGATCCGAAAACACGCAAAATATTATGAATATCGCTCGGGCTACTCCTTTATTTCTCCTAGTCCCAGCAATTATCGCACCAGTACTCGAAGAAATAATCTTTCGAAAGATTATTTTTGGACAACTTTACATGAGAACAAACTTTTTTATCGCAGCATTAATTTCCGCCTTTATTTTCGGTATCATCCACGGAGAACCACAGCATATTCTGGTATACGGTTCGATGGGTCTTGTGTTTGCCTTTCTTTATGTAAAGACGAAGCGCATATTAGTTCCTATCTTTGTACATGCAGCAATGAACACAATTGTTGTCCTGCTGCAATATAATCTGACACCAGAAGATATTGAGAGAATGCAAAAGCAATTACAGGACTTGCAAGCAATTATCTTTGGATTCTAGGTGAATGATTACCACGTTGGAGGTTTACCCATGAAAATTTCACCAAAAACAATGGCCGCCATTTACTTTGTAATGGGAGTGTTTTTCATCTACATTGCCATTCTTAGCGCACAGGACACGATCTGGAATATCACCACAATGGTTCTGGCGCTGTTTGCCACCCTTGAATTTGGTGTAAGTATACGATTAATCAGTTTACATTTTCGTATTAAAAAGAATAAAAAGGAGTAGCATGTAGAATGCTGCTCCTTTTGTATGGTTGCGATTTATTTTACGTTCTTTAGTTTATCTAACCAATCCTCTTTATTCTCAATCATTTTTTCCATCGTCGTGTAACGAACGACATAAAGGTGGCCATCTTTGCTAAAGGCACGCGCTACTTCTTCCTGATCATAGTGTGTGCTATCGTCCGTTACACTAAACTCGTAGATAACCTCCTGATCCGTTTCATCCAGCCGCTTAAATTCCAGTTCTCCATCTATCATACTCGTTAAATTCGTTTCCATCGCTTCAACAAATGTGGTAATACCGCCATTCGACGCTGCATCTGCGAAAACGTGAACAGTTAATAGCTCTGTATAATTCTGAAACGTTTCATCATTAATTAGAAATTCTGCAATCCCTTCTCCTTGGGCTTCATTATAATTACCAAGCACCCATTTATCGCTATCAAAAGGCATTTCCAATGAGGTGATCAAATCAGCATACTGCCCTTCCATCGCAACATCTTCAGCTGCTCCTTCTTCTATCTCTTCTCCGTTTTCATCGAGTGGAATGGTTTCTTTTACTTCTGAGCCATATATCTTCCATACCCCGTCTTCAGGTTTCAATGTATGAACACCCTTCGTAAGGTTATTCTGGTATTCTGGTCCATCTACTTTCATGGAAGTCTGTATATAAGCTACTCGTGCTTCTTCTTCCGATTTCTCTTCAACAGCTAGATCAGACAACTTCATATCCAATGTATAAGCAGATACTTGGTCTAATAAGTCTTTAGTACTGTTATAGGCAGGTGATTCGCTATGTATGGTTTCCATATGTGCATCTATGTCTTGATCCATCATAGACTGAATATTCACCTCTAGTACCTCAAACAACTCTTCATCGCCTGGAACAGCCTCTTCCTCTGGCTCTTCCTCCGCTTCTGTTTCTTCTTCTTTTTCTTTCTCATCACTTGGTTCTTCACTGCTCGTTGACTCAGAGCACGCACTAAGGAATAAAGCGATAATAAGTACTGTTATGAGAACTACAAATTTTTTCATATTTACCTTACCTCCTAAAGTTAAGTTATCCTGCAACAGCAAACCAGTCATAATCATACCTCATTACTAAGTGAATAGACAGATGTCTTATTCCCTGTATAGTTTTCAGATAAAAGAGGTATTTTTGAATATTCATCAAATGTCGTTTGTTTAGTACAAGGTATGGGAGTGATGAAGTGTTTGGTTGATTGCAACGCTTCTATGATCGATTGGATCGCTCTTCCGGTTGATTGGAATAGCCTCGATCTTCTCTTTTTCTATTCATCTGCCAAACTCCTTTTAATCAAACAAAATAAAAGCCCTTCAAATTTGAAGGGCTTTGTCAACATGACTTTATTCTTCTATTTCTTCTATCTCTTCTGATACAAGTGGATAATGTTTTAGGAAATACACTAATGCTTGCAGTTCTACTGCGAGATCAATGTGGTGCACACGAATGTGGCTAGGTACCGATATTCTTGCTGGGGTGAAGTTGAGTATACCCGTGATGCCATGCTCAACAAGTCTATCTGTTATCCCGTCTGCTTCACTCGCTGGAATGGTCAAAATGGCGACCTTAATCCCATTAAGCTTTTCTTCCATATCCTTAATGTGATAAATAGGAACCCCACCAATGGTAGAGCCGACTTTGTTTTCATCTGCGTCGAATGCCATTTGGATCTTTATGTTATTGTTTTTCATAAAGTTATAATGCAAGAATGCGGTACCAAGATTACCGACACCAATTAAGGCAACATCGGTTAACTCGTCTTGGTCCAGGGTTTTCCTGAAGAAACCGAGCAAATATTCAACATTGTATCCATACCCCTTCTTACCGAGCGCGCCAAAGTAGGAGAAGTCTCTGCGTATCGTGGCGGAATCTACTTTTACTGCTTCGCTTAATTCCTTGGAAGAGACACGTTTTTTACCTTGGTGATTTAAGTTATTAAGAAAGCGGTAATATAATGGCAATCGTTTAGCAGTCGCTTGTGGTATTTTATTTTGATCCATCGTTATTCCTTCTTTCGGTACAATAATTATGTATTAAAATTATCATTCACAGAGCAGCGCGTTGCCCTCTCTGCTGAAAATGCTATGTAATCTGGTAAAACTGGTCTATTTTTCATTTCTCTCTCCCTCTATTTTAGCAGAAACTTAATAATAAGTCGTGATTCTTTTCACAATTCATTATGAAATTTTTGACAGCATCTTGTATTTTACTGATGTGTCTAGGTAAGGTAAACTAAGAGAGATGAGGTGACAGGTATGATACTTATGCAGGTTAATGGAATTTCAAAGGCTTTCGGAGCGGATGAAATACTATCAAATATAAAATTAGAAGTAAAAGAGAACGACAGAATCGCGCTAGTAGGCAGAAATGGTGCTGGTAAATCCACGCTTTTAAAGATCATGGCCGGAGAATTGACATATGATAGCGGGGAACTTTTCAAACCAAAGGATTTGACCATAGGTTATCTTTCGCAGCATACTGCTCTCGACTCCAACCTAACTATATGGGATGAGATGCTAGGTGTGTTTTCTGGACTAGTAAGCAAGGAAGAAGAAATTCGCAAGCTTGAAAACCAAATGGCGGATACAGCAAGTTTATCTGAAACCGCTTATCAGAAATTACTACATGATTATGATCAATTACAACAGGTATATCAACAAAGTGGTGGATATACCTATGAAGCGGATATTAAAGCAGTTCTGACAGGGCTACATTTTCAAGATTATGATTATAGCACACCAATTACAGAGCTGAGTGGTGGCCAAAAAACACGCCTTGCCTTAGGCAAGCTATTGCTCACCAAACCACAACTACTTATTCTAGATGAGCCGACAAACCATTTAGATATTGATACACTTGGTTGGCTTGAAAACTATTTAGTCAGCTACCCAGGAGCAGTTGTAATTGTCTCCCATGATAGATACTTCTTGGACAAAACAGTATCGATTGTTTACGAAATCTCTCGACACAGAACAAAGAAGTACCATGGAAGCTATAGTAAATTCCTTGATCAAAAGGCCTTGGATTATGAGAAGGATTTAAAGGAATTTGAGAAACAACAGTCGGAAATTAAAAAGCTTGAAGACTTCGTGCAGCGAAATATTGTACGAGCTTCTACCACGAAACGAGCACAAAGCAGAAGAAAGCAACTGGAGAAAATAGAAAGATTGGACAGGCCTCAAGGCGATGAGTCCTCCGCTTCTTTTTCTTTCCAGATTAACCGACGCAGTGGGAATGATGTATTAAAAATAGATCAGCTTGCTTTTGGTTATGGTGATGCAACCGAAAACATCTTTGAAGACGTTAAACTTCATGTGAATAGAGGCGAAAGAATTGCCTTGGTAGGACCAAACGGGGTCGGTAAAACGACGTTACTAAAGGCCATCATGGGTAAACTCCCACCTAACAGTGGCAACATTCATATCGGAACAAATGTGCAAATTGGTTATTATGATCAGGAACAGGCCAATCTTACTTCTTCCAAGACTGTATTATTAGAATTGTGGGATGAATATCCGACCGAAAATGAAAAGGATATCCGCACGATTCTTGGAAATTTCCTTTTTTCTGGGGATGATGTGTTGAAGCCTGTAAGTGCTCTTAGTGGTGGAGAAAAGGCACGCCTTGCCCTAGCTAAGCTAATGATGCAGAAAGCTAATTTGCTCATCCTAGATGAACCGACAAACCATCTCGATATAGACAGTAAAGAGGTACTTGAGGCAGCTCTTCTCGATTTTCCTGGCACCATTGTATTTGTTTCGCATGACCGTTATTTTATAAATAAAATTACGGATCAGGTAGCCGAAATGCAGCGGGATGGCATCACCATATATTTGGGCGATTATGATTATTATATTGAGAAAAAAGAAGAAGAAGCAGAACTCAAAAGATTACAACAAACAGAAGAAGTAGTTCAAAAAGCCGACCAGCGTAAACGTGACTTCAAAATGGAGAAACAGCTTCAAAGTCAGCGACGAAAGAAAGAACGACGGATTCAAGAATTAGAAACGATTATTGAGCAATATGAATTAGAGATTGAAAAGCTAGAAGAAAAAATGACAGAGCCTGAAGTATATCAAGATCATGAGAAGGCACTTGCTCTAACAGAAGAAACAAGCAATCTAAAACAAAAAGTAGAAGGTTTTATGGAAGAATGGACAGCCTTACAAGAAGAAGCGTAATAGCTAAACATAACAAAACCCGCATGCAATCATGCGGGTTTTGTTTTATTTGAAAAGATAATCATTTTGTATAGAATGCTCTACAGCCACTCTGTACACAAGCCCTAATCCGATCATTGTGGATAACACAGAACTACCACCATAACTTATCAACAGGAGCGGGATCCCTGTGATAGGCATTATCCCCAAATTCATTCCAACATTTTGGAAGACGTGGACAAGTAGAATGCTCATAAATCCAAAACAAACATATGAACCAAAAGGAGAATGTTTAAACATACTTAACCCAAGCGTAACTAGTTTATATAGCAACATAAAGTAAAGAAAAATGACCAATGCACTACCAATAAACCCAAAGCTTTCTCCTATGACGGAAAAGATGAAATCCGTTTGAGCTTCTGGTGTGGCAACCTGCAAACTACCAATTCCTTTACCAAATAACTGTCCAGAACCAAGTGCCATATGAGCCCGGTCAAAGTTGAAGGTCGCATCTGGTGATTGCTGATCTGGATTAAACCACGTCATAATTCGGTCAATCTGATATGCATTACTACTTCCGACTATTTCCTTTGCTATATCCGGGAATCTTACGATAAATCCAAGCACAACCCCAATTAAAGAAGATATCCCCAAAATAAGAGAACCGATAATTTTCCAGCTAATACCTGACAAAATGATCAACATTCCACAGACAAATAAATATACCATTGCTGTTCCAAAGTCAGGTTGCAACATAATCAGCATGACTGGAAGTGCTGTTAAACCAAGAATTTTAAACAACAATAAGAAATCACTTTTGAGATTGCTAACAACAAACTTTTCTTTATGCTTACTAATCACTGCGGCTGTGTATAACACTGTTGTCATTTTAGCAAATTCCCCTGGTTGTAAGGATAAGCCAGGCAAGGTAAACCAACTTTTTGCCCCATTTACGGGTTTGGCAATACTTTCAGGACTAACAAGGAGGATCGCAAGTACTAAAAGGCCAGTTAGGTATATGAAAATACTTGCCTTATACAATTGATCCAGATCAAAATACTGTATTGCTGCAATAATACAAATACCAATCGTGAACCAGACTATCTGTTTCAATACAAAGTTTTCATCGTATTGCTCCAATTGCTGTGCATTGTATACTGCAAGCAGACTCACCGAAACAAATAAGATAAACAATGTAATAAGGTCATTCTGTATATAAAAGGATTGTTTTTTGGACATCTTCCATTCACCAAATTTCCATTTTGCTTAATCAAACGATTGATTTAAATCTTTTTAACATATCCACAGGTTCTATTTCTTCTTAAATGCGAAAACAAAGGTTGTCAACACAGTTATGCACATTATCCACAAACACATTATAAGTTATCCACTATTTTTATCCCCAGATAACACCTTTGTAAACCGTTTTCTTCATAGGTTACCCACAGTCTTGTGCATAACTGTGGATACTTTTTATTCTAATATAAGAGATGGGTTAGCATTTAAATCCCAAGAAGCCCTTTTCCCTTGTTCATAAGCGATCGTGCCTGCTGCCGCAATCATGGCTGCATTATCGGTACAAAGCTTTAAAGGAGGAATTAGGAGCGGGACTTCCGTATCCGCAAAGGTAGCTTTCAACGCATTACGTAAACCACTATTCGCTGCCACACCACCTGCTACGATTACTTGTTTTACTTTATATTCTTTTGCAGCACGCAATGTCTTGGAAACAAGTACGTCTACTACACTTGATTGAAAGCTAGCAGCAATATCTTGACTCTTTAATTCCTCTCCACGCTGGCTTGCATTGTGAATCGTGTTAATCACTGATGACTTCAAGCCACTGAAGCTAAAGTCATAGCTACCTTCTTCAAGCCAAGCTCGAGGGAAATTAATGTTTGCTTCTCCTTCTGTTGCTAGTCGGTCTATTTGTGGTCCGCCAGGGTACGGTAAACTTAACATTCTAGCAACCTTATCATAGGCTTCACCTGCCGCATCGTCCCTCGTTTCACCGACTACTTCATAGCTACCATGTTCTCTCATCAGTACTAGCTCCGTGTGCCCCCCTGACACGATAAGAGCTAATAGCGGAAATTGAAATTCCGTCTCCAGACGATTTGCATAAATATGACCAGCAATATGGTGAACACCGACGAGTGGCTTTTGTTTTGCAAAAGCTAAAGCCTTTGCCGTGTTTACTCCAATCAGTAAGGCACCAACAAGGCCCGGGCCTTCTGTCACGGCAATTGCATCTATTTCATCCCATGTGAGCTCCGCTTGTGCAAAGGCCTCTTCAAGCACGAGTGTCATTTGTTCTACATGGTGTCTTGAAGCGATTTCTGGAACCACCCCGCCAAAGCGCTTATGGCTTTCAATTTGTGATGCTACCACATTGGAGACAATCGTCGTTCCATTTTTCACGATAGCAACTGCTGTTTCATCACAGCTGGTTTCTATTCCTAATATAATCGTATCATTTTTCATAATATATTCACCCACATAACGATGGCATCTTCCTGATTGTCTGTATAATAATTTTTTCTTATTCCACCAGGTACCAACCCAAATTTGCGATATAATTTTTGTGCGGGAATATTCGATTCACGTACTTCAAGCGAAAGACGTGTCGCCCCTATTAGCTTAACTTGTAAAAGCATATATTGAAATAGCTTTTCTCCAAGTTTGTTACCTCTTAATTCCGGCATGATCGCAATATTCGTTACTTGAGCATCCTCCAAGACAACCCAAGTACCCACATACCCGACAATCCTTCCATTCCATTCTATCACATAATAATAAGCATATTGATTATCAACAATTTCCTGGTAAAAGATATCTGTTGTCCATGGCGTGGTAAAAGATACTCTTTCAACTTCCATGACTTGATCGACGTCAGCTATCTCCATTTTCCGAATCGTTATCTCACTCATTATTCTGCTGTTCCTTCTGTTGCTTTAACCACTTTGCCTCCGCTTCAGCAAGACGAAGATAATTTGGAGTCAGTGCATGAGTAGGCTCTGCCTGTTTCCTTGTTCCAGCTAACACTAAATGGCTGGCGTCTGCTACATGGTAGACTAACTCTGGTATCACAGCCTGCTTCCCAAGCTGTGTGTTGATTGCATCCATGTAAATATCGATATCCGGACTTAAAAATAATACGGGTTTATCTTCTTGAGCAAGATTTTCAAGCAAATCCGCCATTAAAAGATTTTCTTCCTTATATACTACTTCAGGCTGTCCATTTTTCCATTCATAGACTGCTGAATAGACTAACCCACGGCGCGCATCAAAGAAGGGACAGATATAACCATTAAAGAATCTTCCTTGATATGCCAAGACTTCCAAGCTAGAAACACCTATTACTGGGATTTCTAATGCCCAAGCCATAGATTTCGCTGTTGCGAGTCCAATGCGTACACCAGTATACGAACCAGGCCCCTTAGCCACAACGATTTGATCAAGCTCATCAGGCGTTATGGAGACATCCCTCATAAGCTGATCTATAGCAGGCATTAAGCGCACGGAATGATTCTTGGCTAAATTCGTTTTCATTTCTCCAATAGGTTTATTATCCTTTACGATGGCGATCCCCAACACTTGATTAGAAGTATCAATTGCAAGTATATTCATTCACGTTACTCCTCATGTTTTCAGTACTCGAAGGTTCTTTAGATGCTATTTACAGTTCTCGTAATATCCCTTCGAAGTGCGTACCATATGCTTTAAATTGTATCGTTCTACTTTCCTTACCTGCATATTGAATTTCAACTTCCAATCTCTCTTCAGGTAAGAATTCATTGATAAATTGCGCCCATTCTACCACACAGATCCCATCACCGTTAAAATATTCATCAAACCCAATATCTTCTTCCGAGTTTTCCAGTCGATATACGTCCATATGATATAGGGGAAGTTCACCCTGATATTCTTTGATAATAGTGAATGTTGGGCTACTTACATGGCGCTTAACACCAAGACCATTTGCTAGGCCTTTCGTAAACGTCGTTTTTCCAGCACCTAATTCGCCTTCTAATGTAACCACATCTCCTGGTTTTAATAGTACGGCTAATTGTGCTGCAACCTGTCTTGTTTCTACTTCTGTATGAACCTTTACTTGGTGTGTATCCATTGATTCACCTACTTTAGATGTGTATAACCGTTTTTATCTAAACGCGTTTTTTTATTATCTTTTATTACGTAAACAGAAGGCTCTTTTTCCGCTTCTGTTACAAAACCAATTTTAGTTATCTGGGTACCTGTATCATTCGCCATTCTTACAAGAGCATCCCAGTTTTCTTCAGCTACTGTTCCTAAAAGCTCAAAATCTTCCCCACCAAAGTACTTCCATTCTTGCTGAAAGGATGGCGGAAACTGTTGGAAGTCGTCGCTTACAGGAATGTTCTCATCATATAACGTAATCGTAACACCGGAGGCTTCGGCAATTTCATTTGCCTCATTTCCAATGCCGTCACTTACATCATTTAACGTGATTCGGTCAATGCCTGCCAGAGAAACAGCAAAAGTGGACCGGGGAGATGGCATTTGATGCCTTTTTACAAAGTAAGATGAATTGATATATGAACTGGTTTTATCCGTTAAAATATGCAATCCAGCTCGTGCATCTCCTAGTGTTCCTGTTACAAAAACATGGTCTCCTGGTTGAGCTGTGTGACGAAATCGAGCCATGCCCTTCTCTACTAAGCCAATAACTGTAATAGAAATAGACAGCTCTGAACCAGATACTGTATCCCCACCAATAAGGTCCATATGATCATACCTTGCTAATTCTTTCATTCCGGAAAAGATTTCTTCTACTTCTTTTAAAGTCCATGTTTTAGGAATTACTACAGAAACAAGATAAAATGCTGGTATTGCTCCCATTGCAGCTAAATCACTAATGTTTGCAGCTAGGGCTCTATAACCTGTTTGAAATGGAGACATAGTCTCTCTACTGAAGTGTATTCCTTCTACAAAAATATCGACTGCCGTTACGATATCCTTTTCACTTCTAAATACAGCAGCATCGTCGCCAATCCCTTTTACTAAAGATGGCTGTTTATAACTAATCTGTTTAATTGAATTTATAAAAGAGAATTCATCCAACTTTTATCACCATTTCCCAACTAATATACAATCCTAATGATAGCAAAAAAAGAGGGAATTGAAAAAGAATAGTTGGTATTTTTATTAGAGTCTCTATCTAGCGTTAACAATATATTTATTTATTATTAAAACATTAAAAAACACATGATGCTCTTAATGAGTTCATGTGTACGAAGTTTTATAAGTATGGCGGTCCGGACGGGACTCGAACCCGCGACCTCCTGCGTGACAGGCAGGCATTCTAACCAACTGAACTACCGGACCAAAATGTTTATATTTGTTTCACTTTAATAATAAATTTGGTTGCGGGGGCAGGATTTGAACCTACGACCTTTGGGTTATGAGCCCAACGAGCTACCAGACTGCTCCACCCCGCGATGTGAGTAAAATATTCAATTTTAATGGTTACCTCTATTGAATAGTAGAAATATATCTTAAGGCCTGGCGGCGTCCTACTCTTGCAGGGGCAAAGCCCCAACTACCATCGGCGCTGGAGAACTTAACTTCTGTGTTCGGCATGAGAACAGGTGTGACCTCTCCGCTATTACTACCAGACCTTCTTAAAAACAAGGACAAGATATATTATACGCATTTTTTATAGAAAATGCAAGGGGGTTTTT
>NZ_JCAXEV010000004.1:0-527386 GCF_059758495.1 Oceanobacillus sp. GQ8 | reverse complement strand
CGTGGAGCTGACGGATACTAATAGATCGAGGACTTAACTAACATTTTTCTTGATTCGTTGTTACCTCTTATTTAGTTTTTAGGGTATAAAAATCTACATAAATTTGATTTTATACTTGATTTTTTCTCAGAAACAATTATAATAATGGTTGTCACTATTTTAAAGACATGTTTTATGGTCTGGTAGTAATAGCGGAGAGGTCACACCTGTTCTCATGCCGAACACAGAAGTTAAGTTCTCCAGCGCCGATGGTAGTTGGGGCTTTGCCCCTGCAAGAGTAGGACACCGCCAGGCATATTCCATTCCACAGTAGCTCAGTGGTAGAGCTATCGGCTGTTAACCGATCGGTCGTAGGTTCGAATCCTACCTGTGGAGCCATTGGAGAGCTGTCCGAGTGGCCGAAGGAGCACGATTGGAAATCGTGTAGGCCGTTACCGCGGCCTCGAGGGTTCGAATCCCTCGCTCTCCGCCACTATTATAATAAATTATCTGGCCCGTTGGTCAAGCGGTTAAGACACCGCCCTTTCACGGCGGTAACACGGGTTCGAATCCCGTACGGGTCACCAACTTTTAAATTATGCTGGAGGATTAGCTCAGCTGGGAGAGCACCTGCCTTACAAGCAGGGGGTCGCAGGTTCGAGCCCTGCATCCTCCACCATAAACAATTTCAATCATATCGCGGGATGGAGCAGTCTGGTAGCTCGTTGGGCTCATAACCCAAAGGTCGCAGGTTCAAATCCTGCTCCCGCAACCAAATTACTTAATTAAATAGTGGTCCGGTAGTTCAGTTGGTTAGAATGCCTGCCTGTCACGCAGGAGGTCGCGGGTTCGAGTCCCGTCCGGACCGCCACTTTATCTAGTAAGTCTTAAAAACTAAATGGCTCGGTAGCTCAGTCGGTAGAGCAAGGGACTGAAAATCCCTGTGTCGGCGGTTCGATTCCGTCCCGAGCCACCATTTTTTTATTTAAACATTTATATATGGAGGGGTAGCGAAGTGGCTAAACGCGGCGGACTGTAAATCCGCTCCCTCAGGGTTCGGCAGTTCGAATCTGCCCCCCTCCACCATTTAATTCAATAAGTTTAGTAGGGGTATAGTTTAATGGTAAAACGAAGGTCTCCAAAACCTTTGATGTGGGTTCGATTCCTACTACCCCTGCCATTTCTATGTATGGCGGTCGTGGCGAAGTGGTTAACGCACCGGATTGTGGCTCCGGCACTCGTGGGTTCGATCCCCATCGATCGCCCCATTTTAATTTAATGGGCTATAGCCAAGCGGTAAGGCATCGGGTTTTGATCCCGTGTATCCCAGGTTCGAATCCTGGTAGCCCAGCCAATATGCGGAAGTAGTTCAGTGGTAGAACATCACCTTGCCAAGGTGGGGGTCGCGGGTTCGAATCCCGTCTTCCGCTCCATTACTTTTTTATGGCGGTATAGCCAAGTGGTAAGGCAGAGGTCTGCAAAACCTTTATCACCGGTTCAAATCCGGTTACCGCCTCCATTTATACACATGCCGGTGTGGCGGAATTGGCAGACGCGCGGGACTCAAAATCCCGTTCCTTCACGGGAGTGTCGGTTCGACCCCGACCACCGGTATCCATATTATAATTTAAGAAAAGACATTGTGAGTCCTAAACCTTGATATGTAAGGTTTTAGGATTTTTTTTGTGTTTTAAAGAATCCGATAGATAAAGACAGAAAATGAATCGGTTTTACACAAATTTCACACAAACATTTTCTCGAATGTCATAGTAAGACTTAGTCAAGCTTCTTTTGATTCTAATCGATAATAATATCGTTTTTAAGTTTTAACTCTTCGGTGTTTTCTTTCCAGCTTATAGTTGCTTTTATATTTTCAGATTTATTGATAAATGTACACTCATTACACATGCGCCTACGACCTCCTATTTCTATTAAACCTCTATCATTTAGTGAAGTATTACCCTCCATTTTTCCGCTGTCAGTTTTGATAATATAACTAACTTCATCTGGAATAGATTCCACCCCATTATATTCTATGTTCACTTTTGTTTGCTCTACTTGTTCATCGAGTATTTCTACTGTATAAATTACTTTCCAATTATCACTTTCACCTTCAAAATCAAGTATTTCTGTTTCTGAACATGCACTTAAAATTAGAGACATAAGCAATACTAACACGACCTTTTTCAATATATCCCTCCTCTTTTAAAACGTATACACCTAACAACAGTATTATTATAATTTTAATCAACCGTATAGTTATTTTTATGATTTTATATATTTTGTGTTTTATAAAAATGTAACTTATTAATCTATTTTATCATTTTTTAAATAATTAAATATAAATAACCAAAGGCAGCTTTTTTAAGCCAATCACCACCAAAGAAGAGGATGATCTGTAATGATTGAATACCCGTAACTAGTACACGATTTAATGTCAGAGGAGGTACATAATAAACTTTAAGGTGTAGATAAATATAACCAGTTGAGCTTGAGTGTTTATGTACCTAACTATGACAGAGTTTTTCAAGCATAGTATCTCAATGGAAAGTCTAGGCTAATTAGCGAAAAATAAGGTAAGAAAACGATTAATATTGGACAAGTAGGAAGCGCTGCTGAGTAGGAGTTATTTTTATGTCTAAAATCTCTTCTCTTAATATCCGATAAAGGATACAGGGAGGGGATTAGATGGATGCATTAAAAATCACCTTGGACGGTATCGCTATGCAGCTTATTAGTCTGATAGTCTTTATAGCTATAGTAATGGGAGTGACGGCCTTGATACTGAGGTACATTCCGCTGTTTAAAGAGATTAAGAACTTTCTACTAGGCTTAGCTGGGCTAGGAGCAACCTACGTTTGGTTTCAAATAACTTTTATGTAGGAATTAAAGGACTATTGTCCCTCCTCTCGAAATAGGTAGATGGGCGGGAATTTATAATAATGACAAAGTTGAAGTCGTCTAATTAGACGGCTTTTGTTATTAAAATGACAAGGATTTAAAAAAATTGCTAATAAGCAATTGTGAAATGCTGTACTTAACTAACGGGGGAGGATTGTTGAAGAAGGTATTTTTAAAAGTCTTGTCGAATCTTATATATAGGAAATAATAATGACAGGGGTCTTTTTTATGGAGTTTAAAATAAATAATGACTATTTCAATAAGGCAATATCAGATGTTAGCAAAGCAGTAACGTCTAAAACCCCCAATCCTATATTAACTGGAATTAAAATGGTAGCCAAAGCTAATAGTTTAACACTTATAGGAAGTCATTCAGATATTGTTATTGAAAGAGAAATTCCTAAAGCGAGTGAAGGATTAAATATGTTAGAGGTTTATAAAACAGGGAGTGTAGTAATCTCAGCTAAGTATCTAAGTGAAATAATCAAAAAATTACCTAATGACATTTATATAAAAGTAAACGAAAATCAATTAGTGACGATACAATCTGAAGAAATAATTACTAGATTAAATGGTCTTAATGCCACAGAATACCCAACTCTACCTGAATTTAAATTTAGTAATAAAATTAGGATAGCGAGTAATGTTTTCTTTTATATTATTAAGCAAACTGTCTTTGCTGCCTCTAAAAGTGAAACAAGACCAGTACTTACTGGAGTCAATTTTTATTTTCAAAAAGATTTACTAACTTGTGTTGCAACAAACTCTCAAAGGTTGTCCTTAGTGAATCATGAAATACAATCAGATTTAAATGGGTCATTTATTGTGCCCAGTACGTCTTTAATTGAATTCTCAAAGTTAATTAGTAGTTACACAAAAGATATTGATATATTTATCACAGAGACCAATATTTTGTTTAAATCTAATAGCACTTCTTTATATTCAAGGCTAATTGAAGGGAGTTATCCTAATATTTCAGGTTTAATTCCTCAGCAATCAAGTACAATTGTTACACTAGATACTAAACAATTACTAAGTGGTATTGAGAGGGCTAGTATATTTGCAAGTGATTGGAGAAATAACAATATAAATTTTCTAATAGAAGACAAATCAAAAATTAAAATTTCCTCAAAAACATCGGATATGGGTCAAATAGAAGAAATACAATACATTAAAAATATATCAGGAGAAGCGGAGTTAAATGTCTCTCTTGATGGTAATTTTATGATGGATGCCTTAAAAAGGATAAAACAGGGCGAGGTAAGTTTAAGTTTTAATGGTTCAATGAGACCTATCTTGATTGTCCCGATTGGAAACGACTCTCATGTTCAACTCATTTCTCCTGTGAGGTCAAATTAAAGTGTAATTATCTGACTAACGGCGCTTTTCCAAAGGAAAGAATAGTATCTTTATTTATCTATAGCGGAGGAGAAGATAGTTGAAGAAGTCTTAAACATTATGTGAATTTGAGGTGATATGTTGACACGATATTATATTGCAGTTACTTATGATGTTTGCGAACATAATAATCTATATGAAGCTATGAATGAATATCCTTTAGATTTGTCTATTGATTTAGATAAGCAAGTTAGAGAATTTGCAAAAATGGATATTGCCCCAGTAATAAAGGTCTTTGAGTCAGTTACAAGAGATCTTAAAGAGTTAAGATTGTATAAAGAATATAAATTTAAAAAATATGAGTGTAGTTGTAATCAATAGTCTTCGTTTAATTATTGGGTGGATTACTTATACAAGGTGAGCACAATAAATTTTATAAACGTGAACTAAAAGGATGCCCTCTATTCATATTTTACACATATTAATAGCAAAAGGTTATTAAATCAGTATTCTGATACCTAATTCGCCACCGGACACCGGTATCTTCCTATAATAGTTAATTAACTGTAATATCAAGCGTTCCCTACATTGCGGGGAACGCTTAGTTGTGCGTCCGACATTGGCGATAACTTAGTTGTGAAAGTTTACTACGGGCTTTGTAGTGCAACTGTTAGCTAGTGGAAAGGGAGATACCATCTGCATTAGACAGAGCCGTACAGCAGGCCATTCTCTAAGTAATTCAACCAATCGTAGTCCATAACTTTTGAGAATAGATATGGCTCCCGTAGAGGAAGGGGAAGCTATCTAAGATTATATAGTGAGATTAGTATGTAATATGATGAATGGCCCTCTGGTTCTAACCACTCAACCCATCCTAAAAACATGCAATCTGTATAAAAGTTAATCAATTTTCACCTTAAATAATTGGAGATTTTGCTTGATTTATTGGGATTTTCAGCCTAAAACTTGTAAAATTGACTTGTTACTCCCATTCTAAAAAAGATTGAAAGTGTACCGTCCAGATGGTATGTTAAATAGCATAAATAAAAATAAAGAGGAGATCTTCAATGGGCAAAATTTCTAGAAAAGTGGATATTCTTCATGCTGCCTCGAAAGTTGTAAGTGAAAAAGGTATCTTTAATTTAACACTCGATGCCACTGCGAAGGAAGCTGGAATCAGCAAAGGTGGCCTTCTCTATCACTACCCATCGAAAGAAGCACTTGTGCAAGGGATGGTAGAACATCTAGCGAATAACTATAGAGAGAAAATAAGTAATAATGCGGAATCAGATCCAGTAGATAAAGGTAAATGGGTCCGTGCATATGTTGATGTAACGTTTAATCAAGCTTACCAAAACAAGGATATGCATTATGGTTTACTTGCAGCGAAAGCAGTCAGTTCTAATTCATTGGATCCTATTCGTGAACTCTATTCAGATTGGCAATATAAAATTGAGGACGATGGTATAGATCCTATTAAGGCTACTATCATAAGGCTGGCTACTGATGGGATTTGGTTATCCGAACTATTCGATATTTATCATATTGAAAAAGACAAGAAAAAAGCTGTCTACGAAAAGCTAAGAGAATGGGCAAACGAATAAACTGATAGGATAAATGTTGAACAAAACACCACTTTATAGAGGTGTTTTTGTTTTTTTAAAAGTTTAATCGAAAAATAACCAATCCCTTCTACTGACTAGTTTAATGGTTGCTTTAAAATAAAAAGAGCAAACGAAACACCTTTCTTATTTTAGAGAGGGTTGAAAACAAACCGTCTGGATGGTATAGTTTATAACTGTGATAAACAAACCGTCCGGATGGTACACAATGTAACACTAATCGATTAATACTAAAAAAGTTTAATTGAGCACTAAAGAAGAGGAGGAAGCAGTTTGAAAAAAGCATTACTAACAGCTGCTGTCACGGGTGCAGGGGATACAACTTCAAAAAGCCCTCATGTACCTGTAACACCAAAAGAGATTGCAGAAGCAGCAATAGAATCAGCAAAAGCGGGAGCAACTGTGGCCCATGTTCACGCTCGTAATCCAGAGACAGGTGGAATAAGCCACAACGTTGATCATTATCGTGAAATAGTTGATCGGATTCGCGAATCTGAAACGGACGTCATTATTAATATTACTTCTGGGGGAGGCGGAGATTTCATCCCCAGTTTAAACACACCAGCAGCTGGTGGAAATGGAACCGATATGCAAACCCCAGCGGAACGTCATCAGCCTGTAGGTGAGTTGCTTCCAGAAATGTGTACCCTTGACTGTGGCTCAGTAAATTTCGGCAATATGATTTATATGAGCCCAACTGATTGGTTAAGAGAACAAGCGGCACTTATTCAACAAAGCGGTGTCAAACCTGAATTAGAGTGCTTTGACACAGGGCACCTTCGTTTTGCCCAACAACTAGTGAATGAAGGATTAATCGACGGTGATCCAATGTACCAATTCTGTATGGGAATCCCATGGGGAATGGATGCAGATGAAGAGACAATGATGTACATGAAAAATCGTCTACCTGAAAATGCACACTGGTCAGCATTTGGTATTGGACGGATGCAGTTGCCAATTCTTGAACAAACCGCACAGTTAGGTGGAAATGTACGCGTTGGTTTAGAGGACAATTTATATTTGTCAAAAGGTGTGCTTGCTCGAAATGATCAACTTGTTGAGAAAGCAGTAAACATGTTAAACAGTAATGATATCGAAGTCATGACACCTCAAGAAGCTAGAATACAATTCGGATTGAGAAACCCATACGGAGGCGAAAACATATGAGTCAGTCAACAACAGTAGCAGTCATTGGTACAGGCGTAATTGGAAATGGGTGGATCGGCCGATTTTTAGCTCAAGGGCTAGATGTCATTGCCTTTGATCCAGCAGAAGGAGCAGAAGAACGTACTCGACAAGTCATTCAGCAAGTTTGGCCGTCTTTGGAAAAGCTTGGGTTGGCAGAAGGGGCTTCACAAAAACGATTGACATTCGTTCCGACAATTGAAGAAGCGGTTCAAAATGCTACAGTTATCCAAGAAAATGTACCCGAACGTGAAGATATTAAGAAAAGTGTTTTAACTAGTATTGATCAACATGCTAAGCCTGATGCCATCATTGGGTCTAGTACTTCAGGAATTATGGCAACAACATTACAACAAGGTTTGCAGTATCCAGGGCGCGTAATTGTTGCTCATCCTTTCAATCCGGTTTATCTTTTGCCTCTTGTTGAGCTAGTTGGGGGAGAAGAAACGGACGCTGCGTTAATGGAAAGAGCAAAAGCTTTCTATCAATCTATTGAAATGAAACCACTAGTAATAAACAAAGAAATTGAAGGGCACGTAGCTGATCGTTTAATGGAAGCAATATGGCGTGAAGCACTACACCTTGTAAATGACGGAATTGCTACTACAGAAGAAATTGATGCAGCAATTATTTATGGTGCAGGGCTGCGCTGGGCTCAAATGGGACCATTCTTGACTTTCCATCTAGCAGGCGGAGATCAAGGCATGCGACATATGTTAGAACAGTTTGGTCCAGCACTTAAAAAACCATGGACAAAACTAGAAGCACCTGAACTAACGGATGAATTAAAAGAAAAAGTTATCGGAGGCTGTGAAAGCCATGCAGGTGATGTACCCATCTCCGAATTAGAAGATAAACGAAACGAGTTTCTAGTGAAACTATTAGACTTAGTCGAGGATTATTGGCCTCAATCCAAAATTTAATAGATGGTTAAAAAGGTAGGCAAAGTACTGGTTGTTACTTAACTTAAAGCAACGCAGTTAAAAACGTTTGGTAACTTGAAAAGCAGCAACCTGGAATGTTCTCTTCCTTTGTCCATCTTTTTGAACAAACGAATTAAAAGTCTGGGAGGATTTTAACCATGGCAGAGCAACAACCCTTTCATTATCAAACCGTTGTACATCAAGATTGGGTAGACTATAACGGCCATATGAATGATGCAGCATATGCGAAAGTATTTAGTTTAGCTGTTGATGCATTTATGGCTAATATCGGACTAGATGAAGCGTCACGTAATTATTTTAGTTATACGATTTTTACCTTAGAAACACATTTGTGTTATTTGCAAGAAGCGCATCAGAATGAGCAACTAAACGTGACTATACAGCTTTTAGACGTCGACAGCAAGCGTCTACACGTAATTTTCACAATGAAAAATGAAATGAACGAAGCAATCGCAACAAGTGAACAAATGTTAATGGGGATCAATACGGATCAAGAAAGACCTGCTCCCTTTCCTGCTCCTGTAGCAAATAGTATAGAAGTAATGTGGGACAAGGATAAGCAACTAAAAGCACCGAAGCAAGTGGGTAGAACGATAGGTATTAAGCGAAAAAGTTAAAGCGGTGCTTTTCCAAAAAGTATCTCTAAAAGAATAGGAGAATGTAGATGAATAAGATTGAAGTGAATCATTTGACGAAAATCTTTGGCTCTCATCCACAGCAAGGCCTAAAACGTTTGAGAAATGGAGAACAAAAAAATGAAATTCTAAAAAAAACTGGAATGACAGTTGGTGTTAACCAAGCATCGTTTGCAGTAAAACCTGGAGAAATTTTCGTTATTATGGGCCTTTCTGGAAGTGGTAAATCAACATTAATAAGATTAGTCAATCGGTTGATCGAACCCACAGATGGGGAAGTTTTAATCGATGGGGAAGACATTACCAAGATGGATAAACATACTCTAATTGAAACGAGACGTAAAAAATTAGGTATGGTCTTCCAAAAGTTTGGGCTACTACCACATAAAACAATTATGAACAATGTCGCTTATGGCTTAGAAATCCAAGGAATTGAAAGAGAAAAACGGGAAAAAATAGCACTAGAAACAATTGAGGATGTTGGGCTAAATGGATATGAAGATAGCTATCCTAGCGAATTAAGTGGAGGAATGCAGCAACGCGTCGGCATAGCTCGCGCACTTGCAAATGATACGGATATTCTATTGATGGATGAGGCGTTTAGTGCGCTAGATCCTATTATTCGTAAAGAAATGCAAGACGAACTCTTAAAGATCCAGAACAAATTGGGGAAAACTGTGTTATTTATTACCCATGATTTGGATGAGGCTCTAAAGCTTGGTGATCGGATTGCAATAATGAAGGACGGAAAAATTGTACAAATAGGAACATCAGAAGAGATTTTAGAAAATCCAGCAGATGATTATGTCTCCAACTTTGTAAAAGATGTAGACCGTTCCAAAGTCCTTGAAGCGTCCCATGTAATGAAAAAACCAGAAGTATTGTTATCATACAAGGACGGCCCTCGTTTAGCTGTAAGAAAAATGGAAGAAGCAAGTGTTTCTAGTATCTTTGTTACAGATAAAGAAAAGAATTTTAAGGGCCTCTTAACGATCGATGATGCAGTTAAAGCTTATCAAAACAATATCTCTATGGAAGAAATGCTTATAACAGAGGATGTTTATACTACTTCGCCAGATACACCATTAAATGATTTAATCGGCATTGCTGCTAATGTAAAGTATCCGATTGTCATTGTTGAAGATGGAAAGCTACTGGGTATCGTGTCACGCGTTTCCATATTGTCAGGCTTAGTGCTAGGGAAAGAGAAAGATGAGGTGGAGTCTATATGAACTATATCGACTTACCATTAGAAGAATGGACAAACAATTTTGTTAATGGTTGGTTACTGCCAGTCATGAGTGGTTTCTTTGATAGTATTAGTACTGCACTTAGTTCCTTTATAGACGGTGTTACGAATCTCATCATTTCTATCCCTCCTGAAATTATCGCAGTCGTCCTCATATTATTAGCTTGGAAACTTGCTGGAAGAGGTATCGCATTATTTACGTTAATAGGTTGTCTATATATCGGTTCTGTTGATTTATGGGCTGAAACAATGCAAACTGTTGCCATTGTAATCGTCTCGACAATTATATCCGTTATTTTTGGAGTTCCTGTTGGTATAGCAAGTGCAAAAAGTAGCCTCATAGATAAAATTGTCCGTCCAGTATTGGACTTTATGCAAACACTACCTATTTTCGTTTATTTAATTCCATCGATTCTATTATTTGGGCTTGGTGGTGTCCCAGCTGTTATAGCAACATTTGTATTTGCGGCTCCACCTGCCGTGCGTATGACTCGGTTGGGGATTTTACAAGTGCCTGAAGAAGTAGTTGAGGCATCAAAAGCATTTGGTACAACATCAAAACAATTACTATTTAAAGTTCAATTACCACTTGCTATACCAACCATCATGGCTGGTATAAACCAAACAATTATGTTGGCATTATCTATGGCAGTTGTGGCCTCCATGATTGGGGCTCCAGGACTTGGTTCGGTAGTATTGTCAGGGATTTCGACAGTTAACGTAGGACTGGGATTAACTGGCGGTTTAGCCATCGTTGTAATTGCCATTATACTTGACCGCATCACACAAGGTGTAGGGAATAAATTATAAACTAAATCTAATACTTCGGCGTATCAAGAAAATAGAAAATTAAAAGGAGAGTTATTATGAAAAAGGTATTACTAGGTATGATTAGTGCATTATTCGTAATGTTTGTCGTTGGTTGTTCCCAACAAAACGAAGATAGTGAAAATCAGACAGGTGCTGAAGAACAGCAAACAATCACATTAGGTGTAACGCCATGGACAAGCACTGTACCCCCTACAGAAATAGCTCAAATTTTATTGGAAGATATGGGTTATAACGTAGAACAAACACAAGCAGATGCTGGAAGCACCTATATTGGACTATCACGTGGTGATATCGATGTATTCATGGATGGGTGGTTCCCAGTCCATGACGTATATATCGAAAAGTATGGTGACTCTATTGAAGAAACAGCGGTTAGTTATACAGATGCTGATGCTGGTTTAGTCGTTCCGAGTTATATGGAAGATGTGAATTCAGTTGAGGACATCGTAGGTATGGAAGATCAGTTTAATAATGAATTGTATGGAATTGAAGAAGGAGCAAGTGTAACTGGTATCATTGATGACTTGATTGAAGGATATGGCCTGGATATGGAGCAAGTCAATTCATCTGAAGGTGGTATGCTTGCACAAGCTATGCGTAAATTGGAAAATGAAGAACCAGTTGTTTTCTATGGCTGGCGTCCACACACAATGTTTAATAAGTTAGACATTAAAGTAATTGAAGACACCAAAGGTTTCTTTGAAACAGCTACCGTTAAAGTGATTACGAACAAAGAACTGCAAGAAACAGCGCCTGACGCATACGAATTCTTAAGTAATTGGAGTATCCCACTTGATGATGTGGAAGAAATGATTGTTAAAATTGAGGAAGAAGACGTACCTGCCAGAGAAGTAGCGCAAGAGTGGATTGACAATAATCAAGATAAAGTAAATGAAATGTTAGGCAAATAATGGAGCGTCTGTGTTGACTGAGTCAGCACAGACCTTGTTTGTTTCTACTCTCTTAATCAAGTGTATGGTAAATTTCACCTTATTCGAAAGGAAGTTAAATATGTCAGACATAAATCAAGTAATCGTCGACCGAGAAGTTCCTTGTAAGTTAAGAGACGGAGTGATACTCTATGCAAATATTTATCGTCCACAAGCAAACGGAAACTTTCCTGTACTTTTAACTCGCTTACCTTACAATAAAAATCTTCCTAACTTTTCACATCGGTGGATTGATCCTATTCGTACCGCAATGGAAGGCTACATCGTTATAATCCAAGATGTTCGTGGCCGTTTTGCATCAGAAGGAGAATTTGAACCCTTTGTTCAAGAGGTAAAAGATGGCTATGACACCGTGGATTGGGCAGAGAGCTTACCCTATTCCAATGGTAAAGTAGGTATGTTTGGCCTCTCATATTATGCATTCACACAATTGTATGCAATGGTAGAACATCCCCCTGCTCTAAAAGCAATTTTCCCCGCGATGACAGGAAACATTTTTAAGGATGCCTTTGAGGAAAACGGCATACTCTCTTTAGCTGCAGCAGAAACGTGGATGCTCGATTCGTTAGCGCCTGATTATTTAAAACGAAAGCTAAGTCCAGAAGATTTTGCAAAAGCGATGGAGGAGATAGCCAACGACCTAAATCAGATTGAAAAATGGCATACATTCACTCCGATTAAAGAATTACCAGCAGTCATGAAGCATCCCGCGCTACAAGATATTTACCAGAAATATATTCATCAAGATTACAATAATAAAGCCATTGAGCATAAGAGTGTAAAGAGGTATTTTGATTTAATGGATATTCCAGCCTATCATCTTGCTGGTTGGTATGATAATTTTTTAAGTCAGACCCTATTGAATTATGAACAGATGCAGGCATATAGTCAAAATCAAAAGTTAATCATTGGTCCATGGGGACACGGAATGACTGGTACCGACTTAGGAGAACGTTCTTTTGGCGTAAATAGTTCAGGCGACTCTATTGATGGTAAAGATGACCTCACATCTTTGCATATTAAATGGTTTAACCATTGGTTGAAAGAAGAGAACGAGGTTCGAATAGATGATGAAGACCCTGTTAAAATTTTTGTTATGGGTATTAATCAATGGCGCTCTGAAAAGTCATGGCCATTGCAGCGTACTACATACACCAATTTCTATTTTCATAGTGATGGACAAGCAAATCTCAAGTCTGGCATCTTAAATACTACCCTTCCTGGAAATGAGCAAAAGGATCAATTTATTCATGATCCAACCAGCCCAGTACCAACAAATGGTGGTGGAACGCTATTTTATAACGGTAGAAACGCTGGGCCACGTGATCAAAGAAAAATAGAAGAACGAGAAGATGTTGTCGTCTACACGTCTGAAGAATTAGAACAGGAAGTAGAAGTAACTGGAACAGCAAAAGTAATTTTGTGGGCGTCTACAGATGCTCCAGATACTGATTTTACAGCAAAGTTAATCGATGTTTTCCCAGATGGAACTGCTTATAATTTAGCTGATGGTATTATCCGCGCCAAATATCGAAGTGGAAAAAGGGAACAAGAAAGTTTGAATGGTGAAATTATCCGTTATGAAATAGATTTATGTGCAACAAGCAATGTATTCTTACCAGGACACTCCATTCGAATTGAGATAGCTTCCAGTGATTTCCCGCGCTATGATGTGAATCCTAACACTGGCAATACAACATTAGAATCAAGAGAAATGAAAAAGGCAACCCAAAGTCTTTTTCATCAAAAAGAATACCCATCACATGTTATCCTGCCAATAGTGTAGCGAGAGATTTAATATTCGATGCAACTAAAAAAGCCCTTCGCCAAGAAGGGCTTTTAAATTTATGTTCTACCTAGTAAATCAACCTTCAAATAGGACTGTCCCTCAGGTTACCCTTCGTTTCATATTGCCCCTTTATTTATGTAAATCAAACCCCTTCAATAACTTATCAACATGAGTTTTCTTACCTCGAATTCCTATTCCAACGAGATTTAGTTCATCTGTTTGAAATGTTAAGACCACAGCTCGATTATCCTCATCATTATAAGTGTTAAATAATTCTTCCGTGTATATGGAAATAACTACTTCTTTTGTGGTTGCTTTTTGCAATAGCTCCTTCATACGTTCGCCCGTAGAGGAATGGATCATTATTGGTTGCTGTGACATAGGTAAATATTCAAGACCATCCCTATCTATATAAGGTTGTCCAATAATATTTTGAGTACCCGCAATTCCACTCATTAGAAAAGCTGTTACATTTAATTTTTGCCACATCTCAAGATCATCTCTTAAAACTAGTTTAATTTTGGTATCAAATGCCATTATTTCTTTGCTCCTTTCGAGGTGAATCCTTGAATGTTATCTTAATACCAAAATGTTGAAGTATATAGTATATTATTGCGCTCTTACTCTACTTCATTAGAGAATCTTGCCCGATAAAAAAGAGCCTAAATATCCTCTAGAGTTTGGCCCTTCATTTACAAACATTATCTACGATTTGATTTTAAGTAGGACATATATTCAAACGCAGTTGTTCCATATACGCTTTTGAAGTGTTTATTTAAATGGGTTAAATCAACAAACCCGCATTCAGCTACTGCAGCGTAAATATCTCTATTATTTTCAATTAATTGCTTGGCACGCTCAACCTTGCAGTTTAGAAAGTATTGGTATGGAGTTATACCAGTATGGGCCTTGAACAATCTGATAAATTGAAACTTGGATAAGTTTAACTCTTTACCTATCTCATCAAGTTTTAGTACATTTTCTAAGTTGCTATGAAGTAAATCCTTTGCTCTTCTAATTAAAACGTTGTCTTTCTTATAATTTGTCGTAAAATCGTTCTGGACAAGGCTATCTGTAAGGGATACGAGTAATTCATTACACAAAGCATCATCGCTTTCGTTTAATATTGCTTTAGAAAGATCCAATATTCTTTGTTCTAGTCCATAATTATAAACAATCGGCTTCGAGAATCGTACTAGCTCCTTTTTCTGGGTAACCTCTAAAAGCATTTGTGGATCAATATACAACATGACATAATCAAGGCCTGCCTTATCATGAGCCATTCCGTCGTGTGCTTGTTCTGGATTAAAAAGCATCACACCATTTTGATGGGATAAATGTAAACTACCATCTAAGTGATAGTGCTGAATTCCACGCAATGTTACGCCTATTGCATACTCTTGATGCGCATGCTTTTTATACTTAAAATCTGTCATACTTGCTGATAACGCTGTAATTCCAGCGGCTTTTTTATAAATAAATTTATCCATCTTATCACCTCTTAGAACGGTCTCCTATTAAACCCAAATCATAACTGTAGCGTAAAGTAAGCCTAGAGACATTATAACATTCACGATTTTTGTGTACTTCTGTAATAACTGTTTGAGGATAGCACCGAAAAAAATCCATGTAACAAATGCTAAAAAACCGATGATGGTTATTACGATAACACTTACTGATACAGCTTGAATGTTGTGATAGTAAGGCAGGACAAAGTTGGGAATGACCGTTAACGTAAATAATAGTACCTTTGGATTTAAAAATTGCATAAGAAATCCTGTAGTAAAAGTCCCAGCATTATAGTTCGTTGGTTTTGATGTATCCATTTTGTAGATTTGGTAAGCCAGATATAGCATGTATATGGTGCCGATAATTTGCATGCCTATTAAAACTTTGGGTAGGACGTTCATCAGCACCGTATTCAACATAGCAGAAATACCAAGTAATAAACCAAAAGCAATCGTTGCTCCATATGTATATGCCACAGCTTTTTTCACCCCAAAATTGTGGACGGTCGTTAAGATGACGATATTCGTAGGACCAGGAGTAAACGTAACAATAAAGCAATACAGGATAAAAGATGTTATATCCAAGATGAAGTCTCCCTTCAAGGTACTTTCATGAATATTACATCTTTCAGTTGAATGTATATAGTATATTATTGCGGGTTTGAGGATAAGACAATCTGCTTGTTTCTGTAGCCTAACTTTATTGAAAGTGAAACAGAGTATGTTTTATATCTTAAAAAAATGAATCTATAAATCTTTTTTCTCGTCTAATATATAGAAAGGAGGAAGAAAATTTGGAGGCAAACAAAGAACATCTAATCGTATTGATGGAAAAATACGGAACAGAGATCAAACGCTTAATTTATACATATGTAAACGATGAGAAAACAGCGGAAGATTTAACGCAAGATACTTTCGTCAAAGTATATAAAGAGGTTCATAATTTTGAGTTTAGATCAGATATCAATACTTGGATAACTAGGATTGCTATTAATGTATCAAAAGATTACTTAAAGAGTTCTTTTTATAAAAAAATCCAACTTACAAGATCTTCTAAAGAGAAAGATATAAGTAAGCACACAAGTAATACTCCAGAACAAATCACAATACAAAAGGAAGTAAGCGATGAGCTATCTAAGCACGTGTTGAGACTTCCTATTAAATATAAAGAAGTTATTATACTATTTTATTATAAAGATTATTCTATTCTTGAAATAAGTAACATCCTAAATACTCCAACTAATACGATCAAAACTCGGTTAAGACGTGCTAAAAAGAAATTACAAGAGAAATTAGTTAGTAAGGAGGATCAAGAATGGGTAAAAAGTTACATGAGAGTTTAAAAAGGGAGCTCTCGGGGATAGAATTTAAAAAAACTAGTTATAATGAAGTTTTGCAAAGAACAGAAAGGAATCAAAAAAGTAAAAAGAAATATAAAGGATTAAAGTCATTACTTACATACGGGTACGCCCTCATAGCCTTTAGTTTAATCTTAATTCTACTTTTGGATGGTTTTACAGAGTCAAACCTAACAATACCTGATCCATCAGACGAAGAATCGCAAACAACAGCACCCAGCTCAAACATTGGAAAGGAAGATAACACAAAGTCTCAGTTAGCCGATAATAAAACAATAGAGGGGCCTATGAACGGAAAGCCTTCACAGGAAGAAATAGAACAACTTGATATTCCTACTAATCTTAATATCGGAGAGCAAAAATCCTCATCTAAAGAGCCGCAGTTTTTAAAAACTAGAGATTCTGAATCCCTAAACATACGAGCTTATTTTCCAATAGGAGATAATATTGAGGTTCTAGTATCAGAAACAACTTATTTTAATGGCATTAATATCCTTGAGTTTACAGAAGAAGTAAAGAGTTGGTTTCCTGCCGAAACAATTGAAGACTTAACAATTAAAGGTCATATTGCTGTTTTGCACCAGCCTGACCCAGAGGTTTGTGAGTTGCAAATCATTACGGAAAAAAAGCTATTCACTGTAGCAGGCGCCGACAAAGAAACACTTATTAACATTGCTGAACAAATTAACTTTAAATAAGTGAAGCGAAGTAATAGACACGGGTTGGAAGGATTATAAATATGGTCGCCTCTAAAGTACTCTATCCCATCACAGAAGCGGCTCGATCCACCCGCAATAATGAGCTACCTTATGTTTTTCTTAAAGAACCGTATTGCTATTTTTCAAAGAAAAACCGCCTGTATAAATACAGGCGTTTTCTACGTATATTTGTGGCGAAGAATTATGTGTTCACATTCACATGTATTGCATTCCTCGTCTTACACAAATCAGCTCATCGCTTTATCATTTTAACACTAATGTGTAATTGAAGCCATTAGTAAAAAGTGGGTGAGGTTTCTAGTTTTTTTGAAGGGAGCGGGTCCAGAGTAGGGGAACGAATAGCGGATCGAGGTCAATATGGTACACCAGCCTTACTATATACGTACCCAGGAATGGCTTTACATCATGAGTTGGAAATATTTGTTGAAATTGGCTTTACCAAACTAGTGGATCTACAAGCAGCAATATTGATTACGGCTAAGTCTATTAATCAAGATAATATTGACACAATTCAAGAAGGAAAAATTGAAGATCTCGTCGTCTTAAACAAGAATCCATTAGAGAATATTAAACATACCAAGGAGATCGATTTCATCGTGAAAGGCGGAAAGGCATATAACCAAGATGAAATATTGAGCAGTATTCCAAGTGAGGAAGATGTTAATAGAGCTCTCCAAGCATTTATGGAGGAATGGGAAGCGGAACATGTGAAATGAATTTTGTGGAAATAAAGGGTCAGTCCCAAGTACATGAATTTACATTGGACTGTCCCATTTTCCATGTTGGGAACTTATCGTTCCTACAATAACTAAGTATAAAGGGTAACTGCTCTAGAATTGCCCTTTTATTTATGTAAATCAAATCCCTTCAATAACTTATCAACATGCGTTTTCTTACCTCGAATGCCTATTCCAACAAGATTTAGTTCATCTGTTTGAAATTTTGAAACCATAGCAAGATTATCCCGTCATTATAAGTATTAAATAATTCTTCGGTATAAATGGAAATAAGGTGCTTTTTACAGTGGCCTCGGACAGATCCTTTATCCTTGTCATGCAAAAACCCCAGTACTTGCCTACCAACAATCATGGGGTTTCAAATTTATATTTATCCCGGTGCAACCGTCCGTAAGTCTCCCACTTCAAAACATGAAGTGAAACCGTAAGTTTTTAGTGGGAGTAAACGGACGCTAACACCCCGATTCGTTCATCTAACAATCAGTGGGGAGGAACGAAAACCCCCACTGATTGAAGTTTCACTTTATCTAATCTGTCCGTTCCCGTGCATCATATATTTAATCGTTGTTAAAGCAGGTAATCCCATTGGGCCACGTGCGTGCAGCTTTTGTGTGGAAATTCCTATTTCAGCACCAAAGCCAAGTGCGCCTCCATCGGTAAAACGGGTGGAAGCATTGTGGTACAATGCTGCTGCATCGACTAGTTTCATGAATGTGTCAGCAGTTTGAACATTTTCCGTAATAATTGCTTCTGAGTGCTTGGTTCCATAGGTATCAATGTGGTCAATAGCATTACCCAGATTGTTTACCGTTTTGACAGCAATGTCTGTGCTTAAATATTCATTAGCCCAGTCATCTTCTCCTGCCAGAACAGCGTCAGGAAAAACCTGTACAGCGGCCTTGTCACCATGAACGTTGATGTTATTTTCGTTAAAAGCCTGGATTAAAGCAGCCTTGTTTGTTTCCAGCCAATCTTCATGAATGATGGCAGTTTCGACAGCGTTACAAACAGCGGGACGATCTGTTTTCGCATTGACAAGAATGGCTAAAGCCTTGTCTACATCCGCTTCTGTGTCAATGTAAATATGACAATTTCCCACACCCGTTTCCAAAACAGGAACGGTTGCATTGTTGACGACTGCCTGAATCAACGAGCCGCCACCACGAGGTATAAGCACATCGATGTGCTGTTTCATCGTGAATAACTGCTGTGTGGCTTCTCGATCGGTACTATCAATGAATTGTACGGCCTCTTTTGGTATTTTTGTTTTTTCCAATCCACGATGCATCACTTCGACAATCTGCTTATTGGATGTAATCGCAGATGAACCACCCTTCAGCACAATCGCGTTTCCAGATTTTAACGCTAATCCAGTCGCATCAACCGTTACATTGGGACGCGCTTCATAAATCATACCGATGACCCCAAGAGGGACGGTTACCTTTTGAACATTTAATCGATTGTCCAGTGTCCAATCGGAATCCACTATACCAGTTGGATCTTCGAGATTCGCTACGTCACGTAATCCTTGGGCGAACTCTTCGACACGTTCTTTGGTAAGCGTCAATCGATCTATGTATGCTGCGTCGTAGCCTTTGTTGCTTCCTTTTTCCAAATCTGCTTTATTGGCAGTTAAGATACTTTCATATTCTGTGTCTATTACATCGGCCAAAGTAAGCAGTGCTGCGTTTTTTTCTTCGGTTTTCAGTAAAGATAAGGTCTTAGCTGCTTTTTTGGCTTGAATGGCTTGTTCTTCGACGTTCACTTTGTTTATGACTGTCATTATACTCCTCCTAAAATGTTTAAACAGTTGTGAGCACGGATTTATCCAGGTGACAAACGAGCTGTTCACTTTCAATGGCTGCTTTTTCGTATTTTTCCAAATCAACATCAATCTTATTTATTAATTGATCCAGTGCTTTAGATGAGTAATTCACCACACCAAGACCAATTTCCTCGCCAGTTGGATCAAATATTTTCACAACAGCGCCTTTTTTAAACCGACCGTTGACACTGTAGACAGCTGAAGGTTCCAGGCTGGTATGGTTTTCAAGAATTGCTTCTTTGGCGGATGGTTTAATGGTAACTTCGCCTTCTGGCCCCGAATTAAATGCAATCCACTGCTTTTTTTGATTGAGTTCTTCCATGTCTTCTTGTGGTTCAAAGTACGTGCCGACTGCATTATTATAAACAGCATCATAGACGATGCCGTTGGTACTGGATTTTCCTAAGAAGGAGGAAATACCGGATGCCATCGCGATCTTAACGGCCTCGATTTTTGACTTCATTCCACCTGTGCCGACGGAACTACCAGGTTCACCAGCCGCTGCTTCGATCTCTGGGGTGATTTCATTTACTTTAGTAAGAAGCTTTGCGTCTTCATTTTTACGTGGATCACTATCATACAGTCCGTCAATATCAGAAAGGATGATTAATTGATCCGCATCAACTAGACCAGCGACTTTTGCTGAGAGTGTATCATTATCACCGAACTTCAGGAAATCCATCGTAATTGTGTCATTTTCATTTACGATTGGAACGATGCCCCGTTCCAGTAAAACATTTATCGTGTTTCTTGCATTGTTATAACGGTTCTCATCAGAGAAATCACTGCGGGTGATTAAAATTTGTGAAGCCACATAGCCGTGGGAAATAAAGAGATCCGAATACGTTTCGATTAATACCCCTTGTCCTATGGATGCGGCAGCTTGTCTTTCTGATAAAGAATCCGGGCGGGTAAGACAGCCTAGTTTACGATATCCGGCTGCTACTGCTCCAGAAGAAACAAGCAATACTTCGTGACCATCATCCTTTAATCGAACAACTTCTTCGACTAATTTTTCCAGTTTTCTGCGGCTTACTTCTCCGTTCATACTTGTCAATGAACTACTTCCAATTTTGATTACGATACGTTTCGTGTCTATACCAGGTGTCACTCCACCACTCCTATTATTTTCATTTCATTTTGTTAACTGCGTTTTAGTACTGGGTTTATGTAACTGGCAGTACACCACCTCAAAAATTCAAGCATGGGTGGGGGATATGCCAGAAAATGTCCGATTCGTTCAACTAACATTAAGTGGGGGAAAGAAACCACCCCACTTAATGTTTATTTTTGCAGGGCTAATTTTTTCTCTGGTTTTTTGCTTAATGCTTTTGAGCGGGAGGCTGCACTTTTAATTGCTTCGATAATGGCCATTCCACCACCATGCTCATTTAAAGCATCCAGTCCGGCCGCTGTTGTTCCATTAGGGGATGTAATATTTTCTCTCAGTTCTTTCGGGGTTTCTTCTTGTTCCATGATCATTTTTGCTGCACCGTAAAGGGTCTGGGCACCGATTTCGCGTACCAATTCGCGATCAAGTCCTGCCTGATGACCAACTTCTTCTACATGTTCCATTAAGTTATAAAAGTAAGCGGGTCCACTACCAGCGATTCCTGTATAAATGTCCATCTTATCTTCATCAAGGATATATGCTTCGCCAATACATTTCATTAGTTCCTTAACTAACAGCACCTGATCCATATCCACATATTTACCGGAGGAAACAGCAGTTGCTGATTCCTGAATCATGCTGGATGTATTCGGCATGACACGGATAACTTGCTGACGATCATTTAAGTTTTCTTCCATATAGGTAGTAGAGATACCAGCCAATACAGAAATGAGTAGCTGATCTGCAGTGATCTTCTGGCGTAGTTCTTCCATGACACCATCTATATCTTTTGGTTTCATTGCTAAAATAAAAATATCAATCGTTGTATAGTCCAACTGGTCTTTTGTAACTGCTTTTATGCCATACTTGTCCTTTAATTCGTTCAAACGCTCTTGGTTGTTTCGGTTTGTAACGACGATTTGCTCTGTTGATAATTTTCCTGATTGTATAAATCCTGAGATAATTGCTTCAGCCATGTTACCTGCACCTAAAAATGCGATTCGTTTGTTATTCAAATTCAATACGCTCCTATTTACGATTTCTTAACCGTTAATTAGCGTAACACGTACGTTTTATACTTCAAGGGTTTGAACACAAGTCGGGTGTATATAGCCGAAATAGTAAAGGTAAGCGCTAACATTTGGAGATATATTGTTCACATGCGCTTAGAAATGCCCAAATTCTCTATCATCGCTGTATATGGAAGTTGAAAATCTGGGGAGTGGAGGATTTGATCCAGGTAAGTTGAAAAAAGATAGTTGTAAATGATTCCAACAGCTTTTTTTAGTGGTGTATTATAGCTGCTATTGTAGTTATGATAAAAAATGGATGGTAAGTAGTTCATCTGATAAATCCGTATCTACCCTAAAAATGAGACTATTGGTCTGTGATAATTGTCGGTCTTTTTATGTAAGAATCCTTTACATAAATCAAAAGACGCTTCCAAATTTCGTGCATTTGGAAGTATTAGAGGGTATTTATCAGATATTTTTAAAAATAGCCTATTAAATACAGGAGAGGTAAGTAAATGGTGACTTAAAGCTGAGAATACATTTAAACGAAAATTCAAAAAGTTAGAATAATGTGAGAAGATTGAATATATGGAAAAGGGGGAGACATTAATTGAAAAATAAACTAATACTATTATTTACTGCAATAATTTTTATTGGATTGATTGCGGCTTGCGGAACAGATGAAGCCAGCGGTGATGGAGACGGAGAGACGTACACTGTCGCAACAGATTCCAACTTCCAGCCATTTGAGTATAAAAATCCTGATACAGGTGAAATGGAAGGCTTTGACATTGAGTTAATCGAAGCTATCGCTGAAGAATCCGGCTTTAATGTTGAATTTGAAACAATGGAATTTGACGGATTGCTAGCTTCCATGAGAACTTCCAAAAATGATATTGGTATCGCTGGTATTTCCATTACAGAAGAACGCAAAGAATTCATCGATTTCTCCGATAAATACTATGATTCCGGTTTAATTCTTGCAGTACCTGTTGATTCAGATATTGAATCCATTGATGATGTGGATGGCTTAACAGTTGGGGCACGTCAAGGTTCCACCAGTAATGCCTACTTAAAAGATAATACAGATGCTGATGTTGAAGCATACCCGGAGATTGTTACTGCCTACATGGATTTGGAAAGAGGACGTCTTGATGCAGTTTTATATGATCTTCCAAACGTCCAATACTATATCAGTGAAAATGCTTCTGATAAATTAAAAACAGTGGGAGACGTTATGGAAGGTCAACCATATGGTATAGCATTACCTAAAGGATCAGATCTAGTTGATCCAGTAAATGAAGGTTTAGCAGCAATTAAAGAAAATGGAACATATGCAGATATTTATGAGAAGTGGTTTGGTACACAGCCACCTGAAACCGAATAACAACTAAGCAGAATACAAATGAGGCGTAACAAGTAGTTACTTGTTACGCTGTTTTATTAAGGAGAGAGATAATAGAATGATCTATACGATTATGGATACAGCATATATTAAAAGTTTGCCTTTCTTAATAGATGGTTTAAAAATAACACTAAGTATTACGGTTATAGGTCTATTTTTAGGGATGATTATAGGATCATTAGCAGGTTTGGGGAAACTCTCTAAAAACAAATTCATCCGAGGGTTCTGGTCGGTGTACGTAGAAGTTGTACGTGGTACGCCAATCCTAGCACAAGCTTTATTTCTTTACTACGGTGTTTCCGAAGATTTAATCGGCTTAAATATAAGTTCTTTTACTGCAGGTGTTATTGCAATTGCAGTTAACGCTGGGGCATATATTGCAGAAATTGTTCGTGGAGCCGTTTATTCCATTGATAAAGGTCAGCATGAAGCAGGACGATCTATGGGATTAACCGAAAAGCAGACCATGCGATACATTATTTGGCCACAGGCATTTAAACGAATGATTCCACCTCTTGGAAACCAATTTATTATTAGCTTAAAAGACACGTCCGTGTTTTCTGTAATTGTCGTACACGATGTGGTGTTTATGGCAAAAGAGTATTACAATACGACGTTCGAAATATTTGAAACATTAGTCATGGTTTGTTTACTTTACTTATGTATAACTATTCCAACCGCACTGTATTTGAACAGATTAGAAAGGAAGTTGGATGTATAAATGATTACAGTAAAAGACTTGCACAAATCGTTTGGTGATTTAGAGGTATTAAAAGGAATTGATGCAACAGTTGATGAGAGTGAAGTGGTATGCGTGATTGGGCCATCTGGTTCTGGTAAGAGTACTTTTCTCAGATGCCTCAACCTATTGGAGGAAATAACTGCAGGTGAAGTTACGATCAATGGTGACAAGTTAACCGATCCATCAGTCAATATTAATGATGTTCGTTCCCAGGTTGGAATGGTGTTCCAGCACTTTAATCTGTTCCCCCATAAAACAGTTTTAGATAATATTACACTCGGCCCAATTAAGGTAAAAGGTCTTTCTGTAAATGAAGCCAAAGATGTTGGACTTAAACTACTTGAAAAAGTAGGATTATCTGATAAAGCGGATGATTATCCGGACAGTCTTTCCGGCGGGCAGAAACAACGCGTGGCTATTGCAAGGTCACTTGCGATGAATCCGAAAGTTATGCTGTTTGATGAGCCTACCTCTGCTCTTGACCCTGAATTAGTAGGGGATGTTCTCGAAGTAATGAAGGATTTAGCTGAAGAAGGGATGACAATGGTCGTTGTCACTCATGAAATGGGCTTTGCTAAGGAAGTTGGAGATCGTGTGTTATTCATGGATGAAGGAATTATTATGGAAGAGGGAGAGCCAACACAGATTTTTGATAATCCTCAAAATCCTAGAACCCAATCTTTTTTAAGTAAGATCTTGTAGGGCAATACCCATGATGGTGAATCTATGTCACAGTTAAAGGTAAAACTACTGTTGAAAGACTTTGTAAAAAGTAGGTTTTAAACCCGTCTCGGATCAGAAAATAGCTGACGGCATTGTTATAAATATTGAGTACTGTGGACAGAGATTGCTTGAAAAAGTATTGTAAAAGAAGATAAAACAAGTGCTCCTGAAACGGGGACCAATATTCTTTTGGAGAGCCACAGTTTCTAAAAACTAGAGATGCTGAATCTCTGAACATTAGAGCATTTATTCCTATAGAAGAAGGTATTGAAGTCCTGTTATCAGAAACAACATATTTTAATGGGTTTAATATCCCTGAGTTTACAGAAGAAGTAAAGAGTTGGTTCCCTGCCGAGATAATTGAAGACTTAACAATTAAAGGTCACGTTGCTGTTTTGCACCAGCCTGACCCAGAGGTTTGTGAGTTACAAATCATTACGGAAGAAAAGCTATTCACTGTAGCTGGGGCCGACAAAGAAACACTTATTAACATTGCTGAACAAATTAACTTTAAATAGAAGAAGTAATAGGCACAGGTTAGGAGAATTATAATCTAGTCGCCTCTACAGTACACCATCCCGTCTCAAAAGTGGCTCAATTCATCTGCGATAATGAACTATCTTATGCTTTCTTTAAAGAACCATATTGCTATTTTTCAAAAAAAAGACGCCTGTATAAAATACAGGCGTCTTCTACGTATATTTGTGGCGAAGAATTATGTGTTCACATTCACATGTATTGCATTCCTCGTCTTACACAAATCAGCTCATCGCTTTGTTATTATAGCATGAATGTGAATTTGAAGCCACTTAAGTTGAGAACTTTGTTAGAATTGCTTTAAAGCTAAAGAAGAATTAGTGGAGAAAGTACTTATTCTGGAGGTGAAAAAATGAAAATAAGATTAGCTGATAAAGAAGAATATCGATATATTGAAGATTTTGTATATGAGGTATTTAACAACACTAATTATTCTCAAGGAATAACTGAAAAAGCTTTAGTTAAAGAGATTCGAGAAAAACCATTTTACATTCCCCATCTAGATTTAGTTGTTGAGGAAGATGGTTTGATCATTGGACACTTTATCCTTTCAAAGCTTGCAATTAGTAATAAGTATGAAAACGAGATATTGATGCTATCACCAGTTTCAGTAGCAGTCACTCATCAACGTCAGGGTGTTGGTACGTATATGTTACAGGAAGGTATTAAATTAGCTGCTTAAATGGAATATAAGGAAATAATTGTGGAAGGAGATCCTTGTTACTACCAACGGCTTCGGATTTAGGACATCAACTGAATTTGGTACATGCTTCCACGAAAAACCTACCACCTTCTGAAGAGAATTTGATGGCGATTGAATTACGCCAAAATAGCTTGAGTAATATTGCGGGTGAAGTAGATTATTCGATGTATGATGCCCTAAGACATTGATCAGTAATAGCGAGGATAAAAGGGTTCAATAGATTATTGTAATATTTTTTAAGGGGAGGAATTTACGTGGAGATTGGAAATGAATATTTGAAGGTGGTAATAACAAGGTTTAATAATGTTAAAAGCCTTGGAGACAAGACAATAAATCAATTATCGGCAAAGGAAATACATTGGAATTATAATAGCGAATCCACCAGCGTAGCCATAATAGTAAAGCATTTAAGTGGAAATATGGTTTCGCGGTGGACTGACTTTTTAACCTCTGATGGAGAAAAAGAATATAGAAATCGTGATGAAGAATTTATAAATGATATAACAACGAAAGACGAGTTAATTGCCGTTTGGGAAAAAGGTTGGAAAGCCCTCCTGGAGACACTAACGGATTTAAGTGAGCAAGATCTATTAAAGAAAATATATATTCGAGGAGAAAAGCATTTAGTCTTAGAGGCTATTGAAAGGCAAATGGCCCATTACGCATATCATGTCGGGCAAATTGTTTATATTGGTAAACAACTAAAGGAACATAATTGGAAAAGTCTCAGCATTCCAAAAGGGAAATCGGAAGACTATTTAAAGGACATGCTTAAAAAGCATCAAGATAAATAGGTCGATGAGAAAAGCTCATGTTGCAAAGTTGAACTTAAAGTACAGACGCAAGAGTTAAGAAGGCGATCAGTTTAAATTGACCGTCTTTTCTTATGCAATTTTTTTGAGTTATCCTGCTCGGGAGTATCGGACATATGAGTTTTGGAGTAAAAGAGATATTAGAAAATCCCCAAGCAAGTTTAAAAAACACCAACAGTATTTTGACAGAATTGAAGGAAAGAAAGTCAAATAAAGTATTGTAAACCCTAGAGTGATGAGCATCACAATCAGACTAGAAAAAGCGATAGGAAAGGTTGTATAGCCTGCCTGTTCATAGCCAACCATTCCCCAAAAAACTCACTAAAATTTTAAATCCCGACAATTCTGATCAAGTTTATTGACTTTAAAACTAGTAACAGCTAAAATAACACTTACTTGACTGACTGATCAATCAAGAGGAGGTGGATTACATTACTACACAAGATCAAGGATCTGAACGAAGAGAGCAAATCTTAGAGGTTGCCTTAAAACAGTTTTCTGATGATGGCTATCATAAGACAAAAGTATCGGATATTGTGAAGGCTGCTGGTGTCGCGCAAGGTACTTTCTATTGGTATTTTAAAAGTAAAGAGGCTATCGCTTTAGAAATTATACATAAAAAGGAAGCCGATTTGATTGCCGTAGTTTCACAGGGATATAGGGAGTCGAAAGTAACGGTCCAGGAAGTGGTACAAGCATCAGAAAAATTATTTGAGGACTTCTTTGCTTTCTCTCAAGAAAATAAATATTTCATGCGGCTTCTTTTAAAAGGGATGGAAACAGAGGAATCTGTCCAATCTGCCATCCTTGAAACAAGGATAAAGCTTGAGGTCGCTTTTCAAAAAAATATTGAAAGAGCAGCTGAACTCGGTATTCTGCCACAAAAGGATCCAATGGTACAGTCTGCACTTTTGGTAAGTCTTTTAGAAGGAATGTTGGAGAGATGGTTATTTAACCCACAACAAGGTTATTCTAAATTACAAAGTCAAAGTGCAAAACAACTAGCCAAGGATGTCGTTCAATTTGAATTTTTTGGGTTACTAGGAATTTAATTAAATTTTAAAAAGGGTGGTTAATTATGATGAAGAAAAAATCGTTTTTACTAGGTATATTGCTTGCAGTGTTTGCTATTATGCTAACGGCTTGTGGGTCAGATGCAGATAAACAAGAGGGAGAAGAGTCACAAGGGACAAATACAGAAGGATCATCATTACTAAATCAAATTAAAGAAGAAGGCAAATTAAAAGTAGGTTTGATGGGTACCTATAAACCGTATAACTTCATTAATGAAGATCAGGAAATGGACGGATTCGATGCGGATATCGCCAAAGAGGTTGCCAATCGTTTAGGTGTTGGCGTTGAGTTTGTTGCACAAGAATTTTCCGGAATGATTGCAGGGTTACAATCTGAAAAATTTGATGTGGTTATTAGTCAAATGACCATTACAGATGAAAGAAAAGAACAAATGGACTTCTCAGATCCTTATATCACCAATCAAGTTAAAGTTATTGTGAAAGAGGATAATGATTCCATTACGTCAGTGGAAGATTTCAAGGGGAAAAACATCGGAGTTGGTTTAGGGACAAACGATGAAACCTACTTAAGAACAGAACTTATGCCTGAGGTTGGAGACTTTACTATTATGACCTATGATGATGTGGTTACAACACTAAAAGATCTTGATACAGGGCGTATTGATGCGACAATAAATAATATTTACGCTATAACTCCAGTTGTAGAACAAAATGGTTTTAAAATTAAAGCTGTCGGTGAGCCAATTAAATCAGACCAAGCTGGAATTGCTACGCGTAAAGGGAATGAAGAACTTATAGCGGAATTAAATAGTATTTTAGCGGAGATGAAAGAAGATGGAACGTATAATGAAATCTTTGTAAAATGGTTTGGGGAAGAGCCTCAAGCGTAAGAGAAAGGAATTTTAAAAATGGATATTGTCATTGATCATTTGCCATTTTTGTTCCAAGGAGCATACTATACACTTCTGATCACAGTTATTTCCATGTTATTTGGCTCCATAATAGCTGCGATCGTTGCGGTTGCAAGACTTAAAGGGGCGCCGCCAATTAGGTGGATTGCTAGAGCGTATGTATCCATTATTCGGGGAACCCCGACCTTGGTTCAGATTATTATTGTTTATTATGGCCTTGTGGATTTTGGAATTAGGCTGCAGCCATTACCGGCTGCAATTATTGCCCTTAGTATAAGCATTGGGGCATACCTTTCAGAAACTTTACGAGGTGCGCTACAATCCATTCCAAAAGGACAGATGGAAGCTGCATATGCGTCTGGCCTAACGCCTGTACAAACAATGCGACGTATTATCTTTCCACAAGCAATACGAATTGCAATTCCACCGGCGGGTAATACGTTCATTGGTATGTTAAAAGAAACATCTCTCGTTTCTGTCATTACCGTTACGGAATTGTTGCGATCCGCGCAACTATTAATTGCGCAGTACTATGTCTACATGCCGTTTTATCTATCGATTGCACTCATGTATTGGATCATGAGTACAGGCTTTTCTTTCTTATTAGAAAGATGGGAAAAGAAGCTATCCATTTATGTATAAGTTGGGGTTGTATATATGATAACAATAAAACATTTATCGAAGCGTTTTGAAAAACTAGAAGTACTGAAGGACATTAATTTAGAAGTGGAAAACGGCGAAGTTATCACAATTCTTGGACCAAGTGGTTCAGGGAAAAGTACACTTTTAAGATGTCTAAACGGATTAGAAGACATGACAAGTGGCGAAATTGTAGTAGCAGGATCGACGGTGAACACGGATGATAGTAAGAAAAAGCAATTAAATGCATACCGTCAGATCAGGTTGCATAGTGGGATGGTGTTTCAACAGTTTAACCTATATCCACATAAAACCGTATTGGGAAATGTGATTGAAGCTTTGCTAACGGTTAGGAAATGGTCAAAGGAAAAAGCCACTAAAAAGGGTGAAGCTTTACTAGAAAGAGTGGGCCTGTCTGAAAAACGGGATGTATATCCATCGCGATTATCTGGTGGTCAACAGCAGCGGGTGGCAATTGCACGTGCTTTGGCTGTTGAACCAGAAGTGATGTTGTTTGATGAACCTACATCCGCGTTAGACCCTGAATTGGTTGGCGAGGTGTTAGCAGTTATAAAGGAACTTGCTAAAGAAGGAATGACCATGGTTATTGTGACGCATGAAATTGAATTTGCGCGTGAGGTGGCTGATCGTGTCATTTTTATGGATGAAGGAGTGGTTGTGGAACAAGGTACTCCAGATTCATTTTTCAACCAACCTAAAACAGAGAGAGCGAGAAAGTTTTTAAATAAAATGTAGGCCGATTATTTAATCCAAGAAGGGAATGTCAGCAATGAAGATACAAACAAAATGGAATGGTCAACGAGCTTTCACAGCAGTAGGCGATTCTGGATATGAACTCAACATGGACGCTACGGAAGTTTATGGTGGCGAAGGAAAAGGTGTAACACCTACTGAAATGTTGCTCGCATCCGTTGCAGGCTGCATCGGGATTGATGTAACCATGATACTAAAACCGCATCTTGATGCAATTACAAATATCGAGATCGAAACAGATGGAACGCGAAAAGAAGACTTACCTAAAGGATTTACTGCCATTGCTGTAACCTTTACGGTTGACGGTGATATTGATGCCAAGAAGGTATGGAGAGCCATTAATTTAGGGAAGCAGAAGTATTGTGCTGTTTCAGACTCATTAAAAGCTGACATTTCATTCCGCCTCATGTTGAATGGTGAAGAAGCGGAGAATATCTATCAAAATTAAAATATAAATAAAGGCTTCAAAAAGGGAAAACGTCTGTATACATACAGGCGTTTTCTTTATATATTTGTGGGAACGTATAATCATTATTGGGTGAACAAGCAACTGTATAGCGCTTGAATTTTAAACAGGGAGATCATTTATTGATCTCCTTTTCTTATGCAAAAATTTTAAAAATGATTTTTGAATATTATGTTAGTATTGAACTAAATATATTTACTTAAATAAACGGCAGGTTAGTGGATAGAGGTGTTTAAGGATCTTTTACAGCACTAATACCGTTTACTGGATGTCAGGAAGCCTGGCGACTATGATGAGCATGATAAACTGCAGAATTTATAATTGATTAAAAAAATGGATCATTTGTATTGTAAGGAGGAATTCAAAATGAACAGTAAAACTGTTATTGCACTAATAGGAAGTGTTTTTATTACTGTAGTGGGGCTATATCGATTATTCTCTGAGTCGCTTTCTTCAACTCCTTTATTTATAGCATATCTATTCATTATTACCGGATTAATGGGGGTATGCGCTAATGGAATAAAGTTATTCAAATATAAAAAGATCTAAAGCTTAAGTGATTATAGTAAATTCTCATATAAATATGTTCAAGGAGGAAATGTAATGGATACTGCACCAAAACATATAATTGCGGTTTCTGCTAATGTTACTAACGAAAAAGGAGAAACTCTCTTAGTTAAGACACATTTACGGTCTGATACTTGGGAAGCTCCGGGAGGACAGGTTGAAGAAGGAGAACCTCTTGATAAAGCAGTATGTAGAGAAATATTAGAGGAAACGGGAATAGTTATCTCGCTTTTGGGAGTAACAGGTTCGTATTACAATGCCACATACCACTTATTGTCTGTTGTGTTTAAAGCGAAATATATTACTGGGGACATAAAAGTTCAACCTGAAGAAATTAAAGATGCTAGATTTATAAAGCTTACAGAGGAAAATATAGATCAATACATAACTCGTCCACATATGAAATCCCGCACAATCGATTGTTTAAATGCTACAAGTTTCATACCTTATGAAACTTGGGAGGTAAATCCTTATAACTTAGTAGGTAGATTATCTTAATACAACTATCGGTGCTTTAGTAAGTGAATAGTACGATAGTAATTACTCTTGCTATCAACTAATAAGTCAGGGGGTATGACAATGAGAAGAGTCCTAACAGCATTACTATCTACTATTCTGTTCGCAATAATATATTCTTGGATTTTCTATGTTCCTAGTTCACAACAGGAACCGAATGTTTATTACTTTGGCTTTTTAGAAATAAGTGTTTTTGTGATTATTTACACGGCTCCAGCTTATTTTCTTGTAGGAATACTTGTTTCGATATTAATTGATAAGTTAGTCGGAAATGTTGATAGAAATTCAAAATGGAAACTTTACTTTATTCAGTTAGGTTTGTATTCTTTGGCTGGTATACTAGTCGGATTTATATATCTTATAATATTTTCCAATAGTATATATCTAGTGGAAGTTATTTACTTCTCATTATTCGGATTTGCTGCATCTAATTTATACTTTCACCTATTGTTGTTGGTACGGAAAATTATAAGGGGAAGATAAGGTCAATAGTGGTAGTATCCACTACAGAGCTTGACCAGACAGTCGGACTGGGACATAGTTTATCTTCGTCTAATTGATTTAGAAAAAGGGTGGTTTGCCATGTACGGTTCAGCGAACAAATCTTGGCCACAGCGATTAACGATTATTGCATATGAGTGTGTTTTCATTGTCCTCGTCTACTGGTTCTTATTTTTAGCCGGTAATGAAGTCTTGCATTTGCCCGAAGGTGATTTTCAGAGAAGAGTGCTGCTGTTCGGTTTTTGTCTGGTCGTCTTTTTAAGGATGAGTTTTATGGTAGTTTATTTGTTGAAACGAGGAATTACATGGAGAGAAACAGTAAGTGTCTCTTTTGCCTTCGCTCTCTATTATATTGTTTTTTCCCTGTTAGGAGGAACCAACGACCAGCCCTTGGATTGGATAGACGGAATTGCTGTATTTATATTTCTTGCAGGTTCAATAATTAATACAATGTCTGAGGTGTTAAGGAATCAATGGAAAAAAGATAACCGAAATAAAGGAAAACTCTATTCTGGGGGATTATACAGGTATGCGATCCATATCAATTATTTCGGAGATTTCGTGTGGGTAAGCGGTTTTGCATTGCTGACAAGAAATGCATGGGCAGGGCTGATACCCATCTTTCTATTCTTCATGTTTGTTTTCTTTAATATCCCGGAGCATGATCGATACTTAAGGGGGAAATACGGCAGGGATTTTGTAAAGTATGAGCAGACGACGAAGAAGTTCATTCCGTATATATATTAAGCTGTGTACATACACATAAATACTTGTGCTTTAATTTTTATATAAATGTCTTAAATAGGACTAAATAGAGAGATAGAATTAGATAGGTGAAAGATGAGGTATTACTGGGATGTGTCATCATTGCCATGGCCTCAACGAATAGAGTTCTTGGTGCTGTAAACAATTAATAGAGGAGGGAAAGTCATGAGTTTAGACCAGCTTAGGGAATTTGTGGAGAAAAATAAAGAGGAATACTTAGAAACATTATTTACATTGTTACGCCAGAAAAGTATTAGTGCACAAAATATTGGGATGGAAGAAACGAGTGCCATGCTACTTAAGATGTTAGAAGATATCGGAATGGCCATCTCGGACGTCTCCGGATCTGGATGTCGTAAAGGTTGTCAAGGAGGCAGTCAAGGAAGCTTACCATGAGGAACCAGTTTTACAGCCTAGCCTAGGTGGTAGTTTACCAGATTATGTCTGGACCCAAATACTAGGAGTACCTTCTGTTATCGTTCCATATGCAAATTCTGATGAAGCAAACCATTCACCAAATGAAAATCTTAATGTAGATAATTTCTTCAAAGGGATAATTTGTACCTGTTCTGTGATTCGTTCATTAGGGGAGTAGTTGGATAGGGAAATGGGCACATTCAAGTCAGGAATAAATTAAAAGTCAGATTATTAATTGGTAACAGTGGCCTGTGCAGAATACCAAATTGAAAAACGGTTCCTCATTGTTATAAGGGACCGTTTTTTCTATGTGTAATTGGTTTAACATTGTAAATTGCATTTTCCAGACACTATTCCATTTAGATAATGACCTTTGAGGTAGTGCATCAATCGTAGATGACAGCTTTGCCTTGTTCTCGTAATTTTTTTAAGGATATAAGCATATGATTTAATTCTCATCGGAATGTCTATTCCAAGAACATAATTCAGCTACTATTTTCAAAGGCGATTTAGACCTATAGGAACGTGTTGGGTTTCCTGGGAATCTTTTATCCGTTACGTTTGGGTCATTTTCAAATTCACCTAATGGTTCTACTACGTAAATTCTTTCTTTTGACTTGGATGTTGCTAATTCAGCACCCCATTTAGCCGCATCTAAAGTAGCAGTGAAATATATATAGTTCGATTTTTTATCTTGATAATTTGATAAGTATTGCGGTTCCAAAAGATCTCCAATATTTAGTTCTGCTTTAGTACCATGAAAGAAAGGCCCATTATCTAAGACATCTTTTTTGTCATTCATACAGATACACCTCTAATTTTAGATTTGTATATAACAGTATAGAACAGGAAACTTGGAAAAAGTAGTCTATTAACAATTTATTATTCGTAATATGGGAAGTTATGGTGTGGATAATGTACTCAATCAATCTCGAATATGGTCTTTATGTGGTGAATTAAGCATGGAGTGTTAAACTGAACTGGGTTGAGAACTTATCTTATTTAGTTAGGTTAACACAAATTTAAAGTATTGAATGAAAAATACCTTACCATTTTCATTGAGTTCTCAATTGAATAAGACTAAAATAATTAGTAAGTAAGAATGATGCAAGGGGTGAAGCCTATGGAACTAAAAATGTTTTATCGTACACAAAGAGAATTGGCAATTGATCTAAACAAATTAGTTGATTTGTATTGGAAAGAAAAGATTAATGAGAAAGAACTAATAGAAGGAATAAAGAATTTGTATGAGAATAATGAGGAAAAACTATTAAAAAACAATCAATTTACAAAGGTCGTACAGCAGCAATGTGGTAAGAGACGTTTGGCTGTTGTGGGGAAAGTGTTAGAAAAAGAATAGGAAAATAGTCTTGTCTGAAAGGTTTGATTGTATGACAATAGAATTAGAATATTCTTCAAGTTTAAATGGAGCTTCCTTTTTGCTTTTTGAGTTTAAGCAGGTTTTAAAGCTGAAACAACTAGGCCATTCTAATCAGGATATAAGAAAAAAGGTAAAAGAGGAAAATCTATTTCAATTTAACAATCAAGGCAGAATCACTCGAACATTGCCCTCCGTGATGAAAAGAGCAGAAGTCATTGATGAGGTACTCATTTCTATCATACTAGAAGGTTCAATAGAAATAGGAAAAACCCTGAACCTATATGCCATCATGAAAACCGATCTGTTGTTTTTTGAATTCATGGATGAGGTTATTGGAGATAAACTACATAATAATGATTATCTACTGGAAAAAAAAGATCTTAATCTTTTCTTCACTGCTAAATCTGAGCAAAGTGAAAAGGTGGCCAGTTGGAGTGATATTAATATTGAAAAACTGAAAAGAGCTTATATGCAAGTATTGTATGAAAGCGGGTTGTTGAGGACGAGAAAAGGTAAAGAACTTAACAGGTTGATAATTGATGAACAGATAAAAAATCATCTTACTCATATTGGCGAGGAGCGTTATATACGTGCTATGGGTGAATAAAGAGGTGGATGTATGGCAAATTTGAGTGCTAGATTGGATCAGGTTATACCAAAAATAAAAGAAGATAAGTTCATTGAAGGTCGTGGTCTTGGTAATGAAATTAGTTTTTACGTATTTGATTATGATCCGCAAAACGAACTTGTAGTAAGGGATTATATCAAGCACATTAAAAAAGAGTTTGGTTATGAGGGGTCCAACCGAAGAATCATTGAATTTGATTTGTATAAGATGCTGCTAGACATTGCAAAAGATAGAAAGATCTTTGACCGTATTTTTGAAATGGAAGAACGTCAAGGTAAAGAACAATTGTTTAAAGCGATGACTACATTTGCTAAACCGGAAGTATTCTTGAGGAAAATACAGGAACAAATGGGTGGCTATAATGTGGTGTTCCTCACGGGAATAGGAAAGGTTTACCCGTTCGTTCGCTCTCATAATATTTTAAATAACCTACAAGAAGTTTTAGACAATATACCTGTAATCATGTTCTTCCCAGGAAAGTATGATGGACAATCCTTGCAGCTATTCGGGAAGTTTAAAGATGATAATTACTATCGAGCATTTCGATTAGTCGATTAAAAAGGGAAGAGGGGGATATAGATGAATATTAAAGATATGTTTCAAAAGGATATAGAGCGGGATATTCGTGGAGTCATTAAAGTAGCTCAACAGGATGAAGATAATAAATATCAAGAGTTAGATGAGTATGTTGTTACAAAGGAATTACAAAAGCACTTTTCTAAATTCTACGAGAACTACCAAAAAGGGATAAATGGTGTAACGGATAAGATGGGCGTTTGGATATCTGGATTCTTCGGTTCCGGTAAATCACACTTTTTAAAAATCCTTGCTTATTTGCTTGAAAACAAAGAGATAAATGGGAAACAAGCGATTGATTTCTTTGAAGATAAAGTTCAGGATCCACTCGTTTATGCGAATATGCAACGCACTGCCGACGTAGAAACAGAAACTATCTTGTTTAATATTGATTCAAAGGGTTCACTCGATAATAAATCCAAGGAAGATGCAATTCTCAGGGTGTTTATGAAGGTTTTTTATGAACATCGTGGCTATTACGGGGACATCCCCGGTGTGGCTGAGATGGAAAAGTACTTGGATAAACAGGGAGTCTATGAAGCCTTTAAAGGGGAATTTAAGGCATTAGCTGGTGAATCATGGGGAGAACGTCGTAATAGCTTCTATTTTGATGCAGATTTTGTTATTGGGGCTCTAACGAAAGTAACCGATATGACAGAAGAATCAGCACGAAACTGGTTTGAAAACGGGGTGAATAACTTCGAAATCAGTATTGAAAAGTTTGCGAAAGACGTTAATGAATACGTCAACGGAAAAGGCAAAAATTTTCATCTTATCTTTCTAGTGGATGAAATCGGGCAATACATTGGGGATAACCGTAATTTGATGCTGAACTTACAAACAGTATCGGAAGATTTGGGAACTCATTGTAACGGAAAAGTTTGGATAATGGTTACTTCCCAAGAAAGTATTGATAGCATTATCAAAGTCAAAGGGGATGACTTTTCCCGTATTCAAGGACGATTCGATACGAGACTTTCCCTATCATCCATTTCTGTTGATGAAGTTATTAAAAAGCGGATTCTTTTGAAAAAGGATTTTGCTAATGATAGATTGAAGCTCCTTTATCCTGAGAAAAGTGCAATTCTAAAAAACCTAATTAGTTTCCGTGAAAGTACAGCAGACTTGCGTGGCTTTGACAATGAGCAGGAATTTGCGGATGTGTACCCATTTATTCCATATCAGTTCAAACTCTTACAAAATGTGTTTGAACAAGTACGTAAACATGGTTCTTCTGGTAAGCATTTGTCTGAAGGGGAACGTTCGATGTTGTCAGCATTTAAAGAAGCTGGCCTGCAATATAAGGATGCTGAAGAAGGGACAGTCATACCATTTTATGCTTTCTACGATACAATTAAGGAATTCTTGAATCCATCCATTTCAAGGGTAATTGAAGGTGCTTATGAGAATCCAGCCTTAAAAGATGAAGACTTTAACATGAATCTATTAAAGGTTCTATTCATGATTAAATATGTGAAAGAACTACCAGCAAATCTTGATAATATTGCAACACTAATGGTTACGCACATTGATGAGGATAAGTTGCAACTAAAAGAAAAAATTAAGGTTTCTCTGAGAAAGCTCATCTCCCAAACATTGGTCCAGAAAAATGGAGATCATTATATCTTCTTAACCGATGATGAGCAAGACATTAATAGGGAAATTAAATCCATGAATATAGATGAGGATATTGTTAAACGGGAGTTAGCAAACTATATTTTCCAAGACCTTTTCGATGAGAAACGTTTCCGTTATTCCAGTGAATATGCCTTCACTTACAACCAGAAAATGGATGAGAAAAATTTTGGAAACCAGACATCTAATATTGGTATACAAATTCTCTCCCCATTATCGGATCACTATCATAAATCTGAACAAGAATTGATGATGATGACCCAAGATAGTGGCGAAATGATTATTAAAATGGGCGGAAATGAAGCGTACATCGAGGAAATTGGAGAGGCCTTACGAATAGAAGAATTCCGTAAGAAAACGAACATAACGCAACTTCCAGAAAGTATTCAAAATATCTTAAATAATAAACAGGCAGAGGTTCGTGAACGAAGAAGAAGAGTTCGTGAACTTTTGGAGGAAGCCATTAAAGACGGTACATTCTATATCAATGGTGATAAAGCGGATATTAAAGGGTCAACCGTACGGGAAAAGGTTAATGCCGCCTTTACCATGTTAGTCGATAATGTCTATACGAAACTTGGCTATATCAAAGAACATACAGAAAATGAAAGGGAATTAATTTCGATTCTAGCTGCAAACGATGAGCAAATGTCATTGGAAGACACATCAAAGGTAAACCCAAATGAATTGGCTAAGGGAGAAATATCGGATTTTATTAGTTTGCAAGATAATCTGAAAAAACAAGTTCGTGTAAGAATCTTATTTGACCGTTTTGGCGGGAAGCCTTATGGTTGGAAAACGCTTGATATAGCAGCGTTAATAGCTTATTTACTAAAAGACCAACGTATACGCATTCGTTATAATGCTGAATATCTGGAACCAGAAGAAAATGTAAACATGCTTATTACAGCATTTACCAAAACTGCGGATTCGGATAAGGCAATTGTGTTGAAGAGAGTAAAAGTAGATGAAAAGTTAATCAAAACAGCTAAAAGAGTTTGTAAAGATGTTTTCAATAAAACTGATTTGGCTGATGATGAAGACGGATTACTGAAGGACATACGGATCCTTGTTGAAAAACAAATTGACGAAATTAAGAGTTACAAGGCTCGTTATGAAGGTCGGAAGTATCCTGGCATGAGCTTGCTTGATAAAGGACTGGAATATTTTGAGCAGTTCCATAATGGCTTAGACAATGTATCTTACTTCAATAAGTTAAAGGAATTGGAAGATGATTTACTTGATTGGGAAGAGGATATTGTTTATGTTAAAAGTTTCTTCAGCACTGATCAAAAGAAAATTTTTGATGAGGCTTTAGCTGCCTTAAAGAAATATGAAGAAAATAATGCCTATCTATTTGGTGAAGAGATAGAGACCGTCATAGATAAGCTCCAGTCGATTGTTCAGGATCCGATTCCTTACAGAAAAATAAAAGATATTCCAGAACTTATTAACGCAATGGATGAACAAATAAATTCCGTGCTAAAAGAGAAGAAAGAAAATGCCCATAAAAAATTAAAAGAAGACAATACTTATTTATCATCATTGACATCACAATACGGTGTATCCAATGAAACAAAAGAACGGGTAGATCGGTACTATCAAGAACTTAATACAAATGTAGATACTTTTAATGATATTTTTAAAGTTGATGCAACGATTTCCCAAAGCACGAGCTTTAAAGAAAAAATGGAAAGAGATATTGACAGAGAAATTAAAGAATGGCAACGGAAAAAAGTAGAAGAAGAGAGAGAACGTACTGGTGGAAAAGTTGTTGAACATGTGGTTCCGACCATTCAAAAGCAACCTGTTAGGGTATCAAAATTGGTGAGTGTTAGAACCTTAACGACGGAGGATGAGGTTAATAACTATATCAATACCCTGGCAAATAAGTTAAAACAAATCATTAAAGAAAACAAACAAATCGAGTTTATCGAATAATGGGGGTGGAAATGGATGAATAAGTCAGCACTGAAGACCTTTGCAACAAGTGCCCGAAGAGAGCTATTGAAAAAAGTCGAAGCAAAAGCCATGAAAATTGGCATAGCCGAAGATAACATAAAAAAAGCCGATATTGAAAGCTCAGATGCCATCTTTATTGATGGCAGACAGCTTTCTAAAGAAGAAAAAATTCAACGAGACAGATTAATTGATCGCATTAACCGAATTGGATTCAACCAAGTAATGGATGAAGTTGCTTATACATGGTTCAACCGATTCACTGCCTTACGCTTTATGGAGGTAAATGACTATTTACCAACGAAAGTGAGAGTGCTATCTTCCATTAATGCAGAAAGTCCAGAACCAGATATGATGAAAGAAGCATTATCATTGGACTTGGATTTGGACAAGGAATTCGTTTATGAACTAAAAATGAATAATAATGCTGAGGAATTGTTTAAATATCTGATTATCAAACATTGTAATGACTTGAATCGTTATATGCCATTCATGTTTGAAACGATTGATGATTATAGAGAAATTCTATTTCCAGAAGGTCTTCTCGCAACTGACTCTTTTGTTCGGCAGATGACGGATATTGAGGCTATCCCTGAAGATAATTGGAATGAGATTGAAGTGATCGGGTGGCTTTATCAGTACTATATTGCGGAAGAAAAAGATCGAGTTTTTAAAGCAAAAAAGAAATATAAAGCTGAAGAAATTCCTTTTGCAACGCAGCTGTTCACGCCTGATTGGATTGTTCGTTATATGGTGCAAAATTCCCTTGGACGTTACTGGGTTGAGTCACATCCTGAACATTGGGAATTACAAAACGATTGGGAATTTTATTTAGAACATGAACAAGAAGATTTTCAAGCTAAAATTGCTCCTTATGTAAATAAAGAACTGAATGTAGAGGATATAAAATGCTTCGATCCCGCAATGGGAAGTGGGCATATTCTTGTGTATATGTTCGATGTCCTTTATGAAATCTATAGCAAATGTGGTTACATGGAACGAGAAATACCAAGACTTATTATTGAGAATAACCTGCGTGGACTTGACATAGATGACCGTGCATATCAATTAGCCTGTTTCTCGGTGGTCATGAAAGCACAGGAGTACAACAGAAAATTTCTAAGAAGCGTTCAGCGAGATGGACTAACTCTAAATCTAGCATCAATTCAGGAAACCAACGGATGGACAGACGATGATATAGCGTATATTGTTGGTGACGCTAGTGGGGAGAAATTTGATTCTGTAAAAAAATTTGTAGAGCAGTATGTAAATGGAAAAACATATGGTTCTCTTATTAGAGTGGAAAATACAGACACTGCTTTTTTGGAGAACAGATTAAAGGAAATAGAATCAAAGCCTGTTGAGGATTTATTTCAAGTAGAAAAACGAGAACGAGTATTGTCATTACTCCCGCAACTCATTAAACAAACAGGAATAATGGAGAAACAATATAGTGTGGTCATTTTGAATCCACCTTATATGGGATCAGCTAGTATGAACAGAGAGTTATCCAGTTTTCTAAAAAAGAATTATCCTAATTCTAAGTCTGATCTGTTCGCTGCATTTATGGAGATTGATCATTATATAAATGAAAATGGCTTTTATGCTGCTATTAATCAACATTCTTGGATGTTTTTATCGAGTTTCGAGAAATTAAGAAAAAATATCATTAGTAATAAATTTATCGATACAATGCTACACCTAGGCCCAAGAGCTTTTGAGGAAATAAGCGGAGAAGTTGTACAATCGACTACATTTGTTTTGAGGAATATAGAACCTTTTAAGGCAAACGGAACATATTTAAGATTGACTGAGGCGAAAAACGCAGCTGATAAAAGGGAAAAGGCAATTCAAGCTGCAAAAAACCTATTAGTTTCTTATCGTTATTCATTTAAGCAAGAAGACTACATAAAAGTCTCAGGAAATCCTATAGCTTATTGGGTGAGCGATCAAATCATAAAAAATTTTAACGAGAATGAACAGATTGGGGAAATAGGTCAATTTAAAAGTGGAATGTCTACTACTGACAATAAGAGATTTTTAAGATATTGGTATGAAGTGTCCATCGAAAAAGTTGGGTTTGGTTGCAAAAGCTATAATGAAGTTATGTCTCAAAATAAGAAGTGGGTCCCTTATAATAAAGGTGGAGGCTATAAAAAATGGTACGGTTATAATGAGTATTTAGTGAATTGGTACAATAATGGTGAAGAAATTAAATTAGCTGTGGTCTCTAACCCCTCCGACCCTAATACTAAGCATTGGTCAAGGCGAATTTTTAACCATGAATATTTTTTTAGTGAGGGGCTTACCTGGTCAACTTTAAGTTCAGGATTATTTTCAATGAGGTTTTTTCCTAATGGATTTATATTTGATTCAAAAGGAGCATGTGTATTCTTTAAGGAGGAAAATGAAAAATATTATAGTTTAGGATTATTAAATTCAAAAGTTGCCGAAACATTTTTATCAATCCTATCGCCTACGTTAGATTTTAACCCTGGTCAAGTTTCAAAAATACCTTATAAATACAACAACGATGTAAATATATTGGATATAGAAAAAATTGTAAAAGAAAATATTCTAATTTCGAAAAATGATTGGGATTCATATGAAATGTCATGGGATTTTTCACAACATCCTTTAATTAGGGAAAGAGGAGTATCGAAAATTAAAGACTCGTACAAAAAATGGGAAGGATTCATTGAAAACCAGTTCAACCAACTTAAAATGAATGAGGAAGAATTGAACCGGAAATTCATTGATATATATAACCTGTATGAAGACTTAACTCCAGAATTAAAAGATGAGGAAGTTACAATACAAAAAGCAGATTTGGTAAGGAATATAAAAAGTCTCATTTCTTATGCTATTGGATGTTCGTTTGGTCGATATTCGTTAGATGAAGAGGGCCTTGTTTATGCAGGTGGGGAGTTTGACTCTTCAAAATATAATACATTCCAAGTTGATAGGGATAACATTCTACCAATACTCCCTGGTGCTTATTTTGAAGATGACATTGTCTCAAGATTTGAAGATTTTGTTCAAGTAACATTCGGAAAAGAAACACTATCGGAAAATCTCGACTTTATTGCCGATGCACTTAGTAGAAAGAAAGGCGAAACGGCAAAAGAAACGCTTCGTCGCTATTTCTTAAATGATTTTTATAAAGATCATCTCAAGACTTATAGTAAGCGACCAATTTATTGGTTATTTTCTTCTGGGAAAGAAAAGGCATTTAACTGTCTGATTTACATGCACCGTTACGATAAAACGACATTGTCCCGTATTCGTACAGACTATTTGCATGATTACCAAATTCGCCTTGATGCTGAAAAGAATGACTTGCTCAATATCATTAATGGGGATTCTACAGTGAAAGAAATTAGCAATGCCAAGAAAGAACTAAAATCCCTTGAAAAAAAAATAGACGAATTGAAAGCATATGATGAATTATTACACCACATGGCTGATATGCAAATTGAAATTGATTTAGATGATGGAATTAAGGTGAATTATGAAAAGTTTAAGGGATTAGTAGCAAAAATATAATGCTTTAGGGAAGTGAGCCTTTGAGGTTTGCTTCTCTAGTACATAAATTAGTTTTGTTGGGCGGTAGTAGTAGTTAAATAAAGGGTGTGAATAGATGAAAGCTAGTGAAACAAATCTTCAAGATATTATAGAAGGTACAAAACAATACATTATACCGATGTTTCAACGTACATATAGCTGGGGTGAAAAACAGTGGAAACAGTTATGGGAAGATATGATTGATTTAATAGAAGACGATCAGAGCTCATCACATTTTATAGGTTCCATTGTGTCCATACCAGTTAATGCGAATACACATGGAGTACAACAGTTTTTGGTTATTGATGGTCAACAAAGAATGACTACGTTACTTATTTTACTTGCGGCTACAAGGGATACTGCAGAAAAGCAAGGGGAACAAAATTTAGCAGATGAGATACACCATACATTGTTGATGAATAGCTATAAATCAGGGGTGGAAAAATATAAATTCCTTCCAACCCAAGTAGATAAAGAACACTTTAAGAAATTTATCAATAAAGAATCTGTAGATGGTATAGAGAATTCATTAGTTGTTAAGGCATACCAGTTCTTCTTTAAGATAATTCAGGAAAAGTCAATAGATTTGTCTGTCTTAAAAGCTACGGTTACTGCGGATTTATCCATTGTTAGCATTGTTTTATCGCCTGACGATAATCCTTATCTCGTCTTTGAAAGTTTGAATGCTAAAGGGCAACCACTCACACAGACTGATTTAATTCGAAATTATTTATTTATGAGGATTCCTGCGGCAGACCAAGAAGATTATTATCTACGTTATTGGCTGCCTATGCAAGAAGAATTAGGTGAAAATCTGACTGAATTTATCCGGCACTTCTTGTTAGGCGTAAATATCAATGTAAAGAAAAACGATGTTTACGTAAAATTCAAAGAAAAAGTGGATAGCCAAGATGTAAAAGAGTTCTTAAAGATTATTGCAAGTTTTGCAGGATACTATGCTAGATTGCTTTATCCACAATTAGAAGACAATCATAATATCCGTAATATGCTGGAGAGAATCAGCGATTTTGAAGCAAAAACTGCCTATCCTTTCTTACTATATATCTACCAGGATTATAGAAAAGGTAAGTATGATGACAAACAATTTTGTGAAATTTTAACTATTGTTGAGAACTACTTAATTAGGCGTTACGTTTGTAACATAGATTCAAAATCGTTGAATAAAGTCTTTGCATCTTTATATAACCAAATTAGTACCCATGAAGCTAATGATTCTATTTCAGAACTAACTGGGTATCTACAAAATAGAGGATATCCGAAAAATCCTGAAGTGATATCATCTTTAAAAGAAAACCATTTTTATGGACAAGGGGATCGTAGGAAAAAAGGGGCTTTTATTTTAAAAGTGATTGAAGACTCGTATTCCCACAAAGAAAAGGCAGATTTATCGAAGGCTACAATTGAACATGTTATGCCACAGACATTGACTGAGAAGTGGCTGGAAGTGTTGGGTGACAACGCAGACTACGTTCACTCTGTCTATTTGCATACGTTAGGAAACTTAACACTATCTGCCTATAATACTGAACTATCAAACGAGCCATTTTCCGTGAAAAGAAGATATTATAAGGAAAGTAATATACGTTTGAATAAGGACCTTTCCAAATTTGAAAAATGGGATCAAAGTAGTATTGAGCAACGTGCAAATACGTTGATTGAAAAGTTTCTTGAAATCTGGCCTTATTTCGGAAAGCCGGAAAATGAAGTGAAAAAAATTACTGGAAGTTCACCAAGGCTTTTAATGATTAATCAGCAATCTCATCCAGTTAAATCTTGGCGAGAAGTAATGGAAAAAACAATTATGGCAATATTTGATGATGATATAAAAAGGTACCAAAAAGTCATGGAGAAGAACCCTGGATTTTTATCTGTAGATGGAAAAGAAATGAGATCACCCAAAAAATTAGGGAATGATCATTATATGGAGGCCAATCTTAATGCAAAAGGAATTTATAACTTTTGCATTAAGGCTTTTGAAGGTGCAGGTTACAACAAAGAAGACTGGCATGTTGAAATTGAGTTTAAATAGATCAACCAAGATACATCGGTCACTGCGATGTATCTTTCCACTATAATGATTGTAGAAAGTAGGTGAGGTTTTGAACATAAACCAAATAAAGTTTGCATTATCAGATATATTCAACGAACCATTAAAAGATGGTGAGCAGCGAAAGATTGTTTTTTGGGTAGATAAGGATAATGAATTCACTGAGGATATAGAACAGTTATCAATTGATGATGTGAAGATTCATACGCTAACAGATCGCAACCAATTCAAAACAAAATATCTACTTGAAGAAGAGGATTCCACGTCCTCCTACTTGATTTATACAAACATTGAACTAGGAGTGGAAGAAAACTGGTTAGCGGATACGGTATTTTACTCGAAGACATTCTACGCAGATCGTATTTCACTTATTCTAAGTGAGTTGAATATTGACCCGTCACTTCGGGCGGTAATTAAAAAGTATGAACGTTTCTTTAACAATAAAGAACGTTTTAGAAAATTCTCAGCATTAAATATTGAGTCCTATACCGAAGAAATAATAGAACTATCAATCATGTGTGTCCTATGTAACGTTAAAACACCAGATTTTGAAGCAGTGTTAAAATCTGTGTTAATGGAAACGCTGAATGACAGTGACAACAAATATTTAACTCTTCTTGAAAAATTCTTTGATATTGAAGTGTTCTGGACGTATGTAGAAAATCATTATGGTTATGAACGGGAAGAGAAAAATTTAAAAACATTAATAATCCATTTAATGGTTACTGCATTTAGCCAATCATTTGCTGAAGAGGATATATGGGATCTAGAAGTTTTTATTTCCAATCGGAACAAAACAAATGCGTTAGTATTTATCGACCATTGGATGCACCATAAGACAGATTACGTGGTGTTTGATGAATATGCAGAAATGGCTGAGCAGGAAATTCAGCTTGCTAATATCATCAATAATTTACCTGTTGATACATTTAAGCAAGCAGAGATTTTTCCGTATATAGACAAGGCAATCATCATTTATATTGCCAATAGCCTTGTCACACAGCTTGAAGATTATGAGGAATACACGAAGCTGATTAAACTGAGAAGAGCCAAGCATTACTATGAAAGATTCGCTTCTATTTATGAGGCTCTATACTATACAGTTAAAATGCAGGAATTTTATAAAGAACATAGCCAAGGCATTCCACAGGGACGAGCTATTGATTTGTATAAATCTTATGTAAAAGAATACCACCTTATGGATACATACTACCGTAAGTTTTATGTAGCATATGATGAAGAAAGTAACCATGATCTCTTGAAAAAGCTAAAGACACTTGTAGAAGATTTGTATACGAATTGGTATATGGGAGAGTTAAGCTCCCATTGGTCAAAAGCCGTTGAAAATGAGATGACACAAGATTGGTCGATGCCCGGTGTGACAAGTCAGCAAAATTTTTATTCCTCTAGTCTGGATTCTAAAGTTCGGAATGGAGATAGAGTTTTTGTCATTGTTTCGGATGCAATGCGTTATGAAATAGGTGTAGAACTAGCTAATCGCCTTAATACCGAGACAATGGGTGTGTGTGATATAGAAACGATGCTTGGTGTCATGCCTTCTATTACAAAGCTCGGGATGCCCTCACTTCTTCCACACAGAGATATTGACATAGATACGAATGGAAGGGCCTTTGTTGATGGAAAGGATTCTTCAGGACTCGGGAATCGGAAGAAGATTATTGAATCAAAAGTGACTGATAGCATTGCTGTTCATTTCCAAGATGTACTGGCAATGAATAAAGCTGGTCGAAGGGAAACGTTCAAAGGAAAAAAACTTATTTATATTTATCATGATACCATTGATGCAATGGGTGATAAGGCTTCAACAGAAGTCTACACATTTAATGCGGTAGAAACAGCCCTGGACCAATTATATGATCTTGTTAAAATTATTCGGGATGATTTAAGCGGGACGAATGTGTTGATAACTGCCGATCACGGATTTCTATACCAGCGTGATGCACTGGAAGAAAGTGATAAGATTGGACAAGATTCAAAGGATGCAATTGAAGTAAAACGCCGTTATATCCTGTCAAAGGAGCAACAAGATGTTTCCGGGCAGTTGGCTATAAACCTGTCATCTATCATTAAGAACGACCAACAGTTAACGGCATACGTTCCAAAATCTACATTACGATATAAAATGCAAGGTTCAGGCATTAACTTTGTCCATGGTGGTGCAAGTCTCCAAGAAGTGGTAGTTCCATTGTTGTCCTTTAGAAATAAGCGGACTGGACAAAAAGGTGCTAAGACGATTAAAAAAGTGGATATTGTAATTACGAATACAACCCGTAAGATTACGAATAGCATTTTTAATCTAGAGTTTTTCCAAACAGAAAGAGTGGAAAACAAATTTATTCCACGTACTGTTGTCATTTGCATGGCTGATGAGGACGGTAATATCCTGTCTAATGAAGAGACAATTATCGGGGATCGAACATTTGACAATCCAGCAGATCGTACCTTTAGACTACGGTTTGTATTGAAAAGCATCCCATATGACCGTAATAAAACGTATTACTTGGTAATAAAGGATACAGAAACCAGTGTTGTTGTGGAAAAGATTCCGTTTAACATAAATTTGGGGATTATTAGTGACTTTGACTTTTAAGAGGGAGGGGGACCGCGGATGGAAGAACAAATGAATGAAGAATTAACAGTGGATTTAGATAAAAAACTAAATGACGTATTTGCTGGAAGAGTTGTACGTAAAGATTTAACAAATCTTATTAAAGAAGGGGCTAATGTCCCTGTTTACGTCCTGGAATATCTTCTTGGCATGTATGCTGCAACTGATGATGAGGACAGTATTCATGAAGGAGTAGAACGGGTCAAGAAAATCCTTTCCGAAAACTTTGTACGTCCCGATGAGGCAGAGAAAATTAAATCACGCATTCGAGAACTCGGTCAGTACTCCGTCATAGATAAGGTAACAGTGGCATTAAATCCAAAGATTGATACTTATGAGGCGGAGTTCTCTAATCTTGGATTAAAGGGTGTTCCAGTTTCTCCTATGTATGTAAAGGAATTTGATAAGCTCCTTGTCGGCGGCATATGGTGCATGGTCAAAATTGATTATTACTATGATGAAGAGCTACGAAATGCTAATCCTTTTAATGTTAGCAGCTTGCAGCCAATTCAAATGCCAAATATGGATATTCATGAGGTATTTGAGGGAAGGAAGAGCTTTACAAAAGATGAATGGATTGATGTGTTGGTTCGTTCAACAGGGATGGAACCAACACAATTAGATGAACGAACAAAGTGGCATTTGTTGCTGCGTCTCGTTCCACTCGTAGAAAATAATTTTAATATGTGTGAACTTGGCCCAAGGGGCACTGGTAAATCCCATGTCTATAAAGAATTGTCGCCGAATTCGATTCTGGTTTCAGGTGGCCAAACAACGGTTGCTAATCTCTTCTATAACATGTCTACAAGAAAGATAGGGCTTGTAGGGATGTGGGATTGTGTCACTTTTGACGAGGTTGCGGGTATCCGTTTTAAAGATAAAGATGGGATCCAAATCATGAAGGACTATATGGCATCAGGTTCATTTGCAAGAGGTAAGGAAGAAAAGAATGCCTCTGCCTCCATGGTATTTGTGGGGAATGTGAATCAGAGCGTGGATACGTTAATTAAAACATCCCATTTATTTGCACCGTTCCCTGAAGAGATGGCTAATGATAGTGCATTCTTTGATCGTATGCACTATTATCTTCCTGGTTGGGAGATTCCAAAAATGCGTCCAGACCTTATCACAGAAAAATATGGATTCATTGTGGATTATATTGCAGAATTCTTCCGGGAGATGAGGAAGCGGACATTTAGTGATGCAATTAATCGCTATTTCAAGCTCGGAAACAATTTAAACCAACGTGATACGAATGCGGTAAGAAAAACTGTTTCTGGTATGTTAAAACTCCTTTATCCGCATGGCAAATTTACAAAGGAAGAAGTCACTGAAGTGTTGGAATATGCTCTTGAAGGCCGACGACGTGTGAAGGAACAGTTGAAGAAAATTGGTGGTATGGAATTCTACGATGTTATGTTTTCCTATATAGATAGGGAAAGCCTTGAGGAACATTACGTCTCAGTACCGGAACAAGGTGGAGGGAAATTGATTCCTGAAGGCATGGGGAAACCGGGGCATGTTTATGTTGCAGGGCACGGACATTCTGGGATGATTGGTGTTTATAAACTCGAAAATCAAGTGGTTAGTGGAACTGGAAAGTTTGATAAATCAGGCGTAGGCTCCAATCGTGAAGCTAAAGAAAGTCTAGATACAGCTTTTCGGTTCTTTACAGCCAATAGTAAGAGTGTAAGCAATACCATTAGTACGAAAACCAAGGACTACCTCATGCACATTAGTGATATACAAGGTATTGGGTTAACTGATGAACTAGCAATTGCTGAATTAATCGGACTTTGCTCAGGTGCATTAGGAAAGCCACCACAGGAAAGTTTGGTCATCATAGGTAATATGACTGTTGGTGGAACCATTTCTAAGGTAGAGGAATTTGCAAACATTTTACAAGTCTGTGTAGATGCAGGGGCCAGAAAAGTATTAATTCCAGCAACGTCAGTTATGGACTTGCAAACAGTCCCACCTGACTTATTGGTAAAAGTGCAGCCGGTGTTTTATTCTGATCCAATTGATGCAGTGTTTAAAGCATTAGGGGTCAGTTGATAAAAAGATAACATTTAAGTAATGAATCGGTTCCCCGGTCCTATTTCTTTTAGCCTATTATGAAATTCTTCTTAGGATGTAATGATTTTCTCCGTAATGAGGGCTGTTTTCCTTGTAAAAATTGATTAAATGCTTCATTCATGTACTTAAAGGAAGGATGAGGTCCTATGTAATAGAAGAACAAAACAATTATATGGGTGCAGCAATATGGTATTGAACCATAAGTTGATTTTACTCAATCTATTTTTCAGTAAATACTTGAACTCTTCACATTGCTTCTTTTGTTGCAATTAGGTGGTTGGTTTTCCTTATGGGGAAAGATTCCCTTGATATCAAAAGTGCTGTACACATAGTTGGGTGGTAGGTATTCGTTAAAACTTAATCTATTCTACAAAAATGCTTAAACCCTTTTGGCATTCTATTTGAAAGCTGGTATGTCAACACTACAAAAATTATAGGGGCTGTTGTTTGAATTCTATTGGTGTTATATAGTCTAAAGTTCCGTGAATTCGAATATTATTAAACCAATAAACTTAATCATCAAAATAAACTCATTTCACTCATATAAGAATCTGTTACCCCAACTTAATTAAATAAAAGAGTAGAGAAATAGAACTGTTAGCGAATTCTGTTTTCAATACCTTGAATTTAAACATCGCTTCAGCCACGGCATTATCATAAGGACTTCCTTTCATGCTCAGCTATCTTTGGATGCCAAATGTCTCCAGTGCTTCGGAAATAAGCTTATTATCAAACTCTTTACCAAGATCTGTATGGAACATTCTGCACGTCGTAAGTTACCTTTAATGCACGGTAACGTCTGATAGACTAACTCTGCATTCTTATTAGAACCAGCACTACGGCCAATGATTTCACGGTTAAAAAGTTCGACAAATAAGCATACGTAATGACGTTTTTTAATTCGACTTTTATCAACTCTTCATTACAGATTATGTGGCTTATATGGGCTACAGTATAGTTAAATACAAGCCTAAGTTTATTCATTAATCGGCCAATTCGATGCCGTGATATGTGTTTTGGCTGTGGTAATCTACTTAATTCTTTCTTAATTTTGCGCGTGCCTTTCAGCTTTCTTTACAAATTCGGGAGATCTTCTGGGAAAGCTCTTTATCTTCCAATTTAAGCAGTCGTCGGTCGTGCAAATTGGCATTATAGTAATAAGTACTTTTGGGAATCAGGAGGGCTTCACGCATTGCTGATACCGAATAGTTGTGAGCGTTATTTCGAATCACATCTATTTTGTCCCATGATCAGCACTGCTTTCTTTAAAATATCATTTTCCATCATGAGACGTTGATTTCCTTGAGTAACTTAGCTAGTTCATTCTCTTCTTCAGAACGATTATCCTCGGGGGCAAATGAACCTGTTTCTTGATGATTTTTAATCCATCGGTCTAATGCAGAAGGCGTGATATCATACTCTCTCGCAATGTCTGCACGAGATTTTCCATTTTCATAAAGCTTCACTAATTGCAGTTTAAATTCGTGTGTAAAAGTTCGACGTTGACGGGTCATCGTAGTCACGCTCCCTTAAGTTATTGTCTAAGTTTACAAACCCTTATTTTATCTGTCCAACTTAATGTAGCCTATCCATTGCAACTATGACAGAGTGGTAGATATTTTGAGTAGGGATGACTAATGTATTGATACCTGTTTGGGGAGATGAGGGTATTGCTTTTAATGGATGGCTGCTAATGGGGGATAAAAGAAAATATGCTAATAAAGTCTAAACTGAAAATGTTAGTGTTTCTCACCTTCATTATAGAAATCAATATTATGAGCGTTGCTATATATAAGCGTGCAATGTGAGAAGTTATTGCCTCTTGATTCATTTCTGGCTTAAAAGCCTTATATTTAAGGGATGATTAGTCGGAATATAAGCTATACACCTTTATTAGCCATACACACTATAGTATAATAGCACCATCTTACAAGTGAAAAATGGGTGAAATTGATGAAAGATAAACTACAAGTACTAAGTGATCGGCTAAATGATATAAGCAGAAGCAATCGTTCGATTCGACTGCTGAAACTGTATAATAAATGGACATTTGACTTAAGTGAGCTAACTAGAATAGATAAAAATCCAATGGAATTATTACTAGCTTTAACAGATAACAAATCAAAACTCTTTGCAAAAGAAAATTCGAGTAATCAAGCAGAATTATCTCTGTCACGAAAATTAACCACTTTATATCGTAATATACGCTCGATTGAAGAGGAAACTGGGCTCTATGATCTTTATCTAGGCTACCCTATGATGGAAGGGGCATTGTCTGATGGCACCTATGTTAGAGCTCCATTATTTTTATATCCAGTCCGTTTGGAAAGGAAAAAGAGAAGTAGTGTTGAATGGCATGTTGAACCTTTAAGTGATCAATCACCGCAATTGAATCGCACGTTGTTTTTAGCATTACAAAAATTTAGCAATATACATATGCCAGAATCTTTATTTGATGAAGCAGAAACAAATGCTAAATCCATTAATATAGTAGAGTGGAGCAACTGGTTAGCTACACATGATTTTACGGTAGCTGCAAATACCACGGAGCAATTACAAATAGTTGAAGAGTACACAAAAGAAGAGATCCCGACCTTTAACAAAGGGTCTTTCCGATTAAATCAACAGGCTGTTATTGGTCATTTCCCTCAAGGCAATTCAGCTATTTTACGTGATTATGAAAAATTTATCGAGTTGCTGGAACAAGGAGAAGAAGATCTAGGTTTAGTATCAGAACTTCTTGATATTAATGTCCAAGGAACTAACGAAGATGTAGACAATCTACCCTCTAAACAAGAACAATCCTATCAAGATAAATTAGCTCAAGAAAAGAATAAATATTACGTACTTGATACGGATGCATCTCAGGAAAAATTACTGGATGCACTCAATCAAGAAAAGGGAATGGTTGTGCATGGCCCACCAGGAACAGGAAAATCACAAGTAATTGTTAATATGATTTCTAATGCAATGGCCAAAGGACAACGAGTTATGCTTGTTACACAGAAGCGGGCAGCATTAGATGTCGTTTACCAACGTTTAGATACACTTAATCTCTCATCGAATATAGCATTATTACACGATGAGAAGAATGATCGAAAAAACTTTTACCAGAAATTGAATTTACAGTTGAACAGAAGCCATTCCTATCAAGACTTACAGTGGGAATTCGAACAATTGTCTGAGAAAATTATCAATACAGAAGATAAATTAGATCAAATAGCGCAAGCACTATTTGAAGTGCAACCACACGGCTTTAGAGCATATGACTTATTTGGTTTTAGCAAAACATCTAAAGAACAAGATAAAATGATTTCGTTAGAAAATATATTAGAAGGTTTGAATAAGCATAATCTAACCGATATCTTACGAAAAGTAAGTACATATGGCAATTATTATGGAACGTTTGGGGGTGATAACCCACTTCACGATAGAAAACCTTTTACGGATCTGGAATTAAAAGATCGAATTAAAATCATCGGAATATTGGATAAGGCCATTAACGAATCGGAGCAAAGTATCAAACACATAGATCATTTTAATGATGAAGATATTACTCCAGCTTATAGCCTTCAAATTGATAAAAAGCTTGAAAAAATATATGAAGATTTGAAATCAGAGGATAAAAAAACGCTGCAGAAACTGCGATTATGGCTATGGACAACCTTCACTGGTAAAACCATTATTGAGGACTTATTAGATGGTGAAAAATTCAGCGGGTTATCATCAAAAGAGTGGCCCAAGTTAAAAGAGAGTTTAACGGTACTATATGACTTATCTCAAGCAACTGAAGGATTATTCGAACAGTTAGAATCTATAGAACCGTATTTTAAAGTTGTTTCTATTAAAACTCTAAAAAAACGTATATCAAAAGGTGACATTCCTTTAGAAACGTTAAAAAAGAAACAAGCCTATATAAAGGAATACTTTGATGAATTACGTGAAATGGACCGCTTATATGATGAAAGTGCAAAAGAAGTGCAGAAGATTATTGATCGATTAATTGAACGGAATTTGTCAGATGCCGATAACTTAGCTGAAGAATGGGCAGAAGTAGCTAAACAATCTGCTTATATTCACTGGATAGATAAAATAGAAAGAAAATATCCAGAGATAGCTATGATTGGTACAGGTAATTTTCAACGGTTAACAGAAGAGTTAAAGGAACTACTAACAAAAAAACAAACTTTGACCATCAATTTACTACAAAATCAAATGCTTCAAAAGGTAGAAGAAGTAAAAGCAAATAATCCGAAAGCTGTAAAAGACATGGTCTATCAAACGGGTAAAAAACGCCAGCTTTGGCCAGTTCGTCGTTTAGTAAATGAATTTGCTTTAAAAGGGTTACTGGATGTAATCCCTGTGTGGTTAGTATCACCAGAGATAGCTTCAGCCATTTTCCCGTTAGAAGAAAAAATCTTTGATCTGGTGATTTTTGATGAAGCTTCCCAATGTACCGTAGAAAACGGAATGCCGTCTATTTACAGGGGAAATAAAGTGGTAGTAGCGGGGGATGAGCAACAATTACCACCTTCTTCTTTATTTAAAGGAGAAGTTGAAGCGGATGAAGATGATGAACAGGAAGAATTTGAAGAATCACAGAGCTTACTTAATTTAGCTAAACGTATATTACCAAGTAGTTTATTGGAATGGCATTACCGATCAAAATCTGAAGAATTGATTAATTTTTCGAACCACGCTTTTTATAATGGACATATGCAAATAGCACCAAACGTCAATCATCTTCAAGACCCAGCAGCAATTCAATGGCACAAATCTAATGGCCGATGGATCAATCAACAAAATACTGTTGAAGCTGAGGATGTTGTAGAACTACTAAAGCAAAAATTAATTGAAGATGTATCGAAAACGATTGGGATTATTACCTTTAATGCGAAACAACAAACGGCAATTGAGAATGCGATTGATCGACATAGTGAAATAGATCCTGAATTTGGAGTAATTTATGAACAGGTAATGAGTAGGGATTTAGACGAAAGAATCTTTGTAAAAAACATTGAAAATGTGCAAGGTGATGAACGAGACATCATAATTTTCTCCATTGCCTATGCGAAAAATAAAGAAGGAAAAGTCTATAATCGCTTTGGTACACTTGGAATGGAAGGCGGAGAAAACCGTTTAAATGTTGCCGTAACACGTGCCAAACAAGAAATTCATTTAGTGTCCAGTATCGACCCCCATGAATTGAATGTTACTGGCTCCAAAAATATAGGACCGAGATTATTAAAATCATATATGGAATATGCTCAGGCTGTTTCCAACCTGAATAAGGATAAAGTAGAAGCATCGTTAACAAACCTAAGTGGCGAGATAAATACGACTAAACAAGAAGGTCACTTACAATTTGATTCGCCGTTTGAAGAAGAAGTATACGAAAAACTAACTGAAATTGGTTACACTGTTGATACACAAGTAGGTATGTCTGGTTATCGTATTGATTTAGCTATAGTAGATCCAAACGATCCGAGTAAGTATGTATTAGGAATAGAATGTGATGGCGCAATGTACCATAGTTCACCTGTAGCAAGAGAACGTGATATTTACCGACAACGATTTTTGGAGCAAAAGGGCTGGGAAATAGATCGTATTTGGAGTCGTAATTGGTGGAAAGATCCTTATGGGGAAATTGAGCGTATTGATCAAATGGTGAAGAAATTGAGTCAACAGTAATTGTATTAAATAACACAGGTGATTTTTAATAATCTAATTATGTTGAAGGGAGAGGTAGTACGCATACCTTCTCTTCTATAGTACAACTAATTTTATGAGGAGGCTTTTTTATGGTTTCAGTAACAAATAGTGTGAAACAAGTGAAACTTACCAAGAGGTGCATTCGACAGGTAAGATAGAGAAATTATTAGAATGGCGGGCTAAAAAGATGGAAATAAGTTCAAAATTGAAAGTGATTAATTCTCAAGATATAAGACATGAAGTACATATTTCTGGTGTGCCAATCTCATCATTCAAATTAAAAAAGAATAAATACATATTGAAGGTTAAGAAACAATATACAAACCAAAGAGTGGTTGTTAAAGTTATGCTAGATATCTCCTTAATTCAGAAAGGGGAAAACTTTACTGAAGGTCTTCTTGCTATTAAATTTAATGGTAATAACGTCAATATTTATATAGAGAAGCACGGTGCAGCCAAAAGTTTCAAAAAAAGGTTGGGGAAATACCATATAGCCTATATGCCAATTAATGATGAAACAGTCTCTCTTAAAATAAAGGGAGATTTTAAACAAGCTTTTTATAAAAACGTAATACTAAGGCGTATAAACAATATGAGAAATAAAGAAGAACGAGTAAAGCAAAACAAAGAAATTAACACTGCTAATGAAATACGCAAAAAGGATTTTCTTTATTCAGATAAGTTTCCTTACACCTATTCCCCCAATAGTGATGGAAAAAGATCAAGAAGGGAAGTCTTTGGAGGAGCATTTTCAGGCAGCTCAAGGTCAGGGGGTAAACGTAATCGTAAGTAAAATAGATTTATTAGAGGAAATTTATTAGTAAATAATAATAAGGAGAGAGATTTCATGGAAGAAGTAATAGCGTATGACAAGCAGCTATTTGTGCCTATGGATTTGTTTAATTTGGTGCGATGTGGCACGATGTGTCATGGAGCCATGATCAAAAAATGCCTATTTTTAAAATCACCCCGAGAAGTAATTAGACAAAATTAGCTTTTTATTTACCTCTAGCACTATTGTCCTAATTGGTAAGTAACCGTATACAATCGGAAATACCCTATGATAATATAATATTACGAAAATTATAACAAAAATTATAAACAAAGATTCAAGAAGGATAGACAGCGTCAGGGGGTTACTTTATGCAAGAAAAGGTAGTGAGCAAAGAGGTAGAATCATTTTCCGATAAGCAAGAACCAACAAAATGGAAACTTATCGGCCCTGGACTTATCGTAGCAGCCACTGGAGTAGGGGCTGGTGATTTAGCGACAGCATTGGTTTCTGGAGCGGAGTATGGTCTCGCCTTTTTATGGGCTATTGTATTAGGAGTTATTGTGAAGTTTGCCATTGGGGAAGGTGTGGGGCGTTACACACTAGCAAGTGGGAATACAATACTCGAGGGCTGGCGAGGCATTGGAAAATGGACTACAGGGTACTTCGGCATTTATTCGGTTATCTGGGGATTTGTATATGGAGCTGCCGGAACAGCATCCTGTGCATTAGCTGCATATGCTCTCTTTCCACAAATTAGTTTAACGTGGTGGGCTGTTATTAATGGGATTATTTGTTATGCGTTAGTTCTTACTGGAAAGTATGGCTCCTTTGAAAAGGTCATTACAGCACTAGTTGCGGTCATGTTTATCACCGTTATTGGTTCCATGATTTTCGTATTACCTGATCTACTTCCACACTTAAATACAATTGTACCAGTCATGAATGATGACACCATCATCTATTCACTAGGATTAATTGGCGGTGTTGGTGGATCGATTACCATGGCAAGTTATGGTTATTGGCTAAAAGAAAAAAATTGGTCGGAAAAACGCCATATAAAAATTATGCGCTGGGATTCCTTAAGTGCGTACATTATAACAAGTATTTTTGCTCTGGGAATTATGGTTCTTGGAACAGCAATTATTTTTGGCACGGGAGATATCATTAGTGGAGAAGAGGCACTTGTCGTTTTTTCAAGTAGGCTAGGGGAAGTGCTAAGTCCTACCGCTCAATATTTCTTCCTAATTGGATTCTGGGCTGCTTCCTTTACGTCCATTTTGGGAGTGTGGAATGGTGTTTCCTATCTGTTTGCTGATTTCATCCGAACCACTCGACATACAGGAGTGAAACAAGATGATATTAGCAAAACAAAGTCCTATAAGTTTTATCTTTTTTGGTTAACTTTCCCACCGATAGTATTACATCTTTTCGGTAAACCTGTTGCCTTAATCATCCTTTATGGATTTCTAGGTGCACTCTTTATGCCGTTTTTAGCTATAACACTTATTTATCTCTTAAATTCTAGGCAAATTGACAAACCGTTTAGAAGTGGCAAACTTTCAAATATTGTTCTTTCGCTTAGTGCATTATTATTTACTGTCCTAACTTGTATCAAACTGTACGACATAATTGGAGGGCTCTTTTAGATAGAAAATATATACGGATAGGCCTTAGTGAAAGATGGGAATTTTAGGAGGTATTTTCATGTATGAACACAAATTTGTGAAAGTTAAGTTATCTAGTTTCAAATCCGCTCCTGAAGAAGATTACCATGCAGTTGTTTATGAACACGAAAAGGAAGGGTGGGAGTTAGTTCAAATTTTTGCACCAGGAATAAAAAGCTATGGCATGCCACCCTTCTTTGAACTAATATTTAAACGAAAGAAGGACTAAAAAGAGGGAAGTGGAATTGAAAGACTGGGATTGCCATTATTGTCGAGAAGGTCTTAATAAAGGAAAGGATCTTCCGTAGTGTTGATGCAGATCACGCTCTTATAAGCTTTTCTTTACTTATTCGTCTTTGAAGCAATAGAGAGACCTTTGTCCCACCCTCTTATTGTTAACTGATAAAATTGACAATAGGTGGATGGAGCAACCACCAATTACGGTAAATAGAAATAAACTGAACTCGAAAGATTAAACTGGCAAAATCTAATTGGCGCATATCTCAAGGCCTTTAATATCAGAAAATGTATGTTAAAGGTCTTTTGATTATGGCGTTTATGCAAGTAAATCTAGCAGTAGCAATACCTAAGAAAACACAGTAATCTGTATTAATACATAGATACATAATAAAAGGATATGCATTAATTCTTCTCTAATTAACGCACCCTTCTGTTCAATAAGTTATTCGTTTTGGTAGCAAGTCTCATATTCGTCTTTCATTAACAAACTTTTACAAGCTAAACCATTTTCATGGTAAATTTCTTTACCGATTTCTAATTCGATACTTCTATTTGAATTTGAATAATTAGGGTTGTCATTTAGTATGTTAAGTGTATCTTCGTCAAGCCATTCTAAAGAAATATTGCTTTTTGCATCACTATAATAAACAGTTTGCATTTTATTTTTCCCATTGTTGTTTGTAATTTCCACCATTAGATTAACACCGCCTGCTGCACCACCATATAAATCATAATAAGCATTAGCCGTGTATGCTCCAGTGGGTGATATTAATGGTCCAGGACCTTTTTGAGTCGATTCGCTATCAATCTCGCTAAACGTAAAAAAGTACGTTTCATATAGATAGATTGAAGAAACCAGAATAACTCCAGACAACGTTGCAATCAGTAATCTTTTAGGAAAAGGTTTCTTTTTAATTAAAGAAACGATTATTCTTGTACATAAAATCAAAACTAATATAACGGTAATAAAAGATAGTAAGAGTCCAAATAAAATTAAAATCATAATCCCCCCATTCTAAGTTCAATAACTCCAAATACGATAAATCTTATTCAACACCCATTAGTTTAATAAACGCTACTAGTATATTCATTTAATATAGGCACATCAGGTGGATTAATATTTTGAGGAAGTTCGTCTAACTTAAAAAACTTTAATGCTTGAACTTCATTTTCCCCGCGCCTTAATTCACCTTCAAACTCACTGCATATATAGACAGATACAACATTATATACCTCATCACCATGAGGGTACTTATAGTAGAATTCTTCTCCTGAGTACACATGTAATAACATTAATCTTTTTGCAATCAATCCTGTCTCTTCGAATAGTTCCCTCTTGGCAACTTGTTCTAAAGTTTCACCTAACTCTAATGAGCCACCTGCTAATCCCCAGCACTTATTATCATTTCGAAGTTGTAAAAGTATTTCTTTCTAATGGTTGAGTAATATCACACACGCCCCAACCATTAGAAGAGGTCGATTTCCCACTAACTTTCTTAATTCCATTATGTAGCCCATAGATTATCTCCTTTTTAATTATATATTAACTTTAATTATCATACTGTCAAAACGTACATATATTAACTGTACGTTTTGATCAAGAGAAAGAAAAGTTTCTAGTGGTTAAAATAAACACAGGGTTTAAAAATTTGAAAATTTACAATATAATAGCAGTATCGGACTTGTAGTTACCTTAAGAGAAATCTTTCCTCAGAAATTTACTATTAGAGTTGTGCAATTTTATTGCTTTATGTGTAACAAACTTCCACTTTTATTCAACTCAGAACATCCTACCAACCTTTGAGAATGCTTCCAAGCTTATAATATTATTACACGCATAACCTAAACAACTAGGGGAGGGTTGTTTAGGGATTGAGATTGTATGGTATTCCCGCAATATAATGATGTTGGAGGATTATAATATGAGCATTGTTCCAAATGAAGAAGTTTTACCGAGTGAACCATCCTTAATTGTTGATAATTTAACAAAAAAGTACGCAGATAATATTGTCTTAGACCAGTTATCCCTCACCGTCAATCCAGGGGAGATTCACGGTATCTTAGGGAGGAACGGCATTGGGAAAACAACTCTAATTGAATGTGTGGTCGGATTAAGACCTTTTAATCAAGGAACCATCAAAGTTGGAGGACTTGATATCTTAAGAGATAGAGACGAGATAATGAAACAAGTAGGGATTCAACCGCAAGAAGCTAACTTATTCCCTAGGTTATCTATTGAAGAAACCATGCAGTTATTTTCTAGCTTTTATGGAGACCCTTTAGCTTATAGTGAGATTATGAATGTATTAGATTTAGAAAGAATTAAGAATAAGCGGGTGAAGAGCTTATCTACAGGGCAAAAACAACGATTATTAGTGGCGCTTTCCTTAATTGGGAATCCTTCCTTTATCATATTAGATGAACCAACAACAGGGATAGACCCGCAAGTAAAACAATTAATTTGGAAGGTGTTACGTAAAGAGAAGACAGATAATAATGCAATATTATTATCGACACATAACATGGAAGAAGCAGAGAAAATCTGCGACCGGGTTTCTATCCTACATAATAAAAAGATAGTCGCTTCAGGTACGCCGAAAGAAATTATCATGAATAATAGAAAAACAATGAACGACACTTTAGAGGATGTATTCCTTCATCTAACCGCCTCGTCATTACGAGGGGAGATTGATTAATATGGTGATGGATAAAATAGCCTTAAAATACATAGTTATAACTGGACTCAAAGAGATCTTTAGGGAACCAAAAATCTTCTTTTTCACCTTATTATTCCCGTTTTTCTTTTTAGCCATGTTCGGTGGTATGAGTATGGTAATTGTTCCTTCAGAAGAGTTAGGATTGTCTTTTATAGAATACTTATTTCCAGGCATTTTAATTTTTGCTCTTTTGTCTGTTGGGTTTTTGGGTACTTCAGTTCCATTAATTGAAATGAGACAGAAAGGGATATTAAAAACACTACGAACAATCCCGCTTAACGAGATTACTTTTATCTTTTCGCAAATTATAGTTCGATTGATTTTAGGGTTTATGCAGATCTTTATTTTTACTATTTTAGGTTTTTTTATGGGACTGATTAGTTTAGGAAACATCATTCCGTTCATATTGATTGGGCTAATAGGATTGGTTATGATTCTAACATTTGGATTTCTCTTAGGAGGAATTTTCAATAAGACAGAACTAGCATCAGGTGTGTTAAGTTTTGGGATGATGCCCCTCATCATGCTTAGTGGTGCCATGTTACCACTACACATCCTTCCAGACGTGTTTAAGACAATTTCTTATTTTATCCCATTCACGTACTTAACAGAGCTCTTTCACCAAGTCTTACTTGATCTTGATGCTGCATTGCCGATTTATGGAAATGTTATCGTCTTACTCATCATCAGCGTCGCGATTTTCTTTTTAACAAAATTGACCTTCCGTTGGACTTAATCAGCGAAGGGTAAATATCGAGTATGTATATACCGAGTAGCTCGCAAACTATGCTTTGCGAGTTACTTTTTATATGCTTATTCTATAACAAAATAATAAAGGGAAGATACGGTGAGATTATGGTGTTTGATTCCCCCGAGCCTTTATATTTTTTGCAAAAGGTGAGACTAATCATTTTAAATATGACAGATACATGTCTTATTTAAAGTGATATAGTAATCACTAACTGAGGGGGGAATGAAAATGGAATGTTCATGGCCGGGTAATAATCAGCTTATGAGAATGTATCACAACGAAGAATGGTGTGTACCGACCACTGATGACCAATATATTTTTGAAATGCTGACATTAGAGGGTGCACAGGCGGGTTTGTCTTGGAGTATTGTATTATCTAAACGAGAGGCTTATCAAAAAGCTTTTCATAATTTTGATATTAGTTTTTGTTCAAATCTAACGGATAACGACTTGACTATCATAAAAGAACAATATAATGTCATTAAACATCTTGCTAAGCTTCAATCCGTGAGAAGTAATGCTCAAGCGGTCATAAAAATAACAAAAGAGTTTGGTAGCTTTTCAAATTTTTTATGGCACTATGTTGATTTTGAACCATTAATCAATGACTGGCATTCAGAAGGTCAAATACCTGCTCAAACAGACCTATCAAACCAGATTAGTAAGGATTTGAAAAAAAGGGGATTCAAATTTGTTGGCCCAGTAACAATGTATTCCTTTATGCAAGCAATTGGTATGGTGGATGACCACGTGACAAGCTGTGTGTACCACACTTCAAACAAAGAAAGGAAGATAAAAGAAAATGGATTTTAATAACGCAGTTAATCGTTCGTTACAAATTAGAAAAGCTTATCATCAGCTCGAGAAAAAATATCATGGCTCTGAATGGACAGTAGAAGAAGATGCACTTGCGTTTCTAACCGATGCGGCACTTGTTGGGAGATTAGCAATGGCAAACCAAGAAAGATGGCCAACAGGGGCTGATTCAGAAACGGACTTAGAACATAAAATCGCGGAGTCATTCTGGTGGCTGATGGTTTTGGCAGAACGAATGGACATTGACAGTGGACAGGCATTGGAGAATTTTCTAAAGAAGAAAGAAGATCAATTCTTGTAAAGTGAAGTAGGAGGATTTCACATGACCATTAGTCGGCATTTTGAAATCATCTATCTCTTATTGGATAGAAAAGTGGTTACTGCAAAGGAATTGTCCGAGCATTTTGAGGTTTCCACAAGAACGATCTATAGAGATGTGGATGTGTTAAGTGGGGCAGGAATCCCTATCTATGCTAATAAGGGAAGAGGAGGGGGGATTTCTCTTTTAGAGGGATACTCCTTCAATGCTTCCATGTTAACAAGTGATGAACAAGAAGACATATTAGTTGGACTACAAACATTAGCTGTTACTGAATTTCCAAATACAGATCTCATTCTAAAAAAAGTAGCTCGGCTGTTTAAAAAACAAACAACAAACTGGATTGATGTTGATTTTTCTCCATGGGGAAGTGGAGAAAAGAAGAAACAGTTATTTATCCTATTAAGAGATGCAATTTCCCAACAATTTGTCATTCACTTTCGCTATTTTAACTCACTTGGTGAGCAAAGTGTACGAGAAGTAGAGCCGATTCAATTATTATTCAAAAAAAATGCTTGGTATCTTTCTGGATATTGTTTAGGCCGGGAGGATTTTCGTATCTTTAAAATTAGTCGCATGGATCAAGTGTGTGTTTCAGATCAAACATTTACCATGAGATCAACTGAAGATGCGATAAAAGAGGCCGAAAAACAAATAGGGGAAACCTCTATACCGATAAAGATTAGAATTTCTTCTCAAGGTGCGTACCGGGTCTATGATGAGTTTGACGACCATATGATTACGAAAAATAAAGATGGCTCGTACACCGTTGTAGCAAATTTCCCTGTTGGCACATGGCTAGATAGTTATCTTTTGTCCTTTGGTATATTAATTGAAGATATTCATCCTATTTATATACGCGAACGGTTATTGAAAATAATGGATAAGTTGAAGCATAACTTAGAAAATCAGTAAAAAAATAAAACAAGTCAACGCTTTCCTCTGATTAATATTCACCTTAAATAATACATTTTATTAACAAAATAGCTAACAATATATGAAAAGGATATATTGATTGGAGAATTTTTGTTATGAATACAGGTATTTCAAATTTAACTTCAGCAGAGATGGGAAAACTTTGGGCAACATATACTGGTAATACAATGGCGAAATGTGTGCTTCGTTCTTACTTGAACAATGTAGAAGATAAGGAAGTTAAAAAGGTATTGGAATATGCTTTAACCTTAGCTCAATCATTTGTAAAAAAGGTAGAAGGCTTCTTTAAAAAAGAAGGTTTTCCTGTACCAATAGGTTTTACTGATGAAGACGTGAACTTAAAGGCACCGAAACTTTTTAGTGATGAATTCTACCTGTATTATTTGCAATATACAGGAAAGGCCGGAATGAGCATCTATACTGCTGCGATTGCAATCGTAACCAGTAAGGATATAAGAGATTTTTTTGTTGAAAGTCTAAGTGATACGGTTAAATTGATGAACAAAACAAATGACATCTTGCAATCAAAAGGGAAGTTAATGAATGCACCCACAGTACCGAATCCGAAAGAAGCTGAGTTTCTTCATAGCCAAAGCTTTTTAAATGGTTATATAGGAGATATAAGGCCACTTCATGGTCTAGAAGTTGCACATTTATTTGACAATATTAACAATGACGTCGCAAGTAAAGCACTTATCATTGGGTTTAGCCAAGGCGCGCAAGATAAAAGAGTAAAAAAGTATTTAGAGCGAGGAAGAAATATTAATAAAAAACATGTTGAACTACTTTCAAAGAAACTTCATGATGATAACTTACCTTCACCCACTTATTTAGATCATATGGTAACGGCATCTACCGTACCTCCATTTTCTGATAAACTAATGGTCGCTCATAAAATTGATATGTTTTCGATGAAGATAAGAGAATATGCTAATGGCTTATCATTAAATGGAAGAAAAGATATTGGAGTACTATATGCAAAATGTTTAATGGATGTTTCGTTATATGTAGAGGATGGAGCGAATATTATGATCGACAATGGCTGGATGGAGCAACCGCCGATTACGGTTAATAGAAATAAGCTGAATTCGAAAGAATAAACTTACGAAACTAAATGGTACATTACTGCAGAACATAAGCCTAATTCCTTTGAAAGGGATTAGGCTATTTTATTTCACAATCCTTGATATTATGGAACTTATTCTGCTGTCTAGAACGGAAAGTGTCTGTTTCTATTAGTAATGGAAGAGCGTGATAAATTGCTAATACTGGCTCGCCAGCTTCCATATATGCTTTTTGATTAATCTGTAGTATGGTTCAACGCTTCTTGGTTCACTCTTTCCATAAATTCATGAACAACTTTTTGGCTTCCTTTTTTGTTTGCAAGCTTCATCATTGCCCTGCCGACGAAGTTGACGCCTTTGTTATGGCCGGAGTATATGAACTTTGTGTTATTTTCGTCCATTTTTTCAAGGGTAAAACTAAAGTTAACTTCAAACGCTTTCCCAATTACAAAACAAACTGTTTTAAGTTTCTTGTCCGGTGTATCTTCGTAGGCTAAGGTTTCCACGATGTACGTTTCAACGCGTTTCCCTTCACGGTAGCTCTGCTGATGCTTCGCTCCTACTTCTGTTTCTGACTTTTCTACTATTGTATGTTCTTCAACTTTTGGCATTATTTTTTTAATGTTTTTATTCGAAAATAAGCTCCAAACGGTTTCAATATCTCTTTCAATTATCGTTTCTTCTTTCCATTCAATCATCGTTTTCATCTTCCCTTCCAGATTTTAAAAAGTCATCAATCTCCTCAGTTTGTTTACGCAGGTCTTCTATTTTAAGCTGTATGTTTTCCCTTTTTTGAATTAGCAGATCTTCTAAGTGATAGAACGATTCGTCCTCCATAACAGAAATCATCTCTTGAATGGTAAATCCGAATCGCCTTAATTTCCCTAAAAGAATTGCTAAGAAGTAGCTACCATCATCGTAATATCGGTAATTATTGTGTGGATCAATATAAGCTGGCTCTAATAGTTTCACTTCGGCGTAGTAGCGAAGTGTTTCTTTAGTCAAACCGGTTATTTCGGCAAATTCACTTATTTTATACATGATTCCTGTCCTTTCACTTCGAGTTTAAACTATGTGGTGCACAACAGAGTCAATGTTTGTTTTATAGATAGTTTCTATTTTGCAGAAAAATAGGGGAGAACGTTAATAAGAGTCCCTATTTATTGAATCAGATAGAGGGAGAAATGTATATGATATTTCAGCTAAAAGGAACAGAAAACAGTCCTAACTACTTAAGAAAGTATTATAAGTAGTTAGGAAGGAGAAAAGGTATAGAGTGTTGAATTAAATTAGTATCACAAATAAGATAAAGTGTTTTAGACATATTGTAGAACACTTACTGGATTCGGAAGAGAATAATAAAACGTTTCATAATAAGGAGGATATCATGGGTAGATTAGTACATTTTGAAATTCATGTAGATGACATGGAGCGGGCAAAGAAGTTTTATGGCGAGGTATTTGGTTGGACATTTGAAGACTGGAGCGAATATGCTGGCATGCCTTATGCTGGTGCTGTAACTGGTGATGACAATGAGCTTGGTATTAATGGAGCGTTAATGCAACGTCAGGGGCCACCTCCAGAATCAAATCAAGCGGTGAACGGCTATGCTTGTACAATGAACGTGGAGAATTATGATTTGACTGAATCTAAAATTCTAGAGTACGGTGGCCAGGTAGCTCTACCAAAGTATGCACTCCCAGGCATGGCGTGGCAAGGGTATTATACCGATACAGAAGGGAATACATTTGGTATTCATCAACCAGATGAGAATGCGAAATAAGTTAAACGAAAAGCATGGCTGATTTTGTTATTAAAAACTAGCCATGCTTTTTTATTTATTGCAACCAACATACCAATTTGCATATCCTTCTTGCTTTCTCTAGTTCGTTTGTGGATATACAAATTATCCTTATGATGATTGTTACGATTATAGTAATAAACCATTATATCACCATAAAACTGATTATCACGTTTAAAACCATAATATTTTGATTTTTCATTCTGTTTTATTTGACTCACTTTAAGAAAGGGGGTAAAATGGAATTATAACTTACATTGAGGAGGATTATTAAAAAATGATCTATTTTATCAGACTTCGTTTCCCAACTTTGAACCAGTAATTAAATACGTTCAAAGGCTCTGTTTTTTGTTTGCAGAGTAAACGGGATAAGTCTGTCCTTTTTTAATAATCTTCATTCCATATAAAAAAATATGTAATGTTTAGAAAGGCAGATTGGTCTGCCTTTCTTTATTTTTGCTTAATTTAACCTTTCTTTGTTTATTTCAAAGACTGGTTTATTTGTGACGACTTCTCACAGCCCTCTAATTAAATAAGGATTGGGTCTCTTTCCCTTTACTCTCAAAACACAGGCAGATGCTTGTGACTTTTTTGAAAGGAAGATGGAATATGACTCAAAATAAGAGAATTAGAAAAATAAATCGAAGGAAGCCACCAAACTTTTCTGGACAACATTTGATGCATAATAAGAGACTAATTCATGAGATTGTAGATCAGGCAAAAATTAGCACACATGATTTAGTTTTAGACTTAGGTGCCGGGAAAGGGGCTTTAACATTGTCTTTGAGTAAAAAAGCAAAAAAGGTATTTGCTGTGGAATATGATAGTAAATTTGTTGCTATTTTAAAACAAAAATTTATTCATAGTCCAAACGTTAAAGTTATTCATCACGATATTTTAAAAATGCATTTGCCTAAGGAACCATTTATTGTTGTTTCTAACATCCCATACTCCATAACAACACCAATACTAAAAATGCTTCTAAATAATCCTACAAGTAATTTACAAAAAGGGATTCTTGTGATGGAAAAGGGGGCAGCCAAAAGATTTACCTCGGGTCTTGTGAAAGATCCACATGTGATTGCTTGGAAAATGTGGTTTGATATTCGATATGTAAAAGATATCTCAAGAACGAATTTTTCTCCACCACCAAGGGTTGATTCTGCTATGGTTACAATAACTAGAAGAGTTCAACCGATTGTATCTTGTAGAGATTATTTAATCCTTTGGGGATTGATCGATTATGTGCTTAAAAACCCCCAATTCTCTATCGATTTAGCATTAAGGGGTGTATTTACACCACCTCAAATTAAACAGTTAAAAAGGAATCTTCGAATAAAGAATGAGGTTTCAGTTGCGACTTTATCAGAACAGGAATGGGGACTCGTATTTGAAACAATGGTGAAGCACGTTCCAAAGTTCAGATGGCCGAAGATAAACAAAGCTAAAACAACCCATTTTTAAATTCTTAAACACTAAAAACATTAAAAAGGAGTGAGCATTAAACTCACTCCTTTTAATAAGCAAAAGTATTACCCACAAGCAGCGGCCAACACCTTTTGAATATCATAAATGCTGTCATCTTTCTTAAAATTCTTTGCAACGAGTGGCTCAGCGTTTCCTGATATCCATATTTTAAGCTCTGCATCCAGATCAAAAGTCCCCGCTGTCTCAATACTAAAATGTGAGATACTTTTATACAGAATGGAGTGGAATTCTGTTTTCTTCCCAGTTAATCCTTGCTTATCTACTAAAATAAGACGCTTATCCGTAAAAATAAATAAGTCTCTTAATACTTTAAATGCTACGTTTACTTCTTCGCCATCTATAAAGAGCTTGCTAAATTCTCTCTTTATTTCACCTTTGTCAACATTCGAAGCGTTACCCAATAACCCATCAAGAAATCCCATGAAATAACCTCCACTTTTTTATTTATACAGTCCTATAAATCCACATGATAACTACATTAATACGTATGTTGAAACTACACTCTCAGTATAACAATACGTCTACATTTCTGCATTTATTCCCTGTGAAGATGTAAGGATAAACAAATCAAATAATCTCAATTATAAACTCTAAATGATAACGGTTACATTATACAAAATTGACTATAATGTGAAATATAATAAGGGGTTTCGGATATCTCTTGCAATATGAGGTAATATATATTAGTGTATGCTTTATTAGAATAACTATTATTAAAATACAACTATAGGAGGAATTTACACAATGTCTTTAATCGGATCAGAAGTAAAACCATTTAACGCAAAAGCTTATTTCAACGGTGACTTTGTAGATGTAACAGAAGAAAACTTCAAAGGTCAATGGAGCGTAGTATGTTTCTACCCAGCAGACTTCTCCTTTGTTTGCCCAACTGAACTTGAAGATCTACAAAATGAATATGCGACTCTAAAAGACCTGGGAGTAGAAGTATACTCTGTATCAACGGATACGCATTTCGTTCATAAAGGTTGGCATGACACTTCCGAAAAAATCGGTAAAATTACGTATACAATGATCGGTGATCCATCCCAAACGATTTCTCGTAATTTCGAAGTACTAAACGAAGAATCAGGTCTTGCAGATCGTGGTACGTTCATCATTGATCCAGATGGTGTTATTCAAACAATAGAAATTAATGCTGACGGCATTGGACGTGATGCTAGTGTGCTTGTTGATAAAATCAAAGCAGCACAATATGTACGTAAAAATCCTGGTGAAGTTTGCCCTGCTAAATGGGAAGAAGGCTCTGAAACACTTACACCAAGCCTAGACCTAGTAGGTAAAATTTAAGGAGTGCGATAAGCATGCTTGAATCAAACATTAAAGCACAACTAGACCAATACCTGCAATTACTTGAAAGTGATATTGTACTGAAAGTAGATACAGGTGACGATGATGTATCAAAAGAGATGCAGGAGCTTGTTGATGAAATTGCTTCTATGACTTCGAAGATTACAATCGAAAAAGCAAGCTTGAAGAGAACACCTAGCTTTAGTGTGAACCGTGTTGGCGAAGACACTGGTGTAACCTTTGCTGGCGTTCCACTTGGACATGAGTTCACATCACTAGTGCTCGCTTTACTACAAGTGAGCGGAAGAGCTCCCAAGGTAGATCAAAGTGTCATAGACCAAGTGAAAAATGTTAAAGGTGAGTATCACTTTGAAACCTATGTAAGTCTTACGTGTCATAACTGCCCAGACGTCGTACAAGCACTAAATATGATGAGTGTTCTTAATCCTGGTATTACCCACACCATGATTGATGGAGCTGCCTTCAAAGAAGAAGTAGACAGCAAAAACATTATGGCTGTACCAACTGTAACCTTAAATGGTGAAGAGTTTGGTAGTGGTCGTATGACAGCTGAAGAGATGCTTGCCAAATTAGGTAGCGGACCAGATGCAGCCGAACTATCTGAAAAAGATCCATACGACGTGCTTGTTGTCGGTGGAGGCCCTGCTGGAGCTAGTGCTGCCATCTATGCTGCACGTAAAGGCATCCGCACTGGGATTGTAGCAGAACGCTTTGGTGGACAGGTACTAGACACAATGAGCATTGAGAACTTCATTAGTGTAAAAAGTACCGAAGGACCGAAGCTTGTTGCAAGCTTAGAAGAACATGTTAAAGATTACGGAATAGATGTTTTGAACTTACAACGTGTACGTCACGTAGAGAAGAAAGATATGTTTGAAGTAGAGCTGGATAATGGCGCTATTCTAAAAAGCAGAACAGTTATTGCTTCTACTGGTGCAAGCTGGCGTAAGCTTGGTGTACCTGGAGAAGAGGAGTTCGCTAACAAAGGTGTAGCATACTGTGCACACTGTGATGGTCCATTATTTGAAGGAAAAGACGTTGCTGTCGTGGGTGGAGGAAACTCTGGAGTCGAAGCTGCTATTGACCTAGCAGGTATCGTAAACCATGTAACAGTTCTTGAGTTCTCTGATGCCTTAAAGGCTGATGAAGTACTTCAAAATAGTCTAGCTAAACTCCCTAACGTAACCGTCGTTAAAAACGCTCAAACAACGGAAATCACTGGTTCAGACAATGTGAATGGGATCAAGTATCTTGATCGTGAAACAAATGAAGAGAAGCAGATCGATTTACAAGGTGTGTTTGTCCAAATCGGCTTGGTACCAAACACCGATTGGCTTGATAATACAGTTGAAAAGAACCGCATTGGCGAAGTCGTAGTCGACAATCATGGCGCTACAACAGTATCAGGTTTGTTTGCAGCAGGGGACTGTACAGATAGTGTGTATAACCAAATTATTATCTCGATGGGATCTGGAGCGACAGCTGCACTAGGAGCTTTTGATTATCTAATCAGAAACCCGATTGAAGCAGGTGCCGTTGAAGACGAACTTGTTAACCAAGATTAAATAATTCAATATGCTAAAATAAATGACCTTAGATGAGGACGTAGTCTTTATCTAGGGTCATTTTTTAGTGGCTTATCCCGTGAAACTTTTGTAAAAGACTTTTCGTAATAAATAACGGAGGGGGGAATGTATAATGGTAGATCGATTAAATGAAGAACTTATACAGGTGAAAGCAGATCTAAGAAAAAAGAATAAATGGCAGAATCAAGTGACGGATTATGAAAGGGAACGTACTGAGATTGATAGTATTATATCCAACCTAAAGAAACAGCTTGTTGAAGAGGAAAAGGATGTTGAAAAGTTAGAGGGATTTAGTATTTCTGGAGTATTCCTAGCACTAAAAGGAAGTAAAGAAGAAAAGATTGAAAAAGAGAAGCAAGAAGTAATTGCTATCCAGTTGGAATTGCAGGAAGCAGAGAAAACGAAAAAGGAATTAGATCAAGCACTAACCGAACTAAGATATGAACTGGAAAAGTTAGGGAACGTAGAGGCAAGGTATCAGCAACTGTTTGCTGAAAAAGAGCAATATATCAAGCAAAGTAACAATTCCTCAGCGGCTATGTTAGTCCAGTTAAGTGAGCAGGAAGGCGACATAAAATCGTACGTGGTTGAACTAAATGAAGCCATAAAAGCTGGATCCTACGTAGTAGATGACTTGGAAAGTGCGCATGCCTCATTAGATAGTGCGGCAAATTGGGGCACCTTTGATATGTTTGGCGGAGGAGCTATCTCTGGAATCGCAAAACATGGTCACATAGATGATGCTACAGCAGCGATCCACAAGGCACAAACAAGCATGCGACGTTTCCAAAAAGAATTACTAGATGTAGAGGAAGAATTAGATGTCCAAATTGATATCTCAGGTATGCTCAAATTTGCTGACTTTTTCTTGGATGGAATCTTTGTCGACTTTATGGTTCAAAACAGAATAAATGAAGCCAGAGATCAAGTAAGCTATAAACAGGCTGAAGTCGAAAGGATCATAAGGGACCTAGAAAGAGAAGCAGATGCAAACAAGAAAAAACTTGAAGAGATTAGACAAGATAGACAGAATGTAATTGAAAATGCGTAGCATAAACCTCTTTTAAAGAAGTTGAATAGGCTTGTCGATAGCAACTCATTATTTTCTAAATTTGTACGATCAAATCGAGTTCACTTAGCAGGCAATTTTCAGTTATACTAGTAATAATGTACATGATAGATTTAACTGTTAAAAGGGGATGCAATCGTTTTGAAAAACAAGTTTTTGGATTTACTTGCACAACGTTATGAAAGTGAAGAAAAAGTAGTAACCGAAATTATTAACCTCGAAGCCATCCTCGACCTGCCTAAGGGAACAGAACATTTTGTTAGTGATTTGCACGGGGAATATCAAGCATTTCAACATGTCCTACGAAATGGCTCGGGCAAAGTGAAAGAGAAAATAAGAGACCGTTTTTCCAATGAATTATCTGAAGAAGAGATCACAGAATTTGCGACATTGGTTTATTATCCAGAAGAAAAACTACAATTGATTAAGAGCCATTTTGCAAATAAAAAAGAGATAAATGAGTGGTACATAAAAAAGATTGAGCATTTGATTCAGCTCGTTTCCTATGCTTCTTCTAAGTATACAAGGTCGAAATTGCGTAAAGCATTACCAAAGCAATTTGTATATATTATTGAAGAGCTTCTATATAAAACAGACGATTACACCAATAAGAAAGCCTATTATAAAAAAATCGTGGAGCAAGTTATTTCACTCGACCAAGCGGATGAATTAATTATAGGGCTCGCTTATACAACACAGCGACTGGTAGTTGACCATCTTCATGTGGTGGGGGACATTTACGACCGTGGTCCGGAACCGGATAAAATTATGGATACGCTCATTAATTACCATTCTGTTGATGTGCAATGGGGAAACCACGATGTGCTCTGGTTAGGTGCTTTTGCAGGTTCGAAGGTTTGTTTAGCGAATATTATCCGTATCTGCGCTCGTTATGATAATTTGGATATAATTGAGGACGTTTATGGAATTAACCTTCGTCCACTACTTAATTTAGCGGAGAAGTACTATGAGGATAATCCAGCATTCAGACCGAAAAGACATTCAAATAAAAAAATATCGGATCAAGAACAATCACAAATCACGAAAATTCATCAAGCAATCGCGATGATTCAATTTAAGCTGGAGAGTCCAATTATCAAAAGACGTCCTAACTTCAATATGGAGAAACGGCTAATGTTGGAGAAGGTTGATTATGAGAAAAACGAAATCACATTGCGCGGGGAAACGTATCCATTAGATAACACCTGCTTTGCAACAGTGAACCCAGAACAACCGGATCAATTACTAGAGGAAGAACAGCAAGTAATAGATAAATTATTATTCTCTGTCCGGCATTCCGAAAAATTAGGCAGACATATGCGATTCCTGATGAAGAAGGGAAGCCTTTACCTCAAATATAATGGAAACTTGTTAATACATGGCTGTATCCCGATAGATGAGCAAGGAAATATGGAAGAGATGAAGATTGAGAACAAAACTTATGCAGGCCGTGAACTGCTTGATATCTTTGAACATTATTTACGCTATTCCTTTGCCCATCCGGAAGAAACAGATGACCTTGCGACAGATATGGTCTGGTATTTGTGGACAGGTGAGCATTCCTCCTTATTTGGAAAAAGAGAAATGACGACCTTTGAGCGATATTTTATTACAGATAAGAAAACACATAAAGAAGTGAAAAATCCTTATTATTACATGCGTGAAAATGAGGAAATCTGCCACAAGATTTTAAAGGAATTTGATCTCGACCCGATGCATGGTCATATTATCAACGGCCACACACCAGTCAAAGAGATCGAAGGGGAGAACCCAATAAAAGCAAATGGAAAAATCGTCGTAATTGATGGAGGATTCTCCAAAGCTTACCAACCGACAACAGGAATCGCCGGCTACACATTATTATACAATTCCTATGGCATGCAGCTTGTCGCCCATAAACATTTCAATTCCAAACAAGAAGTATTACACAATGGAAACGATGTTTTATCTGTAAAGAGGTTAGTGGATAAGGAATTGAAAAGAAAAAAAGTGCGTGAAACCAATGTTGGTGAGAGCTTATTACAGGAGATTTCTATGTTGAAGGGTCTTTTGAAATATCGGTATATGAAGTAATGGATCTAGTAGGGGCATAATTGACAGTATATATAAATAAAATTATACTAATAATAAGAAAAAGGTATCGCGTAGCGCGAACTACCCGATACCACAACTACATCCGCATAAAGAGCGGTTAACCAAATGTTAGATATTCTAAAAAGAAGTAGCCGATACCTTGGTCAGAGGGCGGTTACTTCTTTTTGTTTAGAAGGATGATGAATGTGGCGATTAGTGTTATTCCTGCTTTTATACTCCTTGGGAAAACACTTTTTCAATTTTTTAGAAGATCAAAAATCATATCCATACTAGATGTATGTAATAGTAGAGGAAAAAATAGATGTACTTTTAATATCTAGTATTATCTGTATATGCCGATTCTAGTAAATAAGGGAATTTCATTCATCAATCCTCAACCTCAATTAGAAAGATTCTGTCAGTAAAGCCTCCTCTTTTAGCAGCTTTTTCTTTTCGTACTTTTTCTATTTCTTCAAAAGAAGCTCCATGGACACCAGCAAGTGCATGCATTAACTCTAAAACATCTGCAAGTTCTTCTAGTGCATCGGTATCTGTAGCCGATTCTTGATATTCGGTTATCTCTTCGTTTAGCTTTGTTTTCAGCTCTTCTATGTAACGATCATTTGATAAGATTTCTGTTTTGAAGTCTTTCCCAGTGTTTTTGATAATCTCTGGAATTTTGTCCCGGACTAGTTTGTTATAGGTTGGCATGGTATATCCTCCTTGTAGTGTCTATTTACTAAGTATTCTATTGAAAAAGATAAAGGGGAGCAACTGCAGTCGCCTTTTATAAATTAATAGCTAACTATGTTCATATTTACCTTGGAAAAGACGATAAAAGGAAATGACTAGATTAATATGGTTATCAGGGGTCTCCCCATAAGTAGAATATCTAAAAGATAAAGGAGTAATTGCATGCTGTTTAACATATTTAAGGGAAAAGATAAAGTAGAGAAGAAAAAGAAAAGCACCGTTAATGAGAAGAAACATGTTGATAAGAGAAAACAGAATAATGAGAGCGATAGAAAGAGAAACAATAATCAAAGGGTAGCCACGCGCAAAGGGGAAATTGGCGAACACAAAATAGATATCCAACTTTCCCAGCTTCCAAAAGATTATAAATACTTAAATGACATCATGATTGAAAATCCAAAATCCATATCTGGTTATTCTCAGATTGATCATCTCGTTATTACGCCGTTTGGCATATTCGTAATTGAAACGAAGAACTATCAAGGAACAATTTATGGCGGGAAGAATAGAAAAACATGGCTAGTAAATGGTAAATTTAAGATGTTAAGTCCTATCGTACAGAATTACGGGCATATAGAGGCATTAAAAAAGTATGTTGATGAGCAATATCACAATAAGTTTTTTTCTATTGTCTCTTTTACGAAGCGTTGTACGTTGAAAATTGATTCTGAACTAAGAGATATTCATTCTGATGAGCTGGTAATATATGATCTTTACCTATCTGAGTCCATCCAAAGAAAAGTGTCTATTAATAAATTGAAATTTAAAGAAGCTTTATTAACCGAACAAGACCAATCAGCAGTTTGCAAGGAATTTACTGAGGCAAACATTACAGATCCGAAGATTAGAGAAATGCACACAACTCGAATTAATGAAAAGAAAAATACAGAAAGAACAGAATCTCAAAAAATTGACTCGAAATGTGAGGTATGTCGGAAAGCCGTTTCTAATAAGGTAGCTACATACTGCTTATCAAATAAGAAGTTTAATGGAAAAATATATTGTTATGAACATCAAAAAACAAGTGTTAAATAGTCATTCTTATATTCACTGCTTGCCACATTTTTAGCAGGCGCAGACGAATTGTATGTTTTTTGTAACGGGTTAGCTTCCAACAAGCTCTCCCGTTTTTTTTGTCTTCATTTCCCTCATCATGGTATTTCCCGGAATTGTTATGTAAAATTGAACATGAATGAAATATGGAGCTAGGAGACATAAATATGAAAAAAATAATGATTGTGGAAGATGATATGAAAATTGCAGAATACTTATCTTCTTATATAAAAAAATACGAATATGATGTGACGGTTGCCACCAACTTTTCAGATATCATGGGCACATTTCGAGAAGTGCAGCCTGATCTTTTGTTACTGGATATCAATCTTCCTAGCTATGATGGGTATTATTGGTGCAGACAAATCCGAAAAGAGTCCATTTGCCCGGTCATCTTTATTTCTGCACGGACAGGGGAGATGGACCAAGTTATGGCAATTGAAAATGGCGGAGATGACTTTATTACAAAGCCGTTCCATCCTGATATCGTGATGGCCAAAATTAGAAGTCAGCTCAGGCGCGCTTACGGTGAATATGCGGTTAAGAATGAGGAAAGAGTGTTGGCCCAAGCGGGATTAAGTCTATATCCTGAACGGTTAGAATTACGTTATAAAAATGAAGTAGCGCAATTAACTAAAAAAGAAACAGATATCACAGAAAGTCTACTTGATCGTTATCCTCGAATTGCTGGTAGACAGGATCTGTTAGCAAAACTATGGGATGACGAGGCATTTGTTGATGAAAATACGCTGAATGTGAATATTACGCGTGTTCGAAAAAAATTTCAAGAGCTTGGGATAGAAGATGCGGTGGAAACCGTTAGAGGTGCGGGATATCGCCTACGCATTACATGGGGAGAGGAGAATGCATGAAGCTATTTCTTCGCGAAAACTTACTACTTATCGTTACGCAGCTCAGCCAATGTGTCATGATTTCCGTATTATTTTGGCTAGACGGCTATCGAGGGAAGGGTGTCATTACCTATGCAATTCTCCTGTCTATTGTGTTATTAACGGCCTTTCTTATTTACCGTTATATTAGTAGAAAAAACTTTTACCAAAGGTTACAAAATCCGATGGCGAAGCTGGATGAGTCTCTTGAAATTACGGAACAAACTCCTATTTCAGAAGCCTTGGATCAATTGTTGCTTGCGCAATTTCGTTTATACCAGGAAGAACTTCAACAGGCAGAAGAATCACAGAATGAGCACCTCCTGTTCATGGATCGTTGGGTACACCAAATGAAGACCCCGCTTTCAGTTATTGAATTAACGGCACGCACACTGGATGAGCCGGAATCCTCAAGTATACGGGAAGAAACAGAGCGAATGCGAAACGGTCTGAAAACTGTTCTTTATATGGCCAGACTTCGTACGATTACAGAGGACTTCCAGGTGAAGCCGGTTACCCTATCCAAGCTAATTCGTGAAGTGAATCAAGAAAATAAACTGTTTTATATTCGTCATGAGGTATTCCCACAACTAAAAGAAGAGAAACCTGGCATAACCGTAGAATCTGATGAGAAGTGGCTTTTCTTTTTGTTAACCCAACTCATACATAATGCGGTGAAATATTCTACAGGCAAAGCAAAACACATTGTTTTAAGCATTTTCGAGCACGAAGGAAATGCGGTTCTCGAAATAAAAGACTTTGGAATTGGCATCCCTGATGTGGATCAGAAGCGAGTTTTTAATAAGTTTTATACAGGAGAAAATGGCCGAAATTACCGAGAATCAACAGGAATGGGACTTTACTTAGTAAAAGAGGTTGCTGAAAGGTTGGAACATCGTATTGAAATGGAATCAACAGCTGGAAAAGGGACCACCATCCGAATCATTTTCTCTGAAACACAAAACCTTACATCGGTGTAATACTCGTGAAAGCATAATCGATAGTTTAAAGTACAACACGTAGACTATACTTTTGCTAGAAGCTAGAAAAAGGAGAATGATTATGCTGAGACTTTCAAAAGTAAGTAAGATATATGAAGGCAAAGTTGCTTATCGTGCCCTAACGGATATCAACTTAGAAATTGAAAAGGGTGAATTTGTCTCTATTATGGGGCCGTCTGGGAGCGGAAAAACGACCCTTCTTAATATTATTTCTACAAACGATATGCCAACAACGGGAGAAGTCGAAATAGAAGGGGAAAACCCACACAAGTTGAAGAAAAATGCCTTGGCAAAGTTCCGCCGTAATGAGTTGGGTTTTATTTTTCAGGATTTTAACCTGTTGCACACATTAACGGTGGAGGAGAATATTGTGCTGCCACTTACATTAGATGGTACTCGGGTTAAAGAAATGAAAGAGAAAGCACGTGAGATTGCGGAGAGTCTTGGTATTTCCGCAATTATGAAGAAGCGCACGTATGAAATATCTGGTGGTCAGGCGCAAAGGGTAGCCATTGCTAGGGCCATGATTCATAAGCCTAAATTACTGTTAGCCGATGAACCTACTGGTAACCTAGATTCAAAAGCATCTAAAGATGTCATGAACATGCTTGAAGAGATTAATGAGAAGGAAAAAACAAGTCTGTTAATGGTAACACATGATCCACAGGCAGCTAGCTATTCAGATCGAGTTATTTTCATCCGGGATGGGAAGCTCCATTCTGAAATCCATCGTGGGGAGAATAGACAAGCATTTTTCCAGAAGATCATTGACATGCTTTCCTTGATGGGAGGGGACGGCAATGACTTTTCGTCAGTTCGCGTTTAATAACGTCTTACGAAATAAACGACTGTATATTGCCTACTTCCTTAGTAGCATGTTCACAGTGATGGTCTTCTTCACCTTTGCCATCTTTGCATTTCATCCAGCGTTTTCCAATGGTTCCGTTAATCAAAACGCGCTATTAGGAATGGCAGCTGCGGGTGGGATTATCTATGTGTTTTCTTTCTTTTTCGTCTTATATTCAATGAGTTCCTTTCTACAGTCGAGGAAAAAAGAGTTTGGTCTTTTAATCATGTTAGGGGCTACCAATAAGCAAATACGTCTCATGGTGTTCTTAGAAAACATCTTAATTGGCTTCTTTGCAACAGTTGGCGGGATTCTGGCAGGGTTATTATTCGCAAAAGCCATCCTCCTCGTTGCTGAAAATGTCTTAATCATAAGTGAGTCACTGCCGTTCTATTTTCCTACACTTGCAGTCGTCGTAACGTTCGGAAGCTTTATGCTGCTGTTTTTCTTCATATCTGTTTTTGTATCGTTTATTCTTCGTACAAATAAATTAACAGACTTAGTGAAGGGGGATAAGCAGTCCAAAGGGGAACCGAAAGCATCGGTATTCTTATCTGTTGTTGCAGCATTGCTCCTACTCATTGGATATGGCACGGCAGTATTAGTAGAGGGGATATATGTTGTATATGCAATGATCCCAGTTATTCTCGTAGTCACACTTGGTACGTATCTTCTCTTCACGCAACTGAGCGTGTTTTTCATCCGCCGTTTTAAAAATAATACATCCATCTTTTGGCGGAAAACCAATATGCTATTATTCTCAGATTTATCGTTTCGGATGAAAGATAATGCGAGAACGTTTTTCATGGTAGCCATTATTTCTACAGTTGCGTTTAGCGCAATTGGTTCATTATATGGTTTTCAATCCTACCTAACTAAAGGGATAAAGGAGATGAACCCATTTACTGTCACGTATAGTCCGTGGCTGGATGATAGTAAGGAAATTATTGAGAAGGATATTAAGAAAATTAATGCCATATTGGAAGAAGAAAATGTTGAGGCAAAAATGGAAGATATGGAATTGACTTATTATGAAATGCCTGAAGAGGATCGTCAAGTACTTATAGCCAAGGCTTCTGATTATAATCGTTTTGCCACTTTAATAGACGAAGAACCGCTCAATCCAGAGAAAAATGAAGCGATTGTAGTGGAGCAGAGTGATGTCATGCTAGCAGAAGGAACCAAAGCCAGTGAAATCTTAATGGCATCTAACGTTCCATTAGAAGGCGGGGAAGAAATTAAACCAAGCCAAGTAATCAAATCTGCTGTATTAGGTGAACTAAACGGTTATTATGTGGTTAATGACGAGATCTACAATCAGCTTGGCACAGTTGTAAGAAGTGATCACAGTGCTGCTTGGAAGGCAGAGGATGGGCAAACGGAACAAATAATTGAAGCGGGAAGTAAATTAGATGAACAATTAGATCACAAAGCGTTTTCTGTGGAATATCAACTTTATGAAATTAATAAAGCGTTTGGCCCCATCTTATTTATCGGTTTATTTATTGGAATTGTATTCTTCGTTTCTGCCGGAAGCTTTCTTTACTTCCGTTTATTTACGGATCTGGATGAAGAGAAGCGCAAGTTCCGATCCATTGCCAAAATTGGTTTAACAGAAACGGAGTTAAAAAAGGTAGTAAACAGACAAATTGCTCTTCTATTTTTCTCGCCAATTGTAGTGGCATTAGTTCACGGCATTGTGGCACTTACTGCTTTATCTCATTTGTTTGATTACAATCTTACAGTTGAATCTTCGCTCGTGCTAGGAAGTTTCGCTCTTATACAGATTGTTTACTTCTTAATTGTACGCTTCTTCTATGTGAAGCAAGTGAAGAGAATGGTGTTTTAGACTGATTTTAGAGTTCAATATATATCTTTATCTAAAGGGAGCGTTAATCAAAAGAGGATTAACGTTCTCTTTGTTGTTGAATTTAATTAAGTAGAAAGAAAGGATGATTCACTAAACTATAGGGGGGAGTAAAAGAACGACAATAAATTTATTGATGAGTTTTTACTACCCAAATATAATTTGACACAATCCATATCTAGATATAAAATGAATTTGATTGACTGATCAATTAAATTCAAAGTGTCTTGGGAGGAAATATAATGAATAGTAGAGATTATCTAGAAACGGATGAACGGAAAAGACAAATTATTAATTCCGCCATAAGTGTGCTGACAGAAATAGGATACGTAAAAACAACGCTATCGAAAATAGCTCAAAATATAAATATTAGTACGGGTCTTATTTCGTATCATTTTTCTGGAAAAGAAGATCTTATGCAAAACACGTTAATATATCTTGTGTTAGAAGAACGGGCTTTTATCCAAGAAAGAGTTGAAAAAGAAAAATCAAACATGAATAAATTAATTACGTATATTAAAGCGAGCTTAGCTTATCAGGCGGCATATCGTGACAACAATATAGCATTACTAGAAATTGTATTTAATGCTCGAACACCTGAAAATATCCCATATTATCTAGTGGATATTGACGAAAAAGACGCATTAGATGATCTGTTAGATGAAATACTGCGCAACGGTGTAGCGGCTAAAGAATTTGTTGATATTGATCCAAAAGTTATTGCAGTTATCGTTCGAGGAGCTATATCTGGATCAATATTAAAAACTAATGATGAATTAAATCTTGAAGCATATACGGAAAAGGTAATTAAGAGTGTTAAAAGGATGGTCAATTAATTATGAAAAAATCAAACAGAGAGGTTCCAAGTGGAGTACCGTATCACCGTGTCATGGTGAGCGATAAACCACAAATCTTACGTGGCTTAATAGCTTTTATCCTTCTTATTGGTGGAATGTTTATCTTCATTTTAGGTTTCTCGCTAATCGGCGGTGAGATTGACAGTCGTGTGTTTGGACGTACTAGTCCTGTAAAAGGTGGTACAGATTATACGCCTATTTTTATGGCGAGTAATTTTCTTGCAGTTGGTCTGCTCATTCCTTGGAGCATGGTATTACAACGCTGGCTTTACGGTATGAAAGGTAATATATTGCATTCAGTTCTTTCTTCATTTCGTGCAGAACTTTTTGGGCGTGCAATATTACTCACACTCCCTATTATGACTGTATGTATTGTAACATTAAACTATTTCGCTCCCTACACTGTAACGGAATGGAATACGGATGACTTATTACTAATCCTTGCTTTAAGTATATTACTGGTGCCACTTCAAAGTGCAGGAGAAGAGTACGGCTTTCGTGGACTTGTTTTTCAAATTTCCTCCAGTTGGTTTAAAAACCCTAAAACATCTCTTATTGTTGGAATAACTATTTCTAGTTTATTGTTTGCATCTATTCATTTATCACCTAACCTTTGGTTCAACTTACATTACATTATTCTTGGTATTTCTTTCGCAATAATGACGTGGCGAACTGGTGGGTTAGAGTATGCAGTAGTAATTCATGCACTTAATAATACTCTTACTTATATCCTCGCTACGGTGTTACGAACTGATTTGTTAGCTGATGTAGACCGAACAGATGGAATGGAAGGGACCTGGATTATATTCATCCCCTCGGCTGCTAGTATTCTGATAAGTATATTTATATGGTATAAAACACGCCATACCGGTCCCGTATTAACTTCTAATAAGGATCTTAAGTAAGGAGAGGATGTATGTATATGTTACGTTCTAATAAAAGACGTAGACAGTTAAATAAAGTTAAGGAAGGAAACGGTGAGAAGTTAAAAGATTATAAGAAATGGCATATATTTACTAGAACTGTATTTTATATAAAAATTAAGAATGACAAAGATGAGTTAGTTGATTATGCTATAAATTATCCATATTTCGTTGAAGAACCAAGAGCTGAATTGTACCGCGCTGGAAAACAAGTTGCTTACTCAAAACTTCCGGCTACTTTCTCTATAGATGATGGTGTAATTGAAGTTTCTTCAGGCTCCTATGGAATTAAGAGAATGCACTATGTTGATAATGAAGGAAAAGAATATCTTTTGCACCCGGATAATAATTCAGTTAGAGGATTACGCTTAAGGCTAGAGAAAAAACACCCTACACTGAGTAAGTTAGTAGGGTGTACTTCAATCTGCCTTTTATTATTAACTGCAATTCTAGGTCTTCCTCAAATACTGGAAGGTATTACTCAAATTCCTTGGGTTTCAGATAACTTTGGAACATTTGTATCTCCAATTAATTTTAATTATATTGAAAATATCTTAATCGCGGGAATTGGAGCATTGGCTGGTGCAGAACGTGCACTTCTACTCCGCAACAAAAGATTGCTGGCTTTACTATAATCAAACTGTATACAAATTGCCTTTAGCGATAATTATTTAAGCCACTTTGAGTATTAGTCGCTATTCTTATTAAAAGTGTTAAAGCCCGCTTTATACTCTATTATTTCATGCTACTTGAGATAAACATGGAAGCATCTTGATTCATAAAAATCCGTGTTCCATGATGAAATGTCTTGATTTGAGTTGACTTAAAGCCAACTTCTGTTAAGCAATTTTTCAGCTCTTCGTGAGTAAAACCGTTGTGTACTTTTGGATGGTTAATTTTATCGTTCTTGTCAAAGTCGACAATAATAAGCTTGCCGCCACTATTTAAAACCTGAAAGAGTTGTTGTAAGATCTTCTTCGTATCCGGTATATGAAGAAGGACAAGAGATGTTAGAATGATGTCTGCCTTAAGTGCAGAAGTTTTTTGAGTAAAATCTGAGTAAACTGCTTTCGCATTGTTAACACCCCTGTTGATAATTTTCGCTTGCGCAACATCCGTCATTTGTTTAGATGAGTCCACTAGTACGATAGAATCCGCTAAGTCGGTTAATTCTAAACTAACGAGACCAGTACCACTCCCATAGTCAAGGAGGGATTTTGATTTACTGTTTATGTTTAGTAGTTCTGATTTCACTTCTTTCACAATTACGTTAGCTAATTCTATTCTTTCATCTGAATCATATCTATTTGCTAGCTGTTCAAAAACATTTTGTTCCACATTACACTCCTCCTATTCGTTCTTGATTAAAGTCTATCTCATAAGCTAAAAATCTTCTTCTGTTAAATCCATATTTACAGCTGCTGCTGTTCGACTACCATCTGCTGCAGCAAAGATTAATTGAGATGGATACACATAGGAGGCATCCCCGGCAATATGTAAATCTTTTATAGTAGTACGACCAAAATCATCGGTTTTTAATGTGCCTGATTGCTCCTTTTCACAGCCTAAGTTTTCAACGAGTTGTATATTAGGCACCATTTCAGACATGACAAAGCCGGCCCTTCGCTTTATTTCTATCCCATCTTTGAAACGAACTTTTTCAAGCTGGCCATTTTGCCCAAGAAAAGAGGAAACAGCTTGTTCCATTATCTTAATTCCTTTTGCTTCCAATTTCTCTTTTTGTTCATCATCCAGTAGAGCATGACCATTTGTACAAACAACTAAGTCCTTACTCCAATTGTAGATTGTTTTTGCATAATGAAATACGTGAGGTGATTCAGATACGATAACTAACGGCTGATCACGCTGCTCCCAGCCATCGCAATAGGGGCATACGAATAAACTTTTACCGTAAAAGGAATAGAACCCTTCAATCGTAGGAAAGATTTCGCTTACCCCTGTAGCCAAGATGACTTTTCTTGCTTGATAAACAAGACCAGAAGAATCTCGAACCTCAAATCCAGCATCCACTTTTTCAACAGAAGACACCTCTGCTTGTAAATGATCAATGGTAGGGTATCGTAATAATTCATTTGCCGCTATTGTACGAAATTCGGTTGGTGTTACACCGTCTCTTGTAATAAACCCATGTGAAGCGTGAGTTACTGCATTTCTCGGTTTGTTACCATCAATTAAAGCCACGCTGCGCCTTGCTCTTCCTAGTACTAATGCAGCATTCAACCCAGCTGGCCCTCCACCAATTATGACGCAATCATATCTCATTTATGCCATCTCCTTTGAAAGATATTAAAGACTCTTGATATCTATAATTTGCTTAAAAAAACATCCTTTACTATATAAAACACCACCTCCTCAAAAGATATTAAAGACTCTTAATATCTGTAATTTGCTTAAAAAATATGTTTACCATAACACAAAAGAAGTTATGATAAACGCTGTTCCTTTTTAACCAAATCAATCAATTTTGTTTTCCTAAGATGCTCATTCATCTTTTCCTCTGCATTTTTAATTTCAGCTTGGATTAGGCAACCGTCACTGTGGTGAAAGTCACATTCAAATAATGAAGCTGTTCCCTCTATTGCATGAATAATGTCTAAGAAATTAATTTCATCTCTATTACGGGATAATTTATATCCTCCCTGTGCACCTGAGATCGAATCAATCAAGCGTGCTTTGACAAGTTTTGTTAATATCTTGGAAAGGTATGTGGGAGAAACATCTTGAGATTCAGCTAATTGCTGAACACCAATTGGTTTATCCGTTTCTGCTTTAACTAGGAATAGCATTGTATGCAAAGCATAGTTTGTAGCCTTTGAAAATTTCATAATAAAATAGTACTCCTTTAATCGTAGACTTACAATGTCTATAATATCCGCGAACGGGTATTAAGTCAACCATGTAGTTTCGGCTTAATTTGTAGATGAACCTTTTATTTAATTATTGTATAAAAAATCCGCAATAAAAAAATAGACTACTGTACATATTATTAGACCCATGACAATAACGGATAGAATTAATAGGAAGTTTCCCAATAGCTTAATACCTTTTTGTTCCTTTAATTCTGTAAACTTAAGAAATGATTCTTTTACTTTTTCGACCATTTGGAGCTGCCCCTTTTTGGAAAAAATCTGTTACTATTGTAGCATATTATATGTATATTCTGTCGATTTTGCATGAAAAAGGTTAGAGACTATTTAAACGGAAAAGTTAACTTTATACTGCCAATTTGCAGTATAATTATGCTATTAATATGAAAAAGGTACCGAGTAGCTCGAACTACCCGAAACCACAACTACAGCCGCATAAAGAGCGGTTGACCAAATGTGAGTTATTTAAAAAGAAGTAATCGCACTGGTAAGGGGGCGGTTACTTCTTTTAGCTCAGAACAGTTTAAACTACTTACACCAATAAACCCACACGTATTTTATAATAATGCCCTCTATACTTCTATCCCCGCAACTCCAAAGCCACCAGGGCCAGAATGGGTGGATATCATTGCGCCGGCCTGCATCCAAGTTATATTTTTGAAGCCGTGTTCAATTGCGATTTCTTCCATTCTATTTTTAATATCTTCTGCAAGACCGATAGAGTAAATGAGATATAATTGCTCCCTGTTAATATCGTATTGATTGAAGTATTCTCTGATGAACTTTTCTGAAACACTGCTCATTTTTCCACGATATTTTTTATTGGACACAAGGTGGCCATCAATTAGTTCAATTCTGGGCTTTAATTTTAGCAATGCACCTCCGAGATAAGCCACATTACTTACGCGTCCACCTGCTCGTAAAAAGTCTAAGCTGCCAGGTACGAAAGCAAGCTTGGATTTCGGTATGATGGCTTCAATTTTTTCTACAAGTGAAGTTGGCTCTATTCCTGGCTCTTTTTCTAACAGTTGGGCAGCGAACATAATGATGGCAGTTAGCCCACCTGTGACATTTAAAGCGTCAATGAGGATGAGATTATCAAATTCTTCTGAAGCTATCACTGCATGTTGGAAAGAGGAAGAGGCTTTGGATGTATAGCCGATATGGACAATCATGCAATCAGGATGGTCTTTATTTATCTTTGAAAAGAATTCTTCGTATTCATGTGCATTTGTGGATGTTGTGGAAGGTATTTTTTTGGTACGATCATAATAATTATATATGTCTTGTACAGGTAAAGAACCATCTAGATAGTCCTTCCCATCCATGATGACGTGCATTGGGACAACTTGAATATTGTGGGCTGCAGCTAAATCTGCTGGTAAATCGGCTCCGCTTTCTGTCGATAAGATAATTTTTCTCATTGAATATCCTCCAAAGTCCATTTTTTCTTGATTATTCTAACTATACAAGAAAAATGGGTTAGAATACATTGATATTGTAATTAAAGGAGATTATTCTCTAATTTATCCCGTTGCAATCGTCCGTAAGACTCTCACTCAAAACATGAAGTGAAACAGTGATGTTTAAATGGGAGTAAACGGACGCTAACCCCCCGATTCGTTCAACTAACAATCAGTGGGGGAAGAACGAAAACCCCATTGATTGAAGTTTCACTTTATGAAAAAGCATTATTAGTCTTGTTACATATAATTATTTAAAAATAAGGGAGTCGTCCTATGCCATATTGTAGTGTAACTAAAGCATCAATCTATTATGAGGTGATTGGAGATGGTATCCCCATAATCATGATACATGGTTTTGGTGTTGATCACCGACTTATGAAAGGATGTATGGAACCAATCTTTCGGGAGAGGTCTGGGTTTAAAAGGATCTATTTTGATCTACCCGGCATGGGTAAAACTAGAAATTACCAAAAAGTAGAGAATGCAGATGACATGTTGGAAACCGTCTTGGACTTTATTCAACAAATCATTCCTGATCAGCGGTACCTGCTTAAGGGAGAATCGTATGGGGGATATTTAGCCCGTGGCCTAATAGCCGCTCAGCGTGAGCATGTTATAGGGCTATGCTTGCTTTGTCCCGTCATTATTCCTGAAAAAGGAGAAAGGACTTTACCCGCTCATACTATTTTACAGGAGGATGATGGATTACTATCGCAATTGACTCCACGCGAAAAAGAAGCCTTTCGCTCAGAGAACGTTGTGTTGAATAAAAAGAATTGGGCTCGTTACCGGGATGAAGTTTATGCGGGAATCATTTGTGCTGATAACGACTTTCTTGCAAAAATTGAACAGCATTATGGATTATCCACAATGCTAGAAGAAGATAGTTTTGATAAGCCAAGTACGTTTATTTTAGGAAAACAAGATGCAGTGGTCGGATATAAAGATGCTTTTCAAATTCTAGATCGTTATCAGAAGGCATCTTATAATGTACTGGAACAAGCAGGACATTATGTACAGATTGAACAAGCAGATCTATTCCAGAAATTAGTTAATGAATGGCTAGATAGATCGGTGTTGGATTGACAGATAGGTTTGCGTGTTTCTTTCAAATCTTATAAGGGAAGAATATAAAAGTGAGCATAATAAGATGCATGGGTATAACTTTTCCTATAATAAGAGGAGGAAGATAATATGACAGATTTAACAAATAAAGTTGCAATTGTTACAGGTGGAGCATCTGGTATTGGTTTAGCAACTGTTGAAGCTTTTCTAGCAAAGGGTGGGAAGGTTGTTATTGCTGATTTCAATGAAGAAGGTGGACTAGCTGCTGAAAAAGAATTAAAACAATCATATTCAGACAATGTGTATTTTGTAAAAGTAGATTCTGGAAATGAAGAGTCTGTTGAAAGCATGGTGGCTAAAACGGTAGAACATTTTAGCAGAGTAGATATCATTGTTAATAACGCTGGTATTGGTATCCAGAAACCAACTCATGAGGTAACTGAAGAAGAATACAAACAAGTTATTTCAGTTAACCAGGATGGGGTTTTCTATGGAGCGAAATACGCAATACGCGAAATGATAAAAACAGGCGGCGGTGTCGTTCTAAGCACTTCCTCTATTTTAGGCTCGGTTGGGGAACCAACTTCAATGGCATATGCTGCATCCAAAGGTGCTGTCAATCAAATAACAAAATCCCTAGCGCTGGAGTATGCTGATCAGAACATCCGGGTAAATGCCGTTGCACCAGGCTTCATAGAGTCAGGCCTTGTAAACAAAGAATCCCTGGGTGATTTTTATGATGGTCTCGTGGATAAACATCCAATTGGAAGACTAGGAAACCCAGAAGAAGTTGCACATGCTTTCGTATTTCTAGCAGAAAACGATTTTGTTACAGGAACCACCATTCTTGTAGATGGCGGTTATACTGCAAAATAACTTAACAACAGAATCCTACATTGGGTTCTTTTTTCCATTGTACGGTCAAACAGCATAATTGATTTACAGAAAGGGAAAAGGGCACAATAGAGGTAACATAACTCACAATCTTAGAAAGGGTGTAGGCATTGAAAACATTAGTAGTTGGGGCAAATGGCCAAATTGGTAAGCATCTTGTCACGTTTATTCAAGATAATGATCAACTTGAAGCTAAAGCAATGATCCGTAAAAAGGAGCAAGCAACTTATTTTGTAGAACGAAATGCAGAAACAGCAATAGTTGACTTGGAAGAAGATATTGATTCGATTGCCAAAGCTGCTGAGGGCGTAGATGCGGTTGTATTTACTGCCGGATCTGGACCGAAAACAGGGAAAGACAAAACCATTATGGTTGATTTAGATGGCGCAGTTAAAACAATTGAAGCTGCCAAGAAGTCCGGTGTGAAGCGATTTATCATGATTAGTTCCTTTGATACAAGACGGGAAGCTATTCAGGAAGCACCTGATTCCTTTGCTCCATATGTTGCAGCAAAGCATTATGCAGATGAATGGTTACGAGCAACAGACTTGGATTATACCATCATTCATCCTGGTGGACTTACGAATGAAGAAGGAACTGGCCAAATTGAAGCAGGTATGGATGTAGCTCGTGGGCAAATCTCCAGAGAAGATGTTGCGAAAGTCATTGAAGCATGCCTAGAAGATAAGAATACGATTGGAAAAGAGTTTCAAATTGTGAATGGTAGTAAGCCGATAAAAGAAGCGGTGCGGTCAATTTAGGGAACCATCACCAATTAGCAGTTGAAGTTGAAAATCCTAAGATGGATTTATATATTTAATTAAAAAAAGACCTAGTTCATATTAACCAATTACGAGTATATCTGAATATATTGACTTAGCTTGACACGCCAAATTGTGTATGATTAAATAATATTAAACCGTTTACAATTAGCAGGATTGTTACTGTTCGGCAGGCAAAACCTAAATTTGTGGAAGGGACCCTTTATGGGTACCTGTGACCAAATTTAGGTTTTTCTTTTTATAAAGTTATTTTAAGTTATTTTTTATATTCATAAATTTCTTATACTAAAAATTGTTCGGGAAAAGTCCATTTTCAGGGGAGGTGTTTATATGGACATAAAGAAGGTCTTAAATAATAACGTTGTTATAACCGAAAATGAAAACAATAAAGAGCTGGTAGTAATGGGGAAAGGATTAGCTTTCCAAAAAAAGGTTGGTCAATCGATAGATGAATTAAAAATAGAGAAAAAATTTGTACTCCAAAACACACATACTTCCGAAAAATTAGACCAATTATTAAAATACACCTCAGAAAATTATCTGGAAATCGCAACGCATATATTGGACTGTGCTCAGTCTCAACTGTCCTATAAATTAGATGAATACTTATATGTGGCATTAACTGACCACATTAGCTTTGCTGTTAGTAGACATAAGCAAGGAATTGAATTAAAAAACCCACTGTCCTATGAAATACGAAAATATTATAAGAAAGAATTTCAGATTGGATTAAAAGCTTTAAATATTATTGAAGAGCATACAGGATTCCGTATGGATGAAGATGAAGCGGCGTCTATAGCCTTGCATTTAGTAAATAGTGGGATCTCTGGAGAAAACTTAGAGGTGGCCGTCCAAGTAACAGATATGGTTAACAATATATTGAATATTGTTAAATATCATTACCAAATGGAATTAGATGAAGGTTCCATTAATTATGAACGGTTTCTAACTCATCTACGCTATTTTTCTATTCGTTTTATTAGGAAAGAAAAGTTGGAAGATACTGTTGATGATTTTCTATATGAGCAAGTGCAGCGTAAATATAACAAAGCATTTTCTTGTACAGAAAAAATTAATCTATATTTAGAGAAGAACTTTAATTGGTCTTTGTCACAAGATGAGAAAATCTATATTACTGTACATATACACCGAGTAACATATCGGCAGCGACAGACTAATGGTGAATAATCTATGAAAACGTTTTATTTTCTTGTTGACATTAATGAAATCGCATGATAAATTTAAATTGTTAATTAATTAACGCTAATTTAATAAACGTTTAGGAATGTTACCTAGTTTGGGCATAACCTGAATCAATTGGATTTACGCAGTTTCTATGTGCGTATTCCGAATTGGTTCAGGTTTTTTATTTGAAAAAAAGGGGAGAAGGTGGCAGATTATGAAATACAATCAATTGGCGAAAGACATTACTGAACATGTCGGAGGAAAAGAAAACGTTAACAGTGTTGTGCATTGTATCACGCGTCTTCGTTTTAAATTGAAGGATGAAAGTAAAGCGAATACACAAGCGTTAGAAAATATGGATGGCGTGGTAACAGTTCGTAAAAGCGCAGGGCAATACCAAGTGGTAATTGGGAATCATGTAGCCGATGTTTATAAGGCTGTCGTAAAAGAAGGTGGTTTCCAAGGTGAGCGATCTTCGGATATTGATGGCAATGAAGAAAAAGGAAGCTTATTTAATCGCTTTATTGATATGATTTCTGGAATCTTTACTCCAATACTTGGAGTGCTAGCAGCCTCCGGTATGATTAAAGGATTCAATGCTTTATTTGTTGCCATTGGATGGCTTAATGAAGAAGGCGGAACATACCAGATTCTAAATGCAATTGGAGATGGGCTATTTTACTTCTTACCAATCCTCTTAGGATATACAGCAATGAAGAAGTTTGGCGGAACGCCGTTCCTAGGTATGGTTATCGCTATGGCGCTGGTTTACCCAACTCTAGAAGGAATACCAAGTGCAGGAGAACCATTGTACACCTTATTCTCAGGAACAATGTTTGAATCACCTGTTTACATTGAATTCTTTGGTATACCAGTTATATTAATGACTTATTCCATGTCTGTTATTCCTATTATAATATCCGCATTTTTTGCAGCTAAGCTAGAAAGATTCTTTGCGAAGGTTATCCCATCGGTTGTAAGGATGTTCCTGGTGCCGATGTTCACATTACTTATCATTATTCCATTAACATTTATCATCATCGGTCCTATCGCAACATGGGCTAGTCAGTTATTAGGAACAGCTACGATTTGGGTCTATGATTTAAGTCCAATCATTGCAGGAGCATTTCTTGGTGGATTTTGGTTAGTGTTTGTTATGTTTGGTCTTCATTGGGGGCTTGTGCCAATTGCCATGAATAACATTGCTGTTGGCGGAGTGGACCCAATTCTAGCTTTAATCTTTGTCCATTCATTTGCATTAGCTACAGCAATCTTCGCTGTCTGGTTAAGGACGAAAAATAAAAACACAAAAACACTTAGTGTACCAGCAATTATTTCAGCAATCTTTGGTGTGACAGAACCAGGCATGTACGGGATTGCTTTACCTTTAAAAAGGCCATTTATTTTTACTATTATTTCGTCAGCAATTGGTGGGGCCCTATTAGGAGCTTTTGGTTCAAAGGGATATGTTATGGGAGGACTAGGAGTCTTCCAATTCCCATCTTTTATTCCTGATGAGGGTCTTAATATGTCCGTGTATGGAGCAATTATAGCGGTTGTGGTAGGATCTGTGATAGCTTTCGTCTTAACTTACTTCTTCGGTAGCATTAATAAAATGGAAGAAAGTACGATTGATACGAGCCAAGCAACAGTGACAGCAACAAATACAACAGCGGGTCAAGATTTAAGAAATGAGTTGGTTGGTAGTCCATTAAATGGAAAAATAAAGAGCTTAGAAGAAATTGAAGATACAGCTTTTGCATCAGGTGCACTAGGTAAAGGCATTGCAATTGACCCTTCTGAAGGTAAAGTGTTTTCACCAGTATCAGGTACCGTTTCAGCATTATTCCCAACTCACCATGCCATCGGTATCACATCTGATGAAGGTGCAGAACTACTAATACACGTAGGGGTGGATACAGTGCAATTAGAAGGGAAACATTTTAACGCTTATATTGTGCAAGGAGATCGTGTGAAAAGAGGACAATTGCTAATTGAATTTGATGTAGAGGCGATTAAAAAAGAGGGCTTTATTCTTACTACACCAGTTGTTGTAACAAATCATGATCAATTTGAAATGACTGGAACGAGTGAAGAACAAGTCAAATCTCAGGATCCATTGATTGAGCTAAAAATAAAATAAGGAAGAGCTGGGTCGACATCATAGATCGGCCCTTGTTCCAAACTAACTAGGAGGAATATATCATGACAGAAAGTTTTCCAAAAGGATTTTTATGGGGCGGAGCTACTGCGGCCAACCAACTTGAAGGTGGATATGGTGAAGGTGGAAAGGGTCTTAACTTAGCTGACGTCTTACCTGGTGGTAAAGCGAGGCTTGAGTTACTTGGACAAACTGGGTTTGATTTTGAAATTGATAAATCTAAATATAGTTATCCGAACCATGAGGGTATCGACTTCTATCATCGTTACAAAGAAGACATTGCCTTATTTGCAGACATGGGGTTTAAAACATATCGTATGAGTATTGCATGGAGCCGTATTTTCCCTAAAGGAGATGAATTGGAGCCAAATGAGGAAGGCTTAGCCTTTTATGACCGAGTATTTGATGAACTTCATAAGCATGGAATTGAACCATTAGTAACTATCGCACATTATGAAACACCATTACACTTGATAAAAGAATATGGTGGGTGGAGAAATCGGAAACTAGTTGAGTTTTTTGATCGCTATGTTGAAACTATCTTTACACGGTATAAAAATAAGGTTAAATATTGGTTAACGTTCAATGAAATTAATGGTGCAACACATATGCCATTGCTAGGACTTGGGTTTTCACCTGAAAGTGAAGAAACTCGTTTACAAGATAGTTTCCAAGGCTTACATCATCAATTTGTCGCAAGTGCACGAGCCGTTAAGCTAGGACATAATTTGATTCCAGGATCCCAAATTGGTTGTATGTTAATCTACGCGCCTGTTTATTCCTACGATTCAAAACCTGAGAATGTCATGCATGCTCAAGAGGAAAGTAATATATTTAATTATCTCTGTGGAGATGTACAAGTAAGAGGGGAATATCCTTCCTTCGCGAAGCGTTATTTTAAAGAAAATAATGTCGAGTTAAACATTCAAGAAGGAGATCTTGAAACCATTAAAGAAGGTACTGTAGACTTCGTCTCTTTTAGTTATTATATGTCACGGACAGATAAATTAGAAAAAACGCCAGAAGAAATGGGCCATGGAAACTTAATCGGAGGAGTCAAAAATCCATTCCTACAAGCAAGTGATTGGGGTTGGGAGATAGATCCTGTTGGTTTAAGGATTTCTTTAAATGAGTTATATGGCCGTTATCAAAAACCACTTATGGTAGTAGAAAATGGTCTAGGAGCTTATGATGAAGTGGAAGAGGATGGCTCGGTTAATGATGATTACCGTATTGATTATCTTCGCTCCCACATTGAGCAAATGGCAGAAGCAGTGGAAGATGGCGTGGATCTAATTGGTTATACAAGTTGGGGGTGTATTGATTTAGTAAGTGCATCCTCAGGTCAGTATTCAAAACGTTATGGATTTATTTACGTAGATAAACATGATGACGGTAGCGGTACTATGGAACGGTCACGTAAAAAGTCATTTTACTGGTATAAAGATGTTATCTTTTCAAATGGAGAAAATTTATAGGAGGGAAATTAATCAGTGGGGGATCTTGTCTCTCACTGATCTACATTACAGATAGAGGTGAATTGTTATGGATAAAGTAGTAAAGACTTTCCCAAAAGGATTTTTATGGGGCGGTGCAATTGCTGCCAACCAAACTGAAGGAGCTTACTTAGAGGATGGGAAGGGGTTAACGACGGTAGATCTGCTCCCAACAGGAGAAAAACGTTATTCTATTATGACAGGGAACCTACCTTCCTATTCGCCATTAGACGGAGAATTTTACCCCTCACATAAAGCAATTGATTTTTACCATCACTATAAAGAGGATATTTCGCTTTTTGCAGAAATGGGTTTTAAATCACTACGTCTGTCTATATCGTGGGCTCGTATCTTTCCAAACGGTGACGACGCGGTCCCGAATGAAGCAGGATTGCAGTTCTATGATAACGTTTTTGATGAATTGCAAAAGCATGGAATCGAACCAGTTGTTACACTTGCTCACTTTGATGTACCAGTTCATTTGGTAGAGGCTTACGGTAGCTGGAAGAGCCGAAAACTAGTAGGTTTTTTTGAAAAATATGCTAGGACAGTATTTACGCGATACAAAGATAAAGTAAAGTATTGGTTGACCTTTAATGAAATTAATATGCTTTTACATTTACCATATGTTGGAGCAGGACTTGTATTCCAAAAAGGTGAAAATGAGCAACAGATTAAATATCAGGCAGCACATCATCAGCTAGTCGCCAGTGCTATAGCAGTGAAAGCTGGCCATGAGATAAATCCAGATGCGCAAATAGGTTGTATGTTAGCGGCTGGTATGACATATGCTTATTCAAGTAATCCAGATGACGTCCTAGACGCAATGGAAAAAGATCGTGAGTCTTTTTTCTTTATCGATGTACAATCTCGTGGAGAGTATCCTGGTTATGCGAAACGGTTCTTCCGGGAAAAGGGGATTACCATACAAGCAGAAGATGGTGATGAAGCACTACTAAAAAATCATACCGTAGATTATATTGGGTTTAGTTATTATGCTAGCCGGTTAACAAGCACCGATCCAACAGTTCAAGAGAATACGACAAGTGGGAACGTATTTGGATCTATTTCTAATCCATATTTGCAGAAATCAGAATGGGGCTGGACAATTGATCCAAAAGGTTTCCGAATTACAGCAAATCAATTATACGATCGTTATCAAAAACCTCTATTTGTTGTAGAAAATGGTCTTGGAGCTATGGATGAGCCAAATGAGTCTGGCGAGATTAACGATGATTATAGGATTGACTACTTGCGTGCTCATATTAAACAGATGAGGGAAGCTATTCAGGATGGTGTTGAGCTAATCGGTTACACAAGCTGGGGACCAATTGATATCGTAAGTGCCTCAACTGGTGAGATGAAAAAGCGTTATGGATATATTTATGTAGATAGGGACAATAAAGGTGAAGGCACATTAGATAGAAGTAAAAAGAAGAGCTTTGATTGGTATAAACGAGTCATCCAATCAAATGGCGCAGATCTCGCCTAGGAATTCTATTAAAGGAAACTCCCTGTAGGAAATATGCAAACATTTCTTACAGGGGATTTTTAATTATCTATTAAAGTGCATTTCCATGTTTTTTTGAATGGCTTCTTTGCTTAAATAATAATATCGCAAAATTTACCTGTGGATTTATGGAGATATTTTTGGATATCCGTTCATACTAAAGGGGAATCCAATAAAAAGGTGGGAATCTCTATGCACTTGGAATGGTTTGATAGGGTATGTGAGGAATTGCAAGAAAGCCTTAATTCAATATGCGAAAAGTACGATGAGAATGGAAGAATGTCCATTGAGCGCGGAGCCAAGCATCCTCGTTTAGACTTTTTCACTTACAGTGGGGAAGAGGACATTGATTACTTCTGTACATTATTCTTCGATCCATATAATGAAGAGTTCTATATTCAAACGATAGACCCGGAATATGGATTGACTAGTAAAGTAGTGCTTGAAGATATAGACGATATCATGGATGCTGTTCATGAGAGCTTCCACGAGTACATTGAAGCGGATTTTATTGAAACAGATGACTCAGGTTATATTATGGACGATGAAGAAGAAACGGATGAAATATACTTTGAGGAAATTGATGTGGAATGGGAAACTCCTGAGGTTACGGCGTACTATGACGAGGATGAGGTAGAGATTTCCTATCAGTTTGGAGTTGTAGGAGAAACTGGAGATGGAGTACTTAAGCGAACAAACCGTATCTGGACAGAGGACGACGATTTGATTAAAGATGAATCTCATTTTATTTTTAGCAAGGATGAAGCTAGCACCATTATCGCTATGATCGCTAGCCATATGGACTCCCTCGCACCATTAGATGAAGGAGAAGTTTAAGATTAGCTTGTAAGCTTAGGGGAGGACCTTTGTATTGGCTCCTCCCTTTCATATGTATTTTGGATAGTCGCGTCAGTTTGTGGAAGTGCTGCGTCGCAACAAGGCGAGGTCGCGCCATAAAGAGTGAAAGTCGCGTCAGAAAGAGAAAAAGTCGCGACACCAAGGCGGAGTCGCGTCGCAACAAGGCAAAGCTGTGCCACTTTAAAAGGTTCACGTGGCAGTTTCATGTTCCCCTTTATCAGTCATAAGTCCAATCATCCAGCCATACTGTAAAACCTTTCCGTTACGTGGTAAACTAGTTATTTAACCCGACTATTAGGAGGAATGGCGATGGATATGAACAATAATGATATCCTTGTTCGTTTAAGATATGCACTTGATATAAAAGATGAGGATATGGTTAAGATATTTCAATTAGGAGACGTGGAAGTTACAAAAGAAGATGTACAGGAAATGCTCAGCAGGTTAAATGATAGCCTAAGTGATGATGAAAATGAGTATGAGCTTCCATGTGATAATCCAATGTTGGAGTCTTTTTTTAATGGTCTTATTGTACATAAAAGAGGAAAACAAGAACCAAAACCAGGCCAGCCTGAACGTCCGCCTATGATGATAAAAAACAGTGGCAGTGTTAATAATGTTATGCTGAAAAAATTAAAGATAGCGTTGAAGCTAACAACTGAGGATATGTTAGCAATTTGGGAAGAAGTAGGGGTTAACGTCTCTAAAGGTGAGTTAAGTGCATTGCTTCGAAAAGAAGGCCACAGCAATTACAGAAGATGTGGCGATAGGTATGCGAGGAACTTTTTAAAAGGACTGGGCATGCGATATAGGGGATAAGCTTATAGGTGGATTTATTCTATAAGCTTATCTCCATTAAGGGCTTGTCCTAAGGCAGCCCTTTTATTAATTTGGAAAAATGGAAAACTGCCTTAATTCTCGTACTACCTTCGAAATAGGTAGCCCAACAATTGTTGCGTAGTCACCATTAATTCTTTTGACAAACGCTGCTCCTAGGCTCTGAATCCCGTAAGCTCCAGCTTTATCGTAGGGATCAGGGGTTGATACATACCAGTTTATTTCTTCCTCTGACAATGGCCAAAATTCTACCTCTGATCGTTCCACAAAAACAAGCTCCTGTGTTGAAGAACGTATCTTTACACCAGTATAGACCTTATGCGTTTCCCCACTTAAGTCCGAAATCATATGAATAGCAGCTTCTTTGTTCTTTGGTTTTTCAAAGATTTGTTGCTTATAGGAAACGACTGTATCTGCTGTTAAGATCACTTCTTTTTCATCTAACAAAGGGATAGATTGGCTTTTTTGTATTGCTAGTTGTTCTACCTTCTCGATTGGATTATTTGTTGTAATTTGTGATTCATCAATATCTGGTGTACGAACAGAGAAGGGGAGGTGTACTTGTTTTAGTAACTCCTGTCTTCTAGGTGAAGAAGAACCGAGAATAAGTTTGGCAGTTGACATGTTAATACCTCCTACTACGTTTTCGTTTTAAAATATGCAAGAGAGCAGGGATTAACCCTGCTCCTCAGCATTATATGCCTTCCATATCAATGTGCCGTTTTGCCCACCGAATCCAAATGAATTGCTCAGTACTGTCTTAACTTGCTGTTTACGACTTTGGTTCGGTACGACATCCATTGGGGCGAGCTTATCCCGATTTTCACAATGGAGGGTGGGGGGAATAATTCCTGTTTCCATTGCTTTTATGCTAGCGAGGCTTTCGATTGCGCCAGCAGCTCCAAGTAGATGGCCAACCGCACCTTTTATCGAACTTACAGGGATAGCATCCAATTGTTTCCCAAATAAACTTAGCAATGCCTTCGTTTCAGCAATGTCTCCGGCTTTAGTAGATGTAGCATGGGCATTAACATATTCAATGTCAGCTGGCCCCAAATTAGCTGAACGTAGTGCTCGTTTCATCGCGAGCGCGGCACCTGTGCCATCTGGATGTGGGGCTGTATCGTGGTAGGCATCATTTGAGGAGCCATACCCGCCTAAAATGGCATGGATATGGGCACCGCGTGCTTTGGCCTTTTCCAATGGTTCAAGCACAAATAAAGCTGACCCTTCCCCCATTAGCATGCCCGTTCTATCTCGGTCAAAAGGACGTGACCATGTCGTTTTGTCTTCTGGTCCTTCTGTTGCGAGCGCCCCCATATCCCGTAAACCTGATAGGAAAACAGGTGACCAGAGGCAATCAGCTCCGCCAGCGAGTACGAAATCCACATCATCACGCCAAAACCAGAAAGTAGACTCACCAATCGCATGCGCTGATGCTGCACAGGCTGTTACATGAGTACTCGAAGGACCGCGTAAACCATAGTGCTTTGCAATAGTGGCTGCAGCTGCATTCGGGATGCATTTGGAAATGAGCCGAGGGCCGACACGTGAAGCTTTTCCTGTAGCTAATTTTCCAGAGCCTTCCTCTAATGACTGAATACCCCCAAAGGCTGATCCAATAGAAGTGCCGATCCGTTCTGGATCAATACTGGGAGCAATTGTTTCGCCATCTTCTCCAAGAATACCAGCATTAGACAAAGCCTCTGTTGCTGCAATAAGTGCAAGTTGGGTAAAACGATCCGTATTTTTAACTAGCTTCTTTGGTAGATAGTCTGCAGGATTGAAATCTTGAACTCTCGCACCAACGGGAGCCCACTGATGCAGTTGTTCATCTTCAACTTCTTTAACAGCAGATTTATTCGCAATTAAGTTGTCCCAAAACATAGACAGTCCTACACCGTAAGGGCTCACCGTTCCCATTCCCGTTACAGCTATTGGCATCGATTCATTCATGGTCATGCTCCTCTCTATCAAAATAATTACGCTTCTTGAAATAGCGCATATACTTCTGGGGCAAAGCGATCTATCCGGGCAGGCTTCCAATCACGTGTGACCCACATATGGACAGTGGAACCTTTTGCGAGCAACTCTCCAGTTGGTGTATCGGCTACCTTTCCTTGAGCATCATTGTTTGGGATGAGCCTTGCCTCATAATCAAACTGCAGGCGTACTTTTGAAAAATTACTTACTTTCGTATAGATGACAAGAAGATCATCATATCGAGCGGAGTTTTGATAGTTTATATTCAGATCCATTACAGGCAGTAAAAGTCCCATGTCCTCCATTTTGCTGTACGGAATACCTGCATGTCGCATCCATTCGGTTCGACCTATTTCAAACAAGTTTACATAGTTACCGTGATGGACAACGCCCATTTGATCCGTATCTTTATAATGAACACGTATTATTTCCTTATGCCAAGCCTTCATTTACATGCATCTCCCTATTTTTGAACTCTAGAAATTATTTATTTCTTGTCGCCAATCTTTCTTCGGCAATTTCCTTTAACCGGAATTTTTGCACCTTTCCAGTACTCGTTAATGGCCATTCTGTTGTTTCTATAAACCAGATATGACGAGGCACCTTGAACCGAGCGAGATAATCAGTGCACCAGCTCAAAATATCTTTTCTCTTACAATCTTCACCGGCTTTTAATTCAATGAACGCGGCACCAGCTTCTGTAGTTAAGGAATCGGGTACTCCGATAACAGCAACCTGGTCGACCATTGGATGCTTGGAAATGGCCTCTTCCACTTCACGAGGGGAAACTAATTCCCCCGATACTTTGTAAATATCCTTCGTTCGTCCAATTAGCTCAATATAACCATTTTCATCTAGTCGACCTACGTCACCTGTTAGTAACCAACCATCCTTATCGATAACTTTTGCGGTTTCTTCCGGCTTTTTATAGTAACCGTGACTAACGGTCGCGCCACGTACTGCAAGTTCTCCAACACTTCCATGGGGTAGAGTTTCTCTCGTTTCGATATCTACCGTTTTGTACTCTACATTGCTGCCATTAAATTCAGGAAGACCACTCACACCACCAAGCTTCGGTCGGCCAACTCTTGTTGTGAGTGTTTCAAGAGAAATACCAAGCTCTGTCGTTACACCAGAAGAGGCTACTTCGGACTGCCCATAGCCAGTAATGATTTCTGTCAGACCAAGTAATTCGATTGCCTTTTTCCATACTGGGATAGGGGCAGGTGCCGCACCACACCACATAGCAAATAGACTGGACAGATCATATTCTGTGAGCTTTGGATGATTCAAAAATGGAACAAGCATGGTTGGAACAAGTAGAAAGTCATTAGCTTGATATTTTTCTATCATTTCCATAGCAGATAGTGGCGAAAAAGAACGCGGTGCTACCAATAAGCCACCAACAAAGGACATAGCAAAGATCCCTTCTATCAGGTTGTAGCAATGATAAAATGGAAGTGGAGCAAACGTTACACGCCCATCCTCAATTGCCCTGCTCATACACGTGCTGTAGGAAGACCTGAGCAGCATGTCATCTGTAAGCATAACCCCTTTAGGTGTACCAGTAGATCCAGAAGTATATATGATTGCACCTACTTCATCAGGATAACGGGATGCATTCCATCTTTCCTGCCATTCCTCATCTGTAGTTAATTCAGCTTTCTTACAAAATTTCTCCCATGGAAGAAAGCGCTCGTCCAATAACTCATAATGATTCGGTAAACAAACGATTTCTTGAAGCTGAGTCTCTTCTTTAAAATACTCTTCATTTAGCAAAGCAGTTATAGAGACAGCAAGGGGATTATTTTTTGTCGCTTGATGCATGATTAAATAGCGTGCATCAGATTGTGTAAGTATGTATTTTAATTCGTTTTTGCTTAACATAGTATTTATTGGGATAAACACAGCGCCTACCATTGAACATGCAATCATGAGAGCAGGATACACGACGTCATTTTCCATTAGAATCGCAACATGGTCTCGACGCCTTACACCAAGTTTGATTAACGCTTTAGCGTAGTTCTTGGCGAGTTTCCATGTCTCTTTATAGGTAATCGAATCGTTATCTGTTTGAATATACATTCTTTCAGGATATGTAGAACAAGCTTGATAAAAGTGTGTGGCAATCGTATTACGTGGCCATTTATTAAATCTAGCATCAAGTGCTGCCCGTCTTGCAGAGATATCCTCAATAATGGTAGATTCAGTTGCATTGTCCTTTGTTGGCATAAACTGTTCCTCCTTGATATGTACAAATATTTCGAACCTAGTATTCATTATAGAACTTTCAAATATAACCTTCAAAACTTTTGAGGGAAAAAGGAAAATATTTGGATGATCTATTAGCACACAAAGCTCAAATAGTATTTTGTTAGGTGACGGTTTCATGTAAGATGAAGATATATAATTATTTGAATTGTCAGCTAGTAATCGCTGTTGTGAATATAGACAGGTGAATGGAGGGGGAAAATGAAAAAGGGTGTATATCGAGAAGTATGGGACTTAGACTCCATATTTCCGGGCGGGAGTGAGTCACCACAGTTAGTTGAACATCTACGAAGTACAGAAAGGAAGATAAAAGATTTTAACAGTAAAGTTGATAGTTTTGTAAGTCCAAATTGTATTGCTGAACCAGTAGAGGTAGCAGAGTTAATTAAATTGATTAGTGAAATTGAAATGAACGTATCACAAGCCAAATCTTTTATCGTATGCCTACTGGCACAAAATCCAAAAGATCAAAAAGCTTCTACACTAGAGGATAAAGTAGGTTATCTTAATGCTAGTTTTGAAACAAGTGTCAAAAGAACACAGCAACTCCTTCAACAAATAGAAGAGAAGTTATGGAATGAAATGTTGGATACAGAGATATTAAGTAATTATAAATATATATTAAATGAATGGCGACAAAAAGGTAGGTTACAACTATCTGAAAGAGAGGAGCGGCTAATATCTGATCTAAGGATAGATGGTTATCAAGCTTGGTATTCGTTTTATAAAACACTAATGAACAGCATAAAAGTGAAAGTCTCAATTAATGGAAAGGAAAATACATTATCAGTTGGTCAGGCTATGAATTTAAGGGCAGACCCAAATGCTGAAGTACGCAAAGCTTCTCATGAGGCATTAGAAAATGTTTGGAAAGAAAAAGAGGGATTGTTTGCACAGATTCTAAATCACATTGCTGGTTTCCGATTACAAGTGTATAAAACCAAAGGAGTCGAAAATATTTTAGAAGAGCCCTTGTTAAATAACAGAATTAAAGCAGAGACGCTAGATGTGATGTGGGGAGCAGTGGATAAACATAAAAATGCATTTACTGAATATCTAAATGGAAAGGCTGAGATTTTAGGGGAAGCAAAACTCAATTCCTATCATTTCTGGGCTCCCATTACAAATAGTGATCAGCATATTGACTACGATAAGGCTGTGAAATTTGTGACAAGTCATCTAAGCCAATTTGGTCCAGAATTAGCAAGCTTTATTTCTAATGCATTTGAAAAGGGGTGGGTGGAATCTGAAAATCGTCCAAATAAATCAGCAGTCCCATTCTGTATAGGTTTCCCACAAACAGGTGAATCCAGAGTTTACATGACTTATTCAGGAACGATAAAGGACTTGCTAACTCTTACTCATGAACTTGGACATGCCTTTCATAATTATGCTATGAAGGACGTTGATAGTATTAACAAGGAATATCCTATGAGTCTCGCAGAAACAGCTTCTACTTTTTTAGAAATGATCGTTTTAGATGCAGCAATAGATCAGGCAACCGCGAAGAAAGATAAACTGCTTTTATTAGATGAAAAATTAAAGAGAAGTGTAATGAACTTTATGAATATAAATGCAAGGTTCTTATATGAAAAGAAATTTTACGAGGAAAGAAAGCAGGGGGTTGTTTCAGCAACTCGTTTGAATAGATTAATGAAGGAATCTATGGATATAGGATATAATGGTTCACTTGGTCATATCCCTGTTCACTCGTGGGTTTGGACGCCACATTTCTATATTACGAAGTCTCCATTTTATAACTTCCCATATACATTTGGATACCTACTTTCCTTAAGTATTTATGCAAAGGCAAAAGAAAAAGGAAGAGAATTTGAAAAAGATTATCTTGCGTTCCTTCGCGATTCCGGAAGTATGTCAACGGAAGATCTAGTGATGAAACACCTCGGGGAAGATATTACTTCCGAATCTTTTTGGGAAAAAGGAATGGAGCTGTGTATGAATGATGTGAAGGAATTTATCGAGGTGCAAGCGTCCGTAAGAACCCCACTTCAAAATATGAAGTGAAACAGTGAAGTTAAGTGGGAGTAACGGACGCTAACACCCCGATTCGTTCAACTAACATTCAGTGGGGGAAGAACGAAAACCCCACTGATTGAAGTTTCACTTTATAAGATTAGTATCATGGTGGCTGAAGAACCGTTCTCTTTTGAAACACACAATTAATATTGTACAGAGATTTTCCAACTTTCATTTTAAAATATTTATCTATATAACCTAAATGGAAAATGATAGAATGGATGAACGAAGAATATATATTCGTAGTCCAATTTAGGAGTGGAATGAAGTTGAACAAAAAAGACATCGCAAATATTCGAAAGCAGTTTAAAATAAATAACGATTTGTTGAAAATAAACGATATCTTTAACGTATATATCATGAAAGAATCGAGCGAAATCTATCATCATCAGAGTGTGCCCTTTGACTTACTTGAAGAAGAACAAAAAGATTTATTTATGACCAATTTTAAAAAAGTGCTAACAGGGCAGCTTGATGAGAAATTATTTGAATTGAAATTTCAACGTGATGTAGAAGATAGTAGTCAGCTTATCTTACATCAAGGAATATTGAGTAATGATACAGAAGAATGGAAAGGCCAAATGTTGCGTCTTGTGGAAAAAATGTTAAAGGATAAGCAATATGAAATGGATATTGTGGTTACTTTTATTCAGGGTGAATATATGAAGCCTATGAAACGAAGCAATGAAGATGCAGAAGAAAGCTCACGAGATGCGGTATATTCCAATAAGTTCATTTTATGTAGTATGAATAAAACACAGGATCCGAAAAAAGAGCTGTTGTTTGACTATGTAGAAAAAGAATTTAAATATAACATCGTGGTTGACCCTGTTATTAATCTTAAGGCGCCGATTTCCGGCTTTTTATTCCCAACTTTTACAGAGAACGCTGCGGACGTAAACCATGTTCTTTACTCTGCTGGAAAAGCATATGAACTAAATTACCATTTTATTGAGGAAGTTTTGAATGCAGAAGAAACGATGACAGCAGAAGATGATAAGGTGGTATTCGAGGAGATAGTCAAAAAGGTTACCGGAGATCAAATTAATACGTCCACGCTTTCTAATGTGTATGATGAAATTCATCGGGTAATTGAAGAGCATGAGGAAGATGATGTGCCAAGGTTGGATTATAAAGATGTGGAAAGTGTCCTGAAAAGCAGTGGGATAGAGGACGTTGATACAGAAAAGGTTGAAACTGCGTTTAAGACAGTGATTGACGATGAAAAATATGAGTTAAAAGCAAGTAGCATCATTCCAAAATACAATAAAAAATCAATTAAGATTAAGACGAAAGTGGCAGACATAAAAGTAAGCCCAGAAGACTTACGATTTGTGAAACAAATTCATTTTGATGGAAAACTAAGTCTTATGATCGAATTGGAAGAGAACACAATGATTGAGGGCTTTGAAATGATCCCTGAAGCATTAGTCCAAAAAGCAAAAGTAGAGGAAGAATAACTTCCAAAGAAATCACTATCCATTTTTAGTGAAAATATATGAAAACATAAAAAATCAGAATCATAGCCAATGGTTCTGATTTTTTTATACTATTTTTCACTCAACTTCCGTAAGCAAAACATACCATAGGAGATATAAAAAAAGACGCCTATTACGTAGTACTCAAGTAACATACGCCATTCGTTTAGTTTTTTAAGAAATCAGGATCTTCAAAGCTTGGATTTGGATACTTGTAGAATCCTTCTCCAGTTGCGGTACCAAGTTTACCTTTGTCGATATACTCGGTTTTGAGCAAGTTTGCTAGCTTTTTAAACTCTTCTTTACCGGTCGCTTCGGCTTTTGCATTTACGATATTATAAGAAGTCGTAATTCCGACTACGTCTAGGATGGCGAAAGGTCCTTTCGGAGCGCCAGTAGCAATCATCCACGTTTTATCAATTGTTTCAACATCTGCTACTTCCTTAGAAAGGAGTAGCTCTGCAGCATCTAATAATGGAACTAATAGAGAGTTAAGAATGTAACCTGGTTGCTCCTTGTGTAATGGTAGTGCCACCATTCCAATTGCTTTTGCAAACTGACTTACTTCGTCAAACACATCATTATCAGTACCAGGATGCTTCATAACTTCAGCTGTGTTGTTTATCCATATTTCATTGGCAAAGTGCAAGGCAAGAAACTTTTCTGGACGACCAGTTGCCTCTGCAAATTGGCTTGGTAATAAGGTGGATGAGTTTGTTGCAAAAACAGTTCTTTCGGGAGCTACTTTTCCTATCTCATTATAAAATTCTGTTTTAATCTTTACTACCTCTGGAATTGCTTCGATAACGAGGTCTGAATCCGAAACGGCCTTCGCTAGATCAGACTGAAACGCGATACGACTGTACGCATCATTGACAGCTTGTTCTGTAGCTCCGAGATCCTTTTGATAGCGTCCTTTTAGTTTTTCAATTCTCTCTTTCGCCTTCTCTAGGGCTTCATCGTTAATATCATATACCGTAACATCGAATCCCTTAAATGCAGTTTGGTAGGCTATTTGACTACCTAATACACCACTTCCTGCGATTGTGATAGTTGAAAAATTCATGTATATTCCTTCTTTCCTATTCTGTAGAATTAATAGTATGACATAAAATATAAAAAAACATGAAGGATTTTGCTTATCATCCTTTGAAAACTATCTACACATTCATAGGAAAAATGATAAACTAAATTGGAGTTTTGATTTTTTTAAAACTGAAGATAATTTTTAATATTTTAGCAAGAGAGAAGGGGTTTTATGATAAAGACGATCCGCTGGAGTGTATTTTTCTTTGGTTTAATTCTATTCAGTATAGGTATCAGTATAGCGATAAACATGCAACATTTGGGAATTCATCCATGGGACGTATTAAATGTGGCGCTTCATGAAAAACTAGGGTTATCAATTGGGTCTTGGACGATTATTATTTCCGTAATCCTGATTATTGTCTCATGGATTCTGGACAAAAGTTATATACGACTAGGTACGTTTTTAAATGGCATTCTTGTTGGTGTGTTTGTGGACTTTTTCTTATTTCTAGATTTCTTACCACATGCTAGTGAAAGCTGGCTAGATGTCCTCGTGATTATTTCAGGAATTGTTTTAATGGGGATTGGAGGGGGAATCTACAACTCAGCTGCAGTGGGGTCAGGTCCAAGGGACGGATTTATGCTCTCCATTTCTGATAAACTCGGTGCTTCTGTAGGAAAAGTGCGTATTATAACAGAATGTTTTGTATTACTCATTGGTCTGTTGCTTGGTGGACCTGTTTTTCTTTTTACTTTTGTCTTTACATTTATTCAAAGTCCGATTTTTCAGTTTACGTATAAGCTACTGGGTGGGCATTTAAATAAAATAGAAACTTCAATGGAAGAGAAAGGCCTTCATAAAACGGGAGCCTAACATCAGAAAGGGATGGAATTTACATGAGTATCATAGAAAAGGTACGTAAAGGAAATACATCTTCGGGTATTGCTGCCCTAGGAAATGCCTTTTTGGCCGGGATAAAGGGAATAGCTGCAGCTTTTAGCGGAAATGGTTCCATGTTTGCATCCTCTATGCATTCCCTTGCCGATGCTGTAAATCAGGGGTTTGTGTTTTTTGGTAGTGTACTGGCTGAGTTTCCACCATCCAAACGATTCCCGTCAGGCTTTGGAAGAGTCATTAATATCTTTTGTATGGTCGCTGTAATTGTCGTAACCGTGATGGCTTATGAGACAATATTAAAAGGATGGCATTTATTTCAGGATCCTGAGGAATCAGATGGCTTACTGTTAAACTTTATCGTATTACTTGCTTCCTTAGTCATTGATGGATTAATTCTTTTTAAAGCGATGCGGGAAATAAGAAGTGAAAGTAAAACGGATGAATCAAGTAATGTAATAACCGTAGCTTTTAAAAATGTCCGGAAGGCATCGCCTGCTACACGACTTGTTTTTTATGAGGATCTTGTTGCAACATCAGGTGCACTCCTAGCAATGGTTGGTATAGTGCTTTCGCAGTTTTTTGGTATTTTGCAAGCAGATGGTTTAATTTCCATGTTAATTGGGTGTTTAATGTTGTTTGTCGCTTTTCGAGTGGGCTATGATAATATGATCGGTTTAATCGGAGTTTCAGCACCAGCAGAGGTTCAAGACAAGCTGACAACTATACTTTTAGACCATGAAGACGTAGTGGATATTCATCGAATCCGAATTGTACAGGAAGGCCGGCTATACCATGTTGAGGGAACGGTTGAACTAAAAAAAGGGCTTAGCCTGGCAAAAGCAGATGATATTAAGTTTGAGTTGTCCGATACGCTTTTACGCCAATCCGAAGTAGCAGATGTACTACTAGGAATTATAGAGGACGATGGGGATAAGAGTTGGGAAGAAAAAGTCAAACAGCGTAATATTCCTAAAACGGATGAGTAAGAAAACGAGATGATTCTAAACACTCATAATCACATTTCTAGTATTCATTAGGGAAAGATAACGGGCTTTTCCTTAGGGGAGAATGTTATTTTCAAGGGGTTTATAATAGCTGAAATGGGATTATACCAACCTGATTTGTAGCTTTTTTCGTGATAAGATAGGGTGAATTCACGAAGGGGGTTGCCAGGTGTTGAATAACGGCAGAAGTTTAGATGAATTACATGATACGCAGCAGTCTACAAAGGAATTACTGTTTATCTTGGATGATTTGTTCTTATTTTCCATTGAAAAGTATGACCAGTTATTGCGGAAAGAAATTGAAAAATTATTAAAGCAAATGAATGTTCCTGAAGTATTGTTTGATAAAGCTTTTCCCCAAATCATTTGGTGGCTATTATTTTGCTACCCGCAAGCTCCCCATGGTATGACCATCTACCAGGATTATTTAGAAGTACATAACAAAAAATGGACTAAGGAAGACAAGGTTGTGCAGGCACACTTGAATAGTTGGCTAAGTATCACGCTAGGGTTCTATCGCGTAATCAAGATAGATAGAAAGTATAACCGGTTATTCCACGTTCAAGACGTATTTTTAAAAGAGAAGAAAAAGGTATTTATTTTCAATGAAATATTCCAAACTCCTAAAATGGGTGAGATCATAAGCGGCATACTGTTACCTGTCGGAAATAATGTTTATACCACGCAAGGCAGGCTCTTTCATCTTCCCGTAACAATCGTACCAGAGTTTATGGGAAGGTTTCGGCAGTTTCTAGAAAGGCATAATTCCAATCTAGATTATGTTGTTCCAGCTTCGTCGTATCCCGCTCTGCTCCGTATCACTATGCAAACGATGGAAGAGAAGCTATGATAAGAAATGATCGTATGAGAGAACATCGGAAGCCCCATGTAGAAAGCCTTGCCTCGAGGCATATCAGAATTAAATTCATCCCGATATTAAGAGTTCAACATGGCAAAACATTTATGATAACTGGGAGTCAGCTGGATTGTGCTCGTAATCCCCAACCTTCGTCCCCCCAAGTGCTCTTTCCAAATCATAATCCTCGATAACATCCTGAAGCCATAGCCAACATAAGAACATGGCAATAATCGTAACTAAGATAATAACAAATACTGCAATTCTTCCTTTCATTTCTTCACCTTCTTTCACTCATTTCACATGTAAGTATACCTTGATTTTAAACGTAAATAAAGCCATCATTTATATCGAGAATGGGCCTACTACTAAAATTAAGAGAAAATAGAAGAAAATCAATAAAAAAAGACGTAAATGCCTTTTGTTTACGCATTCTTCGCGTTTTGTGAAATGTGATTAATTATGGTATGATTTCTTAGTTATCTACGGAACATGCCATAAGTTGGCTTGAATATATATGAAAAGAGGTTGAATAGTTGAAAGTAGAACAATTGAAGAATGAATGGTTTGGCAATGTCAAAGGGGATGTCCTGGCAGGTTTGGTAGTTGCACTGGCTTTAATCCCAGAAGCAATAGCCTTTTCAATCATAGCGGGTGTTGATCCAATGATTGGATTATATGCATCTTTTTGTATTGCAGTTGTAATTGCTTTTGTCGGAGGGAGACCGGGTATGATCTCTGCGGCAACAGGAGCAATGGCGCTACTCATGGTAAATCTCGTTGCGGATCATGGGTTGCAGTATTTGTTTGCAGCAACGATTCTTACAGGAATCATCCAAATCATTTTTGGCGTTTTTAAGCTAGCAAGAGCTATGAAGTTTGTACCACGTTCGGTGATGGTAGGCTTTGTTAACTCACTAGCCATTCTAATATTTACAGCACAGATTCCGCATTTCCAAGGGGAAAGCTGGATTATGTATGCACTTGTTGGACTTACCTTGGCTATTATCTATCTATTGCCTAGGGTTACCAAGGCAGTACCATCTGCCTTGGTAGCAATTATTGTCGTCACAGCAATCGTAATTTTTGGTAAAATAGACATTGGAACAGTTGGGGATATGGGTGCATTGAAACAGCAATTGCCTATCTTCTTGATTCCTTCTATTCCATTTACCTTTGAAACGTTGATGATTATTTTCCCATACTCCCTGGCTCTAGCTATTGTAGGATTACTAGAATCCTTATTAACTGCTAATATTGTAGATGATATGACAGATACAGAGAGTAATAAAAACAAAGAAAGTCGCGGACAAGGGATTGCGAATATTGTTGCAGGCTTTTTCGGTGGAATGGCTGGTTGTGCCATGATTGGTCAGTCTGTCATCAATGTGAAGTCTGGTGGTAGAGGCCGTTTATCTGCATTGGTTGCTGGATCGTTCTTAATGTTTCTGATTATTGTACTAGGCGGACTTGTTGTGCAAATTCCAATGGCTGCCTTAGCTGGTGTTATGTTTATGGTATCTATTGGTACATTTGATTGGTCCTCGATACGTAACTTGCATAAATTGCCAAGAACAGATGCAGTTGTCATGCTAACAACTGTTGCTGTCGTGCTTTACACACATGATTTATCAAAAGGTGTGCTTGCTGGTGTGGTATTAAGTGCTATTTTCTTTGCTGCTAAAATTTCCAAAGTGAAAGTTACTGATGAGTTAATGATGCGAAAACAAAAAAGAGTTTATCGTATTGAAGGTCAGTTGTTTTTTGCTTCGGTAAGTGATTTCACGGCGCAGTTTGTTTTTGCCGATACTGTTAAGGAAGTGGAAATTGATCTAAGTCGTGCGCATTTATGGGATGATTCAGCAGTAGGAGCGCTTGATAAGATTCAAGCTAAGTTTGAACAACACCACATTAACGTGGAGTTCACGGGTTTAAATGAAGCAAGTAAGAATTTAGTTCAACGTATTGGTGGATTATCAAAGGCATCAGGACATTAAAATAAGTGCTTTTATCAGAATCTGTAGAGGGTGGTTATGGTGTTTAAAAGAATACTATTGGCTGTAGATGGATCAGAGCATTCCATTCGCTCAGCAAATTATGCTATAGAGCTTGCTGAGAAGTTTAATGGAGTCATTAATGTTGTGTACGTTGTGGATGGCAATAAAGCGAAGTCAGATGTGCTACATGCAACGGACAAATTCGCCCTAGAAAAAATGCGCAATGATAAACTAAAGGCTGTTAAAGAATTATTGAATAAAACCGATATTCAATACGAGATTAAGATTTTGCATGGCGAAGCAGGTCCTACTTTAGTCAACTATGCCAACAATAATGAAATAGATGGCGTAGTGCTAGGGAGTAGGGGGCTGAACAACCTGCAGACCTTTATCCTCGGAAGCGTGAGCCACAAAGTGGCGAAACGCGTAGAATGTCCCGTATTAATTGTGAAATAGAATAGTAGATAACAAAAGATATAGAAAAAGGCTGCCGAATTGGCAGCCTTTTTTGTATTCCAAGTGGCGAGATGTTGGAAGTGAATCGAGAGATAGGCAAAGTGAATCGAGAGGGAGTCAGAGTGAATCGAGAGGGAGTCAGAGTGAATCGAGAGGGAGTCAGAGTGAATCGAGAGATAGGCAGAGTGAATCGGGAGGGAGGCAGAGTGAATCGAGAGGGAGGCAAAGTGAAACCAGAGCCCCACAAAGTGAAGCCAGAACCTCCAAAAGTGATATATCCCGATCTTCAAAAATAGCGCATCACCATAACCACCTCATCCAAATCACTATCGCTTCAACAAAAAAGGCGCCTCCAAAAAAGGAGACGCTTCACACCCATACCATTTAAACTAAAGCTTTGTAACAGCTTCAGCTACAGGATAATTTGCGGGATCAATTTCTGATTCAATTCCCTGGGCCATCTTTGCAAGCTCTGCCCCTATGTATGGCCCCATCGTAAGACCAGAGGCACCTAGTCCATTTGCGGCAAAGAGCCCAGAAACGCCAGGTATACTGCCAACTACTGGTAGAAATCCTGGTGTGACAGGTCTAAAGCCTACTCTTGTTTCAAGAACGGTCGCGTGTTCCAGTTGAGGGGAAACCTGTAGCGCTTTACTGAGCACTTCGTATAGACCACCTGCTGTTACGCTTGGATTAAAGCCTGTGTCGTCTTCTTGTGTTGCTCCGATTACGAGGCGTTGATCCTCGAAAGCGAGCATATACTGATTGGTTGGTGGCATGACAACAGGCCATTTTGCTGTATCATACCCAGTAACTTGTAGATGCATGAGTTGGGCTCGTTGTGGTTTAACATTAAAAGAGATTCCCAATGGTTTAAATAATTCTCCCATCCAGGCTCCTGTTGCAGCAATTACGGCACCAGCCTCATACATTTCATGATCCACACGTACACCGGTTACTTTACTATTATCAGCAACAAGGCTGGCATCACCCTTGACTATTTGTGCTCCAAGCTTTTTTGCTCCACTGATTAAGGCATCGCGTAGTTTTCGACCGTCAACGCGAGCAGCTCCGCTTACATGAACAGCGCCATACCCTTCGCCAATCAGAGGGAAGGCTTGTTTTGTTTCTTCCTCGTTTAATATCGTTATATTGCCAATTTCAGGTGCATCTTCTCTTCTTTTTAATGCCCTTTCCTTCATAGCATTAAGTTTCTTTTCATCTGAATGCAGGCTTATTGCACCGACCCGCTCATAGCCGGTGTCGGCCTCTCCAAGCTCTCGCAACTTGTTAATTATTTCCGGGTAGATTTTTGCTCCACCTTTAGCGAGCTGGTACCAGGCTTTATTTCTTCTCTGGGAAAGCCAAGGACAGACGATTCCTGCAGCAGCATCTGTTGCCTGACCTGTATCCTTGCGGTCAATTAGCGTAACAGCTTTCCCGTTACTAGCAAGATGAAAAGCGGTGGAGGCACCTAGTATACCGCCACCAATTACAATATAGCCTTCTTTTTCCTTATAACTTGTCGACAACTTGCTTCATTGCCTTTATTTTACCAAGATGCTCATTCTCATGCTGCAGAATCATTTCATAAACATCTCCATAGGTTTTAAAATTTCCAAACGGTAAGGTATAAGGGAGATCCTGCTTGAAAAAGTCATCTGTCAGATCTTTAATACGTGAGCGTTGTTGTTCGAGCTCTGTAACGAGTTCAGATATACTAGGTGGAGTATCTTGCCAATCTGCTGGTTTCGTTCCTGTGCCAAACAAGTCATTAAATGACTTTGGTAGATTATCGGAATGGTTTGGAAAGCCAAACAGTAGTGACTCTGGCGTTACCAACACATGCCCGATATGCCAACGGATTGTGTTATTAAAGTATGCAGGCTGTACATCAGCCGTTTTCTCGTCGATATTTTCAATAAAGCCTAATAAAGCAGAACGAGTAAGATCAAATTGCTCTGACATTTATATTCCTCCTAATAGAACATTTGATATTAACTATAAAAATAAAAGGTTCGAATGTAAAATATATTGATTTTATGAAGGGATTTTTGATCAGGTAAAGAATTAAATAGAGGAGGGGGAAAGACATTGAGAGCAATCGTCATAAGTAGAATTATATTTATTGCAGGTATTATCGTACTTCTGGCGGGTTTATACAATGCGTGGAACATGGCCAGATTTGAGGACTATTCCGGCCTTACTCCGGGAGGAACTACTTCAGTAGAATGGAGCACGTTTTTCATGATAGCCGGAAGTTCAATGATGAATGGTATTGTATTAATCGGTATAGCTGAGGTTATCCGTTTATTGGATGGTATCTTGAAGAAAGAGACAGTTACCCAAACACCTTCTCTTTCTAAACCAACCGAGCAAGAATCCGTTGTTTTCAGTCAAGAAGAAATCAACACTGGCTGGAATCTTACAATAGAAGATGAAGAAAAGATTTATGAATTGTATTCTAATAAAGCAATATTGGAAATAAGACTTGCTAACTTGGAAGGCTATTGTATCGTCAAGGTGCAAGATACAAGCAGGCCACTAAACCCGGAAATTAAAGTCGTCGACGTTGGTGGGTTTAGTGCGAAGGATGTACAAGATACGGAAAAGAGAAATAAGATTCTCGAATGGTATTATCAACAATAAAGAAGGATGAGCAGATTTGGAAACTAGTAAGAAAAAACGAAAAATCGGATGGTTTGGGTGGAGCTTGGTCATAATTTTCTCCGTGGCACTCATAGCTTCATTGTTACTCTTTTTTAACGTATTCAACATTAATAGTGTTTTTTCAATTGAGGACTTGGAGAATGCACAGAATGAGAAGGCGACAGAGGGGCAGGAAGTCGATGCGGACACTGCAAAAGAGATTGAAGAGATTCAGGAGACAGTAGGAGCGCAACACGTTGAGATAGGTGATTTTATAGCGAAGACCCATGATTTTTATAATGATAAAACAGGCTATGGGAATATTAACAGTCTTAATTGGAAAGAACAAACGGATAAAGCAAAAGAGATCATTGGAACCATTGAGAAGGAGATCGATACGGTCCAAAGTGATGCATTAAAAACAGATCTTCAAGCAATTGTGGAGATTGCAAAGGCTACTATTAGTGATGAGAAAGTGGAACAAGTTAGACATTTACACCGATATTTCCATGATCTTGATATAGCATTGAATCATTATAATGGCTCTGATAAAATTTGGAGGGTAACCGAAACATTAAAATAGTAAATCGCTATTCATCTACATAGTAGGTATGATAATCTTATAGTGGATATTGTGAAAGAAGGAGAATGAATATGGAAAAAACATTGATTTTTGGACATAAAAATCCAGATACAGACACCATTTGTTCAGCACTTGCCTACGCTGATCTTAAAAAAAAGCTTGGCGTGAATGCAGAAGCTGCCAGACTTGGAACAGTTAGCAAGGAAACGCAATTTGCACTCGACTATTTTGGTGTACAAGCACCTGAATTAATTGAAACAGTAGGATCTGACATAAAAGAAGTGATTCTCGTGGATCACAATGAATTCCAACAAAGTGTTGATAATATTAAGGATGTACGCATTGCAGAGGTTATTGACCATCATCGCATCGCGAATTTTGAAACAAGAGAGCCACTTTCCTTTCGCGCTGAACCAGTTGGATGTACAGCAACTATCTTAAATAAGATGTATAAAGAAAAAGGTGTCGCGGTATCTAAAGAGATAGCTGGACTTCTTGTCTCCGCTATCGTTTCCGACTCCCTTTTATTAAAATCTCCTACATGTACAAAAGAAGACGTCGATGCAGCATATGAATTGGCAGAACTAGCTGGTGTAAACCTAGAAACATACGGCCTTGAAATGTTACAGGCAGGAGCAGACTTGAGTGATAAATCTGTAACAGATTTACTGACAATGGATGCGAAAGAATTTTCTATGGGTGAAGCTAAGGTGGAAATTGCACAGGTAAACGCTGTTGACACGAACGCAATTTATAAATTCCAAGATGATATTGATACAGAGATTGCCCAAATTATTAAGGATAAAGAGTTAGATCTATTTCTGTTCGTTGTGACGGATATTCTTAACAACGACTCCGAAGTGTTAGCGCTTGGTAGTGGAAAAGCGGAAGTTGAGCAGGCATTTGATGTGTCCCTTGATGCTAATAACCGTGCCTTGTTAAAAGGCGTTGTGTCACGTAAAAAACAAATCGTAACAGCATTAACAGATGCCTTTACCAAATAATAAATTGTAGAGCAGACATGCTTTAAATAGCCTCGTTTCTGGCAGTTGAAGTAAAATATCTGCGCTATTTACATGTTAAAAAAGCTAATCACGAGTCAAAATCGTGATTAGCTTTTTTCATTTCTGGATAAAAGTCTCCTCGTCGACTTTGAATTGGGCTAAGGCTTCAAAATCAATGGCATGGCCGATTCCATGATCTGTAGGAACGGTGATCAATCCGTTTTCGGCGACAACCTCAGGTAGGATAATGTCTTTTTTCCAGTAGTTGTCTGAGCCGGCGTTATCTCCAGGAAAACGGAAGCCTTCCAAAGAAGAAAGGGCAATATTTTGCGCTCTTCCCACACCTGCTTCAAGCATACCGCCACACCAAACGGCAATGCCTTTTTCCACACAATAATCATGAATTTGTTTTGCTACGGTTAAGCCACCGACTCGGCCTGGTTTTATATTAATGACCCGACAGCTTTCAAGTTCAATCGCTTTTTTCGCATCTTCAAGAGAATGAATGCTTTCATCTAGACAAATGGGGGTATCAATTTCTGCTTGTAGCTTTGCATGATCTACTATATCATCATGTGCTAAAGGCTGTTCTATCATCAATAATTGAAAGGCATCCAACTCCTTTAACCTTGCTGTATCCTCTAATGTATAAGCAGAATTTGCATCAACCATGATGGGCAGGCCCGGATAGTGGTGCCGTACTTCCTTAAGGACATCAATGTCTTTACCTGGTTTAATTTTCAGTTTCACTCGTTTATACCCATTTTTCTGGCTCAACTTAATTTTATGTAATAATTCCTCTATGGAAGACTGCATGCCAATGGCAATGCCTGCTTCAATTTTTGATTTCGTCCCACCTAAGGCTTCAGCAAGTGATTGGCCTGCACGTTTGGCATATAAGTCCCAGACTGCGCCCTCTAAGGCAGATTTCGCCATGTTATTCCGTTTTATAGTTGTGAAAAGCTTCGAAACATCATCAGGGTGCTTGATCGAATTATTTAATAAGATAGGAATTAAAAAATCTCTCATTATATGACCGGTTGTGGTGAAGGTTTCCTCTGTATACCAAGGAGCTGTAAATGCAACAGATTCTCCAAAGCCTCGGTTTCCTTGTCCATCATCAATCTCTGTGATGTAAAAGTCTTTGTTTGCCACAGTCCCAAAACTTGTTGTAAAGGGTTGTTTAAGTTCCATGCTTAAATGGTGTAATGTGATTTGCTGTATTGGAATCGTCATTTAAATCCCTCCTCGTTTAAGTTTACACCTTCCCTTCATATTGAAAAAGTTTAACCTTTATAAGCAAAGGGGAAAATTATTATGCGTGAATAGTAACTAGGAGGGGAAAGCGTGACAGAGAAATTTGATGTGATTGTAATCGGGACAGGACCCGCTGGATCTTCAGTGGCAACTTCTTGTGCACAAGAAGGACTGCGCACTGCTGTTATAGATGAACGTGCTTATGGAGGTACATGCCCATTGAGGGGATGTAACCCGAAAAAGGTACTAGCGAGTGCTGCAACCATGATTGATGAAACAGAACGGATGAAAGGAAAGGGGATTGCAAAGCCTGCTAAGATTAATTGGCAGGACCTGATGGAGTTCAAGCGTTCCTTTACAGAGCCAGTTCCCGAAGCGAAGGAAAAAGGCTTTGAAAAAGCAGGAATTGAAACGTTTCATGGCCAAGCGCAATTTTTAGAGGAAAAAACGCTAAAAATTAAGGAGAAGGTCTTAGAAGGGGGAAAAATCGTTATTGCAACAGGAGCTCGCCCTGCTCCATTACCAGTTGACGGAGCGGAACACCTTACGTATAGTGAAGACTTTCTTGAACTTGATCAGCTACCAAAACGTGTTATCTTTGTGGGTGGTGGATACATTTCCTTTGAGTTCGCCCATATTGCTGCAAGAGCAGGAAGTGATGTTCATATTGTGCAACGTGGAGAACAGCCATTAAAATCATTTGACTCCGATATGGTAGACCTGTTGCAAAAAAAATCGAAAGAAATAGGGATTTCCATTCATTTAAATAGTTCAGTAAATGCAATTGAAAAAAATGATAAAGAATATATTGTAAAGGCAAGTAAAGGCGATGAAGAAGTTTCATTCCATGGAGATTTAGTCGTACATGGGGGCGGTCGCGTTCCACAAATAGACGATCTCCAGCTAGATCAGGCGGGTGTTAATCATAGCAAGACTGGGATAACCGTCAACACGTATTTACAAAGTGTCAGCAATGAACATGTCTATGCTGTTGGTGATGTAGCAGATACTAAAGGCTCTCCTTTAACACCAGTAGGAGAATTGGAGGGACAGATTGTTTCGCAAAACATTGTTTCAGATGCAAAACAAGAAGCAAACTATAATGGAATTCCGTCTGTTGTTTTTTCTGAGCCGAAATTGGCTAAAGCAGGTCTAACGGAAAAAGAGGCAGAAGACGCTAATTATGATGTAAAGGTAAACCATCAAGACATTTCGGAATGGTTTACGTACAGTCACACAAACGATGCCCCGGCTGCTGTCAAAATCATTATAGATAAAAAAACAGATTTAATTCTAGGTGCACATTTAATTGGTGGGAAATCTGACGAACTGATTAATTATTTTGCAATGGCTATTCAGATGAGTATACCAGTTGGCAAACTGAAAAGTGTTGTCTATGCTTTTCCAACTGCTGTCTCTGATATTCCATCCATGCTATAACAAATGCATAATTTGCCCCTCTTTCTCAAAAGCTAATTACTAGCTGGAAGGAGGAAATCACATGGGTGGAAAACCAAAAGGACCAAAACAGCAGGAAAAGCCAAAATTGCCACAAAGCCCGCAACAACCATATGGGGAGCCATTAAGTGGTTCAAAACAGGTTAAGAATAAAAATCATTCGCGACAAAATCGCAATGTTCATCATGATATGTAAAAAAAGTGAGTGGAATAAAAGTATCTTGGCTAGATAATACCCCGAACTATAATGCAAAATTCTTGAAAAAGATTTGCTTAGTTCGGGTTTTGTATGAAAAAAACTAGTTTAGCGTAGTGTTCTTCTCCCGAAGCGGTTTAAAAACCTATTTAGTTATTTCCCAGTCTCTTTAAGGCGATCTGTTCACATAACAGCAAAGTTCTGCTATCATTTTGTCATGCATAGTTAGGGAAGGAGTCAAGCATATGTGGAAAGATTTTAAGGAATTTGCCTTTAAAGGAAATGTTATGGATTTAGCCATTGCTGTTGTAATTGGTGCAGCCTTCAGTGGGATCGTCACATCGTTAGTAACCAATATCATTACGCCGCTTGTAGGAATACTTATGAATGGTGTGGATCTTTCGGGACTGAAATATACATTTGGTGATGCAGAGATATTATACGGGACATTCATTCAATCCATTATAGACTTTTTCGTCGTCGCGTTTTCTATTTTTCTTTTTATTCGTCTTACAATGAAATTGAAGCGCAAGAAAGAAGAGGAAGTGGTGGAAGAAGAAGTAACAAAGTTCAGTGTACAGGAAGAGTTGTTGATCGAAATCAGGGACTTGTTGCGTGAGCAGAATAAACATAGTTCTTAAAGATGATCTAAGTAACTGACTAGCGGAGCATAACAAGATTACATTCATTCTGCGCTACGAAAAATGCTCCGCTTTCCGTGGGCTCGGCCTTAAACTCGGGCCAACAGGATGTTGGTCACAAAGGCGTTGCCACAGGATGTGGCGACCTTAGCCTTTGTTCCTTTCTCTACCGCTTCTGGGGTCTTCGGACTCGTGCTGTTCCCACTGGACAAGTAAGGCTGCGACAGCGATCCATCGCACGCAGAAAATGCGATTGGATTTTCAAGGAGTCTTCGCATTTTTCTCCGCTGGATGATGTAATTAAAGTTGAAATAATTGTAAAAACAACCTACTAAGCTCATTTATATCTTAGAAAAATTATAGGTAATGATAACAAAGCAGAAGAGGTCATTAACAGAAAATATCCCTTTTAAAACTTAAGTATACAAATCGCTTTTATACAAAATCAAAAATGGTAGAAATATTTTTACGAGATGGCTTTGTAGATCTTTATAGTGGTAGGCGTCAGGAAAATGCGGATTTACAATGATAAGCAAATTCCAAATTAAAAAGCCCAACACTTCTACTAATCAAAATATAGAAATTGAGCTTTTCAGTTACTTCATTTATTTATTGAATTCATTAACTGGAAGAAGTATTTAGGTTTATGAGTCTTATTTAGGTTATACCATGAATGTAATGCATCTGGTGTAAATACATCTATTTTTTTCAGTACCTCCATTGCAAATTCGAGAGGAGCTATTCCTGATGCAGTAACTAAATTCGCATCAGATACCGCAGATTCCAACTCATAGAGCTTTTCTCCTTTATAGTTAGGACATACCATTTTAGTATATTCTAAGTTATTACTTGTATGCTTTCTAGTATCTAAGTATCCCATATTCGCGAGGCCCTCAGTTGCACCACAAATTGCAGCAACAATAGTGCCAAGCTTTAAAGCTTGGCCAATTCTTTCCAAGATAGGTTGATGAATCTCTTCACTCCAAGTAGTCCCTCCTGGTAAAATTAAAAGATCTTTATTTTCAAGAGTACATTCATCAAGGGAAATATCTGGTTTTATGCTCAGTCCTCCCATAGTAGTAATCATTTCTTTATTAGCTCCTACTGTAATTACTTTTAATGGTGCTAAATCCTTTTTGAAATATCTTCCTGAGTTTAGTTCAGCAATTAGATATCCATATTCCCAGTCCGACATTGTATTAAATACATATAGAAAAACTTTTTTTGTTTGCATCCAATAACACTCCAATCACAATTGATATAGCTATTATAATATAACTACCCTGACAGTTAACGTCAGGGTAGTTATCATTCTTGATGAAATTTTATTAATTCCGACAGAACTTCAATAAGTCTTTTCTTAAGACTTATTGGCTCAATAACTTTAATAGATTTATTGTACGGTAAAAGCAAATAAGGTACATATGTATCTACCAGATCTTTTTCAAGAAGAAAAACTGCTTCATTTGAAGTCCGTTCTTGTAAGTAATGTCCTAAAAACCAATGTTGGCAAATATCAGCCAATACACTTTTATCCCCATTAATAACCAAAGAAATAATCCCTTCCTTATCTTCTATAGTTGGAAGAAGACCTTTTATAAAAAAGTCACGTGCTGAAAAATTTTCTGGTCGGTTAAACTTACTTTCGGTTAGCGTTAGACTTTCAATACGATCTACTCTAAAACTACGGATATCATTCCTAAGATGACAAAATCCAATCACATACCACTTATTATTCCAATAGATAATTCTGTACGGATCGACCAATCTATAGTTTAATTGCTTTTCGCCACTTTTATGGTAAAGAATTTTTACTGAGTACCCGTTAGCTACGGCCTGCTCCAACTCCTTCAAAAAAGGTTCCATAGAGAGTGAATTTAATCGACTTATTACGTCAAGACTAGTTACATGTTGGTTTATCTTTGTTTCCTGCTCTTGATTTGAGTATTTACTTAGTTTTGAAATGGCCCTATTTAGTGCTTCACCTCCATAATATCCGGCTTCTTCTGCAAAGACAGCAGCGTGAAATAGTGAAGTTTGCTCCTCAAAATCAAAAAAAAGAGGGGCCTCAATAAAATTTTTCAATAAAGTGTATCCACCGTGATGTCCTGGTTCTGAAATTATAGGTACGCCACTTGTTGAAATTGTATCAATATAACGATACACAGTCCTTATATTCATCTCTAACTTTTCTGAAATTTGTTTTGCAGTAATTTTTTCACCAGAACGAAGCATCCATAGAATTGCTAACATATTGTCAATTTTAGGCATATAATTCCACCTCTATATGAAATTTATTTTCTATTCTATATTTCCGATTTTTGGTATAACTCATCAACTGTTTCTTTCCGATAGCTTTCTATATAATGAGGCCCTTGACACATTTTTAATTTCACAAATTTGATTTACCGTCATATCTCCTTCTTTATAAAGCTTTACTGCATAATTCAGTCCTGCATGATTTTTATGGTACTTCTTTAACCGACCTTTAAACTTTCCTTCTTTCTTAGCCAGTTCAATCCCTTCACGCTGCCGCATACGGATAAGATCACTTTTAATTGGTTTACACCTGCCATGACCGTAATTAAGAATTGGCTGTAGGGATTATCTTCTGATGAATCTAGCCATGTATCTTTTAAGGATTTTAAATTTGCCTTTTTACTCCGTATCGATTAATTCAAATATATCTTGCGTACTACGAGTACTCCGAGTTAAGTCCGTAACATAAATAATGTCACCTTACCAAGATGTACACTGATTTTTCTACTTATAATATAATCCTCAAAATATTTCACCCCCATGCTAGTTCTAGCATGGGGGTATGTTTAGCAACGTGCTCTCCAGTTGTTTAACTATATTTTTTCTTAGCTATAAGTGTTTGTATGATAAGGAAAGCTCCTCCTACAGACCAGTATAGTGGCAAGGCTGCAGGTGAATTAAATGAAAAAATACCAATCATGATTGGTGATAAATATCCCATGATAGCCATTTGCTTTTTCATTTCTGGTGCCATGTTAATTTGTGAAACCTTTGCCTGCAAGAAATATATAGCTACGGCAATTGCGGTTAGCAACAGATCGGTTTGTCCGAGGTTAAACCATAAAAACGAATGTGTCGCAATTTCTGGTGTCTGCCTGATCGCATAATAGAAGCCGAGTAATACGGGCATCTGAATTAGTAGCGGTAGGCAACCGGCAAGGGATGCAAGTGGATTAATACCGTGTTTTTGGTAGAGTTGCATCATTTCCTGTTGCATCTTTTTCTGTGAATCTACATCTTTTTTATCACTGTATTTCTTTTTCAATTCATCCATTTCAGGCTTAACGACGTCCATATGCTTTTTCATTTCAGCACTTTTTTTCATTTGCTTTAGCATAAATGGCATGATTAGAAGGCGAACAAGAAGCGTAATAAGAATGATAGAGAGACCATAATTATCTCCTAAAAAGTTCGCTGTTCCCTTAATAATGGTGGAGAAAGTTTCTACTAAATAATGTTGAAACCATCCAGTTGATTCTCCGTTGCCATTCCCCTGGCAACCTGCCAAAAAGATTAAAAGAATGACCCCGATAAAGCTGTATTTTTTAATAGGTGTAAATACCGATTGTTTTTCCATTGTTGTCCTCCTCGTTTTTGGTTCTGTCTGTATAACGAGAAGGAAGGAGCGTCTGTATCATCATCTGCGTCCCGGTACATCATTTTATGGGAGCGCCAGTTTCGCTTGTCAATCGTTTCGCCGATCGTAATGAGCACCGATAAAGATCGGATCATGCTCGCATGCGTATTACGTGTATAAAATTCATTTGTCTTTTTTATTGTGCCAAATTGAACATCAGCAGCTTTGTAGGAAAAATAGACAGACAGCAGAATGCTAAAGACGTACGCATACACTGGTGAAAAATCATTTGCTAGCTCCGACATAAATTCAATAAACAATGGTATTCACCCCCTTTATATTGTTTGGATATTTGGTTTATACGTTTTGTAAGCAAAAAAGTTTCATTTATTTGCTATACTTTCATTATAATACATCTATTAATTAGAAGGATAGGGGTTAATTCGTGGAAATTAGACAATATAAACCAGGCGATGAAAAAGGCTGGGTTCGCTGCCGTGCACTCTCCTTTCTTGAGACTGCATATTTTGATAATGTACTAAGAGAAAAAGAGCACTATGAGAATCCGTCTATCGAGTTAGTTGCAGTCAGCGAAGGGAAGATTGTCGGAATTCTTGATGCAGAATATGATACAACAGAGAATCGGGTTTGTACTGGGAAGAAAGAAAAAGGGGCAATGATCTGGCATATTGCCGTACATCCGGACTTTCAGCGAGAATCGATTGGCGAAAAATTATTAAAGGAACTAGAAAAAATAGCAGCCCAAAAACAAATAACGTATTTGGAGGCATGGACAAGAGATGACTTATGGGTGAGGGCATGGTATGAAAAAAATCATTTCAAGTTAGTCTCATCCTATCTCCATATATTCATGGAAGGAAACGAACTGCCAAAGATAGAAAAGAATAATAGTGAGATGCAGTTAGTGCAGGGGTGGGCCCATTATACAGGGGAAAATAAAGAAGCAGTAAAAGAAAAATTTAAGCGTGTTCATGAGTGTGTCTGTTATATAAAAACGTTGTGAGAAGGTCGTTGGTAGTTTGGTAACGGGAAGCAGGAAACGCCCTCTAGTTCTAATAGTGGTACACTACCAACTCATTCAATCCTCTAAAACTAAACACTTCACAAAACCGAGGGAACTTTTCACCTCGGTTTTCGTATGTAAACGTATAAAAATCCTCCTATCACATCCTCCCAGAAATCATACAAATGTCAGTCTTAGGAACCCTCCGTCTCCAGGCTGAATTTTTTTCGTACTAGAGATTGTCGTGTCTTATTCTGTTTTTATTTACCATGGAAATATACCAAATTAAAATGAAGAAAGGGATGAGTGAATGGACTCCATAGTTCAAGTAAGCAATGTAAAAAAGACGTATAAAAAGAGAAAGACAAAAGAGCTCGTACAGGCTGTGAACGACATTTCGTTCACAGTGAGAAAAGGGGAGATTCTCGGATTACTTGGCCCAAATGGCGCTGGAAAAACTTCTACGATTAAAATGATTTGTGGGTTACTAAAGCCTGATGAGGGGACAATCCTAATTAGTGGGATAAACAACCAGGAAAAACGTTTGAAAGCATTACAGCATATAAGTTCTGTGCTGGAAGGAAACCGTAATCTTTACTGGCGTTTAACTGTTAGAGAGAACTTGGATTACTTTGCAGGTAACAGAGGTGTTTCTAGAAAGGAAGCGGCTACACAAATTGAAGATTTATTAGCTAAATTCAATTTAAAAAACAAAGAACATGAACTTGTTAATCGTCTATCTAGGGGAATGCAACAAAAACTGGCTATAGCTGTAGCGATGCTTGCAGATAGTGATGTCATTCTTCTCGATGAACCAACACTTGGTCTTGATGTCGAGACAGGATATGAAGTAAGAGAGCTGTTACGTGGCATTGTAAAAGATTATAATCGAACAATCATCATCAGTTCACATGACATGGATGTGATTCAAGATCTTTGTGAGCGAACTGTCATTATTAATAACGGCACCATTGTTACCGATGATCGAGTCGAGAACCTCCTACGCTTATTTGAGGTTAGGTCGTACAAGGTTACTCTAGGTGCACGCTTAACCGACCAACAACATACGAAATTACTCCGATTTTTCCCAACCCTTACATACATCCCAGATACCCACCAATCGATTTTGGAAATTGACTTGCAGCGTAACGAAGAAATATATGACTTATTTGAAGTGTTAAAGACAGAAAGTACACCAGTAGAATCAATTGACCGGAAGACCATCAACTTTGAACAAATCTTTATGAAAATCGTAAAAGGGGAGGTGACAGATCATGCGCTGGCTTAATCTATTCAAAGCAAATTTAAGAAAAGAATATTTGGAGTTGAGAAGATACCTGCCAAACACGTTAGCTATGATCATTACCTTTTATGTTATTTTTCTCGGCATGTTTGCCGGGATTCAGCTTATCGGTGACCCGAGCGCTCAGGATGTGAATACTCAGTATGTAATCGTCAACTACATTTTCTGGTTTTTAGCTATGATGGTTGTCAACAACATTGGCTGGGAAATCACGAATGAAGCGATGCGTGGAACATTGGAGCAGCTGTGTATGTCACCAATGGGGATGTGGAGAATTATGGTCACGAGACTGTTTTCCTCTACCATTGTAAATATTTTTATGATTGTTGCGTTGTTGTATTTATCCATGCTGACAACCGGGCAATCACTGAACATTGATCTTGTTGCGCTCATACCTATTCTTGCTCTGTCATTGGTCAGTATGTTTGGGCTTGGTTTTATTATTGCCGGGATGTCAATTATTTTAAAGCAAGTGCAGGCGTTTTTACAGATTCTCCAGTTTATATTAGCGGGTCTGACCTTTGTCCCTCTCTCTACAGCACCATTTCTAGCGTATTTCCCATTTGTTAAAGGGGTGGATATGGTGCGGGATGTTATGATAAATGGCGCTACAATAACGCAGTTAGGTGCAGGCGATTTTATTATTTTAACGGTTAACGGAGTCGTCTATTTTATAGTTGGTCTTCTGGTTTTCCTTTATTGCGAGAACGTAGCGATGAAAAAAGGCTTGCTGGCACATTATTAAACGATTAGCATGAACCAATATCGCTTTTTAGAATGCCGTTTGGGTAAATTATTTTCCTCACTAGGTCGATGTCTTATACAATATCAGGCCAACTGTCATAGGTTATTAATGAACCTATCACAGGAAAGGGGATTTTAAATGAGACATCATGGGCATCACTGTGGATGTGGCTGCCAGAGGCCAAAGCAAGTAGTTCATCCAACGAAATATAACTGTGTTAACCAATATTCAGAGAGTGTTGTGGAGCATATTCATCCATCACACACAACGGTTATGAACCATCATTTAGTTAAGAACAAGCATGTATTTCCACACTCCACATCTGTACAAAACACGTCAAACAGCGTAAATCAGTACGGTGGATCCTTCAACGTTCCATCACCAAACCAAGTAGCAGGAGCAATGAGCCCTGGAATGGGGCCGAATAATCAAGTAGCAGGAGCAATGTATCCAGGCATGGGACCAAATGGTCAAGTAGCAGGAGCAATGAACCCAGGATATGGTAAGCATTGTGGATCAAAACAGTGGCAAAAACCAAATAAATGGTGTTAACTTAGAAACAGAGGCTGACGGTAATCATGTCAGCCTTTTTCTATAAGAGACTTTCTTTTCTCATAACAGGTTTATTGTTTGGAGGATACATATGAAGATTTTAGCTGTTTCAGGTTATAAACCTGCCGAAATAAATATATTTAAAGAAAACGATCCCCGAATTAATATTGTAAAGGCTGCAATTCAAAAAAGGCTTATCCAATTTATTGAAGAGGGATTGGAATGGGTTATCATTTCTGGTCAAATGGGCGTAGAGCTTTGGACGGCTGATATTATTTTTTCTTTGCAGGAGGAGTATGATATCAAGCTAGGTGTATTTCCGCCGTTCGAAAACCAGGAGAGTCGCTGGCCTGATCCCCTTAAAGAAAAGTATGAGGAGCTTAAGATGCTTGCAGACTTCTTTCAGCCGATTTACAAAGGTGATTATAAAGGAGCCTACCAGTTTAAGGCTAAAAACATGTGGCTAGTAGATAAAAGTGACGCAAGCCTAATCTTAATGGATGAGGAATTTCCTGGGAGCAACCGCTTCTTGTATAGTGCCGCAAAGGAAGCTGGAGAAGCTTATCCCGTATACACTATAACCCCTGCTGATCTGGACGATATTGTAGAAGAAATACGGATGGCAGACCCTGACTATTGGCAATGATTCTTTCATGGAGGGATATTGCATCGGCCGAGCGAGCGGAATTATCGGCTGAGAGAACGAGCACATCGGCCGAGCAAGCGTGATTATCGCCTGAGAGAACGAGCATATCGGCCGAGAAGCGTGATTATCGCCTGAGAAATTCAGCACATCATCTACCTGGATTAAGCAGGGATCTTTCCCTTTATAGCGAATATAATGGTGAAGCTTTTATTAGAGGGGGCTGGTGGATTTGGATAAAAAGAAAGAGCCGTTTGAAATAGAAGAAAGACTGGAGTATAAGGATCATTTATCAGAGATAATTAAAAAGGCTGAACGAGAAGGGCATTTTGAAGATCTCCCAGGAAAAGGAAAACCATTGCAACTCGGGCAAGACTATCTTAATCCTGAAGAAAAGCAACTTTATAAAACAATGAAAGATAATAATGTATTACCAAGATGGGTGGAGCTTGCAAATAAGATAGATCAACTAAAAGAGGAGCTATCCCAAATAGAAGGAAAAGAGCGGACCAAAAAAATTAAGCAGATAAATAAGCTAGTGAAAGAATACAATTTTGCTTGCCCGCCGTCTTTGCAACGAAATCGCATAACAGATAAATAAATGAGAACAGAGGCAAAATCAATTTAACGATTTTGTCTTTTTTCATATTTAACTAACTTTACTTCTTCTCGAAAAATAATAATTAGGGTACTTCCCTAAAAAGATTAATGTTATAATGTTTGAAAATATTGGAATATGGGTGGGATTGGATGGAAACGGTCATACGATTAATGGAGGAAGAGGATATCCCATTAGTACAGAATGTAGCAAGGAGGAGCTGGAAGGCAACATACAAAGGGATCATACCAGAAACGGTTCAGCGAAATTTTATTAATATGGCATATAGTGATGAGATGATGCAAAGAAGGATGAAAGCCTCGTTTTTATATATTGCGGAAACAAGCAATGAAATTGTTGGGTTTGCTAACTTTTCTCGAGTCAAAGAGAAGGGAGAAGTGGAACTAAGTGCAATCTATCTCCTCCCAAAAGCTCAGGGAAAAGGCATAGGCAGTGCATTACTTGCAAAAGGGATCCACGAGTTAAAGGGTGCGACTGAATTATTTATAAATGTAGAAGAAAACAATGAGCTCGGAAAAAGCTTTTATATCGCTAAAGGTTTTCGAGTCCATAGCACATTTGACGAGGAACTAGACGGCCATACGTTGAAGACCGTGCGAATGGTCAAAGAGATACACAAGATTTAATCGAAACCAATAATTCGTTTCAATCGTATATATACATGTTCAAGAAATATGACAATTATATAAGTAGGAATTAAATTTTCGCAATCATGCCTATTTTCGATAAGCATAGGTAAAAAACGATTTGAGAACATGGAGGGATACTTTGGCCTTAACACAGTTTATCTATATTGCTACAGGATTTGTCTCTGCTTTTATGGCAGTTTTTATAATACTTGCTTTTGTAAACGGAAAATGGAAAGAACGGCCACATCGCTTATCTTGGGCTGCTTTTGTAACGCTTTTACTTCATTGGGTAATGGTTTTGACTCAAGTATACGAACTATTTCCCTTCAATGTAGGAAACTTTTTATTTGATTTATTGTGGCTCAGCTCAGCTATATTATGTCTGTTGGCTGCATGGAAGGAAAGTAAAAATAACCAGGCAGTCGCGTGGTTTTTGGCGGGTGTTTCGGTAATCAGTCTCCTCTTTGGTTTTATTCTTGTTGGCATATCCGGTATGGAATAGGAGGGACACAAAGTGGGCTGGATAGCAGTAATGGTATTAGTTTTAGTGCCCGTTATAGTGGATGTATTATGGTTTGATATTGAACGGAAACGATGGAGCTGGTTGAATAATAGCACAAAGCTCCAACTAGCTATATTCCTGGGAGCATTCAGCGTAGTTAGTGGGGTTATCTATTACGTAATGAGTTAGGAGCGAGGAATGTTCAAGAAAAAGAATGCAAAAAAGGATGACTTAGGCGTAATAGGAAAGATATTTGGTGGGGTTTTGTTAGGCTTGTTCGTTCTCCTTTTTCTCGTTATGTTCATGGCTGTTTATTTCTTTGCTTTAGCTGGGTTATTTGCGATTTTAGGAATAGAGTACCCTTCAATATCATCATTAATAGTGTTCGTCATATGGTATTTCATGGTTGGCTTGGTATTTGAGCTGATATTTAAGATACTCTTTGTTAGAGTTGCGATTTTTGCCAAGAAATACAGGGGTATCTTATATATTCTGTTTGATAGTATTGCAGGATGGCTAGCACTTTTTTCAGTCGATGAGTTTATAACGGGCATTACTATCTCAGCACCGCAAGAGATGATGATTGCCATTATTTTGTCACTTACTGAATTTGCTATTAAAGATAAGGAGGAAGGAAAAGACTAATGAAATTGTTTCGTTTTGATAAAGAGGTGGGCACACACATCAGCCGCTATGAATCTGACTTTTGGCTATCCCGTATCCTCCGCACAGAAAATGCGAATCTACAAATTTCCTGTATGCATTTAGATGTAGATGGTGTCATTGGGTTGCATCCTGCTACGGTAGATCAGCTACTCCTCATTATGGAAGGAGAAGGAATGGTTACCGGTAGTGAACAGAAGGAAGTGAAAGTTGTGAAAGGTGAGGCTGTATTCTGGGAGGCTGGCGAATGGCATGAAACAAAATCTGAAAAAGGAATGACTGCCATTACAATAGAAGGAAAAGGAATTGATCCTGGGACGTTTATGAAGGAAAGGAATTAAGAGTAATGGAGGATGAATTTGTGCGTATTAGAATCGCGAAGCCCGGTGACGCAGCAGGGATTGCCAAAGTGCATGTTGATGCATGGCGAACTACTTATGATGGAATTCTCCCTCAGGAATTTTTAAACCGTCTTGATTATGGAAATCGAACGAACCTCTGGAATGAAAATTTTAAAACAGACACCATTTTTGTAGCAGTTAACACCAAAGAAGAGATAATTGGCTTTGCTACAGGTGGACATAAAAAGTCGCAAGGATATAACGACTTTCAAGGTGAATTGTATGCTATATATATTCTAAAAGAATTTCAAGGCATGGCCATAGGGAAAAAACTACTGAATAGGATAGTGGAATACTTAAAAACGCTTCAGATAAATTCGATGTTAGTACTTGTACTTAAAGAGAATCCTGCTGTCCAGTTTTATCATGCTATGGGTGCGCAAAAGATTGATAGTCTTACCATAAGGATTGCGGGTAAAAAGGTGCAAGAAGAAGTATATGGTTGGAACAATCTAGAAAATTTACATAAGCGAGGGATAAGATGAACTTTAATACATTTAATGCTACGCAAGTTCGAATTGCCCGTCCTACTGATCATTTTAAACAGGTAATTGAGTTTTATGAGCACGGAATAGGGCTGAAGAGACTTACGGAGTTTACAGGGCATGAAGGATACACTGGAGTGATATTGGGCTTGCCAGGGGCTGCCTACCATTTGGAATTCACGACACATACTAGTGGAAGTCCATGTCCGGCTCCCACGAAGGACAACCTACTAGTATTCTATATTCCAGAAAAAACAGAGATTAATAGGATTACAAAACGACTTAAAGATATGGGATACAGCGAAGTAGCGCCTGTAAATGGTTACTGGAAAGAGAAGGGAGTAACCATAGAAGATCCAGATGGTTGGAGAGTCGTGTTTATGAACACGAAAGGGATATAGAAAATACATCCATGAATAAATACCATATATCCTATTAGCAGCAACAGCTTTCATTCTAGCACATCTCATTGGAATGGATATTACTGCATTTGGTGTTATGGGTGACGGAGTACGTACTATGGGTAATCCTTATTTTGCTCTTTTTAATAACAAATTAAATCGTAAAGATAAAGGAGAATAATTAATGAAAACAATTGGCTTAATTGGGGGAATGAGCTGGGAATCCTCAGCTGAATACTACCGGATCATAAATGAAGAAATAAATAAACGACTTGGTGGGCTTCATTCTGCCAAAATCATCCTGAATAGTGTGGACTTCGAAGAAATTGAGCATTGTCAAAAGACTGGTGAATGGGAGAGAGCAGGCGGGATTTTAGCTGATTGTGCATCTTCTCTTGAACTGGCCGGAGCTGATTTTATTTTAATATGTACGAACACTATGCATAAAGTGGTGAAACAAATTGAATCTCGTGTTAAGATCCCGGTCCTTCACATTGCGGATGCCACTGCCTTAGCTATTCAAAATGCCAAGATCAAAAAGGTAGGCTTATTAGGTACCTCTTATACGATGGAACAGGATTTTTATAAACAAAGAGTTGAAGACAATGGGATAGAGGTAATTGTCCCTAAAAAGGCAGCACGTGAAGAGGTCAATACGATTATTTTCAATGAATTATGTCATGGAAAGATAAAGTCAAACTCGAGAGAGTATTATAAATCGGTTATTGCGGATATGGTAGAGCAAGGAGCGGAAGGCATTGTATTAGGCTGTACAGAAATCGGTCTTTTGATAAAAGCAGAGGATGCCCCAGTCCCTGTGTTTGATACAACACACATTCATGCAATAAAAGCTGTGGAAAAATCATTAGAGGTGGGTGTAGGTCGTGGATAACACTATTTGGCGAGTAGGAACAACGTATATACCTGTTCATCATGTAGAAGAATCCGCTAAATGGTATAAAAGCAATCTTGGTGCAGATATCATGTATCAAGATGAGAAAAAAGCGATTATAAATTTTGCGAACCAGAGCTTTTTCTTTGTAAAGGCTTCAGAAAAGACAACGGCCAATTTTGAGGATAGTGATGGAAACGTTCATTTCACTTTGACATTTGAAGTGGATGGGCTGGCTGCACTGGAAAGCTTGCATCAGCAGTTTAATGAAAGCGGCATAAAAATTGGTCCTATTGAGGATCGGGGACATGCGGGTAAAAACTTCATCTTCTATGATCCAAGCGGAAACAAGTTTGATAATTGGAGCGAACTAAGCCCAGATTTCAAAGAGAAATATACAGTTAATGCGGTAGATTTATAAAATAATTAAATTGGAGGATTTAACATGTTATTACATAGAGAGGTTAATGGAACCGGAGAAGTCCTTTTCTTTCTTCACACGGGACTACAAACAGGAAGCGTGGATTTTCAAGCACAAAAGGAGTTTTTTCAAAAAGATTATCAAGTCATACAACCAGACTTACGAGGCCACGGGAAGTTGGTTACAGATGAATATTTGAACATTATCCTAGATTCAGTAGAGGACCTTAAAGAAACAATGGATCACGACAACATTTTCTCCGCACATTTTGCAGGGTGCTCAATGGGTGGGCTTATAGCATTAGCCTTTGCTAAGCAATATCCCAAATACGTAAAGGGTCTCGCATTATCTGGCATTTTACCAAGAAAACCTGCTAATTGGGAAGAGATCATTGAGGAAGATAATAAGCAAGTAGCAGGGATAATAAAAAGTGAAGAAGCAATCGCCTACTTTGATGAAATACATAATGGGGATTGGCGTACCTTGCTACATTCAACGGAACACAGTGATTGGTATCCATTTGAATTGACCGGTGACCTTTCTGACTTAGAAATGCCAACATTGTTTTTAGTAGGTGAAGAAAGGGAGTTGGAAACAAAAAGTATTGAGGTATATCCAGCGATGAATGATAAGATCCACGTTTCGGTTATTCCCTTTGCTGGTCATAATGTACATTTAGAGCAGCCCGAATTATATAGTTCTATCCTTGCGTTGTTTTTAAATAATTTAAAGGCAGAAGTATTGGGATAGGATTCCTACTATGTGATTTTGAAAGGGGAAAATAAAAATGGAGTTGTGGGAGGGTGCTGCAGGAGTATGTCTAAACGAAAACAACGAATTGCTTATGGTCTTGCAAGGCAAGGAAGATGAAAAGAAAACCTGGTCTGTTCCTACAGGTGGTAAAGAGGATGGCGAGACCTTCGTTTCTTGTTGCTTAAGAGAGGTTTGGGAAGAAACAGGTTACTTGGCTGAAATAGTTGAAGAATTGATGGTAAAACAAGCGGAAATAGAGGAAATTCCAATTCAGGTGGAAGTACATTACTATGCTGTGAAAATCATTGGTGGGACTCCAACTATTCAGGACCCAGACCATCTTATCCATGAAATTGCTTGGAAATCCAGAAAAGAGTTAGAGTCTTTAGAAATATCCTTTCCGGAGGATAGAGAATTTTTACTTAGGCTAATGCGTTAGGCATTTAAGTAAATAAATGCTCACAGCATCTGTAAAAAGGTTTAGTAATTGTAGCAGCTCTAGGTTTAGGTCGCAAGAAGAAAAATAAGTAGAACGATCATGGAGTATCGTTCTTCCGGTATTCTTCTATAAGGGGGCTAAAAGTGTACAGTGATTTTAATTACGGAGAGTTCATATTAAAGGTCTTCCTGTTATTAATCATAGTGTTTGTTCTTGAACTACTGTTGAGAAAATACCTGAATAGATTTTTTCATATAAAAAAGAAATTTTTCTCCTATAACCATGTTAATAAAACACATCAAAAACTTGATTGGAGTATCAGGATTGTTTCAGTTGTTATTATTATCTACTTTACTTATCAAGGTGAGTTGAAGGAAACCATTTATACGATATTGGGTTTAGCGGTGATACAAGAATCGGTAAAAGCATTTATGGAATGGAAGTATATAAAAAGTAGAAAGTTTCATTATATAACCCTTATTGAACTTGCGTACACTGTGCTATTCATATTCCTTTTGCTACTAACAAATGGGTTTGGATTATTTAATATCTAATAAAGAATACAGGTGGGTCATGGTGTATAAGCAGATAAGCTTTTTGTGCGAGCTATTGAGAGAAAAGATGAGGTGTAGCTTGTAAAATGGTTATCTAATCCAGAAGTACTGGAATTTTATCGGTTTTGGACAAGAAGACTCCATCCTCAAGCTTAGCTAGGGTGGAGATGAATTGTCTGGTTTTCATGTATTAAATACAAATAACGAACATTTGTGCGTGTTTTTCTGATATAATAGATGTAATATTCACATAAGAAAGTTGTGATAAATATGTCTATTCACAAAGCCTATAAGTTCCGAATCTATCCAAATGCACCACAAGAAGTCTTCATTGCGAAGACGATTGGTTGCTCCCGTTTTGTGTTCAATCATTTTCTGAATCAATGGAATGAAGCTTACACGAAGACGGGAAAAGGCTTGACATACAAGGCTTGTTCCGCCCAGCTTACACAACTCAAAAAGCAACTGGCATGGCTCAAAGAAGTGGATAGCATAGCCATGCAGTCAGCGCTTAAACACTTGGCTGATTCTTATAACCGATTTTTTAAAAAGCAAAATAAAGCGCCACGGTTTAAGTCAAAGAAAAACCCTGTTCAGTCTTATACGACGAAGTATACCAATCATAATATTGCGGTTGTGGGGAACAAACTAAAATTGCCAAAATTAGGTCTTGTCAGATTTGCCAAGAGCCGGGAAATTGAGGGACGTATCCTGAGCGTTACGATAAGAAGAAATCCAAGCGGCAAATATTTTGTTTCGGTTTTAGTTGAAACAGAAGTAAAAACGTTAGCCAAAACAGGTTCTGCTGTTGGAATTGACGTCGGACTCAAAGATTTTGCCGTGCTTTCGGATGGAACAGTATATAAGAATCCGAAACATTTTCGTACATTAGTGTCCCGGTTGGCAAAAGAACAGCGTATTCTATCCCGGCGTAAAGAACTGGCGATAAAGCAAAAACGACCCTTACAGGACGCCAAGAACTATCAAAAGCAAAAGCGTAAAGTAGCGCGTCTCCATGAGCGTATCAGCAATGCACGGCAGGATTACCTGCATAAAATTTCTACTGCTATTGTCAAAAACCACGACATTATCGGTATCGAAGACTTACAGGTGCCCAACATGCTGAAAAACAACAAATTAGCAAAGGCCATTAGCGAAGTGAGCTGGTCACAGTTTCGACAGATGCTGGAATACAAAGCGGCCTGGTATGGAAAGCAAGTGATTATCGTTGCCAGGAATTTCCCGTCCAGCCAGCTTTGTTCCACACCAGATTGTGGCTATCAAAATAAAGCCGTTAAAAATCTCGGGTTGCGCCAATGGGTTTGTCCCCATTGCGGCGCACATCATGACCGGGATAAGAACGCAAGCTTGAATCTTAAAAACGAGGCGTTACGACTTCTAACTGCGGGAGCGCAGGGATAGCCTAATAACATAACTTTCGGTTGCGAAGGTGTTCTTAGGAATCCCCCACTTCAAACGTCTGTTAAGTGGGGTTCATTCAAGAGGGCAGGGATAAACCATATGATCTTCGTATGGTGAGAGAGGATTTTTACCAGAATGAACCTGAAGTAAGTAAGTGTATCGTAGTATATGAGGAAGTAGCTATTGGTTACATCCAATTTTATGAAATTACGGAGAGAACGAGCGACCTTACAGGATATGACGAAGAAGTTACATATGGAATGGATCAATTTATAGGTGAACCTAGTTACTGGGGAAAGGGAATTGGAACCAAGCTTGTTCAGTCGACGCTTGATTATCTGCAACAGGAAAAGCAGGTAGATGTCGTCGTCCTGGATCCCCACGTCACAAATTATCGCGCTATCCGCTGCTATGAAAAATGTGGTTTTAAAAAGATAAAACAACTGCCCGGTCATGAGTATCACGAAGGTGAATACAGAGATTGCTGGTTGATGGAATATCGAACAAGGAGTAGGAGAGGGAATCCATGAATGGTAAGGATATTTTAAAACGGTTTGGATTTAGTGCAAGTGAAGAACCAAAGAGTATATATGCTTTTTCCCCAGTGTATCGAATATCCCCTGAAGGGCAGGCTGACCTCATTATTAAGAAAACACAGCGCCCTTTAGAAAAAGCGGAAAGGGTTATGGAATATATACGCTTTCTTAAGGAAAACGATGTGCGTGTTGTGACTCCGATTGATTTAACAACGCACAATCCACAACAGATAGAGGATGAGGTTTATGTAGCTTATCCGTTTATTGAGGGCGATGTATATACTGGTAAAGACAACGAAATCTATGAGGCTGGTAAACTATTTGGAAAAATACACGCACTCTCACCGAAAGAGAATGACTATCAACTAAGTGTATATAATGTCTATGATTTTAATGTGGATGAAGTAGATGAAAGTATGAAGCAGATTAGCGAACATGTTGGTCAACATAATGTGGACATAAATCTCCCTTTACTCGAAAGGAAGCTTAGTCAAGCTGTTGCACAGCAAGAGGAACTAAAAGAAATTGATTTACCAAAAGTCATGACCCCACATGATTATAAAGCAAATAACTTAGTATATACACCATCGCCTTACTTAATTGATCCAGATAATGCCACGTGGATACCGAGAATTTTTGATTTAGCATTGGTGCTGTTTCTTTTTCACAACGAAATGGATAGTGCTCCTGATAAACTTTTTACACTTAATCAGTGGACTCCTTTTATGAAAGGGTATTCAGAGTTTACGGAATTAACGGAAATGGAAAAAACCTATTGGAATGCCGCGCTTGAACATGTATTTCTTGATGAAGTTATGTGGCTGATGGCAGAGGTTCCGGAGGACTGGGATAGGCCTGAACAGCGATCCCTATTCGAGAGCCTGGCCCAAACCTTGAAAGGTCTCTCGGCGTATACACTAGAAGAAATTGCTAGATAATGAAATTGGTATGCTGTTATTGTAACTGTATTCCTCTTTATCTCTATCATAGGGAAATTCTAGCATGCTTATTGAGCTACTAAAATATAAAGTAGAAATGTTTAGGAGTATAGAGTAGGAGTCGAAGGCAGACAGCTAGGCACATTGCCAGGGAACCATTTCTACTAAAAAAATTCACTGGGGATTTACCTTCTATTTATTCTCTTTTAAAATCTCTCCGTTATGCTTGTACTGAGTTAAATTTGAGAGGAGAGATGGTATGTTTAAGAAGGTTGGAGTTGTCGCATTGAGTGCTGGTCTTATTTTTTCCGGTATGGGGTCTGTTCCTACAGTAGAAGCGGGGAAGCCGGAATGGGCAGGTAAAGGAAAGCCTGATTGGTTGGAAGCTCGGAACGGAAAACAGGATGTAGAAAATGTGATTTATATGATACCTGATGGCTTTAATGCCGACTATGCTAAGAATTATCGCCTTTATAAAGGGGAAGACGCTGCATGGGATGAGCATTTAAAAGGCATGTACACCACATACTCTGCTAATTCCAGTATTACAGATTCAGCTGCAGCCGGTACAGCGATGGCTACCGGGATAAAAACGAACAATGGAATGATTGGTCTTAATCCTGAAGGAGAAGAACTGGAAACCATATTGGAAGCTTCACAAGAACAAGATATGGCAACAGGGTTAGTATCAACTTCAGCCATTACGCATGCTACGCCAGCAGCATTTGCTTCACATGTAGAGAGCCGTAACAATGAAACAGAAATCGCCAGACAACTGATTGCAAATGAAGTGGATGTCATGCTTGGCGGAGGAATGAATAATTTTCTACCTGAATCGATGGGCGGTAATCAGGAAGATATGAATATGTTAGAAGCAGCAAAAGAAAGAGGTTATAAGGTAGTTGAGACCCGGCAGGAATTAATGAATCAACATGACATAGCTTTAAATAAGGATGATAAATTATTAGGTCTATTCGCAGGTGGCGCGTTACCAGACGAATTGGCACGTGATAAGAAAGTGCAACCAAGTTTAGCGGAAATGACAGAATCTGCTGTTGAAATCCTGGAGCAGGATGAAGATGGATTTTTTCTAATGGTAGAAGGGAGTCAAATTGACTGGGCAGGTCACGCTAATGATGCTGGCTGGGCAATGAGTGAAGTAGAAGCATTTGAGGCAGCAGTAAAAGCTGCATTAGCATTTGCTGAGGAAGACGGAGAAACACTCGTCGTAATTGGTGGTGACCATGAAACAGGTGGAATGACTACAGGTATAGATGGGGCGCCGTCTAACGCGTCGCCAGAAATCTTAAAAAACGTAAATGCAACAGGTGAACATATGGCCTCTGAATTGAACGAAGGACGTACCAATGTTCAAGAAGTGTTGGAAACTTATACCGATTTGGAATGGAATTCAACTGAAATCCAACAAATACAAGAGGCAGAGGACCCTGCTGCTAAGGTAAATGAACTTACTAGTAACAAAGCAAATATTGGTTGGACAAGTAGTAATCACACATCTGTAGATATTCCACTGTACGTATATGGGCCAGGATCAGAGGATTTCACAGGGTTTCATGACAATACTGATCTACCTAAATTCATAGCAGAATCCCTTGGTGTAAGTCTGGATAATTAAGGTTGATTCAGATTGGATAAGCGTTCTGGAAGAAAAAATGCTTGGGGTTTAATCTCCCCAAGCATTTTTTACCTTTTAACATCTACTAATTCAAATCGTTCACAAACTAACAGCATGTCTTCTTTGAACTCCATTCCCATTTGCCGCAATTCATCTGTAAAGAATTTTACGTGTGCATCCTTCCAGTACTGGTACGTTCGGTCTCCTTCACCTTCAGCAATAGCAAATTCCTCTGGAACCTCATTCATTGGCATAATATCAACCTTTACAGTTTTTATAATCGCCATTGGCTCACCTTTTGAATTCAATATCACACTATAATCCTCAACAACTGGCAAAGGCTCGTTCTCCATTTCATAGAAAATTAATCCCGAGCAAGTTGCTGTTTTTACGCCATCTATAACCAGTTGCGCTAAATAATCCGGATCTGCTCCAAATTGCCAAGCTTCATAGGACTCGGGTTTTACTTGGTTTTTCAATTCCCAAAAATTATCCCAATATGATTGTGCAGCTGTATTCATGTTTCTTCCTCCTAAAAAGATGCTTGTTAAGTAGTCTGCAAGTTTTTACGTTTGTAACTAAGCATACAATACTTAATTTTATAAAAAAAGGAAATTATGAATAGAATAGCGAATAATAATAAAAAGGCAGCAGTTAGGAGTATATACATATGACCTTATATGGAGAAATGACGAAAGCAGACTGGATGAAAGCTTTACATATTAATGAAGAAAATATTCCCGCATCCTTTATTTTACACGGGGAATGGGAGCATGCATGGAACATTGGAATTTGGAAAGAGTTATTAGCAGAAGACCAATGGATCCCTACATGGAATGCCATTACAGGAAACTACAATCAAACTAGAATAGGATTTGCAAATGTGTTCGGAGGTCCTCAAGCTGCCATGATTGCGCATCGTTTTGCTATGCTTGGTACAGAAATAATGATCCAAACAGGCTATTTCGGAGGGCTTTCAAAACAAGCATCCTATGGCGACATCTTTATCGTAACAGGTGCTTATATGGAGGATGGAGTTTCTAGGTGGTATTTATCTGAACAAGATATGGTATATGCCGATCCCATGCTGGTTAATGAAGCGATTGCCTATTGCGAAGAAATGAACTATAGCTATGTAACTGGCAATATATATACCACAAGTGCTATGTTAATGGAGACAAAAGAGCTAGTGGAGGATTGGTCAAATCGAGGGTTTATTGGGGTGGACATGGAGACAGCCACGACTTTTGCGGTTGCCAGTAAATACAATCGACGTGCTGTTGGTTTACTTAATCTTTCTGACCATTTGGTACAAGGAGATACCTTGTATTCGCGTATAGCCGATTATGAGCAAATTGAAGAGAGAACCGACCAGAGAATTAGAGAAATAGCTTTATATCTTAGTAGTTTAGGAAAGTAGGGGGGAGGAATGTTACGAAAAAAAATAAAGGTAATGATTTTATTAAGCCTGCTTAGTTTGATTGCTGCCTGCTCAAGTCAGGAAGAAAACAAGGATGCGCATATTGAAGAAGGTGAACTTACAGATTACGAACGCAGTCTAACCGATTTGGTTAGTGAAAACTTCTTTGTTTATGATGTCGAAATTTTAAATGAAGATGCAAAAGAGGTCCGTCTAAAAGTAGATTATTTCCAAGAAGGTGAGCTCGTGGATACGATTGTGAACCTTGCCACTGCCGTAGATGTAGAAGAAGAGCCAGAGGCGAGGTTCGTATTTTTGAACACTTCCTCTAATGGCCAAGAAAAATGGATTGCTGCGGCTATGACAGAGAATGGAATGGCGAGTTCTACTATAGATGAGGGTCTGCCGAATATGGAAGATATGTCTGGTATGGCAGGGAGTTTAGGAGGAACAAGTTTAGAGATGAATAAGGAAGCTGTTATTGGTTCCGTGGTTAATAGTAATCAAGAAACCATCAGTACTCCGGTCAACATCGAAACAGATGAAGACTTAAAAAAGGCAACGTCCTATGAACATGTCTTTATTTTAACCGCCACCTTAATGGACTGTCATATTGGAGACGAAGGATGTCCAGAATAAGGAGCGAGCGTTAATGCGAGTAATACTAGAATTATTAAGGATTATCTTTATTTTTTTACTGCTTGGAGGATTTACATGGGAAGTATTAAATTCTATTTACAGTGCTTATGAGGGAATTGAGACTTATAAGTGGATAGGTGCAATAGGTATCTATTTAGCGCTTTTTGTATTGTATCGAAACATATTTCAATTTTCGGGTTGGTACCAAGGGAAGGGGCGGAAAAAGCTCCCACAGAATATGACGTTTGTTTTATTAGGTGCGTCAATATTGTGTATACTATTACCATTCCCAATGGAGTGCCTAGGTGGTTAAAAAAACTCCCCTGTTGGCCGTAAGGCTAGCTCAGGGGAGTTTTGTTCTGTCTTAAGATTCTGTAGCGACAGCAGGTTGATTTAATATCCCTTCTGTTTCCTTTTCTGGTTCTTTTTGTTCTGGATTGGTAGTCGGAGTATGCACCCGCTTAATGAAGAATGCCAATACAAACGCTAAAATTGCAATAAATGTTGATACTAGGAAGCTGAAATTAATTCCACTTAGCATGGACTGATTTAATATATCAGCTTGAACTTCAACAGCAGCTTGTTGAGTGGCTAAAGCACTAGGGTCGATCGCTGCACTTAACTCTGTTGCTTTTGTTTCCGTGCGATTATTCATCACCGTAATTAATAAGGCTGAGCCAATCGCACCAGAAACCTGTTGCAAGGTGTTATTCATCGCAGTTCCATGTGGGTTATCCTTCATCGGCAACTGGTTTAATCCATTTGTCATAATCGGCATCATAACCATGGACATACCGAACATGCGAATAGTATAGATTAACATGATGGTTCCGTAACTAGTATCCAGACTAAGTCTGCTGAAAGAATAGGTTGTTGCAATGGTAATTGTTAATCCAATCAGTGCTAATAAGCGTGCTCCATATTTATCAAATAATCTACCTGTGATCGGCGACATAATTCCCATTAAAATAGCACCTGGAAGCATGAGTAAACCTGAATCCATCGGAGAGATGCCTCGGATGGTTTGAATGTATATTGGCATTAGAATCATGCCGGAAAACATTGCGATCGCCAATACAATAGAAATAGTAGAAGATAATGCAAACATAGGGTATTTGAAAATCCGAAATTCGAGCATAGGATCATCCATGTTTAATTGGCGGATAATTAGACCGATTACGGAAATAGCGCCGATAGCTATGGTTCCATAAACCAAAGGATCGTTCCATCCATTTTCTCCCGCTGTACTGAAACCGTAAAGTAATCCACCAAAACCTAGACTTGATAGAATAATAGACAGGATATCAAGTTTGATATTCCGCTGTGGTGTAATGTTTTTTAGTTTGAAAATACTGTATAAAAGCGTAAAGATAGCAAAAGGTAGAACGATATCAAATAAAGTTCTCCAGCTATAATGCTCGATGACCCATCCGGACAAAGTTGGACCAATAGCAGGCGCTACGATCATAACTAGGCCAAACGTTCCCATTGCAGCTCCTCGTTTTTCAACGGGAAACGCTGTAAGCATCACATTCATTAATAATGGCATCATTACAGCAGAGCCAGAAGCCTGGATCATTCGGGCAGCAAGTAATACACCGAAAGATGGTGCGAGACTGGCAGTCAATGTTCCAATTGTGAAAAGCGTCATAGCTGTGATAAATAAACTTTTATTCGTAAATCGCTGAATAAAAAAGGCACTTGCTGGAATAAGTATTCCGTTAATCAGCATGTAACCAGTAGACAGCCATTGAACAGCAGTCGCTTTCACCTCAAACTCTTCCATAATAGAAGGTAGTGCAACATTCAGCAATGTCTCATTTAATATAGACACAAAAGCACCAATGAACAATATAGCAATCATCCCATAAGGTGGTTTATCATGGAGTTTGTTTATTTCCAATCATGATTCCTTCTTTCCTCTTAGATAATATTTATATATTTTATACCGATAGTACAAATAAATCAATAAGAAAAATTATGTTTTACAAAAACACTATAATGTAAGTAAATAAGATAAGAAATAGAAGTTGTACTCTTGTTATAAAAAAGTGTATTTGGTTTGCGGAATTCGACTTTATTCTTCTGTTTGAAGCATTTTATTTGGTTTAGGTTTGTTCGAAAGAAGGAATTATAAAGGATAGAATACTTAATAATGGAGGCTGTATATGAAAGGTTTAATTCGTAAGCTTGTTAAGTACGGACCAATTATTTATCCGATGGTAAGAAAATATATGAATAAACGAAAAGGCAAGTCATACAAAAGATGATAGAAGGTATAGGATAGCTGGCGAAAAGCCAGCTTTTTTTGTAGGAAGGAAAATGAAGGGATATTGTTGAAATGGAATACAGTAGGAAGATCGGAGGTGGAAAAAGTTTGGAAGAAATTCTGGAGCGACTAACCATCGGCACTATTGCAGATTTTAAAAAAATAATAGGTGGAAGAGACAGTGTTGTCTATAAAATTAAAACCATGAATGAAAAGAGTTATGCTGTTCGTATACTTCCATATGAAAGAGTAGAGCAGTTCAAACAGGAAGAGCACGTAATTAATATTGCGAAAAAGAACGGCATCCCTGTACCTTTAGTACATCAGGTAAGCAAAGTGGAGAAATATGCTGTCATGGTGATGGACTGGGGGAGAGGGAGAACAGTATTAGAAGAACTTTTGGAGTACCCAGAAAATGCTATAGAGCTTGGAATGAATTTTGGAAGAATGCAGCTTCAGTTACACGATGTTATGCCATCTGAAATCGGGTAATCAGAGTGGCTTTATCCAAAATCAGAAAGAGAAAAGAAACTCTACGAAAAAGCACGCTCAGTCAATGAGACGAAGATCTGTTTTTTACACATGGACTACCATCCATTAAATGTACTTGCGGAAAATAGTAGAATAACAGGAGTGCTTGATTGGATGAATGCTTCATCAGGCGATTATAGATATGATCTTGCCCGAACATATTCTATTTTAAGTGCAGAGGAAGCGAGACAATATCTCGGGATAGATCACGCTTTAGTAAAAAGATTTAGAGAAGCTTGGTTAGATGGGTATTACAGTAATAGTAAGGGAAGAGACGAGTTGAATTTGTACATACATTGGGCCAACGATAGACTGGTCAGGGAAATGAAGATTGATTAACTATGTAGCGACGAGTTTAGAGTTACACATTGAAGGAGGTATTTTAATGAAGTTAGGAAAAATAAATCATTTGCTTTTTTCTGTATCAAATCTAGAAAAATCTATTTCATTTTACGAAAAAGTTTTCGGTGCTAAATTACTTGTGAAGGGAAGAAGCACAGCGTATTTTGATTTAGATGGATTATGGGTGGCATTAAATGTAGAAGAGGATATACCTCGTAATGAAATTCAACAATCATACACACATATAGCTTTTACAATAGTGGATGAGGAATACGAAGTTCTTTATAATCGTCTGAAGGAGTTAAAGGTGAATATTCTATCAGGTAGGGAAAGAGACGAACGTGATAAAAAATCCATTTATTTTGCAGATCCTGATGGACATAAATTTGAGTTTCATACAGGAAATTTGGAAGATCGCATGGATTATTACAGAGAGGAAAAATCGCATATGGAGTTTTTTTAAAAAATGAAGTGCGGGACTTCTTTCAAAATCATTCATTGAAGTCCTGCGCTTTTATCCCACGTTAGGAAGGTGTGGTTAATCTTAGTTATGGTTAAGATTCAGCGAAGTTTATGATGAGTTCCTAGGAATAGGAAAAGCTTGCACATTCGCTAACAAGCGAATGCGAGTTTTCTGTTTTTAACTTTTGTTGTTGAATAAGTAATCCATAATCGCTTCAAATGCTTCCACATTATCTGTAATTAAAAACACAGGTAAAAGCATCATAACGAAAGCAACAGTCAGGTTAGCTACGAAGAATTTAGTAATTCCTCTTACAATCTTTCTCATTATTCTTTGCTCCCTTCTATTGTGAAATCATTATACTCCCATGTTTTATGAAATACAATGATGAAAATCCAGATTCATAATGTTCTAAGGGGAAAATAAGCATAAAGTAGTATAAAATAGAAAACCACTTCTTTTTATAAGAAGTGGTAAATTAATTAAAGGCCCAGGTTTTCTATTTGATTCATCAATCCGGTAATATTCTCGATTGTTTGATAAACGTGGGAATCTTGAAGCTGTTCAATTGCAACCTCGCCATTATTTAAGAGCTCGTTTGTAGCAGTTAGCAGCGTTTCACTTTTATTTTTCAGCTCTTGATGAATGTCTTCGGCAAACCCGGGGGCTTCTAAACGTATAAAATCTTCAATGGTTGTTTGGAGTGTTTGCACTCGGTTAGCGAGTTCTTCTCCTTCAAGTGAAGTGGATTCTTCTACAAAGCTACTTAAATCGTTTATATAATCCGTCGCTTCTGACACGTAATTAATTGAATCATTGGTCTCTTCTAGAAAAGAACAACCAGAAAGTATGATACATACTGCCAATATGGGTATAACCACAAGCCTTTTCATGTTTTTTCTCCTTTCGCCTGTAGAGGCAAAAATTGCAATTCGTTACATTACTTACACACTAGCTAACTTTAATACGTAGGTGTATAAAAAATGTTTCAGTTAATATAATCATAAGTCGAATAAAAAGAACGATCGAATCGATTTGTATTCAAGCATTTATAAGGTAAAGCGTTTAACTATAATCGGAAATGACGTCTTTCATTCATTATTTTACAAGGAGTGGGAACACTATTTTTAAGGTTTTAACTCCAAAATAAGATGAGGATGGATACAGATGAGAAAAAGATTATTTGCTCTATTTACAGTTGCTATTATGGTTGCGCTAACTTGGTTAGCTGCTCCAGCTTCTGCTTCGTACCATGACAGTGAAGTGTGGAATATGGAGGTAAAGAAGGATCATCACGATAAGGAAAGCCTAGAAAAATACAAACCGCTAATATTAATCGAAGCGAAAGAACTTGGTATCGAAACAGAGGAGAAAGAGCTTCAACAGCTTGCAAAAGAGGTCTTTGAGAAGAGAATCTCAACCATGGCTGAAGAAATGGGTATTAGTATAGAAGGAAAGGGAATTAAAGAGCTTAAAAATGAAATACACCACCAAAAGGTTATGGATAAAGCAAAAGAACTAAATATTGAGACGGATGGAAAAGAAGCAAAAGAGCTTGCAAAAGAAGTATATAAAGAAATGCTGGTGAAAAAAGCAGAAAAACTAGGTATCGAAACAGAGGGGAAAGAAATAAAAGAGCTGAAGAAAGCCGTTTTTTCTCAATCTGTCAAAAATGAAGCAACAGAATTAGGAATTCAAACAGAGAATAAGGACACACATGAAATAAAGAACGAAATAAGGAAACAAAAAATTTATGATACAGCAAAAGAACTAAATTTAGATGTTAAAGATAAAACTGCAGAGCAGCTGCTTCAGGAGATTATTTCCGACCATGCTGCGGAGGCTAAGGAGCGCAAGCTTTTCCCTTTTGGTGATAAGCCAGACATGTACCACCATTAAAACTGCAAAGCACCTTGTATAGAACAAGGTGCTTTGCAAGTTATTGCTATAATACGTACCTAGAAGGTGCAGGAGTACGAAGCAAGCACCCTAAGGTTTTCTTAGATGTTGGTTACGATGATGGAGACCAATACAAAAAAGGCTCCAATTCGTACAAATGCTAAACGTTTCTTCATTTTTATTGCTCCAATCTTTGTTGTTTTATAGGATAAATCGCACTATTGATAGCCGACTTCACATTTTATGCTAGTATAAAATATATATAACCAAAATTTCACAATCGTAAACATAATGTTTTTTCTTCTCCAAAGGCTGTGTTAACATGTGTCATGTTACAATTCTCGTTTTCTGTAGACGATTCGTGCGTTTACAGCGGTATGAAAGAGGATAGAAGCCTTTTAGGAGATATATTATAGAAAGAAGGAATAGCTTATGGTAAACGACCAAGGAACAAATCAGCCGCCTGGGGAATCTTTTAATAAGGTACCTTTGCTGATTGTGCTGATCTCGGGAGCATTCGTAGCTATTTTAAATCAAACTTTACTTGCTACGGCGCTTCCGCACATAATGGAAGATTTAGAACTAAACGCAAACACAGCACAGTGGCTGCAATCTATTTTTATGCTTGTAAACGGTATTATGATCCCTATTACAGCATTTTTAATTGAACGTTTTACGACAAGAGGATTATTTCTTACAGCAATGGGAGTATTTGCATTAGGCACAGTCATTTGTGCTGTTGCTCCAAATTTCGGTTTTTTGATGGTAGGAAGAGTTGCACAAGCAGCAGGCGCAGGGATTATTATGCCTTTAATGCAGACCATATTGTTTTTGATCTTCCCGCTTGAAAAACGTGGAGCCGCCATGGGTATGTTTGGCCTAATTATTGCATTCGCTCCTGCTATTGGCCCGACTCTATCAGGATGGCTTGTAGAACACTTCCCATGGAGAAGCCTGTTTTATGTTATCTTACCAATTGTGATAGTTGATATTATCGTTGCATACTTTATTCTAAAGAACATTACAAAACAGACTTTCCCTAAATTAGATATATTATCTATCATCCTCTCAACACTTGGATTTGGTGGATTGCTATTTGGATTTAGTACTGCAGGTAATAGTGGCTGGGGAAGTATCCAGGTTGTCGTATCGATGATTGTCGGAGCAGTGGCTTTAGTTTGGTTTATTCGAAGACAGTTAAAGCTAGAGAAGCCTATTCTAGAATTCCGCATCTTCAAATATAAAATTTTCACTCTCACAACGATTCTGGGCATGGTTGTATTTGTGGCCATGATCGGTGGAGCGGTAATCTTACCATTACTAATGCAGACTATGCTAGGATTTACAGCTTTTGAATCTGGTCTTATGCTATTACCAGGTGCGCTACTAATGGGAATCATGAACCCCATAACTGGTCGTATTTTTGATAAATTTGGTGCAAGATGGCTCGCGATTATTGGACTATCCATCCTCGTAATTACGACCTTTATGTTTACAAACTTGGATGCACAGACTACTTTCTTGTATCTATCAGTTGTCAATGTGTTTAGGATGATTGGGGTTGCCATGGTAATGATGCCTGTAACAACTGCTGGCTTAAATCAGCTTCCTTCAAACTTGATTCCGCATGGTACTGCGATGAACAATACAATGAGACAAGTATCTGGTGCGGTTGGCACTGCACTACTTGTTACAGTGATGACCACAACAGCATTGCCTGAACAAGGTGTTAGTGGCATGATTCATGGAGTTAATGTATCCTTTGTCGTGGCAGGGATAACAGCGATTATCGGACTTGTTCTATCCTTTTTCCTTAAAGGATCTCGGCCTGAAGGAGAAGGGAAGAAGATTAAAATAGGAAGCTGACGTGTTACATTTTTTATTAAGCTAGTAAGAAGGGAATATGTAGGCGAAGAGAGTTTTTTACTGTATGCCTCGTGGTAAGTATGTGTCCACAGAAGGTGTAAAAAAACTACTTGCGGAGAGAGTGTGAGGTCATTTTTGCCGGTTGAAATGGGCATTTATTTGACCGCGAAGCATTTCCTCCCGCAAGTCTTTTTTTCTTTTCTCCCGCATCATGTCTTTTTTAATTTCACTTGTTTGTACGCCTTCCTCGCGTTTGTCGGCAATTTTCATGAGGATTTCTATATCAGCAAAGGAATATTTCCTTGTTCCCCGCTTTGTTCTATCAGGGAAAATTAGTCCCCGCTCCTCGTAATAGCGTATTTTACGCTCAGATAATCCGGTTAATTCATTTACAATCCCGATGGTGATTACCTTTTTGTCTTTATACGTAGCCAAGGTGTAAACCTCCCCTGTTTCATAGTATACATGATTCAACTGGTTTTTCTACTGCTTTTAAGTTAAGTGTGTTAGGAAAACTTACATAAGATAATAATTTACTGCCATAGCGTAAAATGTACGAGAAACTACCTTGAATAGGTAGCATCTCGTACGTTTATCGCTGGTAATACTTATACATTTTTTCTAGTTCGCTTAGTGTGTGTGCTGAGGGAGCTTTTTTCTTATTTTTAAATGCATCTATTTCTACTAGTTTTTGGATGTAATACTGCTTCACTTCTTCAACAGCCTCACGTAGCTGATTTTTCATGAGCATTGTTTGACACCTCCATGAGTAGAATGATTCGTTTTACATGACCGTTAAACTCATAATAGCGACTACTCAAATTAAATTTAATTAAGTAGGGTATACCAAGATTAGGCTAGATCTCTAAAAATGTCATTTAACGTGTAAGAATATCTAACAAAGAATTCAAAAAACAGGTAAATAGATGTTAGCTTTTCTCCTCATTAGGAAATTTGTATTACTATTTAACGGGGGACACAATCATTGTATGATATGAAGTAACAGTTTGAATGTGCGCTGAGGTAGGAATTTGCCAATGATATCTAGAAGTAGTAAGGGAGAATAATTTTTAGGAGGTTTAATTGATGGCAACAATAGATGATTTCATAAAATTAGATGTAAGGATTGGAACAGTTGTAAAAGCAGAAACTTTCACGGAAGCGCGAAAGCCGGCGATTAAATTGGAAGTAGACTTTGGTGAGCTTGGCATAAAACAATCCTCCGCACAAATAACAAGACGTTATGACCCACAAGAACTTGTAGGTCGACAGGTAACGGCAGTGGTTAATTTTCCACCAATGCGGGTTGCCGGTTATAAATCGGAGGTTCTAGTTTTGGGAGGAGTACCAGAGGATGGGGATGTCGTCTTACTGCGTCCTGATGAAACGCTCCCAAATGGTACGAAGGTTTCCTAATGAGAAAAGACAAGGAACGGACTGTACAGGATGTTATTGTTTCTTGGAGTGGGGGAAAAGACAGCGCAATTGCTTTACATACATTACAACAGTCGTCTGATTTTAGAGTGGTAGGCTTGTTGTCCACTTATTCTGAGAAAAGTGGCAGACTTCCAATACATGAAGTGTTAAAGGAAATGCTTTATGCCCAAGCTTCTTCCTTAAACCTCCCACTATATGGAATAGAGATGCCTAACAGCGTGACAAATAAAGCGTATGAGAGGATTATGGGAGAGCAGTTTGAAAAGTTCATTAGTGAGGGGATAAGGGCAATTGCCTATGCTGATCTATTTCTTGAGGATATAAAGTCATATCGAGAGCGGCTTCTTAAGCAGCACGGGATGAAGGGAGTATTTCCCTTGTGGGAGGAAGATACAGCAAGTGTTGCAGGGCAATTTATTGAAGATGGATTTAAGGCTATCGTAACAACTGTTGATACAGAAGTATTGCCAGCAAATACGGCGGGACGAATGTTCAACTATCAGTTTCTAGAAGACCTATCAGTACAAGTAGATCCTTGTGGGGAGAATGGGGAGTTTCATACATTTGTCTATGATGGACCCAACTTCCAAAACGGCTTACCAATTACAAAAGGGGCACATTTCCAAACGTTTGAAGGAAAATTTGCGCATGCAGAAATTATATTGAAATCGTGATCTGTAATAGAAAGGGTTTTTTAATGAGTTTAGGCTGGTTTTTAGTTATACATCTGTTTATCGGTTTGTTTATTATTTTTTCTCACAAAAGGCTACCAAAGCCGTTTACGGTATTTTTTACTGTCTTTTTAATTATGAGTCTTTTATATACTGTGGCTGTAATGCTCAATCTTTTTGTAACATAGTTGTAACCTTTTGCTTGTGATTCCGACTAAGTAGAAAAGCATACTTATTGGAATGGGGGGATTAGGAGTGAAGAAGGCGATTTGGTTTTTGCTATGGGTAATGGTATTTTTAACAGCGTGTAGTAATGAGCAAGAAAATATTGGGGAATCAAGTGAAGATATTGCAATGGATTCTGTAGAGGAATCGATGGATGAAGCAGAAAAACAAGGTACCGAATTTTCTGAGACAGAAAACAATGAGTCAACGGAATCAGGTGGACAAGAGGCAGTGGAAGTTGAAACGAAAGAAGTAGAGGTAGAAGAAAGGAAAATCATTTATACAGCTAATTTAAGGCTAGAAGTAAAAAAATATCAACAAGCTGTAGATGAAATAGAGTCCCAAGTGGCTGACTTTAATGGGTATATTGTAGATTCCTCTACCTTTGGTTCTTCGGAAGAAAGTTCGACTAGTGGTCATATTACAGCACGCATTCCACAAGAGCGATTTCAGGAGTTTATTCAGCTTGTGGAGGAAGGAGCTGGAAAGCTGCTTGAAAGCAATGTCTCTGGTCAGGATGTAACAGAAGAATACGTTGATTTGGAATCACGCTTAAAATCGAAGCGAGTTGTAGAAGAACGGCTTTTATCCTTTATGGAAAAAGCGGAAAAAACAGAGGACTTACTCACCATCTCCAGCGATTTAGCCAAAGTACAAGAAGAAATTGAACAGGTTACAGGTAGGATGAATTATTTGCAAAACAAAGCTGACCTTGCTACGGTACAAATCGACATAGAAGAAAATAACGTTAACATTACGGGCATGAGTGAAGATGATCTGAACACATGGGAAAAAACCAAACAGCAATTTTTAAAAAGCATTAATACGATTTTAGCGGTGCTATCTGGATTGTTTGTCTTCATAGCAGGGAATCTGCCAATCCTAATTCCGTTAGGGGTTATTGCATTGGTAGTTTGGTTAGTAGTAAAAAGAAAGAGGAGCACAATTAAAAAAGAGGATAAAGGTAACTTGGTCTAATATGCTTTGCCAAAATATCGAGTTATAAGCTTCATTTTGTAGCCGGTTTTGTATGAAATTCTTTAAAGGAAAAACTACTACTTTCGTTTCTAAGTAGTAGTTTTTTCTTTATGTAAATATAAAAAGCCTTTAAGCGATAAATAAGCTTAGAGAACAGTTATACTAATCCCCTAAGAGAATTGGAATATGCTTCTAAAATTTACTATACCCACACTCATTTTATAAAATCTCAGAGCTATAGTTTCTGTTTAGCAAAGAAAGGAAATGGCCTTCCAATGGATGCCCTTACAGTATTCTTGGGATGACTTTTTGTGTTAGGATTATAATCACTACTAAATGCTGAAGCAGACTACAAGAAAGTACATAAAGGAATGGAAGTAAACATAGTTGATGTTTACCAATATAGAAAGGGTGGAACAAAATGGCAGAATTGAAATTTGAAATAGTGGAAACGATTGCCGTCTTATCCGAATCCCCAAAGGGTTGGACGAAGGAATTAAATCTAATTAGTTGGAACGGAAGGGACCCTAAATATGACATAAGAGATTGGTCTCCAGCCAAAGAAAAGATGGGGAAAGGCGTGACACTAACAGAGGAAGAACTTACTTCTTTAAAGAAGGCTTTAGAAATAAGATAATAATATAATTAGATTTTAATAGGGAGTGGTAGGATGATTTCAAATAAGCCAGCGGGTTTCTGGATAAGATTTCTAGCTAATCTAATTGATGGTGTGCTTATACTTATGCTTGCAGCAATTGTTGCAGTATTGATAGGAGAAGAGAGCTTTTGGGATTACTGGAACAATGACATGGATTCAACTTCAGAGTCTGTGGCCAATCTTTTCTATTCGATTATTTTTATCATTATATTTACTGCGAGTAAGTTTATGGGATCACCAGGAAAATTGGCATGTAGAATTAAAGTGGTAAATGTGGACGGAAGCAAAATAAGTATGTTGAAGTCCATCGGTCGATTTTTTAGCTATGTTATTTCTGCCTTGCCATTATTAATAGGTTTTATGATAGCAGGGTGGAATGAAGAGAAGAAAGCATTACATGATATGATTTGCAAAACACGTGTTGTATACCGAAATGAGTAAAGTCTCCTGTTGGGGGCTTTTTTCATTTCTGATGTATTATGGTACACTGAGAAATAGTAACAATTATTCGATTATTAAGTTTATGTTTATAGGAGTGATGGGCAAATGGGGTTTTTGGAAGCGCTTAAGGAGATAATTCCTACTGAAAGAGTATCAACAAATGAAACAATTTTGCAGCAACATAGTTCGGATGAGTCGTATCATACGCCCCATCTACCGGATGTAGTTCTCTTTCCAGAGAATACAGAGGAAGTGAGCCAAATTGTTAAATTGGCGGACGAATGGGAAGTTCCTGTTGTTTCTTATGGTCTTGGGACTAGTTTAGAAGGTAGTATGATTCCACATAATGGTGGAATCATGATTGATTTTACATTGATGAATAAAATAATTGAAGTGCGACCAGAGGACTTTCTTGTGAGAATACAGCCTGGCGTGACAAGAACACAATTGGAAAAAGAGTTGCGTAAATATGGCTTGTTTTTCCCTGTGGATCCTGGGGCGGATGCAACGCTCGGAGGCATGGCAGCAACCAATGCAAGTGGTACAACCTCTGTGAAATATGGAATTATGCGGGATAATGTACGTGACTTAGAAGTCGTGCTTCCAAATGGGAGCGTGATTCATACCGGGAATTTGGCTGCTAAATCATCTTCCGGCTATCATTTGAATGGGTTATTTGTTGGTTCAGAGGGCACATTAGGCTGCTTTACTGAACTGACGTTAAAAGTACATGGAATACCTGAACATAATATGGCGGGTAGAGCAGCATTTGATACAATCGAACATGCTGTGGAAGCAGTGATTAGTGTTCTGCAAGCTGGTATCCCTGTAGCGAGAGTCGAATTGGTAGATGAACAATCAATGCGGCAAATCAATGCATTTAGTGACACGGACTATAAAGAGGTACCAACCTTGTTTTTTGAGTTTCATGGAAATGAAACCGGTTTAGAACAGGATGTTGTTTTCACGAAGGAAATTATAGAAGATTGTAATTGTAGAGAGTTTGCATTTGAGTCAGACACAGCAGGCAGAAATCGACTTTGGGAAGCCAGACATAATGCAGCCTATGCATACCTTCACGGAAATCCCGGGAAAAAGCAAATGGTTACGGATGTTTGTTTACCTATATCCGAATTAGCAGGCGCGATAAAGGATGCCAGAGATGCAGTTGATTCATCAGGTCTATTAGGCGGAATTGTCGGACATGTAGGTGATGGAAACTATCACATCCTTCTAATGGTAGATACAGAGAATCCAGAGGATATAAAAAAGGCGAATATAGTAAATGAGCGTATTGTTCAATATGCACTTACAAGAGGAGGGACGTGTACCGGGGAGCATGGCGTTGGAATTGGCAAACAAAAATATCAGCGTCAAGAGCATGGTGGAGCACTTGATGTAATGCAGGCCATCAAGGCAACAATCGATCCGAAGGGGCTTTTTAATCCGGGGAAAGTGGTAGACATTAAGTCATAGTTTCTATGAAGTTGGCAGTGAGGCTTGCACAACTTTTAGTCTTTGGGTGAACCAACCAACTTCGGGTTCCAATCAACCAAGTTATGGAGTGAATCAACCAATTTCACGCCTCAATCGACCAAGTTCGAGTGTGAATCAACCAACTCTGCGTCTCAATCGACCAAGTCCGAGTGTGAATCAACCAACTTCACACTTCAATCAACCGAGTCATGGAGCGTATCAACCAAACTAGTGCCGCAATTAACAAAAAGCGCTAGCTACGCATCAACTGAAATATCGCTATATTAGTAAAAAAAGGCTGATACAGAAACTAATCTGTATCAGCCTTTTAAAGTTATTATTTTACTGCACTTGTTTCGTTAACTTTTTCGACCCAGCCGAAAGGATCGTGTTCACGGCCATATTGGATACCTGTTAACGTTTCATAAAGTGATTTTGCAACCTTGCCAGTGTTCCCTCCATTGATAAAGAGATCCTTATCATCCCAGCTAAGCTGGCCAATTGGTGAGATTACTGCTGCTGTTCCTGTGCCAAAGGCTTCCTCTAATGTTCCGTTCAGATATGCCTCATGTAGTTCATCAAGAGAAATTTTCTTCTCAATTACTGGGATATCCCAATGCTTTAATAATTGAATTACAGAATTTCGTGTAACACCTTCAAGGATACTTCCGTTCAATTCAGGGGTAATGACTTCTCCATTCACCTTGAAGAATACATTCATGCTTCCAACTTCTTCAATGTACTTTTTCTCCACACCATCAAGCCAAAGCACCTGTGTGAATCCCTTTTGTGCACACAACTCCTGTGCTTTCAGGCTAGCTGCATAATTGCCACCTGTCTTCGCCTCACCTGTGCCTCCTTTAACAGCGCGCACATATTGGTTTTCCACAGCGATTTTAACAGGGTTTATGCCTTCTTTGTAATACGCACCAACTGGTGAAAGAATGACAATTAGTTTGTATTGATGAGATGGAGCTACCCCGATAAACGGTTCTGTTGAGATGATAAATGGTCTGATGTAAAGAGAGGTTCCATCTGATGTTGGAATCCATTCACGATCAAGAAATACAAGTTGCTTAATAGCGTCTAACACAAATGCTTCATCTACTGGTGGGATGCAGAGACGATCATTGGAACGGTTTAGCCGTTGTAAATTCTTGTCAGGCCGAAAAAGCTGAATATCTCCCTCTGGCGTATAGTAGGCTTTTAAGCCTTCAAACACAGATTGCCCATAATGAAAGGTCATTGCTGAAGGATCAATTGTTAATGGCTCATATGGCACAATACGTGGATCATGCCAACCAACAGGTTCTGAATAATCCATGATAAACATGTGATCTGTGAAGAGTCTTCCAAACTCTAATTGATCTGTTTTCGGCTTATTTTTCTTTGTTTTGCTCTGATGTACTTCGACTGTCCATTCTTCCATGTCACTATCCCCTTGTGGTGAAAATTTTAATTTCAATAATAAGCCATATTCAGGATAAACGCAACCCTAAATTGTCAGTTTTTTCTGGCTTATGTTTTTGTTGTATAATTTAAATAGTCTATGTAGAGAGAAAAGGAGTGATTGGGTGTTAAAAGCGATACTGTTTGATTTAGATGATACTTTGCTTTGGGATGAAAAAAGTGTCAAGGTTGCTTTTGAGACAACCTGCCAGCTAGCAGAAGAGCACTATGGCATTAAGGCAGACGACTTTGAGAAAAAAGTCCGAGAGATTGCAAGAAAGCAATACGCAACTTATGATACATATACCTTCACTCAAATGATTGGTATTAATCCATTTGAAGGGTTATGGGCCCAATTTCATGATGAAGGGGAAGCGTTCGCCAAATTAAGAGAGTTGGCACCAGGTTATCAGCAGAAGGTTTGGACAAAAGCATTGGAAGCGTTTGGGGTGAAAGATACTGCGTTTGGCTCTAAGCTTGCAGAGGCTTTCCCTGAGGCTCGTAAAGCGAATGCTTTTGTGTTTGAGCAAACCTTTGAAGTTCTAGACAAGCTACATCCACATTACTCCTTGTTGTTATTGACGAATGGTTCTCCTGATCTTCAGCACACAAAGCTTTCCCTTACACCAGAGCTGAAACGGTATTTTGACCATATTGTCGTTTCGGGTGCTTTTGGTAAGGGGAAACCAGATCAAGCTATTTTTGAACATGCACTAGATTTATTGTCAATGAAGCGAGAGGAAGTAGTTATGGTAGGAGATAATTTAAAAACAGATATTTTAGGTGCGTCTAGAGCGGACATCCAATCTATTTGGATTAATCATCATGGCAAGAAGCCAACTGACGTACAGCCCTCTTTCGAAATCACGGATTTAGGGGAACTAGCTCCTTTAATTAAACAACTTGAAGGAAATACAGAGGCTTAGTAAAAAATAAGGAAGAGAACGGGACAAAAGTATTTACGCAAAAGATAAATCCGAAAGATTAGCCTTTGAAAAACCGTTTCAGAAATATACTCCGCTTTCCATGGGCGGTTGGTGAGCCTCCGAATGCTCCGCATTCTGGGGTCTCGCCTAGGCCTTCCTCCCATAGGACAAGGAAGACTTCGACAGCATTGCATCGCACGCAGAAAATCGTTTTTTGATTTTCAAGGAGTCTCCGTATATTTCTTGCGCTTATTCTAGCTATCATCCGTCTTTTGACTAAACCTTTTTGTTTGGTCCCGACCTCTTCCTGTTTTAGTGTCTATTTAAAGGTCAATAGCTGTCGCTTGGTAAATTTCTTCTAATTGTTTTAATGCTTCCAACTCTTTCGTTTCAAGATGCTTGTCGACTGTCAGCATCATTACGGCATCTCCACCAACATCTGCACGGTCCACCTGCATCGTAGCGATATTAATATTATATTGGGCAAGCAAGGAACCCATCTTTCCGATTACGCCCGGAATGTCACGATGATGGATAACTAGGATGTGGCCTTTTGGTGTAACATCTACACTATAGTCATCTACCATCACAATACGGGGGCCAAGCCCATTTAAAAGCGTACCGGCAACCCGGCGCTTTTCAGATTTTGTAACGATCTCCACGGTGAGCAAATTCGTAAATCCTTTTGTTGTCGATGTTTTATTTTCATGTATTCGAATCCCGCGTTTTTCTGCTAAATATAATGCGTTAACGTCATTAACATGTTCCCCAAGATGTCTTGTCAGAAGTCCTTTTATGGTATTCCGGGTAATGGGAGCCGTTTCAACACCTGCCAATTCACCAGAATAATAGATATTCACTTCTTCGATAACTTCTCGTGCTAGATGTATGAGAAAGGTACCTAGATTTTCTGCTAGGTTGAAATATGGTTCTATTTGATTTAGCACTTCTTTTGGGACAGATGGCAGGTTAACTGGATTTTGCACAATGCCCCCTGTTAGAAAGCGAATGACATCTTGGCAAACATCCACGGCAACATTCTCTTGTGCTTCTACAGTACTTGCACCAAGATGTGGGGTAGCAAAGACTTCTGGGAGTTCCAATAGTTTATTGTCATGAAAAGGCTCTTCTTCAAATACATCAAGTGCAGCACCGGCTACTTTTCCACTTACGATAGCTTCATAAAGTGCAGCTTCATCAATAATCCCACCTCGTGCACAATTGATGATTTGAACCCCTGGCTTCATTTGTTGAAATGCCTCCTCGTTTAATAAGTGCTTTGTTTCTTTTAGGAGGGGGGTGTGCAAGGTAATAAAGTCGGCTTGTTTTAATACGTCCTGAACGGTACCGTATCCTATTCCTAGGTGATCTGCTTTTTCTTCTGTTAGAAAAGGATCATAAGCCATTATATTCATACGCTGGCCCTTTGCCCTATAGGCCACCTCCGCTCCAATTCTACCTAAACCAATAATCCCTAGTGTTTTGTTTTTTAATTCAACCCCAACATATTTTTTTCGATCCCATTGCTGGTGTTTAAGCGAGTAGTATGCTTGAGGGATTTTTCGCGAAAGAGCCATCAGCATTGCCATCGTGTGCTCTGCTGCTGAATTTGTGTTGCCATTCGGTGCATTGACAACAACGATTCCTCGTTCTGTTGCTGCATTTAAATCAATGTTATCCACACCTACCCCTGCACGGCCAATAATTTTAAGATTTTCTGCTGCTTCTATCAGCTTGCGGGTTACTTGCGTTTGACTCCTTACCAATAATCCATCTACATTGCTAATTTTCTTCAATAGTGCTTCTGGTGTCAGGTCTGTTGCTAGCTCATAGTGGATACCATCCTGCTGGTTAAGCACTTGTATCCCTTCTTCACTGAGGGGATCTGAGATTAATACATTAAACGCCATGTTAGCACCTCCAATTTTCTTTAGGCTAAATACGTTTTTTGAGCAGCTTCTATCCCTTTACCAAGCTCAATTGTTTTCCCAATTCGGATGAGTGCCATCTCGATTAGACTAATCGTTTGCAGGACATCGGCAGGGGAACAGTACCCCATATGGCCGATGCGAAATATTTGTCCTTTGAGTTGATGCTGTCCTCCTGCAATGCTTACCTGAAATTCTTCGTCTAATATCTTTCTAAATTCTTCTGCCTTAAAATCAGTCGGCTTCACTGCTGTGACCGTTGGGGATGCGACCTCATCATTGGTGAGCAACTCAATATGGTGAGCTTTAAATGCCGAACGAGTCATTTGCATCATAAGCCTATGTCTTGCAAAAACATTTTCCAACCCTTCCGTTTCTAATAGCTGCAAAACCTGTTCGAGGCCAAATAAAAGGGACAGTGCTGGTGTAAAGGGAGTCGTGTCGTTTTTTATACTGTCACGATATCGCTTCAGATCAAGGTAAAAGCGAGGTGTATTATTTTCATCTATGCGATTCCATGCACGTTCACTTGCCGCTACAAAAGCTAATCCGGCTGGAAGCATAAAGGCTTTTTGGGACCCTGTTACTAAGATGTCGATTCCCCAATTATCCATCTCCACGGGTGCAGCACCAACGCAGGATACGCCATCTACAATCATTAGCGCATCTGAATGATGTCGTACAACTGCAGCAAGCTCCTTAACCGGGTTGAGAACACCTGTAGAAGTCTCGCAATAGGTAGCAAATACCCCTTTCAAATTAGGATGTGCCTGTAAGTATGTTTGAACATCCTTTGGGTTAATTGCTTCTCCCCATTTTGTTTCAAGGCGATGTACATGTATGCCATAAGCCTGACAAATCTTAGCGAAGCGATCACCAAACGATCCAGAAACGAGAACTAACACATCATCTCCGGGTTCTACTGAATTGACTACAGCCATTTCAAGTGCTGCAGTACCACTTCCTGTAAGAATGAGTACATCTTCTTTCGTACCAAAGATGGGTTTAAGACGGGGTCTCAGCTGTTTGATTAGCGATTTTGCCTCTTGACCCCGGTGGCCGATCATTGGTTGCCCCATTGCAAGCTGTACACTTGGTGGAATGGGACTTGGTCCAGGTATCCTTAAAAATTGCTGGTCTGCTAGCATTTACTATCTCTCCCTTGCAATCCTGAAATCCGAACAATAGGTTGGTTTTCTTATTATATCTTTCGTAAATATTTTTCAGCATAGCAGAACTAGAATGATTGTCAATAAATTTAAGCAATTTAAAAAATAATTTACTTTAATTATTTAAAGTGATGGATCTGATCAGACAAAAGAAATAAGTAAGTTCGTAAACGGAGGTCTTTTCACGTTAATAATGGAAATAATGAAGTAATTTTCTAAAATACCTTGCATTTAAAAAGATTTGGATATAGAATAATTTTTAAAATTCTTATGAAGGAGGTTCAGTGATGGTCACATTTGTAGCATCGATCTTGTTACTACTAGTAGGTTATTTCATATACGGGAAGGTGGTAGAACGAATTTTTGGCATCAACGATAGACAACGTACACCAGCCTATTCCAAACAGGACGGCTTGGATTATATGCCAATGAGCTGGTGGAAGGCAATCCTTATTCAACTTCTGAACATCGCTGGAACCGGTCCTATTTTCGGTGCAATTCTTGGAGCGCTTTATGGTCCTGTTGCTTTCATCTGGATTGTAGTCGGATCTATTTTTGCAGGAGCAGTTCATGATTACTTTTCAGGTATGCTGTCACTTCGTCATGGAGGTGCACAGTTTCCAAATATAGTTGGGAAATACTTAGGAAAATATGCGAAATCATTTATAACGGTCTTATCTATTTTATTAATGATTTTGGTTGCGGCTGCCTTCACAGCAGCGCCAGCACAGCTGATTTCACAGCTGACACCACTTAGTTTTATGGCATGCCTCGTTATTGTATTTGCTTATTTCTTATTAGCAACGGTGCTACCGGTAAATAAGATAATTGGTAAGATTTATCCTATTTTTGGCGGGATATTAATTTTTATGGCGGTCTCGATTGGGATTGGTATCTTCTTTTTTGATAATCCGGTGCCAAATTTAACCTTTCAAAATATGCATCCTGGTGAACTGCCAATCTGGCCTCTGTTAATGGTAACGATATCGTGCGGAGCGATTTCTGGGTTTCATAGTACACAAAGTCCAATCCTCGCCAGGACTCTCAAGAAAGAGAGTGAAGGAAGAAAAGTTTTCTATGGTGCCATGATTAGTGAAGGTATCATTGCACTTGTCTGGGCTGCAGCAGGAATGGCCTTTTTCAATGGAACCACAGGCTTACAGGAAGCATTGAATGCAGGTGGCCCATCAGCGGTCGTAAATGAAATTAGCATCTCTACACTTGGAGCATTTGGTGGGATCCTGGCTGTGCTTGGGGTAATTATTTTACCTATCACAACTGGAGATACAGCACTTCGCTCTTCCAGAATGATGCTTGGCGAATTAATAAATCAAATTACTAAGAAAGAAATGACAGGAAAGAAAACGGTAGCCTTACTTGTTATTCCTGTTGCTATACCAGCATTTTTACTATCAACAATTGATTACAGCTTTTTATGGCGCTATGTTGGCTGGTCAAATCAGGTCGTGGCCACATTTATGCTTTGGACTGGAGCTATGTACTTGCTGAAAAATCATAAGTTCCATTGGATTTGTAGTGTTCCTGCACTATTTATGACAGGGGTTGTCAGCACATATATTTTCTACGCCCCGGAAGGATTCCAAATGGATTACGTTGTTTCTGTGATTATTGGGGGAGCTATATGGACAGTTGTCCTCGTCTGGTTCATCATGAAACTATTGAAGCAAAAGGCAAGGAAAGATATGCGTACAGCTTATGCTAGTTAAGGTTGTGAGGGAAAATCTAAACAGATTTGGTTGTTGATACCGAATAAAAAAGCCGTGGATCTTATTAGGTCCATGGTTTTTGTTACGTAAAGGAGATTTTTTAAATTAATGTTTCGTAAAGTTTTCTAAAACTTGGCTAGAGTGATAAAATTAGCTTGGTATTGGAAACATAAAAGGGTGGAACAGCTTAGAAAGGGAAGGGCAACATATGAAAAAAACCTTACAAATAGCTGGAGCTTATATCGGTGTAATTGTCGGTGCCGGATTTGCTTCAGGGCAAGAAGTATTACAGTTTTTCACTGCTTTCGGTTGGTATGGCCTTGCTGGAACAGTTATTTCGACAATTCTATTTGCATTTTTGGGGATGCATGTACTCCAACTTGGACAGCACATGCAAACAACCTCGCATAAGGTTGTCATTTATAAAATATGCGGCAAATACATAGGGTTTTTTGTGGATATCATCTTAACCTTTTTCTTATTTGGCGTTGCGGTTATTATGATTGCAGGAAGTGGCTCGATCTTTGAACAGCAGTTCGGTATTTCTGCTATTTTGGGCAATTTCATACTAACATTACTAGTAATTGCCACGTTATGCTTAAATGTTAAAAAGATTATTTCGGTCATTAGCTTAATAACACCTTATTTATTTTTATTGATGTTTGTAATTGTCGGCTTTGCTTTATTCAATAGTGACTTAAGCCTACACCAAATGAGCGCCATTGCTGATTCACAAACAGCAGCTGCATCTAACTGGTTTGTTAGTGCAGCATTATATGTTTCTTTTAATATCGTGCTGGCTTTTTCCATGCTTATTGTGATGGGTTCCTCCGAAAAGGAAATAGGGAGCATATCAAAAGGTGGACTTTTGGGCGGAGTAGGGCTCGGTATCTTACTATTCATCATTAATATTGGGTTGTTTTTCAACATAGATCGTATATTAACAGTAGATATGCCAACACTTTTGCTTGCAACGGAGATCTCACCAATTGTTGGAGTGTTGATGTCCATTGCTTTACTCGGAATGATTTTTAATACGGCGGTCGGTATGTTGTATACCTTTACGACCAGATTTGTTAAGCCGGACAAGCCATCTTTTAAAAAGATTGTTGTTATTATTAGTCTTCTTGCATTTGCCTCAAGCTTTGTCGGGTTTACCAAACTTGTAAATACGCTTTACCCGTTCACAGGCTATCTCGGATTCGCTCTCGTAATTGCGATTATCGTTTCTTGGATAAACTGGAAGAGAAGAGGACTGTCTCGGTCAAAGAGTTAAAGAACACATAAGTAAAAAGATGAATCGTTAATCTAAGCGATTCATCTTTTTTGTATAAAGAATTTTTAGTCAATTTTCTATTCATCGTTCGAGCAAGATGCTAGAATAGAACTAAGTTGAGGAGGGATTTAGTTGAAAAAAATGCAATTAGGAACAAGTGAGCTAGAGGTATCAAACATTTCGCTAGGATGTATGAGATTAAGTGGACTTACGGATGATAAAGCAAAAAATGTTGTACATCATGCAATGGATCTGGGAATAAATTTCTATGACCATGCAGACATATATGGTGGCGGAGCCTCAGAAGAGATTTTTGCGAAGGCAGTTGACATGAATCCATCTACTCGTGAAAAAATGATCCTGCAATCAAAGTGCGGTATTAGAAATGGATTCTTTGATTTTTCAACATCCCATATTCTTTCGTCAGTAGATAGTATTTTACAGCGACTTCAGACAGACTATCTTGATGTATTGTTACTTCATCGTCCGGACGCATTAATGGAACCAGAAGAAGTTGCGGAGGCATTTTCATCACTGGAGAAAAGCGGGAAGGTACGGAATTTTGGTGTAAGTAATCACAATCCAATGCAAATTGAGCTCTTAAAAAAATATGTAGAGCAAGACTTAATCGTGAATCAATTACAGTTCAGCGTGATGCATACAAGCATGATTGATGCTGGTTTACAGGTGAATACGAAGCATCCTAATAGCGTTGACCGGGATGGTAGTGTACTAGACTATAGCAGGTTAAACAATATGACGATTCAAGCATGGTCGCCATTTCAATATGGGTTCTTTGAAGGAGTATTTATCGATAATGATAAATTTCCAGAGCTAAACAGCGTATTGGGGAACATTGCTGAAAAATACAATGTAACGAAAACGACTATTGCAGTTGCCTGGATCCTACGACATCCAGCAAAGATTCAAACAGTGGTTGGCACAATGAATACGGAGCGACTGTCTACTATAGCAGATGCATCTGAACTTGTTCTGAGTAGGGAAGAGTGGTATGAAATTTATCGTGCAGCTGGAAATGAACTGCCATAACAGTTTCTAATATAGTTTTTGCTCCCTAATTAAAAGAGGGTAGGTTAGCTAATTTCCGGTTTGGAAATTAGCTAATCACTATTTGTAGGAGTGTTGATGACGTATAGAACGTTATTTGGGTGTGATCATTTTGAGGGAAGTTCTTTTAAGTCTTGCGCATAAAATACTCTTAGTCTAGATAGTGGTTTTAGATAGGAGGTCGTTATGAAAAAACTTCTGATATTTATTGGTATCGTGCTATTTGTTGCATTTAGTTATATGGCTATTACTGATAGGTTTCCTTCTGGCTATCATGCAGATACTCCCACCGCCAAAGAGGTTTTAAGCAATAACCCTAGAGCTGATATCCTTCAATTAGATGGTCTAGTTTATTCTAATGCTTCAGATAGGGAATGGATTGACGCCAAGGAGTGCACAAAAGGTGAAATGATTGGAGAAGTCAAAAAAAGGACTACAAAAACGTGGTGGTACCAAAACTTTTATGCCTCCAATCTCCCCGTAGGGACTAAAATCTATTCACGTGATGACGAAGGATGCCAGAAAGGTGACGCCCCTGGAATGGTATTAGTAGAATATAATAATGAGTTACTCGCGTATCAAGCTTTAATTGAAGGGTAATACTGCTTCGCTATTATAAAAATCATAAAGAGAATTAATATAGAACAATTCAAATGGGGTTTGGGTGGCCGTTGTGAACAAGGTAATACCAAAAAGAATACATATTGTCGGCTCGGTTGGAAGTGGTAAAACAACATTAGCAAAAAAAATATCTTTAGAGCTAGGTATCCCCTATTACGAGTTAGATAATGTAGTTTGGATAAGGAATAAGTCTGGAGATATAAGGAGAACGGACCGAGAAAGAGAAGCATGCTTGAACAGTATCATGCAGTCAGAAAGCTGGATAACAGAAGGAGTACACACTGCGGATTGGGCAAGCCATTGCTTTCATCTTGCAGATTTAATTGTTTTCTTAGATACAAAGTATACCATCAGAGTTTATAGAATAGGAAAGAGATTCTTTAAACAAAAGCTTCGAATAGAGGAGTCGAATTACAAACCAACACGGGAAATATTTATAAAAATGTTTAAATGGAACCGGGACTTTGAGAAGAAAGGAAAAGTTAACCTTTTCAATAAGTACGGCATACATAAAGATAAAATGGTCATTATTAATAAAGCAAAATTAGCAGAGAAGTATGTGAATAATATGCGAAGCAGAGCTATCCAATAGTATTGAAGATTTGTACGCTTATTTATAATGGTGGTAGGAGGAGTGACCACAATGCAGATATACCCTGATTGTGATGCTATTACTAGAACAACAGAGGTCGGCGGGCTAACGAAATCACAGCTTATTCATAGGTTGCAACAACACTCTATTTTAATAAATAAGTATGGGGAGACGTTACTAAGAGATGAAAGATTTAGTACTTCAGAAACAAAGTACAGTCTAAAGACCGTTGAATTAAGCGTTAAGAACTTCGGATTCCCTAATGGTGCAACGATGCCCCAGATCTTCAGACAAGCGAGCGAACTTGGTCTAAATTTGTGTCCACTTGAGCTGGGTCCATATTTAAGGCTAACATATTTTGATCAGCCAGAAAGTGATAAAGGGAGAGATTCTCAACAAGGGCATGCGCCTTCTGGGTCTATTACAATAGCTTCAGAAATAGTTAGTGCGGATGATGAATTTCCAAAAGGATTTTACCTAAGGAATGTTAAGGGAGAACTATGGTTGCGGGGATACATTGCAGATGGTCTGCATGTGTGGAATCCAAAAGACCGATTTATATTTGGTGAAACCATAATTAAACGGTAAAAGATTGGCTACTTTATTAATAGCTGCTCTGAAATTTTTTAAAATAGGCAAAGTGATGTTCTTTTTCACAAACCCATTTAATTAGTTAATCAAATGTTGGAACTTGTCATTTCATACTTATTCATTAAACTCTGTAAGTTATTAGTTATATAGGAGAGAAAATATTAATGTCACAGTCACTAATTTTTGATATGGATGGAACGTTATTTCAAACAGATAAAATTTTAGAGTTATCACTTGATGATACTTTTACTTATTTAAGGTCAAAAAGTGAGTGGAATGCTGATACTCCTATTGATAAGTATCGGGAAATAATGGGCGTACCCTTGCCTAAAGTGTGGGAAGCCTTGTTACCAGATCATTCCCGAAAGGCAAGAGAAGAAGTTGACTCTTATTTTTTAGAAAGATTAGTAGAAAACATAAAAGATGGTAATGGGGCACTATATCCTAATGTTAAAGAAGTATTTCGTTATTTGAAAGAAAATGATTGTTCCATTTACATAGCAAGTAATGGTCTGGTTGAATATTTAAAAGCAATTGTGAAGTATTATAATTTAGACCATTGGGTTACGGAAACTTTCAGTATACAACAAATTGATTCGTTAAATAAATCGGATTTAGTGCAAAGTATTATAAAAAAATACGATATAACTAAGGGAGCGGTCATTGGAGACCGACTATCAGATATAAATGCTGCTAAAGACAATGGCTTAGTATCAATTGGATGTAATTTTGATTTTGCACAAGAAGGGGAGCTTTCACAAGCTGATTTCGTGATAGATGATTTAATTGAACTACAAACTCTATTACCTAATATAAGCGGGTAATAAAAATATGATAAGGGAAATGATGAGGGGGGTATTTTTTTATGCTGAAAAGGTGTGATAAATGCAATGCACCATTCAGTTGGAGTGAAATTTTGAAATCCCTATGGTGGAATTATAGACCTATTCATTGTAAAAAATGCGGTTCGGAGCATAAAATAAAAATTTCTGGTAGATTTACTTTTGTTTTATTAACTATCTTGCCAATGTTTTTTGTTGGTTACTTTCTTGCGCCTTTACATAATATTATTTTGACATTTGGAGGAGCGTTTTTCGTTTTGTTAATTGGTTCTTTCATTGCTCCTTTTCTTGTTACTTATAGAGAGTACTAATAAAGTGAACCTTCAATCAGTGGGGGTTTTCATTCTTCCCCCATTGATTGTTCGTTGAACGAATCGGGGTGTTAGCGTCCGTTTACTCCCACTTAAACATCACTGTTTTACTTCATCTTTTGAAGTGGGAGTTTTACGGACGGTTGCACCGGGATAAATATAAAACTCGCATTCGCTCGCCCTTTAGGGAATGTGTACGTTTTTCTTATACTTGGTATCTCAAAATTTCAACTGCGTCGACTATACTCTCCATTTGAAATTTTTACTTTCTCAATGTGAAATAAAAGGCGTCTCCTTTTAACTTTAACGATTTTCGTCTAAAATGGATATTATACCTTTTCCATAGGAGCGATGTTGTGTATAAGAATTCAGAGAAATTTTTGGCAACGTTTAATCGAGTAGAGAAAGAGATGAAAGCTTTAATGGTTTATCGTAAGGATATGAGTTTTTCCCGATCAGTGCGTATCCTTAGTAATTCAAATACTATCATTAGAAGATATAGCGAGGACTTACTGGAATATGCGGAGTTGCGAAATGCTATTGTACATAACAAGGTCGACATGACCCATGCAATCGCTGAGCCACATGATTCCGTTGTTGAAAGAATAGAGTTAATAGAAAAAGCATTGTCAGAGCCTCTAAAGGTAATGCCAGCGTATTCACGCGCGGTGCATACATTTCAGGAGGATGATCCACTTGAAAAACTGCTGACTATCATTCGTGAGAAAGGCATATCGAAATTCCCCATATACAGTGAAAGAGTCTTTAAGGGTCTTTTAACTCAAAAAGGGATTACAAGATGGCTTGCAGAAAACCTTGAGATCAGTCATTCGACTATAAAAGAAACAAGACTTCGTGATGTGTTAACGTATCAAACGGTTGATAACTATCAGTTTATTAGCCAGGACACCACGCAAAATGATGCTTCGGAATATTTTAGAGGTAACATTGGAGAAGGAAATCGATTGGAAGCATTACTCATTACAAAAAGTGGGGATTCCGAAGAAAAACTTCTTGGTATCATCACACCGTGGGATATCGTCCACGCACAGGAAGAGGAAAAGTAAGGAGGGGAAGCGAAATGAAATTCGTATCCATTGATTTTGAAACGGCTAATGAAAAGCGCCACAGTCCATGTGCAGTTGGGATTGTAGTAGCAAATGAAAAAGAAATTCTGGAAGAGTACTATAGCTTAATAAATCCAATTACTGCTTTTAGTCCATTCAATGTGCGTGTCCACGGTATTACCGATAGAGACGTAGAGGACGCACCGACCTTTCCGGAAATATGGCCTGTTTTAGATAAGTATTTATCGAACAATATCGTGCTGGCGCATAACGCTAGTTTTGATATGAGTGTAATTAGACAGACGCTCGATTATTTTCAATTACCGTATCCGGAGATGGACTACTTGTGTACGGCAAATATCTCCAGGAAGGTCTGGCCTGATCTAGTGAATCATAAATTAAACACGGTTGCTGCTCATCATTCCATCACTTTTGAACATCACCATGCGTTAGAAGATGCACGTGTTGCAGCGAGGATCTTTATGCAAGCATTAAGGGAATATAGTACAGATACAGTAGATTCATTTTTGGAAAGCTGCCAAATGAGCAAAGGCAGAATTTACGAGCGTGGCTATTATCCACCTAAAGCAAAACGCACCCAGCGTAGTAAACGCATTTATTTATAGCCGAGAACTACAAAGGGGTCCTGATAATGAAGCTTTCAGAGCTAATGAAAAAGATATTGCTTTTGCATCATTATTAGTCCAATCTCGATTCTAATGGAGTTTTACTTTATATTATAGCTTAAATTTTTATTAGATAATAGGAGAAGCCTTGACATAATAATTCAAATAAAACGAAATTTTAAATTGTGATCTTTTTCTCCTTCTACTCCCGTTCAGTTAGAGGGAGTTTTTACTTGTCTAAATAAAACTCTCAACCCCCGTGAGAATACCTAAGCTTGCTTTCTGGATTAGTTTGAATTAAACTAATAGAAAGAATTTTCAGTATTAAACACAAGAGAGTGGGGGATGGGTTTGGAAACAAAGGGGCAGGAACAGGTAAACCTACTATTGAAAAGGGCTAGAAGAAATACGTTGGGAGATCTGTTGGAAAGAACCAAGGAACGCAATCCCGATAAAAATGCAATCGCTTACAAAGGAGAGTGGATTACGTATTCAGAGCTTGATAATATGGTAAATCAAACTGCTAATGCCTTTGTTAATGCAGGGATGAAAAAAGGAAACCATATTGTGATCATGTCAAAAAACAGTCAGGATTTTGTGACAGCTATGTTTGCGCTGGCGAGAATTGGCGCGGTTATGATTCCTGTTAATTACATGCTTTCAAGGGACGATGTTTCCTATATATTGCACCATGCGGAAGTAACGGGTCTCATTGCTTCAGAAGAGTATGCTGCATTACTTGATCAGGCAGCTCAAGAATTGACTATTCAGTTTCGGTATCTTATGGATGTACCTGCAAGTCAGGAAGGGATCCAATCCGACTGGACAACTCTTTCCTCTGCAAGGAAGGCCGAATTAACTGTCCCTGTTTTGGCCGACCTTGATGACGATGATCTTGCCCATGTCCTTTATACGAGTGGAACAGAATCCCGACCTAAAGGGGTTATGCTGACACATAAAAGCATTATCAGTGAATATGTCAGTAGTATTATTGATGGGAAAATGGAAGATAAAGATATTGCGATTCACGCATTGCCACTTTATCACAGTGCCCAGCTGCATGTCTTTCTTGGACCGAGTATTTATATTGGATCAAGCGGAATCATTCTGAGCCAAGCTGATCCAGAAAGCCTTTTGCGTACCATTGAGGAAGAGGGAGCAACACAGTTGTTTTGTCCACCTACTGTATGGATTGCGCTACTAAGACATCCAGGATTTGATAACTATGATTTATCAACATTGGAAAAATGTTACTATGGTGCTGCTATTATGCCAAAAGAAATTTTAAAAGAGCTTGCAGAAAGGCTGCCTAATGCAAGGTTCTGGAACTTTTACGGACAGACAGAGGTTGCACCTCTTGCAACCGCACTTCAACCAGAGGATCAGCTTCGAAAGCTTGGTTCAGCAGGGAAACCAACATTAAATGTACAGACAAAGATTGTGGGGGAGAGCGGGGTAGAAGTAGCCAGAGGAGAGATAGGTGAAATTGTCCATCGCACCCCACATGCCATGAAGGGTTATTTACATGACCCTGAAAAAACTACTGAAGCTTTTCAGAATGGATGGTTTCATAGTGGGGATCTAGGCACGATGGATGAAGAAGGATATATTACGATTATTGACCGTAAAAAGGATATGATTAATACGGGTGGAGTCAATGTCTCCAGCAGAGAGGTAGAGGAAAGCCTTTATCAAATGGAAGGTGTCTCAGAGGTAGCGGTAATCAGCATCCCTGATCCTTACTGGATAGAGGCAGTAACAGCGATTATCGTCCCGAAAAAAGGGGCATCTTTATCAGAAGAAGAGGTTGTGGCTTTTTGCCGTGAACGTTTGTCTACGTTTAAAGTACCCAAACAGGTGGAGTTTACAGATGTTTTACCGAAAAACCCGAGTGGTAAAGTATTGAAAAGAGCGTTAAGAGATCAATATGGAAACATAAACTAACTAGTTCAATCAAGGAGCATCGTCTTAAACGGTGCTCCTTTTTTATTATCTGTAGACCATCGATCAACTTTAAAAAGAATAGACAGGTGAGAAAATGAAAAAGCTAGTGATAGGAGGTGTTGGGATGAGTGAGAAAAAGGACAGCTGGAGCAAACGGCGTGTAACCACAAGTGTTAATCCTCAAGGACAGACAGAGGACACTGTTGACCATCAGCCAAAGTCTCAATTAGAACAACGTGCTAAAAAGAAAAATTCTAAGATATAAGAGGTGTGCATTATCGATCATACATTGGATTACCTCAGAGAATCACTGGCTAATTATCAAGAGAATCAGATGTGTCAGCAGATTATAAACAAGCTGCAATCAAAAGCTTATGCAGGTGAAGGAGAGTTTGTCAAAGACCTTGAGGCGGAAGAAATGACCTATCTGCATGATGTGCTAGAGAATGAACTCGATTATGCTAAAAATGTTCAATACGATCAGCGTGTCAAAGAATTGACTGAGGTCTTTGAACTGCTTTTTTAGTTGGGAAGGTCAAATTACATGGTCGTATAGCAATTGGTTCCCGGTTAATTGTGAAGTAAATTAGTATAATTTTACCATTGATAAAACAGCGTAAAAAGTATAGTATATTAATACAAGCTGCAATGTACGTATTTAATTAAGTTTTAACCTCTAATGATATAATAGGGAGTTTTACATCGGAACAATAATGTCGTGCCGCCATAGTGTAGCGGAAGACAGGATGGTTTCTGCAAACACCCACTTGGTGAAGTGGTGGTTTAAAACTTTTTATAATCAATACGGCAATTGTGGCCTGTAACTAATACAATTAACCAGGATCAGTTCCTTTTGGGACTGGTCCTTTTTTGTACGTTTGTTTCTAGCCGAGAAGCAATTTTGAAACCTAAGAAAAACGTATACATTCAGGCGAGTTTTCTAACGTTTTCTTAGCGTGATAAGCATAACTTTTCCGATCCGATTATAAATAGGTATTATCCTACCCATCACTACAAGCATTAAACTAGTGATAGGAGGGGATAACGATGTCGTATTATTTTAAAGAGATTGATCATGTTCAGTTAGCAGCGCCTGTTGGATCCGAACAGCAGGCAAGGGATTTTTACGAGAAGATATTGGGCTTTGAAGAGGTGGAGAAACCGAAAGCTTTAAAGCAAAATGGAGGAGTATGGTTTCAAGCTGGTAACGTACATATTCACATTGGGGCAGAGGATGCCTTTTTACCGGCAAAAAAAGCACATCCAGCTATTCATGTTGGGAATTTGTCTGCATTAAAACAACATCTTGGAATGTATGGAATTAGCTATAAAGAGGATGAACGATTACCTGGTGCTGCGCGTTTTTATGTGGAAGATCCATACGGTAATCGAATAGAGTTTCTGGAACGGTTGGGATAGTGAAATTTAAAAGCGAAATGTTTTGAATGTTTTTTTATTTCATGATAGGGTTGAAACTGAGCTTTGACATGCTATACTAGTACCATTCTAATTTAATAGTATTCATATAATAGTGGGGATATGGCCCACGAGTTTCTACCGGTTTACCGTAAATTAACCGACTATGAGTGTAATAAATGAAAGGATTATACCTTTAACATGGTGTAGTTTTTTCGTTATCTTTCAAATGGCAAAAGCTTGAAGGGTGCGCAACTCATAGTCTGAGTGCGTCGCATCCTTCAAGCTTTTTTATTTATTTATTAGGGAAAGGAAGAGGCACCGTGAAGAGTCTAGAAAACAAGATATTGAATGAAGGTAAGGTTTTATCAGAAACGGTTTTAAAAGTGGATTCCTTTCTAAACCATCAAATTAATCCAGAGTTAATGAGGCAAATTGGCGAGGAGTTTGCAGCGCGTTTTGCAAACGCTGGTGTCACAAAAATATTGACATTGGAATCATCAGGAATTGCTCCTTCTGTTATGGCGGGTCTTACGATGAATGTTCCAGTGGTGTTTGCGAGAAAGCGAAAGTCACTTACTTTAATAAATGATTTGTATTCAGCAGAGGTACATTCTTTTACTAAAAAAGAAACAAATGAGATTTCCATTTCCAGTGAATATATCAATCAAAATGATGTCGTTTTGGTAATTGATGATTTTTTGGCAAATGGACAGGCAGTTCTTGGTTTAATGGATATTCTTAAGCAGGCAGGAGCATCACTTGCTGGTGTAGGAATTGTTATTGAAAAAGGTTTTCAGGATGGCGGTAAAATGATCCGTGAAAAAGATATCCAAGTCGAGTCATTAGCTATCATTGATTCCTTAGCAGAGGGAAACGTTACATTTCGTAAAGAGGGGGCATTAAAATGAAGACGGCAGCACTTGGGATCCAGCATGTCCTAGCAATGTATGCAGGAGCAATTTTAGTACCACTTATCGTTGGAGAATCACTAGGCTTGACCTCAGAGCAATTAACTTATCTAGTAGCAATTGATATTTTTATGTGTGGAGTAGCAACAATCCTGCAACTTCTTAACAATCGCTTTTTTGGCATTGGTTTGCCAGTAGTTCTCGGTTGTACATTTACAGCTGTTGGTCCAATGATTGCCATTGGAGGAGAATTTGGAATATCAGCTATTTACGGAGCAATCCTAGTTTCTGGACTTGTCGTTATTCTTATCAGTGGATTCTTTGGTAAATTAGTACGTTTCTTCCCACCGGTGGTAACAGGATCTGTTGTAACCATTATTGGGGTAACACTTATTCCTGTAGCGATTAACAATATGGGTGGCGGAGAAGGAGCAAGTGATTTCGGTTCTCTTGCTAATATAGGATTGGCTTTTGGTACATTAACTTTTATTGTTTTGATGTATCGATTCTCTAGTGGCTTTCTACGTTCTATCTCTATTCTCGTGGGAATTGTAATTGGTACAGTGGTTGCATCATTTATGGGGAAAGTCAGCCTTGATGCTGTCACAGAAGCTTCATTTTTCCATATCGTTCAACCATTCTACTTTGGAACACCAACATTTGAATGGTCAGCTATTTTGACAATGATACTTGTAGCGATCGTTTCATTAGTGGAGTCCACTGGCGTTTATTTTGCGCTAGGCGATATCACAGAACGAAAACTAAAAGAAAAAGATTTAACGAAGGGATACCGCGCGGAAGGTCTTGCCATTGTACTTGGAGGATTCTTTAATGCATTCCCGTACACCGCATTTTCACAAAACGTAGGTCTCATTCAGATGACCGGTGTTAAATCAATCAGAGTTATCATGACGGCTGGTATTATGCTAGTAGGACTTGGGCTTGTTCCAAAGATTGCTGCTTTAACTACTATTATCCCAACTTCCGTTTTAGGTGGGGCTATGATTGCAATGTTCGGTATGGTCATTGCACAAGGAATTAAAATGCTTGGTAGTGTTCTAACTAGTTCACCGGAAAATTCTATGATTATCGCGTGTTCAGTTGGAATGGGGCTTGGTGTTACAGTAGTTCCTGAATTATTTGCACAACTTCCAAACAGCCTACAAATCCTAACAAGTAATGGTATTGTTGCTGGGAGTATCACAGCTATCGTTTTGAACATTATTTTTAACATGCTTCCTTCAAAAAAGACTTCTGCAAACTCTGCACAACTAGTTGAAGAAAGTGCATAAAAAAGAGGTAGGTAAGTACAGTTCACGTACTTCCTACCTTTTTTCTTTATCCCGGAGCAACCGTCCGTAAGACTCCCACTTCAAAACATGAAGTGAGACAGTAATGACAAAAGTGGGAGACAACGGACGCTAACACCCCGATTCGTTCAACTAACAATCAGTGGGGGAAGAAAGAAACCCCACTGATTAACGTTTCACTTTATACCAAAGCTTTGTAAAATCTATCCATCCTAAAGCGTTAAAGTGAATACCTTTCACATAGCTCGGATAAAACGCGGATTGGATGATACGGTACAAGTGAATATGCCCATTGTTTTGCATGCTATTATCTTCCACATTCCTACATAAAGAAAGGGTATCGTCCTCGTTTTCTCCCAAGTTTTCCAGTATTTCCTTATCAGCCTTTGATAGATGGCGATTTAAAAGATTATGATCCCCTTTAAATGCAGCCAAATAAGTATATAAAACACTTTCATAGCTTAATTGTTCACCTAAGAGCAGGTCTGTTTCTTTCTCGAGAGGCAAGGAATGTAAGTATTCATACGAATGAAACTTAAGAGATACATTAATCCCTTCTTTTAGCAATACCTCTTTAATCCATTGCCCGTCAGCCTCGTTCCCCGCTCCAGTATAACTTCCTAAAATGAGTGGCTCTCCTTTGTAATCACTTTTAGCGAGTGCCTCCATACCTCTCCTCTCTGATCGAAGTGGGACACCGTGTTCAAATTGTACAAGTAGATGGGAAGCTTTTTTATGACGAGTACCACCTAACTCTCTAATCATCTTTTCAGGTGATAACAAATGGACGATCGCCTCTCTTAGTAATGGATCGTTTGCAAGAATCCCATTTTTTCTATTAAAGGTAAGAAGTTTGCTTCCACGGTCTAATGCAGTGTATTTTTCAAGGTGACGTAACTCACGTCCTTTATATGGATAATGGTAAAAGTTCAATTCTTTGCTATTTGGGACGCTATCAATAACGGTGGCATTATCGTAAAGTTTTGGGAAGAAGTAAATCTTAACTTCTTCAAGGAAAGGTCGTCTTAAAAAATAGTCATTAAAAACATGTAACGTTAATTTCTCGTGGGTATTTTCACTTATCTTATACGGCCCTGTCCCAAGAGGGAATCTTTTTCTACTAGACCTGTCGTTCGGCAGGATACTGCCACCTAATGAGGATGCCATATGTAAAAAGGAAGGACATGGCTTTTTAAACTGAAATTCAACAATATATGGTTGGAGTGCTGATACTTTATGTAAGTCTTGCACCATCCAGCTGTAAGCTGATGAGGAATGTTTGTGACGCCAAAAACTATAGCATACATCTTCAGCAGTCATCTCCTTCCCATGATGAAAACGAACCCCTTTTTGTAAATAAAACACCCATTTCGTACTGTCTTGATTTTGCTCCCAAAAATGAGCTAGATGGGGAAGGAATTCATCCGTATCTTGGTTGAATTGAACAAGTTGACTGAAGACATGACGCATAACATGATTTTCAGAACGACGGCATACAAATACTGGGTCAAGAATTGGTAGTGGTCGATAGGAAGGAAAGTGAAGCCGTGAGTCCATATCTGTAGAGCGACCTTTGTGCTCACTAAGGTAGGAATGGAAGATCCAATCAATAAACTCCCGTTGTAGTGAAGCCTTCACCTGATATTTGTTTAATAATGTAATAGCTTCGTCAATGGAATGAGGCGTGATCGTTTCTTTGGCTTGTTCAACTACAAGTAACTCGAAATTTTTTAATAGTTTGAGTGTAGAATAATTCCCTCTACCTATTCCAGCCTTCCACTTGATCCATTTATGCTCCTGTAAGTTCTGGATAATTATTTTGGCATTACGATGAGAACAGGATAGTAAATTCGCTATTTCCTTTACCGTTATAGAAACTTCTTCTTCTGTTTCATTTAAACTACGGTTAAGCACTTCATAATGCTCCAATAATTTCAACTCAACCAACCTCCGATAAAAGGGGAAATTTAATCAGATCAAGTATACACTTTTTTTCCTCTTTTCAAAAGATACAATAAATGCAGGAGGTGGATAGGGATGAAAATCGTAGTTGCGACATGGAATAAAGTAAAACTGGAACAAATTCAAATGGCTTTAAAGGAAATCCCATTAGACATCACGTCATTACCAAAAGGTATGGAGGATGTGGAGGAAACAGCAGATACCTTTAAAGGAAATGCACAACTAAAAATTGAAACGGTAAAGCGATATTACCCAAACGACATTATAGTAGGAGAAGATTCTGGCCTAACCATTGATACGTTAGAAGGATTTCCCGGAGTGAAAACAGCACGTTTTTCTCCTGGAAGTGATGCGGACCGCGCTCAATTATTAATGGATAAACTAGCAGGGGTTCCATTAAGTAAGCGGACTGCTCAATTTACCAGTGTAGTAGCTTTGGCATTCCCAGATGGGAGAGTCTTGCACAGTCAAGGTTTTATGAATGGTTGGATTGCAAAGAATCCGCGAGGTAGTTTAAAAGAGTACGGTGATATTTTTTTATTAAGTAATGACAAGGTGTTAACAGAGCAATTGGAGCACAATATCTCACCATATGACCATAGACAAATTGCCTTGTTCCAGGCAAAGCAGGATATTCTAGACTGGTTGGAAAGGAAGACAACATGAGTATAGATAAAAAGAAAGTAATTGCAATTGCTCTAATTCCAGCTGTCGCCTTATTAGGGGATGCTATGCTGTTTATTGTTTTACCTGTTTATTGGCAAGATTTTGGGTTAACCTCAATCTGGCAAATTGGCCTTTTACTATCTATTAATAGATTTATTCGGTTGCCGGTCAATCCATTAGTCGGTATGTTCTATCAGCGATTCCAGCTTCGTACAGGTGTATGGATAGCATTAATCATTGCCATCATCACAACTGCTGGCTATGGGTTATTTAAAGAATTTTGGTTGCTCTTACTTATGCGTATCTTATGGGGAGTCGCCTGGTCCTTGTTAAGGCTTGGTGGTTTCCTAACGGTCATTGAAGTAACGACAGATAAAAATAGGGGGAATTATGTAGGCTTATACAATGGGTTGTGGGGCATTGGTGGTTTAGTTGGTATGCTTGCAGGTGGACTATTAGTTGATCAAACATCTATTTTGTTTGTTACAATCTTATTTTCTATTACAGGATTACTAGCTCTGCCAGCGGTATTTTACTTTGTCCCTATTTCAAGAAAGGAGGAAAAAGATGCCGGAGACAGAAGCAAGGAAAGGAAAAAGTGGCTTAATTCTTATGTTGGTCTAATTCTTCTGACAGGAACGGTTATGGGCTTTATTGTCTTTGGCCTGTTTTCTTCTACATTAAGTACCTTAATTGAAGAAACGTATGACAACAATTGGGAGATTGCAGAAATAACAATTGGTGCAGCGACTTTAGCTGGTATTATTCAAGCAATACGCTGGGGGTGGGATCCATTTTTGGCTCCAAAGATTGGAAAAATAATGGATAGTATAAAAACGGCTCCTAAAATTTTATTGGTGCCATTGTTTATGGGAGGAGTCATGTTTTATGTTTTCGTAAACGTACACGTAATGGCAGGACTAATAATTAGTCTATTATTTTTTCAATTTCTCTCCACTATTTTCGTTACCACAACGGATACTTTAGCAGCAAGTGCAGCTTCCCAGACGGATCAAGTTAAAGTGATGACTGCGCATACGATAGTCGTGGATGTTGGGGCAGCCATGGGGCCGTTATTCGCATTTACGGTGATTGATCTATACGGTATTACACTTATTTATTATGTATCTGGCTTGTTACTTATAACTTTAGGTGTTACCTGGATGGTGTATATCAGAAGGTCTCAACGCGGAACTTTAGACTTGGATTACGGATAATACTTTGGCTATTCCTATAAGTGGCTGCAGAGCTTCTTTGCATGTAGTAATGTTGCTTTTCATGGGGATATTAACATACTAATCTAGAAAATTGACTATCTATAATAACTTCCATATAATTCACTAATACGAAGAGAATAATTCATGTTGGCGTTTTAGGAGATGATTGGTTGAGGAATGAAGAAATAAAAGATGTACAGAAAATTAACAAGCTTCCAATTGTTGCTGTCTTAATAGGTGGCGCATTTTTGGCGATATTAAACCAGACTTTGTTGGCGACGGTTATTCCGCATATTATGGAAGATTTGAATCTAACCGAAAATACGGCACAATGGGTAACGACCATCTTTATGCTAGTAAATGGGATTATGATCCCGATTACAGCTTTTTTGATTGAAACATTTACTACGAGGAAGTTATTCCTTACCGCAATGATCACCTTTGTGGTCGGAACATTAATTTGTGCCATTTCACCAAACTTTGCCATATTAATGGTGGGGAGAGTAATTCAGGCTGCTGGAGCCGGTATTATGATGCCATTAATGATGACTATCTTTTTATTGATTTTCCCTATTGAAAAAAGAGGGTCAGCAATGGGAACGGTAGGGCTTGTGATTGCTTTTGCGCCAGCGCTTGGTCCGGTGATTTCCGGTTGGCTCGTTGAGCATTATCCATGGAGAGCATTATTTTATATTATTTTGCCACTTGCTATTATAGATGTCATTATTGCTTACTTTGTGATGCGAAATATCACGAAGCGTACCTATCCAAAAGTTGATATTAGTTCGATCATTTTATCGACACTAGGTTTCGGAGGTTTACTTTATGGCTTCAGTAGTGCGGGAGATTATGGATGGTCCAATGTTTTCGTTATCTCCGCAATAGCTATAGGTGCGATATCGCTAACCACTTTTATCTTAAGACAATTCAAGTTGGTGCAACCGATCTTAGAGTTCCGTGTTTTTCAGGATAAAATTTTCACTATAACAACGGTTATTGGTATGATAGCATTTATTGGGTTAATCGGAGCTGAAACCATTTTGCCTATCTACATGCAGAATATGGCTGGATTTTCCGCTTTAGATTCGGGAATGATGATCTTACCAGGAGCATTAGTTATGGGATTTATGTCCCCAATTAATGGGAGGATTTTTGATAAGTTCGGAGCAAGGTACTTGGTTATTATTGGGCTTACTTTATTAACGGTTACCTCCTTCCTTTACACAAGATTAACGCCAGATACGACACTAACGTATATTACCATTGTCTTTGCGATTAGAATGTTTGGTATTTCCATGATCATGATGCCAGCTACTACTGCAGGACTTAATCGCTTGCCAAATCGATTAATACCACATGGTTCTGCTATGACCAATACAATGCGCCAAGTGGCAGCTTCTATTGGTACGGCAATATTAGTTACAGTTATGACAGCTTCTACTGGTGATGCTGCTTCAGCCAGTGAGATGGTGGATGGAGTTAATACTGCATTTTATGTAACGACTGTAATATCCATTATTGCACTTGTTATGGCATTTTTCATAAAAGGAACCACACCTACTGAAGATCGTGAACTTGTGAAACAACAGCAGCAACCAAACAAAGCATAAAGGACACTCCCTCCGAGGAGTTTTCTTTATGCTTTGTTTTACTTTAATCAGAAATATATTATTTTGCCTGTTTGATGATCGGATGCTTTTTACGGTTTCCAATTATGGTAACGAGGCTATGAAGTATCATGCCGATAATGACAAGGAAGATCCCGACAAAAGACAGTACACTTGGCAATGCTGCATGAAGTAGTAGTATTTCACCAAATAGTGCAAACACCACTTCCCCTGATTGCGTTGCCTCCACCCCAGCCAGTTTCTCATTATCATTTCGTACAAGCTCAGTGGCATAGAAGAATAACGCTGTAGCAATCACCCCGGAAAAAATAGCGACTATAAATGTTTGGGTTATTTGCGTCACTTCTGGCATTCCATGCGATAGGAAACCATAAATAGATACAAGAACCCAAAACGGCATGGACATGACGGTCATGCCTAAAATTCGTTGAAAGGTGTTAAGCTCTCCATTTACATGCTGCATCATTTTACGGTTTCCTAATGGATATGCAATTGCTGATACAAGAAGAGGGAGTACACATAGAAGAACACTTGTTAGTGGCACAACACTTGCATGTTCCAATTGCATGAGCAATACACCGCTCAGTATAATGAAGGAAATAAGCACAGATTGAACTGGTATCTTTTGTTTTGTATGCTTGTTAAGTATCGGTACAAGGAAAGAGCCGGCAACAATGGTAAGTTGGAATGTGGCCGCTACAAGCCAGCCTGGTCCATAAATGGTCGCAAAGGTTAGTGGAGCATAAAACAATCCAAAACCTACAGAACTCCATAATAGCCAAGGAACTGGTTTTTTAATAATATGCTGTATGACGGGTTTTACATTGCGTTGGTAACCTACGATAATTAGTAAGAGTGGTAGCATGAACATAAATCGTAATGAAGCACTCCATGCCCAGCTTCCGCCATCAAGCTCCATCGATCGGTTCAAAATAAATGTTACAGAAAAGAATAATGCAGATAGAATACCAATAATAATTGCTTTCATTCTCATCACCTCTTCATTATCATAACAAATAGGTGAAAGCATAACATGGTGTATTGAAAATAAAGTGAAAAAAATGAGTGAAGCAGGAATATGGAAAAATATGACGAATTAGTAGTATAGGTACGAGCATAATTTTGAGGTGGATAGGAAAATGGTAGAGAAGGTAAATGTGAAACATGCTTTAATTCAGGAAGACAGTGTTTATGGCCTTGCACAGAGCCAAGTTGCAGAAAAAATCAAGGCTGTACGCTTTTTAACGAGAGGCCTAAATGATACATATAAAGTAGTGGGCAAAGAATCCTGTTATGCATATCGAATTTATCGCCATGGCTGGAGAAATGAAGCTGCAATTAAATTTGAGTTGGATGCTATATTATACTTAAAAAATAATGGATATGAAGCAGTTGGACCTGTTCAGGAAACGGGTGTCCCTAATGTGGAGGAAATATTAGCCCCGGAAGGAGAGCGCTACGGTGTGCTATTTTCTTTTGCGGAGGGAGAAAGACCTGCTATTAATCCGGAAAATACATATCTTATCGGAAAATCTCTAGGTAGACTTCATCGATTGTCTAATGGATTCACTAGTAAACATGAACGTGGTTATTCAATTGATTTAACACACTTACTTGATGAGCCTGTAAGCTTTATTCGACCGATTCTGAAGGAGTATTTAGGAGATACGGCAGTCGAAGTGTTGAATGAGACAATAATGTATATAAAGGAAAAATTGGAAACAGCTAATTTAGAAACAGGTTTCTGTCATGGTGATTTCCATAACCATAATATGCATTTATATAAAGGAAAACTTCAAGTCTTTGATTTTGATAGTTGTGCGGTTGGCTACCGTGCTTATGATGTGGCGGTATCCTGGTGGAATCTCCTTCATAATTACGGGCAAGAGGAAGAGGAATGCTGGAATACCTTCTTGCAAGGCTACGAGCAGGAGTATACGCTTAGTGAGGAAAATATGAAAACTTTACCACTGTTCATAACGGCAAGAAGGATTTGGTTGCTTGGTACAATGTTGCTAAACAGGGATGTCTGGGGCACCAACTGGATTGATGAGACAGCTTTAGAGCTATTTGTCTTGCAGTTAAAGACAGATAGAATGGGCATGTCGAAGGACTGGGAATCATAAAATAGATTGCATCGGGAACAAGATTTAAAAGGTAGAAGGAGTGAATGTGAATGGATACACTTCCCAGTAGCTTTTTGATTATCTATGGTATTTTTATTATTACTGCACTTATAACCGCTATTATCAGCAATGCAAGGGACAGGCTTATCCCCTTTGCTTATATGACCATTATTTTATCTATCGCTACACCGCTATTTTCTTTCTTGTATTCGGTAGGTCGAGCAGCGAACCGAAATGAGTTGGAGCATCTTTTTCATCAAATTGGGGAAGGTCATTTTGCTGCCATTATCCTCCTTTTATGCTATGTTTATTTATTTTTTTGGCTCGGTTTATTTGTATGGCATCATTTCGGCAAAGCGATTAAGAAATATAGCTTACTACTATGGCATAAGCTGAAAGAATCGCCGTTATGGTCGAAACTTAGTAAGCAGCGTGGTGAATAAGGGATACAAAGTGTTTAAATTTAATAGGGAAAAGAAAGCTGAGTGTAAGGGGGAAGATAATGCTGAGACTGGTGTTCATACCAATATTCCTTTCTTTGTTTATTGTTGCTGGGTGTATAGATGATAGTGCAAATCTCAAAGACTATTACTTATCATTAGTGGGGGAAGGCCAGCACTGGAGAGTAAAGGGATATGAGATAGAAATAACAGAAGACTCGTTTATCGCAGGAAACGGTTTTCTTGATATGAAAGACGTAGATAGCTTTATGACAAATTCGTTTGATATCGAGGTTCGAGCGGTTATCGGAGATGTTGACCAAGTTATTCAAAAAATAGATCGGACTGGTAAAATCATTAATATTGCTGTTGAAAACACTGGTAAAATAACAGGAGATAGTTATGTAGATCAGGAGGGAAATCCAATAACATTAGAGGATATCAAAAAGGTTTACCTTGTGCTGAAATGGCATGATTTAGAAAAGAAGAAAGATTTGCGCGAACGGATTGATCTTTATCATGCAGATGAAAACAATATTTCCTAGTTAAATAAATTAATACCGAGGCTTCCCTGTATAAAAAGTTGTGAACCACCCATTAAAATTAGGTTTTTAGTCGAAGATTATAATGGACTATTATAATTTCTAACTTTTTGCAGAAGGAGTTTACTTGTTTTATGAAATGGAAGACAATACTTACATTTATCGTACTTTATGAAATGCTATTGTTTGGTGTGCCTTTCTTGGATAAGTACTTAAGCACAATCACAGCATATTTTGTTGGGGGATTGGCTACAATCGGAATCATCTACTTCCTAGAAAAAGTGTCCTTTTTTAATAAAAGAGTTCCCCTAATAGTAGGCATTATTATTCTAGTAGCGGTCGTAATTATAGGTTTATTCGTTTAGTTATATAAAATTTTCAAAATAAAAATCCTACTAAGATGAGAATAAATCTGCCTATCTTAGTAGGATAATCGCCATTCGAATAATTATCCCTAGCTCGTTCAGGGACTGCGTTATCGTAACTTGGGATAAGTACTTTCCAAGTTATTTTATCCCGGTGCAACCGTCCGTAAGACTTCCGCTTCAAAACATGAGGTGAAACCGTGATGTTTAAGTGGGAGTAAACGGACGTTAACACCCCGATTCGTTCAACTAACAATCAGTGGGGGAAGAATGAAAACCCCCACTGATTGAAGTTTCACTTTATATTAATAACGATCTTTCCTCTTGCATGATGGGTTTCACTTAGTTTATGTGCTTCTTTTACCCCGTTTTCTGTAAGAGGGAAGGTATGACCGACCTTGGAAATAACCTCGCCTGATTTAAGAAGTTCTGCTATTTCCTCGAGCTGTTCCCCGTTCTCTCTAAGCCATATAGACTCCGCTTTAATATTTTTTTCTTTCGCCAGTTCTTCATTTGGTTGTTGGACAATCGATACGAGCTTTCCACCTTCTTTTAGAACCCTAAAGCTTTTTTCCTGTACTTCTCCGCCAATTGTATCCACGACAATATCAACATCCTCTAGTACTTCTGTAAAATCGGTGTCTTTGTAATTAATAAATTGATCTGCACCTAGCTCTTTTACAAAGGATTCATTTTTTCCACTTGCAGTAGTAGCTACATATGCACCAAAATGTTTGGCAAATTGAATGGCATAGCTACCGACTCCGCCTGAGCCTGCATGTATAAGCACTTTATCTCCCTTTTTTATTCCACCAAAGTCTACCAAACACTGCCATGCAGTTAATCCAGCCAAAGGAACAGCAGCAGCCTCTTCGAATGGAATATTATCTGGGATTTTGGCAAGAAGATCTTCTTCCACCGCAGTAAATTCAGCGTACGTTCCATTTCTTGTTGTAGCTGGTCGAGCAAATACTCGATCACCTTCTTTGAATTTGCTCACATTTTTGCCGGTTTTTGCAACAATTCCAGCTGCATCCCATCCGAGAATGATAGGGAACTCAAAGGGAAGCCCCTCTTTTAGTGCTCCTTCTCTTAATTTCCAATCAATAGGGTTAATGGAAGTGGCATGTAATTCCATTAAGACTTGATTATCTTCGAGCATGGGGATAGGGAGTGTCTCTTCCTTAAGTTTATCCGCTGATCCGTATTCATTAATAACAATTGCTTTCATCTAGCACCCTTCTTTCTTTATAATAGTGTTACAATCAATATTTCCCGAAAAACAATTATTTTAGGCATGGAGGTTAGACATATGCAGGAAAAGTTGTCATCATTCGAACCGGTTTTGCCCGAGAATCCAAGAGTACTAATCCTTGGTTCAATGCCTGGTGGGCAGTCTCTCGAGAAACACGAATACTATGGAAATCCAAGAAATCATTTCTGGAACATTCTTTTTGTTTTATTTCATCAGACTCCATTACATGATTATGAAGCAAAACTGGACTTTGTAAAAGAAAAGGGTATTGCCCTTTGGGACACGATAGGGAAATGTTATCGAAGAGGAAGTTTAGATGCAAATATTATGGATGAGGAACCAAACAATATTATCGAGCTAACAGAGCAATTTCCCTCTATTAAACTTATTGCCTGTAATGGTGGAAAAGCTTATGACACGTTTAAACGTAATTTTACGATGGAACAATTAACTGGCATTGATGTCATAAAGCTTCCCTCCACCAGTCCTATTCCAGGTCGATACACAAAGACCTTTGAAGGAAAAGTGGAGGAATGGAGGAAAATTGTAGAGTATCTTTAAGTAAAGCTTGTTTACACTTTGAGGTAATGAGGGAATAGAGATGTTAAATATGTGTTACAGCTTTATTTTGAAGTAGCAGCCGGAGGCTTGTTGTGATAGGATTTAATTAAGCACAGTGGAACAGTTTGTCACATTCGTCCAGAAAAAATCAGATGAATAATTTTTAAGAATAGACAATACTATTTAAATGGCGATTTTATTTGAGCTCATTTAGTCGAACCCTCAGAAAGCGATCCGCAAGCGGCAACTTGCGGATCGGACAGCTATCCTCTGGGGGGTGAGGCGACTTCTTAAACGAAAAAGTAATGTTCCCGTCCGTCGGCAGGGTAGCTTACTTTTTTTCTCGGCTGTTAACGATTAACAATACGAGTGTGGCAAACAAAAACATCAACTCAAGAGTTGTGTCAATTGGAATCAATTTGTTCAACCCCTTTCACTAGATTTTTGTCGCCAAGTAAAAGAAGTACTTCTACAGCTTTGACCGAAGCTCACCCTGCATAGACTGTCCCTTATAGTATACAACAAATAAACCGAAAATAGCCTGAAATTTACAGAAAATGGTACAATATTCACAGGATTCTTTATATTGGGTAAAATTACCCTTTATAATGTAGTTGGGATTTAGCAATTTAATGGCTGTTCCTAGTCCTTTTTTCGCGGGACTTCAATGAGTTTTTGTAAATGTGAAAGAGTGAAGTTTTTTTGTTACATATTTCAGTCCCCGCATAGTCAATTAATGATGCAATCGGAGAACGATTAAGAAATTTTTTAGAAAATAACTTATATTTAAAAAATACACTTGCTTTTGTGGGGATTTCTGCTTATAATAACTTTAATCTTAATTTAACTAATTAAAACGTTGACGGGGAAAAGTAGGATTAGTTATTTTTCACAGAGAGCTTCAGTCGCTGAAAAGAAGCAAAAATACGAATCTGAACAATGGCCTCACGAGTTTCGTGCTGAACGTATGTCTTACACTAGTAGGTTCCGACGAGATTTGGTACTCGTTATCAATACCACAGTATATACAGGATGATGTTACCTGTCGTACTAGATGAGACTGTCTGTGTGAGCAGACGGTGAAGTAAGGTGGTACCACGTTAAACTAACCACGTCCTTATCGTTTATTCGGTAATGGCGTGGTTTTTTTATATTAGTAAACATAAATGGAGGGTGTACACATGAGTAAATTAGTATTACAAACAGATTTTGGAATTAGTGATGGGGCAGTAAGTGCAATGTATGGAGTAGCCATTTCGGTAAACCCGGCTTTACGAATATTTGACCTTACCCATGATATCCCGGAATACAACATATGGGAGGCTTCCTACAGATTATATCAAACGGTTACCTACTGGCCTGAAGAAACAGTCTTTGTATCAGTGGTTGACCCGGGTGTAGGGACAGATCGGTTAAGCATTGTTGTGAAGACAGCAGATAATCAATATATTGTAACGCCTGATAATGGAACACTGACGCATATTAAACATCATATTGGCATAAAGGAGGCTAGAATTATCGATGAGAAGATAAATCGGTTGCCAAGATCAGGAGAGTCTTATACTTTCCATGGCCGGGATGTCTATGCCTATACGGGGGCTAGGCTTGCTTCGAACATTATTACCTACGAGCAGGTGGGACCAATTATAAATGTGGAAGACATTGTAGAGTTACCAAAACCAGATGCACGAATAGAAAACGAAGCAATTATCGGGAATATTGATATACTTGATATTCGATTCGGAAATCTGTGGACCAATATTAATCGGGGACTTTTTAAAGAGGCAACCATTAAATATGGTGATTCCTTAGAAGTTACGATCACCAACAATCAACAACAAGTATATAAAAACATTATGACATTTGGCCGTTCTTTTGCTGACAGTAGACTTGGTGAGCCGCTAATTTATGTGAATTCATTGGATAAACTGGGAGTGGCACTTAACCAAGGCTCCTTTGCTAAGGCGTATCACATTAAAACAGGGGCCGATTGGAAAATAAGTATTCGAAAAACCCCGAGTATCCATTATAATTAAAAAATAAATGAAAAGGGGCAACGACAAATGAATAAAGGGTTATCAGTTAAAACAATTGTAGCGATCGGGATTGGAGCAGCAATCTATGTTATTTTAGGAAGGTTTGCCTCCATACCCATTGCACCAAATACGTATGTGGAAACAACCTATCCATTTCTCGCTTTGATGGCCGTTATCTTTGGTCCGATAGCAGGAGCGTTTATCGGATTTATCGGGCACGCTTTAAAGGATGCAGTTTCATATGGTTCTGTTTGGTGGAGCTGGGTATTGGTTTCATTGTTTGTTGGCTTTTTTATTGGACTTATTGCCAAACGGGTCAATATTGAGGCAGGGGTTTTTGCTTCCAAACAAATTCTTTTATTTAATGTGATACAGGCTTCTGTCCAAGCAGTCGGCTGGATTTTAGTAGCTCCTATCCTTGATATTCTGATCTATGCAGAGCCTGCCAACAAAGTATTTACCCAAGGTGTAATCGCAGCAATATCGAATATTGCAATGGTTGGAATTCTGGGTACATTGTTACTTGTCGTTTATGCAAAAACACGCAGCCAAAGCAATAGTCTTTCAAAGGAATAAGGCGTCTAACACATTGAACGTCGCCGAAATTAAAGATAGCCCTAGGAGTAAATAATGAAAAAAACAATTGTTTCATTTAAAGATTTTTCATTTAAATACCGGAGTCAAACAGAACCGTCACTAACAAATATTAATTTAACCATATACGAAGGTGAGAAAGTATTAATTGTTGGTCCATCTGGTTCTGGGAAAAGTACGTTAGCACATTGTATAAATGGCCTTGTTCCTTTCGCCTATAAAGGAGATATAGCAGGAAGCCTTACGATTAAAGGCAAGGAAATAAAAGAGCTAGACCTGTTTACATTATCTAAAGTGGTGGGGACCGTTATGCAAGACCCAGATGGACAGTTTATTGGACTAACCGTTGGTGAGGATATTGCCTTTGCACTAGAAAACGACGCTGTAGCAATCGAGCAAATGAAAGAGAGGGTCGAGCAAGTAGCACAGCTTGTAAATATGGAAAATTATTTAGCGTCCTCTCTCCACCAACTATCTGGAGGTCAAAAACAACGGGTTTCGCTTGGTGGGGTCATGGTCGATGATGTGGATGTACTCTTATTTGATGAGCCACTTGCAAATCTGGACCCAGCAACAGGGAAATATTCCATTGCGCTCATTGACCAAATCCACAAGGAAAGTAACAAAACGATTATCATGATTGAACACCGTCTCGAGGATGTGTTATATCGTGATGTGGATCGTATCATTGTTATAAATGATGGGGAAATCGTGTCAGATTCCACCCCTGATGAATTACTTTCATCAGCAGTATTGTTGGAGAATAATATTCGAGAACCACTATACGTTAGGGCAATGAAATATGCTGGTTGTACGATTACAGCCGCAATGAAACCAGCACATCCTGATACCATAGAAATAAATAAAGGAAAGTTACATGGTTGGTATGAGGATCGCCCTCATAAAGAACTGAATGAAAGCAGTTCACCCATCCTTGAACTTGATAATGTAACCTTTGCTTACGATACTGGAAAGACTGCCATCCAGGATATGTCCTTTACCATTCATCAAGGGGAAATGGTCAGCATAGTTGGCCAAAATGGGGCAGGAAAATCTACGTTATCAAAGTTAATCGTCGGTTTTGAAAAGGTACAGCGTGGCAAGATTCTTTTTAAGGGGGAAGATATTACGTCAGATAGCATCCACCAACGCTCTGAGCGAATTGGAATGGTCATGCAAAATCCGAACCAGATGATTTCCAAGCATTTAATCTATGATGAGGTTGCGTTAGGACTGATTAAACGGGGATTAGCGGATAATCTTATCAAAGAGCGAGTAGAGAAAACACTACGTATTTGCGGACTTTACCCTTTCCGAAACTGGCCGATAAGCGCACTTAGCTTTGGACAAAAAAAGCGGGTTACCATAGCATCTATTTTAGTGTTAGAGCCAGAGGTGCTTATCCTTGATGAGCCAACCGCTGGTCAGGATTTTCGTCATTATACTGAGATAATGGAATTTCTAGAGGGTTTAAATCGACGAGGCATAACAATTATCATGATTACCCATGACATGCACCTTATGCTTGAATACACACCCCGTGCCATTGCGATTGCTCAAGGAAAGAAGATAGCAGATGACACAGCAGTAAATGTCTTAACAAATCAAGCAGTAATTCATACCACTAACTTGAAGGTCACCTCCTTATTCGAGCTGGCTGTCCGGGCTGAGATTGCGGATCCAAGGGAGTTTGTAGCTCGCTTTATTGCCTATGATAGAGAGGTGAGAACATGGCAGTAGAAATGCTCGCCTACATAAAGAAGCAGTCACCAGTTCACAAACTTTCTGGTGCAACAAAATTAATTATTTTTCTTTGCTGGTCGACAGCTGCCATGCTCACCTATGATACGTGGATTCTTTTGGCTCTGCTTATCATTAGCTTAGTTATCTTTAAGTTATCTAAAATAAAAATAAGTGAGATTCGTTTTGTTTTATTGTTTATTTTGTTCTTTCTATTATTGAATAATATTGCAATATACCTTTTTTCTCCTCAAGAGGGAGTCAAAATTTATGGAACGAGCCATGTCCTTTGGGAAATAGCAGGCAGGTATAATGTAACATTAGAGCAGTTGTTTTATCATTTTAATATTACGTTAAAATATTTTGTTGTTATACCAGCAGCCCTATTATTCATTGTTACCACTCATCCAAGCGAGTTTGCCTCTTCTCTTAATCGTATTGGCATCCCTTATAAAATCGCTTATTCGGTATCCTTGACTTTACGTTATATCCCGGATATCCAACGTGAGTTCAGAACCATTGCCCTAGCACAACAGGCTAGAGGAGCAGACCTGTCTAAAAATGAAAAACTAACAAAAAGAATAAAAAATGCCGCAGTAATTGTGATGCCTTTAATATTCTCCAGTTTAGAAAGAATTGAAGTAATTAGTAATGCAATGGAGCTACGGGGATTTGGGAAAAAGAAAAAGCGTACATGGTACAATGCTACAGTTTTTCGCCGGGCAGATTATATTACAATCGTTACGGGTGTGGTTTTACTGATTCTCTCATTGGTCATCACGTTCCATGATGGTAGTCGCTTCTATAACCCTTTTTACTGAAGGTGAATGCATGTATTTTGCATTCACCTTTTAAGCATTAGAAGAGGTTACATATTATCTAGTAAGCAATGATGATCTGGTCGGTCAATTTTGAAGGTCCAACATAACGATATAGCATTAGCTAAAAGGCTAGCGAATGTTTTGCTAATTGAATCTTTTGGATTATGTTTCACACACTTCATATTTTCAATGTCTGATATTTTTGATATGTTTAATGAAAAGAAACGGAGGTTTTCGAATGAGCTGGAAGGATACGTTTTACGACAAATTAATGGGGTCCTATAAAGATACACTGAATTATGATGGTATCTCAGGAAAAAGAATGGCAGCACGATTTGCAGCGCTGTCGGAAATTGGCCTCACCGCAGATAATGGTTCAAACCGTCCTGGTTATTCTCATAAAGAGAAGCAGGCAAAGGATATGGTTGCAGCTTGGATGGCGGATGCTGGTCTTGTAGTCCATCGTGACGAGGCTGGTAATGTGTTCGGCCGTCTTGCTGGCAAACAAGATCATTTACCTGCTATCTTGAGTGGCTCTCATGTAGACAGTGTGCCAAATGGCGGTCATTTTGATGGGCCATTAGGGGTTCTTGCTGCACTAGAAGTAGCAGAAGCATGGAAGGAAACGGGATACCAGCCGGAAAAGCCATATGAAGTTGTCATCTTTAGTGACGAAGAAGGGGCTCGTTTCAATGGTGGCTTTAACGGCAGTGAAGGACTAATGGGCTTTGGCAATTTGGAAGATAAGAAAAAACTAAAGGATAGTGAAGGGAAAAGCTTTTCAGAGGTACTGGAGGATGTAGGCTTATCTGCAGCAAACTATCCTAAAGCGAAACGGTCTGAAGAGACGATTGAAATGTTCGTGGAAGTCCATATTGAACAAGGAAAACGCTTGGAAAAAGAAAACCTCCCCTGTGGCATTGTAACAGGGATTGCTGGTCCCTGTTGGCTTGAAGTGACGTTTACTGGGGAAGCTGGACATGCAGGTAATACACCAATGCATGACAGAAAGGATGCACTAGTAGCAGCTTCTGCGTTTATTACGAAGGTAGCCAGCTTACCATCTACTGTTAGCGATAGTGCGGTTGCAACAGTTGGAAAACTTCATGTGGAGCCAAATGGTGTAAATGTCATCCCTGGAAAAGTAACGCTTTATGTGGATATTCGAGATATTCACAAGGAGTCTCGTAATAACCTAATTGATTTGGTTAGGCAAGCTGGTGAGGAGATTGCCTCCGTTCACAACATCAAGATTACATACCATGAAACGATGCGTGTGTCGCCAGTACCAATTGATGAGAAAACGCAGGGGCTTTTGGAAGAAGCGATCCGATCTAAGGATTTATCTCCAATTCGGTTACCAAGTGGTGCAGGGCATGATGCAATGGTTGTGGGAGAAAAAATACCTGTTGCAATGCTATTCACAAAAAGCATTAATGGGGTGAGCCACCATCCTGATGAATGGTCTGAGTTAAGTGACTGTATTCAAACGGTTCACGTTCTTAAATCATTTTTAGAAAAGATCCAACAACGGGGAATGTAAACGTGAGGTTATTTTGGATTCGATTTAGTGTTCTTAGCATACTATGGATATGTATGATTGCATTGGGAAGTAAACTTGTTTCAATAAGTATTCTGTTCTTTGCGGCTTCACTTGCTGTATACTTTTTCCTGTCTGTAGGAAAATTTCCTGTTGCTCTAAACATTTTCCTTTTTGGGATTGGAATGGTGCATTTCTTGGTAGCTGGACAAGATGATGTGTTTTGGACAATGGCGCTCTTCTACTTTTATTCTTTAGACGGGATTTATCGTATTCTTAAGCCAAAATCCTTGGTTTTATTAACTGTTGGTTTACTTCTTTCGCTACTTTCTCTTACTTTACACGATCAATTGACTGTAAAAGCAATCTTGGTCCTTCTTGCTCTATATATTTTGGCAGCAAGGATTTCCATGATCATTACACAAAAAGAGGAAATGCGTCAGCTATATGATCAACTACGGGGGGAGTATCGCACTGTGAAAAGGCTGAATTTAGCAGCAGAGCGTGATGCAAGATTAGAAGAACGCACCAAAATAGCCCGAGATATTCATGATTCGGTGGGCCACCGGCTTACCGCATTAATTATGAAACTGGAAATGCTCTCCATCCAGCGAAAAACGGAGGATTATACAGAGTTAAAGCGTATGGCGACAGAGAGCCTTGAGGAAACAAGGCAGGCGGTCCGGGCCCTGAATATTGAGGAGAACGAAGGAATTGCCACTGTTGTCCATCTAATTCGTAAGCTTGAAGCAGAAAGTCATATTTTGGTGCAATTCACCGTGAAACAAGGTGTTCTCTCTGCTCCACTTTCTAATGATAAAAGCGTTGCATTATACAGGGTCATTCAAGAAGCGCTGACGAATGCCATGCGTCATGCGCAAACAAGGGAAGTACGCGTGACACTTGGTAAATCAGCTACAGGATCTATTGCATTTGAAATCGAAAATTCATTACATAAAACAACTTCTTTTAAAGAAGGCTTTGGCATATCGATGATGAGAAAGCGTGTTGGTGAGCTAGATGGGAGCTTGGAAGTGATACAGACGAACAACAAATTTGTGGTTTCGGGGATGATTCCCAGTGAGGGTTAGGGGGGATGAGAATGCAGGTTTTACTTGTAGAAGATCAAGTCATAGTAAGACAGGGGCTTAAAGTTATTCTAGAGCAGGATGAGAAAATAACGGTAGCTCATGAAGCGGCAAATGGTCAGGAAGCCATTCACATATTGGAAAAGCATCTTATTGACTTTGTAATGATGGATGTACGGATGCCTGTGATGAATGGGATTGAAGCTACAAGCGTAATTAAACAGAAGTGGCCGCATGTTAAGATACTCATTTTAACTACCTTTAACGATGATGCATATGCCGTGGAAGCACTAAGGCAAGGTGCAAATGGTTTTTTGCTTAAGACCTCAGAGTCAGCAAAATTAATCGCTGCAGTACATAGCTGTATGAACGGTGGTCTAACGTTACACGAAGAAGTGGCAGCAAAAGTGATGCCGAAATTATTAGAGCGTTCAACCGAGACACCACGACCTGAAATCTCTCTATCTGATAGAGAAATGGCCATTACAAAGCTCGTGGGTGAGGGGAAAACGAATAAAGAAATTGCCTCTGCACTATTTTTGTCTGTTGGAACGGTTAAGAACCATCTAACCCATATTTTGCAGAAAACTGGGCAGCGTGACCGCACGCAGCTTGCCATTTATGCTATAAAGCATGACATATCTGATTAACATCTAAAAGCTCTCCATCGGGTGAGCTTTTTTCACGTTAGTTTTTCTTAGGTAGAATTTTTTAAGGGTACGACAATAAAAGCCATAGTAAAGAAGTGACTTAAGTCATAATGAGAAGAAGCATTACATGACTACAGACAGTATGCTTCAGAGATATTTTATCTTAAGATTAAATGCAAGGAGGCGAGAAACATGTTGGAATTAGATGGTCTTTCTAAAAAATTTAAACAGTTTTATGCAGTGAAGAGTTTAAATATGTTTGTTGAACGCGGAGAAATCATCGGCTTACTTGGTCCAAATGGTGCCGGTAAATCTACAGCTATTTCGATGATTTCCTCCTTAGCAGAACCTACTGCTGGAGATGTCCGTTTTTATAATAAAAGCATTTTGAAAAAACCAGGTGAATTCCGTAAAATTGTAGGAATGGTTCCTCAGGAAATTGCCCTATACACGGATCTAACAGCAGTAGAAAATTTGCAGTTTTTTGGGAGAATGTACCGACTAAAAGGCTCCATTTTAAAAAAGAGAATACAAGAAATTCTTGATTTGGTTGGGCTAGCAGATAGAAAGAAGGATGTAGTACAGACCTTTTCAGGTGGAATGAAACGCAGACTTAATATTGGTGTAGCATTACTACACGACCCAGAGTTGCTTATTATGGATGAACCGACAGTGGGAATAGATCCGCAATCACGAAATTATATTCTGGAAACCGTAAAGCGACTAAATAAAGAAAGGGCTATGACGGTAATATATACGAGTCATTACATGGAAGAGGTAGAGTTTCTATGTGATCGCATTTATATTATGGACCAGGGAAACCTTATTGCATCTGGTACTAATGAAGAGATTAAACGCATTTTATCTTCAGAAAAAACCATTTCCATAAAAAGTGATCAACTCAACGAGCAATTTATCTCCACGTTGCAGGAGCACCCGCTTGTTAATCGCGTCGTGAGCACAGATAAAGAGATCACACTTATGGTAGCAAAAGAAGTTAGCATGTTTGGTGACTTAACGACACTTGCTGAGACTGCAGGCATCGAATTAACGTCTGTGCATAATAAAACGCCTACGCTGGAGGATGTATTCTTACACCTCACAGGTCGCGCTTTAAGGGATTAGGGGTGTAGGAATGATAGGACAGATTATAAAAAAGCAAGCCTTGGTACTCATTCGCAATCCCGTGCAATTGTTATTACTCGTCGGATTACCAATCATCCTGATTTTAATACTAGGCGTGGCACTAAGTAGTTTTATGAACGGAGAGAGCCCAACTATTCAAGTAAAGCTAGGAATTATAGAGCAGGAGCAAGAGGACGTTCAGTTAGAGAGGTTTAGCGAGGATAAGAAGGGAGAGCTTCCGCCGGCAGTATTAAACCAACTAAATAATATGCTACCGATAAAACGGTTGAAAGACGATATTTTTGGAAGTGATGAAGCTACAAAGTATATTACGTTAGAGGAAATATCACCAATAGACAAGGAAAAGGTCTTGGACGACAACACTTATACTGCACTGATTGAGGTTCCTGATAATTTCACATATGAAATATTGGAGTACTCCTTGTTAGGTGAGGAAAAGCAACCTTCTCTACAACTATTTACTAATACGGAACATCAGCTAGGTGTAAGCATTGTAGATGGTATTCTCACACAATATCAGGAACAGCTAACATTGCAAACATTTTTACAGGAGGAAGAGATTAATCCACAAATCCTTGAAGGAAATTTGCAAAACGTCACAGCAGATGTAATGACATTGGATCAACAGTCCCCAGTTAGCTCAAAAGATTATTATACCGTTGGGATGGCTGTAATGAACGTCTTGTTTATTGCCTCCGCAATTGGATCGATTGCATTTCTCGAGAAAAATATTTTTGTTTTTGACCGAATTATATTGGCAAACGTTTCAAGGTGGGTTTACTTTATCGGTATTCTTCTATCTGGTATGATATTTGCATTTTTACACTTGCTTATCATCTTTGGATTTTCCTGGATTGTCTTTGGTGTCACATGGCCTGACTTGCTTGGGTTTATATTTGTTACAACGGCTTATGCTGTAGCGGTTGGTGGGATTGCTGTATTACTAACAGCCTTGAGCTATCGCCTCCACTCTGAGGTAATTACTAACTTTTTCTCCAATATTCTTGTATCCTTGATGGCTTTACTAGGTGGAAGTTTCTTCCCGCTTGGAGATTCATCTGCATTTATTGCAACATTAGGAAATTTAACACCAAATGGTGCGGGAATGTCGGCCTATATTACGTTGTTGCGTGGCAATGAATTAAGTGATGTTACCGATCACTTAGCATTTCTGCTACTGTTCGGTTTTGTTTCCATTGTTATTGCAGCTTGGAGTTTTCCAAAGAGGGGGGCTGCATTATGATTGGAATACTTCTCACAAAAATACGCATGTTTATTCGCAACCCTTGGACATTTATAATTTTTACTGTTATGTCGATTGGCTTTGCTCTCATCATAGGAGGTAATGGCGCTGCTACAACCATCTCCGTGCCAATTTATGCTGAGGATAATTCAGTTAAAGGTTCAACACTTGAGAAAATACTAGAAGAGGATGAAGCATTTCGATTTAATTGGTTGAAAGAAGAAGATGAAATGCTTGAGCAAATTGAGAATGGGAAAGCGGAAGTTGGGGTAATTCTACTTGATACTTCCTATCAACTCATAGTTGGAGTGGACTCCCCAAATGCTGCCATGATTGAGCAAGCCATCCAACGAGCTTATCGGGCATATAATCTTGAAATGGCACTTTTAGAGGTTTCCGCTACGAATGCCGAGGAAGAACGTGTGTCGGTTCTTGAAGCGTTTGATAAATCGATGAATATACCCGCCTTTGAAATGGAGACAACGAGTTTCCGTAGCGGGGATGCCGTTATTTACGATAATACTTTTCAGACGTTGTTTGGCTTTACTTTATTTTTTGTAATCTATACGATTGCCTATAAGCTCCAACCAATTCTAGTAGAAAAACGGGATGGGATTTGGGATCGAATGATCTTATCTCCAGTAAGAAAATGGGAAGTGTATGTGGCCAACTTGGTTTATAGCTTTATAGAAGGCTATGTTCAGATTATAATTATCTTTTGTATTTTTCGATTTTGGATAGGTGTCGATTTTCATGGGAAATTCTTAGAAGCGCTACTGCTGATAACTCCTTATATATTTTCCATTGTCGCACTATCTATTTTGTTTACAGCAATAGTGAAGAATGTCCAACAGTTTAATGCGATTATCCCAATTATTGCAGTAAGTATGGCGATGATTGGCGGGGCGTACTGGCCGCTCGAAATTGTGGAATCTAAGATTCTAATTACAATTTCTAAGATTAACCCATTAACATATGGAATGGAAATTTTGAACGGTGTGGTACTATATGGATATACCCTTGAGGACTTATTATTCCCCATCAGTATTTTAGTGTTAATGGGAGTAGTGATGACAGGGCTTGGCATCCATCTGATGGAGAGAAGACATGTTTAAAGAGCTGGTTACCGACCAGCTCTTTTTTTTAACGTCTCATCGTGTAGAGTAGAATTCGGATAAGAAACTTGCTATAATCTTCCTTATAGCTTAATTTTACATTAAAATGAATCGCCATTCATTTGGAAAAGAAGGAATACAAAAATGAAAAACATCTTTAGAATATTTTCAAAAGACGTAAAGAACACCGGTACTAACTGGGTAGCGTTAATACTGATAGGTGGACTAATTATATTACCATCCCTTTATGCGTGGTTTAATATAAAAGCTTCCTGGGACCCATATGGGCAGACAGATCAAATTCCAATAGGTGTAGTCAACGAGGATACAGGTGCAACAGTAAGAGATGAAGATATTGATGTTGGGCAAGAGCTTGTTGATAACTTGAAGGAAAATCGATCAATGGATTGGCACTTCGAGGATCGGGATGAGGCAATGGATAACTTAGAAAACGGAGATTATTTTGCTGTTATTGTCATCCCGAAAAACTTCTCAAGTAAACTAAGTACAGTTGTTAACGACAAACCGGAGAAAGCGGAGATGGAATATTACGTTAACGAGAAAATCAATGCCATTGCCCCCAAAATCACGGATAAAGGTGCTTCCGCCATTACTGATGAGATTAGTAGTAATTTCATATCTACAGTAAATGGTGTCATTTTTGACATGTTTAATAATATTGGAATCGAGCTAGAACAGGATTTACCAGACATCGAACGATTCGAGAATTATATATTCAATTTGGAAGAAAATCTACCTGAGATTAAACAGCTTGTCGATAACTCATTATCAGATGCTAGTAGCGCAGAGGAAATGATTAACCAAGCCCAGGCGCTTGTCCCCGAGGCGAAGCGTGTTACAAACGATGGGCTGAATACTATCGATAATACGACTGCATTTTTAAAAAAAGCTGAGGACCGGCTTAATGAAGTCGCCCCACAGATTCAAGAAGACTTAGAACGTGTTCAGCAGGTAGCGGATGAAACGAACACATTTCTTAAGGAGGTTCAATCTGCTGGAATCGATTTCGGGAATGGTACTGATTTGACTAATCAATTGGATGAACAGGTAACACAGCAAATTGAGGCTATTTCATCTATTGAAGAGACGTTAAGACAAGTACAGCAACAACAAAATGAGAATGTGGAAGAAGGCGAAAATGGAGATACCCCTGATCAAGGGGCTGGAGAAGGTAACCAGGGACAGGGAAGTCAACAAATTGAGCAGGCACTACAAGAGTTGGCGACAATCCGTGCAGGTCTTGAGACAGCTCAGGAGCGTAGTAATGATGTCCGTACCTTTATTCAGGATAAGCAATCAGAAGTAGAAGCGGTTTTCAATGATCTGCAAGGCTTGGTTGAAAACACCTCCGCAAATATTGATGCGTTTGTAACAGAATACAATGAAAACATCGAACCAACAGTTTTAGCAGAAGTGGACAGTGCCAAAACAACGCTTGCTGAAGCACGTGGTATTTTGGTGGATATTCAGACTTCTATTCCTGAGGTGGAAAGAATTCTTGGAAGTACAGAGGCTGAACTTGGCGAAGGAAAAGGCATGCTGGAGAAGGTCCAGAATGAGTTTCCATATGTAAACGATAAGGTGAATGAACTAGCGGATCGTATACGGGAAATACAAGGGGAAACCGATATTGGTGAGATGATTGAACTGCTGCAAAATGATCCAGAGGCCGAACAAGGATTTTTTGCTGAACCAGTTCAGCTTAATGAAAATAAAATTTTCCCTATAGAAAATTATGGTTCAGGAATGACCCCATTCTATACGGTGCTTGCGATCTGGGTAGGCGGTTTACTACTTATTTCGTTACTTTCTACAGATACAACAAATATGGAGAGCTATTCATCAAGGCAGGTTTATTTTGGTAAGTTATTCACCTTTATGACGATTGGCTTTCTGCAATCAACTATTGTGTCATTGGGAGATATTTTCCTATTGGATGTTTCCATGGCAAGTCCTGGTTGGTTTGTACTATTTGGATTGCTGATTAGCCTCGTGTTTATGATTATTATTTACACACTCGTATCTGTCTTTGGAGATATTGGAAAGGCGATGGTCATAGTATTGCTTGTTCTGCAAATTGCTGGTTCAGGCGGTACGTATCCTGTCGTTCTTTTACCAGAATTTTTCCAAGTTATCCATCCTTTCTTGCCGTTTAGTTACGCAATTGATCTTATGCGGGAGGCGGTAGGCGGAATTGTTTGGGGTCGGGTTCTACATGATATCCTGTTCCTCGGTATCTTCGGAATGGCAGCCATTGTACTTGGGGCATTTTTAAAACAGCCAATTAATAGACAATCCAAAAAGATTAAACAAAAATCAAAAGAATCAGGACTGTTTCACTAAATCGGATTGTATAAAGTGAAACTGCAATCAGTGGGGGGGTTTCGTTCTTCCCCCACTGATTGTTCGTTGAACGAATCGGGGTGTTAGCGTCCGTTTACTCCCACTTAAACATTACTGTTTCACTTCATGTTTTGAAGTGGGAGTCTTACGGACGGTTGCTCCGGGAAATGGGAAGGGCGTCTGCTGTTGAGAGTAGTGCGCCACTTTCTGGGTTGTTGCGTCAGATCAGTGATGTGATGCGCCCCTTTCGAGGTTGGGGGCGTCAGATCGGAGATGAGATGCGTCACTTACGAGGATTGTTGCGTCAGAACGGTGGGATGCTGCGTCACTTACGAAGATTACTGCGTCAGAACGATGGGATGCTGCGTCACTTACGAAGATTGCTGCGTCAGATCATGTGATCCTGTTTACTTAACTGGTTTCGCGGCACTTTTTACTATATAAATATTAAAAAGGGAGAGGATACTTTTGAAAATAAATGATGAAGCAAGGGCAACACTGTTGAATGAGGTTTCCGAGCTAGGGGATGAGGAATTAAATAAACGCCCAAGCTCTGGTGGCTGGTCAATCGCACAGGTTATGGAGCACTTATACTTAATGGAACGCGCTGTCGTTTATAATATTCAGCATGCTCTCGAAAATGGCTCGATTAAGGAAGTTAGTTCTAAACCTATTGAACTCACGGTGGACAGGTACAAAAAAGTAGAAGCTCCGGAGTTTGTGCAACCAAGTGAATCTTCTATGACGCTTCAAGGTTTGCAACAGAAATTGCAGACGTCCCATGAGGCGTTGCGGGGGATTTATACTACTGTTGATGAAGAACGATTAGTAGAGAAAACGGCAGTACACCCAGTATTCGGTGAAATGAACTTGTCCCAATGGGTCCCCTTTGTCGGATACCATGAACAAAGGCATATTGACCAAATTAAAGAGATAAAAGAAACGCTTTAACTAAATAGACTTAGTGGAAAGGGCAGGAAACTGTCCTTTTCTTGTACATGAGAAAACTCTTCTGTAAACATGTACCAGTTCAGGCAGGGTTCAAACCGCGCTTTTTTCTAGTATAATAGAGTAATAGGAGTAGAGCAGAGAGGGGAAGACATCGTGAAGAAAAAACGTATTATTGGTATAGGTATTGGAATTCTTTCTATCCTGCTAGTAATAGATATTATAGCAAGCTATTATTTTTATAATTTAGCCATTGAGCGAAATGTAAAAGACTTCTTGCAGGGGAATGCAGACCTTGAGGTTTCAGCTGAGGCAATGGATGTATTTATAGAGGGTGACTGGCGAGAATGGGTCGATAACCAAGACTTCGAACATTGGGAAATGACTTCCTACGATGGGTTGGAGTTACAAGGATATTATCTTCCGGCAAAGGAACCTACAAACAAGACAGTTGTATTAGCTCATGGTTACTTAGGGAACGCCAGGGATATGGGGCTATACGGCCAATATTATTACGAGGAATTGGGCTACAATATTTTCACAGCTGATATGAGAGGTCATGGTAACAGTGGTGGAGATTATATCGGATTCGGCTGGCATGATCGGTTGGATTATCTAGATTGGGTGGATAGGGTAATAGAAAGAACAGGAGATGATACAGAAATTATAATGCATGGCGTTTCAATGGGCGCTGCTACGGTGTTAATGGCAAGTGGAGAAAAGGATCTTCAACCAAATGTAAAAGCTGTTGTAGCAGATAGTCCCTATACAAGTGTTTACGATATGTTTGACTATCAGTTGGAACGAATGTTTCATCTACCTGCTTTCCCTGTTTTACCTAGTACTAGTGTAGTGACGAAAATGAAGGCTGGTTATTCTTTATCAGAAGCATCCGCCCTCGAACAAGTGAAAAAAGCTGAAGTACCTATTCTTTATATTCATGGGAATGCCGACACCTTTGTACCAACCAAAATGACGGAAGAGCTATTGGAAAATACAAAGAGTGAGGCAGAAATGATTACCTTTGACGGGGCAGGACATGGAGAGGCATTTGTCACCCAAGAAGATCGGTATGTATCGAAGCTTAATGAGTTTTTGGAAAAGCATATTAAGGATTAAAGAAAAGTAAGCCTTCACTTCAAGTGAAGGCTTTTTTATTCATTAAATATGCAATCATACAGACTTATTTTGCTTAAATTTGCATAAATATAAGAAATAATTAATAAATATACTTGAAATATTGTTAGAAGATATTTATACTAATGAATAATTAAAAAATTAAGTTGCGAAGGGAGGGGTGACGGTTTGAAAAATGCGGCAATTGTTGGCGGAACCGGTTATGGAGCTTTAGAACTCATTAGGCTACTACATACGCACACAGAAATAAAGCTAGTGAAAGTTATTTCCCATTCACAGGATGGCATGGCAATTTCCTCTGTTTACCCACATTTAAAAAACATGGAGGATATAGCCCTGGAAATATTAGAAATTCCTGCGCTTCTCCAAGGTATAGACATTATATTTTTTGCCACTCCTGCTGGCATTGCAAAAAATATTATACCTGAATTAGCAGATAGCGGGATGCAATGTATCGATTTGTCTGGGGATTTGAGACTATCCTCACAGGAGCAATACAGAGCATGGTACAAAGCAGAAGCAGCGAATGAAGATTTATTGGATACTGCGGTATACGGCCTTTCTGAGATTAATCGAAGCCAAATTAAGGAGGCGACGATCCTATCTAATCCGGGTTGTTTTCCAACAGCAGCATTACTTGGATTAATTCCTGCCTTACAGCATGAACACATACATACAGAAGGAATTATTATTGATGGAAAAACAGGCATATCTGGAGCGGGAAAGACACCTTCTGTACGGACACATTTTCCAGAGAGCAATGACAATCTTACACCATATAAAATTGGCGAGCATCAGCATATTCCCGAGATTGACCAATATCTTAGCGAACACTCCAACACGGCTGTACATGCTACCTTGACTACACATTTGGTTCCGATGACGAGAGGTATTGTTTGTACGATGTACGGCAGGCTTACTGATCAGCAAGCCACTGAAAGATTAATAGACGAATATCAACATTTTTATGAGAAAGATCGGTTCGTCAGGGTGCTTCATGCAAGTGCATTTCCAAGCACAAAAGGCGTATATGGAAGCAACTTTTGTGATATTGGATTACATGTAGACACTAGAACGAATCAGCTGATTATCATTTCTGCTATTGATAATTTAATGAAGGGAGCTGCCGGGCAGGCGATTCAAAATGTAAATATTATGAATGGATGGGATGAGCGTAATGGTTTAGATCACATCCCCATGTATCCATAGAAAGGGTGAAAGCATGGTAACGATACAGAGTGAGGCAATTAAAGTATTGAAAGAGGGACATGTAACAACTCCGAAAGGCTTTACAGCAGGTGGACTACATTGTGGCATTCGCAAAAAAAGACGTGACTTTGGTTGGATTCACTCTGTTACACCTGCTGTGGCAGCAGGTGTATATACAATGAATCTATTCCAGGCAGCTCCGTTAAAGGTAACGAGACGTGCAATCAATACAACCAATCAATTACAAGCTATTATTGTAAATTCTGGTATTGCGAATGCTTGTACAGGTAAACAGGGAGACTTAGATGCAGAGGAGATGCAGAAAAACGCTGCAGCAAAGCTAAACATTCCAGCAAACCATGTTGCAATTGCTTCGACTGGACTTATTGGCAGCCCACTCCCAATGGGAAAAATAAACAAAGGGATTCACGGTATGTCTATTGATAAAGAAGCAAATCCACAGCATTTTGAAGATGCCATCTTAACCACGGATACGGTAACAAAGCATGTTGCAGTACAGCTGGAGGTTGATGGGAAAACAATTACCATTGGTGGGGCTGCGAAAGGATCTGGAATGATTCACCCGAATATGGCTACCATGCTTGGTTTTATTACAACCGATGCAGCGATAGAAGCCGAAAGTCTTCAGCTGGCACTAAAACAAACAACGGATACGACATTTAATATGATCACGGTCGATGGTGATTGCAGTACGAATGACATGGTTCTGGTCATGGCAAATGGAAAACAGGAAAATCATCCACTTAACCAATCACATCCACAATGGTCTCTATTCGTCGATGCTCTAAAAATGGTGAGTGAAGAGCTCGCCAAAATGATTGCTCGGGATGGGGAAGGTGCTAGCAAATTAATAGAGGTAAAGGTAACGGGTGCTCCGACTCAGGATGCTGCATCTCACGTTGCAAAAGCTGTGATTTCTTCTAACCTCGTTAAGACTGCTGTTTATGGCGCAGACCCAAATTGGGGAAGGATTATTTGTGCAGTTGGCTATAGTGAGCAGCCAGTGAATCCAGATAAGGTCTGTATTGAGATCGGAGAGATACCTGTAGTGAAAGAAGGCATACCAGTAGCGTTTGATGAACTGGACGGAAAGCAGTATCTACAACAAGACAATATAACATTACATGTAAATTTGCAGGATGGACCATATAAAGCGACCGCATGGGGCTGTGACTTAACGTACGATTACGTCAAAATTAATGCTTCCTATCGAACGTGAGGTGTCGAGATGCAATTACTTGTTCTTAAACTTGGTGGTAGCATATTGGAAAAACTTCCTACTCAATTTTATCGAACAGTTGGTGATCTTCTTCATAAAAAACAGTGCCTTCCTATTATCGTACATGGCGGAGGGCCAGCCATTAATCAAATGTTAGAAAGTTTGCAAATACCAAATGAAAAAGTTGACGGATTACGGGTTACTTCGCAAAGTGTTTTGGAAATAGCTGAAATGGTGATGTGTGGCCAGATTAACAAACAAATTGTATCAGAATTTCAGATAGCAGGAGTCAACGCGTGTGGTTTATGTGGTGTGGATGGCAATTTATTGCAGACTATACCTGCTGATAGAACAGGGAAATTAGGCTATGTAGGAGAGGTTGAAAAAGTTAATAAAACGTTTCTATCTACTTTCCTCGAAGCAGGTATCCTTCCTATCATTTCTCCAATCGGCACAGATAGTTATGGCCAACATTACAACATTAACGGAGATACTGCCGCCACGGCAATCGCTCAGGCACTTGGGGCGGACCTCATTTTTGTTAGTGATATCGATGGGGTCATGGAAGAGGTCAATGGACAAAAAACATTACTTTCAACACTGGATGAACAAGAAATTTACGACAAAATAGCGTGTGGCAATATTTATGGTGGGATGATTCCGAAAGTGAAAGCCGCTTTAAAAGGATTAGCAAATGGTGTAAAAAGAACAGCAATTATTAATGGGTTGAAACCTGGAGATTTAGAAGCATTTATTCATGGAGAACCGCGAGGAACTAGCATTCTATTAAGAAAGGAGAAATACGATGAGCCAGTCCATACCAGTAAATGAGCTGCCAGCTGTAATGAGTGTCTATAACCGCTTTCCAATCAAGCTTGCAAAGGGAAAAGGAAGCTATGTCTGGGATACCGAAGGGAAAAGATACCTTGATTTTACTTCTGGGATTGCGACGTGCAATCTCGGACATGTGCCTGATTTTGTTCATAAGAAACTTTCTGAGCAGCTCTCCTCGTTATGGCATTGCTCTAATTTATTTACCATACCTCAGCAGGAGGAGCTAGCAAAGCGATTAACCAACAACTCTTCTTGTGATCAGGTGTTTTTTTGTAATAGTGGCGCTGAGGCAAATGAAGCAGCGATTAAACTAGCGAAGAAATACGCAAAGGATCAAGGGAATCCGGAAAGAACGGAAATTGTCACGTTCCATCATTCCTTTCACGGCCGGACAGGCACCACGATGGCTGCTACTGCACAGGAAAAAATTCATCAGGGCTTTGAACCCATAGCTACTGGATTTCGCTATTTACCGCTAAATTCTAAAGACGCATTATCTCAAATTGATAACGGGAAAACCACTGCCGTGTTAGTTGAACTTATTCAAGGGGAAGGTGGCGTCCGTCCTGTTGAACAGAAATGGGTTACAGAGCTTCAGGAACAGTGCCGTAACTCCGATATTCTATTGATGGTCGATGAAATCCAAACAGGGATAGGAAGAACAGGAACACTGTTCGCCTATGAACAATTTGGTATAACGCCAGATGTAATCACACTAGCGAAAGGACTTGGTTCCGGTTTCCCAGTTGGCGCTATGCTGGCACGACAGCAGGTTGCCGATTCTTTTCAACCAGGCACTCATGGCAGTACGTTCGGTGGAAATCCGCTAGCAATGACCGCAGGGACTGCTACATTAGACATTATGCTTGAGGAAGAATTTCGAAAAGACGTGTTAGAGAAAAGTAGCTGGTTATTCAAGGCTTTACTTCATTTAAAAGAAAGCTTCGACAAAATAAAAGATGTTCGAGGACGAGGCTTTTTAATCGGTATAGAAGTAAGCGGCAATGCAGGAGATATGGTTTCTATCTTCAGGGGAAAAGGGATTCTTGTTCTGACAGCTGGACAGCATGTATTACGAATCCTTCCACCACTAACCGTCACTTGGGAAGAACTTAGAGAATTCATCCATACCTTTAACAGAATTTTAGTAGAGGGAGAGAACAACACAAAATGACAAAAGGCTATCTTATGCTTCAGACAGGAGAAGTGTTTTGTGGTGACTGGATTGGTGCCAAGCAAGATACCACAGGAGAACTGGTTTTTAATACCAGTATGACTGGATATCAGGAGATGATTACAGATCCATCCTATACCGGCCAAATTTTAACCTTTTGCTATCCGATGATCGGTAATTACGGTATTAATCTGCATGATTTGGAAAGTAGTGACATTGCCGTATCTGCTGTGATTATGAGTGATGCCTGTGAAGACCCGAGTCATTACCAATCTGTCGCTACAATGTCGGAAAAGCTGGAACAGGCTGGTGTGTCAGGATTGACGAATATTGATACGCGGGCGTTAGTTGCGATTATCCGTAAACATCAAACGGTTCGCGCAAGAATTGTTTCGCAACAATCCTCCACTACCTCGATGTCTTCGTGGAAGCAGGAAAGTACAATTGAACTTGTAAGAACAGTGACAGTACCCGAATATGAAGTGGTCGGAATGGGTAACATTCACATTGTTCTTCTAGACTTCGGCTATAAAAAATCAATAGTAGATGAACTGCTAGCAGCTCAATGTAAAGTAACTATTGTCCCTTTTACTACATCAGTTGAAGAGATCGAACTTATGGAGCCTGATGGAATATTAATTACCAATGGCCCTGGGGATCCCATAGAATTGGCGGCTTATTTTTCGACAGTTAAACAATTATCGGAAAGATACCCAACACTAGGTATTTGTTTGGGCCACCAACTACTAGCCTTGGCCTATGGTGGCAAAACGAAAAAAATGCCTTTTGGACATAGGGGCGGCAACCATCCTGTCAAAGAGCTGACAACAGGAAAGGTAACCATCACTTCTCAAAATCATGGCTACGAAGTCGTCGAGGAATCGATTGATAAGGAGATCTTTGAACTTACTTTCCGTAATGTCAACGACAATTCGGTGGAAGGAATCAAACATCGTACTCTTCCTATTCAGTCTGTTCAGTTTCATCCAGAAGCCCATCCAGGGCCAAGTGACGCCGCATATATTTTTCAGGATTTTTTACACCAGGTTAAAACAAGGAGGGAACAGGCATGCCAAAGCGTACACAGCTAAAGAAAGTTCTCGTTATCGGTTCTGGCCCGATTGTGATTGGGCAGGCAGCTGAATTTGATTATGCAGGAACACAAGCCTGCCTTGCTTTAAAAGAAGAAGGAATTGAAGTCGTACTCGTGAATAACAATCCAGCAACGATTATGACAGATAAATCCATTGCCGATCAGGTGTACATGGAACCCTTAACCATAGAGATACTTGAAAAAATCATTGCCAAGGAAACTCCTGGTGGAATAATTGGAACATTGGGAGGGCAGACAGGTTTAAATTTAACGGTACAATTATATGAAAAAGGGATTCTTGACCAGTATGGCGTACAGGTGCTTGGTACGCCAGTCACAGCGATACAAAATGGGGAGGATCGCCAATTATTTCGAAATCTTATGTTAGATATAAAGGAGCCAATCCCTGAGTCAAAGATTATTGAAAATCTTGAACAAGGGCTTACTTTCATCCAAACAATCGGCTTTCCTGTTATTCTCCGTCCAGCCTATACGCTTGGTGGAGAAGGAGGGGGGTTTGCACATAACGAAGCTGAATTTGCTGAGTTACTTGTAAAGGCGCTATCTCTTAGTCCGATTAACCAGGTACTAGTTGAAAAAAGCATCAAGGGCTGGAAAGAAGTTGAATATGAGGTAATGCGTGATGCAAATGATACGTGCATCATTGTGTGCAACATGGAGAATATGGATCCAGTTGGGGTTCATACTGGTGACTCGATTGTTGTCGCGCCCTCCCAAACCTTAACGGACGTACAATACCAACTATTACGAACAGCTTCTTTAAAAGTAATTCGTGAGCTCGGCGTAATAGGAGGTTGCAATATTCAGTTTGCCCTCCATCCTGAATCAAATGAATATAGAATCATCGAAGTTAACCCACGGGTTAGCCGTTCTTCTGCATTAGCCTCAAAGGCTTCAGGTTATCCAATTGCACGGATTGCAGCCAAATGTGCCGTTGGTTTTTATCTCGATGAAATTTTGAACCCAATCACCGGAAATACATACGCTTCGTTTGAGCCGGCTTTGGATTATATTGTAGTAAAACTGCCACGTTTTCCGTTTGATAAATTTACCGAAGCGGATCGTACTCTTGGTACACAAATGAAGGCAACTGGGGAAGTAATGGCAATTGATCGGACATTTGAAGGTGCATTGAATAAAGCAATCCGTTCGCTAGAGCTGGGAGTTTACAGCCTGCATTGGCCAGGAATGGAGAAGAAGACGAAAGCGGAACTAGCTAATCTACTCCACATACCGAATGATCTCCGGCTATTCGCCATTGGGGAGGCACTACATCGTAAGATCGACATAGCTGAAATCATGCGGCTGACAGAAATGGACTACTGGTTTATTCGAAAACTACAACGCATCATGGACATGGAGGAGACGTTGACTTCCTACCACTGGCCAGACACCCCCCCTGAAGTGTTAAAACAGGCCAAACGCTTCAATTTTAGCGATGAACGGATGGCTGAACTGACAGGTGCATCCACTAAGGAGCTTAGAAAAAAATATAAGGAAATTTCACTCCAACCAGCGTACAAGCTGGTTGACACATGCGCAGGGGAGTTTGATGCTATTACACCATATTATTACTCTACTTGGCATGGATACGATGAAGTGAAGTCACTAAACTCGAAGAAAAAAATCCTTGTATTAGGCTCTGGGCCCATCCGTATTGGGCAGGGCGTTGAATTTGATTACTGTGCTGTTCAAGCAACTATTGCTTTAAAGAAAATGGGCTATGAGGCAATTGTCATGAATAACAACCCTGAAACGGTAAGTACAGACTATTCCCTTGCAGATCGTCTCTATTTTGAACCACTGGCTTTAGAAGATGTGCTAGCTGTTATTCAAAAAGAGAACATTGATGGTGTGCTCGTACAATTTGGTGGGCAGACAGCAATTAATCTAGTAGATGATTTAGTGGAAGAAGGTGTGCCGATATTAGGTACAACCGCTAAAGCAATTGATAAGATGGAGGATAGAGATGCGTTTTATCATGTGTTGGATGATTTGGAAATTCCTCATATCTCAGGGGAGATTGTTTCTCGCCGCGAAGCATTAAAGCAAAGTGCTAAAGAAATTGGCTTTCCTATTTTGATCCGTCCATCCTATGTAATTGGTGGACAATCGATGTTTATAAGCTATAATGAGTCGGAGCTTCTTCACTATGTAGAGCGCATCGAAGCAGATACGAACGGACATTGCTGGCCATTATTACTTGATTCGTATTTAGCTGGAGTAGAGTGTGAAGCGGATGTGGTCAGTGACGGGCAGGATGTTATCATTCCAGGTATTTACGAGCATGTGGAAAAGGCTGGCGTCCATTCTGGGGACAGCATGATGATCTTTCCTTCTGTAAGCTTAACGCCAAGCATTAAAGAGAAAATGACACAAATAATCCAAGGTATTTGCAGAAAGGTACCGATAGTGGGCCTAATGAATATTCAATTCATTGTTTTCCAGGATGAAGTATTTGTCATCGAAGTCAACCCAAGGTCCTCTAGAACCATTCCAATCATTAGTAAAGTAACAGATATGCCAATTATAGACTGGGTAGTCCAGGTGCAAATGGGTAAGCCTTTGGCTACGTTATCTAATGAGTTAAATGTCATGAAAGAGCCGGCTCATTATACGGTGAAAGCACCTATCTTTTCAGCAGGGAAATTAAAAGGTGTGGACCATGTGTTAGGACCAGAAATGAAATCCACGGGCGAAATTATTGGGATGGGGGAGAGTCTAAAAGAAGCAATGAATAAGGTCCGTCCTGATCTAGCTAGTGAACACTTGAAAATCTTTGTTTCTATTACAGATAGGTATAAAAAAGACGCCGTTTCGCTTATTCAGCAGCTTGCGGGTAAGAATGTAAGTTTGTCAGCCACAGAAGGCACCGCAAAATACCTCGCAGCTGCTGGCTTTAATGTAGTAGAGGTATCGAATGATCAAAGCGCTATAGAAGCACACTGGAAGAAGCAAAAACCAGATGTATTACTCAACATACCAACAAAAGGAAGAGAACGAGGCAGAGCAGGATTTTATTTAAGAGAGCTAGCAACTCGATATGGGGTTACCTGTTTTACGAGCCTTGATACTGCTCAGGCAATTCTTCTGGCGGAAAAACCTAGTCAGATTGAAGTTTGTTCATTAAATGAGTATATGGAGAAGCAAATGGTTTAGTCTCTAGATTATTTATTTATTAAGAAGCGAAGTTTCGGAGCTGTCTCAAATGCTGAGGCAGCTCTTTTTATTGCGTTTACTTCCTTTATCCCAAAACCTAGTTCAGAAGTTTAGTTCATTCCGTGTTTCGCTTGCTGTGTTTACGGTAAATAACTCAGTAAAACTACTTTAGGAGGCTTATTATTTGAGAGATATTAATCAAATTCCAAGCGAAGCACGTTCATTATGGCAAGAGGATAGACGTATTGCTACCTATCCACCTTTAGATAAAGATTTAATAGTAGACGTAGTAATAGTCGGTGGTGGGATTACTGGTCTTGTTTCTGCATATCTCTTGGCAAAGGAAGGTAAAAAGATTGCATTACTAGAAGCTGGTAGCCTGCTAGAAGGTACTACTGGTTATACAACTGCGAAAATTTCCTCGCAACATGGGCCCATTTACCAGGAGATAATGAAAATACACGGCAAAGAAAAAGCCAAACTGTACTATGAGGCAAATGAAGAGGCGTTAAAATATATTCGCAAACTCCAAGAAGAGGAGAATATTGCCTGTGATTTTACTACAGAAGACGCCTACCTTTATACGACAAATGATAAGAACCTAGAGATATTAGAAAAAGAAGAACAAGCATACAACGCCTTGGGGATAAATGGGGGTGAGGCAACAGCGGAAGTGGACCTTCCTTATACGGTAAAGAATGCTCTCGTGCTGCGTAACCAAGCACAATTTGACCCTGTGAAATTTCTTCAAGGATTGCTCCCCTCCATTAAAAATAATGGTGGTTGGATTTTCGAACATACAAGAGCTGTATGTGTAAAAGGAAGTGATAAACCAACAGTAAAGACTGAAAATGGTCATAAAATAAAGTGCAAGGATGTGCTAGTAAGTTCCCATTTTCCTTTTAATGATGAGCAAGGTGCCTATTTTTCGCGGTTGCATGCACAGCGCTCCTATTCTATTGCTGTGAAGCCAGTCAAAACCCCTCCAAAGGGAATGTACCTTGCTGTCGATTCACCTTCAAGGTCATTAAGACAAGCTACTGATCCTAATGGAGAACCATTGCTGTTAATTGGTGGACAGGGTCACACTGCTGGGAAAATTGATGATTCTACATTTGCTAATTATGAAGCGTTAAAGAATTATGGAGAAGAAGAATTTGGGATCACATCCATTCCATATCGCTGGTCTGCCCAAGATTTAGTATCACTCGATCACGTTCCATACATCGGGCAAATGGTAACTGGCAAAAAGCATGTGTGGGTAGCAACAGGTTTTGCCAAATGGGGCATGAGTAACGGTGTAGTGGCTGCTTTATTATTGAAAGACCTTATTCTTGAAAAAGAAAACCGCTATGCTGCTTTGTTTGATCCAACCAGAACTGAGTTAAAAAAAGGAGCTACCTCTTTTATAAAAGAGAATACAGATGTAGCAAAAGAATTAGTTAAAGGAAAAGCACATCGGGAGGATAAAACGGTCGATGAACTGGAGCGTGATGAAGGCTCTATAGTGGTTCATGATGGTAAAAAGGCAGGCGCTTATCGCGATAAAGCTGGGAATATTCATGTAATCAAACCAACTTGTACCCATATGGGCTGTGATGTAGAGTGGAATGACGCAGAACGCTCATGGGACTGTCCATGCCATGGCTCACGCTTCTCACATACAGGCTCTGTAATAGAAGGGCCTGCGGTGAAATCCTTAAAGAAAATGGAAGAATAGATTGGGAGGATAAAATATAGTGGCTAGGGGTTGTTAAACAAATCTCCTAGCCGCTATATTTTGTACAAACTGACATTTGTTTATATGTTAATTGTTCGCTTGACCTAACTAGCCGAGCCACTCCCACGCCTCTTCCACTTCATTAGATTTAAATTGCTTTGCTTTTATGGCTTGACCGAGATTAGCAGCAGTACCAATCCACTTTTCATCACTAACAATGGCGAATTTTTGAAATTGCCTCCAATGTTTCGCGTCGAATTGCACCCCGTCTATTATACCTTTCCATGTCGTTCCATCGATATCATGTACAATAGCCAAAACATTAAATTTGTCTCCGTTAAAGCTCTGGGCAACTCTCTTATCTAGTAATGCCGCATCTTCTTTCGTTGCCTTTCCAGTAAATTCTACCGCAATACTTGAAGTGCTTTTACTTGGTAAAAAGGTAATCATAAAAATTCCTCCTCTATTTAGTATCTTGTTGCAAGCTTCCCGGGTTCTAACGAAAGTAAACTAATTTGCAGAGTGGAAGATCATATATATGAAAGAATATTCAAAACAAATGGTATATAATGTTAATATAATTGTATAAAAGCCAGCTAAGACAAAAGGGGATCAAAATGACAATTACATACCATATTTACGATTCAAATTTAGACGTCAATATTTTAGATGGACTGCAAGCATTACATAAAACCATTTTTGGTGAGGCAGACAATCTTAGTAGCAAAATGACAGGCAAGCCACCGTTAGTTATCGTAACAGGGATGGATGGTGAAAGGGTTATTGGGTATAAAATTGGATATGCGTTAGATAATAGCACATTTTATAGTTGGTTAGGAGGAGTGGATCCGCGATACCGAAACCATGGTATAGCCTCCGCTTTAATGAAAAAACAGCATGACTATTTAAAAGGAAAAGGATATAAAGTAGTTCAAACAAAGACCATGAATAAGTGGCGCGATATGTTAGTTCTTAATATTAAAAGTGGATTTGATGTAGTAGCTACATATACGGATGAAAAAGGATTACATAAAATTATTTTGGAGAAGCGTTTGTTACAGCCCACTAATACTAGTTAATGATTAGTATTTGGGAAGATTTAGACGAAGAATTAGATAGAGGGAGAAGGGGAAGCATGTTAAACGTGAAAGCATTAGAAGAGGAAGACTATGAATTGATCAAAGAAGCAGAGAAAGTCATTGAAAAGAATTATATATATGGACGCCATCACATTGGTTCGGCAGTTCGAGCTAAGTCAGGAAAGGTTTACGCTGCAGTACATTTAGAAGCAAATGTGGGAAGAATAGCTGTATGTGGGGAAGCGATGGCTATGGGGAAGTCCATATCAGAAGGGGACCATGAATTTAACACAATAGTAGCGGTAGCCCATCCTCATCCACACGAAGAGATAGAAAAATGCTGGGTCGTGGCACCTTGTGGGATGTGTCGCGAGTTAATTAGTGATTATGGGAGTAATACTGACGTCATCATCTCGTATAATGATACGTTAGTGAAGTGTAATGTAATGGAGTTATTACCAGAAAAATATTAGGCAATTAAACTAAAAGAATGGTTAACAGGACTGGGGGGTCTATAATATGCCTTATAACTGGGTAACCTGTTCACCACCAGAGGTGAGAGGTTTCGTTTTTAATCTTCTAGGTGGAATAAAAGAGGTTATAAAGGAAGACTTTATCGGTTTCTATCTACATGGTTCCTTAGCAATGGGTGGATTTAATCCAAAAAGTAGCGATATTGATATTCTGGTTGTATCTAATAAATCTCTAACTGTAAAGGCAAAAAGGGACTTAGCAAAGCTGTTACTTACAAGTTCAAATACCCCTTTTCCGTTAGAGTTAAGTGTTTTAACTATAAAACAATTAAGAGATTGGAAGCATCCCTGTCCATTTGATTTTCATTATAGTGAGTGGTGGAGAGCTGGTTATGAAAAGGATTTAGCAAAAGGCACCTCCCATTATTTAAACGACGAGATTAAGACAGATCCCGATTTAGCTGCACATATAACGATATTGAACCACAGAGGAATCTGCATAGAAGGGAACCCTATAATGGAAGTCTTTCCCTCTGTTCCTCGGTCTGATTATCTATCATCCATAATGGGAGATTTTCAAGATTGTTTAGAAGGCATCGAAGAGGACCCTATCTATTGTACGTTAAACCTCCTTAGAGTGCTTTGGTATATTAACGATGAAGTTATCTCATCAAAACAGGAAGCTGGTAACTGGGGGACATCAGCACTACCTTTGGATGTACGGTATACCATTCAAAAAGTGTTGAAGTGTTACGAGTCTACTAAAAGTAAGTATGATTTTGAGAAAAAAGAACTTTTAAGAATTAGAGACTTTATTGAGAGTTGGGTTCAATAGTTAATCTAGCTTGAATATAAATTCATCATCAAATATTTGATATGACAAAGGTGGAGGTTGAGGGGTGAAAAATAGAATTATATGTGATAAGTACATATTTACGGGGATTATACTTTTACTCATCGTTTTAGCCGGTTGTGAGAAAGAGGAAGATATTGTTACTAAATTCAAGCATCCAAAGATGGATCAAACTTTCCAGATTGTAAACGCTTATAAACTGTATGATGAGTTTATAGAGGAGGCATTAAAAGAGGATCAGCAAGAAAACATAGAAGCATTGTATGAAACAAAGGTTATGGATCCTATTTATGATCAATGTATTGCTGATGGAGAGCATAAGCAAGTGATGGATTTAGTATGGGACCAATCTTTTTCAAATCTTAGAGCTACTCAAAAACTTATAGAGGTTATTGATTCAGAGAGCATAAATGGTGCTATTAAAGAGGCATTAATAAAATCTTCTAACTTGTTACCTTCTGAGAAAGAGAATACCGTGTGTGTGTTTCCAACCGTAGGTGAGGAGTCTCCTGTTGGCTTCAATGTTGGGGCGGGAAAGATTTTACTTTTCCACAGCAATTATTTAGATGAAGAGGATTATAAAATAACTACAGCGCACGAATATCATCATAGTGTATGGACAGAGAAATTCTACGATCAGAATGATTATTCTACAGTTTTAGAGAACTTGGTTTTTGAAGGAAAAGCAGTAGTCTTCGAAGAACTCGTCTATCCTGAAATGTATTCATATTCGATTCCCGTATATTCCACTTATGATAAAAATCATTGGAAATTAATTGAAGCTGACTTAAATCAGGGGGACTCTGAGCGTAGTTTAGAAATCCTTTATGGAGAAGGGGAGCTACCTCCATACTATGGGTATAGTGAAGGCTATAAGATTGTAATAAACTACCTTGAAAAGCATCCGGATTTAGAGCCAGATGAGTGGTTGGGGATAAAAGGTGAGGAGATTTTCGAAGAGGGAGAATATCGTTCCAACTATGAATAGACCAATAGAAAAAATGTTAACTATCAAGCTTTGTTGAGTTGGACCATTAGGGAGTGGAAACGAAATGACTAAAATCTGGGGGTTGACTTACAGTAGGAGGGGGAAAATGAAGATAATTAAAGTGATTTTTAAAGTGAGCTTCGTAATTTATTTAATAGTATTGACAATGCTGCTTTTTCTTAGCAATAGAGGCTATATGTGGGCAGACCTTTCGTTACTAGAATATATAAAGAGCTCTTCAAATGTCGTCCCTTTTAAGACGATTAACACATATTTCCAAGCAATATTTGATGGTAGCATGAATTTGGATATACCGATAAAAAATCTTGGTGGCAATATATTCATGTTTTTGCCAATGGGCGTTTATATGCCATTTTTCATCACAAAACTAACTCGTGTAAGCATATTTACTACTTTTATGATTGTACTGTTGTTCATAATAGAAACCTTACAACTACTAACACGAATGGGCAGTTTTGATATTGATGATTTCATCCTCAATATGCTGGGTGCTTTGCTAGGTTATGGAATTTGGAAGACACTACCTTTTCAGAAATTTGTTAGACAGTAATAAGTAATTATTTTTTTGGAAAGTATACACAGCAAAACAGGCATACGTTAGCTCGCATGCCTGTTTTATACCTCAGTTCATTCTTATAAATACTGCTCAAACCAGCGACAGATATGATTTAGTCTTTCTTGACGCATTGCTGGTTTTCCGCTTCTACTAAGCTCATGGTTAGCGCCAGGGAAACGAACGAATTCCACCTCTTTACGCAAATGTTTCAAGGCAATGAAAAGTTGTTCGCCTTGTTCAACAGGACAACGGAAATCTAATTCTCCATGCAAAATCAATAGAGGAGTTTCTACGTTTTCCGCATATTTTAAAGGAGAAATCTCCCAAAGCTTCTCTGGATCATCCAATAGGTTAAGACCATGTTCCCACTTTGTAAAGAAGAAGCCAATATCACTTACACCGTAAAAGCTTAGCCAGTTGGAGATGGAACGTTGCGTAACAGCTGCTTTAAAGCGATTTGTATGACCAACAATCCAGTTTGTCATGAAACCACCATAACTTCCACCAGTTACACCAAGTCGATCTTCGTCAATATAGCTATAATTGTCTAATACATAGTCAACAGCTGTCATAAGATCTGTATAATCTCCACCACCATAGTCAGAGCGACAAGCATCCACAAATTCCTGGCCGTATCCATGGCTTCCTCTTGGGTTTGTGTAAAGCACGACATATCCTCTTGCTGCTAAGAGCTGCATTTCAAAGAAGAAGGTTTGGCCATACATCGCATGTGGACCACCATGGATTTCCAACACAAAGGGATATTTTTTACCTTCTGTAAAGCCATAAGGTTTTAATAGCCAGCCTTGTATTTCCTTCCCATCATCTGCTTTAACAGAAATCGTTTCGGGCTCTGCAATGGCTACTTCCTCAAGAAAAGCGCGATTGCTTCTTGTTAACTGTGTAAGTGTACCGTCTTTTTCCAAGTAATAAAAATCACATGGATTTGTAGCGGAGCTAATACCTAAAACAAAAGCTTCCGTATTCTGATCATAGGAGAAACCAAATACATGGTTATCCTTTTCATAGAGGGTGGTCAGTTCTTTATCCAAGGAAACTTCGTAAAGTCCAGTAGAACCTTGATCTGTTGCGATGAAGAACAAGCTTTTCTCATCTTTTGCCCAGACAGGTCCTGCTTCTGATTGTCCTAGGCGTGTATCGCCGATCATCAGGTCACCAAGCTGTATGTCCCAAGTTTGACTAAGGCATGTACGCTCACCTGTCTGAGGATCAAATACGTAGATTTCCGTTAGCGTTGCTCCAGCATATTCAAACCCATGGCCAAAGCTAACGATTTTATCACCACTTGGTGAGAAAGAGGCACTATGGTATCCACCTTCTCCATCCGTTAGCTTTTTACGTTCTTTTGATTGTAGGTCAAGTAAAAATAAGTCATTTGATAACTCATAATCTGCATCAGCATTTAGATTAGCTGCAAATAAAAGCTGTTTACCATCTGGTGAAATATCCTGGAAACTATGATCAGCATCATCACGTGTTAGTTGAGTAAATGTGTTGTTTTCCACATCTAATACGATAAGCTGAACTCGTTTGTTATCATGAAACCCACTGGAATCTGACTTATATTTCAGACTATTCACGATAAGTGGCTGCTTTTTCTTTGCTTCTTGTTCCTTTTGTCGTTCTTCCTTAGATTGTTCTTTTTGGTTATGTAGATCGTCATCCTTATCGAGTGAGGCATGGAAAAAGATATACTTGCCATCTTTAGACCATGTTGGGCTTGATGCACCATTTTTAAACGTAGTTAGCTGTCTTGCTTCCCCGCCTTCTGTTGGCAACATCCATAACTGAGATAATCCACTTCTAGTAGATTGAAAGACGGCTCTCTTTCCATCAGGTGAATAACGAAGGTTGCTATTTTTGACATCTCCAAAGGTCCATTGTACAGGGGTCTCGCCCTGAATGGATTGTACAAACAAATGAGAGTTGTAATCATCATTATCATTTGCTGTTGTGGAAACATAGCTATAGAAGTTTCCGTCAGGTGAAATCTGAGGATCACTGTAAACTTCTAATCTAGTTAAATCTTCTGTTTTTAATGCACGTTTTGTGCTTGTCATAAAATATCCTCCCTATATATATCGAAATTTCTGTATTTTTATATTTTAAACTATTTCGAGTGCCGAATCAAATGTTTATGTTAGGCTGTTTTCTGTAATTTCCTTAAATAGGTCTCTAGTTGGCTAGGTGAAGTAAAGACATGTATTGCTGTGTCTTCTAATTTTGAAAGACGCTCATAGACAAGTGGGGCTTTCTTTTTATTATACGTACGTACCCAGTTGAAAAACTCCCAATCAAGCCTTTCTTTACAGTCTTTCCCCATATCAGGACGAGTCTTATTATGATATTGTAAGCGCCTCTTGACGATTCCATAAAGGCAACGAAGTGTCTTGTAATGCAAAAAGATAACCGTGTCTGCCTGTTGTAAGCGAAATTCCATTGTCGCATTATAGTTTCCATCTATAATCCAATCATCAGTCTCCTGTATCTTCATCGTTTTTTCAAATAGTTCATCTCGTCCGATCGGCTCCCAATTAGGTTTCCAAAAAATTGCGTCTAGATGGTAAACAGGAATATCTAGTATTTCGCCAAGCTTTCTCGCTAATGTAGATTTGCCAGCACCCCCACTTCCAATGATTGCAACTTTCCTCATAACATAACTCCCTTCCTAAATATATGGACAAGCAAGAAGAATTATTATAACATAATTTTCTAAATATACATTCCTTTTATTTCACAATACAGGGTTTAATATTAATCATTCGATCTCGTGTTATAGTAAAGGATAATTTAAAAAGGAAGGAGGAGTTGTGATGAAGAAAGAAGAGATTCTCCACAAACTCACACACCATATCGCTGGAATCCTCGGAGCAGAAGACCTCTATAAATATGCCATCCTTCTTCCGTTGGTGGAAAAAGAAGATGGGATCCACCTTTTATTTGAAGTACGGGCAGCTAGCTTAAGAAGGCAACCTGGAGAAATCTGCTTTCCTGGCGGGAAAATAGACCCTAGCGATACAAGTGCCCAAAATGCAGCTCTTAGAGAAACCGAAGAAGAATTAGGGATAGAAAAGGAACGGGTTTCTCATGTTGTTCCATTAGATTACCTTGTTTCATCCTTTGGAATGATTGTCTATCCATACACAGGAATAATAGACAGTACTTCAGATGTGATTCCTAATCCAACCGAAGTGGATGAAGTATTTAGCGTGCCATTGCAATTTTTTCTGGATAATCCGCCAAAAATTCATTATGTTAATGTTGCAATGGAGCCAGAGGAGTCATTTCCTTTTGAGCTCATCCCTGGTGGAAAAGACTATGAATGGGGAACAAGTAAATTTGCAGAACACTTCTATGTCTTTGGGGATAAAGTTATTTGGGGCTTAACGGCAAGAATTATTCATCACTTTGTAGAAAGATTGGAGAAGACTTGAGAGTGAAAAAGTGAGACGGTCATTTCCACTTCACTCTACTATCTTTTGTTATAATTGATAGGGAATAATTTTACTAGAAAGAAGTGTAGAACATGAAGAAATTGCTTACTATTTTGCTGTTATCAGGATTAATATTAATGGGGGCTTGTTCTAAGGCTGAGGGTGAACAAGGTAAAAGATGACGCTTCGTCAGATAAAGATGTTGAGTCTAAAGAAGACAATGTGGTTTCAAAATCCTCCAACAACAAACAAGAAAATGTAGCAAAAACAAATGCCACTGACTCAGTAGACTCTTCAATAAATGAGTCCACTGATACTACTAAAACAGATAGTGATTCAGCTTCTGAAGATACTAAGGTTGGGCAAAATGAAGAAGCTACTACAAATGAGTCTCTTGGCACGGGCTTGAATGTAGAAATGTACTTAAATGAGCATTATGCCATTGAAAATACTCATTATAGCTTAGATACCTGGGAAAATGAAGAAACGGGAAGAACAGAGTATATTGTTCGCATCATGCCTAATACTGAACAATTCGGGGAAGAGATAGAAGAGGTTTTTGAGAATGGTAATCCTTATATGGCTGATGAGCGAACGGAAAATATATTTAAAGTAGCGGAGGGAATATTAGTAGATTTACCACAGTTAGATGATAAGGTTCATATTGAGTCTGTTCTTTGGAGTACTGCTGAGGACGACGAATTTCCCATTCTATTAATCCAGGATAGGGCACAAAGTACAATAAACTAATAATAGATAGTAAATAGACTCACTCCCAAAAGGAGGAATCAAGTTGATTCGGTGTGTCGGCATAACAGATGAAAATAAAATCGAAAAAGATATAACTATACAAGATGTCACCCAAAATAAATATAAATGGTTCTGGGTAGATTTTGACAAACCGACAGATGAAGAGATAAACCATCTATCCAATACATTTGAATTTCACCCTTTAGCGATTGAAGATTGTATTCAAAAACTCCAAAGACCAAAACTGGATTACTACGAAGATCATACATTTTATGTCGCTCATTCAGTACGAGAACAAGAAAGAGAAATTATTAGGGATGAATTAAATTTTTTTGTAAACGAGAATTTTATCGTAACTTTTCATCGTTCTGAGGCTAAAGAAATTACCCACGTTTGGGAAAAGCTTCATGCTGGTAGGAATACGGATGTGTGGGACACTTTTTATGTGTTTTATCAAATATTAGACAAAATTGTAGACAATTACTTTCCACTTATTTATAAGCTGGAAGATGAATTGGATTTAATCGAAAATAATACACAAGACAGATCAATGAATGATTTAATGAGTGAATTATTTGATATACGAAACATGTTATTGAATTTAAGGCATTCTGTTAATCCGATGCGCGATTTGTTATACAGGATGTTAAATTCCCATCATTTAGTTGAAATTAAAAACAGGAGGGAATACTTTTCTGATATCTATGATCACCTTTTGAAATTAGCGGAAATGGTCATGTCTAATCGGGAAGTAACTGCTGATATAAGAGATAGTTACCTTTCTCTTAACTCACATCAAACGAACAATGTTATGAAAGTTCTAACGATTATTACATCCATATTTGCTCCCTTAACATTGATAGCGGGGATATACGGAATGAATTTTGAAAATATGCCTGAATTGACGTGGAAGTATGGCTACTTTTTTTCTATTATATTAATGCTCGTCATTGCGTTTACTATGTTTCTTTGGTTTAAAAGAAAAGGTTGGTTTAAGTAACGCACAGTAGTGAAGGTTAGTTGAGCTAGAGCAAACTGCAAGTTTTTTAGTTTGAAATTTAGAAGCTATAAGTAAAATGCCGAGCGTTTACTCGAAGCCTTGTCGGTGGCTAGAGTTTAAATACGCTCGGCATTTTTAGATCTTTTAAGATTAATTACTTACTTTATCAGGTTCAACTATATTGGCATCTGCAACGTAAGCTTGTTGAAGCTGCTTTGTTATCTTACCTGGCTTGCCATCAGCAATTTGCTTATCGTCCACTGAAATAATGGGCATAACTTCCGATGTACTGCTCGATAACAGTATTTCATCAGCTGTCGCGATATCGTCCACAGTAAAGCTTTCTTCAATGAATGGTATCTCCAAATCATTAGCAAACTTTTCAACACGCATACGGACACATCCGTGCAAGATATTATTTGTAGCTGGGTGGGTGTAAATTTTCCCGTCTTTTACTAAGTATACATTGGAAGAGCTACACTCTGTTACCAATCCATTTTTATGTAGGATTGCTTCGTAGCAGCCATTTTCCTTTGCTTCTTGTTTTGCAAGTACGTTAGGTAGGAGGTTCAAGCTTTTTATATAGCAGTTCTCCCAACGAACATCCCGCTGGGTAATTGTTGCAACGCCAGCGTCCATCTTTTCTGTGTTGCGTGGTAGATCCTGCACATATGCATATACATTTGCCGGGATCCCCTCAGGAAAAACATGGTCTCTTGGAGCCGAACCACGTGTAACCTGTAAGTAAACCTTGCCGTCTTTATTCATCTTATTTCTTTCCAGTAGTTGTAATAGTAATTGAGTCATTTCTTCCTTTGTAACGGCAAGATTAATTTTCACCGCAGCTGCCGAACGAAATAATCGATCCACATGCTCTTTAAGTAAATAGTATTCTCCATTATAAATGCGAATCACTTCATAAATGCCATCGCCAAATTGAAGCCCGCGTTCTTCATAAGGATATTTCAAGTTATCTCGGTGAGTGAAGCTTGATTGTGTCATAATAATTGGATAAACAGCCATGCGATTTCCCCTCCCTAAATCTTATGCCTATTCTATAACTTCTCCGAATAGATGTAAATTGGAATTTCAAAAAAATTTATTATGGATATATTTAGTCAAATAAAAAAAGGTAAAACAGCTTTGAAGAGTTGCTTTAACTGCGTTGTTATTAGGGGTTTTCTAGTATTCTGTCGAAAAAAGTAAAATTTTCTCTTGCATTCTCTTAAAAGCCTTGCTATAATCAATAATGCATTCAAAAAAACAACGTAATCGTTGATTTGAGAATAAAATAATCTAACAATCTCATGCGGGTGTAGTTTAGTGACGAGCGAAGCTTCCGCCGAGTAACCAACGAGTTGCCTCGAAGCACAAGCAACTATGAGTAAGCTAGAAGATGTAGAGGCAGTCTGACTTATAGAACGTGTACTATTATAAAATAATAATCTTATATTTCATGCGGGTGTAGTTTAGTGGTAAAACCTCAGCCTTCCAAGCTGATGATGAGGGTTCGATTCCCTTCACCCGCTCCATACATATGTCTTAACGCAGTGTTTCGTAATCTAACTTACGGGGTGTTGCGTTTTTCATTTGTCTAAAACTTATCCCCTCACTTGAATCAGGGGTTCCCCCATAGTATCCTTAAGGCAACTATTGAGAAATTGAGGGATTGATATATGAAGGATTTAATTCAACAATTAAAACGGATTGATAATAAAGGATATAAAGCATACAAAGATTTACAAGGGAAATATAGTTTTCCAGACTTTGACCTGTTTCTTGATTATGTACAAGGAGACCCATTTGCATCTCCGTCTCGGCTGCGAATTATGATTCCAAAGCAAAAGCGGGGAATTAATCAAGAATGGCTGCAAACAGCTTCTAGAAAAATAGCGGCAGAGGATGCGATTGCACGTAGTGTCGGAAAAGCAGTAAGTAAGAATGAGATTTCAATTAAAGGCTCAGGGAAAAGCGGTAATATTTTCTTTGACCGACCTGGTCAGGAGGTATTGGAGAGAAGTGCTGTACAACTTACTTCAGATACAATCACCATCTGTCTATCGGTCGGACTTCCTGCAAATGGCAGAAGGATTAATGGGAGAGAGGCAGAAAAGTTATTTACGAAGGCTATCCCTGAGCTTGTTAGAAATTCGGTTTTTACTATTACCGATAAAGTGATTACCGAAGCTATAGAACTTGCAGACCAACAGGAAGCAATTCGTGAACAAATGCGGCAGCATAACTGGATTGCTTTCCTAGCAAATGGCTCGATTTTACCTAGAGAGAGTGGCATTAGCAATCGGCCTATGAAGCAAGCAGTTCCTTTTCAAAGCCCCGCACAATCTGAGGTGAAGATTTCTATCCCACATAGGGAAGAACCAATCCGTGGGATGGCAATAGAAAAAGGTATCACATTAATTGTGGGCGGCGGCTATCACGGTAAGAGCACAATGCTTCAAGCAATTGAGCGTGGTGTATATTATCATTCAAAGGGTGATGGAAGAGAATATGTCCTAACAAATCCGGATGCCGTGAAAATTAGAGCAGAGGATGGCAGGAAAGTAACGGGGGTTAATATATCTCCATTCATTAATAATTTGCCACATAAACAGCTAACAACGTTCTTTTCCACCGAAAATGCCAGTGGAAGTACCTCACAAGCTGCAAACGTGATGGAGGCACTTGAAGTTGGTGCTACGACATTACTAATCGATGAAGATACGAGTGCCACTAATTTTATGATTCGGGATCACCGCATGCAAAGGTTAGTAAAAAAAGATCAAGAACCTATTACGCCATTTATTGATAAAATTAAGCAAATGGATGAACAACTAGGCGTATCTACTATATTGGTTATGGGTGGATCAGGTGATTACTTTGCAGTAGCCGACAAGGTGATTATGCTGGAATCATACCGGCCTGAAGATGTAACAGAAAGAGCAAAGCAAATAATGAATAATTCGCCGCTTGAACGAGATTTGGATGTTACGGAGAACTTTGGAAATGTAACGGAACGCTATTTTATGCCCCAATCATTACAGACTCAAAAGGGGAAACGTGCTAAGGTACAAGCAAAAGGACTTTCCACTATATTGATGGGATATAATGATATACAATTTGCTGACACGGAACAGTTGGTGGATCAATCCCAAACGAGACTGATTGCAGATATTATTCTGTATCTTGATCAAAGAAATGTATTGGGCAATAAGTCGTTAAAGGAAGTTGTGCAATATATTGATGATCAGTTGAATCAAAAAGGAATCGCGGCATTCAGCCCATTTAAGAATCAGCATCCAGGGGATATTGCGAGACCAAGAAAGTACGAAATAGCTGCAGTGATCAACCGTTTACGCACAGCGGCTGTGAAACACAATTAGAAAGGAGGCGGAGCCAATGGATACAGCGCAGCTTAAAAAAGATATTATTGCTTACAGTAAGAAAATAGGTATTGATAAAATTGGCTTTGCCTCTGCCGATGTGTTTGGAGAATTAAAAGAAAGATTGCGCAGACAGCAGGAGTTATCCTACCAATCAGGCTTTGAAAAAGGAACCGTTGAGGAACGAACTGAGCCTGAAAGATTATTGCCTGAAGCAAAGTCAATCATTTCGATAGCACTTGCATATCCATCGCGTATGAAAGGTGCTCCAAAGAGTACAAAGGAAGAGAGGCGTGGCCTTTTTGCCAGAGCTTCTTGGGGAACGGATTATCATGTTGTCATGCGTGACCGCTTAGAAAAGCTGGCAGCGTTTATTAAAGAACAGGTTCCAGATGTGGCTAACCGGTTAATGGTTGATACAGGGGAACTTTCAGATCGTGCTGTAGCAGAACGTGCCGGCATTGGCTTCAGTGGAAAAAACACTTCCATCATCACACCTGAATTTGGTTCATACGTTTATTTGGGTGAAATGATTACCAATATTCCATTTGTGCCAGATGATCCAGTTGATGACAGTTGTGGGGAATGTACGAAATGTATTGATGCTTGCCCAACTGGTGCCATCGTACAGGGCGGCCAATTAAACGCACAGCGTTGTATTGCATTTTTAACACAAACAAAGGATTTTCTGCCCGATGAGTTCCGTACTAAAATTGGTAATCGAGTATACGGTTGTGATACATGTCAGGTTGTCTGTCCTAAAAATCAAAAGATAGACTTTCATATTCATCCTGAATTTGAGCCAGAGCATGACGTATCGAAGCCGGTGTTAAAACCAATGTTGCGTATCTCTAATCGAGAATTCAAAGAAACCTTTGGCCATATTTCTGGTTCTTGGCGAGGTAAAAAGCCTATCCAGCGCAACGCATTGATAGCACTAGGACATTACAAAGACAAAACAGCTGTAGAGGACATCATCAAGGTCATGCGCACTGACCCTAGACCTGTGATCAGAGGAACGGCTGCATGGTCTCTAGGGAAAATTGGAACAGAAGAAGCATATATGGCAATAAGAGAAGCAATGGAAACAGAGCAGGATGAACAGGTGCAGGTTGAGATGGAAAAAGGCATGGCATTTCAAGAGGTGTATCAAGCCAAGACATAATTGTTCATTATTATTGTGGTTTTTGACAAGTCCCCTCCCCATATAGTAATGGTGGAGGGGATTTTTTATGGAGAAATTAAAAGCATATTGGTTGGATTTTTTACAGGAAGAACGTGTGGAAGAAAGCTGGTGGGAAAGGAAGAAAGCGTGTTGTGAAAAACGAGGCGCAAAGATCGTACGTGTGGAAGGGAAGGGACATTTATTCCGAAAGTTTCGGTACGATAGCGACACAATGTATGAGTACCGACTTCACTTTTCTTATCTTACGAAGCAGAAAGATAAGCTATATTTGGAAGAGGAGGTAATTCCATATACCTTTAAAATGGAAAAAGGCTCTATTGTGGAACATAAGAGGGGCGGCTCACCAAAGGTAAAGCCACCTTTATCGATTTCTCCGAATGCGAATCGTACGTCAAACCAAGAACGAATGCGTTTTACTTATGATCGACTGGCGGCTGTTCAATACGCTGAGCGATGGTGGAACAGTTATAATCCCAATTTTCGTAAATTTGAGGTGGATTGCACAAATTATATATCACAGTGCCTATTAGCTGGTGGAGCTCCCATGCGTGGAGCACCAGTCAGAGAACGAGGCTGGTGGTATAACCAGGATAGCTGGAGTTTTAGTTGGGCCGTAGCTCATTCAATGAGATGGTATTTAAGTGGATCGACGGATGGCCTGCAAGGAAAAGAAGTTAGCTCTGCAGAAGAATTGGCGCCTGGAGATATCATTTGTTATGACTTTCAGGGGAATGGCAGATGGGACCATAATACAATTGTGGTAGCAAAAGACGCAGCAGGAATGCCACTTGTTAACGCACATACAGACAACAGTCGAAACCGGTACTGGTCTTACGAAGATTCTACAGCTTGGACGCCTGATATACAGTATAAATTTTTTCGCATTGGTTCGTAGTAATGCTATAATAAATAAGCTACTCCCAGACGAGGGGCAGTTGATTATCGAACAAGGAGATTAGATCAGTGAGTATACATGTCGTTTTATTTCAGCCAGAGATTCCTGCAAACACTGGAAACATAGCGAGAACTTGCTTGGCAACTGGAGCAACATTGCATCTTATTCACCCACTAGGCTTTAGTACAGAGGATAAAATGTTACGAAGAGCAGGGCTGGATTACTGGAAAGATGTGGATGTTCAAGAACATGCTAGCATAGAGGAACTATATGAAAAGCATCCTAAAGGTTCCTACTACTATATAGAAAATTTTGGTACAAAGCATTACACAGATTATGATTACAGTAATGACAAAGATGATTTATTTTTTGTATTTGGAAGAGAAACGAATGGCATTCCACACGAATTGCTTGAAGGCAAAGAAGATAGATGTCTACGCATTCATATGAATGACAAGGTTCGTTCATTAAATTTATCTAATACTGCTGCTATCATCGTTTATGAGGCTTTACGTCAACAAGGTTTTCCAGATCTCACATAAAAAAACCGCCATATTGGCGGTTTTTTACTGATCTTTTTTTGGTACGGCTGGTTTTGATTCGTATCCAGATGTGAACATTGATGTCATAAATGTTAAGATAACGCCAATTAAAAGTGCAAGCTTCATTGTTATGCCTCCTTATGTAGGTAAAAAGAGCGTCTTTTTGATTATGTCCCTATTATAACGAATTATGATTATAATGTGAACTAATGCAAGTAATTTGCTTTCAGATTTTTAGAAAAGACATGGCTTTTCAAGCTCTAAATAGACGGAAGATTTTAATAATAGTAAAGGTTGGAACATTATATTGTTTCAGTATATAAAATAGGGTATATTAGTTGATGAAAGTCATTTAACAGTTCTATAATAGAGTGAGTGTTAGAAAACCGTTTACATTACGAGTAATGTTAACTTCTAATGGGGGTATAAAAACGTGGCACAGACGGAAGAATCTAATCAAAGATTCTGGGCAGAATTTCATGGTCCAAATATGGGGTATGTAGAAGAACAATATGATCTGTATAAAACAGATCCAGATGCAGTCGATCATTCCATAAAGGAAATGTTCGATCAGTATGGAAAGCCAAATTGGATATCAAACAATGCAGGAGCAACAGACCTGCCAACAGGTTCTCAAGGTTCCATGCACGATGTAAAAAAACTAACCTCAGCTATGAAACTTGTTGAGGCTATTCGCCGTTTCGGTCATCTAGAAGCGGATATTTATCCGGTAGGTTTACACAAAAAGCGAAATTCAAATTTAGTACAGCCTGACACTTATGGATTAAGTGAAGAGGATCTAAAACAAATGCCAGCTAGCTGGTTATGGGAAAAGGCACCGAATCACGTTGAAAACGGCCTTGATGTCCTTCATGAACTTAAAAAATACTATTCTGGAACGATCACATTTGAATATGATCATATTAATAACGAAGCTGAGCGCGCGTGGTTACTTGATCTAATTGAGACAGGTAAGGCACGGCTTGATCTTTCTGATGAAGACAAAAAGCAGTTACTTGGACGCTTAGTGGATGTTGAAGGATTTGAAGGATTCCTACAAAAAACGTTTGTTGGTCAAAAGCGCTTCTCTATCGAAGGATTGGAAGCAATGGTGCCAATGCTTGATCAGATTGTAAAATATGCAACCGAAGATAAAGTTGAAAATATTATGATGGGAATGGCTCACAGGGGTCGACTTTCTGTGTTGGCTCATGTGCTAGGCAAACCGTTTGATAAAATTTTCTCCGAGTTCCATCATTCACCAGACAAGGAATTAGTTCCATCTGAAGGCTCCATGGGAATTAACTATGGCTGGACAGGTGATGTTAAATACCATTTTGGTGCAAAGAAAGAAGTAAAAAAGGGTGAAGAAACAGCAACCCGAATAACACTTGCACATAACCCGTCACATCTTGAATTTGTTAATCCAGTAGTGGAAGGCTTTGCCCGTGCTGCACAGGATGATCGCTCTAAAGCCGGATACCCGGAGAGAGATTTAAATAAAGCGATTCCAGTATTAATTCATGGGGATGCTGCATTTATTGGGGAAGGTGTAGTTGCTGAAACTTTGAACCTTAGTGGGCTTCCTGGTTATGCCACAGGTGGTAGCTTGCATATCATCGCTAATAACTTAGTTGGGTATACGACAAATCAGGATGATGGACGGTCCACACGTTATGCAAGTGACTTAGCTAAAGGGTTTGAAATACCGATCATTCATGTGAATGCAGATGACCCAATAGCATGTGTGTCAGCAATTAAAATTGCATACGAATACCGCAAGAAATTCAATAAGGACTTTCTCATTGATTTGGTCGGCTACCGCAGATACGGTCATAATGAAATGGATGAGCCGAGAACAACCCAACCAGGGCTGTATCAGGATATCGACCAACATCCGACAGCTGCGAATGTATTTGCAGAGGTGTTAAAAGAGAAAGGTGTAATAGAAGAAAAAACCTTTAAGAGTATGCTAGAGAATGTAGAAGCGCATCTCAAAGAAATCTACGACGGTATGAAAGAAAATAAAACCGGTAAGGCAGAAGTAAAATGCATGCCAAAAGCGTTGGAGAATACTTTAGAAACATTTGAAACTGCGGTAGAGCTTGAAGTTCTACAAAGTTTGAATAAAGGGTTATTGAAACGGCCAGAAGGTTTCAATGGTTTCAAGAAACTCGAAAAAATTCTAGACCGTCGTGGTAAAGCTATGGAAGAAGGCGGTAAAGCAGATTGGGGAACAGGTGAAGCTCTGACTTATGCTTCAATACTTCGCGACGGCATCCCAATAAGGCTAACTGGACAGGATTCCGAACGTGGAACATTCGCGCATCGACATGTTGTTCTCCATGATGTAGAGACTGATGAGAAGTATAGCCCAATGCATGGACTTGAAGTAGCTAATGCGTCATTTGACATTCGTAATAGCCCATTGTCAGAAGCTGGTGTACTCGGTTTTGAGTATGGTTATAGTGTTCAATCACCAAATACGCTGGTAATCTGGGAAGCTCAGTTTGGAGATTTTGCTAATGCTGCGCAAGTTATTTTTGATCAATTTATTTCTGCTGCACGAGCAAAATGGGGAGAAAAATCGAATATGGTAATGTTATTGCCACATGGTTATGAAGGTCAGGGGCCAGAACATTCCAGTGCAAGACTTGAACGTTTCTTGCAAATGGCAGGAGAGAATAACTGGATTGTGGCAAATGTTACCTCGTCGGCGCAATTTTTCCATTTGCTTCGTAGACAGGCGGCAATGCGCGGTCGTGAAGAAGCAAGACCTTTAATACTCATGACGCCAAAAAGTTTGCTACGTAATCAACGTGTTTCTGCTGAGCCGAAGGAATTTACAGATGGTAAGTTTGAGCCATTACGACAGCAACCTAATCTTACGCTTAGTAAGAAAAAGACGAAGCGACTACTAATCGGATCAGGGAAGATAATGGTAGATATAGAAGAGGCAATGGACAATGCAGAGGAATCCTTTGATTGGCTAAATGTTCTTCGTTTAGAGCAGATCTATCCATTCCCTAAAGAAGAATTGGAAAAGAAACTAGTAGAATTACCGAATCTTGAAGAAATCGTATGGGTCCAGGAAGAACCGATGAACATGGGTGCCTGGGATTACGTTGATGACTATCTAAGAGATTTACTGAAAAAAGGGCAAGAATTACGCTATATTGGTCGGCCGCATCGGGCTGCTCCTGCAGTAGGGGTACCAAACGTCCACAAAGCAGAACAAAAACAACTTGTACAAAAAGCAATCAACCCGTCTAAAGGAGGAGATTCCAATGAAAGAAATTAAAATACCAGAACTTGCTGAATCAATTACAGAAGGTACAATCGCTGAATGGTTAGTAAAAAAAGGTGACAAGATTGAAAAAGGCGACCCTGTAGTTGAACTAGAAACAGACAAAGTAAATGTGGAAGTAAATGCAGATTATGCAGGTGTCATAACGGAAATCCTTAGAGAAGAGGGCGATGATGTAGAAGTCGGGGATGTTATTGCCAAGGTGGATGAGAACGGCGAAGCTGGCGGGGATCAAGAAGAGGAAGAACCAAAAACGGAAGAAGCTTCAAAAGAGGAAAAGAAGGAATCCCCTAATAAAGAAAGTGACTCGAAAAAGGAAAGTGATTCAGAAAAAGAAGAACCTTCTAAGAGCGAGAAAAAGGATTCTTCGTCCACTAAAAGCAAAAACGGCGATGTTATCGCTTCACCAGCAGCTAGAAAACGAGCTCGTGAATTGAATATTGATTTAAGTGAAGTCAGCCCTAGAGATCCGCTTGGTCGTGTACGTCCTGAAGATGTCGAGGCTGCTGCCAAAGGTTCAAGTAAGAAGGAAGAAAAGAAAACAGAAAAGAAAGAAGCAACCTCACAAAAAACCGAGTTTGATAAACCAGTAGAACGAGTGAAAATGTCACGTCGTCGTCAAACCATTGCAAAGCGTCTAGTTGAGGTACAGCATGAAGCTGCGATGCTAACAACTTTCAATGAAGTAGATCTAACAAATGTTATGAAGCTACGCAGTGATCGAAAAGAGAAATTTATTGAAAAACACGGCGTAAAATTAGGCTTTATGTCCTTCTTTACAAAAGCAGTAGTAGGGGCACTAAAAGAATTCCCATTATTAAACGCTGAGATTCAAGGCAATGAATTAGTCTTAAAGAAATTCTATGATATTGGTATTGCGGTATCCACAGATGACGGACTTGTTGTTCCGGTTGTACGTGATGCAGACCGTCTTGATTTTGCCGGAGTAGAAAAAGAAATTGGTAATCTTGGTAAAAAAGCACGCGACAAAAAACTTGCGATGGAAGACTTGCAAGGTGGTTCCTTCACGATAACAAATGGAGGTACATTCGGTTCCATGCTTTCTACCCCTATTCTTAATGCACCACAGGTTGGGATTCTTGGTATGCATAACATTCAGAAGCGAGCTATGGTCATGCCTGATGATTCAATCGAAGTTCGACCAATGATGTACTTGGCTCTATCTTACGATCACAGAATTGTGGACGGTAAAGAAGCTGTTCAATTCCTGGTACGTGTGAAAGAATTACTAGAAGATCCATATGATCTATTACTAGAAGGTTAATTGTTTAATAGGCAAACCCGTCAGCTTAGCTGGCGGGTTTTTTTTTATGTGATAGTAGAAAGATTTAAATAAGGTTTTCTCTATTAGGCAAGAAAAATTGTTAATTCGCTGGCATTTAGGGAATGATTAAGTAAGATAAGCGAAATTAACAGAAAATATAATCAGTTGATTGACGTCTGACGTCTTGGTACAATATCCATTGTAATAAGGGAAATGAAAACAGTTACATTTAGAAAGGAAGGGTAAAAAACGTGGGAATTATTTTAGGGGTTTTAGCAATAATCGTTGTGCTTGGTTTGGCATTTTTAATGTCTAACGATAAGAAAAATATTAATTATAAAGGCATTGGAATAATGTTGCTCTTGCAACTATTGACAACCTGGTTTATGTTTAGTACCAATATTGGACAAGCCATTATCAATGGAATTGCAGCAGGATTTAACAAACTAATTGAATTTGGTACAAAGGGAGTTAATTTTGTCGTAGGCGGCTTAATGGTCGAAGAAGGAGGAAGCGTATTCTTCTTTAATGTCCTGTTACTTATTATCTTCTTTGCGACCATATTATCTGTTCTAACTTATTTGCGAATTCTACCACCAATCATTAAATACTTTGGCGGGTTAATCTCAAAGATAACAGGTCTTCCCCGTGTCGAATCATTTAATGCCGTAAATAGTATCTTTTTCGGTCAATCGGAGGCATTAATCGCTATCCGCTCACAATTCCATCACCTGACTGCAAATCGTCTTTATATCGTGAGTGCATCAGCTATGGGTTCTGTTTCTGCCTCTATCGTTGGCGCATACTTGCAAATGCTCCCACCAGAGTATGTTTTAGTCGCACTTCCTCTTAATATGTTTAGTGCGCTCATGCTTGCATCCATTATTGCACCTGTAAAAGTGCCAAAGGAAGAGGACAAAGTTGATGTGAAAAATGTTACAAATGATAAAAGTATCTTTGAAGCAATGGGAAATGGTGCACTAGAAGGTGGTAAAATTGCCCTTATCGTTGCAGCAATGCTTATTGCATTCATCGCATCACTTGAATTGGTTAACTGGATTATTAGTTTTTCAGGTTTAACATTACAGGAATTACTTGGTTACGTTCTTTATCCAATCGGGATACTTATGGGAATTTCTCCGGATGAAGTACTTAGAGCAGGTTCCGTAATGGGTACAAAGATTGTGACAAACGAATTTGTTGCCATGCTTGAATTCCAACCAATGATTGCTGAAATGTCAGAGAAAACAGTCGGAATTGTATCTGTATTCCTAACTAGCTTTGCTAACTTTTCCTCCATCGGAATCATCGCAGGTACCGTAAAAGGAATTGACAGTGAAAAGGCAGTAAGCGTATCAGGGTTTGGATTGAAACTACTCATCGGAGCAACACTCGCATCCATCCTATCCGCAACAGTAGTAGGGCTATTCCTATAAGATGTATTTTTGTGACGGTATGCAAATTATTTTATGAAGCGCAAAAACATCCTAAAATAAGACAGGCGTCCATTTAATTTCAAATGGATGCCTTTTTTTACTTTCATTTTGCCCCGGTTTTTAATACCATAGTAGAGACTGTACAAAATCTTAAGAAGATTTATGAACATAAAGGAGAACAAAGCATGAAAAACAAACGAATCCTATTTACTGGTGGAGGTACTGCAGGGCATGTGATCGTCAACCTAGCCTTGATCCCTTATTATCAGGAAAAAGGGTATGACATTGATTATATTGGCTCAAATGATGGTATAGAACGCAATCTAATAACGCAGCTCGATGGGGTCAGTTACCATCCGATTTCCACAGGTAAGCTTAGAAGATACATTTCCAAAGAGAACATAAAAGACCCGTTCAAAGTACTGAAAGGTGTTGCACAGGCAGCGCGCATCATGAAAAAACGAAAACCGTCAATTATTTTTTCAAAAGGTGGTTTTGTTTCCGTACCTGTAGTCTTAGCAGCAAAAATGAGAAGGATCCCAGTCGTTATTCACGAATCTGATTACACACCAGGCCTTGCGAATAAAATCGCGATTCCTTTTGCCCGTAAGGTATTGGCAACTTTTCCAGAGACAATGGAATACTTACCAAAAGAAAAGGCTGAGTATGTTGGTGCGGTCATTCGTGATGAATTATTTGAAGGAAAAAAGGAAGCAGGACTGGCATTTGCAGGCCTATCATCAGCTAAACCTGTTCTACTTATCATGGGGGGCAGTGGTGGCGCGCAGAAAATAAATGAAACAATTAGGAATTCGCTCGATCACTTACTTGAAACCTTCCACATTATTCATATTTGTGGAAAAGACAAGGTAGATCCTGCCTATAAGAGAAAAGGATACGCTCAATTTGAATATGTTAATGAAGAATTGAAAGATGTTTTCGCAGCAACTGATTACGTTCTTTCACGTGCAGGTTCAAATGCTATCTTTGAATTCCTCGCATTACGAATTCCAATGCTGCTAATCCCATTATCAAAAGAGGCAAGTAGGGGCGACCAGATTATTAATGCCCAATCCTTTGTTAAAAAGCGCTATGCAAGAGTGTTAGAAGAAGAGAATCTGACAAATGCAACGTTAGTTCATGAACTAAACCAATTAAAAGAATATTCCTCAATTATGACAGATACCATGAAGGAGTATAAAAGTGAAAAGGCAAAAGACCGAGTAATAGAAATTATCGATGAAGTGCAAAGAAAATAAATGTACTGTAGTATAGTATGAAAAAGCCAACGGAATTCGATATGAAACTTCGAATAATCGTTGGCTTTTTTTCTAATATATTATATTTGGTTCGCCCAGCTTATTGAATAGTACCAAAATGGACTAGGTTAACATCAACTTGAAAATCTACAGTTATTTCAGGGAACTTCTCTCTCCACTCTTCCACAGTCAGCTTGTTATTATTTTTTATTCTGTATAATCTTCCATAACCAATAGGATCAGCATTTAGTTCTTGCACCTTTTTAAACAGTGCTTCATATTTTTTCTTAATTGCTTTCCCCAATTCCTCTTCAATAACCTTTGCTACCTTTTCATCTTTGACTACAAGCTGCTCAGAGGCTTCATGTAAATCTACATCAATATCTACATGTGAACGAAAGCGTAGCTGATCTGGGTCTGTTATTTCGCTCGTTGTTTTTCCCTTAATACCAATCCGTACATGCATACTTTCGCTGTTCGGATCTATCGGCTCCGTATCTCCTAGATACTTTTCCAATGGAGCTCTCGGGATCTCTAACTCAATTGGAGCAAAGTTGACACGCTTTTGTGTCAAGTTTAGAAGGAGCGCTTCATCCAATGTTATATTACCGACATATTTATCACCTTGAAATATTCCCAATGCGGAGAGTCGAGGAGAATCGCCGTCCATTGTGAGAAGAGGAAGGAAGGGATCCTGTCCGACGTCAAAATAAATATGTGTGAAATCATGTAAGGCTACTTCTGGAATGGAATCTTCCAAGCCTTCCTGTCTTATCAGCCCGTGAAGAAATTGCCCAATGTCCATGGACGTATCTGACTGGCCAGCCTCAAGCATTTCTTTTGCGGTCGTATCACTAACTGCAAGCAACATGGTATCAGATACCCTAGCATCACGAGTTAAGGTATTAAGATAATTTATTATTCCCTTCTCTGCAATTTCTTTCCCGTATAGTTCTAAGCGGATTTGCCCAGGGGTCAAGGCATAGCTTGATTTGTTGTTTGCTTGCTCACGGGATTCTTTAATCGTGTGCCCTGTTCCTGATAGTGTTTTAGAGATCATATCTGTTTGAGCATTAAATTGAAAGATGATCAAGGTTGTTTCCAGTTCACTTGGTTTTTCTTCTGAAATATCAACGCCTCGCGTATGGATGATTCCTAATTTTTCCAGCTGGGTTGAATCAACACATGAAGTAAGCAAACAAAGAATAATGCAAAGGAAGAAAAGTCTTTTAGGCCTCATTCTTTTCACCCCTTTTATGTTGTTTCCATTTTTTCTTTATTAGCACGATTGGTAGTAACAAAAATGGATATACATACACTAGCCAAAATCCCAATTCATTTATCTTATCAATTATCCATTGAATTTGAAAATGCTCATCAAGTAACCAACAACCAATTAACAGTGGAACAGCAAGTGCATAAATAGAAACTTTTTGAGGTAGCTTGTAAATCCGTTTTATCCCATAGGTTGCCCCCCACAAAAGAAGGATAATATTCGGAATGATAACCATCATCCATTCTGCTACCACCACAAAATCCAATCTTTCAATAAAGGAAAATTGTTGAAATTTAAATAATGATAGTAGCGTCCATTCACGTCTTGCCACTTGCTCGCCATTAAAAAAACCAAGCGTTATGATGGTTGTAATCATAACGAGTAGGCCAGACCATATTGCTGCCAAGTATATAGGGAAATGCATTCCTTTTTTATTCTGAATAAAAGGATAAATTAAAAATAGGATTTCAATACCAAAAAACGTATAGGACGTGGCACGAGCGCCTTTTAATAAATCGGGAAGGGGAGTTTGAAACATTGGAAGAAAATGATCCCAATCTATTTGAGCAGCAGGTTCAATCAATAAGAGTAATAACCAATGTGTAAGGGCAAAAAATAAAAAGCAAACCCCAACCATGATACGTAAACCGCCCAATGTACTATATACAGCCAATATAATCATAAGTAATCCCATTACCAGGGGACTAAGGGTTGGAAAGATAAAAATCCTGACAACCTCTATATACGTAATGAGTACGGAGAAAAGAGTGGAGACAAAGTATATAATATAGACACTGCTTAATAGGTTTCCGAGCCATTTCCCGAACAGGTCACGATGTATACCAAAAATGTCTGCATTTTCGTACTGTTTCAAAATAAGAATCATGACAAAAAGGACAACCAAGATAGAAGTAACCGCTATAAGAACAGATATCCACGAGTCTGCTCCAGCCTCAAGATAAATAAACCTTGGTACCCCCATTACCCCCACACCTAATTGTAAGGAAGAGATAATGAAGAATAGGTAAAATGCGCGAATACTTAAATTAGCTTTTACTTTCACGTTTATATCCAATCCATCACCTACTCGTCAATATCTTTTTTCTTATGTGCCTTCTTCTTATTAAATCGAACCCTATCCTTAGGTCGGAAAGAAAGAAATCTCTTACCCTGAAATTGTTGGGGAAAGCGAATAAGTACTTTATTGAGGTCCACCATGCGGAACGGGTAAATTGGCGTAAGATAAGGTCTTCCGAGAGAAGTTAATCTTAATAAATGAATAATTAGGAAGCTGATACCAAAGACAATCCCCATAATGCCTAAAATACCGGCTAGTATAATCATAGGGAATCGTAATACCCGAATAGAAGTCCCCATTAAATAGCTAGGTGCGGTAAAGGAAGCGAGCGCACTAATCGTGATAAAGATGATAAGAATATTACTTGTAATCCCTGCTTGTACGGCTGCAGTTCCAACGACTACACCACCCACAATACCAATGGTTTGACCTACCTTCGTTGGGAGCCTAGCACCTGCTTCACGTAATAATTCTATTAAGAGTTCAAGAAGCAGTGCCTCAAATATTGGAGGAAAAGGGACATTTGCCCTTGATTGTCCAATTGAGATAAGGAGCTGTGTCGGGATAAGTTCATAATGAAACGTTACAGATGCAACATACATTGGGGTGAGCATGACAGATATAAACATAGAAATAAACCGCAATATTCTTAGGAATGAGCCGGCATTCCAACGCATGTATAAATCCTCAGTCGATTCAAAGAAGCTGAAGAATGTGGTTGGGGCTAATATTGCCGCGGGGCTGTTTTCTACGATAACGCCAATACGCCCCTTATTAATCGCATAGGAGGCACGATCAGGTAGCTCCGTTGAATAGAATTGCGGGAATATCGTAAACGAGGAATCCTCCACATATTGCATGAGTACATTAGCATCCTCTACCTCATCAACTTCGAGATCCTGAAGCCGCTGTCGCATTGTGTTAACGTCTGTTTCGTTTGCAACGGACTTTAAATAAATAAGTCTGGCTTCCTTTGGTGTCCTTTTGCCTAACATAATCTTCTCAAAAACGAGATCTGGAGAGCGCATTCGCCAACGTAATATATTTAAGTTCGTAACCAAAGATTCAGTGAAGGCAACCTGTGGACCGATAACAACAGACTCTGTTTCGGCTTTGGTTAGTGATCTCTGTTCAATGTTTAGCATTAAATAAGAAACTACTTGTTTTTCCCCTTCAATATAAACAAATACATGTCCGTTGATGAGGTTCGTTAGTAATTCCTCCAACTTGTCCATCTTTTGACCTGTGTTTAAGGGTACTTCGTTCAATATCGATTCAACGGTCCACTCTTTTTGGGAATCCAGAAGAGTTTTGAGCAGCATGTTTTCTATTCTCTCTGAATCCACTTGGTAGGAGAGATAGAAGACAGCAAGCTTTTGGCCAGCGTTTTCAAAGATGGAAAAGCTTAGATCAGTACTATTTTCAAACTGGTCTTCTAGAGTCTGTTTTAACTTTTCCGCCTTAATGGGAAAGAATGAATTGGTGGCTTTTCTTTTAGCTTTTTTCATAATTCCTCCCGTAATCGTCCAGTGCTAATAATTTATGAAGATAGTATGTGAGGAAAAACTACTATCTATGTGCGATATCTTATAGTTCACTTGAAAGAAATGTTTAGTAGTCTAAAGACTCATTTTTTAGAAAATTACAATCAAATATTGTTTGTTTTTGTCGGTTCCTGTATCATGAAAAGCAAGGAAATAGTGAGGGGTGAGGATTTGAGTGAATTGATCCGTAATTGTCGATTGTGCAAAGAGCCAATGGAAAGCAGTCCATTTATGATGTGCCCTGCCTGTCTTACTGAAAGTGATCGAGTCCAGAGTTTCATTAGAAAGCACCCGTTAGCATCGATGGAGGAGATATCTCGCTCGACCAAGGTCCCTTCAGTTAAATTGGAAAGAATGCTCCATCTTGGAATCCGTATTAAACGCGAGAGCACCCATTTATAGCTCTGTGTGTTTTACGAGATTTCGAATAAAGACATTCCGTTTAAATAGAAATTGACCAAAATTAAAAAAAAGATTGACTTTAAATTTTCCTAATACTATAATTATTGAGAACAAATAAACCAAAGGAGGTCATGATGATGAAAAACATCATTCAAGCAACGCAACTTAACCCAATTAAATATGTGACCTCTACCGTATTTTGCGGGAAAGTATTCTAACTTTTACATACTTCTTTGTAGATATTAAAGGTCACAACTGTCTGTGGCCTTTTTGTTTTAGGGATAGGTATGTTACTACATATCCCATCGAAAGCATGTGTCGTCATAGGCGCATGCTTTTTTGTTGTCATTACAAAGATTGATTAGGAATACGAGTAGAGGAACTTTTGTTGGAAAGAACACATCAGAAAGAAATTAAAGAGAGATTAGAAGGTGATGGAATGTTTCAGGTTTTTAAGAAATTAGACTGGTTTTTTAAGCATTATTGGAAACGCTATTTATTTGCAATTTTAGCGCTCATTGTAGCAAGTGCAATAGGTCTTATACCGCCTAAATTAGCTGGGTATACAATTGATCAGATTCAATTCGATTCGATGACAACCCAACTTTTAACTGCATTAATAATTGGATATTTACTTTTAATCATTATCCATTATGCAATATCATTTTTATGGGATTATACGCTATTTAGCGGAGCAGTTATTCTAGAACGCTGGAGTAGAAGCAACTTAATGGATCATTTTACTAAAATGACGCCAACATTTTTTGGGAAATACCGTACAGGTGACCTTATGGCTAGAAGTACCAATGATTTAAAAGCCATTAGTCTTACAGCGGGGTTTGGTGTTTTAACATTAGTGGATTCATCGGTTTTCATGCTGATGCTTGTAGCCATGATGGGATTTACGATTAGCTGGAAGCTCACTCTTGCTGCATTGCTTCCGTTGCCAATTATGGCAGTGATTATGAATAAATATGGTGCTGTCATCCATGCACGGTTTACGAAAGCCCAGCAGGCGTTTGGAGAAATGAATAATGATGTTCTCGAGTCAATTCGTGGAGTCCGGGTAATTCGTGCTTTCGTACAGGAAAAGCAGGATTTAAAGCGATTTGAGAACATGACAGATGATGTATATGTGAAAAACATGGAGGTTGCTAAGATTGATGCGCTTTTTGAGCCAACCATGAAAATTCTTGTAGGGCTTTCTTATACAATTGGACTTGGGTATGGTGCCTTTTTGGTTTTTGATAATCAAATGACGCTTGGTGATCTTGTGACCTTTAACGTATATTTAGGAATGTTAATTTGGCCAATGTTTGCGGTTGGGGAGCTTATTAATATACTGCAGCGGGGTAATGCATCGCTTGATAGAGTGAATGAGACAACTGGCTACAAGGCTGATGTGTCAGATCCGGCAACACCAAAAACCGTAGATGCAGTGGAATCACTCGTTTTTGAAGGGGTGACATTTTCCTATCCAGGAACAGAAACAAAGCAATTGAATAATGTTTCATTACACGTAAAGCGTGGCGATACCATTGGGATTGTCGGAAAAACTGGTGCAGGGAAGACGACGCTCTTCAAATTACTCCTAAGGCAATATCCTGGCATGCAAGGAAACATAAAAGTTGCAGACGTAGATTTAAAGGAACTTTCACTTGCTCAAATTCGTTCTTGGATCGGCTATGTGCCACAAGACCAAATGATGTTTTCTAAATCTATCCGAGAGAATATCCAATTCGGTAAATCGGACGCAACAGACACCGAGATCTTCCGCGTGATGGAGCTAGCACACTTCCTTAATGACATGAAACAACTTCCGAATGGTTTAGATACACAGGTTGGAGAAAGTGGTGTAACACTATCAGGTGGTCAAAAGCAACGAGTAGCTTTAGCGCGAGCCTTTATTAAAGATCCGGAAATCCTCATATTGGATGATTCCATGTCCGCGGTGGATGGCAAGACAGAAGCAAATATTATTGAACATTTACGTAGAGAAAGAAAAAATAAAACGACCTTTATAGCTGCGCATCGTATGTCTGCTGTAACACATGCCGATCACATTATTGTACTTGATAATGGCGAAATCGTGGAACAAGGGTCCCATACAGAACTTATGTTAACAGATGGCTGGTATAAGCAGCAGTATGTCCAACAGCAGCTTGCAAAGGCAGGGGTGAACGAATAATGAAACAAAGTACAGAGAAACGACTGTTTCAATACGCATTACAATATAAAAAAGGTATTATCATTGGCTTTATCTGCTTAATTATTGCGGTATCGCTGGAGCTTGCTGGTCCTTTAATAGCCAAAAAAGTAATTGACGATCATATTCTTGGAGTTGAAGGAACCTGGCAAAAGGTGGAAAGGCAAGAGGATAAGCAAACAGCGTCTTATAATGGGCAGTTTTACAAACGGGTTGATAGGCTGGAAGGTTCTGACCAGACAATTGGAAATCCCGTAACAATATTTCAAATCGGTACCACTTATTATTTTGTTGGGGAAGAAATTCCACTTGAAGGAAAACGGACTGTCGATGGGGAGACAATCACAATCACGACAAGCTCTGGAGAAGAGACCTTTACAGGTGAAAAATTATCGCTAACTGAAGTATATCCGTTTTTTAAACCGGAGCAGGGACCAATCATGTGGCTGCTTGGATTATATGTCGCATTACTATTTATTGCTGGTTTCTTTCAATTTTATCAAACCTTTCTTTTACAGAAATCATCCAATCAAATTGTTCGGAAGATGCGAAACGATCTATTCGCCCACACTCAACGCATACCCGTCAATTATTTTGTTGATCAACCTGCTGGGAAAGTAGTGGCGAGGATCACGAATGATACAGAAGCTATTCGCGACTTGTATGAGCGTGTGCTGTCTATTGTACTAACAAGCATTATATATATGGCAGGAATATTTGTCGCATTGTTTATTCTTGATGCAAAGCTAGCTCTTATGTGCCTATTCATTATCCCACTTATATTTGGTTGGATGAAGCTATATAAGCATTTTGGGAGCAAGTATAATAAAGTTATCCGTTCCACGATAAGTGAAATTAATGGGAATATAAGCGAAGCGATTCAAGGAATGCCGATTATTCAGGCGTTTAGTAGAGAGAAGAAGACAAAAGAAGAATTTGAGGTGCTTAACAATAGGCATTTTACCTATCAACGAAAGCTAGTTAAGCTAAGTGCGCTAACCTCTTATAATCTTGTTACCGTGTTTCGAAATTTAGCTTTCGTAGCTTTTATTTGGTATTTTGGTTCCGCTTCATTAGACCCGACAAGTATTATATCTATTGGGATGCTCTATGCGATTGTCGATTATCTAACAAGATTATTTGAACCTGTAACCGATATAGTGAATCAGCTACCGTTAATCGAACAGGCACGTGTCGCTGGTGGAAGGGTTTTTGAATTGCTTGACCATCCTGGTGAAAACGTCATGGATGATAATGTATCCCGATATCGTGGTAATATTTTATTCGATCACGTATCATTCGCCTATAATGAGAAAGATTACGTCTTAAACGATATTTCCTTTTCAGTGAAGGCTGGTCAGACAGCAGCGTTTGTGGGTCATACAGGGTCAGGAAAAAGCTCTATTATGAATTTGCTTTTCCGTTTTTATGATCCACAGAAAGGCACAATTACGATTGACGGGAAGTCGACACAGGAGTGGTCACGGCAGCAGGTGAGAAGTCATATGGGAATTGTATTACAGGACCCATTCTTATTTACTGGCACTATCCTTTCTAATGTGACGATGAATGATCCCCGTATTAGCAGGGAAACAGCCATAAATGCTTTAAAAGCAGTGGGGGCCGACCGCTTTATTGAAAAGCTTCCAAATCGTTACGATGAAAAAGTAACTGAAGGAGGAGGCACTTTTTCGCTTGGTGAAAGACAACTATTATCCTTTGCTAGAGCATTGGCGTTCGATCCGGCCATTTTAATTTTGGATGAAGCAACTGCGAATATTGATACGGAAACAGAAAACGTCATTCAGCAAGCCTTGGAAGTGTTGAAGCAAGGGAGAACAACGCTTGTTATTGCACATAGACTTTCGACTATACAGCAAGCAGATGTTATATTTGTATTAGACAGCGGTACGATAAAAGAACAGGGGAACCATAATAGTCTCCTTCAGCAACAGGGTGCCTACTACCAAATGTATCAAATGCAGCAAGGGATACTTGAAGAAACCGCAGGATAGGAAAACCGCTTGAAACACGGGGTGAGGTATGGATCGAGATAGGGAAGAGCAAGAAAAAGCGGGTATTATAGATGAAGATTTATATGAGGAAATTGATGACGAAGAGCTTTATGAGCTTGTGGAAGAAGAACGAAGAAAAGCCTTAGAGAGAGCGAAGTCCAAAGAGGATGATGATACACCAAAACGTCCTTTTCCAAAGTGGGTATTTTGGGTAATTGCGCTAGCTTTAGCCTTCAATGTTTTTGCGTTAATTCCCCAGACTTTTTCTATCCCGGCAATTGATTTTCTCATCACATCTGCAAAACTTTCCACTGATGAGGACATACGAAGCTATAAACAAGCGGTGGTCGTTGTAGAAACAGAGGATAGTAAGGGTACTGGGTTTGCAATAAACCAGGAAGGGACGATTTTGACAAACCATCATGTGGTAGAAGGAGAAGACCACGTAACGGTTGCTTTTCCGGATGACGGGTTGTTTGAAGCAGAGGTGGTGGAAACTAACCCTGCGATCGACTTAGCGGTATTAAAGGTCGAGGAGGAGGACCTTCCGTCACTTAAACTAGCAGATGACCCAATTCTTGAAGAAAATACACCTATTACATTTATTGGTAATCCTTTGCGGTTTAATGGAATAGCAAATCAAGGAACTATTCTGGGTCACACCAGGCTTAGCGACTGGGAACGGGAAGTGGTAATGATAAAAGCACCTGTTTACCGAGGAAACAGTGGTAGTCCTGTCATTAACGAAGAAGGTGAAGTAATTGGGGTGATTTTTGCAACTTTAGATCATGAGACAGAAGGCAAGGTAGGGCTTTTTATCCCCGTTACGTATTATCATGAGATGTAACCTCCTGTTTCATCCGCACAGTTTGGGGGTATTTATACTGTAAACGTCTTAAGGAGGCGAAATTACATGTTATTTTTTACTTCCGAACTAAAAACATACAATATCCATGCAGCAGATGGTGAAATGGGTAAAGTAAAGGATCTATATTTTGACGACGAAAAATGGGCTATTCGCTATGCAATTGTAGACACGAGGAAATGGCTTCCAGGCCGCCGTGTACTCCTCTCCCCAACTTCGTTTATTACGCTTAATGAAAATGATAAGCACCTAGAGGTAGAGTATGATAAGGAGAAGGTACGTAATAGTCCTTCCATCTCAGAAGAAAGTGCAGTTTCAAAGGATGTAGAGGATAGTTTAATTGGATACTACGGCTGGAGCAGATACTGGACAGGCAATATGCTTTGGGGATCTAATGATCGACCTTTGGCACAATTTCCTCCTGCTGAAGAACCACAACCAGAGGTGTTTGATCAGCAATTAGAAGCACAGAGTCAATATAATCTGCGTAGTGAAGACGAGACGATAGAATTTAAAGTGCATGCCGATGATGGCAAAATAGGTACAGTCGCTGATATGGTCTTTGATTCAGAATATTGGAAGCTACGTTATCTCGTCGTACAAGATAGTGAAACGTACACGAAAGAACAATACTTTGTCTACCACACAGATCAAATTGAGACTGTTGATTGGTTTGAACGAGATATTTATATTAAGGGAACATTAGCCGAAACAAAAAATGTTACCAAATATAATTCAAAAGACATGATACTCACAAGTTTATAAAAGGTAAACATAAGGGCCTTTCAGCATCGATTGCTGAGGGGCTTTTTTATTTTCGAAAGCAGGTAGGCATTTAGGCGCAGGTAAATATTCACTGACGGTCGTGGTGGTAATTATATTTTAAACAAAATGTAATTGTTTTGAGATAGCAACAGTGTATACGGTACGGTAAGATTAATCAGACTGAAATTTTAATTCTATTATAAAATAAGCTGGTGACAATAAAAATGACAACTTACCGAACTCAAATAAATGAAATATATAAATATACAGTTCCTGTGCATAAGAAATACTTTATGGTTACACCCAAAAAGAAACAAAAAAAATCGAATTTTATAATGCCTGGGGGTGTTCTAGGTTGATAAAAGAGCAGTCGTTAAAAGACAAACCTCTAGAAGAAATGATCTCCTCTGTTCAAAGGGGAGATATGCATACACAAAACTATCTTTTAAAGACGTATCAACCATTTATTGCAAAGTGTGTTTCCGAAGTCTGCAAGCGATATATTGACCCCAAAAGAGATGACGAATTTAGCATTGGCCTTTCAGCTTTTAATGAGGCGATGATGTCTTACTCTTCTGATAAAGGAAGTTCTTTTTTATCCTTTGCTAAATTGGTTATAAAACGGAAGGTTATTGATTATATTCGCTATATAAAAAAACGCCCTGCGCCAATCTCCCTTGATGAGACATTTGATGCGGAGCAAATGGACAACCCCTTGGAAATTGCGGCTGTGAAAGAAAAATATCAAGAAGAACAGGACGCTTGGCATAGAAAAGAAGAGATCGCAGACTATAAAGAAAAACTAGCGGCTTATAAGCTTACGTTTGCCGAGTTGACAGAAGTCTCGCCTAAACATAGGGATGCACGTGAATCAGCTGTAAAGACAGCCAGAACTTTGTATGAAGATCCTGAACTGCGTTCGTTTGTTTTTAGTAAGAAAAAGCTTCCTATCAAACAACTGGTACGAAAAGTGGATGTCAGCAAGAAAACATTGGAAAGGAACCGTAAATTTATACTTGCTGTATTTATCGTACTGACGGAAGATTACTTGTATCTGAAGGATTATCTTAAGGGGGTGGGTCAGTGAAAAAAGGTATTGTCATGGAACACCGGCATACATACACCATCGTAATGGATAGAGATGGTACCTTTCATAAAGCAAAGCCAGTGAAACATGTAGACATTGGGAATGAGATTCCATTTGAAATATATCGAGCAGAAAAAAGAGGCTATATTTTCTTGTTGCGTAAGGTTGGTCAAATACCTGGTCGACTTATTGTATTGGTCTGTGCGCTGCTCTTATTTGTATTGCCAATTTATTTTGTATTGGCAAATAATAAAACGCTAGCCTATTTAAGCATTGATATAAAACGAAGCTTCGAACTAGAAGTAGATAACAAATTTCATGTTCAATCAATACGCTATCTTAACGAGGATGCAGAACAGGTAGGTATGAAATTATCGCAATATAGGGATAGAAAGATGGAAACTGTTATTGAAAAAATTATGGAACAAAGTGAAAAATCAGGTCTTGTTGGGGAGAAGAAAGATATGCTGATAGGCGTTAGTTATCCTGATGAACACCATGGAAAAAATAGGCTTTTACGTAGTTTAAATGCCTTTTCGCAAAAACGAGATGATAGCTGGGGTATTACTGCATTTCACGTGCCGCATAGTGTACGAAAATCTGCTGAGAAAGCGGGTAAACCAACAAATGAAAAATTGGCTGAAATGATTAACCAGGCGGAATCCTCTCACAACTCTACAAGCGCTTTGAATCTGAATGACGAAGAGAAAGCTATTATTCATTCCTTTTATTTCGAAAAAAACCGTCTTTCAGAAGAAAAGTGAAGGGTGAAATAGGTTCTGGTTAGGTAAGTCTTATAACTCGCCAATAAAAAAGGGCTGCGATTCCATTAAATAGGAATCGCAGCCTTTTGTTATATTTCCATTATAGGTACTGGATCGTACTTCATGGCATGGTCTACATAATACAGTAAATTATCGTGGGAAGACATGATTTTACTTTGGTCAAGGGAATAATGATAAGCGTGTAGGAATAGTTGTATTTTCTTTGAAAGCATATCATCCTTGGTACGCACCATTAAAACAAGCAAGTCATCCCATTGGCCCCACAGTGTGAAATACAATGCTTTATCGTAATCAGGAATATCCATTCATACCCCTCCTTAATTGTAAGGGTTATATTTATTGTCCCCGCATTTTATATATATTGTCTGAAACAAAAATGGTGTCGTTGCCATATTAAGGTTCTTTAAAAAAGCATAAAAATTTTGGGATATTCGTGGGAATAAGTAAGAGAAACTGTTACATACTAACACCAAATGATAAGGAGGTAGAAAAACAGATGAAATGGAAACTAATTACTACAGTTACAGTGCTTACCGTAGCTCTTGCTGGTTGTGGAGATTCTAATGGAAACCAAGAAGACGCTACTGGTGATAACAATGTAGAACAAACAAGATTCAATAATACAGGTGAGGGAATGAATGGGGACCGTAGCTATGAAATGGCGAGGGACTCAGAACGCGATCAGAATCGAAATGCTGGAGATGGCCAACAGGAATATGAGGTTTCAGAAGAAGCCGCTGATAAGATTAAAAGTGAAATCGATGAAATTGATCAAGTTTATGTATTAACGACAGAAAATAATGCGTACGTTGCTGCAGAGGTGAAGAACCAAGATGGTAACGGAAATGGAAACAATACGGATACTAACAACGGTGGTAATAATGGTACTGGCGCAAATGACGACGATAATACCGGCGTAGAGAATACGGATACTTACGATAATGATACCAACGCAGGAAATGGTAATGGTAACGGTGAAGAAGTATCAGACGAAGTAAAAGAAAAGATTTCTGAGATTGTAAAATCCGTTGACAAGGATATCGATAATGTATACGTATCAACCAATCCAGATTTTAGAGATCTAACCAATAGCTATATTGATGATATGAACAATGGTGAGCCAATTGAAGGATTTTTTGACCAATTCGGTAATATGGTAGAACGTCTCTTCCCGCAAAATAACTAACAATAAAAAGAAGTAGCACGTGATATCGCACCCCAAAAGTTAGAGTAAGAAATCTAATTTTTGGGGTGTTTTTGTATGGTTAAATGGTGTGTTGCTACGTTTTTTATAGATATTATTATTTGAACATTGCAATGATTAAATTAATTTATATTGGAGAAAAGATGCTTTTTAAAAACGGTAACATATGATATTGTAATACATATAATTCTTACTATACCAAGTGTAATACTATGAATTAATTATTTTTAAAGGAGTGTAGGGGTTATGGGGCGGGAATTTCTTGACATTTTTACAGATTGGGCAGATACCTATGACGACAGTGTTGCAGGGGATGATCCCGAGTATGCTGCAGTATTTGCCAATTATGATGATATATTAACGGAGGTGGTTAGACACGCCTCTGGAACGGTAGTGGAATTTGGCGTGGGAACAGGAAACCTCGCTGCAAAACTTCTGGAAAAAGGAAGTGAAGTGGTAGGAGTTGAGCCTTCCAATGAAATGCGCAGTATTGCTGTAGCAAAATTCCCTGAGCTGACTGTGCAGGAAGGAGATTTTCTAGATTATCCAAATCTTCCTCCCAATGTGGAGACCATTGTAAGTACGTATGCTTTCCATCATTTAACAGATGAAGAGAAAGATGTTGCAATTAAACAGTTCTCCGCTTTACTGCCTGCAGAAGGTAAGATCATATTTGGTGATACAATCTTCCAGTCGGAGGCACATAAGCAAAATGCGATCGAGGATGCCAGAAAGAAGGGGTTCACAGATTTAGCTGAGGACCTTGAGAGAGAATATTATACAACAATTCCTGTAATTCAAACTATTTTCAATACACACAAATTTGATGTAACATTTAAACAAATGAATGATTTTGTTTGGCTGATAAAGGCTGAGCGAATGAAATAATGGAGGGGATCATTATGGCAGAAAAAATGAATGTGGAAAGCTTCAATCTGGATCATACGAAAGTAAAAGCACCGTATGTACGTTTAGTAGGTGTGACAGAGGGTGCAAATGGAGATAAGGTATATAAATATGATATTCGGTTTAAACAGCCGAATAAAGAACATATGGAGATGGCTGGGCTTCATTCAATCGAGCATTTAATGGCAGAAAACATTCGAAACCATATGGATAGTGTCCTTGATATTGGTCCGATGGGATGTCAAACAGGTTTTTATTTATCCGTTATTAATCATGATAACTATGAAGAGATTTTAAATACATTGGAAAAAACACTACATGACGTATTAGAGGCTAATGAAGTGCCTGCATGCAACGAGGTGCAATGTGGCTGGGCTGCCAATCACAGCTTAGAAGGTGCTAAGGAAATAGCCAAGGAAATGCTCGCACATCGAAGTGACTGGCACGAAGTATTTTAAGGTAGGGTTAAACCCGACCACAAAAAGGAAGGCGAAGATACATGGCGGTGTATGCTTCTGTACAAGATTTAATCGGGAACACCCCTTTATTAGAATTGAAACAATTTGATTTACCGAAAGATGTAAAACTCTATGCCAAGTTGGAATTTATGAATCCTGGCGGTAGTGTAAAAGACCGCCTTGGAGTTTCTTTGATACAGGATGCACTTGAAAAAGGTGTTTTACAGCCTGGCGGTACTATTATTGAACCTACTGCTGGGAATACTGGCATTGGCTTAGCAATGGCTGCCATTACCTATAATCTGCACGCAATTTTCTGTGTTCCAGAGCATTTTAGTAAAGAAAAGCAAACCATTATGAAAGCATTAGGGGCACGTATTGTACAAACTCCACAGGAGAAAGGCATGGTTGGTGCAATTAAGAAGGCGGAGGAACTCTCTAAGGAGATACCCGGCAGTTTTTGTCCCCAACAATTTTCGAATCCAGCTAATCCTGCAACCTATTATCATACATTAGCACCAGAGATTTGGCGTGAACTTGAAGGGAAAGTCGACATTTTTATCGCAGGTGCTGGTTCAGCAGGGACCTTTATGGGGAGCAGTCGCTTTTTTAAAGAAAAAAATCCAGCTGTCCATACGGTAATCGTAGAACCGGAGGGATCTATTATTGCGGGTGGCAAGGCAGGATCACATCGAACTGAGGGAATTGGGATGGAATTTTTCCCTAGTTACTTTGATCGTTCCTTCATTGATAAAGTATATACGGTAACTGATGAAGATGCCTTTGACATGGTGGGTCAGCTGGCTCGTAAGGAAGGACTGCTTGTTGGCAGTTCCTCTGGCTCCGCCATGTTAGGTGCATTACAGGAAGCAAAGAAAGCGCGACCTGGTACAACTATTGTGACGGTCTTCCCAGATGGTAGTGATCGTTATATAAGTAAAAATATCTATGACAACGTGTGAGGAGAATCGAGATGCGACCAAAAACTAAAATGATACATGGTGGGATAACAGGTGATGAGAAAACGGGCGCTGTATCCGTGCCAATTTATCAGGTAAGTACCTATAAACAGGAAAGCGCAGGTAATCACAGTGGGTTTGAATATTCTCGTACAGGAAATCCTACTAGACATGCGCTAGAAACAGTCATTGCAGATTTAGAGAATGGGACAGCTGGATTTGCCTTTGGCTCAGGTATGGCCGCAATCACATCTGTTATGATGCTATTTGATGCTGGAGATCATGTTCTTTCAACAGACGATGTGTATGGTGGGTCTTATCGTCTCATGACAAATGTTCTTAACAGATATCAGCTTCAACATTCATTTGTAGATACAAGCAATGCTAAAGCAGTAGAAGAAGCCATTACAGATAAAACAAAGGCCTTATATGTTGAAACACCGACTAATCCCCTGTTGAAAATAACAGATCTTAAACAAATGGCGACTATTGCGAAGAAGCATAATTTGCTCCTCATTGTCGATAATACGTTTGCAACGCCGTATTGGCAGCAGCCATTAGATCTGGGGGCAGATATCGTGCTTCATAGTGCAACAAAGTATATTGGTGGGCACAGCGATGTAGTAGCAGGGCTTGTGGCTGTTAACTCTACGGAACTTGCTGAAAAAATTCACTTTATCCAAAACTCAGTAGGGGCTGTTTTAGGACCACAGGATTCTTGGCTATTAATGCGCGGAATAAAAACCCTTGCTCTAAGAATGGAAGCAATTGAAGCAAATACTAAAAAACTGGTTGCGTTTTTAGAGCAACATCCTAAGGTCGAAAAGGTCTATTATCCTGGCCTTGAAAACCATGAAGGGCATAACATAGCGGAAGAGCAATCTACTGGATACGGTGGCATGGTCTCATTTGATGTAGGAAGTGAGACAGCGGCAGATAAACTATTAAGCCGGGTTCAATATTTCACCTTGGCGGAAAGCCTTGGAGCTGTGGAAAGCCTAATTTCGATTCCGGCCAAGATGACGCATGCATCTATCCCGCGTGATAGACGAAATGAGTTGGGGATCACAGATGGCTTAATCCGCTTATCCGTCGGGATTGAAGATGCAGAGGACTTGCTAGAGGATTTAAAACAAGCTTTAGGATAAATATAGAGGCTGGCACTAAAGTGTTTTAGTGAAAAGAAGATCCGAACTATGATTTTTTTATTCAATCTAGTTTGGATTTTTCTTTTGCTTGAAGTAGTAGCGTACAGCGTAGGATACACCCAACTCCGGCGGGATAATTAGGGATCCTATATCACGTCAAGTTTTTACTGATAAAATGAGTATGTTTCTGCATCTTTTTTTTGCTCATTTTTAAGAGAACTGGTGAGATCCAGTCCTCCTTAATCAGTGTAATGGAAGTTATTTGAGTAACTATGCTAAAATAAGTACCAACATGAAATTTTAGGAGGAGTAATACGATGAGCCAAGAGGTTTTGAAGTATTTACAGGATAATCAGCAACGTTTGCAAGATAAATTATTTGAATTTTTAGCTATCCCGAGTGTGAGTACAGATAGCGCACATAAACAGGACATTCACAAAGCAGCGGATTTCATTACTACATACTTACAGGACATTGGATTTGAAAATATAGAAAAGCAGGAGACGGGTGGACACCCACTTGTTTATGCAGAATATAACGGCGCAGGCCCTGAAGCACCTACCGTACTGTTTTATGGTCACTACGACGTACAGCCTGCTGATCCACTTGAATTATGGGACAGTGATCCGTTTAAACCAGAGATTAGGAAGGAGCGAATTTTTGCCAGAGGATCTAGTGATGACAAAGGGCAAGTATTTATGCATTTGGCTGTCTTTGAAGCTTACATGAAAACAGAAGGTAAATTGCCACTAAACGTAAAAGTATGTATTGAGGGAGAAGAAGAGATCGGTAGTGAGAACTTATATAAAGTCCTTCATGAGAAGAAGGAACAGTTCCAAGCTGACTTTGCCGTAATTTCAGACTCTGGGATGGTAGAAAAAAACCAGCCAACTATACTTTATGGATTAAAAGGGTTTACTGGCATCGAAATTACAGTGAATGGACCGGATCATGACCTACATTCAGGCATGTACGGGGGTGCTATCCGCAATCCACTGATGGCGCTGAGTCACATTCTTTCTTCCATGAAAAATGAAGAGGAAGTTGTTACGGTTGAAGGTTTCTACGATGGTGTTGAGCCTCTGTCTGATGAAGAAAGGGAATTGATTGACCAAGTTAAGGGAGAAGATTATGTACAAGCAACGGGTGTGCCGGAAACCGTTTCGGAAAAGGGCTATTCAGCCAAGGAACATACCATGGCACGTCCTACTTTTGAAGTAAATGGCATGTATGGGGGCTATCAAGGAGAAGGTACCAAAACGATTATTCCATCCTCTGCCACAGCAAAAATTACATGCAGGCTTGTACCTGGACAAGATCCAGAGCGAGTACAGCAATTACTTGAGGAACACGTCAAAAACGTTGCTCCTGCAGGTGTAAAAGTTGAAGTGAAAAAGGAAAAGTTGTCTGCAAAAGCATATAAAGTGGATCCAGATCATGCTTTAATTAAAAAAGCGGCAGCCAGCTACACGAAAGCATTTGGCAAAGAGACCGTTTATGTTAGAATGGGTGGCTCTATACCTGTTGTGGAATGGATGGAGGCAATATATCAAATGCCAATTGTTTTACTAGGCTTTGGGACACCTGATGATAGATTACATTCTCCAAATGAAAGCTTCCCATTAGATAGTTTTCATAAAGGAATGGAAACATTAGCGTACTATTGGAATGAAGTAAACGATAAATAATGAAACATTGGGGGTTATCTAATGAAGTATGCCATTGTAACAGGTGTATCTAAAGGATTAGGGTATTCTGTCGCAAAACTTTTACTTGAACAGGAAATCCATGTCATGGGGATTTCTAGATCGGAAGCTAGCGGACTTAACAAACTTGCTGAGGAAAATAATGTGACTTTTCAACAATTCCAATGTGACTTAGGTGATGTAGAGGCAGTGGAAGAGACTTGCAGTAAAATAAAAAATCAGTGGAGTGAGGGAATTAGCGCCCTTTATCTTGTTAACAATGCTGCTGTAATTGACCCTGTTGATCAGGCTATGAATACGAAAAGCAGTGAATTGGCATATCATGTACAAGTTAACACGATCGCGCCAATGGTGATGACGAATTTATTCTTGAAGGAAGCATCATCTAAAGGGTTCTCCTTTATCGGCGCTACTGTTACCTCTGGAGCAGCAGAACGTCCAATTTCCGGCTGGAGTGCTTACTGCAGTACAAAAGCGAGTATTAATATGTACACCCAAACAGTTGCAATCGAGCAAGATGAGAGGGGAACAGGAAATAAGGTGTTTGCATTTAGTCCTGGGATTATGGATACAGGAATGCAAGAGAAAATTCGCGCTGCTTCACCAGAAGAATTTACCGATGTTGAAACATTTAAGTCCTACAAAAAAGATAAAGCATTAAAGGATACAGACACAGTAGGCGGAGTTTTAGTTGATATACTTACAAATGAAGCGAATCTAGAAAATGGAAAGATTTATAACGTAAAAGATTTCTTATAATAAAATGCGCCCATTCTTTGCAAATTCCCTCCCAAAAAGCGTCTAGCAGCATAAAGTATATTAATCGGCAAAAGAGGAGGGAAAGCAATGAGTAAAGGTGAAGGCTACGGCAGCGGTTTTGCGCTGTTAGTTGTATTGTTTATTTTATTGATCATTATCGGAACTGCTTATACTGGTGGTGGCTATGGCGGCGGCTACGGCGGCGGTTTCTATTAATAAGTAAAAAATGCAGAGGAGATATACTCCTCTGCATTTTTTATATGGTTTGATGCTGTCCCTGCTTAATTTTATGATGGATGAGGCTATGGATCACGACGATTGCGATAACAACTAGTACAAATAGGATAGCTGCTGTCATATAGATGCTGTTTACAAAATCTAAATTCCATATTAACAGTACCAAAATACCAAAGATGCCTAGCTGCACCACAATACCAATTAATCCAATCATCCGTGACTTAAACACTTCCTGCTCATCTGTCCAATTTAGTTTAGGCTGTAAGAAGTCAAGAAACGTTCCGAGTGCACTACTAAACCAGCTAGCCAATAATACGAGTGGCAGCCAAATGAGAAAAAGCGTCCACTCTATTTTTATAATAAAAATGAACAGTATAACGGCTAATCCGATAACGAATAAATTAATAAACCAGGCTGTGGCGATTTTACTTAGCAAGATCTGTTTCGGGTTAAGTGGCAGGAATAAGTTTGCATGCCATGACTTCCCTTCCCTTGATATGCCGGAAATAGATGTAGCGTTTGAGCCGACAATGAGTAAAGAACCTAAAAATAGAATGAGGAGGCCATGCTTTCCTGATAACCCATCCAAGAAGCCACCTATATTTCCACTAGATGAATCCATAAATAATATAATAATAAGAAATATTGGAGCAAATAAGCTCGTTATCACACATTGTGTTAGAAAAGTAGGTGTTCGAAATATAATTCGCATCTCTTTTTTGATGTAAGAGAGCCAGATAGGAGTTACGGATGTTTTTCTAGAAAGTTTTGCACCCGAAAAAGTTGATTTATTAGCAGTACCCATTCCAAGTACTCCCTTAATATAAAGCAGCTGTCCGACCCAGATAAAAATAAGCAACGCACATGCATGAAGAACTACTCCAGCAATTAAGGATAAAAAGCCACTCCATAAACTGGAAGCAGTCATCATCATGGTTCCAAAATAAGCTGGTGGGTAGAAGGCAGTAATCCAGCGTAATAGCCCGTCTTGTTCCTGGATAAACATTGCCGCGTTTTGCATGAGGGCATCTACATCCGTATTTAAGCGAATTAAAACATTAATTAAAACGATAAATACTAAAGATGATATACCAGCAATTACTTTGGAACGATCTTTGTTTTTTGCGATATTAACAAAACGCATGATAAACATGAGAATTATACCGGCCAAAGTAAACGGGATGATTGGCAACAAAACAAAGGTGATTATTCCCGCAATATAATATAGGATAGGTGCAGCACTTACGGTACCATAGATAAAGAATACAGGTAGAAAGAATAGTGCGACAGTCCCATATAAATAAATCATTGGTCCAGCTGACTTTGCCAGCAATAGCTGATAAGGTTGCACCGGAAAAGGGATAAAGGAATCAATATCTTCTGCAAAATAGAAAGCATTCAGTATTGTAATAAAGCTTACAAGTAAAAGCACAATGTGTACTGAAAGAAGCAAGATGCCGACGATAAGAGACTCTTGTCCTAATGGTTCAAGCACATTATAGAAAGCGGTAAGTGCACTTCTAACAATAGAAATATAAACGAATGCCATCGGGAGAAGAAACAATAAGGCAACGATCCATAATATCGTTTGGGAATTCTTTTTGCCTACTCTGGAATACTGCATTTTCAACATAATTCTAATTAGCTTCCATGTTTTACTCATTGCTAGTCAGCTCCAGAAAAACCTGTTCTAAGCTTTGATCATCAGATTCATACGTTTCTTTCATGTCTTGTAAAGTGCCATAAAATAATAGTTCCCCATCGTTAATGATCGCGACCTCATCACATAGTTGTTCGACGACTTCCAACCCATGACTTGAGAAAAAGACCGTTTTCCCCTTGTTTGCATGTTCCCGCATCATTTCTTTTAATATGTAGGCAGATTTAGGATCAAGTCCGGTTAATGGCTCGTCTAATATCCAAATAGAAGGATCGTGAAGCAGAACGCCTGTCACGATGATTTTTTGCCGCATGCCGTGTGAATAGGACTGAATGTAATCATCCAAAGAATTATAAATAGAGAATTGCTTTGTTATTCGTTCTATGCGTTCCTGTCTTACTTCTTTAGGGACTTGATAAATATCAGCAATAAAATTTAAATACTCTAATCCTTTTAACCTGAGGAACAGATCTGGCCTGTCAGGAACATAGCCAAAAATACTCTTGGCCTCCAATGGGTTTTTTTCGATATCAAACCCGTCTAATGAGATGGTTCCTTCATCGATAGGGAGTACTCCTGTCATCATTTTGATGGTGGTGGATTTACCAGCACCATTGGGACCGAGAAAGCCAACTATTTTCCCATCTGGTATGGAAAGGTTTAATTGGTTAATGACTTTTCTCTGACCAGAAAAATGCTTGCTTACTTCCTTTATTTCGATCATACTTTCCCCTCATTTCTATTTGCTTTTATGAATATTATATTGTATGGTACACTTTATGATGGCAGCTAATAAAAAAACATTTATGGATAGTTTAACATATTTAATAAGGAAGTTTGTGGAAAGAAGAGAGGAAGATGCGAGTTGATTACAAGAAAAAGTGCGCGTGAAATTGAGAAAATGCGAGCAGCTGGAGATATCTTAGTGCAATGCCATAAAGAGATAGCGAAAATGATAAGGCCTGGAATCAGTACAATGGAAATTGACACGTTTGCTGAGAAGTTCATGCGTGATCATGGCGCAATCCCTGAACAAAAAGGGTACAACGGCTACGCCTATGCTACTTGTGCATCTATTAATGATGAGATTTGTCATGGTTTTCCGCGTGATGAAAAACTTAAAGACGGTGATATTGTCACCGTTGATATGGTAGTAAACCTTGATGGTGGTTTGGCTGATTCAGCATGGACGTACGCCGTTGGAGAAGTAGATGAAAAAGGTAAGCATCTTATGGATGTAACAAAAACTTCATTATATAAAGGAATCGAACAGGCGCAGTTGGGGAGTCGCATTGGGGACATCGGTCATGCAATTCAAACATATGCTGAAGCAGAAGGTTTCTCCGTTGTTCGAGATTTCACTGGACATGGAATTGGACCGACCTTACACGAAGAACCACATATCCCACACTTCGGCCTTCCGAATAAAGGATTACGTTTGAAAGAGGGCATGGTTATCACCATCGAACCTATGATTAATGAAGGAAGCTGGCAGAGCCAAATGGATTCTAATAATTGGACCGCGCGAACAGTTGATCAAGGCCGTTCAGCTCAATATGAACATACGATCGTTATTACTAAAGATGGACCTGTGCTACTGACAGATCAAGGGGAAGAAAGAAACGTATAATAACGATTGGTGGGATAACAATGCGTATTGTGTCCATTTGTCCGAGTAATACAGAAATTCTTGATTATCTAGGTAGAGCCAATTTACTTGTTGGTGTAGATGATTTTTCTGACTGGCCACACGCAGTAAGAGAACTGCCTAAGGTCGGACCTGATTTATCAATTGACATGGATAAAGTTGCTGCATTAGAGCCAGATCTTGTGCTTGCTTCTTTAAGTGTTCCTGGAATGGAAAAGAATATCGAGGGACTGGAGGCATATCGGTTACCATATCTTATCCTTAATCCAAATTCATTACATGATATTGCAGAAGATATTGAAACAGTAGGTCATGCAATTGGCGAGTCTCAGCTCGGAATCAAGAAAAAAGCAGCTTTTCTCGATGAAATAGACCAGCTACGGCATGAAGGAGAAGCAGATGCTGACCGCCCCAAACTTTATTGGGAATGGTGGCCAAAGCCTGTCTTTACACCGGGTGCTGTTAATTGGCTAACAGAGATTAGTGAATTAGCAGGTGCCCAGAACATTTATGCTACCGAACAAGTGGCAAGCTTCCAGACCGAGTGGGAGGACGTAAAGGCAAGAGATCCAGATCATATTTGTATGGTGTGGGTTGGGATTAAAGAAGAAAAAATGAGACCAGAACTAGTTATGCAAAGACCTGGGTGGGACATGATGAGTGCAGTACAAAATAGAAACATTCACGTTTTAGAAGAATCGCTCTATTGTAGACCATCACCCCGATTACTGGAAGGCTTGAGAAAACTAGTGAAAATTTTATAAAGTGAAACTTCAATCAGTGGGTGTTAGCGTCCGTTTACTCCCACTTAAACATCACGGTTTCACTTCATGTTTTGAAGTGACAGTCTTACGGACGGTTGCACCGGGATAAATCAAACAAAGGCAAAAACGGGAGCATAACCTCGTTTTTGCCTTTGTTTTTACTTCAATCTTATAATCGGCGCTCTCTGCTTTTGTTACTACCCCCGAAAATCATGGTAATGATGGGGCTTGCTAAGCAGAAAAAGGCGAATGGTAAGTAACTTAATACTGGAACGCCGAGTACATCTGCGATAAAGACCCCACAAACACTCCAAGGTACTAATGGGTTGATTACAGTTCCTGCATCCTCTAGGGTTCGAGACAATGCTTTCCTTGGAAGGCCGACCTTTTCATAAAGGCTTTTATACGTTTCCCCCGTCAGCATAACGGATAAATATTGCTCCCCGACAAATACATTAACACCAATTGCGGTAGCGGCAGTCGAAATAATAATCGACCTGACCCGTTGGAGCCTCTCCTGTAGAGCTAATAGTATGCTTGGTATAATACCTGTCACAAACAATAAACCACCAAAGCCAAGAGCTAAAATAACAAGAGAAATGGTGAATAACATGCTGTTAATGCCACCCTTCGTCAATAGCTCATTTACCGGTTCAAAATTGGTAGAAGCAGTATAGCCACCGAACCAAATCCCCCAGATAGATCCCCATGGAATATGATGGACAAATCCTGCGATAAGGGTTGCTGTTATGCTACTAATCCCTAAGGAGAGAAACGCAGGTATCTTGAAAATAGTACAAAGTACAATGACAACAAGTGGTAACCATGATAGCCAATGAATTAAGCCAGTTCCTTGTAGTGCATTTTGATAATCTGTAGCACTTTGTAAGGAGATCGTTTCATTTGGTGAAAGAATGGCAAATAAAATAAATGCAATAATAAACGCAGGGATTGTCGTTAAACTAATATGTTTAATGTGTTCAAATAAATCTACGCCTACAATTGTAGAGGCAAGATTCGTTGTATCAGATAGAGGCGACATTTTATCACCGAAGAATGCCCCGGAAACAATAGCTCCTGCTGTAATGGCTAAGGAGGTATCCATTGCGCTAGCCATCCCGATAAAGGCAACCCCAATCGTAGCAGTTGTTGTTAAAGAGCTACCTAAGGACACCCCGACTATGGCAGTGACAGCAAAAACTATGGCGTAGAACCAAGTTCCACCTATAAATTGAAACCCAGTATTAATAAGTACAGGTATTGTACCGCTTATAATCCAACTGCTTATTAGTACACCAATAAGCAAGAATAAAAAGACTGCACCCATACCAGTACGGGCTCCTTCCACCATCCCCTCCTGAATATCTGAAAAGCTAATTCTCTTAATTAAACCGTATGTGATAAGTAAGAATATCCCAAGCAGAATAGGAATATGCGGTGAGCTTTCCAATTTAATAATAAAGAAGCTAATAAGTGAAATAAGAACAAGGAAAAAAAGTATGGATTCTATTAATGCTGGTTGATGTTTTGGTTTTATGGGAAACATGGTATATCCTCCTTTGTTTTTGTAATGGTTATGAAGATGACATCAGTCATCCTGATAAATAACGGTACGTCGTTCCTTCCTAGCTAAAATATTCCAAACGAACAAAAAAGCCTCGCCCCTGTAATAGGGACGAAGCTTTACTCCGCGTTACCACCCTGATTGCCAACACATGAGTGCTAGCCTCTCAACCTGACTATCCGCTCTATATGAATGTGTAATTCGATCTTTTTCTGCCAGGACTTACACCAACCGCCCCGTCTCTTTTTGCTGCCTAAAAAAGATTTACTTCGCATTCCGGATAAATTATTCTTTTTTCATTTGTAGATTACAATGACTATACATGCTGTAAATATCTTTTGTCAATAAAAAATTAAATCCTTTCTCAAAAGAAAATTATCCGATATAATAATTAGAATTATCATTCATAAAGGAGGCAAGAGATGTGGCAACAGATGCAGCGAACAGTGTAACAACGAGTACGAAAAAACAAATGATACATAAGGGGGTAGCTGCGGGCTTCCCGATCATGCTTGGATATCTACCAATTGCTATTACATATGGCGTACTTGCTAAACAAGCAGGAATGAGCTTAACGGAACTAACACTAATGAGTGTGATGGTTTTCGCTGGAGCAAGTCAATTTATGGGAGTAAATATGATTGCAGTTGGAGCGGGAGCATTAGAAATTATGATTGCTACATTTGTCTTAAACTTTCGCCATTTTGTCATGAGTTTATCGTTTATGAATCGAATGCGGGGTGTTGGTCTGCGATGGAAACTACCTTTATCTCTAGGACTGACAGATGAAACCTTTGCTGTATCTGCACTCCACCCAGACGAAGCAAAAGAGGAAAAGGGGTCTTGGTTTTATTTAGCGCTTATTTTAACAGCTTACTTTTCGTGGATTGGCGGCTCCTTTCTTGGTGGGGTACTTGGAGAAGTTATCCCAGATCAGCTAAGCCAGAGCATGGGGATCGCGCTATATGCAATGTTTATTGGCCTACTGATTCCTTCGGTTAAAAAGGAATGGAAGGTGGCAATCATCGCAATTATAGCCATGTTAATAAATGGCCTTTGTGTTGAACTTGGAATGAGCTCAGGCTGGGCAATCGTGCTAGGTACAATTATTGGCGGAATGAGTGGGATCTTTCTAATGAAGGAGGAAGAACAATGATACTTTTTATTTTACTTGGTATGGCAATCGTAACCATGATTCCCCGGATGATACCTGCATTTATCGTAGATAAGCTTCAGTTTCGAGATTGGGTAAATCGCTGGCTCAACGCTATTCCATACGCAGCCCTCGGGGCATTAATATTTCCAGGTATAATGACAATAAAACCCGATCAGCCACATGTTGGACTGATCGGGGGACTGGTGGCAATTGGGTTAGCCTATATTGGATTAAATGTCATATTAGTTGTTTTTGGCGCGATTGCAACGGTCTTTTTGCTTACTTTTTAATTTTCTTTTAATCATGTGTAAATATCATATTAGACTTATTGAAATGGCTCAATGTGAATATGCGCATGCCTAATATTATGCTCATTATAGAGATGCTGTTCAATTCTTACTGTAATGTCATGGCTTTCTTTTACATTTAAATGGGAATCAACAAGAATCGTTATATCGATGAATGGCTGATTCCCTAGTACTCTACCTTTAACATGTTTAACTGATTTAACATCCGGCTCCATCTCTACACTGGACCGGATTTTTTTTATTTGTTCCGTATCAAATCCATCTGTCAGGGAGTGTGTTGCATCTTTAAAGATATCCCAGGCCGTTTTACATATTATCAATCCAACCAGTAATCCTGCTAGAGGGTCAAGCCAAAATAGACCAAATTGGGCTCCAATTATCCCTACAAAAGCACCGATACTGACCAAGGCATCTGAACGGTTGTCCTGAGCCGCAGCATAGAGCGAACTGCTATTTATTTTTTTTGCCAGATTTGCATTGTATAGATAAACAAGCAACATAATGAATGCTGCACCTAGGGCTGTCCATGCTGTAACCATATCTGGCTTTAGGGAGTTTCCTTCCAATACATTTTTAATGGTACTGAAAATGACCTGTATCCCTACGAACATCATAACGAACGCGGCAAAAAGTGAAGCAATCGTTTCTGCGCGAAAATGGCCATAATGATGATTCTCATCAGGTGGTTTACGAGATATTTTTAATCCGATTAATACAGCAACTGATGCAATAACATCTGTTGAATTGTTAAGCCCGTCCGCACGAAGTGCATCTGAGTCCCCTGCATAGCCAATTATGAGCTTAAGTGTTGCTAGAAAAATATAAGCAAAAATACTAAGCCAGGCCCCTTTTTCTCCGCGCTTTAAGTTATCTGAATGGTTCATGAAATATCCTCCATTAATGGTTCTTTCGCTAGTACATAGTTTAACAAACCGCGTTATGGTGGGTCTAGAGAAACATTGAAGCATGAGGGTATATGTATTGCAAGCAGGGAAGTAAGTTTGCCAAAGCAAAAAATGAAAGGTCCTCTAACTACTGTTACCTAAACCAGAAAATTTATGTTTTTGCAAATAATAGTTGAAATTATTCTAAAAATTTAGGATAATAGAAAAAAGGAACAAGGGGGCTATTCCATGAAAAAGGAAAAGCTAATCTATAAATATAAACGATACGAAGGAAAAGTATCTTCAGCGAGAAAAGAGATACCATTTGAATTTAGGCTAACATCCCGAATGATCCTTGATGAAATTTGTTTTCAATATAACAAACAAATAATAGAAACGTCGATTAACCAAGCAATTGCAGATGATAACAAAGAGAAGTTTATGGAGAGCAGTGAAGCGTTTAAACAATTTATTTGGGAATAAGGGTTTTGAGTATTCTCCATTATTGAACGTGGGAAACACTACTATTAAATACACTAGCCGGACGATCCTTCCAAGTGAAATGTGGATTCGTTCGGCTAGTTATATTTTGTGGGGTATACCTTTAGGAGTTGTTAGCACCAATAAAATTTGGCCTTAGACAATTGGGTCACTGTATTTATTTTCTAGCCCTCGTTCTAATGGCAACCCTGTGTCATAGGAAATATTAGCAATCCTCCTCGATAATTCCATCGCAGTGCGTTCTTCTTGCTGCCAAAAATGTAGCACCTCTGATAAAATTTCTACTCCTTCTTCAAAACCTTCGTTATACAATGTAATAAAACTTTTGTTGCTTGCTTCTTTTGTAGCAGGATGATACCAGGTTGTGTTTTGAAGGTTTAAATAGTCAATGTTATCCCGTATTGGCCGATGTGAATAGGAAGATATTAGAGAATGAAATAATTTATTTTTCCAGCCATAAGGATCAGAGAGCAATTTTAGAGCAAAGCGCATATCCTTATAGGAAGCTTCAATATATCCTGGTTTCTGATCGGAAATATCTGGGTAATGCCTTTGTATTAAAGTGTTTAGAAGTTCGCTAATTTCCTTTTTAAAATTTGCTCCAACATCGATCTCTTTATAAACAGGCATTTTCCATGTCTTTTGATTCAGATACTTTTCCATCATAGCAGTATCAATTCGTATCTCCAGCTTTTGATGCTTACTTCCTTCATAACCTGCTCGGTAATGGATATACGGGTGGGTGTTTCGATCAAGGATATGATGTGTTACAAAGCCAAATACATAGGCACGCATTTCTTCGCTGCCTCGTTTAGCTTCTGTAATAAGGTCCATTAGAAAAGCCCCACAATTCTTCGTATGTAATGCCATACCTACTTCATGGACAGGCTCCTCCTTGACCCAAGGCCAGAAGTTATAATAGAAAAAAGGATCAGGGCCCTGCGCACCCAACTTCATATATTCCTTATGTTTTAGAAAAGCTAGAGGCTCCTCAATGGCATCTACAACTTGTTCGCAAAATAGAATATGTGTCCAACTGTTTGGCATACAAAAAACTCCCTTTTTACCGATTTAGCTTAGATACTTCCAATAAAGTGAAACTTCAATCAGTGGGTTTTCATTCTTCCCCCACTGATTGTTCGTTGAACGAATCGGGGTGTTAGCGTCCGTTTACTCCCACTTAAACATCACTGTTTCACTTCATGTTTTGAAGTGGGAGTCTTACGGACGGTTGCATCGGGATAAATTAGCCTGTTTTATCGTTCGTCTTTATAATCAGTATAAAAGAAAACGAACGAAAAAGGGAAACTGTTTTACTATATTTTCACGTCTCACCTTTTTGTTAACGCTTTTTTTCTTCTGAAAATTTGGTACAATGGAGGAAAGATGAATTGATTAATGCATACATAGGGGAGGAAGAATAAACATGGATTACCGTATAGAAAAAGATACTATTGGCGAAATAAATGTACCAGCTGATAAGTTCTGGGGTGCTCAAACACAACGAAGCAAGCAAAACTTTCCTATTGGAAATGAGAAAATGCCAACTGAAATTGTTAAAGCGTTTGCTATATTAAAAATGAGTGCAGCTAAGGGCAACCATGACCTTGGTTTAATGGAAAAGGAAAAAGCTGAAGCAATTGCTTATGCAGCACAAGAGGTAGTAGATGGGAATCTTAATGATCATTTTCCACTTGTAGTTTGGCAGACAGGAAGTGGAACGCAATCAAATATGAACGTCAATGAAGTTATTGCCTTCGTGGGGAACAAATGGCTAAAAGAAAAAAATAGTGACCTTGTCTTGCATCCTAATGATGATGTAAATAAATCACAAAGCTCGAATGATACATATCCTACAGCCATGCATATTGCATCTGTCTTAAAAATGGAGGATACTGTGTTACCAGCTGTAAAACAGCTTAAATCGACCCTGAAGGAAAAAATGGAACGATTCCATGATATCGTCAAAATTGGACGTACACATCTTCAGGATGCAACACCATTAACACTTGGCCAGGAAATTAGTGGATGGCATCGCATGCTTGAGAAATCGGAACGAATGATTGAAGAAAGTACAACCTATTTAAAGGAACTTGCAATAGGTGGAACTGCTGTCGGGACGGGACTGAATGCCCATCCTGAATTTTCTCAGCGTGTTTGTGAAAAAATCAATCAATTTACCGGGAAAGATTTTATTTCAGCGCCAAATAAGTTTCATGCGCTAACAAGTCATGATGAAACTGTATATGCACATGGTGCCCTAAAAGCACTTGCGGCTGATATCATGAAGATCGCTAATGATGTACGCTGGCTTGCAAGTGGACCGCGCTGTGGAATTGGTGAGATTACAATTCCTGCAAACGAACCAGGAAGCTCCATTATGCCTGGTAAAGTAAACCCTACACAAAGCGAAGCTGTAACAATGGTTGCTGCACAAGTAATGGGGAATGATGCTACAATTGGCTTTGCAGCAAGTCAGGGGAATTTTGAATTAAATGTATTTAAGCCAGTTATTGCCTATAATTTTCTACAATCCTGCCAGCTTCTAGCAGACAGTATTCTTTCCTTTGATGAGAGATGTGCTAGCGGAATTGAAGCAAATGAAGAGGAAATAGCAAAATATCTAAATGATTCTCTAATGCTTGTTACGGCACTAAATCCGCATATAGGGTATGAAAATGCTGCTAAAATTGCTAAAAAAGCATTCGCAGATAATGCCACGTTAAAAGAAACGGCAGTTGCTTCCGGATTGCTGACCGAAGAAGAATTTGATAAGTATGTAAACCCAGCTGATATGACTGGACCAAGATAAGCTAAATAGAGACGAGAAACCCTAATGCCTCGGCATTAGGGTTTTTTTAAATAGCGTTCATAACGTAAGTGGAAACTACCCTACAATTTACCAATTAAAAGAAGTAATAAGTTAGGCAGATCTGCTCACACTATAATTACAGGAGGTGATAAACAATGGCTAACAACAACAATTCAAACCAATTGCTTGTACCTGGTGTACAACAAGCACTAGATCAAATGAAAACTGAGATTGCTCAAGAATTTGGCGTTAACTTAGGTGCAGATACAACTTCACGTGCTAACGGTTCTGTAGGTGGAGAAATCACCAAGCGTCTTGTACAAACTGCTCAGCAACAAATGAATGGACAACAATTTTAATATGAATGGTATGAGGGAAAAGCGCTGCTTTTCCCTCTTTAATTTGTATTTAAAACAGGGAGCAGACCTGCTGCTCCCTGTTCTACGTATTATAATTTAATTCTTGCTTCACTATCGGCATCAAAGAAATGAGCACTGTTCATATCAAATGCCAATTCCATCTCTTGACCGCCTTGTATGTCTGTACGGGAGTCAACTCGTGCAACGAAATCCTGATCAGCTACTTTAGAGTATAAGTAGGATTCTGCACCCATTAGTTCGGCTACATCGATAGTCGCGTTAATTTTGCTTCCTGGAGTAGATGAGATAAAAATAGGTTCATCATGAATATCTTCAGGACGCACACCAAGGATAATATCTTTACCAATGTATTTTTGATCACGTAAACCTTTCAACTTTCCTTCAGGTATTTTTATTTTTACATCACCCATTTGAAACTCAGTCTCAGTTAGTTTACCTGAGAAGAAGTTCATAGAAGGTGAGCCAATAAAGCCACCAACGAAAACATTTTCCGGATTGTCATATACATCTTTTGGAGCCCCAACTTGCTGGATAATACCGTCTTTCATTACAACAAGTCTTGTCGCCATCGTCATTGCTTCTGTTTGGTCATGCGTTACATATATTGTAGTTGTTTGCAGACGCTGATGTAATTTCTGAATTTCAGCACGCATTTGTACACGTAACTTAGCATCAAGGTTTGATAAAGGCTCATCCATAAGGAATACTTTAGCATCACGCACGATTGCACGACCAAGTGCAACACGTTGGCGCTGACCACCTGATAGAGCTTTTGGCTTACGATCTAGATATGCTTCTAAGCCTAGAATTTTTGCTGCGTTTTTAACACGCTTTTCGATTTCATCTTTTTTAAATTTACGAAGTTTCAAGCCGAAAGCCATATTGTCATATACGTTCATATGTGGGTAAAGTGCATAGTTCTGGAATACCATTGCAATATCCCTGTCTTTTGGAGCCACATCATTCATTTTCTTTTCATCTATAAATAGAGAACCGTCTGTTATTTCTTCAAGCCCAGCGATCATACGAAGGGTTGTAGACTTACCGCAACCTGATGGTCCAACAAAGACGATAAATTCCTTGTCTTTTATATGTAGATTAAAATCCTCTACTGCTACCACTTTTTTATCGTATGACTTTTGGATGTGTTCTAGTTTTAATTCAGCCATTCTATTCCCCTCCATTTTTGAAAACGCTTTATTATCTTTATTATAGAAAAAGTCTGTCCGTATGAAAATGGCAAATATGCACAAAGATCTACTTATCCTTTGTGCATGTTTGCCAGTAATGCTATATAAACAGCCATTGCCTCTCGAAAATCACGAACATCAATGCCGGTTTTTTCTATAAATTTATCCAAACGATACTGCAGGCTGTTACGGTGCATATATAGCGTTTTAGCAGCAACAGAGACATTTAGATTACATTGAATAAAAGTTTCAATTGTTTGGAGAATGTCTTCATCATCTGAAAATTCTTGTAGAATTGCATTCGAGAGCTCTTTACGAAAGCTTTCGTTTGTTTGATCAACCAATAAAAATGGGATGGATTCAGAGAAGGATAACACAGACTTGTCTGAGTATGTGAAAGCTGTACGTGCACTTGAAAGTATCGAGCTATAATGTTCTCCCGTATTGGTTAATTGTTGTGTATAAGGTCCAGCAAAAAAGTGAATATTGACATACAAATCGCTCATGAGGACATCAATAATCTGTTCATATGAAATGCTTTCATCATCATTCTCAGCTTTCTCTTCAATGATAATTCCTTCCTGCTCGTTCTCCCAAAGTATCGGCACAGGAGAAGAGAAAAATTCATAGAGCGATTCTTTAAATGATTGAGGATCCATTTGATCTTCTCTAATAGAGAAATAAACAAAGCGAAAAGGGCAGGCCGTGACATTGCCAGATGCGTCATCTGTTTCAATTATATTTCTCCATTTTTTTTCGGCCTCTGTAAGCGCGGGAAAACTTGCTTGGTATGGTGTGAGAAATGCCGACAGAAGAGTGAGGTCCCTACCTGACAGCTCCTCCTTCAGTATGCCAATCACTTGATCTTGTTCGAACCGAAACCACCTGTAGTTTTCTTCATTAGCTTCTTTTTTGTTTAAATTTTGGTGAAAAATAATGGATGGAAAAATGTTTTGTAGCTGCTCTAACATATGAAAACCTCTTTCTCATGACCTTGTTATAATTATAGCAATGATAACATGATTAAAAAATAAATTATTGGATTTTTGCCTCATCTTTCTATCGCTATACATGAAACTAATCGTTTGTTATAGTAGGTAGAGTAAGAAAATCGGAGGAGGATTTATTTTGCCTAACATTTATGACAGTGCGTATGACTTAGAAAAAGCGATACGTGAAAGTGAAGAATTTAAGAGCTTAAAACTTGCATATGATGCAGTAATGAATGATGCAACTGCAAAGCAAATGTTCGATAATTTCCGTGATACCCAAATGGCTTTACAGGAGAAACAAATGCAAGGTCAGGAAATTACAGAGGAAGAAGTTGAGAAAGCTCGTCAGGTTGTTGAGCTTGTCCAACAGCATGAAGACATCTCTAAATTAATGGAAGAAGAACAACGATTAAATACGGTAATTAATGATGTAAGTCGCATTATTACGAAGCCATTAGAAGAATTATATGGCGCGCCTGAGGATACGCAACAATAATTTTATATCGATAAAAAGCCCACAATTTTGTGGGCTTTTTTTACGTAAAAATTTTATCAAGTAAGCAATGAAAATTTTAAAGTCGCAGCTATGAAAAACGTACATATTGATTAAAGAACGAGACTTGCGAGTTTTTCTAAGTCGGGAAGCAGGAAGTTGCATCCTGAATGGCGAAGGAGATAGAAAGACTTTTAAAAGGGGATGGAATGATGAAGTATGTAGTAATGGAGGAAAAGGGCGATATTACTCATATCTCTTTAGACCGTGCAACAAAATACAACGCTTTAAATAAAGAGATGTTGGAGGAGCTCGTGGTTGCAGTTAAGCGTGCTAAGAATAGTAAAGCGAAGGTGATTGTTTTATCAGGGAAGGGAAGCGCTTTCTGTTCTGGGGGAGATATTCGTATGATGGAAGACTTTTCAGATAAGATGTTTTTTGATGGGGTCATGGGATCCATTAAAGAATTAGTGATGGAATTATATACGATGCCTAAAATCGTTATTTCTGCTATCCATGGAGCTGTTGCAGGCTTAGGACTTAGTATTGCACTAACGGCTGACTATGTCGTCACGCAACGAGACGCAAAATTAGGCATGCTATTTATCGGTATAGGGTTGCTGCCAGATGGAGGCGGTCATTTCTTTTTACAGCAACGAATCGGAATTCAAAGAGCGAAACAATTTACTTGGGGGATGCAACAAATTGATGGACAACAAGCAAAGGAGATAGGTTTAGTGGATATGTTATCAGATGAGCCGGCGATAGATACAGCAAATGGTCTGGCAGAAAAACTACTTAAATCCCCGCTAATTGCTATGCTAAAGACAAAAGAGCTATATCATTCTCGTGAAAAAGAAAGTCTCGCCTCCTTTTTAGCTGATGAACAACAAGTACAGTGGGAGCTTAGGCAAACACAAGACCATCAAGAAGGTGTGCGAGCCTTTTTAGAGAAAAGAAAACCAGTTTTTAAAGGAGAATAAAGACCAACAGTCTAGAACTGTTGGTCTTATTACAATAATGTGGAAAATTTATCGGTGAAATAGAATTAGCTTTGCTTCTGGTGTGACACATCGATACGTGTGTTCCTGGAAGCCGGCTTCCTCTAATCTTGCCTGCCCAACAGTTTTTGCTTCATCGTCTGTTGGAGCGGTAAATGATTCATCTAACAGTTTCTCACCGGATTGATCAAATACAGTTAAAGCATAAGTACGCATTTTTTAAGTCCCTCCCTATGTATTGAACGTCTTTTACTTATATTCTGTATATACCCTAAAAATCCTTTTTTGCACATAGGATAACAAAAGGTTTTGAACTCGATAAATTAACGTAAGAAAAGAGTATAGGAATAGGGTTATTCGCACGACTATACAATATACCTTTCACTAAGTATATAGAATCAATGTTTCTTTAAGGGGGAAATGAAAATAGCAGTTGTCAGGGTACCCCCGTCTATGCTATTATATCGATGAGCGATATATCGTGTTGCGATGTATTTGCCGAATTTAAAGATGATTTTTGCAAAAGTAAAATCATTGAAACAATACATTGAGAAAAAACGTACTACTTAGTAGAGGGGGAATGAAAGGTGACACTTGTATTAAAAAATGTAACAAAACAGTTTGGCAGTCATAAAGCTGTGGATAACCTTTCTCTGGAAATTCCGGAAAGTGAAATGTTCGGGTTTTTAGGAGGGAATGGAGCAGGTAAGACAACAACCTTCCGAATGATCCTTGGTTTGCTTGATCGGACCGATGGTGAAATCTCCTGGAATGGGGAGAGAATTAATTATGGTAAAAGCCATCTTATTGGGTATCTACCTGAAGAGAGGGGTCTATATCCAAAGCTAACAGTTAAAGATCAGCTTATTTATTTGGGGAAATTACGTGGTATGAATAAAAGCGGCGTTGTGAAAGAATTGGAAAGCTGGTTGGAACGTTTTAAGGTTCCGGAGTACATGAATAAAAAGGTAGAAGAGCTTTCCAAAGGAAACCAACAGAAAATCCAATTTATTTCTGCTATCATCCACAAGCCAAAATTATTAATCTTAGATGAGCCTTTTTCAGGACTGGATCCAGTCAATGTTGAAATGTTAAAAGAGGCTGTAGTTGATTTAAAAGAAAAAGGCACCTCGATTGTGTTCTCATCACATCGAATGGAACATGTTGAAGAACTATGTGAACATCTATGTATTTTACATAAAGGGAAACCAGTTGTTCAAGGTTCTCTAAGGGATATCAAGCGCTCCTTTGGTAGGAAAAACCTCATCATCCGTGGAGACGAGGATTTTGCTTTTCTAAAAGATCATCCTGGTGTGATCAGCTACAAAAAATACATGGATGGCTGTACAATTCAAATTGAAAACGAAGACGTTTCACAAACAATTTTCTCTGTTCTTCAAGGAAAAGGCTTTATCCGCAAATTTGAATTAGAAGAGCCATCGCTGAATGATATATTTATTGAGAAGGTTGGTGCATCTTATGAGTAAATTCTGGATTATTATGTCCCATACCTATATGAGTCGAATTAAGACAAAGTCTTTTATTATTAGTACCGTGATTACACTTTTATTCATTGTCGCAGCTACGAACTTCCAAACGATTATTGATGCATTTTCTGATGGTGAGAATGACCAGTTTGCAATAATTGATGAATCAGGAGAACTTTATGAACCACTGCAACAAGGAGTACAGGCGGCAAATGAAGAAATAGATGTATTTTTATTTGATGGTTCAGAGGAAGCTGCGAAAGATGCAGTACAGGATGAAGAGTATCAAGCATTAATTGTCTTATCTTTAAATGAAAATGGCTTACCCGAAGCGAATTACTATGCAAACAACATTTCTGACTCGGGTAATAAAGCCTTTATCCAGCAACAAATGCAGCAAATAAAAGTAGCTTATGCCACACAGCAACAAGGTGTTGACCAGTCGACACTCGCAGAAATTTCGGCACCGGTTACCTTTAATGCTGTGGCACTTGATACATCGGCTAAAACAGATGAAGAGTTGAGTCAAGCAAGAGGGATAGTTTATGTCATGTTATTTTTACTTTACATGGCTGTCATTACTTACGGAAATATGATCGCAACAGATGTCGCCACAGAAAAGTCCTCACGCGTCATGGAAATCCTTGTGTCGAGTGCTCCCCCGGTAACGCATATGTTTGCCAAAATAATTGGTATTGCGCTTCTAGGCCTAACACAGGTCATTCTATTCCTTGGAGTCGGGTACGCGATGATCCAAGCTAATCAGGATAATATGACTGGCGGGTTTTTCTCGGTCTTTGGGTTAGGTGATGTGTCCATCTCTGTGTACATTTATGCTATCGTATTTTTTGTTCTAGGCTATTTGCTTTACGCAACATTAGCAGCAATGCTCGGTTCGCTTGTTAGCCGAATAGAGGATGTACATCAACTAATCATGCCAATGATCTTTTTAATTATGATTGCATTCTTTATTGCTATATTTGGTCTAAATGCACCTGAATCAGAATTAATCAAAATTACGTCGTTTATTCCATTCTTCTCACCAATGATCATGTTCTTAAGAGTGGGAATGCTCGATATTCCAATTTGGGAAATCGCACTATCTATTGGCATTCTTATAGGCACCATCGCGTTATTAGCAATAATTGGAGCTCGTGTATACAAAGGCGGCGTTCTGATGTATGGAAAATCAAGTTCATTAAAGGACTTCAAAAAGGCGCTGGCCTTGTCGAAAAAAGAATAGCTACGAGCTACCTAGTCATGTTCAAGCTATATGAGAGCGGGTTCGAATTTTAAAGTGAAATTCGAATTCGCTCGTTTTTTGTGAAGTTTTATCTTGTCAGCACCATCGCCCGAGAACGAGAGAACATCACCCCAGAGCGAGAGAGCATCGCCCGAGAGCAGGAGAATATCCCCCGAGAGGAAGTCAGCATAACTCGAGTCCTTTATTTCTAAACGTTATTATACGCTTATGAAGGTAATAGAACGTGCATTCTGTTTAGGGGTTTGCTAAAATAGAAGACGAGGTGAAAAGATGAAAAGCATTAGGTTCCTTCACGCAGCAGATCTGCACTTAGACAGTCCGTTTATAGGGCTGGCGCATGCGCCAAAGTCAGTTCTTGATTCTATAAGAGAAAGCACATTCCTTGCACTTGATAACCTTGTGCAGACAGCTATTGAAAAACAAGTCGATTTTGTATTAATTACCGGAGATTTGTTTGATAATGAAAAACAGAGTTTAAAAGCACAAATTCGCTTAAAGAAGGCTTTTGAGTTACTCGCTTCGCAAAATATTATGGTTTATTTATCTTATGGCAATCATGATTACATAAAAGGAAATATCCATCCGATTACTTATCCAGATAATGTATGTATCTTTCCAGATGAGCAGGTGAGATCTTTTGTTCATTATAAGGAAGGTCAATCGGCTGCAAAAATATATGGATTCAGTTATGAAAATAGGGCGGTTACAGAGGGCAAGGCTGGTGAATATATGATATCGGACACTACAATTCCCTTTCATATCGCGATGTTGCATGGCAGTATACAGTCGAATACAGACCATGACATGTATGCGCCTTTCCAACTAAGTGAACTGGTGGAAAAGGATTTCCATTACTGGGCACTGGGGCACATACATAAGCGGCAAGTACTGAAGGAATCCCCTCCTGTTATATACCCTGGTAATATACAAGGGAGGCACCGTAAGGAAACAGGTGAGAAAGGCTGCTATATTGTTGAGTTATCAGCATCCTCGTGCGAAACGCAGTTTATCCCCCTTCAGGCAATCCAGTTTTCCAAGCTATCAGTTAATGCTACTGCCTGTTCAGAAATTCATCAGCTGGAACAAGAAATCCAGAAAGCCTGCCGTCAATTAGTGAAGGAGCTTCCACAAATGGTTGATCTTTCTATTGTCGGAGACCAGAAAAGATTAGCTGCATGGGAACAGGAAGGTTTATTAGAGGAAGTAATTGAAATCTCTAATGCTTCCATGCAATCAGAGTTGCATTGGTGTCACATATTCCGTTATCGTCCGGAAGTTGACTATAGTACGATTGACCCTTTCTTATATGAAGGGGACCACTTCATAGGCGAGTTAGTCAGACAAATAGAGGAGGCGTCCATTCAGCCTTTCCTCAACGATTTATATAAACAGAAACAGGCAAGAAAATACGTTGAAACATTATCAAAGGAAGAAGCGGAACAAATTAAAAGTGAAGCTCAACATATTTTGATCAAAGGTTTAATGGAAGAATGAGGTGAGAAGAATGCAAATCGAAAAGGCAACCATATATGGCTTTGGGACATGGGTGGATAAGACCATTGAATTTCCTGAATTAGGTCCTGTCGTAGTATACGGAGAAAATGAATCAGGGAAGTCAACATTACAAGCATTCATCTTATTTATGCTATTCGGCCTCTCACCGAAACAGCGAAACTTCTATAAACCGAGGACTAGCGGAAAAATGGGAGGGAGGCTGACGGTGATCGATCCGGATGCAGGCAGGATCACGATTGAAAGATTAGATACAATGCGCAATGGTGCAGCACTTTGTTATGCGGAACACGGAGCTGAATATGATGAAGCCTGGTTAAAAAGTAGACTGAAGGGGATGACAGAGCAAACATATCGATCCATTTATTCCTTCTCAGCAAGCGATCTAGCAAATCTTCCAAAAATGAAAGAAGAAGACTTGGGGGAAGTTCTATTAGGAATTGGGTTGACGGGATCTACTGCTATCCACTCACTTGAGACTAGCCTTGAAAGCCAGATTAACAGACTGTATAAGCCTTCTGGGAAAAAGCCACTCATTAACGACCAGCTAAGCAAGCTTGATGCCCGCTCCAATCAATTACAATCCGCAAAAGCATACGAGGCAACCTATAGGGAGAAAAAGGAGAAGATCCAAACACTTTACGATACGATAGAAGAGACGCAACAAAGACTGCAAAAGAAAAAAGCTATGTTGTCCTTAAATGAACGAAAGCTCCAAGCTCTTCCAGATTTAAAAAACTATGAGTCGGTAGTAAAACAGTTAGAACAGTTCCCTAAAAAAGTTCCTTTCCCCGAAAATGGAATGGAACGAATGCAACAGGTGAAGGATAAGCTGTTGCCAATAAAAAGTGAACACGCTTTGTTACAGGAAAATCAAAAAAAGTATGGTGAGACGCTTTCTTCTCTGAATGAAAACTTTAAAGAGGTAGATGGGGAGAAGCTTCAATATGCTTACAAACTAAGAAAACAGGCAGAAGAATACCTTGCAGAAAAAAAAGAGATTATCAATATTCAAAAGCAAAAAGAACAGATTGAAGACCAAGTGGAACAAGAATTGGATCAGTTACATATTGATTTGAATAAGGAAATGCTACATGAAATAAACCTTCCTTTTCATACAGAAAAAACTTGGAGTCAATTGAAAACAGAGCAGGATACGTTAGCTATTGAACAGTCGAAGCATGTGGAAGAAAGCCATCAGCTGAAAAAAGATCGAACACGTCTTTTGTCCCAAGCTGAGAGTCTTGAAGAGAACCTCCTTTCTGAGGAAGGTGTGACAGAGCTAAAAAGTAAAATTTATGAATTAAATTCTAACAGCACAGAAACGTTTTCTGATATCGAATTAAGGTCAGATCAGAATACTTGGGAAAAGTGGAAGCAAAAGAAGAAGAAAACCTATCAGGCTGTGTTTTTTTACAGCTTAGGACTAGCCATACTCCTAGGTGTTATTGGTACAATTGTAGAAACTTACACATACTACATGTTTGCAGGTGTTTCTCTCATTGTTGGGGTGCTACAGTGGTGGTTAGGGAAGCAGGCGCTAACTGAGGTCGAGGCGTTTACAAATGCTAAGGAAAATACTTCAGTAACAATGGTAGAAAAAAGAGAGGCTGAACAGCAACTGCTAAAGCACGAGAACGTTTCTACAGAAATTGCTACATTAGAGGCTCAATTAAAGTCTCTTGATCATACCTTTGCTGGATGGCAAGAAAGAGGGGAACAACTAAAAGACAGACAAACTCTCCTGGATAAAAAAATAGAAAACGAAAGGCAGCACTATTCTTTTCTATTAGAAATTAATGTAATCTATTGGCCTGATGTCTACCATCACCTAAAACATCTCATTCGACTATCTAGGGAGGAAGATCGTCTTACAAAAACCTTAAACCAACTAGAGAGTAAACAGCAAAGATTTTCTCAAGAGCTAAATGTGTTTTTAAGTTCAGTCATAAAGGGAACAGTAGATAAAACGCAGGAAAACCTGTTAACATTACTCGAGGAGTGGATACAAGGTTACGAAAAGAATGATAGCCAACTGCTGCATTATCAGCAACTTTACAAAGAAACAACGGAGCAGCTTCACCATGCAGAGAAAAAGCTTTCCATATATGAGGCCGCGCATATGGAACTATTGCAATATGCAGAGGTGGATGGAGAGAATGCGTTTTATAAGCGTGCAAATCTTCTAGCTGAAAAAAAACGATTGCAAGAGACTTCAGCTAGATTAGAGGAACTACTTCAACCATTCTTACATGAAGAAAACGCACAACATAGTCTTGTTACCTCAGAAGAAACAGAAATGGTAGAACATATTAATAGAGAAAAACAGCGAATTACTATGCTAGAAAATGATTTGGAAAATCAACGTCAGTTAGTAGCTGATGTGAAAGCAGAGATCTCACAATTAGAAGCTTCTGGGGAGTATTCAGAATCCCTACATGTCTTTTCCATGGAGAAAGAAGAACTACATCAATCAGTTCGAAAGTGGGCAGTCATTAAAACAGCGAAAGAGATGCTTGTAGAAACAAAGCGACGATATAGGGATAAATATTTAACCAGAGTAATGGAAAAAACGAGTGAATATTTCCAATTGTTAACAGGTGAAAAATATCAAAACGTATATGCTCCCGTGGAGGGGAAAGTTTTTCAGGTTGAAACAACTGACCATGTTCGTTTTACAGTTAACGAACTATCACAAGGGACAAAGGACCAACTATATATTTCCCTTAGACTTGCGATTAGTGAGATTATGAGTGAAAAGCATCGCTTACCTTTTATTTTAGATGACGCGTTTGTGCACTTTGATTCAACACGAACAGAGCGAATGTTTCAACTTATTAAAGCTCTGTCAAACAAGCAGCAAATTTTACTTTTTACGTGTAATGAAGATTTTATAAAATATTTTGAATTAGAAAATATTATTCAACTGAAAAATTCTGTTCGCATAAACTGACAAATAATGATAAACTATTTGCAGATTAATAATTGCAAGTGGAGGGACATCCATTGCCTGAGAAGAATATAACAACTGATTGGGATAAATATGACGAAACGATTGAGAAATTTATTCAGGTGATTGCCAAAAATATGAACCTTTATGGCATCACATCTTCCGTAGGCCGCTTATACGGTGTGCTTTACTTTGCTGATCAACCAATGACCTTGGATGACATGCGCGATGCGCTTGAAATGAGTAAGACAAGCATGTCTACAGGGGTTCGGGCTCTCTCAGACATGAAAATGGTTGAGTCTACGTTTAAGAAAGGTATTCGAAAGGATTTATATAAATCAGAAGAAGATTGGTATAAATCGTTCACTTCCCTTTTCGGTAACCGTTGGAGACAGCACACGGAAACAAATATAGAAGAGGCAGATGAAGCAATTGCTGAACTAGAAGAAATCATTCAAAGCACAGAAGATGCCGAGTTGAAAGAGAAGATTCAAGATGATATTGAACGGTTACGTTATGCGCAGAATTATTATGAATGGCTGATGCAGTTTATTCAGGTCATTGAATCTGGGAAAATATTTGATTATATTCCTAAAAATAATAAGTAACAGCTGGAGATTGACATAATGAAGGCTTTTTGGCCTATTTTAAGTCAGTCTTCTTTTTTTAATGAAAGATATATAAAAGAATGTGCGGCTGTCTAGGTTCGGGAAGAAACTAGTTCAGTTCACCAAGCGCTTTTCTTATAATACGGGGGGAAGAGAATGAATAAAGGTATAGGTTATGCAAGTGTTGGGGAAGCGATCGACAGTTTTATGCTTATTAAGGAAGCTTCAAAGGGATTGACTAGTGGAGGGAAGCCGTTCCTTACACTGATCCTAAGAGACGCCACAGGAGAGATTGAAGCAAAGTTATGGGACGCTACAAAGGAAGATGAAGCATTATTTATCCCGGAAAAAATTATTAAGGTATCAGGTGAAGTAAATCAGTTCCGTGGGAAACCGCAATTAAAAATTCTCGCGGTGAGGCCGGCGCAGCCGACAGATGACGTACATGTATCAGACTTTGTTGAAAAAGCACCGGTGAGTAAAGATATACTTATGGATAAATTGACCGAGGCCATCTTTGAGATGAAGAATCCTACGTTACAACGAATTACGAGAGCATTTATTAAAAAGTCTCAGGAAAATTTACTTTTATATCCAGCTGCAACAAAGAATCATCATGAATATGTGTCTGGCCTGGCCCATCATATTGTCAGCATGTTGGGGATAGCAAGACAAATACATCAATTATATCCAGAAGTAAATAAAGATTTGCTGTATGCAGGCATTATTCTACATGATCTAGGGAAGTTAAGAGAATTGTCAGGAATGGTTACTACATCTTACACCATTGAAGGGAAATTGCTCGGGCATATACCAATCATGGTAGAAGAAATTGGTTTAATGGCAAGAGAATTACAAATTGAGGGAGAAGAAGAGATCCTCATCTTACAACATTTAATTTTGTCCCATCATGGTAAAGCAGAGTGGGGTAGTCCCAAGCCACCTTTAGTACGAGAAGCAGAGATTTTACACTTAATTGATCTAATGGATGCGAAGATGAATATGCTAAATCGAGCGTTAGACAAAGTAAAACCAGGTGAATTTACTGATCGGTTGTTTGCCATGGATAATCGAGCATTCTACAAGCCCTCATTTGAAGAATAAAGATATCGGTCATTATTTAAACTTCTAGAACATATATATCTGATAGAGAATATGGACAAGGAGGCCGAATAATGATACTAGGAGTACCTTGGTGGGTTTTTATGCTGGTTATTCTAATTTTTTTGAGTGGATATATGGCAATGCGCGCAATGCTGGCAGAGAGAAAGCTGGAACAACAATTTATTGAAAAAGAGGGAAAGGTATATATGGACCGTTTAGAAGCGGAAAGAGTGAATAAACAACAGCAAAAAGAGCATATATCAGATTAAATAGAATTAAAAGAGGATGCCCATTCGTATGAGCATCCTCTTTTTGAAAATTCTTTTTAATGTTGGATTTAGCCTTGAGCTTCCTCTTGTTCAGGCTCTTCAAAGATATCTTCCAAACCATCAACTTTAATATCTACTTTAGCATCCTTAATCAAACCATTGATTTTTTCTTGTGCTGCGGTTGGATCCATTTTTTGCGTTACAAGTTCACGACGAAGATCATCTTTCACATCTTCAAATTCACCGATGCTTTCTTCTTTTTCGCGCTTGTCATTTACGCGGATAATATGGAATCCGTGCTGTGATGCAACTGGATCACTGATTTCTCCTTTTTCAAGGCTGTATGCAGCATCTTCAAATTCAGCAACCATCTCGCCTGCAGAGAAATACCCGAGATCTCCGCCTTCTTCAGCTGATGCTTCATCAGTAGAATATTCTTTTGCTAAATCAGCAAAGTCTTCGCCATTGTCTAGCTTTTCCTTTACTTCATTTGCTGTTTCCTCATCAGCGACAAGGATGTGTGATGCATCAATTTCTGTATTTTTACGATCATACAATTCTTGAAGCTCTTCATCAGTTATTTTAATATCTTCTGATACAGCAGCTTCTTGTAACAAGCTAATTTCAATAACGTCGCGGAAAGCATCTTCACTTCCGAATTGTTGTTTAACCGCGTTTTCGTATTGATCGCCTAACTCTTCTTTCATTTTTTCAATTTCGCTGTCTACCTGTTCTTCTGTAACATCATACTTGTCCTGCAAAACTTCAACAGTAACCAACTCACGAAGTACATCTTCGCCATAAGTGTCTTTAAGCTTTTGATAGAAATCTTCTTTTGTAATATCCCCGGCAGCGGTTTCTACGACTACTTCTGAATCTGCTTCGTCAGAGTTACAAGCAGACAGAGTCAGAATACCTGCTGTCAGTGTTGCAGCTATTGCTAATTTTTTCAATTATGAACACTCCTAATCTTTTTCTTGCGTTTTGTTTTTACTATTGATTAATATAACATATTTTATGTAAAAAAAATATAGTTCTATTGTTAGGTTAAGCCATGACATTCAACACTCGAAGGTAGGAGCATACGAGTAGGATAAGAACCATAATGTTAATCGTTCGAAATACCTTTCTTTGTTTTAATATTTCCATTTCCATCTTTTTGCAGAATCTATCTGTAAGAGAATTAAATATAAATAAGACAAAAGCTGCGAAAAGTAAATACATGATAAGCATAATCGACCTCCTCGTTCCCAGTTAACAATGTAAAAGTGCACACTTCCTTCTAATTATCCTATTCCTAACTTTAACAAAAGATTATCAATCTGAACAGACCAATCCTCTTAGCTGTTAAAGAAATCGGTATATAACTCCATGTTTCTATTAGTAAAGAAGTGTTCTTGTCAGGGTTATGATTGGAATTGTATCATTTTAATATAATAAAGAACCTTTTGCCAAGAAAAGAATCTACAAAAAAAGATCTGGGATTTCCAGATCTTAAAGGTGCTTTTCCTTTATCAGTATGTCAAAGCCGTCTTTCCGACTATCGATGAAACAACTCTTAGGGGCTTTACCAATATGATTTACATAAAGAAAATCAAGATATGACATGCCGATATGCACAGATGTAAACATTAGGATATAAACGGAATAATCAATGAACAAATAGCTCGCAATAATTCCCGGGATGCTAATTAAGATAGTTGGTGCAATTGCTACTATGAGTGAGACTTTTTTTGTCAGATGGAATTTCGTATAATAGTTAAAAACAGGTAATCTTTTATTTTTTAATTTAAATATTATTTTTAATCGCTTATTTAGTATAATCAATGGTAGGATATGCATTAGTGAATGCAATGCAGGTAATAACAATAATGCCAATATGAAAGGCAAAAACCCTGCTTCGTCAACTTTATTTGTACCTTGAGCAATTGTAATAGGCACATAAAGAAAAATGAAGGATAACAAACCGATCAAAAATGACAAAAGGTATATTCGATTATTCCCAAGTTCTTTCGTAAGGTTAATGGATTTCCAGCAATTCATTTTTGATCCCTCCAGTATCTTCTTGATGAGACTTTTAATCCTTCATGAATAATAGTACGATTGGAGAGAAAAATCAATAGTTTTTTGTGCATTTTTATAAAAGATTTACAGCGGAGCTTTAACGGTGTTGGAAAAGGGGGTTCAAGAGGTTGGGAAGAACGGAATATAACGACAATGCTGCCTTTCATCTGCAACTGCTTTCTAAAGTGATTGATCTTAATAATTTTCCTATGATAAAGATGGTGTTAGAGAACAATGTGACAGACACAGAGTATAACGAATTACTCCAATTATTGAGCAGGTTAAATGAAAAGTATGAAGTACAACAAGAGGAAGGCCTTCTTGACTACAGTTCACTTCTTATTGAATTTGCTGGAATGCTGAGTGAAAAGCTTGATCCCGACGCAACAATTTATGCATTAATAAAAGAAGGGTATTACCCCTCCTTAATGGCAGCATTTATAAAAATTATTGAAAAAGACAAACGTAAATATAAACGAGGGAGAAATTATTAATCCTTCGTTTATATTTTTTTATTTCTATTATTTAGTTTTAATCTTGTTTCATTTGCCTGAACAGAAGCTCGACCTGTGTATGGAAGAAAATGATGTCCTGTAGCTTATGACTTATCTGCTGGAGTTCCGGTGTCTCTCCTTTGCTTAATTCTCTTTCAACCGAATTATTGGTTTCCTCTAGTGCATCCTTTTGATGAATCGTAGCATCAATCCATTTATTTATATAGGAATTCATGAACGATTTGAACAATTGAGTGTTTGCTTGATATAAGTCTTTACGTACTCCCTTTTTCCAGACTCTTGTAACGAGGTTTAAGTCGGATAACGTTCTCACATTAGTGCTCATAGATGTTTTGCTTTTTCCAAGCGCCTCACTCATTTCATCTAATGTAAGTGGTTCTTCATATAAATATAGATAGGCAAATAGTCTCGCCTCTAATGGAGTAAGATCAAACATTTCGAGTGTTTTAGAGAATTCCATCATAATTTCACTTGTTACATTTTCATTTTGAGGTTCTTTCATAAAATCCTCCTAAGTCATGATATATAAAGGGTACACTAAAAAAAGTTTATTTAAAAACAGCACATCTACTAGCATTTTTAAGTAAATGGAAGTTATTTAAAGGTAATGCATCGTTAAATTCATACAGTTTAAACTGTACGTAAAAAATGTACAAAACTAATGAAATTTAAAGTTTGTATTGTAATAAAAAAACCTATATAGTATTTAGAGTAGACCAACGCGGTACGGCTTCATGGAAATCAACAGATTGGGTTTCTGGCTGGTTTCTAATGCTTGTACACGGACAAACAATAGTTATAAAGTAGTGGTCCAATAATAATAGTTAGATTAAAGGTGAGGTGAATAATTTGCCAGTAATTGAAGCAAAACAGTTATCAAAAGTATTTGGTAAGAATCCAAAACAAGCATTAAAACTGTTAGATAAAGGTGCTTCCAAAGAGCAAATATTAAAAGAAACCGGAAATACAGTAGGGGTTAACCGCGCTTCCTTTTCAGTAGAAGCTGGTGAGATATTCGTCATTATGGGGTTATCTGGTAGTGGTAAGTCTACCTTGGTTCGTTTAGTTAATCGTTTAATTGAACCAACAGAGGGAAGCCTTTATATCGACGGTGAGAATCTTGCTGGGATGGATAAAAAATCCTTACGTAGAGTACGTCGTGAAAAACTGAGTATGGTATTCCAGAAATTTGCCCTTTTCCCATTTCGTACAATTCTGGAAAATGCGGAATACGGCTTAGAAATTCAAGACGTTCCAAAAGAAGAAAGACAGAAAAAAGCGACAGAGGCATTGGAAATGGTTGGACTTGGTGGCTATATACACCAAAAGCCAAATCAATTATCCGGTGGTATGCAGCAACGTGTTGGGTTAGCCCGCGCTTTAGCTAACGATCCAGAAGTCCTACTTATGGATGAAGCATTCTCTGCGCTAGATCCACTTATTCGTAAAGAAATGCAGGATGAGTTGCTTGATCTGCAAACTACAATGAAGAAAACTATCCTATTTATTACACATGATCTGGATGAAGCTCTCCGTCTAGGCGATCGTATTGCCTTGATGAAAGATGGCTCTATCGTACAAATAGGTACGCCAGAAGAAATTTTAGTTAATCCTGCTAATGACTATGTTGAAAAATTTGTTGAGGATGTTGATCGTTCTAAAGTATTAACGGCGCATAACATTATGAAACGTCCTGAAACAGTTAACATTGATAAGCATGGTCCTAGGGTTGCATTGGAGCGTATGCGTGAAGAAGGATTATCAAGCATGTTCGTAACGGACAGTAAACGTAATCTAAAGGGTTATATTACTGCTGATGACGCTTCAGAAGCTCGTAAAAAAGAAGTGGGTAATCTACAGGAAATCTTGAAAAATAATATTCCAAAAGTAGATAGAGATACCTCACTAAAAGAAATCTTTGATATCATTCATGATTCTCCAATTCCAGTCGCAGTGGTAGAGGAAGGTAAACTTGTAGGAATCATTGTGCGCGGCGCAGTTATAGCTGCTCTTGCTGGGGAAGGCGAGGTGAACATAGACGATGTTAAATAATATGCTAGATTTCATTCCAGAAATTCCGGTTGCGGATTGGACAGAAACTTTTACTGATATTTTAACAGATACTTTTTCATTCTTGTTTGAGCCAATTAAAGAACATTTTGGGAACTTTATGGATTTTGTTTCAGAGTCACTTACAGCAGTACCACCAGTTATCATTATTCTTTTAGTTGCAATTCTTGCTTTCTTTATTTCAGGCAAAAAGATTGGGCTTGCGGCATTCTCCATTGTTGGTCTGTGGTTCATTTATAACCAGGGCTTATGGGAACACCTAATGAGTACATTTACACTTGTATTAATTTCAAGTCTATTATCTATCATAATTGGAGTTCCAATTGGGATACTCATGTCAAAAAGTAAAACAGCAGAATCAATTATTACACCGATTTTGGATTTCATGCAGACAATGCCTGCGTTTGTATATTTAATACCAGCGGTTGCCTTCTTTGGAATAGGGATGGTACCAGGGATCTTCGCATCACTAATTTTCGCAACGCCACCAACAGTCAGATTTACTAATCTAGGTATCCGTCAGGTGTCAAGTGAGTTAGTGGAAGCTTCTGAGGCATTTGGTAGCACTGGCTCCCAAAAACTATTTAAAGTGGAACTTCCAATGGCAAAAGCTACAATTATGGCTGGTATTAACCAGACTGTGATGCTAGCACTATCCATGGTTGTTATTGCATCCATGATCGGTGCACCAGGATTAGGAAGGGAAGTGCTTTCTGCACTACAACGTTCGAACGTTGGTAACGGCTTTGTTGCTGGTGTTGGGATCGTTATCCTTGCAATTATCATTGACCGTGTTACACAGAATTTAAACAAAAAGAAATAAAGTGAAACTTCAATCAGTGGAGGTTTCTTTCCCTACTGATTGTTAGTTGAACGAATCGGGGTGTTAGCGTCCGTTTACTCCTACTTGAACATCACTGTTTCACTTCATGTTTTGAAGTGGGGTTTTTACGGACGGTTGCTCCGGGATAAACAACTAAGCTGTTGGTATCTTTTCTTAAGAAAAGTCCATATATATTTCATTACTAAAAAAGGGGAGATTTTGAGTTATGGTTAAATTTAACTGGAAACGTTTAGGCCTTGTAACAGGTCTTTCATTATCATTGGTTGCTGCTGGTTGCGGTTCAGATGATGAATCATCAGATGGTGGATCAGAAGAAGGCTCTGTAGGTGAAGGAAAAGAAGTAGAACTAGCATACGTAGAATGGGATTCTGAGGTAGCTTCCACGAATGTTATCGGGAAGGTATTGGAGGACCAAGGCTATGATGTAACATTAACACCACTTGATAATGCCGTAATGTGGGAAGCTGTTGCAAACGGCGAAGCTGACGGTATGGTAGCAGCATGGTTACCTGCAACGCATAAAGGGCAGTTTGAAGAATATGGTGACCAGGTTGTTGAACTTGGTACAAACCTTGAAGGCGCAAAAATCGGGTTAGTTGTTCCAGAATACATGGATGTAAATTCTATTGCTGACCTTGATGAAGAAGCTGATAAAACAATTACTGGTATTGAACCAGGTGCTGGAGTTGTAGCATCAGCTGAACAAGCACTTGAGGATTATGACAATCTAGAGGGCTGGGAAGTACAAACGTCTTCTAGTGGTGCAATGGCTACCGAGCTAGGAAATGCTATTGAAAATGAAGAAGATGTTATTGTAACTGGATGGACGCCACACTGGAAATTCCAAGCGTATGATTTGAAATATCTTGAAGATCCAGAAGGTTCATTTGGTGAGGCAGAGACCATTGACACAATGGTACGTGAAGGCTTAGAAGAAGATCTTCCAAATGCTTACAAGATTCTTGACCAGTTCAACTGGACTACAGATGATATGGAGTCTGTAATGCTTGATATCTATGACGGCGCTTCTCCTGAAGAAGCTGCTGCTACATGGGTAGAAGACAACCAAGACAAAGTAGATGAATGGTTGAATGGTGTAGAATAATCCTAGCGATTAGGGAACAAAAAGGCTGGTACATCATGTGCCAGCCTTTTTGTTTTAAGTATTAATTACCATAGTATTTAGCAATACAACACTGAAGGGATGGCTTTAATTTTATGTTGAAAAATCCGAAAAAACAATTAACATTGATAATGGGTATGTTACTCGTTTTGTTTCTAGCTGCATGTGGTTCAGGAAACGACAGTGAGGAAAGCGGAGAAGAAAGTTCCGAAGGCTCAGTGAACATTGGAGAGAAAGTAGATTATACGATTACTGGTATTGAACCAGGTGCTGGAATCTCAGTTACTACAGAAAAAGCTATTGAAGAATATGAGAACTTAGATGGCTGGCAGGTTGAGCAATCTTCAACAGCAGCAATGGTTACAGAGTTGGAGAAAGCGATAAACAATGAAGAACCAATTGTTGTGACAGGATGGAATCCGCATTGGATGTTCACAAAATTTGATAACCTAAAATATCTTGAAGATCCACAAGGGGTTTATGGAGAAGTGGAGCAAATCAAATCGCTCGCGCGAAAAGGCTTAGAAGAGGACAAACCTAATGCCTATAAACTGATCGATCAGTTTAATTGGACAGTTGAAGATATGGAGGGTATCATGTACGAATCCTCGGACTCTGGAGAAGATATAGCGACGGTTGCTAAGCAATGGGTTGAGGACAATCCGGATAAGGTAGCAGAATGGACAGAAGACGTTGAAGACGTTGATGGAGTTTCCGTAGAGCTTGTTTCCACGCCGTGGGATTCCGAACGCGCATCAGCAAATGTAGTAGCAGAAGCATTAAAACAAAAGGGCTTTGAGGTAACGATCACTCCTGTAGACGTGGCCGTTATGTTCGAGGCAGTAGCAAACGGAGATGGAGACGCGACAATGGCAGCTTGGATGCCACAGACTCACGCTGATTTCTATAAGGATTTTAAGGATGACTTTGTAGATCTTGGCGCAAACCTTGATGGGGCTAAAATCGGACTTGTCGTTCCAGAATATATGGAAGATATTAATTCTATTGAAGATCTAGAAGCTAAATAGTCTCACTTTAATTGCTGGGGCATATCTCATTTAACTTCAATAAGAACAAAAAAACGCGCTTGGTTTATAAATATTCACCAAGCGTGTTTTTTTGTGCTATATAAGCAACACTTTTTTTACCCCGGTGCAACCGTCCGTAAGACTCCCACTTCAAAACATGAAGTGAAACAATGATGTTTAAGTGGGAGTAGACGGACGCTAACACCCCGATTCGTTCAACTAACAATCAGTGGGGGAAGAACGAAATCCCCACTGATTGAAGTTTCACTTTATGGATTTTTAGTTTTCATTTTTTCTTCAAGGTCTTTCAGGCTCAATTCAATTTGTTCCAGATATTGATGAATATTTTCCTGGTGAGGCTCTACCGTATCTTTCCATTCCTCAACAGATTTCTTCATTTCTTGTGTTAATTCTTTGACTAAAGCTGCACCTTCTTTTGATGTCTCAGTCAATTGTTTTCTCAATTTTAAGCCGTCTTGTTTTAAATTCGCGATCATGTCTTTCAATTCCGTACCTTGGTTTTTCACACGGCTACGGACATCGCTACCAGAAGAAGGGGTGGTAAGTAGGGTTGTAGCAGCACTTATCGTACCACCAACCATTAATCCTAATAATAATGATTTTACATTTGCCATTTAAATACGCTCCTTTCCCAACACTTACATATAGTTTTCCTCTTTTTACTGTTACATCAAACATTTTACTTATGTATTTCTAAAAAATCCTCTGACAAACGAAGCTGCCAGAGGATTTTCTTACAATGATGTTATAGGCTGTGACCTCTTCAAAATCCCCTCAACGACTGGATAAATCACAATCATAATCAATGTGTTCACAGCGGCAGCAGGGAGTACAACCGTAAGCATTCCTGCTATAAATCCACCTTCCATTGCGCCAAGGAAGAATAGTACAACGCTAAGGAAAATTGCGCCACTAATCATTGTCCCGATCGCGGTCAAAACAGGGGCACTTATTTTATTATTAACCTTGTTCTTAACAAATAGAAATAAAATCAAAAATAGCATTGCTGTAATTGGCTTATCAATCAAGTTGGCGATCTGCCCACCAGGCGCCTGTGTTGTTAATGCGGAAATAGCACCTGTCGCAAGTGCAAGTAGCACCACATACTTTGGTTGTGGAAATAAAATAATTCCTAGAAACATCATGGATAACAGCATATCCGGCTTTACTCCGAAAAACACTCCCGGTATAACAGTATGAAGCACTGTCCCGATTCCCACCAATAGTGACAAAATAACTAAAACCTTTGTATTCATTTTACCTCTCCTCTTCTCTGCTTTCTCAGCTACATGTACTATCATGTTACATTCCTCAACTGTACACTCATTGTCAGCTGCAGAAATGTACTATAATTATACCAAATACATGGGCAAATAAAAAGTACTACTTTTCAACTCACTTGGAAATGATTCATGTTACATTGCATTTCCAATCTCATTGGCTATTTTCGTTAAATCTTCTGATGTATACTCTTCTGAATGCACAGTCCAATTGGATTTATAGCCATCCCCGTCCCCATATCTAGGAAGTATATGAATGTGCAAATGGAAGACAGACTGATCTGCGGGTTTTTCATTGTTATTCAAAAGGTTCATTCCAATGGGATTATAGGCCTTCTTAATTGCGTTGGAAATTAATGGAACACGGGCGAATAGTTCACTCGCTACTTCCGGCGAAGTTTCGTAAATATTTTTTGTATGTTGTTTTGGTATGACAAGGGTGTGGCCTTTGGTAACCTGGCTAATATCCAGAAAAGCATAAACATGCTCATCCTCATACACCTTGGCAGAAGGAATATCTCCGTTAATTATTTTACAGAAAATACAATCGTCATGAGTCATTGCTATTTCACCCCTTCGTTTAATTATCTTTTATTGTATAGAGGATGCGGGCTTATTGCAAAGAAACAGGCATCACTCACAAAGAGCGATGCCTGCGCTAAGAAGGGCGAAGGGGTGTAACGAAAATGCGGGGACTTCGTAAACGGTACAGTTTATGCATGAGCATGAACGATTGGTTACGTAAACCTTTTTGTCAATATCTCAGTATTTCTCTGAGATAAGCTGGCAAAAGTGTTTATTACATTTGGTTACCTTTCGCAAACACCTCATTTGCTAAATTCACAAATTTTAGATTAGATTTCGATCACGAACACCTCGTTCAGTGTGAAACTTCTTTCGCTACTCGATCACTAACACCTCATTTGTGGTTTAAGTGAAATGATTGGATTGGAAACCTCCGCCCTTCTAATACTAGTTTGCAACCAGATTAAAAAAATATGCAGGACATGCACGTTTTTTGTCAAAATTCAAGGTACAGTTTACTTTGGCATTCATTCCAGGTAGTGATAAAATAAAGAAGATGAAGAGGAGGAACCGTTGTGGAATCATTGTTACATATCGAGAATTTACATGGGGGATACACCCATAAAAATGTTTTGCATGGTATCTCATTTGATGTTTATCCAAAGGAGATTGTTGGATTAATCGGCCTTAATGGTGCTGGGAAAAGTACGACTATTAAACATATCATAGGGTTAATGCAGGCTAAAAAAGGGTCTGTCTCGGTTCACGGAAAAACATTCCAAGAGAATCCAGCGTCTTATCGAAACCAACTTGCCTACATACCGGAAATGCCCATATTGTATGATGAGCTTACGTTACACGAGCACTTGAAATTAACGGCGATGGCTTATGATATTTCTGAAGAATTGTTTGAAAAGCGACTGCCACCATTGCTAAAGGAATTTAGGATGGAGAAAAGGCTAAATTGGTTTCCGGTTCACTTTTCTAAGGGAATGAGGCAAAAAGTGATGATCATGTGCGCCTTTCTCATTGAACCGCCACTCTATATTGTGGACGAGCCTTTCGTCGGGCTGGATCCACTTGGTATTCAATCCTATCTTCAGTTAATGGATGAAATGAAGGAGAATGGGTCTGGGGTATTAATGTCAACCCATATTCTTGCTACAGCTGAGCGTTATTGTGATCGTTTTGTTATTTTGCATGAAGGAGAAATCCGAGCAATGGGAACATTGGAAGAGCTACGTAATAGTTTCAATATGCCTCATGCAACATTAGATGATTTGTATGTACAGCTTACGAAAGAAGAAGATAGCCATGTTTGATTCTCATGATTTTTATAAAAAGCGACTTTCTGTTCACATCAAAGAAACAAGTCGTTACTTGAAATACATTTTCAATGGTCATATTGCTGTGGCAATGTTGTTTTTTATTTCGGCACTTGCTTATTACTACCAACAGTGGCTTGTAAGTTTGCCCGATGACTTCCCCACAGCAGGTATTATGGGGGTGGCCCTTGGACTGCTTGTAAGTTATAGTCCTGTTCGTACATTACTTAAGGAGCCTGACCTTGTTTTCTTAATTACCGCGGAAACTAAAATGCATGCATATTTTCGAAATGCGCTCATTTACAGTTTTGTTATCCAATTATATCTCGTTCTCTTAGTAGCAGCAGCGTTTGGACCACTTTATTTTGCATCTTTTCCTGACAGGAGTGGACAAATATATCTTTTGAGCATTGCAATTGTGCTAGTGTTCAAAGTAGGAAATTTAATTGCTAATTGGTGGATGTTGAAGGTTCGCGAGCCAGGTACAAGAAGGCTTGATCTAGCGGTGAGAACTGTACTAAACGTAGTCGTGTTTTATTTTATTATTAGTGGTAATATGCTGATGGCAGGGATCACATCTGTAATGTTTGCATTTCTTTTTCTGTATGTTTTGAATGTATCTCGAAAGCAGGCAGGCATTGTTTGGGACCTCCTTGTTGAAAAGGATCAGAACCGAATGCAGACCTTCTATCGAATCGCAAATATGTTTGCAGATGTTCCTCAGTTGAAAAATAGAGTAAAAAAACGACAATGGCTTGTTTCTCTCGTAAGCAATCTTTCGGTGGATAAAAAGAATACGTTTGATTATCTATACCGAATTACCTTTATCCGTAGTGGAGATTACCTCGGTATGTATATACGCTTAATTGTTATTGGGGGATTATTCATCTATTATATTCCGAACATATGGATGAAAATGATTTTTGCAATACTATTTCTGTATTTAAGCTGTTTTCAAATGATGACGATTTATCAGCATCATCGAACGAATATATGGCTCGATATTTACCCGGTTGAGACGAAGCCAAAACAGCAAGCTGTTATGAAATTATTGTATCAGCTATCTATTGGACAAGCTGTGATTTTTTCCCTAGTCTTTTTATTTACCCAAGCTTATATTGGATTTGGCATTACATTGCTTGGCGGAATACTTTTTAACTTCCTATTTATCAATAGCTATGTAAAAGCCAAGCTCGTGTAAATAAAAGCGGAGCACCATTTAAAATGTCAAAAATCCCGACCACCGTTTTTGCTGGTGACGGGATTTTTTTATTAAGGGCGTTCCTGGTACGCCATATAGGCTGTAATTAAGGTTTTCGCTGCGATTGGTAAGGCGCGTTCGTCGATATCAAATTTAGGATGGTGATGAGGATACGGATTTCCTTCTAGGTTTGCTCCTGTAAAGAAATAAGCACCAGGTTTGTGTAAGGTGTAATAAGCAAAATCTTCTCCACCCATTACAGGTACAACTGTTTCACGAGTATGAATATCGTGTATTGCCTTGCTTGATTCCAGAACAAGTTTTGCTTCTTCTGCATGATTGATTAACGGAGGATAGCCCTTTGTATAGTCAAATGTATAGTCCGCATCATTAGAAATACAGACACCTTTAATAATTTTCTCCATTTCCGCTATAAGGTTTTCCTGTATTGCTGGATTTAGATAACGGACAGTTCCAGTCAACGTTGCTTTATCTGCAATTACATTAAAGGCTTTCCCTGCTTCGAATATTCCTACTGTTACAACAGCTGTGTCTAGCGGATCAAGCCTACGGGAAACGATCTGTTGAAGCTGGGTAATAAGCTGAGCTGCAATCACGATGGAATCCTTTGTTTCATGTGGGTAGGCGCCATGACCACCTAATCCTTGAATTGTAATAGTGAATCGATCGGCACCTGCCATAAAAACATCCTCAGATGTCTGTAAAACACCAAGAGGGGTTGTAGCCCATAAGTGTGTCCCAAATACTGCATCCACATGATCGAGGGCGCCAGATTCCACAATCGGCTTTGCTCCACCGGGTGCATACTCTTCTGCATGCTGATGTAAAAATTCAATTGTACCTGGAAGTTCATCTTGAAATTGTTGCATTGCTTTAGCTAAAGCGAGCAAAGAAGCTGTGTGTCCATCATGACCACATGCATGCATGACACCGTCCACTTTGGATTTATAAGGAACATCTTTTTCGTCTTGTATCGGTAATGCATCAAAATCTGCTCGTAATGCAATGGTTTTACCTGGTTTCCCACCTTTTAATGTAGCAATTACTCCATTGCCGCCCACGCCTGACTTGTAAGGAATACCAATGTTTTCGTAGTAATCTGCTATATACTTGGCTGTTTTCGTTTCCTTAAAAGATAATTCTGGATGTTGGTGTAAGTATCGTCTGGTTTTTACCATCTCATCATACAATTTGTCTATGGCTGCATGGATGTCTTGTAGCATTTAAATCCCCCTCGATGAATTTAATTTCTAACTATTATAACATTTCAGAGCAAAAGTGGGGACGTAAATCCTAAGTCAGGCTTGTTAAGTAAGAATTGATAGAAATCCAAACTAAAACAATTTTGGGGAGAGAAGGTTAAAACCCCCATCGGCCAAATTAATACGGCCAATGGGGGCAAGTGATCATCTATACGATTTAAAACTACTTTCGTAGCTGTTTACTGGGATAAACGCGGATCTTCTAATAAACGTTCAATTTCTTCTTTGTGATGTGTCTCATCAGAAATAAGATCTTCTAATTTTACAACAAGCTCCGTGAAACCAAGATTTTCTGCTTGTTTTTTTCGTTCCTCGTAACGCTCGATTGTGTCAGTTTCAGATTGAAGAGCTGCTTTTAACAGTTCCTTCACTTCAGTAGGTTGTGGAATCTCAGCTGCCTTGGTTGTTGGGGTGCCCCCAAGTGATTTAATTTTCTCTGATAAATAAAGGGCATGGCCAAGTTCATCATTAATCTCCGCTTCAAAAAATGGTTTTAATGCAGAACGATAAAGTCCTGTAACTACAGAAGCGCTGTACGTATATTGAATGGCAGCACCATATTCATTAGCTAAGTCCACGTTTAATCCATCAATTAATTGTTGTAATTCTTTTTCCATTTTAATCCCGCCTTTTATATTTTTTATCTGTTTATATCTTTCCCTCCTCAGTGTTTTTGAAACTACATTTAAGGTATCATAAAGAGAGGAGGGATAAATGAATGCGATCGAAGAAGAATTATCTATTACTTGTATTACTTGTTGCAGTAGTAGTGATGATAGGTTTGTGGATAACGAAAATTTTAAATGGAACATTGCCATATATGGACCAGTGGACAAGAGATCCTGTAGAAGGTCTTGCAGTAGATTCCCAATTCTATACTGTTTTCCGTTGGATAACGGAATTAGGATCATCTCATTTCGTAATCCCTCTTGTTGTCATAATGGCAGTTATTCTTTATTGGAAGTACCGAACGATTTTACCTGTTTTGGTATTCGCTGGTGGCACTTGGGGCGCTCACGTAATTAATGTGTGGATTAAACATGTAGTGCAACGTGAAAGACCCAGCATTCTTGTTGCGGCAAATGCTGAAGGATACAGTTTTCCATCCGGACATGCGATGATATCGATGGTTTGTTATGGCTTACTCGCTTATTTTATCGTCCAGCTTGTAAAGAAGCCAAAAGCGAAAAAGTTAATTCAAGGCGGACTTGCCTTTTTAATCCTCTTAATAGGGATAAGTAGGTATGTCATCAATGTACATTATCTAACAGATGTCATGGCAGGTTTCATACTTGGGTATCTCTGGGTGCTCGTTATGATTTTCCTTTACGAAAAACTTAGACATAGACAAAAAAAGATTCAGTCTTAAGACGGAGTTAAAAGCAATCCGCAGACTGTCCCCCTCACTCAATTGTTTTTGTATGATAAGTAAGAGATGAATTGAGGGAGGTAGTTTTAATGGATGTATCAGTCCGTACGCAGGAAGCCTTACACGTACCATTAATGAAAAATCGTAACTTTATTTTATTGTTTTTAAGCGCATTTCTATCTTCACCTGGTTATTATGTCTATTTAATTGGGGCGGAATGGTTAATGCTCTCGCTTAGTGAAAACCGTTTTTATTTCGGAATGCTCTTTCTAGCAGCTTCTATCCCTAGGTTGTTGTTGCTATCTTTTGGGGGGGTAGTTGCTGATCGAGTTAACAAGCGACTCATTTTGTTTATATCAGATTTATCACGGGCTGTTTTAATTCTCATCCTGATCCTTATTTTAATAACGGACTCTGTCACGGCATGGCATCTTATCACGCTTGCTGCGTTATTCGGTATATCGGATGCATTCAGCTACCCTGTTATAAACTCCTTGACCCCGATGGTTTTGGAAAAGAATCAGCTACAAAGGGGAAATTCTTTAATTCAAATGACTGCGCAAATCAGTCCGATAGCTGGGCCGGCTTTAGGTGGAACTCTAATCGCTGTTCTTGGTTTTACAGGCGTATTTACTGTAGCCATGTGCATGTTATTTATTGCTTCTATTATCGTATTGTTTATCCGTTTGAAAAAAGAAGATACAGAGGAAAGAACAATCCAAACACCTTGGGCTGATTTAAAGGAAGGGCTCGTATACGCAAAAAAGAATCAACTGATCGTTTCTATCGTTTCCGTATCATTCTTTCTTAATTTTTTCTTTACAGGGCCGTTTACCATTGGAATACCGATTATCGTGAAGGACATTTTTCATGGAAGTGCTGTCAGTCTGGCAACCGTTCAAATGTCGATGGGTATAGGAGCATTAATGGGAGCTGTATTTTTGGCGGTTGTCTCATTTAAAAAACCAGGTATAGCAGTAATTCGCGGATTAATCGGACTTGGTATTATTTACACTTTTATTGGTACGTCTACAATATTAGGGATGACAGCAGCGTTGGTCTTTGTCATGGCGTTTGCCATGCAGATTGTAAACATACCTATTATGACAATGCTTCAGCAGACAACAGAGAAGCGCATGCTTGGCAGAATAATGAGCTTGCTGATGACAGTATCATCAGGATTGGTCCCTGTTTCCTATGCAGTGACGTCTTTATTAATTGCAGTAGGTGTCCAAATACAAGTCATTATAATTGTAAGCGGGTTAGTCATAACAGGAATTGCGCTAAACACGATTAGGAATAAACGCTTGAAGGAATTTGTAGTAGAGTCGTAAGAACAGTATTTTTAAACAAAAAATTAGGAAGGAGGGAATCGTATATGAAAAGTTTTATACGTTATTTTCTAGCAGTATTGTTAATTGCTTTAGGCATCATGCTAGTTCTCTCTAACATTGGATTAATTGCATTTGATTTTAACGCAGCCTGGCTCTATATATATCCTACCTTCTTTGTGGTGATTGGTTGCAAATGGCTATTGGATTATTGGAAAAGAAGGGGAGGGAGCTGGATCTTTGGATCATTGTTCCTTGTGGCCGGTTCCTTGCTGCTTCTTGATAGATTTGAATATATCTCGTTTACATTGGGAGATATATTTAAATTGTGGCCACTTCTTATTATTTATGTCGGTTTTCTCTTAATTGGGAGAAAGAAATACTTTGTAACATATAATAGTAAAGACGAAGAATTCTATACAGATAAATCCCAGAAATCCCATAATTCTTCTTTCTTCTCTGTCGGCAGTTATGAGTACACGTCTCCTAACTGGAAACTTGAACCTATGAACTTGAATAACATGGCAGGTGACTTCTACTTTGACTTTTCAAAGGCTTTCATTCCTGAAAAAAGAACACCCGTCTCCATTAGCTCGCTGGCAGGTGATGTGACTATTTTAATACCGGAGGATGTGCCATTTAAAGTACATGCTTCTGTTAAAGCAGGGGATATTGAGGTGGTTGGAAAAAATGTGGATGGTATAAATCGATCTCTCGACTATGAAACAGAGGATTACGAACACGCCGTACAGAAAATTGATTTTCATATTCGTTTAAAGGCCGGTTCAATTAGAATCGACTATGTATAAGGGGCGCTAAACATGAATAAACGTTTTTCGAGTATACGATATAGTTATATACGCTCCCATTTATACGGTGTATTTCTTACAACGGTAACTATTTTGTCAATATTGCTCTCCATCTATGTCTTAATCGAACCAGAATGGTTAACGCCGCATAGTATTTTTCTCTTCATTTCTTTATATTTTGTACTAGCCATCATTATTTCTCTATATACTGGTTTTAAATCAAGTGGGGATATGAAGGAACGACTTGACTATTTGTCTGTCCTCATTACACAGTTTGCTAATGGTAACTATCAATCTCGTGTTTATTATAACGAAGGAGATGAACTGGCGAGAATCGGTAATGAAATGAACGAACTTGGTGAGAAGTTGCAAAATCAGGTGAAATCCTTGCAGCGAATGGCCGATGAAAAAGCAGATTATGCAAAAACAGCACATAAAGCTGCTGTAATCGAAGAACGCCAACGATTAGCCAGGGACCTACATGATGCTGTAAGTCAACAGCTTTTTGCTTTAACAATGATGTCAGAAGCGGCATTAAAGCAACTAGATAAAAATCCTGTAACAGCTAAAAAACAAATGGAGGAAGTCGCGAAATCTGCGCTACAATCTCAGACAGAAATGCGGGCACTTCTGTTGCATTTGCGGCCCGTTCATCTATCGGGCGATTCATTATCTACTGGTGTTAGTAAATTAGTAGAGGAACTGAAGCAAAAGAGTAATACACGCTTTCAACTGGCAATAGAAGAGGATTTAGCACTTACAGAGACGATAGAGGATCACGTGTTTCGGATTATCCAGGAAGCGCTCTCCAATATTTTACGTCATGCGAACGCTACAGAAGTTAGACTAGATATTGCCACGCGTGCTAAAGAATTGTTTATCCATATCCGCGATAATGGAAAAGGATTTGATGTGAATCATAGAGTAGAAAAAAAGGCATCCTATGGGTTAAAAACGATGCAGGAACGTTCCGAGGAGCTTGGTGGGACATTTGTTCTTCGATCTGATCAAGACGAAGGGACTCATATAACCATTCGCATACCGTGCTAAAAATGGGAGAAGGGAAGAATAACATGATACGTGTAATTGTAGTGGATGATCATCAAGTAGTACGTAAAGGAATTATTGCTTATTTACAAACTGATGAAGAAATTGATGTAATTGGTGAGGCTTCAAGTGGTAATGATGGCGCTGAACTAATTTTAAAAGAAAAACCAGATGTTGTCCTCATGGATTTAATGATGGAGAATGGTACGGGTGTTGATGCAACCAAGCGCATTTTAAAATCAGATCCCTCGATTAAAATTATTATTCTAACAAGCTATTATGATGATGAACAGGTCTTTCCTGCTATTGAGGCAGGTGCGTTTAGTTATCTGTTGAAAACCTCCTCTGCGACCGATATTCTTGCAGCTATAAAAAAAGCAGCTATGGGAGAAAATGTGATTGAACCGAAAGTTGCTGGAAAAATGTTGTCGAGTTTTCGTACGGAAGAGAAAAAGCTGCATGATGCTTTGACGGAAAGAGAAAGAGAAGTGCTGCTTTGTATCGGGAACGGAATGACGAATCAGGAAATAAGCGAGAAGCTATATATTGGAATAAAGACGGTTAAGACACATGTTAGTAACATTCTCTCCAAATTGGAAGTCCAAGATCGAACCCAGGCAGCAGTGTATGTACATAAACAGCAATTAATGAAAGAATAGAAGAATAGTGGACGGAGTAAAGACAGAAGTAAGATTTAAAAAGAATTTGAAAATAAGACGATCCCTTTGTTTTTTTCTCTCCGCATTTGTATAATACCAATGTAACGATTAAATGAGAGGATTTAAAAAATGACTAATCTAACGAAGAAAGCGGAAAATCTGTTACTACTCATATGGGCGCAGGCTTTTATAGCCCTTGCAGGTAGTTTGTTTTTCTCCGAAGTGATGGGATATACCCCATGCGAATTATGCTGGATTCAACGTATCCTTATGTATCCGTTGGTCATCATATACGGAGTAGCTGCATTTAAAAAACAGGTATCTATTGCCCTACCAGGTTTAATTTTAAGTGGGATAGGTATGTTTGTTTCTCTTTATCATTATCTGGTTCAAAAGCTACCTGCCCTACAGGAAGCCGGTGATGGCTGTGGTTTAGTTCCATGTAATGTGGCTTATGTTAATTACTTCGGATTCATTACCATTCCGTTCCTTGCCGGGATCGCGTTTATTGTTATCTTTGTATTACATTTGCTATTAATCAAAGAAATAAAGGAGAATAAATAATGCAAAAAAAAATACTCATTTTTGTAGGAGTAATTGTTCTATTATTTGCAGGTTTATATTTTGTTATAGACTATAAGAATAACCAGACAGTGGAAAACAATGATAATCCTTATGGAGATAAAAAACTTGAGCAAAGCACAATTGACCAGCTTGATGATCCGAATTATGGGAACCAAATTATGCCTGATGAGCTTAGTGAGAAAGTAGAAAGTGGCGAGGCTGTAACGGTCTACTTTTATGATCCACAATGTGTACACTGCCAAAACACCACTCCTTACCTTGTACCATTGGCTGAAGATAATGGTGTGGACATGAAGAAATTGAACCTACGTGAGTTTCAGGATCAGTGGAACGCATACGGCATAGAATCTACGCCAACCCTTATCCATTTTGAGAATGGAGAAGAGCAGGCAAGAATTGTGGGACAAAGACCAGAAGAGGAATTCCAGCAATTTTTTGACCAATATGTAATAAAGTAGAATATGTAATAAAGTAGAATACAAGCTTGACCCCCGCTACGGGGAATATTTCGTTGGATGGTATTTTTATATTATAATATCAAAAGAAAATGACCGGATGAAGGCTTGAAAACTACCTGAATGTTTTCAAGTTTTCGTCCGGTCTTTATGTTTTTAAACCGATCAATAGCCTTTCTTACTCTTTATCAAACATATGGTAGGTGGTAATGAAAGGTTTATCGGCATAATAAGCAGGTGGTTTTGTTGCTTGACCTTTGTGTGATTGCTTAAACTGCTCGGAGTTTTTCCAGTTCTCGAAGTCCTGTTCTGACTGCCACTGTGTGAATACTACATAGGTGTTCCCTTTTCGTGGTTTTAAAAAGCGAAATGCTTGAAACCCTGGCATCATGTCCACGTCGTTTCCTCGTTTCTTAAAGCGCGCTTCAAAGGAAGCCTGCCCATCCTCTATCACGGGAATGTTGTTCATTACAACATAGCCGTCATCTGAAATGTCACCTTTTTCAATAAGGATGTCGTACTCCCGTCCAGCACTAAAGACACTTTTCTTGCTTCCTTCATAATAAGCTAACCCATTACTATTGCTAGTCATAAAATGAAACGGAATATCCTTATGCTTTTCATCTAGCTTTAAAAGAAAATCAATGGTTCCGTTCGTCATAAATGCTTTCATGGTTTTTCACCCTTCCTTCCATCACTATTATTATATTACCCTATGAATACAAGAATTAGTCAAATAAAGTGAAACTTCACTCAGTGGGGGGGTTCATTCTTCTCCCACTGATTGTTAGTTGAATGAATCGGGGTGTTAACGGCCGTTTACTCTCACTTCATGTTTTGAAGTGGGATTCTTACGGACGGTTGCACCGGGGTGAATTATTTAAAATAATTATTAAGTGATATGAAGTATTAAACTTTAAGAATGTAGGAATCTGTCGTATAATGGGATATGTGTAGAGGTGAACAAATGAAAAAGGAACGTACTGGTATTAAGAGGGGTACTCCCAAGTATGTCAAAGGAATTCTCTATAGTTTTATTGCTATCTTGGTCCTGAGTTTGATTGGTTTTGTCCTTATTTTATATGGTGGCGGTTTAGTAGTGGACGAAGAAGCATTTCTCCTTGACTCCACATCCACCATAGAATTGGAAGATGGGACGATTATCGGGAGACTTTATAACGAAAATCGTGAACTAGTGTCGATAGACAAGATTCCGGATCATGTCAAGAATGCATTCGTTGCTATTGAGGATAGACGTTTTTATGACCATGCAGGTGTTGATATACGGTCTGTAATGCGTGCGCTTGTCCGAGATATTGTAGCCATGGAGAAAGTGGAAGGGGCAAGTACTATCACGCAACAACTAGCAAAGAACTTATTTCTTCATCATGATAAAACATTGATGAGGAAAACGAAAGAAGTAATGGCAGCCATATATATGGAACAGCGCTTCACCAAAGATCAAATATTAGAGCTATATTTAAATGAAATTTACTTTGGCCAGGGCGTCTACGGTGTTGAGACAGCGGCAAAGTTCTTCTTTTCAAAGCCGGTAAATGAATTGACTGTGGAGGAAGGCGCTATGCTTGCAGGGCTTGCTAAAGCACCGAATGGCTATTCACCAATTGATCATCCTGACAGAGCATTAGAACGAAGAAATGTTGTATTGCGCTCAATGGAAAATGCCGGATTGCTTTCTACTGAAAAGAGACTGCAGGCTGAAAATCGTGATTTAGGGTTACAATTAAATGAGAGAAAAACAGAACCTTCTTCAGACAGTTATGTGGATTTAGTAATGAAGGAAGCCGCGGAAAAACATGGTTTGTCGATTAAGGAGCTAAAACGCGGAGGCTATCGAATACTCGTAAACATGGACTCGAAGGCTCAGCGTATTGCTTACCAGCAGTTCCAAAATGATGCTTATTTCCCAGGAAATACAGAAGGAACTGAGGGGGCTTTCGTCATGATGGAACAGGACACAGGTAAAATTGTGTCAGCACTTGGTGGAAGATCCTATCAGTTAGGAGAATTAAATCGAGCTTCGGTTGTGAGACAGCCTGGTTCAACAATAAAACCGATAGCTGTATATGGTCCTGCGCTAATGCAAGATAACTATACACCATATACGCTCATACCTGACCAGGCATTAGATTACAATGGGTATACTGCCACAAATGCAGATGGACAGTATGACGAGTCTGTTTCCATCTATAATGCACTTAAATATTCAAAGAACGCGCCAGCTGTATGGTTGCTTGACCAACTAGGTGTCTCTTATTCAAAGGAGTATTTGCAGAAACTAAACCTTTCGATTGAAGATGATGGTTTGGCCATCGCATTAGGTGGGCTTGCAGAAGGCATTACGCCATTAGACCTGATGGATAGCTATAGTGCTTTTTCAAGGAGTGGCAAAATGGTGGACTCCCATACAATTGAGCGTATTTATAATTCAGATGATGAACTTCTATTTCAAGCGGAAACGGAAGAGACAGAGGTGTTTACCGAGCAGGTAGCATGGGATATGACCGAGATGCTTTTAGAGACGGTGGAGACAGGCACAGCGACCGCAGGAAGTTTTTCTAAAGAACTTGCAGGGAAAACAGGCACCACACAGCATCCATTTGTTGAAGGACAAGCCAAGGATGCATGGTTCGCAGGATATACACCGGATTATGTGATGGTAACATGGATGGGCTATGATCAGTCAGATGAGGACCACTATTTAACAGGAGGAAGTGCTTATCCTACAGAGTTAACAAAAGCAATATTGACAGAGATGGATAAGATAGAACCCTTAACGGAGGCCTTTACAAAGCCGAAAAATGCAGTAGCTCTTGAAAAGCCAATTGAGTTACCAGTTATAGAAAATCTAAAGGCATCGTATACATTTGGCGGATTCTCACTCGTGCAAGCGAAACTCACATGGAAAGGCTCTAATGATAATCGTGTCGTTTATCGAATATATCGAGTAGAAGATGGCATCGATGAGCGGGTTGCAGAGGTAGAAGGCCAATCTGAATATACGATAAGCAATGCCCTGTTTCAATCAAAGCAGTACTATATTACAGCATATGACCCTCTTACAAAGCTCGAGGGAAAGAGGTCCAATATAGTAGAGTTATCCTGGTAATTTAGACAAATTCATGACAATCAAATGGCTTTGCTATACAGCCGGGAAATTAATCGCTATAGTTAATAATGGATTATGAGAGCGGTTTTTATTCTGCTTACAATCGGAATATATGATTCGATTATGGAAGATAATTATTCTTATGGTGGATAAAGGATGGATAACATGGCCAAAACAATGAATGACACGTTAATTAAAGCTTACAAGGGTGAAGAGACGAGCCATACACCAGTTTGGTATATGCGACAGGCAGGGAGATCACAGCCAGAATATCGTGCGCTGAAGGAGAAGTATTCTTTATTTGAAATAACGCACCAGCCAGAGCTTTGTGCATACGTGACACGCTTACCTGTTGAAAATTATGGTGTAGATGCGGCAATTTTGTATAAAGATATCATGTCTCCACTCCCTGCATTAGGAGTGGACGTAGAAATTAAAAGTGGGATTGGTCCAGTAATACACAATCCTATTACAAATTTTCAGGATGTAGAAAAATTAGGAAGTATTAATCCAAAAGCAGATGTCCCGTATGTGTTGGACACGATTCGTTTATTGACAGAAGAGCAACTGGACGTTCCTTTAATTGGCTTCAGCGGGGCGCCATTTACGTTGGCTAGCTATATGATAGAAGGTGGGCCATCGAAAAATTATAATAAAACAAAAGCATTTATGTACACCGATTCTGCAGCTTGGTTTGCTTTAATGGATAAGCTTGCTGATATGGTAATAACGTATGTAGAGGCGCAAATCGAGGCAGGAGCAAAAGCTATTCAAATTTTTGATTCTTGGGTTGGCGCCTTAAATGCTTCCGATTACCGTGTATTTATAAAACCGGTAATGACCCGTATTTTTTCCGAATTAAGGCAGCACGGTGTGCCACTCATAACGTTTGGTGTTGGAGCAAGACATCTTCTGATGGAATGGAACGACTTACCAGTAGACGTAATTGGCCTTGATTGGCGTACATCTATTACAGAAGCACGTGAGATTGGTGTAACAAAAGTACTTCAGGGGAATTTAGATCCTACCTTACTTTTGACTAAATGGGAAACCATTGAAGATCGAGCAAAAGCATTAATCGACGAAGGAATAGCAGATGGAAACCATGTATTTAATCTTGGACATGGGGTAACTCCAGATATCAAACCGGAAACCCTAAAAAAACTAACAGAATATATTCATAGATATTCCAAAAGATAGATAAATACATCACTTATTCGTATCAACTTTCCTTAGTGGAAGGGTTAACTTTATAAAGAATTGTCAATTTTAATAGAGAGGTGCTTAACATGGGAAAACAAAAATTAGGTTTACTTGTAATGGCTTATGGAACACCATACAAGGAAGAGGATATTGAACCGTACTACACACATATACGACATGGAAGAAAACCTGCAGAAGATGCGCTCCAAGATCTTAAGGATCGTTATAAGGCAATTGGGGGTATTTCTCCACTAGCTAAAATAACTGAACAGCAGGCAAAAGCATTAGAAGCCAATTTAAATGAAGCGCAAGATGAGTATGAATTTAAAGCATATATTGGCTTAAAACATATTGCACCGTTTATCGAAGATGCGGTAGATGAAATGGCCAAGGATGGAATTAAAGAAGCAGTATCTATCGTGCTTGCACCACATTACTCCACATTCAGTGTGCAGTCATACAATACCCGTGCCAGTGAAGAAGCATCAAAGCATGGCATCACCATTGAATCAGTGGAAAGTTGGTACAATGCTCCAGGCTTTATCAAACTGTGGTCAGACCGAATTGGCGCTATTTTCTTTGAAATGACACCAGAAGAGCGAGAAAAAGCAGTTTTAGTTGTTTCTGCTCACAGTCTTCCAGAGAAAATTTTGCAAAACGGTGATCCGTACCCGGAACAGCTTCGCGAAACAGCAGAGTTAATTAAGGAAGAAACAGGAATTAAAAATGTAGAACTAGGATGGCAAAGTGAAGGGAATACCCCTGATCCTTGGCTTGGGCCAGATGTACAGGATCTAACTCGTGAGCTGTACCATAATAAAGGCTATCGCTCCTTTGTTTACGCTCCAGTTGGATTTATTGCAGACCATTTAGAAGTTCTGTATGACAATGATTACGAATGTAAAGTGGTATGTGATGAACTCGGCGCAAACTATTATCGCCCGGAAATGCCTAACGATAACCCGCAATTTATTACTACGCTCGCGGGTGTGGTGTTGCAAAAAGTGAAGAGTGAAGTGTAATGGGTCGAACTAAATCCATTGTAATTGTAGGTGGCGGGATAACTGGTTTATCCGCTGCCTATTATTTGCAGAAGACCATGAAGGAGCAAGGACTTTCGCTAAACATCAAGTTAGTGGAAGCATCTGACCGGCTGGGCGGCAAAATTAAAACAATGAAACGTGATGGATTTACAATTGAGCAAGGACCCGACTCTCTATTAGCGAGAAAGGCACCAGCAGCTAAGCTTGTGGAAGAATTAGGATTACATGATCAAGTGATTCGAAATGCAACGGGTCAATCCTATATTCTTTTAAAAAACAAGCTACATAAAATGCCAAAGGGAACTTTTATGGGTGTCCCAAAAGAGATTGGCCCATTACTTAACTCTCATCTCCTTTCAGGTAAGGGGAAGTTTCGTGCAGTAGGGGAGAGATTTATCCCAAAAGGAAAGCAGGAGGGGGATCAATCCCTAGGAGAATTTTTCCGACGCCGATTTGGGAATGAATTATTAGTGAACCAGATTGAATCCTTGTTATCTGGAATTCATTCTGGTGATATTAATCAAATGAGCCTTAAAGCAACCTACCCAAACTTTTATGAACTCGAGCAGAAGTATGGAAGTGTAATGAAGGGCTTGAAAAAAAGCATGCCAAAGCCGGTTAAAAGCGATCAGACTAAGGCATCTGGTGCCTTCTTTTCGTTTAAAAATGGTTTAGAAACCATGGTACATGCATTACATGATACGTTAGATGAAGGGACAGTAAAACTAAAGACGGCTGTTGACCATATTGAAAAGAAAGAGCATGGTTATCATATCCTATTAAGTGATGGGGACGTGCTTCAAGCAGATGCTATCATTATGGCAACACCTCATTTTACGGTACCAAAGATGTTCAGCCAGTATGATTTCTTTAAGCCTTTCCAGGAAGTACCTTCAGTCTCGACAGCAAATGTCGTGCTAGCCTTCGATCAATCTGCGATTAAGCGAGATATTGATGGGACAGGCTTCCTAGTTACCCGAAATAGTGATTTTCGGATCACTGCATGTACATGGGCCCATAAGAAGTGGCCAAGTACAGCACCAGATGGGAAGATACTGCTTCGTTGTTATGTTGGAAAACCAGGTGATGAAGAAATCGTGGACTTATCAGATGAGGAAATAACAGACATTGTACTGAAAGATCTAAAGAAAACAATGAAGATTAAAGCAAAACCAGAATTCCGTGTAATTACAAGATGGAAAGATGGACGGCCACAATATACGGTTGGACATTTAGAGAGGCTTGCCGAGATACGAAATAAAGCCCAAGTGCATATTCCTGGCGTTTATTTGGCAGGGTGTTCGTATGATGGTGCTGGCATTCCGGATTGTATTGAGCAGGGAGAAAAAGCAGTAGAAGACGTATTGGATTTTTTGAGAATGGCCTAATACATTAACATTTGAGATATGAAAAGAAGCTCCAGTCAAAGACCAAGCGGGCTTCTTTTTTCTATTGAAATAAAAAAGGCCAGTTTTAACCAAACTTGAATTGTTTTTATTTTCTGTTAATATTAAGAGTAACATTAACACTGTAGAGGTGAGAGAATGGACTTTAATATAGTTGGATTTAGTTTTTGGATGTTGGTTTGTGTCGCTTCTATTTTATTAATTTATGGCTTATGGAAAGGATCATCTAAACTATTAATCATAAGTTCCATTGCATTCCTGTTGCCAACACTTTACTTTATCGGAGCAGAAAATTGGTTCAAATTTCTTGTACTTATCCCCCTATTTCCCTTGATCATTGCTTATTTCACAAACAAGAATGTAAAAAATACTTGATTTCCATCTCTTTAAACTCATTTATCTGCTTCTCATTTTACTCAGGTAATCCACTCTTTACAATATAGATAACTCCGCATATAATAAATTCCTACATATTTAGATTGCACACAAAAGTCGCATACCACATTGTATGCGACTTTTTAAGTGTTATTAATGTCACAGTTGCTTCATTCTAAGACTGGAAATCAATTTAAGATTTAGTAGATTTATTTATAGCTTTCCTCTAACTGATCGACAAGGGATCCGACAAAAGCAACAGCTTTTTTAATGGCATCTGGTTTAGACATATCAACCCCAGCTTGTTTAATAAGATCAAGTGGTTTTAATGTGCCACCAGCGCGGAGGACATCTAGCCATTTGTCTACAGCAGGCTGTCCTTCAGTTTGGATTTTTTCTGCCATAGCAGTAGAAACCGTAAGGCCCGCAGAATACGTATATGGATATAGTCCCATATAATAATGTGGTTGACGCATCCACGTAAGTCCTGCACCTGCATCAAATGTTACGGTATCTCCCCAGAATTTCTCAAGTGTCTCTCTTTTCTGCTCTGTTAGCACATTCGCTGTAAGTGGTGTTCCTTCTTCTGCCAAATCATACACTCTACGCTGAAACTCTCCTTCAAGAAGGTGTGTAACAAAGTTATGATAATATGTTCCCAGTAATTGCGTAATGACCCAGCGTTTCATCCGTTTATCATCTGTTTTGTTCATTAAATGATTTGCCAGTAGCAGCTCATTAATTGTAGACGGTGCTTCTACGAAATATGTGGAAGGGCGAGTATTAAGAAGGGATTGATTCTTCCCAGCTAAATAGAAATGTCCAGCGTGCCCAAGCTCATGGGCAAGTACGAAAGCCCCGCGCATTGTATCCGTCCATGTAACTAAAATATAGGGGTGCACACCATAAGGGCTAGAGCAAAAAGCACCTGTCGCTTTTCCAACATTATCAGCAAGGTCAACCCAACGATCATGAATTCCTTTCTTCATAATCTCCGTATATTCAGGCCCCATGACTTCCAACGCTTCTAAGATGGTAGACGTCGCCTCTTCATACGTTGTAACGGGAGTAAACTCAGGGTCAAGTGGAGCTTTGAGGTCACAGTATTGCAGTTCCTCTAATCCTAGTTTATCTTTCATTAGCTTTGCATAGCGTTGCATATGCGGAGCCAACTCATTCTGGATAACGTCCAACTGATTATGATACATTTCCTTGGTAACTTGCTGGGATTGGAGTAGCATATCTGTAACGGAGTCATATGAACGCAATTTAGACATGGTTACCTGTTTGGTTACCTCAGTAGCGTACGTTGCTGCAAACGTATTTTTGTATTGGTTAAGTGTGTTGGTAAAAGATTTGTATGCAGCTCGGCGTGTTTCCGTATCAGCGGATAACTCGTACCGATCTTCATACAACGCAGCAGACATTGGGTGTTCTTTACCGTCCTTATCTGTAATAGAGTCAAATTGCATATCAGATGATTTGGTGCGTCCATAGACCATGTATGGTGCATCATGGACTTCACTTAATGCTGCAAGTGTTTCTTCGATCTCAGGAGCTAGCGTATAAGGCTTTCTTTCTAAGGTATCCTGCAACATTTTTTCATATGTTTTTAAGGCAGGCTCGTCCTGTAAGAATTGTGAGATTGTCTCATCTGATAATGTTAAGAGTTCAGATTGGATAAAGGATAGTTTAGTGCCAATGGAAGCCATGGCAGCAGAAACCTTTGCCGCATCTCGTTGGTTATCAGGATCTGAACCATCCGCACTTGCGCGAAGACTAGCGTATGTAGCAACACGAATAACACGTTGTTGATAAGCTTCTAGTGTTTCTAAACAAGAAAGTAGTGTTCCGGCGTTATCCCCTAATTTCCCTTTATAGGCTGTCACGTTTGTAACGTCTTGCTGTACAGCATCTAGTTCTGTTTCCCAGTTTTTATGTGTTGTAAATAGGTCAGTTAAATCCCATGTTTGTTCTGTAGGTACTTCTGAACGTTTTAATCGATTTGTTGTTCCTGTCGTCATTTTGTATATTCCCCTTTCTGCTATCATGATGTATGATATGCGATAGATGTTCATTTATCCCGGAGCAACCGTCCGTAAGACTCCCACTTCAAAACATGAAGTGAAACCGTTAAGTTTTTAGTGGGAGTTAACGGACGTTAACTCCCCGATTCGTTCAACTAACAATCAGTGGGAGAAGAATGAAAACCTCCACTGATTAAAGTTTCACTTTATTTCGTTACTCTAAGTAATTATAATATATTGTAAGCAGAAATGATAGAATTATCGCTTAATTTAAAAGTCTTTTCAGTTTGAAAAACGTATTACTTGTTATTATGGATAGCAAGGAGGGGAAGGTATTAAAAAAAAGGTTCTAATAGATTGTTTAATAACTAACAATCAGTGGGGGAAGTATGAAAACCCCCACTGATAGCAGTTTCACTTCATTAAAAAGAGGAAAGAATGAAAGGTACCAGAAAAAAGCAGCTATGAAGCGATAGCTGCTTTAAACTAGATAGATTAGTAAGTGTTATAGTACAGTGGAAAAGAGTAAAATTATTTATCTTGCGGGATGATCACATTCGTCACATAGATTACCATAACAGTCGGCTTGTTCTACCATGTCTAGCCCACATTGACTGCACTTCTTCTTTGGCAGATTGCGAAAGAACTCCATAACTTTAAACATATGTGAATCCTCCTTTGCTAAGATAATGTTATTGTATTATAACAGTATGAAAATTGTCAATACTGTGTTACAACAAAATGCAAAAAAGGATGTGTCGTTATGAAATTAACTGTAATAGGTTTCTGGGGAGGATATCCTGCCCCAGGTGGTGCAACGTCTTCTTATCTGTTAGAAAAAGACGGGTTTTCTTTATTGATCGATGCAGGAAGCGGATCATTATCTAAGCTTCAACAGTATATACCAGTGACAGAGCTTGATGCCGTTATTTTATCTCATTATCATGAGGACCATGTGGCAGATATTGGTGTGCTTCAGTACGCAAAGCTAGTAAATTATTATGTGAACGGTGCTGATGGCATTCTTCCAATCTATGGGCATGTGTTGGATAAAGAAGGATTTGCTACCTTGTCACACGAGTACACAGAGGGAAAAGCTTATCAGCCAGATGAATCTGTAGATATTGGGCCATTTCAAATAAGTTTTCTGCAAACCGTTCACCCGGTTCCGTGCTTCGGAATGCGGATAACAGACGGTGAGCATACGATAGTATATACAGCGGACAGCAGTTTTAAAGAAGAGTGGATCCCATTTTCAAAAGGGGCTGACCTACTGATAACGGATTGCAACTTTTATGCTACACAAAATGGAGCGAGTGCTGGACATATGACGAGTAAAGAAGGTGGGAAAATAGCGGGAAACGCTGGAGTGAAAACTTTAATGCTAAGCCATCTTCCTCAATATGGAGACACGAAGCAATTAGTAGAAGAAGCAAAAGAGCAATACAATGGAACTGTATTACTTGCGAAAGAAGGATTAATTTGGCAAGCTTAAACCTTATTTTTGATTTAGCGAGATAGATGCCTTAAACTTAATGGTGGATATATCCTATTGGGAGGTTAATTGGTATGAAGTTTATAGATAATAAAGGAATTACAGATCCAATGGTAAATCTGGCATTGGAAGAGTATGTACTACAGAATTTTGGAGAGAACGATACATATTTGCTATTTTACATTAACAAGCCATCTATTATCATTGGGCGCAATCAGAATACCATTGAAGAAATTAATACAAGCTATGTTGATGAAAATGGTATTAAGGTTGTTCGCAGACTTTCTGGCGGCGGTGCTGTGTACCATGATGAAGGGAACTTGAACTTCAGCTTTATTACCAAGGATGACGGCAATAGTTTCCAAAATTTTGCGAAGTTCACCCAGCCGATGGTAGAGGCTTTAAATAAGCTTGGGGTGCCAGCTGAGCTACAAGGAAGAAATGACTTGGCAGCTAATGGACGGAAGATATCTGGCAATGCTATGTTCTCAACCAAGGGACGGATGTTTAGCCATGGGACATTAATGTTCGACTCAGAAATCGAGAACGTTGTGTCTGCTTTAAAAGTGAGAAAAGAAAAAATTGAATCAAAAGGAATTAAATCCATTCGGAGCCGTGTCGCTAATATTTCCGAATTTCTTGAAGCGTCTCTAACTATGGACGAGTTTAAAGAAACCATTTTAAAACATGTTTTTGATGTGGAAGACATTGCAGATGTCCCACAATATGAATTAACAGAGGAAGATTGGAATAACGTAGAACAAATTTCCAAGGAACGTTATCAAAATTGGGAATGGAACTATGGTAAATCACCTTCCTTTAATATTCAAGAGTCCCATAAGTTTGATGCAGGTCTCGTTGATGTTCGTCTTGATGTGAAAAAAGGGATTATTGAAAACTGTAAAATCTACGGCGACTTCTTTGGGGTTGGTAGTGTGGAAGTAATTGAGTATAAACTAAAAGGCGTTCGTCATGAAAGAAAATCAATTGAAGAAGCCTTAGCCGGTGTCGATGTGCCGCATTATCTTGGGAAAATTACAAAAGAAGACTTTATTAATTTAATCTATTAAGAGAAAGCTCACCTCAGTGAGCTTTTTATAATTGGAAAAATAGGAGGAGGCGCCAAAGTGAATCGAGAAGCTGGTGAAGTGAATCGGGAGTGTGCCAAAGTGAATCGGGAAGCGATTAACTGAATCGGGATTGCACCCAAGTGAATCGAGAGGCGGGTGAACTGAATCGAGAGTGTGCCAAAGTGAATCGAGAGGCAGGTGAACTGAATCGGGAATGCGCCAAAGTGAATCGAGAAGCAGGTGAACTGAATCGAGAATGCACTAAAGTGAATCGAGAGGCGGGTGAACTGAATCGAGAGCTACCAAACCAAATCTAAAAATGCCGTTAACAAACCACTTAATTTTTCAATAGATCCTTTTTAATTGTCAACAATTTCAAAATTGCTTGAAAACAAATTAAGGCTACTTTATAATAAAGACAAGCATAAAATATAAAACTATTTTTTTGGTAACTTAATGAATGACTATTCATTCACCACTATTTAAGGGAGGTTTATTTGTGAATATCAGTGATCAACTATCGATTACAGCAAAGGAAAACCCGGCAAAGATAGCGTATATTTTCGAGGGGAAGGAAACAAGCTACTTAGACTTGGAAGGTGCCGTACAGCGGTTTGCTTCCAGTATGGAGGCTTTAGGTTATAAAAAGGGGGACCATATTGCCTTGATCGTAGGTAATTCACCATATTATGTAATTAGCCTATATGGTGCCTTAAGACTTGGCCTCGTTGTTATTCCGGTAAACCCTATGTACACTGCGAATGAGTTGTCCTATATCCTACATAATGGAGATGTGAAAGCGATCATCACCATGGATGTAATCCTTGAGAAACTGGCTTCTATTGATCAAGATTTACCTAGTGTAAAACATTATATTTCCTGTGATTCAGGAGCTGGGATAACAGTACAGGAAAATTTATTACTACCAATAATGAAAACGTTTTCTGAACTGGTGGGAAAAGGCGAAGGGGATTTCGAGAGGCCGGTATTAGATGATGAAGATACGGCAATTATTCTGTACACCTCTGGTACGACAGGGAAGCCTAAAGGTGCTGTTCTCTCTCACGGAAATATTTATTCAAATGCCAAGGACGTAGCAGATTATCTAGGGATTAATGGGAAAGACCGCATGATTGCAGCTCTCCCAATGTTCCATGTTTTCTGTTTGACTGTATCGCTAAATGCGCCATTGATGAATGGAGGCACCATTCTAATTATCCCTAAATTTTCACCCGCGGATGTACTACGTGTAGCCAATGAAAGGGAAGCTACCGTTTTTGCTGGTGTACCGACAATGTATAATTATCTTTTACAGGCTGTTAAAGGGCAGAGACCAAAATTCGGAAAGGTTCGTCTATGTATTTCTGGTGGTGCCGCAATGCCGGTATCTTTATTGGAGGCATTTGAAGAAACATTTCAAATCCAATTATCAGAAGGTTATGGTTTATCTGAGGCGTCTCCCGTTACCTGTTTTAACCCAATTGATCGTCCCCGGAAAGCTGGCTCAATTGGAACGAGCATCTGGAATGTGGAAAATAAAGTGGTCGATTTGTTTGGTGAGGAAGTGGAAACAGGTGAGGTGGGTGAACTCATTGTGCGTGGACCTAATGTCATGAAGGGCTATTATAAAATGCCTGAGGAAACAGAGGTAGCTTTAATGGATGGCTGGCTTTATACCGGGGATATGGCACGGGTTGATGAAGACGGTTATTTTTATATTGTCGATCGAAAAAAGGATATGATCCTTGTTGGAGGATATAACGTGTATCCAAGGGAGGTAGAAGAAGTCCTTTATACACATCCAAATGTCATAGAAGTTGCGGTGATAGGGGAGCCTCATCCCGAGAGTGGAGAGTCTGTGACTTGCTTTGCCGTAGTTGATGATCCAGAGATCAGCGAAAAAGATTTAATAGACTTTTCTAAAGACCATCTTGTTAACTATAAAATTCCAACAAGAATTGAATTTCTTGAAGAACTCCCGAAAAACACAACTGGAAAGATACTAAGAAGAAGTCTCAAAAGTAGCGTAAATAGTTAAATGAGACAGAATAATTGAGAAGATAATTGTAACTATAACTTTAAAAATGAACAATGATAAATAAATAACAGTCTCTGTGGCAAATATAGCGGCAGGGACTATTATTATGGATAAAATTTAAATTTTTCTCATAAATTGGTCTTAATGTCTTTATTTATTTGTAATAGTTTGGTAGATTTATTATTAAGCCACTTTCTTTCACTGTTTAGTGAAAGGATGATATGTATGTTTTTTAATGAAGACATCTACGCTCCTACACCTGAAATTACCCCACTCACAATGGCTCTCCTAACTGAAGAGGATGCAGCCGGTAACCTTGTCACTTATGTAATGGAAGAACAGAATGATTATACAGTGGCAGTACCTGCAAGCAAAGTAATGGACCATGCCTGTAAATTCTTTGGGTCCAGTCTAAAAGGAAGACAGGATGGGACACGCGATATTTGTGGAATTACCCATAAGGCCCCTATCTCCGTAGATCCTCTCAGTGGCATGTACTTCTTTCCTACTACTTCACCATCAAGTAAACAATGTTCCTGGATTGCCCATTCGCATATTGATCATATTCTTGACGCCGCAGGGCAGGGAACAGAGATTATGTTCAAGAATGGAAAAAAAGTGAATTTATCTGTTTCCTATGGTTCCATGCTAAACCAGGTTCAGCGCACAGCCCAATTCCGATATTTGCTAGATAATCGCATTAGGTTTTTGCAGAAACAGGTTTCGGAAAAGGCGGCAGAGACTTTTGCATAAGCTCCTGTATAATAGCATGCACCTTTTTACGAATCGCTGGGTTAAAATAATTCCGTTTTTCCTCTCTGCCCTGGCAAATAAAGAGAAAGGAAGAGAAGGAATCATTTTTGTGTAAGGTCACCACCTCTATTTTCCTTTTATTCATTTGTGTACGTAGCTCCCTCCGTTCGGCACTTGCTACTGTCGTCATGGTCTCCAAAAGCTCCATATAGGGTTCCTTAATTTTAAACGCACCTCTTTCAATATGCTGTATATCCTGTTGTATCACCACGATCGCCATTGAAAGAAATAGAAATCGTGAGGCTATATGCCGCTCTTCCTCTGTAAGATAGCGCATGGTCTCCCCTCCGAATAGAACATTTGTTCCTCTATTATATGTTAAAATGAAGAAAAAATACAACCAAATTATTAAAGCAGGAAAGAAAGTGGCTGTTTTCCTTTTTATACCTATGCATTTTACGTCGTTTCCATTAAAATAAAAGTAGAAATAGGCATATAAATGGAGGTTATGCAACCATTTGTATGGGAATAGTGACATAGTAGAAGAAACTATACGGACTAGGTAAACATATTTATCTCGCCTATACTGGGCAGTAAGGTTTCCACTTCAAGAATTCGAGGGATCAACTACCAGTAAAGGTTCATTCAACTAACTTTGGCGGGGGAGGTAAGAACCCTACCTAAGAAGTTTCATTTTATACATAATGAGGAGATTTCACTAAATGGACGCCATAAACACTGCACTAACTGATTGGAGAATGATGTTTGAAGAAGACAGGTTGGATGAATACATCATGCACCTGCTCGGCGAATACGAACAGCTTGGCCCACTACCAGGTATTTTATTACCTTTCATAGAAGCATTTCTTCCCTTTTTGCCTCTCGTCGTATTTGTCTTTGCAAATGCTGCTGCCTATGGATTGCTTGAGGGATTTTTATTATCCTGGGCTGGTTCAAGTCTCGGAGCTATTCTTGTTTTTTTGATAATCCGAAAGCTCGGGAAAAGGTCTTTTTTTGGGAAAATCAGAAAGAATAAACAAGTGAAAAAAGTTACAACATGGCTGGAAAGGCATGGATTCGGACCTCTATTTTTGCTGACCTGCTTTCCGTTTTCCCCGTCTGCTGTAATTAATGTGGTTGCAGGTCTATCGAAAATTAGTATTCAACAGTTCGTCCTTGCTGTGCTTTTAGGTAAATCGGTTATGATCTTTTCCCTAGCGTATATCGGTTCAAGTATCACGGAGTTTGCTAAAAATCCAATGCGTACTATTATTGTAGGAAGTTGTATTGCCATTTTTTGGATCGTGGGGAAAATTATCGAAAAAAGTCTGGAAAAGAAGGCGCTGCTAAAAGAAGCGAAGGAACTTGAAAACGATTAAAACACCGCCAAACAGGGTATGAATATGATAGAAGAAAAACCCTGGAGGCTTAATTACGATGAAAAAATGGAGACTTCGTAAGCTAATCCCCGTAATATTGATCGTAGCAGTGTTGGTTATAGGATTACGCTCTTTACTGTTCGCTAGCTATGTAGTTGATGGTGAATCCATGCAACCAACCCTTTATGATGGAAATCTGCTTATGGTAAATAAAGTAATTTATGATTTGACACAGGCCGAACGTTTTGATGTCATTGTATTTCATGCAAATGAGGAAGAGGATTACGTGAAAAGGGTGGTCGGCCTACCCGGTGATGAAATTTCCTATGAGAATGATAAACTTTACATTAACGGCAAATACGTGGAGGAGCCATTTCTCGAGTCATATGTAAAGGCAAGTGAAACAAAACCGTATACGTCAGATTTTACATTAGACGAAGTTACGGGTGAAAAAGTAGTGCCTAAAGGAAAGCTTTTCGTTATGGGAGATAACAGGCAGGATAGTCTTGACGGTAGAGCGTTTGGTTTTATCTCGCAAGAACAACTTGTTGGGAAAGTAGATATTAAATATTGGCCATTGAACAAAACAAGTTTAAGTCTTGGCAAATAGCTAGGAGCTTCCATCTTTGGTAAAATAGAAGGTGGAAGCTTTTTAAGTTATCCTTTAGATAAATTGGACGGATTGTTTTAGGAAATTTAATATAGAGGGCTGTGTATTATGACCAGCCCTTTTCTTAATATGAGAGTTTTACGCTAGTGTTTACACAATGTAAAAACATAATTTATAGCTAGGAAGCCATGACGACTTAGTTGAACTTTTGTAATTGCAAGGATAAGGAAAACATACACATTCGCTAAAAGAGGAGCGAACGCGGTTTTATCTAATAAATAGAAAATGGGGGAGAAGAATTATGGGACTCCGATTTTTAGCAGGAAGAGCGGGCACAGGAAAAAGTGGTAGAACGATAGACGAGATAAAAGCGAAACTACAGGAAGACCCACAGGGATCGCCTATTTTTTATATTGTGCCAGACCAAATGACATTTCAGCAGGAATATGAGTTATTCCATGATAAGGAGATGGTTGGCAGTATCCGCGCACAGGTTTCTAGCTTTTCTAGACTAGCCTGGCGTGTATTTCAAGAAACGGGGGGCGGAACTAGACAATTTATTAGCTCTGTTGGCGTACAGATGATGCTGCGTAAGATTATTGAGGAGAAACAGGGTGACTGGCGTGTCTTTCAAAAGGCCATTGAAAAACAGGGCTTTTTAAAACAACTGGAAGTTATGATCACGGAATTCAAGCGTTATAACATTACCCCTGAATCCCTTCATCGGCAAATGGATGACATCAACCAATATGTTCATAAAGAGCCCGGAGAAGAAGCACTTGTTAACAAATTAGATGATCTTCAATATATTTATGAAAAATTAGTTACCGCACTGCAAGAAAATTATATAGACAGCGAAGACCAGCTCCAGCTTCTAGCAGATAAAATCCATGAAGCTGCTTCTTTAAAGCAGGCGGAAATCTATATTGATGGCTTTCACCAATTCACTCCGAATGAGCTAAGGGTCGTTGAGGCATTGATGAAGCAATGCAAACGGGTGACCATCGCTCTAACGGTCGACCGTCCCGAGGAGACGGAGATTTCGGAACTAAGCTTGTTCTATCAAACGACCGAAACGTATCACGTAGTGAAGCAGATAGCAGAAGAGAACGGAATTGTTCAGGAAGAAACGGTTGTGTTAGAACCGAAGTATGGAAGATTTCAAAGTCGGCCATATTTTGCCCATTTAGAACGTCATTTTGATACTAGACCAGCTCCCAGCTACGATGGAGACGTTCCGATTAAAATTAGGGAAGCAGTTCATCCACGGGTTGAAGTAGAGGGAGCAGCACAGGAGATCATACGTCTTGTAAGAGAAGAAAACTATCGCTATCAGGACCTCGCTGTTTTCCTGCGTGAGACAGACACATATCATGATTTGATTAAAACGGTATTTAGTGATTATGACATACCTGTATTTATTGATGAAAAAAGAACGATGTTAAATCATGCATTAATTGAACTGATTCGCTCTGTTTTAGATATGGTAGAAGGAAATTGGCGGTACGATGCTATTTTCCGAGTGTTAAAGACTGGCTTTATTCCTGCAACCGATACCGAATATCCCCTGACAGCTGATGCAATTGATGAACTTGAAAACTATGTGCTGGAATATGGCGTTCGTTCGAGAGAGCGTTGGATGGGCAAGGAAGAGTGGGTGTTCCAGCGTTTCCGGGGATTTGATGAGACAGCACAGACAGATACAGAGAAGGCAGTCCAAACCCGTGTTAATAAATATCGCCAACAGGTGGTACAAGCTCTACAGCCATTTGATGAAGCGATAAGACAGGCAACAACCATACGAGAGAGGGCGATAGTCCTTTTCACTTTCTTGGAGGAAATAAAGGTCCCATCCACACTTGAAAAAATGCGAGATGTATATGATGAGCAAGGAGATGTTGAAAAGGGCCGTGAACAAGATCAGGTTTGGACAGGGATACTACAGCTACTGGATGAGATTGTGGAAATGGCTGGAGATGAAACCATGACATTGGATACATTCAGGGCAACGCTGGACGCAGGGTTTGAGACCCTAACCTTTGCACATGTGCCCCCGACGATTGATCATGTCATCGTGGGAACTATAGACCGTTCGAGAATTAGCGGAATTTCCTGCACCTTTTTACTTGGCGTGAACGAAGGAGTTTGGCCAATGAAACCTCAAACTGATGGCATGATTAGTGAACAGGAAAGGGAATTGCTTGCAAACCATGGTCTACAGCTCGCTGATGGTAGTAAGCGCCAATTACTCGATGATTGGTTTTATATGTATATTGCCTTCACAGCTGCAAAGGACAAACTATATGTCAGTTATCCGCTTAGTGATGGGGAAGGGAAGTCAAAAATGCCCTCCCAGCTCATTAAACGAATAGAGGATCTATTTCCAGTTTGCTGTGATCATTTGTTACTACAGGATCCTGAAGAGCTTGTGGAGGCAGAGCGCTTTATTACAACGCCTGTGAAAACAAGATCTGCTTTAACTGCCCAGCTTGCGCGTAATCGTAAAGGATATCCGGTACAGCCTGTGTGGTGGCATGTATTGAACTGGTATGTAAGCCATCATGACAAATACAGCACAACGTATAATGTACTGCAAAGCTTATATTACGAGAATAGGCCACTAGATCTTTCTTCCAAAACAGTGCAAGAGCTTTATCCGAAACAGGTAAAAGCAAGTGTATCTAGATTGGAAACCTATTATCGCTGTTCCTATCAGCATTTTGCCAAGTATAGTCTCGGGCTTGAGGAAAGAAAAACGTATAAACTGGATGCTCCTGATATCGGGCAGCTTTTCCATGAGGCATTAAAAACAATTACGGAGTGGATACGGACCGAAGGGAAAGACTTTGCTCAGTTGTCTAAGCAAGATACCGATTCCTATGCACAAAAAGCAGTAACCAATCTAGCGCCAATTCTACAGCATCAAATATTGCATAGCTCCAATCGTTATAAATATATTCAACAAAAATTACAGGAAGTCATTGCCCGAGCGGCCTTTGTGTTAAGTGAGCAAGCGAGACAAAGTAATTTTTCTCCAGTGGGTTTGGAACTAGCATTTGGTGCAGGACAGACGCTTCCGCCACTTAATTTGCCATTGCCGAATGGGTATGAGTTACAACTCCGGGGAAGAATTGACCGGGTAGACAAGGCGTTAAATCAACAAGAATTATACTTGCGAATCATCGATTACAAATCTAGCGCAAAAGGGTTAAACCTAATTGAAGTATATTATGGCCTAGCCTTACAGATGCTCGCTTACCTAGATGTTGTTTTATCCCATTCGGAACAGTGGCTTGGGTCAAAGGCAACGCCTGCTGGGGTGCTTTATTTCCATGTTCATAACCCAATGATTTCAGGGAATCAGAAACTGCACGACGAAATAATTCAAGAAGAACTCTTTAAAAAATATAAAATGCAAGGTTTACTCTTGTCGGATGAAGAAATTGTTAAAATGATGGATACATCCTTGGATTCTGGTTCGAGTCAAATTGTACCTGCTGGGATGAAAAAGAATGGTGGTTTTTATAACTATTCAAAGATTGCTGACAACGAAACATTTTCCAGTCTCCAGTCGCACATTCATCAGTTGATGATGCAGGCAGGAATCGATATGACAGCGGGTGGCGTACACTTGAATCCATACCAGCATAAACAGAATGTGGCGTGTACGTACTGTCCTTTTCAGTCTGTGTGTCAGTTTGATCCACAATTAGAGACAAATAATTATCGTAAATTATCAGATATGAAAGACGATGAAATACTAGAGAAAATTCAGCAGGATCTCACACGTTAGGGAGGAGGAAGTAGAATGGTTAAATGGACCAAAGAGCAGGAAGAGGCTATCTATACAGGAGGAAAGGATGTTCTTGTTGCCGCAGCAGCCGGTTCTGGAAAAACAGCGGTACTCGTAGAGCGGATTATCCAAAAGCTATTAAATAAACAGCATCCTGTGGACATTGATTCTCTTCTTGTTGTGACGTTCACCAATGCAGCAGCACAAGAAATGCGCAATCGAGTTGGCGAGGCCTTAGAAAAGGCGTTGGCCGAAGAGCCGCATTCTCAGCATTTAAAAAAGCAAGTCTCCTTACTACAACGAGCTTCTATCTCCACATTGCATTCTTTCTGTTTAGATGTGGTGAGACAGTATGCGTACTTGCTTGATATCGATCCATCATTTCGGATTGCGAACGATATGGAAGCAGATTTAATTAAGCAGGAAGTAATGGACGACTTATTTGAACAATGGTACGGCGAAGAGGGAAGTGAACAGGCGGCTTTCTTTTCTGTCGTCGATCGATTTTCCAATGACCGCAGTGACGCAGAGGTGGAGGATTTGATTTTAAACCTGTATACCTTCGCCGTGCAAAATCCAAACCCTGACAATTGGCTAGACCAGCTTGCTGACACCTATGCTGTCTCTGAAAGTTGGGAAGAAAATACCCTTTCGTGGCTAACCATTATGAAACGGGAGGTTCGCAGCCAGTTTAATGCAATGGAAGAAGAGATGCAACTGGCCATGGATATGACAAAGGAAAGTGATGGGCCATACCAATATGCAGAAACCATTGAGTTAGATTTAACAGGATTACAAGAAGCGAAGGCTCATTTAGAGGACTGGAATATGCTCCAAGAGTATATGGTGAAAAGCACGTTTGCCAAGCTATCCTCAAAGAAAATGGATTGTAATGAAACGAAGAAAAAGAAGGTTAAAGCGTTACGCGATAGCTACAAAAAACGATGGAATGATATGAAGCAAGGATGGTTTAGCCGTAATCTCGAAAGCCATGTGGAGGACATGAGGGAACTTGCACCTGTGATCAGAAAGCTAACAGAGTTGGTAAAAGCGTTCAAAGAAGAATTTTCTAAACAGAAAAGAGAAAAAGCAATTGTAGACTTTTCAGATCTGGAACATTTTTGTCTGCAATTGCTTATGGAAGAACCAACAACACAGGATGAACCAGTACCTTCCCAGGTCGCCATTCAGTTTCAGAAGAAGTTTAGTGAGCTGCTTGTAGACGAATACCAAGACACAAACTTAGTACAAGAAACACTCTTACGTCTGCTCAGTGATCAAACTGGACCAGGGAATATGTTTATGGTAGGAGATGTAAAACAGAGTATTTATCGTTTCCGACATGCTGAGCCGACCCTTTTCATTGAAAAATACAAACGCTTTGCCAAGGAAGAAGAACAGGGACAGCGTATCGACCTTGCAAGCAATTTCCGAAGCAGAGAGGATGTTTTGGTTGGAGCAAACTATATCTTCCGACAGATCCTTGATGAAACAGTGGGAGAGGTAGATTATGACCAAAACGCTGAACTAATCTATGGAAATAAAATGTATGACATGTTGCCGCACACAGAACCAGCACCAGAACTGCTTATCATCGATCGAGAAGCAGAAGAGGAAAAAGATGACGATAGTGGAGCAGAGGATTATCGTGATTTGGAAAAGGCCCAAATTGAAGCAAGAGCCTATGCCGAGAAAATAAAAGGCTGGATCGGACAGAAGCACACGGATCCCTTACAAGTAGTTGACAAGGCAACCCAAACACAACGGGATATGCAGTATCGTGATGTCGTAATACTAATGCGATCCATGACATGGGCTCCAACGATTGCCGATGAGTTAAAAAAGCAAGGGATCCCCGTATATGCCGAAATCTCAACTGGATACTTTGAGGCCATTGAAGTAAAAATAATGATCAGTTTATTAAAAGTGATTGATAATCCAAGACAGGATATTCCCCTTGCATCCGTCCTTCGGTCACCAATTGTTGGCTTAACGGAAGATGATCTAGCCTCCATTCGGCTTGCTGGCCGAAACAAGGGTTTTTATGAAGCCTTAATGCAGTTCAAAAAGGAACAAACAGGACCTGTTGCTGATAAGTTAGAACAGTTTTTAATTAAATTAAATGCTTTCCGTATGGCCGCAAGCCAAGGGGCGTTATCAGATTTAATTTGGGATATTTTCCGGGAAACTGGCTATTATGACTTTGTTGGTGGGATGCCTGGTGGAAGACAACGTCAAGCTAATTTAAGAGCGTTGTATGACAGGGCGAGGTCCTATGAAAATACCTCTTTTCGTGGTTTGTTCCGTTTTTTACGTTTTATTGAGCGTATGGAAGAGCGAGGAGATGACCTTGGAGCGGCTCGTGCATTAAGTGAACAGGAGGATGTGGTTCGAATTATGACCATCCATAAGAGTAAGGGGCTTGAATTTCCTGTTGTTATCCTTGGTGCAATGGACAAGCAATTTAACTTAATGGATCTAAACCAAAAGTACTTGCTGCATAAAGATCTTGGTTTTGCTAGTAAATATATTGATCCTGTGAAACGTATCACATATCCGACATTGTTTTTCCAGGCCTTGAAGCAGGAAAAACTTCGTGAGTTGCTTGCAGAAGAAATGCGGGTCCTCTATGTTGCCCTAACACGTGCGAAAGAAAAACTTGTCATGATAGGGAATGTTGCTTCCTTCGAGAAAAAGCGGCAGAAGTGGGAGAAAATGCTCGACCATTCGGAATGGGTGCTGCCCGCACATTATCGTATGGAATCCAAAACCTATTTAGACTGGGTGGGGCCTGCACTAATCCGTCATCAAACAACAGAGATATTGCGAGAAGAAGAACTACAGGATGCTGTACTTGATGAAATACGTGTTGATCCTTCCAGCTGGAATGTAAATGTAGTACATGGTAGTGAATTAGCCAACCTCGATGAAACGAATGACGAAACAGAGCTCTCATTGCGTGAAAATCTGGAAGCATGGCAACCTGTTAAAGTCGATGATGAGCAATTAGCTGATACTGTTGATGAGCGACTATCCTATCAATATCCTTATATAGAGGCTTCAAAATCAAGGGCGAAACAGTCCGTCACGGAAATAAAAAGACAGCGGGAGCTGAAGGATGAATATAGCGCAGACCAGCTTGTTACACCATTTAAAGCACCGATTGCAAAAAGGCCACTTTTTATGCAAAAAGAGAAAACCGTCACTGCAGCTGAAAAGGGGACAGTGTTACATACTGTAATGCAACATATCCCTTTAACAAAAGCCTTAAACCGCTTGGAGATAGAAACATTTATTGAAGAATTGGTTGAGAGAGAAAAGCTGACACGTGATGAGGCGTTTATAGTGGACAAGACTGCTATTGAACATTTCCTCCAAACGGATATTGCGCGCTTTATGATGGAAGCACCTATGGTAAGAAGAGAGGTCCCCTTTAGCCTGTCTCTCCCGACAAGTGAAGTATATGCCAATTGGGAGAATCCTATAGAGGAGAGAGTTTTGGTGCAAGGTGTGATTGACTGTCTAGTCCCATATGGGGATGGTTGGATTATTTTGGATTATAAATCAGATGCCATTCATGGCGAGATGACTGATAAGATGAAACAAAAGTTGATTAATCGGTATAGCACCCAATTAAAACTTTATCGACATGCCATAGAGAAGATTTGGAAAAAACCTGTAAAGGAAACATACCTCTATTTCTTTTCCAAACAGCAATTGATAAAAGTACCTATAGAAGAAAAAAACTAAACTCTTAGTTTTCAAGTTAGAGCATAATATGAGGAAGGAACAGGAGAATCTCAAAGAGGTTCTCCTGTTTTTATGCATTTGCAGTTACATTTTGGTCGTTAACATCAGGGTCAAATGGATTAGTAGAACTTACACCGTTATTCGTACAAATAAAGTCACCGGTATTTAGTGACCCAGAACCGGAGTTTGTCTTTGACGTGCTTTTCGGAGAGAGGTAAAATGCATCACCAAAATTCACAACTCCGCCGCTGATACTGTTGATTTTTAGTGGTCCGACAATTGATGGCATATCAACACCTACTATTTAAAAAATTGCTTAAGACAGTCTATGCAACCATGTTAAAAATGCAACCTATTTAAATGGAATTTTGTAAAATAACTAATCCATAAGTTTACGAAAGTGCTTTAACCAGGCAACTGCTTCTAAGTGGCGTAAACTGCCAACTTGCATAATAGAAGAAGTAGTTACCCCAACGACTTTGACACGTTGAACATGTATATTCTCGTTATGTTGGTATGTTTTCATTTGCACGTTGTTTTTATTTGATACAACAATTTTAGGTTCCATTTTAAAAAGAGGGTAATCTTCGAAGAATAGCTCATCCTTTTTAGTAAAATAGGAACCTTCCTTTTGTAAAGCAATCCCTCTAGATATTTGCTTTGAGGTTTCAGTGTCTCCAATCGAAAGAATTCCACTGAAGTTTACGGTATTAACCTGTATTTGATTGACAGAAGCGATTCTCCTGTTCATGATTTTCTCCTTTATCCCGCCTAAACTGGCAGTAAGCCCCCCACTTTGAGAATGTAAGGGAAATCAAGGATCCTAAATGGGGGATCAACTGCCAAGAAAGGTCAGATTCGTTTAGCTAACATTTGGTGTGGTGGGTAGGGAAACCACACCAATGAAGTTTCACTTTATACCCCGGATAGCGGTACAATGTTCCCAACTGTGTAGGACTCAGGAGGGGTGTCGAAGAAAGAATTCATTGTCATTGCTTCACTGTCACCAATCAAAAAAACAGATGAAGCCGAAACATTTTCTAATTCTATGTTCCCGACATTTAGCCCCCAATTATGCACTTCAAATATCATGTTTTTCCTCCTTTAATCTGATGATTGCATGTATACAGTTAGAGAGTGGTGAATCTCTTCTTTAATATGGCTACTTATATATTCGCGCAGAGCGGAATCGTTGGATCCGATCTTTTCATCTGCAGCCTTCTTTTCATAAAAGGCAATTCGACTCGGGAGCTGCTTGATGATATCCTGTAGCAAAATACCTTGATAGGGCTTATCTATTTTTCTATCATATTCTTCGGAAAGATTGCGAATGAGTGCAGGCCCTTCCTGTTCAACAAAGTTGGACAGTTCAGAAACTAACTGTTGTTTGAAAGGTTGTGTGACTTGTGGTAACGACTGATCAGGCATGCTGAAATCTTCCATATCCTGTGGAGACATGCCAATATGGAGCGTCCCATTTAAGTTCTCTATTTTTAACTGATCAAATTTATATTCAATTTTTTCAATTCGATTTGTCTTTTGTTCGTTCAGGTTTGATTGTAACTGCTCTAGCTTTTGGGTGAGCTCCTGAATTTTTTTATCCTGCTCTTGTACATAACCACTAAGATTATTAAGATACGTAGTCCAATCTGAGCCATTCACAGGGCGTCCCTCCTTAGCCTGGTTATAGACGAATGCCTAGAATCAGTTTATGCAAGAAAGGAGGAGTCGTGCATGCTTAATCAGACAGTGGGATGATTGGACCGGCTTGCTGGGATGCTTCGACTGCATCTATTGCTTCCGCTTCTTCGGCCACTTTGGTAAATTCACCAGTATTATAGACGGCTGACTGGGTCTGAAAACTCCCGGTGCTGCCAATTTGCAAGACAGATGAATTCGTTACGACACCTACTTTTATCATATAAATACTAATTGATTGATGTACCGTTATATTCATTATAGCTCCCCCATTTAAGAAGTAATGGATTGGTCTACTTGGTCTGGATCATAGACGTAGGTAGTTGAATTAGCCAGATTAACTCGAATTCCGTCGCCTGAATTGAAGGAGCCACCACCGGCATAGGTTTTTGCACTACTCTCAGGGTTCATTGAATAGACATCCCCGATATTGAAAATACCGGATGAAGAAACGTTAATGACTTTCACTGCCCCCACCTTTGCTGGCATATGATCTCCTCCTTTCTCTTTAGGTTATGCCTATTTCTTGAAAATGTTGAAGGAATATAAGGCCCCAGTGGAGTATTCCTATATAAGAGGTTGTTCAAAAAGTCCGGTAAAAATGACACATCGAATTTCTTCGTTGGCTTGCTTTTCCATTCCTCACGTATTAATTACATACGTTCCGGTATTCAAAGCTACACCGCCTCGAACTTCTTGGTCCTTTATAACCTCCTTTTGAACACATGCTATAATAAGAAGTACACAAAGGAAAGAAGGGATAGAAATATGGCACAATATCCATCTCCTCTAAAGGAAACAAATAGATTACAATGGATTGATGAAGCAAGAGGGTTCGCCATATTCGGTATATTTGTCGTAAATATTGGCGCATTCAATGCTCCTTACTTTTTATATGGGGGAGCAGAGACAGCTTGGACATCTTCAATTGACCAATCATTGAGGCTTATAATAGATATCTTTTTTCAAGCAAGCTTTTATACATTATTCTCTTTATTGTTTGGCTTTGGAATTCAGCTCATGAAGGAAAGACTTGAGATGAAATCATTATCGGCATATCCAATTCTAGGTAGAAGGTTAGGAGCACTAATATGCTTCGGTCTCGTCCACGCATTTCTAATCTGGCACGGAGATATTTTGCTTACCTATGGATTAATTGGTTTGCTACTTTTAGCTTTTATAAACGTAAGGGGGAGGACAATGCTGAGTTGGGCATTCCTTCTAATGGGAATGACGGTTGGGCTGCTTAGCATTTCCTTATACCAATTCCGTGAATATATCGGACAACCTAATCTTTTTGCTGCAGAACAGGCACTTTCCAACTACCAAAGTGGCAATCTCATTAAAGTATGGGAACAAAATTATGTAGATTGGCTTTATGCAAACGAGGGGATAAGTTATCTATTATTAATAGGAACACTGTTGCCTTTGTTTTTAGTTGGCATGTTCATCGCCAGACAACGGTGGTTACACGAACCAAAAAAACATCAAGCAACATTGCGTAGGGTATGGTTTGTTTCACTTCTCATGTTTGCTGGCTTAAAAGCGGGGCCATATTTATTTGGTAATCCAGCTTGGTTTTCCATGATACAGGATAATATTGGTGGTGCGTTTTCTGCACTGTTTTACATTATTTCTATAACTTTTCTTTCTCAAATGGAAGGGGCAAAAAAGCTTCTCTTGCCTTTTCGATACGTCGGACGTATGGCGCTTTCCAATTACATAACGCAGTCCCTCGTCTGCTTCCTTGTATTCTATCTCTTCCGATTATACGGAGCCATGACCCCAGTGGGATTAATGCTTATGGTCCTGGTCGTTTATAGCATGCAGGCAGCCTTTAGTAAATGGTGGCTCACACACTATCGATTCGGTCCTCTTGAGTGGCTTTGGCGCAGCATAACCTATAAAAGAATCCAGAAGTTACGGCGAACAGAACAAGGGAAGTAAAAGGGTAGACAGATGGGGCAAAATAATTATATAAATAAAGACGAACGATTATAGAAATAATCTAATCGTTCGTCTTTATTTTATCACTCGAATTTATATGACGTTAACGTTTCTTATGCTTTAAGTACTTCTTTAATATGGCCAATTGCCCAGTCTAAGTCTTCTTTTTTAATTGTAAGAGGTGGGGCAAAGCGAATCACATTCTCATGTGTTTCTTTGCATAATAAGCCTTTCTCTTTTAGCTGTTCACAGTAAGGGCGTGCTGATTCAGTCAGTTCAACCCCAATAAATAATCCTTTACCACGCACTTCTTTAATTATTGGATTTTGGATCGACTTTAGTTCATCCATCATATAATTACCTAGTTCAAGAGAACGTCCTGCAAGATTCTCTTCCTCCAATACTTCCAGAGAGGCAATAGACACAGCACAGGCTAATGGATTCCCTCCAAATGTAGAACCATGGGATCCAGGATTAAATACGCCAAGAATGTCCTTATCTGCCACAATACAAGATATTGGAAATACTCCGCCACCAAGTGCTTTTCCAAGGATTAAAATATCAGGTGTCACATCTTCCCAGTCACAAGCAAATAGTTTACCACTTCTTCCAAGACCAGCTTGGATTTCATCGGCAATATAAAGGACATTGTTTTCCTTACATACTTCTAATGCTTCCTTTAAAAATCCTTCTGGAGGCATCACAATACCTGCTTCCCCCTGAATAGGCTCAAACAAGAACCCAGCAGTACTTTCATTGATTGCAGACTTTAACGCCTCAATGTCTCCATAAGGTATAATTTTAATACCAGGAAGCATTGGCCCAAAACCACGTTTATACTCTGCCTCAGATGATAGTGATACCGCTGTCATTGTTCTACCGTGGAAATTTCCTTCACAGGCAATAATCTCAGCTTTATCTTCTGATACACCTTTCACATCGTAGGCCCATCGTCTAGCAGTTTTAATTGCTGTTTCTACAGCTTCTGCGCCTGTATTCATTGGTAATGCTGCCTCTTTATTTGTTAGTTTGCAAATTTTCTCGTACCACGGGCCAAGCTGATCATTGTGAAAAGCGCGAGATGTTAACGTAACAGAGTCAGCCTGCTGTTTCAACGCTTCAATAATTTTTGGATGACGATGACCTTGATTGACGGCCGAGTACGCACTTAGCATGTCCATATAACGATTTCCTTCTGGATCTTCCACCCAAACACCCTCAGCATGGGAAATAACAACAGGAAGCGGGTGGTAATTTTTCGCACCATACTCCTGTGTTTGATCAATTATTTCTTGACTGTTCTTCATTTTCTAGCCCTCCCTGTAAAAGTACAATTCAAAACTAAGTATACCAGTTTTTTCTGTATTTTACTTACAGTTTAAAATGTTCTATAAAATGTCTGTTCCCAGATAGGGGAGATGTAAATCCTTTTTAAATGAAACTTTCTCCCTTACATGATATGATAGCGGTAGTTAAAATTAAAGATGGATGAAAGTGGAAGGAGTGTTTGCATGGCACATATGCATATTACCGCATGGGCATTAGCATTAATTCTATTAATCGTAGCATTAATCATGTACAAGCAGGGAAAGGCAAAACCCGGAAAAATCACACACATGATCTTACGCTTGGATTACTTATTTATTCTTTACACTGGAGGGACATTGCTCTCCAATTACTTCAGTGGAAGTGACATGCTTCCCGAGGCAATTGTAAAAGCAGTAGCAGGCCTTTGGGTAATCGTCTCCATGGAGTTAATTCTTGTAAAAACCTCCAAAGCAAAACCGGCAAAAGGGGCATGGATTCAATTAGTTATCGCCCTGCTTATTACTTTAATTCTTGGTTTTGGACGTTTGCCATTAGGAATTCTTCCATAAGAAAAGCAGTAAAAGCTGTTCTTTGTTTAAGACAAAGGACAGCTTTTTTTACTGCAAATCTATTTGATTGAAACTTTTTACTAAGCACTTACGTATATAAAGTAGTTGGAATATTTTGCGATTAGGGGAGGTGCCATTAGGATGAAACGGTTCGTGTTTATATTACTCTTCGTTTTATTGTTCGTATTTGTAGCAGGTTGCAATGCAAGCGATGGATTATCTGGCAAAACATTCAACGTTTCTGAACCCGCAGTAATTCAAGAGCAAGCAGATAGTCCAGATAAATATCAGTCTATAATGACATTAGAGTTTTTAGATGGAGAAGTATTCACTAATTCTATTAATAATGGAGAAGGAACATATGAATTAAAAGAAGATGAACTTCTGGTTCATTTTAAAAATGACAATGAGAATTTAGCAATAAACTTTACAGTTAAAGAAAGTAATAAAGATTTCAGCGATTATTCTGCAGTAATTAATGATGTTAATTATGAAATTACGGATTCAAATAAAATAAGCCACTTTGAAAATTTGTCTTATAAATTAAGTAATAATAAATCAATGGAATTCATAAAAAAATAGCAAGAAAACACCAAGTCGATTTCTATCCTGTAGGATTCGACTTTTGTTATGTTAAACAAATAAGCTATTTTGAAGTAAATACCATTCCGTTTATGCTAGAATCTAATTGGAATGATAATCATAAAATAATGTAAAAAAAGTGAGGACTCACGATGATAGCAAAGACTGAAGAAGATTTTAATGGATTAAAAGAAATAGGTAAGATTTGTGGAGCAATTCGGGATGAGTTAGTCCGTTGCACCAAACCAGGCGTTACGACAAAAGAGCTTGATGGAATTGCTGAGAGAATGTTCGAAAAAGCAGGAGCTTTTTCTGCCCCAAAGGGAGAATACGATTTTCCTGGCCATACATGCATTAGCGTAAATGCAGAAGTTGCGCACGGTATCCCCGGGGAACGGATCATTCAAGAAGGTGACCTTGTAAATGTTGATGTTTCAGGTTCGAAAAACGGATATTTCGCCGATACCGGGATTTCCTTTGTGGTTGGGAAGGGAGAGGTGATTTTACAGAAAATATGTGACGTTGCAAAAGAAGCTTTCGACGCTGGACTTAAAAAGGCAAAGCCAGGTTCGAAAAAAAGCGCGCTCGGAAAAACTACACACAATGTAGCAAAACAGCATGGTTTAACTGTAATAAAAAATCTTACTGGACACGGCATTGGGCGTTCTATACATGAAGCACCAGACCATATTTTCAATTACTACTCTCGTTGGGACGACGAAATTTTAAAAGAGGGTATGGTAATTGCCTTTGAGCCCTTTATCTCTACATTGGAAGAGGAAGTTTACCAATCTGATGATGATTGGACCTATCTAACTGATGAAAGCTTTGTGGCACAATATGAACATACGATTATTTTAACAAAGGAAGGTCCAATTATTACTACCTTATAAGAATATTAAAGCCGCAATAAACCACGGCTATTTCTAATATAAAGAATAACCAATATTAACTGAGGGGGGATATTTTGAAACAGAACTCACTCCAAAGTATTGAATATCAAGTTGCCTTATTAGTCCGTCTTACAACAGCTCATAGCCCGAAGTTGGGTAGTCTGGACCGTTCTGAATACCTTATATTGTATGAATTGCAAAAAAGCGGGGCTTTAGGAATCAATGTACTGGCTGAACAATTAATGGTAAGCATTTCCACCGCTAGTCGACAGGTCAGTAATCTGGAAACGAAAGCATATATTACCAGACATGCAGATCCTAAGAATCGACGCATTAGCCTTTTGCAAATTACTGAAGAAGGAAAAGCCGCATTACGTAAGGTACAGGAGGCGCGTGCTACCGGTTATGATGAGATTCTTAAAGAGTGGTCTCAAGAGGAACTCGAACAATTGGAAATGAACTTGGAGCGCCTTAATCAGTCTTTTAAAAGTTGGAAGAAATAATTTTTTTAACAGATATTTGGGCATGATTATTCAAGAGCGAATGATCATGCTTCTTTATTATTCTGGCAAATATAACTTTCGTTGGGTAGGATGAAGAAAAGTTGGTCAAGCTATATTTTTTTTGGCTTATTTATTGTATAATACAACTTGCTCAATACAAATTAATTTACTAAGAAATCAATGTTTCTTGTAATTCATGGGAGGAAAATAGATGAGTCAACAGATTCATACAGTAAAATCAGTGAAAGGTAAAACTGCGATACCTCAATATTTGGTTATCTCTTTCCTGACGATATTCGCAATAGGAGCGCAGTATTTTTCTAATCTTTCTTATGTTTTAAATCAGGGAGTAATTCAAAGTGGTCTCCACATAAGTTCAGATCATTTACTTTTCCCCTCTATTTTGTCAAATCTGGCATTTGCCCTCGGTGTACCACTCGGTCCTGCTTTTACCAGGAGATTAGGGCTACGTAAGAATTATCTACTGTTCACTTTAGTATTCTTATGTGGTTCGGTTATTGATATGATGTCTACAGGAATTGTGACATTGAGTATAGGTCGGGTAATTCAGGGGATTGGATCAGGTATTTTATTTTTAACAATCCTACCAGTTAGTTTAAGATCGTTTCCGAATAAAATCAGAAACCTATTTCTATTTATGATTATCACTGGATTGTTCGGCGCTAGCGCTCTCGGAGCACTATGCGGTTCGTTATCTTTGTACACAGATGCATGGAGATGGCTGTTTTTACTAAATGTCATTGCATCCCTGCTATGCTTCATCATTGGTTATTTCCGATTGCCGAGACAAGAAGAGCAAGCGCAGGATCAAAGCCTATTGGATAAAAGAGCAGTAGTGCTGCTTTGTTCCACCATTCTGGCACTCGCAGTGCCATTGTGTAATTTGACTCATAACGGATTTTCATCCATTTATGTATGGCCATTTCTTAGTATCGCAATCTTATTGCTAGGCCTGTTTATTTATGTCGACCTAAAAGCAGAAGCACCATTGGTTCCTTTTCGATCACTAAAGTCTGCAAAGCCTGTCTCCGGAACAATCATGGCTGTCGTTTCCCATTCTTCTCTAATCATTGCTATTGCTGGTATCAATGGTTTTCTGCTTAATAATATGGATCTTTCATACATGAATCTAACTTATTTTTATTTTTGGTTCCTTGTTGGCATTATAGGAAGTGCTATTCTTAAAACGCTGCTCTTTGATAAATTCGGGGCGGGGGTTTTAGGAATTTTAGGATCTCTTGTGGTGATATATGTGAGCTTCCAATGGCGAGTGATTGGGATAGACATTTCTCTGCCATTCTTATATTTTCAAATCGCATGTCTTGGATGTGGAGTAAGTATGGTTCTTGTATCAGGGGCTTTGGGAACGGCTTTAGCAGGCGATATCCATAAAGCATCCCATCGGTCTGCTACATTGCACTCTATTCGCAATTTTATAGGTGCGACGCTTTCTCCATTTATTGGCTGGCTCTTGCTTAGACAGAACACAATCCATTATCAAAAAATTAAAGGGAATTTAAACGTGGAAGATTCGTCCAGGCAGTTGGAAGTGGGCTTTAAAAAATCTGCTATACTTGGTGCTTACCATGACCTGTTTACACTTTTACTCATCCTCGGAATCATTATGCTTCTCGCATCAGGCGCAAAAATGATCACCGGGAAAGGGAGACCACTCGTTAAGAAAGAAAAACAAATGCTTCAGAGTGAGTAAACGAAGGTCATTAAAAATTTTCACGACTCAAATTATAGAATCGTCTTTAAACCTTAATATGATTAGGGTTTAGGCGATTCTTTTTTTACATTCAACATATAGAAGGGTGAATTATTAAAAGGTGAATCTTGACAATCGCTGTTCACTTTCAATCCTTCATTCATGAATTATTTTTAACAATCAGGAGTCAAGCATTGACTATTTGTTTAAATAGCGAATAATAGGACAAGAGAAAAGCTATGTTGGAGGAAGTAATAATATGAAAAAAGTTATAGGTTTGTGGTTGGGTATGGTTGTCTTATCGATCGGCTCCCCTATCTCGATATCAGCTGATAAGGTGGATCGGGAGTTGGATGAGGAAATTATATATTCGATTCTAGTTGATCGTTATAATAACGGAGATGCCGATAATGATGAGCAGGTTAGACGAGAAGATCCTCATGCATATCAGGGAGGAGATATACAGGGGATAATCGATAAATTGGATACATATGAAGAATTGGGTTATACCACGCTTGTATTATCCCCATTAATGGAAAACGCACCAGATGGATATCATGGCTATTGGGTGGAGGATTTTTATGCTGTTGATTCCCAACTTGGAACGTTGGAAGATATTCAGAAACTGGTTTCAGAGGCACATGAAAGAGACATTAAGGTTGTAATGGAGTATGTCACGAATTATGTAGCCACAAGCCATCCTCTTGTAGAAGATCCTGAAAAACAGGATTGGATAAAAGACGACCAGGCTCCTGACACACCATGGGGGGATAATGTTATCTCGCTTAATCAGGAAAACCCTAAGGTAGAAGAGATGCTTATTGATGCAGCAAGTTTCTGGGTTAATGAAACAGGAATAGATGGCTTAAAGCTACACGCTGCTGATCAATCATCCCCAAATTTCCTAGAAAAATTTACGGAAGCAATGAAAGAAATTGATGAAAATATTTACTTACTAGGTGATGTACTAAACAACGATATAGTAACCGCAGATCTGCCACAAGGCACTGGTATACAGAAATGGGATGATCCTTCGTTAAGAGCTACGATTGTATCAACTTTTTCTGAACCTGGAAATGCAGTAGCTGATATATATGAACAGCAAGAGGGAAGCGATATCGGACTCGTCTACGTAGATGATCAATCAACCAAACGTTTTACACAGGTATTTTCGGAAAATGGGCGAAATGCCTTAACGACTTGGTCACTTGTTCTAACGTATATGTATATGACACCAGGCACACCATCGCTATTTCAGGGATCCGAACTACCTATGTATGGGTCAAGTACAGAAGAAGTTCAGGAAATGGTGAAGTTTAATAGCGGGGATCCTGACTTAACGGAGTTTCATAACCGTATTTCATCACTGAAAAAGCAATTCCCTGTATTTTCACATGGTGACTTTGAGCTGGTTGAGTCGAGTGGTGCGATGAGTATTTTTAAAAGAAGTTATGATAATCAAACTGCTTATATTGCGATAAATAATGGGGAAGAGACAGAGACTGTAACATTATCAGACATTGATCAAGATAAGCAGCTAAGAGGTTATCTCCATGATGATACAGTGCGTGTAGGAGATGATGGCGCATTTAAGGTAGGACTTTCTAGAGAGAGTGCTGAGGTGTATATCGTTCAAGAAGATACGGGTTATAATTGGTTGTTTATCGGCTTTGTCGTTGCAGTATTTATCGTATTTATAGTAGGGATAATAATCCTTAGCAGAAAGCAAAAAAGAAAGAGTGTCTAAATAAACACCCTTTAAGCGCAGTCTTATAAAAAGTCTGACTTAAAGGGTGGTTTTCATTTAACATGTTTTATCCATTCAGAACGGTGCCACCATTCACATGTAACATTTGCCCACTGACATAACTGGAATCCTCTGATGCTAAATAAACATAGGCTGGAGCCAATTCCTGCGGCTGTCCAGGCCTTTTCATAGGGGTCTGGCCACCAAAATTGTCCACTTTTTCTTCTGTGAAGGTAGAAGGGATAAGTGGTGTCCAGATTGGTCCTGGCGCTACACCATTGACGCGAACCCCTTGATCTGCTAGTGCACTAGAAAGGGAGCGTGTAAAGGAAGTAATGGCTCCCTTTGTTGCAGAATAATCAATCAGGTCTTTACTTCCCTGATATGCTGTAATGGAAGAGGTGTTTATAATAGAACTACCTTTTTTTAAGTTAGGCAATACAGCCTTTGTGAGATAGAACATACTGAAAATGTTCGTGCGAAATGTCTTTTCCAGTTGTTCGCTCGTGATGTCCATAAAGCTCGCTTGGGGGTGTTGTTCAGCTGCATTATTAACTAAGATGTCGATCTTCTTAAATTTCTCCATCGTCTCCGTTACTGCAGCTTCACAAAATGATTGATTGCCAATGTCTCCACTGATAAGCAAGCATTTTCTTCCTGCTTGTTCTACTAATCGTTTTGTTTCTTCTGCATCCTCATGTTCATCTAAATAAATGATTGCAACATCTGCGCCTTCTTTAGCAAAATGTAGGCTTACTGCTCGTCCAATCCCACTATCTCCACCTGTAACAAGGGCTACCTTATCTTTAAGTTTATTGCTTCCCTGATAATTCTCACGGATATACTCAGGTTCTGGATTCATTTTCGATTCAATTCCCGGCTGTTTATTCTGGTGTTGCGCCGGAGGTGTTTCCTTACCATTCTTTTTTTCCATTCCCATTTCAATAATTCCTCCTTCAACCATGTTTCGTATTAACTATCTTCCCCGAAAGTTTATAAACAAACCATGGAAGGAGAACTTGGCCTGTTACAGTTTAGTCTCTAAGCAATAAAGGAATGGAAAAAAAGACGTATTCACAATAGCTCGAATACGTTAGTTTACTTATACCCTATGGAATTGATCATGAGAAGACACAGCGCCTTCTTTATTAAGAAAGCGATAGATTTCTTTATAAACTAGAAGGTCAATCTCTTGGGAAATATATTTCATCTGGTAATAGTCTAGCAAAGCATGAATGGAATCAGGTGCATGGCTTCGATCATTTTCATAGCTAGTGACCAATGTATTCATCAGCATCTTGTCACTCCTCCGTAATGTTGTCCACTCTGTTTTACACTATATGAGCAATAGGAGGTTTTCATGTGGAAATGTTGACGAAGTGGCTTTACGGTAAATAAGCAAAAGTGTGACATGAAGTTCATTATGTAAGTATTATATAAGTATTTTAGGCTATGTTGTTATTATAGATAGCCACGATTTGTCTCAATGGAAGCAGGTAGGTAGGGGACGAAGATAGGAAAATAAAAAAGGTCTGACCGAAGCAGACCTTTTTTATTACTTAGGAGAAGAATTTAAAAAGAATAGTGCGATCGTTCCTGGACCTGAATGAGCGCCTATAACGGACCCAACCATTTCGATTACAATGTCTTCTTTGGCTGTTCCAAATCTTTCTTGGATTAGGCTGGAAAGTTGTTCAGCTCTTTCAAGGTCATCACCATGGCTTATACCGATAAGTTGGTTCGTAAAGTCTGTTCCGCGTTCCTCCATAATATCGAGCATGCGGTTAAACAGCTTTTTCGATCCCCTGATTTTTTCTAATGGTACAAGTTTACCATCTTCAACATGAAGGATTGGTTTTATTTTTAATAGGGAACCGACAAATGCAGCAGTTTTACTAACCCGACCGCCGCGGTATAAATATTCTAGGTCATCCACAGTAAAAATATGTTCCATATGGGTTGCATGGAATTGTGCAGATTGAATAATGTCTGTTGCGCTAGCTCCATTCTTGGCAGCCTTGGCTGCATAGAGAACTACAAGGCCGTAGCCAATCGAAGCGCATTTTGTGTCCACCACATCAATTGGGGCGTTAGGATAGGTTTCTTTTACTTCTTGAAGCATCATTTTGGCTGTTTGATATGTACCTGAAAGCTCTGAGGAGAATGCCAGATATACCAATGGCTCGTTTTTCTCAGCATAGGCTGTAAATAAATTATGGAATGTCTCTGGAGAAACCTGAGAAGTTTTTGGGCTTTTTCCTTGGCGCATGGCGTCATAAACAGTCTTTGGCTGAATTTCAACATTGTCTTTGTATTCTTTCTCATCCAAATGAACAGTTAATGGTACCATTTCAATGTCAAATTCGTTATAATGGTTCATTGACAAATCTGTTGCTGAATCAGCAAGAATTTTTACCAACATTGTATCACCTGCATTTCTATCATTATTTCTTCTAGTTTATAGCTAGTCATCATGTTAGTCAAAACAAAGTTACAACGAAAATATTTTCCCTTCCACGAAGGTAATAAGCTTGAAGGAGGTTAGGCATGTTTATTTTTGAAGCAAGACGTATTATTATTGTGATTTGTGGGGCTTTGTTAAATGCAATTTCCCTAAATTTCTTCTTAATTGGAGCAAATGTTTATGCTAGCGGATTTACTGGAGCTGCACAGCTTGTTTCCAGTGTGTTTAATGATTTTCTTAACATTGGTGTAAGTACAGGTATTCTGCTATTACTCTTTAACGTACCAGTTGCCATACTAGGTTGGTTTAAAGTTGGGAAAGGATTTACAGTTTATAGCGTGATATCCGTACTATTTACCTCTTTATTTCTTGAATTCATACCGATTATCGGTTTTTCGGAAGATATTATTTTAAATGCTGTATTTGGTGGGGTGATCGCTGGTACAGGTGTAGGGATGACATTAAAGGTTGGTGCGTCCACAGGTGGTATGGATATTGTTGCAATGGTTCTTTCTCGAATGAAGGATCGGCCAATCGGCACATACTTCCTAGCACTTAATGCGGTCATTATTGCACTGGCAGGTATTTTATACGAACCAGAAAACGCGCTTTATACGCTTTTAACATTATATGTTACGACACGAGTGATTGATGCACTCCATACACGTCATGAAAAAGTAACAGCTATGATCATTACGCATAAGGCGGATGAATTGCAAAGGGAGATCCATAAAACCATGGTGCGTGGAATTACGATTCTTCCTGCAAAAGGTGCCTACACGAAATCAGATAAAAGCATGATGTATCTTGTGGTAACTAGATATGAATTATATGACCTTGAACGGATCATTAATGAAGTAGACCCAAATGCGTTTACTAATATTGTACAAACAACAGGAATCTTTGGTTTCTTCAGAAAAGATTAGACAGGAGTAATCGAGATGAAAAAATATATCATAATTGCACTGGTTCTTCTTCTAGTGGGGTGCAGTAATGAACAGCAAACGAATGACAGTGTCGAGAAAAACGAAGAAGGCCGGGGTGCTGATGCTTCCGTTAGTATACGTAATGTAGAGGTAGAAATAGATGATGCTCTGCAAGCGACGATTACGGGAGAAGTCGCAATTGCAGGTAGTGATTTATACTATCAGTTAGAGCAAGGAGATGTGGTCCTGATTAGTGAAGCAAAAGTTGAATTGGATTCGAACCCACATGGAATGAGCCCTTTTGAGTTACTTTTGCAAGTGCCGGAGGAGGCATTATCAGGAGATCAGGCTCCTATAGTGAAATTTTACGGGAAAGACCAGTCAGGGGAAGAAGTTAACCCGAATTATGTACCAATAGATCTGAAATCGAAGTAAAAAAATCTATTGAGTGTTTGTAATAGACAGGATGTAAGTTGGTACTAAAACGTAAAAAAAAGAGGTCAGTGCGGACACTGGCCTCTTTATGTATATTAATAACCATGTTTCTCAATTACTTTTGTAACTTCTGGTGTTAAGGTGTCCCACTCTGCATCAAACTTCTTGTTTACTGTAATAAAGTTTTGATAGCCGAAAACATTATCGACACTATCAAGCTCCATTAAGTCGTTCAGAATAGCATGCTCACTTTTATTACCAGGCATTACGGAAATACTGCTCGTTCCTTCAAAAATTAATTTATCCGTCGTAAATTTTAATGCATTGGGATTAGGTGTTGCCTCTGCGCGTATACTCATCAAAATTCCTCCTTAATCATCATACTTAGCTATATTTTAGCAGAAACTGACCAGATAAAAAAGAAGAAAGCAGACTGCCCTAGTGGAAGGCAGTCTGCCTAATGCTGTGAGGTGAAGTATCCCGTGTCCCGATGGGAAGTTTGCTTAAAGTAAATCCTTTTCATCAACAAATGAATCGGGGATTACCTTCACAAAAAACAGAGGTTACTGTAATTGATTATGCTGTTTTAATTGGTTCTCCAATTGCTGTAGTTGTTGCTTTTCCTCAGGACTCGCTTCATTATATGCAGCTTGGATAGCATTTTGTGCAGCCTGTTGATCTCTAGCAGTTGTAGAATTTCCTTGCATGTTCATCATATTGGCTACAGCATCTTTAGCTTGTTGAAATAGGTTGTTTTCCAATTTAAAACCCTCCTACAGTGTGATTGTCTGCTTCTTCTTGCTTTCTTTCCACATCGGAAAAAGTAGATCGGTACGGAAATCGTTCTGCATGTTTTTTTACAGAATCAGCGCTCTGATGGCTGAATCGCTTTGATTTACTCCGTTTCCCCATGGTAACTCCTCCTAAGAAAAACATTGTAATACATAGCTTGTTCAGGAAGTAGAAAAGTGAACGTTGTATATAACGTTCACTAAGTAGTATGGTTCTTATTGCAATTAATATAGAAGGAAATTTAAACCGATTTTACCTTGAGCTTTAAATAGTTCTTCAAGAAATCACCGATTCCTTCGTTTTCATTTGTTGTTGTTACATGGTTGGCAATGTTTTTAAGTTCATCAATGGCATTACCCATTGCGACGCCTACACCAGCATATTCAATCATTTCCAAGTCATTATCTTCATCCCCAAAAGCAATCACTCTGTCTTGCGGTATATTATAATAATGCGCTATTTTTTGCAGCCCTACTGCTTTATTCATTCCTTTTTTTACAATCTCAATGATATTCCATGGGGCACCCCATTTACGGTGTTCAATTAACTCTGCATGGTAATCATCTAAATGACTTCTAAGTTCTTTAATATGAGTTTCCTTTGGATGGATCAGCAAGGAGGTAGGATCCTCTGTTAAATTTTGCTGAAGGTTTCCAATTGTAAAAGGAGAATCATTTTTTGACGATTGGAAAATATCGATAATATCTTTGTTATAACTATCAAGGTATACATCGTCTTTTACCTCTGCCAAAATATTATGTACATCAAGATCATAACAGGCATCGATAATTTTATGTGCGGTTCGGATAGGCATAGGGCTATGTAATGCGTCCCATTTTGAATCTGTAGGGTGGTGAATCAAAGCTCCATTAAAATTAACCATTGGGGTATCAAGCCCTAGCTCATGATAGTAGGAAATACTTGCACGGTGTGGTCTTCCAGTGGAAATCACCACGATATGGCCTTCTTCCATAGCAGTCAATACGGTTTGTTTTGTCTGGGAGCTAATTTCTTTTTTGTCTGTTAGTAGGGTTCCGTCTAAATCCAATGCTATTAAATGTCTTTTATTTTCCAATTATTTCACCTCATCTGTCATTAGTTTATAAGTGATTTTCTTTTCTGTAAAGGGTTAGGTGAGTCCATTAGTTGCAATCGTTGTATTTGTGGGCGTAAAATATATAATTATTAAACAAATTAAGGAGACATGGTAAGATGATCGGAATAATTGAAGAACAGCTTAATGAAATACCTTCCCTAATTATAGCAGACACAGCAAAAAAAACGGAAGCCTTGCCAACGGTCGTCTTTTTTCATGGCTTCACTAGCGCCAAGGAACACAATCTTCCCATCGCCTATATGCTTGCAGAAAAAGGTTACCGTGTAATCTTGCCTGATAGTATGTACCACGGTACTCGTGAGCAGGGTGTTAATTCTATGCAAAGAATGGTGTCTTTTTGGGATATCGTAATGAAAAATGTTAAAGAATTAAGTGTGATCAAGGATGTTTTGGATGAGAGGAATCTTATTTTAAATGGCCGAATTGGAATTGCTGGAACAAGCATGGGCGGGATTACAACGTCAGCTGCATTAACCCAATACCCTTGGATTAAAGCTGCAGCTGTATTAATGGGTTCACCCAAGCTAAGTATTTTTGCCAGGTCCCTTATTGACGGATTAAAGGAAAAAGGTAATCTACCTGTTACCGATGAAACCATTAACCAGCTTTATCAACAGCTTGAGCTATACGATTTATCCAAACAGCCAGAGAAATTAAACCAACGTCCATTATTCTTTTGGCATGGTGTTAACGATCCAGCAGTTCCTTTTGATCATTCTTACAATTTTTATCAGGACGTTAAAAAACAGTATGAGAATCAAGAGGATATCCACTTTTTAAGAGAAGAGAATCGTGGGCATAAAGTTAGCCGATACGCTACTTTGGAATCAGTGAAATGGCTACATAAGCATGTTTAAATGTAAGGTAGAAAAGTCTGTGCTATGGGTCTATAGTGTCTAGGTCAGGCTAACAAAGTAGTGAGGGTCGTTTTTAGTCGGTGTTCCTGGTAATGGTGCTCTGCGCTTTTTCTTGTCTAGCATAGTGAACCCAGCGACTAGCGTAACTTCCTTCACCTCCGTACAATAAGGCAACATCGGTTCCCTCCGGGTCACCGTGTTTTCTTTTCGCTTTCCAAGCATAAGATTCCCTATGATTTTACAGTGGTTAAAATCAAGTTCATCTAATCTTCTACGGTTCAGTCCAGTTCGTACGTCGCTAAACGGTTGCTCTAGCTTTTCTTTATGATTTAAAATTTTACGGAAATATGTTTAAATATAGATAGAACTTTAGAAGGAGGTAAGGGTATGGACGAAGCATTAAAGGAAAATATGATGGGTGCCTTGGAAAATGTTATTGACCCTGAGCTGGGTATTGATATTGTTAACCTTGGTTTAATATATGATGTAGAGCTTAATGAAGAAGGACTTGCTACCGTAACAATGACACTTACAGCAATGGGTTGTCCTCTTGCCGGACACATCGAGCAGGATGTGCGTGCGGCATTATCCGACATTCCAGAAGTGAAAGACATTAATGTCAATATTGTATGGAACCCACCTTGGGGCAAAGAAAGAATGTCCCGCTATGCTAAAATTGCATTGGGAATCCCTGATTGATCATATCAAGTAATATACCCCATAATAAGGCCGCTATCTTAGGGACTTATATGGGGTATTTCTATGTTTGATAATAGAAGTCTCTTTGGGCATACTATAACTCATAACGCTTCTAGGAGGTTATAGCATGTCTGAAGAAAATAAAAACAAAAATAAAGACAAGGGTAGACAACGAAATGCCCTAAAGTATGATACAGAGCCTGAACGAAATCGTGAAGACGTCGAGTTCTCCGAAGATACGGAATTTCTGAACCTCAATGGGAAAAGAAATAAAAGAAATCGATAAAAAAACCTGCATCTCTCCTGAAAAGGGGAGGTGCAGGTTTTTTGTTTAGATAAATAATATGACCAAGATACCAACAATAAAGCAATAAAAAGCAAAATATTTTAAATTACCTTTCGCCATAACGTTAATAAACCATTTTAGTGCGTAAAAGGATGCTACAATAGAAGCCATAAACGCGATTAGATATGGTATTGCCATTGCATCAAAATCAGGGTCAGTGATGATATCTGTAAAGGACATCATTGTAATCCCTAAGCTTACTGGAATATATAGCAAGAAAGAAAAGCGAAGTGCTGTTTCTTGCTTCATTCCTACAAGCATTGCTGCAACAATCGTCGCGCCAGAGCGGCTAATCCCTGGGATTAATGCAACAGCTTGCGCAAACCCTACGATAAGCGCATCTTTAACCCGTATATCGCCATCATTTTTCTGTCCTCGCAGATTACGGATAACCCATAAAGCTGCACCAGTAAGTAGCAAAGTATAACCTACAACAATTGGCCTACTAAGCGTTTCGCTAATGATATCTTCAAAAAGTAGTCCTAGTATACCTGTTGGAATCGTTGCAATGATCAGGAAGAGGATGAACTGAAAGTCACCTTTTGCCTTCTCCTCACGTTTGGTTATATAAATAATCCCATTCTTAACAAGTCGAATTATATCGTGCCGAAAAATTAATAGTACAGCAATAAGCGAACCGAAATTGACGAGTATTTCGAAGGATAATCCTTTAATCTCTAAGTCAAATAAATTTTTTAAAATAACGATGTGCCCACTTGATGAAATGGGAATTGGCTCCGTAAATCCTTGAAATAACCCTAATATTAAATATTTAATTAATGTCCACAGTTCAGTCATGTTTTTCATTTCCTCCTTGGAAATACTTTTTACTTTAGAGTTCTTATCTCAGTTCCATCAGTCAAGTTGCTACTTGTGCCCGGAGGATCCGCATCATGTAGGACAGGTCGTTCTCAGGGGGCGTTCCCTCACAAGGCTCTTCGCTTTTGTTCGTCTAACTTAGATCCCCAAAAGCTAGGCAACTTCCCGTAGTGCCCTGCAATAAGTTATCATTGGTTCGCATGCTCACCTTGATTCCTTTATCTCGGTTGCTCTTTCCCAGTTGCTATGCTTTTAGACGGGTCTCCTCACTTTTGTTCTAACCTAGTCACATACCCAAGGGCTATTGAATAGTCTAGATTGTGAGGAGGTTGTTAAAATGAATCATAATCAACACCATATATACGACTTATGTAAAAAACATATGCATGCTTATGTGCTTGCCGAAATGGTTGACGGTACAAATGTAGATGGAATTATTACTGGTCTAGATGACGAGTATGTATACTTTGCTGTACCGCTGGAACCCAATGAACAACAAATGCCTACCTATCAACACCATGGATCGTCAGATGACTACCGCCAATTTGGCTATGGTCCTGGTTTTGGCTATGGCGGATATCCTGGATATGGATTTGGACCAGGTTACGGATACGGAAGACCACGTTTTAGAAGGCTTGTCCTGCCATTGGCAGCACTTACGGCATTAAGTATTCTTCCATGGTATTAAAATGTAAATAAATAAACCCTTGCCCATTCTGCATGAGGCAAGGGTTACTCTTTCCAATATTGTTAATTATTTTTTATCTGCCTTTAAAGCAACTTCGCCAAGTAGAAATACAAATACTGACAAAATAGCAGCAAATACAACGGTGCTCGTTAAATCAAATTGTTCGCCACCCATACTGGATAGAACATAGGATAGCACTCCACTAATTAGTAAAGCCCAAACGATTGTCCATATGTAACGCATTGTTAACACCTCATTTTTTATGCATAGTTCGTACATTTTGTATATATTTTATCAAATAGATGGTTAATTGAAAAGCTATTTCTTTATCATTCGCTTTCATTAAGGAGGTTTTTTTGTGACGTATTTAGTGTCTCCAAGCAATCACTGGTTAGGTTATCACATGGTAGAACATCTTTTAGAACTCGGTTTTGAGGTTCACGGGCAAGAGAATGAGCAAGATTCAGATGAGCTTACTTTATTTTTTGGTAGGAATAGTTCTTATGCCCTTTTTAATCCTGAAAAGAAGTATAAAACAGCATATATATTCAGCGATTATAACGATAGATTAACTACTAACACGGTACATACCTATGTATTAAACAAAAATGGTCCAAAAAACTCTGGTAAAAGCCACACTTGTATTCATGTGCCGATTTTATTTGGAGAGTGGATGCCGATGGATAAACACGGAATGTATTGGAACAACTCATATGTTCGTTTTGATTCTATCTTATTTCAAAAGGAATCAATCTATATAAAAGATTTTATCGGGGAGCTTGTGGATTGGGATAGAAAAGGAATTGCAATCCGGGAAGATCTCAATGTTCGGTCATTCCGTTCTGGAGAAAGCTCGAAGCTTAAACTTGAAAATTCTATCTATCTTCGGGACAATATACCTATTGAGGGAAAATTGGAAAAAGTGTTACAGCATTATCAGGAAAATAAGATTCAATATGATAATCTATATGATAATCTTTAAATTTTACGAAGAATAAATGGACGTTTTAAAAAAGATTCATGTAGTATAAAACTAGTTAAAACTTTTATTATGATAGGAGTACGCCCATGACTAGAGGACTAATTTTCAGGCTTGTGCTATTTATAGGGCTAGTGTTCACTCTAGCTGGATGCAGTTCAAATGAACAAGAAATACAAAATGTTGGGATGCTCTTGGATGGTTCGATTAATGATCAGGCATGGGGGAGCAAAGGTTACGCAGGTCTGTTGGAGATTGGAAACAGCTATGATGTAGATGTATTCTACAAAGAAGATATTACAACAGAACAGCAGGTAGTAAATACGGTAGAAGAGTTTGTTCAAGACGGAGTAAATCTAATATTTGGTCACAGTAGTATTTACGGAAAGTACTTTGTAGATATTTCAGAAAGCTACCCAGATGTACATTTTGTCTATTTTAATGGTGGGTATGTTAGTGATAATGTTACAAGTCTCAACTTTGATTCCCATGCGATGGGTTTTTTTGGGGGGATGGTGGCTGGAAAAATGACTTCAAATGATTATGTTGGAATTATTGCTGCTCATGAATGGCAGCCAGAAATTGAAGGGTTTTATGAAGGTGTGAGATATGAAAACCCTCGTGCGGAAATTAATATGAATTTCATAAACGATTGGAATGACACCGAAACAGCAGAAGAAATTTATGAACAGGTTATTCAAACTGGTGTCGATGTAGTTTATCCTACAGGAGATGCTTTTAGTAAGGAAATTGTGGAGAAGGCAGCTCGGGATAACTTGTTTTCCATTGGTTATGTATCAGATCAATCAAAAATTGGAGGCCAGCACGTTCTCACAAGTACGATTCAGCATGTGGACAAGCTATATATGCTTGCAGCTGATTTATATGAAGAGGGCGAATTGGAAGGTTCTATTCAAACATATGACTTTCAGGATGACGTGATTTCTCTAGGACCATTTAGTTCAGCTGTGCCGGAAGACTACCAAGAATACTTAACTAGGGTAGTGGAAGAATATAAAAAAACTGAATTTTTACCTAATGAACAATAAAACATAAAACAATTATGGTTGTTTTTTACCGTTCAAATACCCTTTCTTTACTTTTTCTATACTTGGAAACTTAGCTGGGAAATTGCTTCATACTAAGCTTATTGGCGTTTTTTAAAACTTTTTTTCGTTGCAGTAAACTTGCAAGAAGGAGTAAAATGCATTAAAATTAGTACCAAGTCATAAGAATTGATAATAAAACTACATTTTGAGGAGTTGTATATATGGGTGTTGGTGTATTAGGTACAGGTCATTATCTACCAACCAAAGTTGTAACAAATAAAGACATGGAGAAGTTGGTGGATACGACAGACGAATGGATTAGAACAAGAACTGGGATTGAAGAAAGAAGATTTGCTGAAGATGATATTGATACTTCTGACATGGCTTTTTATGCAGCAAAGCAAGCATTGGAAGAAGCTGATGTAACGGCGGATGAGATTGATCTTATTCTAACAGCGACAGTAACGCCTGATACTCCTTTCCCTTCAGTATCGTGTATGATCCAAGAAAGACTAGGAGCGAAAAATGCTGCCGCTCTGGATGTAAGTGCTGCATGTTCTGGATTCATGTATGGTATGATTACTGCTAAGCAATTTATTGAAACAAACGCTTATAAAAAGATACTAGTAATTGGAGCAGAGAAACTATCCAAAATTACGAATTGGGAAGATCGTAGTACCTGTGTTTTACTCGGAGATGGCGCAGGAGCTGCCGTTATTGGTGAAGTTTCAGAAGGTAAAGGGATACTTTCCTTTGAATTGGGATCAAATGGAGCAGGTGGCAAGGAGCTCTATCAAAATAAAGAGGATCTCCTAGTGATGAATGGTAGAGAGGTATATAAATTTGCCGTACGTCAAATGCCTGAATCAACAGTGAATGTAATTGATAAAGCAGGCCTTAAAAAGGAAGATGTCGATTATCTCATTCCACATCAAGCAAACATCCGTATAATGGAAGCTGCTCGCGAACGTTTAGAAATCTCGGAAGATAGAATGGCAACGACCATTAAAAAATACGGAAATAATTCAGCGGCATCTATTCCAATGGCTTTATCAGAAGCTGCAAAAGACGGTAAAATTAAAGATAATGATATCGTAGTTTTAGTAGGCTTCGGCGGCGGATTAACATGGGGCGCTGTTGCTATACGCTGGGGAAAATAAATAGGTGTTAACAAAAACTGACACCGTTATGTATAGGAGGTTTATCAAATGGAACAAAAAAGAGTAGTTATTACTGGGCTTGGTGCAATTTCCCCATTAGGAAATAATGTAGATACAATGTGGGAAAATATTGTTGCAGGCAAATCTGGAATTGGTCTTGCTACAAAAGTAAATATAGATAATTTTCAAGCTAAGGTTGCAGCAGAGGTGAAAGATTTTGACCCAACTGCATACATGGATAAGAAGGATGCTCGAAAGATGGATCCATTCACTCAGTACGCAGTTGCTGCATCCAAGATGGCTGTAGAAGATGCCAAATTGGAGATTAATGAAGACAATGCACACCGTGTAGGAGTTTGGATTGGTTCTGGTATTGGTGGCATGTCGACATGGGAAGATCAGCATTCGAAGTTTATTGAAAAAGGACCAAAACGTGTAAGTCCATTTTTCGTGCCAATGATGATCCCAGATATGGCTGCAGGACAAGTATCCATTCAACTTGGAGCGAAAGGAATTAACTCTTGTAGTGTTACAGCTTGTGCTTCAGGAGCCAATTCAATTGGTGACGCATTTAAGGCAGTTCAGCGCGGGGACGTTGATTACATTATTGCTGGAGGTACAGAAGCGCCGATCACCAATATGTCATTTGCTGGGTTCTCTTCTGCAAAAGCATTGTCCTTAAACGAAGATCCTAAAAAAGCTAGCCGTCCATTTGACAAAGAACGTGATGGCTTTGTAATGGGTGAAGGCTCTGGAATTATGATTCTGGAATCACTTGAAACAGCTTTGGAACGTGGTGCGCACATCTATGGAGAAATTGTTGGATATGGCGCAACAGGAGATGCTTACCATATTACAGCACCTGCTGAACACGGCGAAGGGGCTGCAAGAGCGATGCAAATGGCTCTTGACGATGCTGGACTATCTCCAAACCAGGTAGATTATATTAATGCACATGGTACAAGTACAGCATTAAATGATAAATTTGAAACGGAAGCAATTAAAACAGTGTTAGGAGATCATTCTAAACATGTTGCGGTTTCTTCAACAAAATCGATGACTGGCCACCTACTAGGTGCAGCTGGTGGGATTGAAGCATTAATTTCAATCAAATCCATAACGGACAGCATCGTACCTGCAACTATTAATTATGAGAATCCTGATCCAGACTGTGACTTGGATTACGTACCGAACGAAGCAAGAAAACAAAATGTGGATGTAGTTATGAGTAACTCTTTAGGATTCGGCGGTCACAACGTAGCACTTGTATTTAAAAAATATCAATAATCCGAAAAACTGACTGAACTTATCAGTCAGTTTTTTTATTTATGGAGGAATAGTTGCATAGGGAGGAGGTAGGGATTTTTATCGAGAAGAAATGTAGAAGAGGTGCATCGCGGGAGAGTGATCTAACATCGGCCGAGAATGAGTGCGCATCGCTAGAGAAAGAACTAACATCGGCTGAGAAGAAGTGAACATGGCTAGAGAGTGATCTAACATCAGCCGAGAAGAATTCTACATCGCTCGAGAGCGACCATTCGGGAACAGCTCATCCATTCAATTAAACAAAACAACTAATAAGAAATCATGCTTTCCCATGGACAAGCATATACATTTTATAAAAGCTTGGACAAGTATTGGTGGGGGATAAGATGGGCTATATTTTTGTTTTTTTAATAGGTTTTGGCTTAGCGGTAAGTGGAGGGGTCACGATTATCGCGTACTTGAACTTTTTACCTGCTGGCATCACTTGGATAGAGTACTTTATCTTTATTTCGGGGAGGATGGAGTGTTACTTTCTCCCCGTTGGAATGGTCTTAATGGCTTTTGTTGTATACCGTTACCCAAACGCCTCTTAAATCTTGTAATGGCTTAGAATAAATTTCTTTATGATGGTCATAATGTATTCTAAGTTCAGTTTTAGAAGTGAGGGTTGTTTATGTTGTATATGCACGATGTTTGGGTAAACTGGTTTGAAGGCGAAGAGAATGGCTATAATGTGTGTTATTTTCATGAATGGCGGAAAAATGACGGAATTGAGCTGCTTGATCAGGTACCATTACTTTACATAACAAAAGAACTGTTTCATTATATTGAGAATGATATGCACGACTTGCCACGCCCTTTGCTGGATTCCATCTACAAAAGAGCATATGTGCGTAAAGGGCAGGAGCGTAATGTATTGGACTATGCCTGTATTGTTTCGGATGGAGCAGACATCCTGGTTTTTGATACCATTGGCTATGAAATTCCGATTCGTAAAAGTAGACTGATTCCACGACAGGAACAGCTTGTCTACGATATGATCAAAAACACGAAACCACAATCCTACAAGTTTGATTCAAAGGCATACCAAAAGGAATACCATATGCTTTCGATGTCCCCAGACCTTGTCTTTGGATTGACGAGAAAAGAGCGGCAATTGAAGCATTTGTTGATGATGGGACTTGATCAGCTTCGCACCACAAACAATTTAGAAGAATTACGTTATTGGCTAACTGAATGGGATCCCAAGAAATACCCATACATTCGCTTTATGGATGAAGATGAAGTGTGGGGCGCATTATATACAGGAGTAAAAAAAGGGTGGAGTCACGCCCATGAAGATCTTTGTGGAAAGTTGATTAAAGGCCAACCTTTCCTTGAGAAAATTTGGGAAGTGGAGAACGGCCAAACAGAAAATATTTCAAAGCAGAAATAGTAAGAAGCCGATTGATAGTATGTGATCAATCGGCTTTTGTGTTTCTGTTATTTCTTTTTCTTCACACGGCCTAATCCCATTGCTTTTTTAGCTTTGGAAACCATCTTATTAGCATGGTAAGATGCTTTTTCGGCACCTTCATCTAAAATGGTATCCAACTCCTCGGATTGAAGCAATTCCTCGTACCGTTCTTGAATAGGCTGCAACAGAGCGATCACTGCATCCGCGACACCTTGTTTGAAATCTCCATATCCCTTTCCAGCATATGCTTCTTCCAATTCGGCAATGCTTTTACCTGAGCAGATAGCGTGTATCGTTAGCAAGTTCGACACACCCGGCTTGTTTTCTTTATCAAACTTCACAATACCTTCTGAATCCGTTACTGCACTTTTGATTTTCTTCTCTATTTTCTTTGGCGTATCCAGCATAGAGATGAAACCTTTTTCGTTCGAGTCGGATTTACTCATTTTCTTCGTCGGCTCTTGTAGTGACATAATCCGTGCTCCAACTTTTGGAATGCGAACTTCTGGGACAGTAAAGATATCATTAAAACGATTGTTAAAACGTTGAGCCAGATTTCTAGTCAGCTCTAAATGTTGTTTTTGGTCATCGCCAACAGGGACGATATCTGTGTTGTACAGCAAGATATCTGCAGCCATTAAGGAAGGATAGGTGAGCAATCCAGATGAGACCGCTTCTTTTCCAGTTGACTTATCCTTGAACTGGGTCATTCGTTCTAGCTCTCCCATGTAACTGATAGATTGTAGCATCCATCCCAGCTGTGTATGGGCAGGGACCTCAGATTGAACAAATAGTGTAGCTTTGTTGTGATCAATACCAGAGGCTAAATATAATGCTGCTAGGGAGCGAATATTATTTCGCAATGTTAAGCGTTCCTGAGGTACGGTTATTGCATGCTCATCCACAATACAGAAATAACAGTGATGATCCTCTTGAAGTTGAACAAACTGCTGAATCGCTCCTAGATAGTTACCTAAGGTTAACGTACCACTTGGCTGAATGCCGGAAAAAATTGTTTTCATGATTCTATCTCCTTTGAAAAAAGTCATTAAAAAAAGCCCATTAATCCCTCTGAAATAGGGACGAATGAACCGCGGTGCCACCCTTATTATTCTGCAAATGCAGAATCACTTTAACTGTTAGTTAGCTCGAAAGTCCAATTCCAATTCACCTTGATGCTTGTTTCCACCAGCCACAAGCTCTCTAAAAATCAGTGGGTAATTGTACTACGCCTTTGTCATAGCTAAAGTTATTAATTTGGTTTCATTATATATTTCTTTGTTTGGAAGTGCAAGTATGAATCTGCATAGTTCAAGCGCAAGTGAATCTGAGGATTTATATTTAATCTACTAGCTTACTACTTAAACTTTTTCCTATGTGTCCATTATTCAGTTACATAATGGTGTTATTTACCAATAAAAATCTCTTTTTTACTAAAGGTTAATGGTTGACAATATACCTGTGCGGGTATATTATAGGTGACAAGTTGTTATGATATATAAACCAATAAATTAAAATTACTTATAGTAATTTTGTATATAAACCACTTTCAACTTGCATTGCATTAGTTTAAGATTGTAGTCTCTAACTATCTCCTAAGTAGAAGAGAGGCATATCAGGTCCTTTGTCAGTCAGAAATCAAAAGAGGAAGGAGTGAAAACAAATGGAGTATGATACAAAAGTTAAAAACAGAATGAAGCGTATTGAAGGACAAGTTAGAGGACTATTAAAAATGATTGAAGAAGAAAAAGACTGTCGTGATGTTGTGACGCAAATGACAGCAGTAAGGAGTGCTTTAGACCGTACAGCTGCATTAATTGTTAGCACAAATCTAGAGCAATGTATTCGTGAGGAAAAGGATAAAGGAGAAAGTTCAGAAGATCTGATTAAAGAGGCTGTTAATTTATTAGTAAGAAGCCGATAGTTTAAAAGGATTGACAATTTATTTTTAAGTCTTTAACCTGAGAATAGGGTTATTAGTTATATAACTCTATTTTTTTAAACAAAACATATACCCCTACGAGTATATGTATATAATGAAGGAGAGAAGGATATGTCCGATAAAAAGAAAACAACAATCGTATTATTTAGTGGGGATTATGATAAAGCAATGGCAGCCTATATAATTGCTAATGGTGCTGCTGCTTATGATCATGAGGTTACCATTTTTCATACTTTCTGGGGACTGAACGCACTTCGAAAAGAGAACCTAATTCCATTAAAGAAAGGATTTATGGAGAAGATGTTCGGTAAAATGATGCCGAGAGGTGCTGATAAAATGGGGCTTTCTAAAATGAACTACTTAGGAATGGGGCCTAAAATGATTAAGCAAGTAATGAAGAAACACAATGCTATGACATTACCTCAATTAGTGGAAATGGCGCAGGAACAAAATGTGAAAATGATTGCTTGTACAATGACAATGGATTTACTTGGTTTGCAACAGGAAGAATTGTTGGATGGTATTGATTATGCTGGGGTTGCAGCGTATATTGGTGATGCTGAACAGGGCAATGTAAATTTATTTATATAATTTTTTTATAAAAATTAATACCCCTGGGTGTATAAGGTATATAAGAATGGTGGTAAGAAAGGAAAGAACTAAACAACATGGAGGGAGAAATAATAATGAAGGAAATTACTACAAAAGAATTAGCGAAGAAGTTAAAGGAAGAAGAAACATTGAGCATAATCGATGTAAGAGAAGAAGATGAGGTTGCTCAAGGTAAAATTCCTGGTGCACTTCATATAGCTTTAGGACAAATACCTGAACGATTAGATGAAATAGATAAAGAGCAACAACATTTTATTGTTTGTCGTTCTGGCGGAAGAAGTGGCAAGGCCTGTGCATTTTTAAGGGATCAAGGTTATGACGTTACCAATATGGTAGGTGGCATGCTTGCTTGGGAAGACGAAGTAGAGAAATAAAAGGAGGAGATCATATGAATATAACTGCAAATGAAATTTTAAATGCAAAAGGGTTGGCATGTCCTATGCCGATTGTGAGAACGAAAAAAGCTCTAACAAACTTGGAACCAGGTCAAGTAATTGAAGTGCAAGCAACTGATAAAGGTTCTACAGCTGATATAAAAGCGTGGGCAGATAGTACAGGGCACCAGTATTTGGGAACACTAGAAGATGGCGATGTATTGAAGCATTATTTAAGGAAAGCAAGTGAGGAAGAAACAAAAGAAGATACAAAATACGGAGCTATCATGGATTTGAGAGTACTTCGTAATAAAATAGATGCTGGAGAGTCCCTTGCTATTGTCGATGTCCGTGAACCAGCAGAGTTTGCCTTTGGTCATATACCTGGCGCTAAAAATATACCCCTCGGGGAACTAGAAGAAAGACTTACCGAGATGGATCATAACGAAGAACTACACATTATTTGCCGTACAGGAAGCCGTAGTGATTTAGCTGCGCAAAAGTTGAAAGAAAACGGCTATAAAAATGTGAAAAACGTTGTACCTGGTATGTCTAACTGGGAAGGTCTTACAAACAAAAATAACTAGGAGGGAAATGTATGGCTAAAACAATTTCAACTAAAGCTCTAGCGAAAAAAGTAATTAATCATGAGAAAACGTTAATTTTAGATGTACGCAATACAGATGAATTTGATAATTGGAAAATTGAAGGTGGTAAGGTAGAGGTCGTTAACGAGCCGTACTTCAATCTATTAGATGATGTTGAACCAGTTTCTAGTAGGTTAAAGAAGGATAAAGAAATAATTGTTGTCTGTGCAAAAGGTGGCTCGTCTGAAATGGTGGCTGATTTATTAGAAGAAGCTGGGTTTACAAATGCTTACAGCCTAGAAGGTGGTATGAAAGCATGGAGTGAACATCTAGAGCCAGTGAAAATTGGTGATTTAACAGCTGGCGGTACGTTGTATCAATTTGTACGTCTAGGAAAGGGTTGTCTATCTTATTTCATCGAATCGAACGGGGAAGCAGCTATCATCGATACGGCTCGAATGACAGATGTTTATGAAAAATTTGCCAAAGAACATGGAGTGCAAATTAAACACTTGATAGATACACACTTACACGCCGACCATATTTCTGGGGGCCGCAACCTAGCTGAAAAAGTAGATGGCACATATCATCTACCACCTAAAGATGCTACTGAGGTGACGTTTGAATATGAGCCATTGGAAGAAGGAAATGACATTATTGTAGGAAATACTGCAGTAAAAGTGCAGCCATTATACTCACCAGGTCATACAATTGGAAGCACATCTTTTATTATTGATGATACGTATTTATTAACGGGTGATATTCTATTTGTGAAGTCAATTGGTCGTCCAGACTTAGCTGGTTTGGCAGAAGACTGGATAGGAGATCTCCGTACTACACTTTATAAGCGTTATAAAGAACTTTCCGATAATTTAGTTGTGTTACCAGCACACTATTCATTTGCAGAAGAATTAGGTGAGGGTGGTAAAGTATCCGCTCGTTTAGGTGACCTATTTAAGAATAATTCAGGTTTACAGGTTGATGATGAAGGTGTATTCCGAAAAATGGTAACTGAAAATCTTCCACCACAACCGAATGCTTATCAGGATATTCGTAAAACAAATTTGGGGCAAATTAACCCACAACAAGAAGAACAAAAAGAAATGGAAACAGGACCTAACCGGTGTGCGGTTGAAGGTTAATATAAGGAGGTAAAAAGAATGGAAGCAAATAAAGTATTAGATGCAAAAGGATTAGCATGTCCAATGCCGATTGTAAAAACGAAAAGAGCAATGGAAGAACTTAACACAGGGGAAGTACTAGAGGTTCATGCAACTGATAAAGGGGCGAAAAGCGACCTCACCTCATGGGTGAACTCAGGTGGCCATGAACTCCTGAAAGACGCTGAAGAGGATAATATATTAAAATTTTGGATTAAAAAGGGATAGAAGGAGACCCATTACTATGGGTCCCTCCTATTAGGAGGGGTGCATTATGGAATACAGTGTTATTTTTATTATAACAATTTTTTTGATTGGTTTTATTGGTTCCTTTGTTTCAGGAATGGTAGGAATCGGTGGATCAATCATTAAATATCCCATGCTATTATATATCCCATCCCTAATTGGTTTAACGGCTTTTACTGCGCATGAAGTTGCTGGGATTAGTGCAGTTCAAGTTTTATTCGCAACAATAGGTGGTGTTTGGGCATACCGTAAAGGGGGGTATTTAAACAAAACGCTAATTATTTATATGGGAATAAGTATTTTACTTGGAAGTTTTATTGGTGGATACGGATCGCAGTTTATGACGAACGGCGGAGTAAATCTTGTTTATGGATTGCTAGCGACTATAGCTGCAATTATGATGTTTATGCCCAAAAAGGGAATTGATGATATCCCGATGGAACAGGTTACGTTTAACAAGTGGGTGGCATCATTTCTAGCCTTTTTAGTTGGTATTGGGGCAGGGATTGTAGGGGCAGCAGGAGCATTTATTTTAGTGCCAATTATGCTTCTGGTTTTAAAGATCCCTACAAGAATGACCATTGCAACATCTTTGGCTATAACGTTTATTTCTTCGATAGGTGCGACAACCGGTAAACTAATGACTGGACAAGTATTGTTTATACCTGCCTTGATCATGATTATTGCAAGTTTAATCGCCTCACCTTTAGGAGTACATTTCGGGAAAAAAGTGAATACGAAAATTTTACAATGGATTTTGGCAATCTTAATTTTTGGTACCGCAATTAAAATTTGGCTAGAGATTGCTAGTTAACATAAAACCAATCTCCCGTGAAGTTGGTTTTTTGATAGCTTTATACAGAACCCGTTTGAGTATTTGGGATCCACAAAAGGGTCAGCTATTCCTGCGTTACCAAGTAGAAAAATTTCTAAACAGGTTATTGTATCTCCCATTAAGGGTAATAGTTACCAACCGACTTTTCGACAAATTCTAGTATAATCCTTCCAATTTTAACAGGTAATCCTTTATACTAGATTTAAATATAAAAATGGGAGATTGATAGGATGGGGAAAAAACTACTAACGATTACAACGATGATGACGCTTCTACTGCCAAGTGTGCTCTCCATAGACACTGTAGCTGCAGAAGAAACGGTAAGCTCTCATAAGGAACGGCAAACGAGCATTAAGCCCTTAGCAATTGATAACATGAAGCGATTTACATATGATTCAGGTTACGAATTTGAATACCCTGATGCGGTTCGCGGTCTTTATGTTACAGGAAATTCAGCAGGCGGAAGTCGTTTTGAGTCCTTAGTGGACATGATTGAAAGTACAGACCTTAATGCAATGGTTATTGATGTAAAAGAAGATAATGGGAATCTTACATTCAAACCAGAAGAAGGTTCTCCGTATGAAGACATCGCCAAGAATTTCATTGATGATCCTGAAGCAATGATGAATACGCTAGAAGAGAAGGGGATATATCCTATCGCGAGAGTTGTAGTGTTTAAAGATTCGGTTCTAGCAAAAGAAAGACCCGAACTTTCCTTTAAGGAAAATGGCAAGGTTTGGGTTAATGGAAAAGGGGAAGCATTCGTAAGTCCTTTTCAAAAAGAAGTATGGGAGTATAATGTAGGCATTGCGAAAATGGCTGCAGAGATGGGCTTCCAAGAAATCCAATTTGACTATGTTCGTTTTCCAGAAGGCTTTGAAAGTAGAGATGACGAATTAGAATATTCCATGGGGGATTATGCGGAATCTGATATGAATAATATCAAGAAACGTGTACAAGCAGTGACAGACTTTGTTGCTTATGCAAAGGAAGAAATGTCCAATTATGATGTTGATGTGGCTGTTGATATTTTCGGTTATGCTGCAACGATTGAAGAAGCACCAGGCATTGGGCAAAACTTCTCCAAAATTTCTAACAATGTGGATGTCATCTCCTCGATGATTTATCCAAGCCATTGGACTTCTTATTTTGGTATTGAAGTTCCAGATAAAGAGCCTTATAAGCTTGTGAAGGAGTATGCCAAGGTAGAGAATGAAGTGCTAGGTGCATTGGAAGAGCCACCAGTATCACGTCCGTGGATTCAAGATTTTGAAGCACCATGGCTATATAGTGGTCCAACGAAGCAATATGGTAAAGCAGAGGTTGAGGCACAAATTAAGGCATTGCATGAAAGTGGCATTAATGAATTCTTGCTTTGGAATTCAGGAAACAGTTATACAGAAAACGTTGATTATAAAGTTGGATATAAAGAATAAAGTAAAGCAGCTCTCTTCCTGACAGAGAGCTGCTTTTCGTATGGCTTTAAAACAAACGGACAAAATATATGCAGACGTACATTTTTGGTAACGATTTAACAAAAGCAAGATTATTCGTTATACTAGAGAGGACTACTAAAAATAAGGAGTAGATCAATGAATTGGTATGAAAAGTTAAATAAGTATTTTCCGGTAGAAGAGATGAAATCAAAAAAGCATATGGAGATGCTTTTAAAAGAAAAGGGGGATGTCTACTACAAAGACGAAAGCCCCAAGCATGTTTTAATGTATGCAGAGTTTGATTCGTTTCTCTTTATCGATTATCTATGGGTATCTGCAGCAACGCGCGGTCAAGGAATTGGCCATAAGCTAATTGATAAGCTAAAGAAGAAAAACAAGCCGATTATCCTAGAAGTTGAACCTGTAGATTATGAGGACACAGATACAGAAAAGCGTCTGCATTTCTATCATAGGGAAGGCTTTACTCATGCACAATCAATAGGGTATAACCGTCGTTCATTAGCGACAAATGAGGAAACCCCAATGGAGATATTATTCTGGTCTCCAAACAATGAAACAGAAGAAGTTATTTTTGAACAGATGAAGAAAATGTATGAAGATATTCATACGTATAAAGATGAAGAAATATATGGGCGTGCATATCAGCCGGTGGATGAAGTGCTGAGCTACGATGAAGACAATGCCCGGGACGATATTTTAAAAGGTCTAGGAACAACTGAAAAAGCGTAAAGCCTAAATATGTTTAGGTCTAAATAAAATAAAATGAGCAAAGGCCGAACAGTATTCGATTCTCACTAAAGATTCGAATGATTGTTCGGCCTTTGTATTCCCTTTTTCAATATTATCTTTTTTATGTGCCCATTATACGTTTAAGCCACAATTCATCTAATCTAGTTTTTATGATGATTTTTTTTCCGTACGCCCCACTGATAGATTGTTAAGCCGATCTGCTAAGCCAAGTCCATTCTTTAATGGTAAAGCCTCGTCTGTTAGTAAAGTTTCTTTTAATTCATATGCGTTAGAACCGTGTTCTGCAAAATCAAGTCCTGCAATTTCTTCTTCCTCCGATACACGTATAGAAGAGAAGCGGGTAATGATGAAAGTGAATGCTCCTACAGTTAACATGGTCCAGGCAATAACTGCGAGCACTCCAATTAACTGTATTCCTAACTGGGAGAAACCATTACCATAAAATAATCCTGTAGAGGTGGAGAAGAGTCCAACCGCAAGCGTACCCCAAACCCCACAGATGCCATGAACGGTAATAGCGCCAACTGGATCGTCAATTCGTAACTTCGTATCTAGAAAACGTATCCCTTCTACGAGTACCACCCCGGAAATTAATCCGACCAGAATAGATCCTGCAAGGGAAATCTCTGCTGTACCTGCAGTGATACCAACTAACCCAGCGAGTACACCATTTAATGAAAGAGAAGCATCAACACGTTTAAAACGGAATTTTGTATAAGCAGCAGTGGAGACTAAAGCTGCAGAAGTGGAAAGAAGTGTTGTGCCGATTACCATTGGAACAAGCGTTGGATCTGCGGCAAGTGTGCTTCCCCCATTAAAACCAAACCAGCCAAGCCAAAGTATAAACACACCCAGTGCGCCTAATGGAATGTTGTGACCTGGTATGACATTCACTTTCTTACCTGTATACTTTCCAATACGTGGTCCAAGGAATAATACTACAGTTAACGCACCAACTGCGCCTGTTAAATGTACTACTGTAGAGCCAGCAAAATCACTGAAGCCTAGATTTGTTAACCAACCATCACCCTGCCAGATCCAATGTCCAACAACTGGGTAGATAACGCTTGTCATTGCTATGACAAATAAAATGTAACTTCCCAGCTTCATACGTTCGGCAACAGCCCCTGAAATTATTGTTGCACATGTAGCAACAAACATAGCCTGGAATACGAAGAATCCAATATTTTCCACACCGCTTAATAGAAAGCCATCTACACCAATTATAGAACCGGCAGTTGTTCCAAACATTAGTCCATATCCGACCACAAAGAATAGTATGGATGCAATACTTATAGTTAAAAAGTTTTTCATCAGAATATTAAGTGAATTTTTTGCGCGAGTAAAACCTGACTCAACCATTGCAAATCCAGCATGCATGAAAAACACTAAAAATGCTGCGAACATAACCCACACTAGGTCAACTGAAATTTGCAAGGATTCGGTAGTTGGTGCCGCATAGACTGGAGATGCAACTAAGAATAGGAATAGTGATAATAACAAACTTTTCTTTAACATGATTCGTCCTCCTTTTTAAGATATGGATCTAAATAACAGCTTCGTTGCCGCGTTCTCCAGTGCGAATTCGAATTACTTCTTCGACCGAAGAAACAAAGATTTTCCCATCGCCGATATTACCAGTACTGCAGGTCTCCAGAATAATGGATACAATTTCATCAAGCTGATTGTCCTCTACAATCATTTCTACCTTGATTTTCGGTAGTAATTGTATTTGGAAAGTGGTCCCTCTAAACACACCAGTTTGCCCTTTTTGTTTTCCGGTTCCAGCTGCTTCCGTAACGGTTAATCCGCCAATTCCAATAGAAGACAATGCATTACGCAATGGTTGGAACTTTTCAGGGCGGATAATTGTTTCGATCTTCTTCATCTTTAACACACCCTTCTTTTATGATGTTAGGAAACCTAACACAGTAAGTTATGTTACTTATCATAAAAGGAAATATGGCAAAATGCAAGTACTTTTCTATAAGTTTTTTGAATATTTAAAAGTAACCGTTTACACGGTTTACGATTGAACTGATAATTTTTTCATGTAAGTGGTTTATTTGAAAATGTTTTGGGGTACCTTACAAGTAACGAATTAAAAACATTTCATGAACAATTTATTAAAAAACCCTATTTTCTCGTATACCCTCTACCTTTCGCTTGACAAATGTAGTATAATTTACATAAAGGGTTAATTAAACTTATTTTAATTTAATAAGTTGTTCAATGTTATGAAATGAATTCAACCCACTTTAGAATGAGGAGTGAAGTTTTATATGGTAACACTTTATACCTCACCAAGTTGTACATCTTGCAGAAAAGCAAAAGCATGGTTAGAAGAACATGATATCCCGTTTACGGAACGTAACATATTTTCCGAGCCATTATCATTGGATGAAATAAAGGAAATTTTACGTATGACGGAAGATGGAACTGATGAGATCATATCAACACGGTCAAAAGTCTTTCAAAAACTGGACGTTAATATTGATCAATTACCAATGAAGGATCTGTTTAATTTGATCCAGAAAAACCCTGGATTATTGAGAAGACCAATAATCTTAGATGAAAAGCGTCTGCAGGTTGGGTATAACGAAGATGAGATTCGCAGATTCTTACCAAGAACAGTGCGTACATTCCAGTTACGTGAAGCGCAACGTATGGTAAACTAATCGTAAAATAAAAATGAATAATAAAAACGCGGTTCATTTTAAATGATCCGCGTTTTTCATGGTGTGCAGGTTTTTTGGTGCAATTTTGAAAACGTTATAATATTGTCAAAAAATTCATCGTGACAAATGAGGGGAAATAGTTTAGAATATGTTACTAACTATTTCTAATATATAGGCATATTAATTTCCAAATACTTATGTAGTATCATACAATGAGAGTAGGAAATCATCCTTCCATATAACCTTCCATATAAGGGGAATATGCTAATTAGCTAATGGTTAGAGACAGGCTATTTTGGGTAATAGAAATACAGGGTTTATTTATATAGATTAAGGTGAAGCTATCTCTTCCACCTATAAACTATGACCAGAAGGGAGAGAACTATCGATGGAAATAGAAAGAATTAATGAGAATACGGTGAAATTTTATATTTCTTATATGGACATTGAAGACCGTGGTTTCGAAAGAGAAGAAATTTGGTATAACCGTGAGCGCAGTGAACAGCTCTTTTGGCAGATGATGGATGAGGTAAACTATAAAGAAGGTTTCAATGTGGAAGGTCCATTATGGATTCAAGTCCAAGCATTGGAAAAAGGCCTAGAAATTATTGTAACGAATGCGAATATATCCAAAAATGGCGAAAGCATTCAGCTTTCTGAAGAAGATGGCAATACTTCCGGTTTCTCAGTAAATAAAAACATTGAAAACATGCTTGAAGAAAAGTTCGGTAAAACAAATGAACTAGACGATGAAACAACTGAAGAAGAAGGCAATGAAGAGCTAGAAGCAGCCAACCTATGGATTATCGTCAAATTTAAGGATTTTGAAGATGTTATACAACTAAGTCACTATTTTGAGAACTTTGAAGGAAGTGCTGAAGAGACGCTTTATCACTTTGATAATGCATATTATCTCTATCTTGAATTCTCACAAGATTTATTAGATGAGAATGCTCAGGAGGATATTATCAGTCAGGTATTCGAATTTGGAAAGGATTCGGAACTAACAATCCATCTCCTTGAAGAATACGGTAAGAGAATATTTGAAGAAAATACGTTTGAGCAAGTACGTAAGTATTTTCCAGCCAAAGCATAGACACTCTGTAATTGGAGTGTCTTTTTTTGTTACGTACTTTTCTTAGCATCCTTATGGCAGTAGTGAATATTTCTATTATTTAAAGAAGGAATTACTCCATTAATGTCGAATGAAGGATGGTGAGGAGGTGATTTATCGGATGCTTCAGGCTAAATCAAGTGGGGGAGAGCTCATCACACTTGCCACCCTGACATCGGCTGATCTCAAGCAACTTAAATTAGAGAAGCAGACATTTACTTGTCCTGCATGTGGAAGCAGGGTAATCGCAAAGGCCGGTAAAAAAAAGATACCCCATTTTGCCCACCATCATGCTGATGCCTGTATTACTTCAGAGAATGGAGAAAGTGCCTATCATGAACAAGGGAAACTTCTGCTATATCAATGGTTGAAGGCCCAACAGCTACAAGTAAAATTAGAAGCCTATTTACCAGAAATTCAGCAACGCCCGGATATTTTATTGACGGTCGGCAAAAAAATGATTGCGATTGAATTTCAATGTGCTCGAATCCCGCCAGAAGTTATCATTAAACGTAATAACGGCTATAAACAAGCAGGAATTACCCCGATTTGGATTATGGGGGAGCAGCTACTAAAACGAAAATCAACAAACGGTTTTAAACTGGATGCTTTCCTACAGCTATTTATACACCAATTTACTTCGGCAACCCCACCGATTATTTACTTCTTTTGTCCACATACAACTCAACTTATCAACTTAATGGACATATATAGTATAGGTAACGGCCTTGCTTTTGGATTAATTCAAATTCGTACGCTTCAGACCATTCAGTTTCCTGAACTATTTCATTTTCGTAACTTCGAGAGACAAACACTGTGGAGGTTATGGAAAAAAGAGAAAGCGTGTTTCAGGATAAGGCCAATAAGGCAGTTCGGTTCAGAGTCGAAATGGCATAAATGGCTCTATGAAAAAGGCCTACATCGTGATTTTCTACCCACTATCGTCCACATCCCAGTGCTTTCTCAGCATTTTATGAAGCAGCCTCTTTGGCAATGGCAGAGTAAGCTCGTGATCGAGGTACTGTCTCCTCTGCCACTCGGTGGAACAATTTTTCTTAACAGACTCATTGCCGTGCTAGGGCAAGTGCAACACCCCCAAGGTATCTTTCCGCTCATTAAGCACTTCACAAATCCAGTTACAGAGTATATGCAGCTCCTTTGTCAGCTCGGATACTTTCGCGAAACGACTCCTAACCAATACCAGAAGCTCAGCCCCATATCCTTTTTTTCCTCTGTCGAAGACGCTATCAAGGCGGATAATGAATTGACTCTACAGTTCTTAAGAAAAGTTTGGTAAAATAATTTCGGGACACTAAGCAAAATACGAGCATTATTCCGCTTGAATTCGATATACTAATTATAGTGGGTTTATAATTAGGGCTCCTATATTGATTTGTAGAACTAGTTAAAGAGATAAAAAGGAGGAATATTAGTGGCTAAATCGACAAAAGAGTTACCAAAACGTAATGAACTTCCGGTAAATTTGACTTGGAAACTGGAAGACATTTTTGAAACTGATCAGGCATGGGATGAAGAATTGGCACAACTACAAAAGGATATTCCGCAAATAGCAGAGTTCCAAGGTAAATTATCTGATTCTGCTGACAGTTTGTACAACATGCTACTGCTACAAGATAAATTATCTCAACGTCTTGGAAAGCTTTATACATATGCGCATATGCGTTACGATGAGGATACAACCAACTCATGGTATCAGGGTTTAAACGCAAAAGCGGAAAATGTATTGACACAAGCTTCAAGTGAGATGAGCTTTATCGTACCGGAAATTTTGGCTATGGAAGAAGGAAAGGTTGAGGCTTTTCTAAAGGAAAATCAAGGTTTGCAAGCTTATAAGAAAACACTTGATGAGATTACAAGACAACGTCCTCATGTTCTAAGTCAAAAGGAAGAGGCATTGCTAGCTGAGGCTTCAGAGCCGATGTCTAGTGCTTCACAGACATTTGGTATGCTAAATAATGCTGATTTGACATTCCCTCGTATTAAAAATGAATCAGGGGAGGAAGTCGAGCTAACTCATGGCCGCTATATTAGTTTTCTTGAATCTAAAGATCAACGCGTCCGTGAAGAAGCATTTAAAGCAATGTACGGCAAGTATGGTGAGTTTAAAAACACTTTCGCTTCCACTTTAAATGGTAACGTTAAAAAAGATAACTTTTATGCAAAAGTGCGCAACTACAACTCTGCAAGAGAAGCTGCATTGGACAATAACAATATTCCTGAGCAGGTATATGACAATCTTGTGGAAGCTGTAAACGAAAAGCTACCATTGTTACATCGCTATGCTGCACTTCGCAAAAAGGTAATGAAATTAGATGAATTGCATATGTATGACCTATTTACACCACTTGTGCAAGATGTCGACATGGAAATTCCATACGAAAAGGCTCAGAAAGTCGTTTTAGAAGGATTAGAGCCACTTGGTGAAGAATACCTTAACATTGTTAAAGAAGGCTATGAGAACCGTTGGATTGATGTAGAAGAAAATAAAGGTAAACGTAGCGGTGCTTACTCTTCAGGAGCGTATGGTACAAATCCATATATTCTGTTGAACTGGCAGGACAATGTGAATAATATGTTTACACTTGCGCATGAGCTTGGTCATTCTGTGCATAGCTATTATACAAGAAAGAATCAACCGTATCGTTACGGAAATTATTCCATCTTCGTTGCAGAAGTTGCTTCTACATGTAATGAAGCATTACTTAATGATCATTTACTAAAAACAACAGAGGATGAAAAGGAAAAACTATACCTGTTAAATCATTTTCTGGAAGGATTCCGTGGAACAGTTTTCCGTCAAACAATGTTTGCAGAATTTGAGCATGATATCCATGTGCGGATGCAAAATGGGGAAGCGTTGACAGCTGAGAGACTAACAGAGCTTTATTATGAGCTAAATAAAAAATATTTTGGAGATGCAGTTGTATCTGACGAGGAGATCGGACTTGAGTGGGCCCGAATCCCACATTTCTATTACAATTATTATGTATACCAATATGCTACAGGCTATTCTGCAGCTACAGCACTTGCTAACAAAATCCTAGCTGAAGAAGACGGGGCAGTGGATCGCTATCTTAACTTCCTGAAAGCTGGAAGTAGTGATTATCCAATCGAAGTCTTAAAACAGGCAGGAGTGGATATGACATCTAAACAGCCTATTTTAGACGCGCTAGATGTCTTTGAAGAAAAGCTGAATGAAATGGAAGAACTATTATCCCAACAAAATTAAGCAAACAAAAAACAGGATGGTCAAATGATCATCCTGTTTTGCTATCTCATCCCACGATAAACCTTTTTATTTGTAAATGAATAAACGGTTAAATAGATGCAAATAAATAAGATTGGTAATGTAAGGTAAAGAGGGATGACGTTCATTAAACCGAGGATATTTAAAAAGAATGCGAACACGGTCAGGACAAGGAAAAAAAAGGGAAATAAGCCTTGCACAGTAGGTCCTCCTAGCACATTTTTATTTTGTTTGCATATTATAATGCTTATGTTTTTTAGACGTAATTTAGAAGTGTGACACTTCTGTGAAAATGTGAACATACTTATTGAAACATACGAGCAGACTTGGTATAGTTAGTTTGTAAGATGAGAACAAACAAAACCCCTTTGTTTGAATCATGAAACTTTCTCCCATCCCCCTTTGTTTATTTATACAAAGAGAGATATAGAGGATATACGCTGCCCCGTATATCCTCTATTTTTATAAATCGTCCCAGCCTGTAAAAAAAGGAAGGAGAGAGGCATTTAGTCATACATAAAAAAATAAGCCTTTAAAAAGGCTTAAGTCTTTATCGGTTACCGACATATTTCCAAAAAGAGCCGTATTTAACAGGGATTCTTTCTACAATTTGTTTCAACTGCAGTTTTTTCATTTCTTTTTCTGTTTGTGCCTGACTCCAGTCATATACAACAGAAATTTCTTTACTACCGACGATATTATAATGTGCTAGAAAATCTTCAAGTGATGGCTTCTCTGATGGAATAGGATGAATGCGTAAAATTTCTTGTAATACACGTACATAAATTTCATACGGATAGAGCCCAGAAACCTTAATGCCTTGTTCTTCTACCATTTGGTTAAAGAAAACGATCGTTGGGATATAGTCAACTTCCATTTCTTGGGTTAACTTAAGGTCACATTGAAAGGCTTTCTTTGCAGAAGAGGAGTATAAATCACTTTGGAATTCTGCTGTATCTAAATTCGCTCTTTCTGCACATTTCAGGAGTACCGATTCATCTGAAATGTTCTGTTTATTTAAAAATGCTTCTTCTTGAATTTTTCGTAGGAATTGTCTTCCAGCCTTTTTCCCTTGCAGTTCCGCTGCTTTAATAGCAATGGAAGCAAGCCACGGCGAAGTGACTGGATTATCAATCCACAAATCACCGTCACAGCTCATTCCTGTTCGTTTCGCAGTTTTTTCCCATATATCCCTTAGGCGTTTAGGTTTATCAAATTGATCTCTATTTAATGTGTTAATATGGCCACTTACGATAGGACGAACAGTGAAAAAACGACCGTATTCAATAGAAAGCTTTTTTATATAAGGCTCCAGCGCCCAGCATTCTGGACAAAGAGGGTCAACGAAAACATACATCTCAATTGGTTTTTGCAGAACATCAAAAAAGCTGTAATTTCCCGATGTGTTGGCATGTGTTGAGCTAAGCTCTGTTTGATTCCAGCTCACATCGATTCTCCTTTCTGTTATTCTGGTGTGTTCATCATGTGGTTAGCAGTCATCGTTAATTTTTCATATATAGCTGTGCGATATGGTTCCTCTATTTCAGCTTCGACTAATGCTTGCGCCATGCATTCTAACCAGGCATCACGTCTTTTGGGAGTTATTTTAAAAGGTAAGTGCCTTCTTCTAAGCATAGGATGCCCACGTTCCTCCAAATATAATGAAGGCCCACCAAAAAACTGGGTTAAAAATAATGTTTGTTTTCTTGCTGTTTCTGTCAGATCTTCCGGGAATATAGGGATAAGTTCCGTATTAACGGCGACACGCTTATAAAACGCATTGACGAGTCGTTCAATGGCCTCATAGCCACCAATTGCCTCAAACATTGTTCCAGGTTCTCTCATCGAAAATTCCCCTTGCTATTATAAAAGCTTCTAGACCATCCCTATAAAAGATGCGTTAGTGCTTTTGATTTGAAGTTTGTATATATTGTAGCAACGGAAGGGATTGTGGGCAAATAATCTGATTGTATTAAGCCTTTAAGCTATTCTTTTGTACGTAATGATTGAAAGAATCTCTGTATTTTATTAGGTGTTTTTCGCTCAGGTATGGCAAATTGTTTAAGTAGCGACTGAAACACGGATCTGCCAACTTCCTCTGACGGTGCTTCAAGCTCTAGTTCATAATCTGCCTGCCCGTTATACGTACTATAATCAAGTACAAGTAAGACATCACGATACGGAATTTCTCGTCGAACTGTTGTCAAGGCACCAAAGTACGTTAGGGTAGATGGTGTAATATTCCATTTATCTAGCTGTTTTTGCGTATGCTCTTTTGCTATTGGCTTTCCACTCAACCACTTATCCACTTCCTCTTCGGACAAGGTATCATGGGTCTCCAGTAATCCTGTCTCATTTGGTTCCTTTAAAGTAAGTTGGTAAGCTCCTTGCTTCTCTCTAATTCGCAGTGCTGCTCCATTCTCTTTCAAACGAAAATCTTTTGTTTCGAAATAGTAATTTGTTTGTGTTTTACCTTCTATTGAAAAAGGAAGCATATTTAATAGTAACTCGAATTCTTTTTTTGTTAGTATATTTTTATATTCAATCTCAATTTCCTGTGTCACACTATTCTCTCCATTATTTTAAATTGGTTAGTATTGATTATGGCTAATGCGAAGCAAATATGCAAAGATTAGCCATTGTGTTAGATTATGGTACAATAGGATGGGAATTATATCCTGACGATTCGTACATAGAGCTAACGGGCTTTATTGCGCGATTTAGAAGAAAATCAGGTGGTGTTAATTGTGAATTGGGGAGCGTTACTTGCACCTTATATACAGGTAGTAGAGGAATTAAAGGTAAAACTTAAAGGAATACGAAAACAGTTTGAATATGAATCAAGGCATTCACCAATAGAATTTATTACAGGTAGAGTTAAACCTGTTCCAAGTATTTTGGAAAAAGCTGAAAGTAGACAGATTAAAATGACTGATATTGAACAAAAAATACAGGATATTGCAGGGTTACGAGTGGTCTGTCAGTTTGTTGATGATATTTATACCATTGTAGAAATGCTCCGAAGTCGTGATGACCTTTCGATTATAGAAGAAAAGGATTATGTCTCAGAGAAAAAGGACAGTGGATACAGATCCTATCATTTAATTATCGAATATCCTGTAGAAACCATTGATGGTAGAAAAATTCTTATGGCAGAAATTCAAATTAGAACATTGGCTATGAACTTCTGGGCAACAAATGAGCATTCCTTGAATTATAAGTATAAAGGCAGGATACCAACTGAGGTGAAAGAAAGATTACAACGTGCAGCAGAAGCGGCTTTTAAGCTCGATGAAGAAATGTCTAAAATAAAAAGTGAAGTGCAAGAAGCCCAGAGAATGTTCCATAGGAAATAATAAAGCCTGATTTCAATAAGGAGGATGAATACATGAAGTTTGTTATTGTATCAAAGGGCGATGAACGTTCAAATAAACTGAAGGCAACGATGAAACAGTATTTGACTGATTTTGATTTAGAATATGATAAAGAAGAACCTGAATTGGTTATCTCTATTGGAGGGGACGGCACGTTTCTTGAAGCATTCCACCGGTATATTCATCGATTGAGTGAAACTTCGTTTATTGGAATACACACAGGACACCTAGGGTTTTACGCAGATTGGGTCCCTGAAGAAGTGGAAAAATTGATTATCGAGATTGCTAAAACTCCTTTTCAGATTGTCGAATACCCATTATTAGAAGTGACGATCCGCTCAAAGACAGGCGAAAGCAAAGACACTTTTCTTGCACTTAATGAAGCGACGATTAAAACAGCAGACGGATCCGTTGTGTTTGATGTAGAAATAAAGGGAGAGCGGTTTGAGACCTTCCGTGGGGATGGGCTTTGTATTTCTACACCTTCTGGAAGTACGGCATATAACAAAGCACTTGGGGGAGCAATCATTCACCCATCTCTCGATGCGATCCAGTTAACAGAAATGGCATCTATTAATAACCGTGTTTTCCGTACGATTGGGTCACCGTTGATCTTACCGAAACACCATCCATGCATCTTACGACCAACCGTTGATCGTAGTTTTTTAATTGCAATCGACCATTTTACAACAAATTACACCAATGTAGAATCTATTCAGTGTCGGGTAGCTGAAGAACGTATTCGCTTTGCGAGATTTCGCCAATTCCCATTTTGGAACAGAGTACGCGACTCCTTTGTAGCAGAAGAGAATAGCTAGGGTTATGAAATCTTGGCCCATAACATTTGATTTCACGCATAAATAGTGATTTAATTTGAGATTTAATAGCAACTACAAAGTAAATAAATACAATCTTACACAAAGATTTCTTGCAATGAAGGAGAAGCATTAAAATGGAATGGATTATTAGAAAAATACATGAAGGATTACTTATTCGCACATACCTACAGCGGGAACACGGGTTTTCGAGGCGAATGATTAAATCTATTAAATTTAATGGAGGAAACATCCTCGTTAACGGTACAAACCAGAATGTAAGGTATGAATTGAAAGAAGGCGACAAGCTAGTAGTAGAATTTCCCCAAGAAAAAATTGGTGCTTATATGGAACCTGAAGATACACCGCTATCCATCGTATACGAAGACGATGCTGTGCTCGTCTTGAACAAAGCGGCTGGAATGCTCTCTATCCCGTCTTTACAACAGCCTACAGGAACAGTTGCTAATGCATTACTTGGCCATTACAAAAACCATGACGTCACGAACACGGTTCATATTGTGACACGTTTGGACAGGGATACCTCCGGACTTATGCTAGTGGCTAAAAATAGTTACAGTCACTCCCGGTTATCAGCTTTCCAAAAGGATGGAAAAGTGAAACGTCAATACCAGGCAGTCGTTGAGGGAGCCCCTTCAGACAAAAAGGGTGTAATTAATGCACCAATTGAGCGTAAGGAAGACTCTATTATAGAGCGAATGGTACGTGAGGATGGCAAACAGGCCATCACCCACTATGAAATAGATAGGGAATTCGCCCACTATTCCTTGGTAAGAATTAAGTTGGAAACAGGACGCACACATCAGATCCGTGTTCATTTCAGTTATGTTGGTCACCCGTTAGTAGGCGACACCTTGTATGGGGGAGATGACAAATGGATCGGTAGACAAGCATTACACTGTCATGCGCTTAGCTTTAAACATCCTATAACGAATGAGGACATGCATTTTCAACAGGAACTGCCGCAAGACATGAAACAGCTTCTGTAAAGAGAAGCTATCTAAATTATTTAATCGAAGTAAGTAAATTTCTCTTTCATTAAAGGCTGTTTTGATGGAACATTCACAACTTCTTTTTCAGGTAGTCGAAAGGCACTTAATGCATTGCCAAATACACAGCCTGTGTCAATATTAATCGTGCGATGGACGATTCTTGGTGACATGACAGGTGTGTGTCCATAAACGATCCAGTCTGTGCCCTCATATTCTTTTGCCCAGTCTTTTCTTACAGGCCTGCCATCCTCTGTAAAGTCACCGGTAATATCTCCATAAAGTACGAAGGTTTTGACCTTTTTATCTGTACGACCAATATATTCCTCTTTTATGCCAGCGTGAGCAACGATAGCTTTCACCATAGGTATCTGCAGATATAATGGGGCGTTTTCGTATAATGTAATAAATTTTTGTCTAACTTCTGCTTGTTCTTCTTTAGTAAGCTGATTGTATTCTGCTACAGTTGTCTCTAAACCATGCCGCTGCTGAACTTTATTTCCGAGAAAAAAACGATAGAGCTTATTGCAATGATTTCCTGGTACATAATGACCTTTTTTCTTTATAATAACAAGGTGGTAGACAAGCTCGATAACCTTTAATGATTGAGGGCCACGGTCAGTAATATCACCTAGGAATATAGGAATCCTTCCATCGGGGTGGCTATACTCCTTTTCTTTTTGATAGCCAAGCTTTTCAAACAAGTTTTGTAGTTCTTCATAACAGCCATGCACGTCTCCGATAATATCTACTTTTTCCATTATACCCATCCTTATAATTTTTCTTGCTTTCCTGCAAAAATTGGATTATCATAAATCGCGTCCCTGCTAACTAATCTAAAATGTAATTGTCATTTATCCCGGTGCAACCGTCCGTAAGACTCCCGCTTCAAAACATGAGGTAAAACAGTAATGTTTAAGTGGGAGTAAACGGACGCTAACACCCCGATTCGTTCAACGAACAATCAATGGGGGAAGAATGAAAACCCCCACTGATTGAAGTTTCACTTTATTATATCCATTATTTAGTTAGAAACCAAATTGTTTTAATGCTACTTTACAGGGAAAATAAATATTAGACTTTTTTTATCACAAAATAGAATAGAAAGTCAGTGTCGAATGCAGAATTGCCAAGAATAAGTAAGCTTCTAGAAGAAGGGTAGCTTGCTTTTTCAAGCGGAAGGAATGTTTTTCAATGGAATCTAATAATCGCTATGACGAAGAATACGAAGTACAATATGAAGCACACTGGAAAAAGTTACAGCATGCATTAGAGCATGAAAAAATAGAAGAATTTCGAGATGAATTTCTAGATATGCATCCATATGATCAAGCGAAATTCTTTATGGAGCAGGAAAAATCTTACCGTATGCAAATTTATACTTATTTGTCTCCAGAAGAGCTTGGGGAAGTTATGGAAAATGTCGATCTTGAAGATACAACCTTGATCGTGGCCGAAATGGACCCGAGAATGTCATCCATGATGCTTTCTGAAATGTCGGCAGATAATGCGGTTGATATATTAAATGAACTGGACAAAGACCAGGTTGCAAGCCTACTGACAATTATGGATAAAGAGGCAGCTGATGAAATCAAACAGTTGCTTCATTATGAAGAAAAAACCGCTGGTAGTATTATGACGACAGAGTTTGTCTCCACATACAAGCATTATACTGCTGATCAGACCATGAAACTATTGAAAGAAGAAGCCCCTGATGCGGAGACGATCTATTATTTATATGTGGTTGATGAAGATAAGCGATTAGTCGGTGTCCTTTCACTTCGGGACTTAATAGTTGCGTCTGAGGAAACATTAGTGGAAGAAATGATGAATGAAAAGATTGTTGCTGTTTCCGTTGCAAAGGACCAAGAAGAAGTTGCTCAAATGATTCGTGACTATGATTTTCTTGCAGTTCCGGTTGTAGATTTTCAAGAACACCTACTAGGAATTATTACGGTCGATGATATCTTGGACGTTATGGAAGAGGAAGCTAGTGAGGATTATTCTCGCCTTGCTGGTGTAACGGAAGCCACAAGACATGCTGACAGTGCCCTTGTCACAGCCCGAAAAAGACTTCCTTGGCTAGTCATTCTGCTCTTCTTAGGGATGTTTACTGCCAGTCTCATTGGAAGGTTTGAGCAAACGCTCGAGCAAGTTGCTGTTCTAGCAATCTTTATTCCGTTAATTGCCGGAATGGCTGGAAATACTGGTACACAGGCATTGGCTGTAGCAGTACGTGGTCTGGCAACAGGTGATTACGGCAAGCAGGGCAAGACCAAGTTGATAATGCGTGAAGCAGTAACGGGATTAATTACTGGTACGGTTTGCGGAATTGTCATCACATTGGTTATTTATCTCTGGAAGGGAGATATTTTCCTTGGCTTGCTAGTCGGGATTTCTATTCTTGCCACCTTGATTGTAGCGACACTAGCTGGTTCACTGGTCCCAATTATTATGGATCGCTTTAATATTGATCCTGCCGTAGCATCTGGTCCGTTTATTACAACAATTAATGATATTATCTCCATCCTCATTTATTTTGGAATGGCAACAGCCTTTATGAGATTGTTAACTTAAAGGAAAAAGAGCACTCTTCTACAGAGTGCTTTTTTGTATGTTTAAGCAATTATTCCGTTAAAATTCATTCACACATTTATAAAAATGGGTTCATATAATGAGAAAGGAAGGAGTGATCACGAATGGCAAAAAAACGATTTGCGAAAGACCCCTTGCTTTACATTCACCAGCCAAAAGAAAGTAATCCAAAAGCTCCCATGCAATATACTTCTTATACAAATGCAGAAAAGAAGCACCAGCTAACATCAGAGCAGAAACCAGTTGAGCAAAAGCAGAAAGAAGTTCTGGGGCCGATCAGTACTCATGCTAGGCGTCGCAGCTTTTTAGAAGAACAGGCACTACAGCAGGAAAAACGGAAGAAGGTTGAACCAGAAGTTAAAGAAAGTGTGGAACAAAAACATGAGGAAAAGATCCCTGAGCTAGTCGAGGAACCTAAAAGTCCTGAAACAGAAACAGAAAAAAGGGAACGTCCTAAGTTTAAAGATATGACAATTGAAGAGAAGGTGGCTTACTTCGTGTCGACACCCAGCTATGCTCCACAAATGCGTTGTGAAATTAGAACAGGAGAAAGATCCTACCGGGGTGTCATAACCGGATCTGAGGACAACTATGTATATATAAGAGTAGGCAACAGGAAACAAAGTACAAAGATTAACCTAGATGACATCAAACATATAAAATTATTGGGATTTTAAAAAAGGTCCGAGGATATAATCCTCGGACCTTTTTTGCTTTCCTTAGTTAAGTGCATTAACTGCAGGAAGGCATGTTACGTGGCAGAAGCAATTAAGATCTACTGTCATGCAAATACCAGTCGCGCGCAGTGGCTTTGTTTCTTGTTCCACTGGATTCTTCGGACATGGATTTTCATCACCAGGATCTCTTAGTAGTTCTAGAACTGCACAACAATCATCGGTAATTTTCTTCACTCTAAAGTAGAAGGTACCTACAACGTAACCGATGTTGCTTGGATGTGCACCGTATCCTTGGAATGGTTTGCAGTCTCCTTTACAGTAAAGGATTACCGGAACTGTATCTAAACCATTGCCGTTATCTGTTTCCCCCAGTAAGTCCGTAATGGACTGTTCGCAGCTCGTGTCACAACAATTTTCAATGACGTCATTCTGTGCCTCAACTATTTCACTAAGAATATCGCAAACACAGTTTCCTGTTTCAAAATCTTTTCCACAACCCATGAATTATTACTCCCTTCAAAAATGAAATTGACTCATTTGTCTTTACTAGAGTATGTGTTTTCGCATAGATGGTGTGGGCATCCATCCTAAAAAATCTAGATATTTATCCGTATAAACGGGCGAATGTCTACACCAGCCTAATTTTGTAACATAGACTAATAACGAACATACATGAAAAAGGAGTGGAAGCTAGTGTCTGAGAGAAAACAAGTCATTCATGTGAAAGACCTTGTTATAAAGGCGGATAACGTTTATATAGAACCAAAGAGACCGCATCATCGAAATCCATTTTTTGGCGGAAGAACACAAGAAGAAGCAGAAGATGTACACCACGAAGATAGGGAAGACTTTGAGAATGAATCAGATGAGAAAGACGGAAGAAGAGATCCTTTCGCTTGGTTCTAAATGAAACTGGCAGCTATTTTGTAGCTGCTTTTTATTTTACGTTTGGAAAGCCTGAAATTCTATTCTGAAAGCGATGATGACGTCGTTGAAATTCTAAAATTTCAAGTATAAGAAAAATATACACATTCACTAAAAGTCGTTTATCTAAAGACAAAGGAGGGCTCTAGATGAAACTATCTGAACCCAGGTGGCTTCAACACATTCGAGATATTGAAAAACATCTTGAAAAAAATGAAAAATGGCTAAAACAACCGGAGTCTAAATTTAACCAATTTAATAAGGAAGCTGAAGCTTGGGAGAAAGGATATTTAGCTAAAATCAGCGATGTAGAGAAATTTGCAAAAGAATTGGAGAAGACAATGGAGAAATTGTAGGAATACTTCTTAGAGAGAAGGGTATATATAAATAACTAACCACTAAGATAGCTTACTTCTCAAATTTATTATAAAGGAGGCGCTTATATGGGCTATATTCTTCCAATCTCCCATTACCAATACAATGATTACCAAAACCGGATTACGGAAACAAAACCAAATCCACACTATATTGAAAGACCTTTCAAAGTAATTTTAGAAGAACAGCATCAACGTATCGAAAAAGAATATGAACGTCTAAATGGCCCAGTACAGCAATCTCCTTCAAAAAAAGATATACATGCTAATAAGTTTTTTGAGCAAATTACCGGTAAAGGTAAGAATTTTAGTGCAGGTGTTTAATCTTTTATATTCAACGAAGAGAGTCTCGTGGAACGGGAAATATCACATGTAATCAGTCAAAAGGCAAATGATTAAGAATATTTCCTACGCTAATTAGAATGCCACTTCTTCAAGCATCAGAAAAATCCGAACTAGATGGAAAAACATCCTAGTTCGGATTTTTCTTTAACTAAAGCATTTTTATTGCATTCTCATTTAAATCGCTTATGTCCTCGGTTTGTAAATGGAAGTAGGAATAGTTGCTTATCCTTTATGTATTCTGCGTAGAATACTTCCTTCGGGCTTGAATAGTCTTGTTTATGCAATTCTTCGATTAACCATTCCTCTGTGAGATTTTTTTCCTTCAGGTTATCAAAAATAATTTCACCATCATTAATAAGTGTCGTGGCAAGGTGGACATCGTGTGTTGCTACTTTCAAGTCCTGTTTTGTTGGTGTTTGTTGAGCAGCTTTTTTTAAAACAGAGACCTTACCATTTGTTTCTAATATAGCATATTCTACATCCTGTATAGAAAACACATCTTTTTCGCGTAACAAATGTTGAAGGTGATTTAAGTCAAGTTTACTTTTCTTCATAGTATCTCTGATAAGCTTACCTTTATAAATAATAATATCAGGACTTCCTTCCAAGAAAGCACGAGAACTTTTCCACTTTTGGGTAATGATCTCTGTTAAGTATAACAACGCTCCCCATAAGCTAATAACAAAGGCAATTTCTGCAATTCCAGCTTCTTTATCAAATAAGGCATTCCCAACCAGTTCCCCAAGAATTAGGGCTGAAATAAAGTCAAATGGTGTTAACTGATTAATTTGTGTTTTCCCTAGTATCTTCGTGAGTGTAAAAAGAGCTACAAAGCCGAAAAGAGTGTCGGATAACATGGAGAGATAATTATTCAATGGCGGCGCCCCCTTATAGGCATTTAAACCTTAACCTACCCGAAAAAGAGAATCTTATTCATATAGTAATCTGTTAGATAAAGGTTAAAACAGAAAGAGGCAATAAAAAAACACCTCACTGGGAGGTGTTTTACAAGTCTTTTACCATTGTTACATGTGGGATTCCGGCATCCATAAATTCTCCGGAAATCGTTTTGTAACCTAGACGCTCATAAAAGGGGAGTGCTTGGGTTTGCGCATTAAGTTTTGCCTTTTTATATCCCTTGGATAAGATGATGTCTTCCATGGCAGCAATCATTTGCGAACCAAATGCTTTACCACGGTGTTCCTTTAGTATACAAATTCGTTCTAGTTTTCCGTATTCCTCTACGAAGCGCAGTCGACTAGCGGCGATTGCTTGATCATTTTCATAGCCTACAAGATGTGTTGCCGTTTTATCATGTTCATCCAGTTCTTCCTCCGGTGACACCTTTTGTTCTTTTACAAAAACCGTCATACGTACATGATAAGCTTCTTTTAATTGTTCGTCTGTTTCTACAACGTTTATATTCAAACTTTTTCCTTTCCGAATACAAAGGAGTCGTGGACAGTCCATGAACCATTATCCAGTTGGTAAAGAAGCTGGAAACGATCTACTTTATCCTCTAAGTCAAAGTTTTTCATCTTTAGGCTACCGTATACATCGGAATATTCTTCAGTGGATAGCTTCTGGGCAATCGTAATATGGGGAACAAAGGCAAATTCCTGATTACCTGGAAGGTTACCACGGTTCATTTTCTCAAACAAATCGATCAATTCCTGCTTTGGTTCTACTTTTAAATAAATCGTATTTGTCACTGGCGCAAAAGTACTTACTTTTCGAATGTTTACTGTAAATGGTTCCGTATCATTTGCAATATGCTTCAACTCTGTCACAAACTCATGGACAGTTTGTTCGTCAGCATCAAAGGCTTCCTTCAGCGTAATATGCGGTGGAATTAATGCATAATGTGGGTCATAACGCATTCTGTATGAATTTGCTTCATCTTGTACAGCTTTTGATGGGAAAATAGCTATTCCATATTTCATTATGAAAACCTCCTCTATATTTTGACGACTGTATCTTTTTAAGAACCAGCTTAGTGTACCTTATATTATAACAAAATTAAAAGGAACAAGGTAATTATTTTTATATTTTTCAGCAAAATCGTTTAAGGTTATGCGAACATAGTGGTAAGTAAACGTTTCATATCCTGCTGCCAGTATTTCCAAGTATGCTCTCCATCTTCTAGCTCATGATACACATAGCTAAGCCCTTTTGCAGTTAATAGCTCATGTAACTTTCGATTCGGTTCAATAAAGTCAAGGGTTTGCCCATCTGTTGTATCAACTGCCGTTTCCGCTGTACCAATCGTATGATAGACATCAATCCCATGAATAGATGTAGCTTCCTCAACTGCCTGCAAGACCGTTTCATCTACATAGGGTGACTGCATAACGACTTTGCCAAATGTATGCGGATATTTTAATGCGGTCATGAGGGCAAGTGTACCTGCTAATGAATCTCCTATTAGTGCTCGTGATTGACCCATATGGTAAGTCGGGAGCAAGTCATCTAGCAGAGGAACGACTTCATGTACCAAAAATTTAATATATGCCTTGTTCTGTTCCCCGTTTGGATGATATTTTTCTCTGCGATCATATTTGTCCTTGTAATGGATTCCGACAAAGATGGTATTACTTATTTCATGAGAAGCATGAAGACGATCACTAAGGGTAGCAATCCGCCCCATTTGGTAATAATCATTTCCATCCTGCATGATACAGATATTATATTTGTATAATGGTGAGAATGATTCTGGCTGATAGAGTTTTAAAATCATCGTTTCATTTAAATAGCTACTTTCGATTTGCTTTTCTGTCATGGAGCCTTTTCTTCCCAATTTGAACCCCCCAATATTTAAAAGTCGGATACTTTTCTCTTTAAGGAAGTCATACTCGAGCATTTCGGTTTCTGATTCCCTACTATTTCTTATTGTAAACCAATGGGTTCGTATTATAAAAGGTTCAGTTTGCCTTCTCGAGTAACTGGCCTTTATAAAGGTTGTAATAACTTCCTTCAAGTTCAAGTAAAGATTCATGGCTTCCTTGTTCGAGAATTTCCCCGTGTTCCAGCATTATGATCTTATCTGCTTCCTGAATAGTGTTCAAGCGGTGGGCAATAACAAAGCTCGTTCTGCCTTCCATCAATCGTTTAAGAGCCTCTTGAATCTTTAATTCTGTAATAGTGTCGATATTACTTGTCGCTTCATCCAGTATCAGAATGGATGGTTCTGCAAGCAATGCTCGGGCGATGGTGAGCAATTGTTTTTGTCCTTGACTAATTCCACTACCAACCTGGTCGAGCATCGTATCATAGCCATCAGGTAATTTTTCAATGAATTCATGTGCATTCGCATCTTTTGCGGCTTGCACTACTTCCTCATCCGTTGCTTCAAGGCGACCATAGCGGATGTTTTCCCTAATGGTTGCATGGAAGAGGAAGGAATCTTGTAAGACAAAGCCCATATGCTGGCGTAGACTAGAACGCTGGATATCTTTTAATGCATTTCCGTCAAGCCGAATTTCACCTTCATCATAGTTATAGAAGCGGGAAATTAAATTGACGATAGTCGTCTTACCAGCCCCAGTATGCCCAACGAGGGCAACTGTTTCGCCAGGTGCAGCTTCAAAGCTAATATCGTTTAGAATTTTACTGTCTTCGTAACCGAAGGAAACATGGTCAAATTCAATTTTCCCTTCCGTCTCTGATAGCTTTATTGCACTTTTTTCATCGCTTTCCTCTTGTTTCTCGTCAATAACTTGAAAAACTCGTTCCGCTCCAGCGATGGCGGATAGCAGAATATTAAACTGATTGGATAGTTCATTTAAAGGCCGGGTAAACTGCCTTGCATATTCTGTGAAAATAACGATAATCCCAACGGTTATAAGACCATTAATTGCAAGTATTCCTCCAACAAGGGCAATAAGAGCCATGCTCAGGGCATTAAGTGAATTCATTACCTTTGGAATAAAGCCGGCAATGGTTAATGCCCAAAATCCAGAATGATTTAATTTCTGATTGCGCTCTTCAAATTCTCTGATGACGCGTTCTTCTTGAGAGAAGCTTTTTACAATATGCTGACCCGAAACGATTTCCTCCACATAGCCATTCACTTCACCTAGATTTTTTTGTTGTAATTTATAGAGCGGTCCTGTTCTTCTTGTGATCCAGCGAATGCTGAAAAACATGGCAGGGATAATCGACATGGTCACTAACGTTAATAATGGGCTCAAATAAAGCATTACGCCAACAGTTCCAAATAGGGTCAATACACTGGAAAAAATCTGGATGACCGACTGGTTCAGGGTATTGTTCACATTATCAATATCATTGGTAACACGACTCATTAATTCGCCATGCTGCCTTTTATCAAAATACGAAATTGGCAGGCGATGAAATTGATAAAATAAATCGGAACGCAACGAATAAACGGTGTTCTGTGCGATATCTACCATCCAAAAGTTTTGTAGAAAAATGGATAGGGAGTGGAACAGGAATATAACAACGAGCCAGATTAGCAAAGTGGCAAGTCCTGAACTTTCTTTTGTGACAATAAAGTCGTCAACTGCCATCCCAATCATATAAGGGCCAAGTAGGCTGAGGCCAGAACTGGCCACAACCATTAATATCACTAGGAAAAGCTTGAATTTTTCTCTGGCGAGGTAAGACCATATCCGTTTAAGCGTCCCGCGCGCATCCTTCGCTTTCCGTGCTTTATCTTCCTTTATCGTATCAACAGGAATTTTTTCATATTGAAAAGGCTGCTTTAATGAATTATTTCGCATATGCGTACTCCTTTCCAAACTGGGATTCCACAATTTTTTTATATAGTTCAGAGGTTGCGAGCAGCTCTTTATGTGTTCCGATAGCAAGCAACTTGCCTTCATCTATTAACAGAATACGGTCAGCACGAATAGCAGTAGAAATCTTTTGGGTAATGATTAGCATGGTGCATTGGTACGTATCGATTGCATCAAGTAAACGAGATTCTGTTGCTAAATCTAGGGCACTTGTACTGTCATCAAGCATTAAAATATTTGGTTTTCGAATCAATGCACGCGCAATGGAAATCCGTTGCTTCTGTCCACCTGAAAGATTGACACCCTTTTGCCCAACGCGGGTCTCATACTGATCATCCAGACCAATGATGGTGTCATGAATTTGAGCATCCTTTGCTGCCTGAACGATTTCTTCGGTCGTAGCCTGATCTTTCCCCCAAGCAATGTTGTCTTTCACGGAACCAGTAAACAGAAGTGGGCTTTGCGGCACATAACCTATGCTACCGCGCAGTTCATCAAGCGAATAATCGGTAAGCTTCTTGTCATCCACAAGGACGGTCCCGCCTGTTGGATCATAAAGCCTTGGGATGAGCTGGAATAAAGAGGTTTTACCTGCTCCGGTGGAACCAACAACAGCGAGTTTCTCCCCTGCAGCAACCTCAAAAGTCATTTGTTTTACAACCGTTTCTTCCGTCTCAGGGTATGCAAAGGAAACATCCTGAAATGCTACAGAGCCTTTACTTACATGGACACCATGGTTTACCGTATCGGAATCCTTTAAATCCACTTCCAAATTTAATACCTCACTTAGACGTTCAGCTGATGCCTTCATCCTAGAAAATGCCATGATAATAAAGGTAAACATGGAAATGGCCATAGAAACACGGAGCGCGTAGTTAACAATTGCCACAACATTTCCGACAGAAGTATCCCCAGCAATGGCCTGAGCGTTTCCAAACCAAATAATGAAAATGAGGCTTAAATTCATTACAAATAACAATACCGGCATGGATGACTCCACAAATCGGAAAGTAAAACGAGTGCGATCAGCAAGTTCTTTGTTTGCCGTAGTGAAACGTTCTTCTTCATGTTTTCTACGGAAAAATGCCTTGATTAACCGCATGCCGGCTAAATTTTCTTGCATGACCCGGTTTACTTTGTCGACGCTTTTCTGTACTTTATCGAAAAGACCACTCGCAATCTTCAGTATCCATAAAATAAATCCAATTAGTAGCGGAACCGTAACAAGGAAAACAAGGGATAACTTGGCATCCACGATAAATGCCAGTGTCACACCACCAATGACAATCAGTGGTGCTTTTGAAATAATGCGTAAAATCATAAACACCGTATTCTGTACCTGACGCACATCATTTGTAAATCGGGTGACAAGTCCAGAAGTGGGGTACTTATTTAAATTAGCAAAAGAAAATTCCTGTATTTTAGCAAATAATCTTTCCCTTATGTCATGGGCAAATCCCCAACTGACATGGGAGGAATAGAAGGAGTTAATAATGCCGCTAACAAAGCCGATTAAGGATAGACCGATCATAATGCTGCCCCACATCACAATATTATCGATATCCTGGTTAACCACCCCGTCATTAATCATTTTTCCTAAAAATAGCGGTAGTAGCAATTCAGCAGCCAATTCTACAAGCATTAGCAATAACGCTGCAACGGCTGCCAGCTTATACGGTTTAATAAAAGAAAAGACTGTTCTCATGTTGACTCTCCACCTGTCATTAAATAATCCAATATTCTTCCTATTATAATAGGAAAGTATGTTTTTATCCACTCATTTATTTCGTGTTTCGAAATAAAATGAACAGCTCAAGAGAGGGACTTTTTATGCATAGCCTTTTCAACGCTGGGAAAGATAGATGTGTATTTCCAAGAAAGGGGCAATCACAATGAATAACCAATTAACAGAACTCGAATTGGAAAATCTGCGTCACATTATCGGTGGGCATGGCATGATCGCAAATAAGCTTGAAGCTTATGCACAAAATTGTACGGACCCACAGCTAGTTTCCATCTTGCAACAAGATGCACAGGATGCAAAAGCAGCACAGCAAAAGCTTATGACATTTTTAGGATAGGGAGGAATTTTACATGCTTTCAGAAAAAGATATCGTAAATGATTATTTGGCAGGATTAAATGCTAGTCTTACAGGCTATGCAGGGTATATTAGTGAATCAGACAATGAACAATTGCGCCAAACACTAATTCAACTACGTAACCAGGACGAACAGCGCCAACGCAATCTATATAATTACGCAAGTCAAAAAGGGTACTACCAACCAGCAGCACCAGCAAACCCTCAAGTCGTACAGCAAATCAAAAGCCAACTCACCCAACAATAGTAGGGAAGGGAGCGGGACAGCAGGAGGATGCTGTCCTGTTTTTCATTATTCAGGCGGGAGTTTGTAAGTCACCTCTCCTTGTGCATTTAAAAATTCTAACTTTGGCACATCATGTTCATCAATTACCATACGAATACGTTGATTTCCACTTTTGTCATTTAAATGTATGGTAACCTCTCCGTTTTTATTTTTCCCCATAAAAGCTCGCTCAGCATTCCCTTTAAATAATTCCGCCAACTTTTCATGCTGATTTTCTTTACTGTTATCACTTTTTTGAATTTTTTCGGACTCCTTAATTAGTTCAGGAAGTGGAGTGGAAGGGCGATCAAAAATAGAAAAACCATAATGGCGTTCCTCATTCTTTTCGACATACCTCATTTGTACTACTTGATCTTGTTTAAATTGATCAAAGGTTAGAGAGGCAGAAACCGTTTCATTACCATTCTTATCCTTGCCATTTCCATAGATAAGTCCGCCACATTCATCTTCATTTTGATTATAAAACATTATGCCTGAGATAGGATCTTTTTGTCTGTGTCCGGGGAGAATATCTTCTCCATCCATAAGAACTGGTGGAATGTTATCTTGGTTGAAAAGCGACATTTTGACCTTGCCAGCAGGATCTACAATATTTAATCGTTCGACATTTATTTCTTTAAAAGATTCTTTCTTGTTATTTGACATATATAGTACTCCTTCATTTTATAATTGGCATATTATTACCGTTCTGTGTGAAGGCAGGGAAGTCCTCTATGTATCAGGACTTTTATTTAGAAAAAGCATAAAATGTTGGGCTAGATTGGGTTGCGCGAAAACTATCATCCTGCGCTATTCTTAGTATTGACAGATAGAAAGATATTTTATATAGTAGATTTACTGCAAATACACGATTCCGTAGCTCAGCTGGGAGAGCGCTACCTTGACAGGGTAGAGGTCGTTGGTTCGAGCCCAATCGGAATCATCGTTATAAACGCGCTGTTATAAAAGGCTTTTCCCCCATATGAGAGGAAAAGCCTTTTATCATTCATATATCAAATTGCCGACATTTTGCCGACCAGTTCCTATTTTTTATTGTTTACTTCCGTTTATGGAGTTGAATGAATCGTTTCCACCAGTTTTTTTAAAGGCTCTCTAGATTGTACGCCTTACCATTGCATCACATAGTAAGAAGTTAATGAAACTCCATCAAAATTAGAAAAAGACGATATCAATTTATCAGTTTTGGCTAATGCACAAGAAGTGGAAATGGTATTTGAGGATCCATCCATGGTAAATAAAATCAAATTTGAAGATGGAAGTTCTGCTGAGTATATAGATTATGGTTTTAACCAACAAATTGTTTGGAAAGATAGTGAGACAGAAGTAACTTATATTATCAATGTTAATATGCCAGATGAAGAAGGGACTGGTAAATTAACAGAAAAAGAAATGTCTAATATGATAGGTTCATTTAAATCTATAAAAGAATGATCAAAATTAAATTTATAACTATATGGGGGTGTCTATGAAGAATCTAATTGCTATTGGTATATTATTATTTTCTATATTAGGTTTAACTGGGTGTAATGATTATCAAAAGGATGGGTTGGTATCAGAAGAAAAAGGAATGTATTCTTTATATGTAGTTGGCGATGACGAAATAGATATAAAATTGGAGAAGGAATCAGAAATTGATTCTGTTTTCAGAATACAGATCGAATCTAATTATGATAACGCCAAAAATGACACACCATATTTAGAAATAGATAAAAATAAGCCTAACTATTATTTATTTAATACAAAGGATTTAGTTTTTCAAACAACAGCCTATGATAAACTAGTGAAGTATTTAAAAGATAATCCGGAACCTAAGTAATTTTTAATTCATCTATAAATTGAAGAAAATAAAATAGAAGATGATCATAGATGGGAAAAAATATTAGAATTGATATCTAGTAATATCTCCTCTGATTCCTATGAAACTTGGTTTGCACATACCAAAGCGAGCTTTACAGAAAAAACACTCACCATTTACTGTGTAAATATATTTCAGCGGGATTGGGTAAAAAGTCACTATCTAAACCTTATCACTACAACGTTGATTGAGGTGATTGGGAAAGATTTAGAGATAATTGTTACAACAGAGAGTGAGGATTTATAAATTACCTCACTCTCTATGTATAATTCGAATTGATTTTTACATAGTCAGATTTTAGCATTCCAAATACAATACTATCGGTCCACTCATCTTTATTCCAAAAGTCTTGTATAAAGTGAGCTTCTTTTCTCATTCCCACCCTTTTACATAATTTTTCTGAGGCTATATTCCGTGCATCTAGACTCGCTTGAATACGGTGAACTTTTACAGTTTCAAATAAGTAGTTTATCAGTGCAAAAACAGCCTCTGTTGCATAACCTTTCTCCGCCACTGATTTTGAAAATGTATAACCAATTTCAACAGTATCTTTCATACCTGTGTACCAGACAGATAGATCGCCAATTACTTTAGAGTCCACCAAAACCGCTAAATTCAAAGCACTTTCTTTTGTTAATTGATTATTATTTAATTTCTTATTAAACTTCTGTTTTTTATCTTCGTGAGTCCATTTGTCATGTAACAGGTATCTGCACGTTGAAGCATCTTTAAAAATTTCATAGACACCATTAAAATGATGCTTTTCAAATGGTTTAATCATTAGTCGTTCTGTTTCAATTTTCATTAGAACACTTCCTTAAGATAAGAATATCCAACACTACTCAAACGGTAGACATTGATAAAGCGGTTTGAATACAATGCCGCTATAGATTCTATGGCTAAAATGGTAATAGATATAGTTCCATCCGTTTCTAAGCTAGTGTTATTAGATTGTAAACATATGTACGAATTAGAGTTATTAAAGTTTCGCAATTAAACAATTTTACCCAGTTATTTAAAGAGACCGATATAGTACTGTAATGTAAGGAAGGTGCCAGTTAGTGGAACACTGAATCAAATGTATTTTTAACTATGAGACCTGTCCAATCTTTTTCTATCTATTTTCATATAGTGTTAGAAAGAAGGGAGGGTATTTATTATGTGTAGTTGCAGTTCCTGTCAAAAGCATCAAAGTCATGAATATGGGTGTCACAAAAAGCAAGGTCGTAATCATAACCAAGACAACTCTAGAAGAAATAGTTATTTTGATCATCCATGGTTTCACACTACTGCTTTTTGCTCTTGTCGAAAGAAAAAGTTTCATAGTTTTTGTCATAGAGATTACTAAACTATTAATTTATTGGCCTCTTATAGGAGGCTTCTTTTTTTGCCATTTTTCATTATCTTTAGTTCAATTCTTTATAAAGGAAAGCATATCGCTTTTAAATCAAATTATTTTGATATATGATGTGATTATAAATCAAGGTAATTTGATGTAAGGAGGTTAGAACATGGAGGTTAAAGATCTTAAGCTAAGTGATTATCAAGCGATCTTTAAAGCATTAGCTGATACGAAGCGGTTGGAGTTGCTTCAATTGTTGGCTGAATCACCAGAGGAATCCATTTGTGTTTGCGACTTAACCGATGCTTTCGATATGGCACAGTCAAAGCTTTCCTACCATTTGAAAATTCTTCTAGATGCTGAGTTGATTACGAAAGAGAAAAAGGGAACATGGAATTATTATGGGCTGAACCCGTCAATGTTGAACCATATACTATCAGAGGAGCTTTGTTGCTTATTCAGAGGTCCAGCAAAAAGTAGTGAAAATAGATGTTCAAATTAAATCAAAGGGGTGCGTATTATGAGTAAACAATTACCTGTCGTAATTATTGGTTCCGGTCCTGTCGGTTTAGCAGCCGCAGTACACTTAGTTGAATATAAAATACCTTTTAAAATTTTCGAAAAAGGCGAAACCGTTGGCAGTAACATCCTAGAATGGGAACATGTACAACTTTTTTCTCCTTGGGAGTACAATACGAATCAAGCAGCAATACAGTTATTGCAAGAATCTGGCTGGCAACATCCGGATAAAGATAAGTTACCAACAGGTAAAGAGTTAGTAGAGGAATATCTTCAACCATTATCGGAATTAAAAGTGATAAAAGATAATTTGCAATACAACGCAGAAGTTATTTCAGTTACAAAAGATGGTGCTGACAAATTAAAATCTGATAGCCGAAACGAGAGGCCGTTTGTAGTCCATTTTAGAAATGGAGCTTCTTTAGGCAAGACAAAAGCTTCAGCCGTTATAGATGCTAGTGGATCTTGGCAGAACCCTAATCCACCATATTCTGATGGTGTATGGCTTGATTCTCTAAGAGAATCAGTTCATACAAATATTCCAGCAGTACAGCAAAAACCAGAAATTTTTAAAAATAAGCATACTGTCGTAATCGGTGCTGGCCATTCCGCTTTAAACTCACTAATGAATCTCGCGGAGTTGAATGAAACTTATCCAGCCACAAAAATATCTTGGGTTTTAAGAAGAGAATCTCCTATATCTGCATTTGGAGGAGAGGATCAAGATCAGCTTGAAGCACGCGGTGCTTTAGGGGAAAGTGTACACAAGCTTGTACAACAAGGAATTGTAGATGTATTAGCTCCCTTTCATGTAGAGGATATTAAGTATAGTGGCTCTCACTATACACTTACCAGTAGAGAAGGTGAAGAGGTCTCCGTTGACGAACTCATCGTGAATACAGGTGCACGACCTGATTTTAGTTTTCTTCGTGAAATAAGATATGCGGTTGATCCGGTAGTTGAAAGTACACCGGCATTGGCACCTTTAATTGATCCAAACCTGCATAGCTGTGGAACAGTACGTCCTCATGGGGAAGAACAGTTAAGACACCCAGAAGCTAATTTCTATATAGCGGGCGTGAAATCGTATGGTAGAGCACCAACATTCTTAATGACAACAGGATACGAGCAGGTTAGATCCATCGTGGCATCCATTGCTGGAGATGTTCAAGCAGCAAAACAGGTGAGATTAAAATTGCCAGAAACAGGTGTTTGTAAGACGAATATTATTCCTACAAAGCAGCAGAATTGCTGTGATTGATAAGGTTATGTCATCCATTCAAGTGCGTGAGATGCATAGAAGTGATTGGGAACGTGTAAGGGACATTTACAAGATCGGGATTGAAGGTGGAATAGCTACCTTTGAAACCAAGGCTCCTAACTGGGAAGAATGGAACAAGAGTAAATTAACGTACGGTAGACTAGTTGCTGAAATAGAGGCTAATGTGGCAGGATGGATAGCACTAACTCCCTACTCTTCACGCCAAGTATATAAAGGTGTGGTTGAATTAGGTATATATGTAGATCCTGACTATCAAGGAAGAGGAATTGGTTCTGCATTAATTGAATCTTTACTAAAAATTTGTCAAAAAGAGGGAGTATGGACAATACAAGCAGGAGTTTTCCCTGAGAACATTGCAAGTTTGGCTTTACATCAAAAGTTTGGTTTTAATATAGTTGGCAGAAGAGAGAAAATTGCACAGTTACATGGGGAATGGAAAGATGTATTCCTGCTAGAAAAGAAAATATGAATTGCTTTAGTTTAAGTTAATGGAAGTAAGTTATTGGAGAATAACCGAACCTGCCTTTTCTACCTCAACCATAGTCCAATAAAGTACAGTATAACAATATGTACAGGGTAAAAAATATAAAAAAAATATTTTAGGCCTCTACCCTTTTTACCGTTATATAGTAATAGTAGTGGCAATGCAAAAATCATCATCCATTGGTATTCTCCGAATGGGAGTAAAACAGAAAGAATTGCTACCCTTAAAACTTTTACTTTTTGAATAACTATAAAAATAATTAGGCAGAACAACGAGTAACTAATTGTACTTTTTACTCTATCACCGCCCGACAAATAAAAAATTATTCCTAATACAATAAAGAGTATACTTCCTTCCATAAATATAACGTTACCAAATAATGAACCCAGAAATTGATAAGTTGGATTTACGTCTGCTGGGGCGAACAGTTTATATTCTTCAACGATGAAATAAAATGCAAAAGTAGAAAAGAATTGCCAAACAAATAGTAAAAAGATAGACTTTATTCTTTTATTTTCTATTAAAAAGATAACAAATGCAATGAAAAATAATGGAGCAAAGAAATTATTCATAATGTAATATTCATGGTTTTCAATAGTCCCCATTTTAAAAAGGAAATACAATTTTTGATTTATAGACAGGTTGAGGAAAGCCATGCCAACAGTAAAAGTATATAATCGAATAAGGTAATTTCTTTTATTCGATGTATTTTTGTAACCAATTACTATACAATAAATAAAAACAGGAGCAGCAATTCTTCCTATCCAACGATACCATTCAGGGGCATCCGGGATAAAATAACCGATATGGTCGATAAGCATTGCAATGAGTGCTACAATTTTTAATTTGGTATTCGTCATTATAAGACTCCTTTATACCTGACAGAATCATAAAATAAAACGCCAATATAAGATGGCGTTTTATTTATCTTATTATTAACCTAGCTCAAAGATAAAGTGCGGTTTACTATCTTTGCACATAACCTTCAAAATTACTAGGGGAATCGAACTTTAAAAAGTAGTCTTCTGAGTGATCTAATCGACTTGGATAAGCGTATCTTGTTGACCAGGCATTGACATAATACGTTTTTACTTTACTACTCCATAAAGTTCCTTTTTTATATAAATCAACTTTTAACTGATTGGATCTATGAAAGTTTTTAATCTGTATTTTATAAGAACTAAATCCAGTAAAATTTTTTATTGGTATATAAATTTGAAACATCAGCCTTACCAGCAAAAGTCATCCTTCCGCTGTTCACTATATTGTGAGAAGATCCAGGTTCGTAAAGTCCGAATGTTGAAAAAACAGCGTCTTCTGAATCTTCACTTACTGGTTCTTCAGTTGATACCCCGACATTCTCGGTTGTTGATTTTTGTTCACTCTCCCCATGCTTTACTTCATAGCTAGTCTCTGCTGAAGCTATACTAAATGAAGAAATAACCATAAATACAGCTAAAAATACTGCGGTCAATTTTTTCATTTTTTTAACTCCCTTATAAGTTCAATATAATCTTATCATCCAAATTTTTCTGTAGTTTTAAAATAATGTAAATTTAAGGTAAGGTTTCTGTAAAAGATAGCACTTTTTAAATCCACCTGTCCCTGGTCATCCATTTTTATTAATCAAATAATGCCACTCATTTGCTGAGTAGAGTTTTACAGTTTACTACGCGGTCATAATAGGAGATTATCATCCGATATATCAATTGGATTACCATTGTTAGCTTAGCTTCAATAGCAAAAATACCAATAACGCAACCTGACTATCTTATGTAATGTTAGCTTGTGTTCCATTTATTAAATATAAGGGAAATATATACTTAACTGCGTACAAAAAAATCAGTGGGAAAGGCCCCCCACTGATTCTAGATTATTTCATTATGTTTGATTATTGTGCCGTATACCCACCATCAACAGTAAGGCTGTTACCTGTCATATATGAAGAATCATCACTTGCCAAGAATAACACAGCTTTTGCCATTTCTTCTGATTTGCCAAGTCGTTTCATCGGTGTAATGGAGGATAATTCTTTTTTGCTTTCCTCTGGAATGATAGGTGTGTCAATAAAGCCTGGGCACAACGCATTAATGCGAATGTTTTTCTGTGCATACTCAAGAGCCAGGGAGCGTGTTAGATTAATAACCCCAGCTTTTGCAGCGTTGTATGCTGCACTTCCTGGTGAACCGACCCAGCCATACATAGAAGCAGTATTTACAATGGTACCGCCACCACTTTCAAGCATTCCGCGGATTGCTTCACGCGCTACTAAAAATACGCCGTCTAAGTCAACGTTTACTGTGTTTCTCCATTCACTGTAATCTAAATCATGAGATGAGTGGACACGGCCAATTCCCGCATTGTTGAATACGATGTCTACTTTACCGAACTTGGTAGTAGTTTCTTTAAAAACGTTTGCTACTTCTTCTTCACTTGTAATATTAGCTTTCACAAAAAGAGCTTCTGCACCTTGGGCTTGTAATTCTTCCTGGAATGCTTTTCCTTTTTCTTCATTTAAATCCACAAGTACAACTTTTGCACCTTCTGAAACAAATAATTTTGCTGTTGCTGCACCTATCCCGGATGCACCCCCAGTAATTATTGCTACTCTATCTTGTAGTTTACCCATAACAGATTCCTCCAGTATAATAGAAATATAGAATGTATTAATTTATTGTTTACAAATTAATTCTAGTCTCTTATTATTCCTTAACCAATCATTATTTTTTTGATAAGTGTTGAATTAATAGACATTTTTTATAAAAGTGTCTTTGTTTTGGAGGGTTTTAAATGGATGAAAAACTTGAAATGAAATCTCAGCGGAAAAATCGAACAAAGGAACATCTTAAGCAGTCCCTTATTGAACTGATTAAAGAAAAAGGATTTCATGCAGTGTCCGTAAAAGACATCGTGGACCATGCATCTTATAACCGAAGTACTTTTTATGTACATTATCAAGATAAGTTTGAGCTAACAGCTGACTTAATGGATACCATGCTTGATGGGCTAGAAGAATCAGTGGGCAAACCTTTTGTGACGGGTCGCACGGTATCGACAAAGAAACTAGATACCGAGTCTTTTAGCATTGTTTCTTATATATACGAAAACAGGCATTTTTTTGAGTTAATTAAATTTGACGATACGATACCAGGATTACATACCAGATTCCCACAGACCATTTTAAAAATTTATCAGGAAAAATTCACTTTTGAGACAGTCAATCATGTCCCTGTAGACATGGATTATTTCACACGCTATACTGCTTATGGTTTTTATGGGCTTCTTATTAATTGGATCCAACAAGGTTTTCAAGAGACAAAAGAAGAATTTATTAATGAAGTGATTAACTTAGCAAGAACACATATGGAAACCATTAAGTATGTCGGAAATGACTAAACTGAGGTATTTAGTTAAAAAGAATATTTCTTGTAAGTCTTTTTCTAACATCTACTAAACATCTTTAATTAATAAACTTACTTATGTGGTGAACTAAAATTCCTTTCCCAGTAACTACAATGGAAAGGAGTTTTTTGTGTAACTAAAAAAATCAAATCCTATATACAGAATATGAAACCATTGTTCAATGGTTCTCGTCTAAAGGCAAAATTATAGAAAGAGGTTGGAAAAGAGGGCAGCTATGGAAAGTTCAAAAGAGGAGATTTTAGAAGAAGTGATGATAGAACATGGGGGTGAATTGGTACGATTGGCATTTAACTATGTGAAAGATAACGAAACTGCCAAAGACATGGTGCAAAATACCTTTATCAAGTGTTATGAAAACCTGGATAATTTTCGTTCAGATTCTACAATAAAAACTTGGCTGTATAGAATCACAATTAACCAGTGCAAAGACTATTTAAGAAGCTGGCATTATAGAAAAGTACATGCAAGAAGTCTTGTGGGAAGTGCTTTTACCTCCTTGTTACCTTCCACAGAAGAGGAGGTAATCAAAGAGTCAGAACAAGAAGAAATGAAGAAATTAATTTTTTCTTTGCCAAGGAAATATCGGGAAGTTATCTTTCTATTTTACTATAAGTCTTTTTCACTTGGTGAAATATCAGAAATAACGGACCTCAATATCAATACTATTAAAACTAGGCTCAGTAGAGGGAGACAAAAATTAAAAAATTTAATGGAGGAGGCAACTATCTATGAAGGATAAAGATAAAAAGCAGCTATTTTCCTATTTGGATGATGAAGGTCTGACCTTTACTAAAGAAGACCGGGCCAAAACGTTAAATAAAATTCATAAAAAAGAGCGTGAAAAACAAAATAACACCAGCCAATCTAGGAGAATAAACCGTTTAGGACCTATATTGGGCAGTGTAGTAGTAATAATTTTAGCAATTGGTTTACTTATACCAACTCTCTATAGTCAAGAAAGCGCAGATCAACAACAAGCATCCCAACAAAATGACTTGTCATTTTCTGCTTTAGTAATAGGGGAGAATCCAGCAAGTCATAGAAGTGAATTTAACATTTTAATGACGTACAACAATAGCGACAAGAGTGTGAATCTAGTTCCAATACCTCGTGATGCATATGTTGAAATACTTAATGCAGAAGAAGATAGCCTAGAGAAAGATAAGTTAACGCATGCATATGCTTTTAGTCGATCACCTGAAGCAGTCTTAGCAACTGTATCGCACCTTTTCGATTTTCCTATTGATTATTATTCGGTAATCCAAACAGAAGAAATTAAGAAAACTTTAGGGATTAGTGAGGGTGTGGAAAGAAAAGAAGTTGTTAAAGAGGATCGTGTTGGAAAACTAATTAAAGAACAGTTATCGATCTCGCAATTTAAAGAACTAATTAACGGAAGTCAATCCAATATCCCAACTGAAATATTTAATAAATTTGATAATAATTTGGATTCCATTCAAGTGATTGATATGGAAGAGGGGATAGAGGAGAAGATAATTAACGGAATATACTACAAAGAGATAAATCAGAATGTGCTTGAGGAAATTTCTCAAAAGTTAAAGCAGCATTTGGGTGAATAGGGATGATATAGACTGTGTTAGGAAGGGGTGGAAAACTCTTCCTACACAGTTTATTTTTTGTGTTAAACTATACCATAAATAATTACGCTTTCATTTTGTTGACAGCAAAGAAATTAATATATGGAAGGAGGTTGCCAGATTGCTAAACTTACAAAAGGTGCGACCAGTAGAAGAAGATGTACTACAAAATATTATGCAGTTTTATATTTATGAATTTAGTAAATACATTCCTACTATTAGTTTGGGGGCAAATGGGCAATACGATCCGTTTAACTTAAAAAAATACTGGGATAATGATAATTTTCATGCTTTTTTTGTAAAGTTAGAGGATGAGCTGATAGGGTTCGTTCTGATAGAAAGTTCAAAAGTGTCAAGTCCGAATACAATTAAAGAGTTTTTTATAATGGCTAAACATAGTGGGAAAGGATACGGGAAAGAAATTGCCTCAAAACTATTCAACATGTTTCCCGGGTTTTGGAAAATTACTCAAATAGAAAATAACAAGTCTGCACATACATTTTGGCATAAAGTGGTTAAGGAATTTACTAATGGTAATTTTATGGAGTTTTTGAAAGATGGGAAGTTTACTCAAGAGTTTAATACTCTACGACAATAGTTAAACTTTTTTAAAGCAAGAGCACTTATTCCATCAGAGCAAAAGTTTAGTAAGAGAAAGGAAAATAAAAATATGGAGCAGAAGATACTTCGTTTTCTCATGAAACGTATCAGGAAAATTTCAAGAATATTAAATCAGTAACAAACGAAATGTTTAGGTGTACTACAAATGATGGTGATTACTTCGCAAAGGTAACCAATTATAAAAGTTATGAGGAACAGTTAGAGAAAATTAATTATACAAACTTCCTGTTTAAAGAAGGATTAGGGGTTTCTCCCGGAATACTTTCTTCAAATAATAAGTTCGTAGAAAAAGTAACACTTCAAAACAAGGAAGTATTAGTCGCCCTTTATAAAGCAGCTCCAGGAATACATTTACCAAGAAAACAATGGAATGCCACTGTTTTAAAAGAATTAGGTCGGCAAATAGGGAAATTACATCGTCTTTCGAAACAATTTGAAGAAATATATTCACCAAAATATATTAAAGATTGGCATGAAAATGAGGAGGACGCCTTTCTCAAGTATATTCCTAAAGAAGAATACTCGATCAGATCGATTGCGGAAGAGGTTTTAACTACTATAAAAGAGCTGCCAAAAAATGATTCGGATTTTGGGTTACTACATGGGGACTTGTGGCTTGAAAACATACTGGTTGATGATGGATTGAAAATGACTATGATCGACTTCCAGGATTGTGAGAAACATTTTTATCTATATGATTTAGCGGTTCCGATATATAGTGCCCTAGAGTATTCCTTTGTTGGTGGAGATAACATAGTTGACTATGCAGAAAATATAACAAAGGCAATATTAGATGGCTATCATGAAGAAAATGAATTAGCTCAAGGAATGTTAGAACATCTTCCCCTATTTATTAAATTAAAAGAAGTGTTTGAGTACAGCTTAATGCATATGTACTGGGATATAGAAAACCTAACTGAAGATCAGATAAGAATAATAAATCATTTTAGGATAAGAATTGAACGAAAACATTCCCTTCTAAGTAATAAAACAAATTTTAACGGAGGGCTTATATGGAAATAACTCAAACGAAGGATTTTAACTTAGTTGCCAAATTAAACAAGCCAGTCCATGATCTACATTATTCACTCTATCCGAATTACTTTAAGGAATATGACTACAAAGCAGTTAAAGAAGAATTTAAAAAACTAATGGAAAAGAAGCAATTTGTTTTCTTGCTAGTAGAAGATAATCAACAAGCAGTTGGTTATGCTTGGATAGAAATGAAAGAATATCCGGAAAGCGCCTTTAAAAAAAGTTATAAAGTTGTTTATGTACACCAAATCAGTATACTTTCTACACAAAGGAAAAAGGGTTTTGGTACCAACTTAATGAATTACATATATAAGTTAGCAAGTGAACAAGGCATAGATAAAGTCGAGTTAGATTACTGGGTGGACAACATAACTGCAAAGGATTTTTATGATAAGCAGGGCTTTGTTAAGTATCGGGAAGTTGTATATAAGCAACTATAATCTTCATCGTACGAAGAGGTTAAGCTATTTATTTCTAGATTATTCTCTTAATAAAAGGTTATTGCTCCGCATTGTAGAAATAAATAAAGATAACTTAGATGGGGGTTAAAATATGAATAGACTAAATTTAGTAACGCTTGGTACGAGAGATATTGTAAAATCCCATAATTTCTTCAAGGAAATAGGATTTGAGACTTCAATTATGGGTCCTGAATCTGATCCAGCTATCATCTTTTTTAGAAATGAGGGATCTAGGATTGCATTATATCCTCTTGAAGAACTTGCTAAGGATATAAATAATGAAAACCCGCCAGCTTTGTCAGATGGTTTCCCAGGTATAACATTGGCATATAACGCCAAATCAATGGGAGAAGTTGATAAAGTTTTTAAAAGGGCAGAGTTAGCTGGTGCTAAAATTATTAAAGAACCTAAAGAAACAGATTGGGGCGGTTATAGTGGTTACTTTACTGATCTGGATGGCTATTTCTGGGAAGTAGCATACGGAGAAGACTGGGAATTTGATGAATCTAATATGTTGGTTATAGATTAAGAAATGGACCAGGGCTTTTCATTTCCCTTAATCAAAGGTGGGTTGAAGGATTCATGACACATAAAGACGTTGATCAACAAAGTGAACTGCAGTTGAGGGTATTAGGGGAAATACGTACAATTTGTAAGATGATTGAAATCAATTTCTGGTTACGTGGAGGTTGGGCAATTGACTTTTTGCTCGGTAAAATTACGCGTCTACACGAAGATATTGATTTAATAACGTGGGTTCATCATCGCGAACATTTAGAAGATGAACTTGTAAAAGCGGGATATCAGAAGGTTTACCTTAGAGAGGAGTTTCGTGATAGGCAATCTGATTTTCGAAAAGGTAATGTAGAGTTATCATTTTGCTATATATCCCGTTTGAAAGATGGGGAAATTGTGCTAAATGGATTACCTGAATGGGTTTGGCGAGAAGATTCTTTGTCCTTGGAAACCTATACATTGAAAGGCGTTTCTTCTCGTGTTTTGAACCCAAGACAACTTTTAGAGGAGAAAGAAGTTTATGAAGGGATAGGTCGGCCATATCGTCAAAAGGACACTATAAGTAAGAAAATGTTAACCGAAATAATAAGGGATACCATGGTATAGATATATTTATTTATAGCGAATGCATTACGCAATTAGATACTTTGTTGGATATTGAAACACAAAGCTGTTTAACCCATTTATGATTTCCTTTTAGAGTAAAAAGAAGCTAAAAATAATGAAATTCCAAGACAAAAGAAGGATAAAGATAGGAATTGCTCTTTTAATATAATTGCATTGTTAAGATTTTGAAAAAATAAAATTGTCCCAAGTACAAAAAATAAAATTCCTAAACCAACGTTTATCCTTCCGAATAGAGTTAGATTTTTCACCGGTTATATCTCCTTTTCTTTAATAGGTTATAAATCCATTTAGTATCCTTACATACGTAATTGATGGTTTCACGCTAAGAGCTTTTTCTACGACTTAAAAAGTGCATTTTAGAGATGGGAGAGATTTAGTGATACGATTAGCGCAGCAATCTGACGCGGAAGCGATTATGGATATAAAGAAGGAAATTATTCTATTAGAAAAGACATCAAAGTTTTTCATAACATCTCCAAACGAGTTACCAGATGACATTAACTTAGAAAAAGAGAGAATACAAGAAAGTCGTGAAAAAAATAATCTTTTTGCAGTTTATGAAGTAGAAAGGGCAGTTGTAGGTTTCATGGTCTTTAAACGTTACGATCTTACTCGTTTACATCATGCTGGTTCGTTAGGGATGGGGATTAGAAATGCATATACCAATCAAGGGATTGGTACGAAACTCTTGGAGTACCTTATTAACTGGGCGAAAAAGCAGAAAGGGTTAGAAAAAATTTGCCTTGGAGTTACTTCATCCAACCAAAGAGCAATTCATGTTTACAAGCATATAGGTTTTATAGAAGAAGGTATTCAGAGAAAACAAATTAAGTATGAAGATGGGACCTATGGAGATGACATATTAATGGCTTATTATATTTAATAGTGTTGCTGCTAGTTGATCAGTTTTACCAAATCAAAAACTCCAGCAATATAGAAAAGAAAGGAGAATACTCATTGAGCGAATGGAAGGAACTAACACAGGATTCAAAATTAAGATGGGAGAAGAATGCGGAGCATTGGGATGATTATATGGGGGAAGAGAGTAATCGATTTCACCGGGAACTTATCAGACCCTCTACTGAAAAATTATTAAAGGTAAAAGAAGGGCAAACGATATTAGATATTGCCTGTGGGAATGGAAACTTTTCAAGAAGGCTAGCACAATTAGGTGCAAAAGTAGTTGCGGTGGATTATAGTTCCAAGATGGTCGAACGAGCAAAAAAGCGGTCTAGGGAATATCTAGCCCAGATTGAATACCGTGTTTTGGATGCTACGAGTTATGAAGAATTAAATGAACTAGGGCATCAAAAGTACGATAACGCCGTAGCCAACATGGCATTGATGGATATTGCTGACATTAACCCGTTGATAGAATCATTGCATAAGATGTTAAAGCCAAATGGGGTCTTTGTCTTTTCTATTACACATCCAAGTTTTCAAACGCCAGGAGTAAGAACGATTCATGAGTCGGAAGATATTAACGGCGAAATCGTTTCTAGAAATAGTATCCAATTATTTAAGTATCTTACTCCAGAAGCCTATGAAGCTATAGGAATAAAAGGGCAAGATACACCGCATTACATGTTTCATAGACCTATGACGTACTATACGAAGTTATTTTTCAAAGCTGGATTTGTATTAGATGGATTAGAAGAACCAAGTTTTAAAATAGAAAAGGGAGATAGTCAATTTGAATGGAATGAGATTCCTCCTGTCGCTATATTTCGTTTTAGAAAAGTGACTGAATGATGGACAAACTAATCCAAGAAATCGTACATTGGGTTCATAATTCAGATAAAAAGCTAATTATTGGGATTTCGGGCCATGGAGCCGCTGGAAAGACTACATTCACTCAAAGGTTGATGGAAAAAATAGATTGCGAGATAAATTATCTAAATACAGACCCATATATAGTGAGTTCTAGTTTGAGAAAGTATGCAGTGATTGACTATGCGGAAAAAGGGACCTTACATCGGTTTAAAATGACAGCCTGCCATCCCGCAGCACACCATGTATCTTCCTTAGAAAGAGATGTACGTATGCTAAAGGGAAATATGGATATTCGGACGCTTGGCACTCCTTATTCTGAGGCTGAAGTCCTTCCTTCGCAAAGAAAATTAACTGTAGTAGAAGGTATGAGTGTTGCGTTTGCAAATCCTGAATTGTTTGATCTTCTCATTTACTTTTATACAGATTCTGAGACAGAGCTTGAGAGAAGACTCGTACGAGATATTAAGGAAAGAGGAATAGATATTGCTTATCTAAAGCAATCGCATAATGAGCGACGTATTCAGTATGAACTATTTATGCACCCATACCGTAGTCATTTTGACATAATCATTAAAAGCTCAAAGGATACATTTAAGATAAAAAAGACGTGGAAAAAGCAGTTATGAAATAACACTTCACCAATCAATCTTGATGAGATTGAGGGAATGGAAAGAACATATAGCTGAAACATACTAAGAATTTTGTTAAAATTTTAATTAATACAATAAGAGAGGGGTCATTGAATGAGAGACAACCTATATATTCGGCCAGTAGAGAAAGAAGACTTAGAATTCATTCATAAAATGCGAATAAATCCTGATGTAATGGATTACTGGTTCTCAGAGCCTTATACTACACTGGAAAAGTTAAAGAAAAACTATGAGCAGCAGCAAGATAATGAAGCATTTAGACAGTTTATTCTTTATCATTCTAATGAAAGAATCGGTTATCTTGGTCTCTACGGTATTAATTTCCGTCATCGTTTCGCGCAATTTGCTATTATGATCGATCCAGATCATCAAGGTAAAGGATATGCAACAGATGCCACAAAATTAATGGCGGACTATTGCTTTAACCAATTAAATCTACGTAAACTATCTTTACAGGTCATTAAGGTTAATGAAAAAGCCATACATATTTATAAAAAAGTAGGTTTCCAAGTTGAAGGGGAACAAAAAAATCATTATTTTGTTAATGGCAGTTATCAAGATGCATATACGATGAGTGTATTACGTGAAGAGTATGTGAATCAGCGAAGTTATTAATATTTTGGGGCTAGAGTAGGAATTGAAAATTAAACATTAGTACCATGAAAAAAGGAAGGATCAAGGCTTTTTACTTGGTCCTTCCTTTATGATTTATAGAGTAGAAACTTCATTTTATTATATAAAGTTAGTCACTGAGGGAATTGTGCAGCCTGCCTATTCTGTAACAAAGTTCTCTGTATAATACGGTCTATTATTTTCACCAAAGGATACGCCTACAGCGAGGGTTTCGTAGTTTTCCTGTAATATATTTTCCCTATGTCCAATTGAATTCATTAAGCCTTCATGGGCAAAAATACTGCTAGGTTGGCCAGTAGCAAGGTTCTCCCCTGCGGTTCGAAAAGCAATGTCATCCTCGTCCATACGATCGAATGGGGATTGGCCATCTAGGTTTGTATGACTAAAGTAATTGTTTTCTGCCATATCTGAACTGTGTTTCTCTGCAGTTTTTTGTAAAGGTTCGTTCCACTCCAATACAGGGAGCCCGTGAACAACTCTAACGGCATTTGTCAGATCAAATAGTTGGTATTCCATACCTTCTTTTAATTCACCATCTGGATTTGTATAATATGCGTTCTTTTGTTGTTCGAGCTCTTCACTAATAATTTGTACAGCAGTGACGGTGTTATTCTCATGCTTATCATAAAAGATGGTCACGTAATTTTCGTCAATCAGAAAAGTGTCATATTCCTCGTCGCTTTGAATTTGATATCGAACAGCACCTTTTCTTATTGCGGTAAGTGGATCTCCAAGCGCAGATAATACAGACTCACGGTTACTGTCAAAAGCAATGCCCTCTTCAGAGGTAAGTAAGTCCTGATTCGTATATAATCCGGCAACCTTTCCCTCTTCATCGAAAGCCGCCATAAAGAAGTTATGGTAATTCTCATGATATGACAACCACTCGACCCCATATTCATTAACGGTAGATCGCTGTGGTTCTTCGGTAATCTCTTCGACTTTGGATCGATCATCTCCTATTTCTACATTGTGTATGGAAAATGATTGTTCCTCTGGAGCTTCTAAATGGGGCTTCTCAGCTCCAGGTTCTGAAGATTGTGGTGCCTCTTGTTCTCCCTTAATATTCCCAACTAGATCCTGAAATCCTTGATTGATCGATTCTATAGTGGCAATGACAGTGGGATCTTGTCTTATGTTATTTATATCGGTGGAGATTTCTTCATATACACCGGAAAAGCCAGAATGCTGAAAATCTTCCCCGTAAAAATGCCAAAATCCCCACGCTATAAGCAATAAGGCTATAATATTTCGTAATTTAGGCATATATATTCACATCCTGAGCAAAGTTCAAATTTAACAAATGTATTAAGTACCATCAGTATGAACAAAAGAGCAACATATTAGAAGTAATTTGTTTTTTAAAACCTAGTACATTGTAATTGATGTTTCCCTTTTTTTCTACTATTTAAAGCAAGTCTTCAATGGTTAATGAAAAGTCAGGGGGAGTTTTTAAAAAACTTTATAAAGAAGTAAAAAGGATGACGATAACTGGAAGAGTTTGTAAAGGGACTTGTTGGATTTGTTAATTACGAATTAAAGTAGGGACGGTAACATAAGGCACATCTAACTTAATTGTTAAAATAAGAAAAACGGCTAACCGCTATTATCCGCATTCTGTTGTATGAATGGATAATATGTTCCACATAATACCACAATATAGGTGTGCAAGAAATAAGGATGCACCTAAACCAATATTGTAAGGAGGATTAAGATGGGTATTTTAAGTGGTAATCCACAAGAAGAACCGATGCATTATGGTGAAGTGTTCAGTTCATGGGAATATCTAATGGTTTTGAACAAGACAATAGCAGATCATCAGATGTTAATGAACCATGTCGGAGATGGGGACTTAAAGAAGCTTCTTAAGGAGGCAGTTGAACAAGCCCAGCAAGAGGCAAAGCAAGTTTCTGAAGTACTTACGCAAAACGGTGTGGGACTTCCTCCAGCTGCTCCAGAGCCACCAAGTGTAGATTTGGAAGACATTCCAGTTGGAGCGCGCTTTCAGGATCTTGATGTGGCAGCAGCAGCTTCTGCAAAGGTGGCAGCGGGACTTGTAGCCTGCAGTCAGATAATGGGTACTTCGATTCGTGAAGACATCGTCATGATGTTTGGACAATTTCACATTAATAAAGCAGCATTAGGTGGGAAGTTTTTAAAGCTAACAAAGGAAAAAGGATGGCTCGTTCCACCACCACTCCACCATGCTTCGAAAAGTGACTAATTCTTAAGTTTCAAGGCCTTCACGTCATTGTGAGGGCTTCTTTTTTGCCATTCAGCTAAAACTTAAATAGCCATTTGCCCAAAAGCGGACCCTATACTAAAATATATAGGTATATAGAGAACAGGGGAAAGGATTTTTAGATGAAGAAAAAGATCGGATTTATTGGCAGTGGAAATATGGCGGAAGCGATTATTGGAGGAATGGTGAAGGCAGGTCATCTACCTGAACAAATTGTTGCCTCAAATCGGAGTTGGGATAAACTGCAGCTACTTGAAGAAACGTACGGGATTCAAACAGTGGAAAGCAATCAAGATATTGCAACTCTATGTGAAATTGTCTTTCTTTCTGTTACACCAGATAAGTATCCTGCCGTGATTGAAGAAATTAGGGATCGTATTCAGGATGAAACAATTGTCATTCTTATTGCTGGAGGACAGGGCATTGCAGAGAATGAAGCGCGATTTGGAAGAAAAGTGAAGTTAGTAAAAGCAATGCCAAACACTCCAGTCCTTGTGGGGGAAGGTCTGACAAGTCTTAGCTTTAATACCTTTATAAATGATGAGGAGAAGCAGGAGGTTGTTGAATTATTTAATAGCATTGGAAAAGCAGAAGTGATTGAGGAGAAGTTGATGGATACAGCTAGTGCAGTTGGAGGCTCATCTCCTGCATTTATTTATATGTACATAGAGGCATTAGCAGATGCCGCAGTATTATATGGGATGCCGAGAGAGAAGGCGTACAATATTGCAGCACAAGCTACCTTAGGCGCAGCAAAAATGGTATTGGAAACAGGCGAGCATCCAGCTAAATTGAAGGATGAGGTATGTTCTCCTAATGGCACCACCATACAATCTGTAGCTAGCTTGGAAACAAGCGGTTTTCGGGATGCTATAATTCAGGCAGTTAGGTCTAATATGGAAAAAATGGGACACTAAAACTCCCCCTCTCATTCATCCAATTTATGGTATTCTTTATGAAGAGGCTTTAACATGCTGGAGAGGTGATAACGGGGATGCAGTATTCGTATGCTGGAAAACGTGAAGTTTTAGTCTGTTTGTCAATTCTTTTTTTTATGAGTACAGTTAGGGATATTAATATTTTTGGATGGTTCTCATATTTTTCAATCCTTTTTACAGCCTTTATATTCGCAAGTGCTTTTATTCGTTATTCTTGCAACATTGACGAGGAGTCTATTATTTATCACATCATGTGGATGGGGCTTACCCTCTATAAAAAACGAGTGACACCAAACCAAATAAGCCAAATAAAGTTTAAACGATATGGTTGGGCATCAAAGGGGGCAGTTGTCCACACGCATAAGGGTTTTAACATCCGGCTTATCGATTTTATACCAGTAAAGCTATATGAAGATTTAGGTGATTTTTCTGATAAGCATGCAATTCCTTATAAAAAGTCAAAGGATTATCAAATACTCGAAAAATTAGGTCGGGATAGAAAAAAACAAATATCTGAATAAAAAGTATTGAAAGAGCCTGTGTGAATATACGGGCTCTTTTTTACTGTTTTTTTCCTTTACAAGAATTTCACATTAAATAAACTCCTCATTAATATTTGAAATTTATAATTAAATAGACAACTGTAAATGGAGGGAAGAGAATGAAGAAAAAAAGGGTACATAGTTTTTTGGCAGCAGTTACAGCTACATTCTTATTTGGTTCAACCTTGTTACAACCAAGCTCAATTGCACTTGCAGCAGTAGACCTACCGGATGGAAAGAAAACAGATCAAAGTGGAGAGGCAGTTAGCATGGACAAGCCTGCTGAGAATGAAGACACCACCAAACCATCATTAGATACAACCTCTATAACTTTTCAACATGAACAACCTCCTAGTATTACAGACGCTAAAAATCATGACATAACAGTCAGTATTCCCAACGTAGAGAATGCCCAATTATATTACAAATCAACTGAATACTCTCAGCCAGTGCGAGTAGAGATGACTAAGACGGAGGGAGATACTTTCACAGCCTCCATTTCAGCAGCCGCTTTTTGGGCTGAAGATATTGCTTATTGGTTTACAGCGTCCAATGATGGGAACAAAGCCGAATCGGATGTCTATACTGCCAAAATAGACAAGCAGGTGGATAGAGAGGGCAGTTTTGCGTCAAATCTTTTCATTACAGAAGCCAATCTGAATGAGGAACCATTTATAGAAATCTACAATAATACAGACCAGTCATTAGCACTTAAAGATTTTCAGCTTTTCATAGGGAATGAAGAAGTCCTTTTTCCTGAAGAAGCCAACATATCTCCACAGAAAACAGTAGTTGTCTGGTTTGCCGGCAGTGATGCGGAAATTAGTACTTTTAATAACTATTACGGAACAAACCTGGAGAAGAAGGATATATTTATTGTTAACACACCTATTACTTCACGTGATGTCCAGTTAAAACTTATGGATAAGCAATCAACGAAAACTATAAGCCAAGTAAATTATTCTACTAGTAATGATGCAACAAGTCAGCTTTTTTATTATAGCAACGCGGAAATGAAGGATGGGGGAGCAACAGAAATTGCTACTCCTGGATTATGGATAGCAGATCAAGTTCCTGTCCAACCACTTATAATCCAATCACTAGAAGGTGCAGATAAAGCAAACGAGTCAGAAGATGAGAATTCGGAACAGGAAGCTAAGTCTTCAACGGTGGAAGAGAAACCAGAACAGGATGAAAAACAATCCCAATCTGTAACACAAGCAACTGAGCAGGTAATTGAACATCAGAATATAACAAAGATTGACGGGAAACTAGACTTAACAATTGAAGCAACGATTGAAGAAGCTGCTGAAGTTAGAATAGCTTACCAGACTGGGAAAGGAATGGAAGAAAAGGAACTTCAACTTACAAACGAAGGAGAGTCCGACCAATATACGGTAACAATTCCTAAGCAACAACTGTGGTCGCCAAATTTCAGTTATCGTATAGTAGCAACTATGAATGACGGTGCTACTTACAGTCTTCCAGAATCTGGGCAATATGAGGCAGAGGTTACGGTAGAAGGCGAGACAAATGCACAGGAAGTTCCAGGAATCCTCATTACAGAGATTACACCAGATACAGAGAATGTAAATGGAGCCGATGCGTTTGAGTTTATCGAAGTCTATAATAATTCCACACAACCTATTAATATGCAAGATTATCAGGTTAATTACCGATACCCGACAAATACAACAGATCAAGTTTGGAACCTTACTGACGATAAGGTTATTCAGCCACAAGAAAGCTTTATAGTCTGGATAAAAAATAGTGGAAACAAAGCATTGGGTTTAGCCGATTTTAACGACTATTACGGATTGGGTATGAAAGAAAGCCATGTTACAGAGGTTCAAAGTGAAGGAATGGCTAACGGAAGTGAGCGCACACTTGTCATTGCGGATAAATTCTCAAATGAGCTAGTTTCTGCTACGTACAATGAGGATGGAGATGATACCAAACCAGATCAAGGTATAGTTTATTCCTATCCGCACCAGGGCAATGCGATGACAAAAGCAGGGATTGGTGAAACCATAACACCTCTTTCCATTATTAATGGACAAGCTCCAGAAACGCCAGTTTTAGTAGATGAAGAGGAAGCCGCCAAGCCTGTAATAGAGAGACCAAATTTCTCTATAACGGACGAGACGATTACATTGGACGTACGCATTACGTCTGAGCAGGAAATTCTAGGTGCCAATTTATCTGTACAGCAAAGTGATGAGACAGATTATGAAACATGGAGCATGGAAGCATCCGAATCTGATATGTCAGTTTATACGGTGGCCATACCGCGGGAAGAAATTTGGAGTAATCGTGTTAGCTTTTTTATCACCGCAGCAAACCAGGTTGGTGAGACGAGTACAGAACCAGTTAAAATAGATGTACCTAGTGAGCCTATCAATTATCAAGAAGTTCCTTCAATACTCATTACCGAAGTGGTACCTGATACAGCAAATGAAAATGGAGCAGATGGCTATGAGTTTATTGAAGTTTATAACAATACAACCGAAACAGTAGACTTTAATGATTATATAATACGATACCGTTACCCCAATGTTGGTGCGGAAGGTGACTTACTTTGGGGTCCTCAAGATAGTCAACAGGTGTCGATCCCATCTGGAGAATCTGTTGTTTTCTGGGTTATAAACCAAGGGAATGCAAATAAAGGTCAGGAAGATTTTAATGCTAACTTTAACAGCGAACTTATAGAAGGAGAAAATTTATTTAAAATATACAATAATGGAATGGCTAATGGCAGTGAACGTACTTTAGTTGTAGCTACCAAAACGGGCACTGAACTTTCCTATGCTAAGTACAATGATGAAGCTGGGGTGGATGATACAGCCCCTGATAAAGGAATTTTCTATCGTTATCCAACAGACGGGGGATTATATTCTACTAAAATTAGCGCTGGAAAGTGGGAGGCAACGCCGGGTGTTGTAATACCTGAGCAGGTACCTACTGAAAAAGTGCAGCTTCCAGTAGATACAGAAAGTCCAGTAGTGGAAAATACTACTACATCGGAAGCCATAACATCTGAGGAGCCTGTAATACTTTCTGCTAAAGTAACGGACCAGATTGATGTTAAATCTGTGTTCCTCTATTATCGTGCAGATGAAAAAGACGATTTCCGAAAGATAAGCCTTGAAAGACAAGGTAGTAATCATTATGCACATATGGTTTATGAACCGGAATTGATCGGCAAATCAGCGTTAGAGTATTATTTTGTTGCTAGTGATGGGAAGAATAAGACAACAACCGAAACAAACAAGCTTCCAATTGAGAATCCTAACATTGAAGAAGGGCTTCGTCTCAATGTTGAGGACGGAACATTATTATCAGGAGAACACACAATTAAAGCAACAACTGATGAATATAGCTCACAAACTGATCTGTATATAGATGGTCAACACGTTACAGATACGTTTATGGCAATGGAAACAGAAGCCTATTTTGCTTTCGATGTAACAGAAACAAACATCTATTTCAAAAATGGTGTGACAATGGGTGACGAAATCCTGGAAGTTTTTGATGACACGTATAATAGTTTTACAACGTTAACAATTCCTGTTTCTGCGGAAAGGTTGCAGGTTGGAGACAATACCATTACGATTCGTGCAGGTAACAAGGTAGGTCCATTTGATGAAACTTCTCAAGAAAACAGGGATGACTTCACTATTAAAAACATTAGGCTTGTACTTTCGGATGGTACAACCATTTATGATCCAAACTACGCTGATCCAAACAGAAACTATCCAATTGGAGATAGTCCAGGTAAGGATCCAATCTATGACTTTACTTTTATGCTTGGGGAAGAGCAGTTTACCTCCACAGCTTATCTTTTTGATACTAATAGCGTAGAAGATGGCGAGCATAACATTAAAGCTATTAACAAAGAAGATGAAGTAGAAGCAACTGTAGTGATAGATAACACGAGCCCAGTGCTTGAACCTACTATTGTAGAAGGGAAGAGTTATAAGGGTGATTTTGTTATCAACACTGATGCCACCGATGCAGGAAGTGAAGTAGACGAGATTACCGCCCAATTGGATGGTAAGTACATTTCCCTGCCATATGAAACGTCGTCTGCTTTATTAGATTCTGGTGAACACCAAGTTATCTTCCAGGCAACGGATGCTGCCGGAAATACCACAGAGGAAAAAATCAACTTTAAAGTGGTTGAGGAGCATCCACTTCTACCTGACTGGCTTTCGAATGATCCAGATAGCACTAAGGCGAATTTATCCGTAACGGTTAATGATCCTACCGAGGACACAATGGACGTTGCCTTTTACAAGGCATATCAATATACGGCTGAAGATTCTAACCTAGTTATCTCTGAAAATGCTACGGATACAGAGCCACCAAATGGCTACTTACCAGAAGGAGAAGTGCGTCTTAGCGAGAAACAAAGAGAAGCATTGAAAAAATTAGACGGGAATGAACTGTCAACAGAGTCAGATTTGCAATTTCCTTATCATCGTTTTGATGTAACAGTTGATGAAAATGTCGATGAAAATGATGAAATTGAAGTTGTGTGGGATGGCTCTTCCCTTCCAGGTCGAAAGGTAACCATGTACGCATGGAATTATGCGACAGATAACTGGGACGCGTTAACTTCCAAAATAGCTGGCGAAGAGGCATTTCAGTTGATTGGCTCTGTGAGCGGAACGGAATACGTGCAGGACCAAAAAGTCAGCGTAATTGTCCAGGATCAAATCGCTGATATCGGGGAGAATTTCAGTTTTGTTTGGATGGCTGATACGCAGTACTACTCAGAAAGCTATCCATATATATATGAGAAACAGGTAAACTGGATTGCAGAAAACCAACAGGAACACAATATAGAATATGTATTTCATTCTGGTGATTTAGTTAACGTCCATGACGATTTTGAACAATGGGATGTAGCGGATCGATCCATGAAAGTACTAGATGACGCTGATATTCCTTACGGTGTAGTAGCTGGTAACCATGACGTTAATAATAAAGAACGTTATTACGAGAATTACTCCCAGTTCTTTGGTGAATCTCGATTTGCAGACAAATCGTATTATGGGGAGTCCTTCCAAGATAACCGTGGTCACTATGATTTAATTTCCGTAAATGGAATGGACTTTATTATGGTGCATCTTGGTTGGGGCATAGAAGAAGAGGGAATTGATTGGTTAAATGAGGTGTTACAAGCACATCCGAACCGTAAAGCGATTCTCAATGTACACGAATATTTACTTGCTACAGGGAATAGGAGCCCTACAGGTGACTTGCTATTTGAGGAAGTTGTCCTAAAAAATGATAATGTATTTGCTGTATTGTGTGGACACTACCATAATGCCCAAACATTAATTGATGAAATCGATGACAATGGGGATGGAAATCCAGATCGTACGGTATATCAAATGCTTGCCGACTATCAGGGAGGTCCTGAAGGTGGACAAGGATATATGAGACTAATAAATTTCAATATGGAAGAAAATAAAATTGATGTACAAACCTATTCTCCTTACCTTGATGATTATAATTATTACAATTCAGAAGAATTCCCTGGCAAAGATGAATTTTCTTTCAACTTTGACTTAGCAGCCCAAACGAAAAAAGTTGCAACAGATTATGTTGAGGTGAATGTGTACACAGATGAGCTAATTGGAAATGTTACGGATGTGCCAAGTGGTGAAACAGCCTCCGTGACCTGGGATGAATTGGATCCAAATAGTGAGTACTTCTGGTATGTAGAAGCAACAGATCAATATGGTGGTAAGCAACGTTCGGACATTTGGAATTTCCTCACAGTGGATGGGGTGATAGTAGAACCGGAAAATCCAGAAAACCCACAAGATCCGAGTGAGGGTGATGATGGGAATACTGGAAAAGACGAAGAGAAGCCTGGAGAAACAGAGGACCCTGGAAATCAGGAAGATCCGAATGTAGAAAATCCTTCTGCTGATAACGATCATGATGATAAAAAAGATGAAGATGAACAGCCAAAAGATCAAAATTTATCTGATGATCATCCGACCATAGAGAACACAACCCACCATGATGGTAAAACTGGTGGATCTGCTTTGCCAAAAACGGCTACGACAATGTATCATTATCTTCTATTAGGGGCTATCACTCTTTTAAGCGGAATTGGTATTTGGATGGTTTCTTATTACCGCAAAAAGTACTTGATCGGAGATGTAAATTAAGAAGGTATAGGCTTGTCTTTTATAACCGTAGCCCTTTGAGGGTTGCGGTTTTTTCTTTTAAAAGGCTTCCATTTTTATTTTTTGTTTAACAAATGTTTTATTATCTTTGCAGGATTGCTCTAGTACGACATTAGATATCCAATTAGTATAAGGGAGATGATTCTTATAGTGTATCTATCCAATTATCAATAATCTTGGTATGATAAAAATAGAGGGGGGACATTATGAGGAAGCAATTCGTTTACTTATTCATTGCAGTACTGGTTTTCTTCGGTATAAGCCAGGCGACAATATTGGTGCAACATTTACAGCAATCTGCTTCCTCAGAGGAGACAGTTTCAGCATTTAAAGATGTGCAACAGATAGAAATTGCCCACATCACAAATGGAGTTGTCTCTTCAGATGTTGATAAAGCAGATCATCCCCCTTCACTGCCACTATTCTTAACAAGAGCAATTCCAAGGGTTAAGCTCTTAACAACAGAATTGCTTTACCCTGATAGACCAAGATATACGTGGCACATCCATATAAAAAAATACCATTCCAATTACCTCTCCTAGTTCTTCTTATTTCTTGTCAGAAAATAAGAAGAGAAGAGGAAACGATAGATGAAGCAAACAGACAAACCATATTGGAGAGAGACAGTTGACTGCTTTCTCTCCATTGCGATATATATGACACTATTTTTTAGTTCCTTCGTTATAGGTGGCCATTTAACCGGAACAGACTGGCTTGGTTATTTCGACCATTTCACATGGGCATTAAACACAGAGTTTTTTAAAGATCTCATACAGTCTTGGAAATAAAAAGGAAGACCCGGAAATTTAAATTCCGGGTCTTCCTTATTTGTTAGGTTCGAGTCATGGACGAAACTTTCATCTCACTTATTCGTATTAATCGTTAAACACCATTGAAAGGAGTGGGAATATGAGGACGTTTGTAAAAATAAGTATAGGAGTGTTATTTATAATCGGAATGGCAGCTTGTAGTAATAAGGAAGGCAATTCGGATAAAGTAGAGGAGAAGGATGAGACAATGACAGAAGCCATAGCAGCAGTAGATTTCCCAAAGCAATTTCTTTCAGGTAATTATGAGCGGATCTATAACCAGTTTAGTGAGTCTTTTAAAAATGAAGTGTCATTGGAGGAGTTTATAGGAATCGGAGAGCAGTTTAATGATGGAGTGGAAAGCTATGCTTTAATTTCTGAAATGAGTCTACCAGAAGTGGTGGAATATCAATGGATTAGCGAAAAAGACAAAAAGGGAATCAGGGCTTATTTTAGTGAAGACCTAACAATTGAGGGGTTACAAGTATTAAACATTACAGCAAACTTAGAAAGTGATGAAGTATATACAAAGAACACCTACCACATGCCAATCAACGAACCATGGTTTACCTTTTGGGGTGGCACAAACGAGCTCGTTAACTACCATTATGCACATGAACCTCAGCGCTATGCCTATGACCTGCTGATGAAAGAGGGGAATAGCACCTTTGAAGGTGATTCCACGGCAAATGAAAACTACTTTGCATTCGGAAAGGATGTAGTAGCACCTCTAGAAGGTGTGGTAATTTCAGTGGAAAATGGGGTTGCAGAGAATACTCCTGGTGTTGACACAAATACTGAACAGCCTGCCGGGAATCATGTAATCATCAAGCATGAGAATAATGAATATAGTGTGCTAGCGCATTTCAAGAAAGATAGTGTTGTAGTCAAAGAAGGACAGGAAGTAAATGCCGGAGAATTGCTTGGTTTAGCCGGAAATTCTGGAAATTCAAGTGAGCCACATATTCATTTCCATGTTACCGACAGTGCTGAATGGGAAAATGCTACCTCTCTCCGCATTAAATTGAATGTTGAGGAGCCTATCCGTGGGGAAGTAATTGAAGGTTTTTAAGTTAATAGCTTTATTAAAACCTTCCAATCGGGAGGTTTTTATTTGGTGCTGTCGGTCTCCGTTGTGAAACATTATGAAACTTTTTACTAGCTAATTCGTATTGCATAATAACTAGAGGGGGCGGAGAACGTGAAAAAAATAAGTATATTCCTCACCATATTAGCGGTCCTTTTCATTTTTCCTATCGAGGCACTGGCCGTTGAATACTCCATAGAAAAAACACGAATTGATGCGTATTTACAGGAGAATGGAGAAGTTCATGTCACTGAAACGCATACCTATGCGTTCGAAGGAGAATTTAATGGCATTACCCGATTACTCATCCCAAAAGAGGAAACGGCTATTTTGGATGTTTCTGCTAAAGAGGGAGATCGAGCGTTAGATGTGGAACAACAAGACAATGAATATCGTGTTTATCGCAGTGGATCGGATGAGAAAATCACGGTTGATCTATCCTATACAATTGAAAATGGAATTGAAAAGTATACGGATGTTGCACGATTTGACTGGCCGTTTTTCGATCGAAGCAACGAATCCGATTACATTCAGATGGATGTATATGTTCATCCACCTCAACCGACAGAGGGAGTCATCGCGTATGGTGAGGATGAAGCTGCTGGCTCAGAGAGCGTAGAGGAAGAAGGTGTCGTCCACTTTAACATGGGACATGTCGATAGTGGGGAAAATGGCAACATTCGAACAGCCTTTGATGCTTCCCTCTTTCCAAACGCCACTTTAACAGAGGATAAAGCAATGCGAGAAGAAATTCTTGCTAAAAAAGAAGAACTAGATGAGAAGCAGGCTGCTTATGAAGCAAGAAAAGACTTCTTCACTACCATTTCTCCTTTTATTATTGGTGCTCTTGCCATTTATTTGTTAATACTAATTATTTATACAGTTCGAAAAAGAAATGCCGTCCAGCAAGAGGTTGAACGTCGTTTTGGTACTGCATATTTTGTGCCAAAAGAAGAAATGAGCCTCCCAGCTAACATTGCGTACATGAATGCACGCTTGGTAAACGAAAAGACACTGACAGCTGCATTACTAGATCTTGTTCGTAAAGGCTTTGTGAAACATGATAATGAGGAACACTTTACTGTTATGGAACGCAATACCGATCACAAACATGAATCCCTATTATTGAGTTGGTTGTTTGATAAGATTGGAAGAAATGGAGAATTCACTCTTAAACGTTTAAAGGCATATACGAAAGACAAGAAAAATCATAAAGCATATCGTGATGATTTCCATAAGTGGAAGCAAGCTGTTTTGGAAGAAATAAAAGCAAATAAATTAAAATCTATTAAAGGGAAATTACGTATTGTAGTTGGTATCTCTTCGCTTTTATTGTTACCGTTAATTATTTTATTCGGTATATATGGATTATTCCTTAGCTTGGCTATTATGATTGTCTTTTTCGGAACTTTCCTCAGTTTTGCTTGTCTATACTCACCACGCACGGTGAAAGGGGTACGAATCCATAAACAATGGAAGAGCTTCCAGGCAAAATATCCTTCTTTACAAGAGCAAGAATGGGAAGAATTACAAGATGATGAACAAAAGCGTGCCTTTATTTATAGCCTCGGTACAAATAATAAACATGTTAATAAAGCAAGTGACAAGATGATGAAGGGGACACCCCAATTCAACAGTGGCACTCAAACTGATTTTGTCATGTTTATGGTAATCGCCGCTGCAATTAATCACAATTTTAAAGAAGCACATACAACAGCAGCGGCGGCATATTCCTCTAGTGGTGGAACACCAGGTGGAGGAGCAGGAGTTGGCGGTGGCGGCGGGGGATCCGGCGCGTTCTAACAGGTCATAATTTGTGACCTGTTTTTTAAAAAGTAGCAAACAGCCGACCGATACTTTTTGTAACTTAAATTATTTTCAGATATTATCTAACTAATAGAGGCAGAGGTTATCATAGCCAAACATTTAGTTACCAGTTTGTGGATTTGTAAGCCAGAATTATAAAAGTGATAGAAGAAGTAATTAATGAGAATAAATAAGTCTCTGTTTACTACATTAGTATACTTCATTGTTGCGACACTGCTATGTACTGTTCCTATCTATCTCTGTACTGTATTTATCCTTACTTTATTAGACTTGGGGAGTCCAATTTTAAATATAATGGAGTCTATAAAATGGTCACTAAAAATGATGCTTTTTCCCTCGTTAATTGTCCTGCCAGTATACTTAATTGTGTTAAGCGTCTGCATCCACTATCAAAAAGAGGTGGACAAGGTAAAATATTTCGTACTTGTACTCTTAGTCTTTATCGGCATCTTTTTATACTACTATTATGTTGCGAGAACATAATCACCTGGTGGAGGTTATGCAATGAGTGGATTACTTGAGTTTATTGTTGTAACGCTAGTAATTGGTGTTGCTATATTTCTATTAAGTACATTGTTTAAAGAAAAGGGTATACTTATTGCAATGGTTACGAGTTTACTAAGTATAATCCTAATAGTTTATGGTTTCATTGAAGGTGGCTTTGGGGGAATGGGGATGGGATATATAGGTACATCTGCTTTAATTGCCTCAATCATCGATTTATTTATTCTTATTTTCATTATGGCTAAGAAAATGGCTAAAGAGTAATCCAGTTCACTATTAAAAGGAGAGGTTACTATGGAAGATTTCATAATGATTTTGTTTGCTTTTTTGGTTATGATGGCAATTAGTTCGTTTTTGAACATCATGCTTAAAACTACGAAGAAAAAGGATTGGCTAATTTCCTTTCTTTTGAGTGCATTTTTATCCATTGTCTTAGTAATGTTTTTAGGGAGTTAGGAGGAGCAACACAATGCTATTATCTACGGTTATTCTAGGGTGGATAGGGATTGGTGTATTTGTTACGACCCTTCTTATATTCATGAAGCTAATCAAAAACAAGGAACATGGATTACTTCATTTATTAATGGGATTTATGTATGCTATGTGGCTACCATTACCTTTCGCCTTATTTTATTTACTAGAGCAAGGGCTCCTTTTTACAGGAAGTATTTTTGGGTTCGTTTATTTACTAATGCTTGTTATCACAATGGGTTTTCAAGCGGGCCATATTGTACATGTCGTAAAGCAGGAACAAACTGAAACATGGAATGAGCGGGCAACGTGGTTGCTCGAAACATTGTCAAGTCCTTTTGAGGGGTTAGCAAATGTCTTCAAAAGTATTTGGTCTATTTTCCTAGCAATATCATTTTGGATAAACGGAGAACCATGGATGGCCATATTGATGTGTCTTTTTAGTCTTATGATCATTTATAACCTGAATAACATGATTAACGTAAGCACAATAAAACAAATCAAACTCTTGGAAAAGTTGAAGCCAAATCCGTTCATTTATAACATAGAGGCATTGCTATTTTTCTTAACTCTTATGATCTACGTTACAATGCAATTATAAAAAGAGCACCTGTATTGAATCAGGCGCTCTTCGCGTTTTTACTAAAATGCTTTTGTTGTCCAGTCTTCGCAATTCCAGACTTCTGTTACAATGTCTTCATAAAAATCTGGCTCGTGGGAGATAAGTAAAACACTTCCCTTAAACTCTTTAAGCGCACGTTTTAACTCTGCTTTAGCATCTTTATCTAGGTGGTTGGTTGGCTCATCGAGTACGAGCAAATTGGATTCCTGATTTAACAGTTTGCAAAGGCGCACCTTCGCTTTTTCTCCCCCGCTTAAAACCTGTACCTTGCTTTCAATGTGTTTGGTAGTAAGGCCACATCGAGCCAGAGCGGCCCGCACTTCGTATTGATTCATATGAGGGAATTCATCCCAAATTTCCTCGATGCATGTTTTTTTACTAACGTCTTTCATTTCCTGCTCAAAGTAACCAATGTGCAGATGCTCACCTAGCTCCACGCTACCAGACAGAGCAGGGATTTCACCAAGAATGCTTCGCAGTAAGGTTGTTTTTCCAATTCCATTCGCTCCTGATAGGGCAAGCTTTTGTCCACGTTCCATTGTTAAATTAAGTGGACGGGACAGAGGCTCTTCATAGCCAATCACGAGATCACTTGTTTCAAACAAATATCTGCCTGGTGTACGTGCCATTTTAAACTCAAATTGAGGTTTTGGCTTCTCGGCATCTAGCTCAATTACTTCCATCTTATCAAGCTTTTTCTGACGGGACATTGCCATTTTACTTGTTGCCGCGTTCGCTTTATTTCGTGCAACAAAGTCTTTCAGATTGGCAATTTCTTTTTGCTGTTTTTTATAAGCAGCAGTCTGTTGTTGCTTCTTCATTTCATACACACGTAAGAATTCATCATAGTCACCAGGATATCGGGTGAGCTGTTGATTTTCCATGTGATAAATAAGATTGACGACACTGTTCATAAAAGGAATATCATGTGACACAAGGATAAAAGCATGTTCATATGCCAATAGGTATTCCTTTAACCAGACAATATGCTCTACGTCTAGATAGTTTGTCGGTTCATCCAAAAGCAAAATATCGGGTTTTTCAAGAAGTAATTTAGCAAGTAGCACCTTTGTACGTTGTCCGCCGCTTAGATCATGAACATCTCGCTCCAAACCGAAGTCATCAAGTCCTAGCCCGTTTGCTACCTCATCGACTTTTGCATCAATAATATAAAAATCGTTGTTGGTTAAAGCGTCTTGTATACGACCAGTTTCCTCAAGAATTTCCTCGAGTTCTTCTGGCTCTACTTCTCCCATTTTGGCATACAGATCATTCATTTCTGTTTCCATATCGTATAGATATTGAAAAGCCGTCCGCAGTGCATCACGTATGGTCATGCCTTTTTTAAGAACAGCGTGCTGGTCTAAGTAGCCAACGCGTACGTGTTTTGCCCAGCTTACCTTTCCTGCGTCGGGCTCTAATTTTCCTGTGATAATGTTCATAAAAGTAGACTTTCCTTCTCCATTTGCACCTAGAAGTCCAATATGCTCACCTTGCAACAAACGAAAAGATACGTCTTCAAATATCGCACGGTCACCAAACCCGTGGCTTAAGTTATTCACTGATAATAAACTCATGTAAAAACACCTTTTCTTTCTAAAGATTCCATTTCCCATTATAGCGGTCCTCAAGGAAAAAGGATAGGGAGCAAGGAAAAAATAAACAGATTCTTATTGGTTTAAGCAAGCAACCTGTGTGGTAAAAAAGTAGTATGCAGTAATGTGATCGAAATAATGGAGGTAGCATAACATGGAGAATAATAGTGGGAAAAAGAAAAAAACACATTTAATAGACTATCGGATATTTGCACCAGCCTTATTAATTGTTATTGCGATTTGTATTCCGTTAGTCATTTATGAACAGAGATCACTAGAAGTGCTGAATAGCATTTTTAATAGTATTGTAAATAATTTCCGTTGGGGCTATCTATGGTACGCTATTATCTTAGTAGCAGCAGGGTTATTCTTTTCTTTTTCAAAGTATGGAAAGGTAGTACTCGGCGATCCAATGGAAAAACCCAGGTTTACTTTATTTGAATATGCGTCCATTTTGATAGCGATGGGATTAGGTTCAACGATTATGCGCACAGGTATGGTAGAGTGGGCAAATGTTGCAATAGATCCACCATTTGGGGTGGAAGCAGGATCTACAGAAGCGCTACTATGGGGAAACACATACGCCATGTTTCTTTGGAGCTTCCAAACGTTCGCTGTCTTTGTAATGGCAGCCCCAGCAATGGCGTATATTTTGCACGTTAGGAGAAAGCCGCTATTCCGGATTTCCGAGGCATGTCGTGTTATTTTCGGCGACAAATTTACAGATGGTTTCGGGGGAAAAGTGCTTGATGTTATTTTCCTAGTCAGCATCCTTTCCGGCGCAGCTGTTACATTAGGACTAGGCGCGCCAATTATTACAAATAATCTATCTGAATTACTTAACATAGAGGTAACTTTTACACTTACTTTAATAGTTACGGTTATATGGGTACTGCTGTTTTCTCTTAGTGCCTACTTAGGAATAGAGCGTGGTATTAAACGTCTAAGTACGTTAAACATGTATTTGGCCGGAGGGTTCGCGTTATTTGTTATGATCCTTGGTCCTGGAATATTTATTCTAAACTTCTTCACAGAAACAATGGGTTCTCTTATTTCCAATTACGTTGACTTATCACTCTATACAAACTCGTTGAATATGGAAAGTACTACACGAGTGGAAAGTAATACAGTTTTCTGGTTTGCTTACAATTTAACATGGGCGATGCTACACAGTGTGTTTGCCGCAAAAATCTCACGCGGGCGTACGATTAAAGAAATGATCTTAACATACTTGTTGGCACCAACTTTAATTTCCTGGATAGCGACAGGTATTCTAGGTGGGTTAGGAATTCAACGTTTTCTAACAGGTGATGTAGATGTACTCAATATCGTGAGTGATAAAGGTGAAATGGCAGTTATACCGGAAATTTTATCTTCACTGCCACTAGAAAACGTAGCATTGGTTATCTTTATCGTAATTGCAACCATATTCTTGACGACTACATTAGATTCAACAACGTATACGATTGCCGCTTATACTGGCACACAGAATATGAGTAAGTCAGAACCACCTAGAACTTTACGTATTATTGTTGCAGCAATTATTACAGCGTTAGCGCTTGTTCTTATGCGTGTAGGAGGTCTTCCTCCACTAGAGGTGGTTTCTGGGCTGATGGGACTTCCGATCATTGTCCTTCAGTTACTGACCATCTTTGCAGCGAAGAAAATGATTGATGAAGATAAAGCATTCATACACAATGTAAGGAAGAAGGACGAACCACAAGATAAGAAAAGAAAGTATAGTAAAGTAGATAATTAAGACAGAGGGCTGGGACATAACGTCCCAGCCTTTTTTTAAAACGCGAACGTTAAAGTAAGAAAAAAGACTGTTTAATCACCGCTACAGAAAAAACTCCGCTTTCCGTGGGCACGGCCTTAGTCTCCTCAGAAGCCAAAATCGCTTCTTGTGGTGCCTTCGGACTCGTGCTGTTCCCACTGGAGTCTCCGCATTTTCCTTCGCTAAAGTGTGAACAAGGTACAAAAAAATTAGGGACTATCCGGAAGTATTCGAACTTTTTCTACAATACTTCGTTTGAGCAGCCGTTTTTTTCTTGTTTAATTTACTTTTACCCATCCTCTTTTTTTGCACGTTAGGGTATAAAATTTTAGCAGGAAGCAAAGGCAATGTAGGCGAATGTATTTTTTCTAGGTTAAAAATAACATTTTCTTATATAACAAATTTAGGGAAGTGTTAAAATGTATGTAGTCTCGCTTTTTTGTTCTGCAATACAAAGAAGAGAATAGGATACTTTTAAGATTATAAATTCTGGAACACAGTGAAAATATGAAACAAAGAGCATAATATCCAATATATTGAAATTTATAATGAAAGGGAAGTGCAATTTATTGAAGAATGCATGGATTGTTTCCTTTATACGCGTTCCTTTGCTTATTAGCATGTTGTTGGTTCTCTTTGTCGTGTTAAAGCTGTTTGGACTGGAACTTCCTTTTCCATTTCTTCCTGACCTTTCAACCATTTATTTTACTGTTGTAAACGTGCTCTGTTACTTCTTTTTAAAGCGAGTGTTAAAAAAAGAGGGGCGCTCGTTTAATGAATTAATTGGTTTTCGGAGGGAGCTATTAGGAAAGGATATTTTATTCGGTTTCTTATGGCTGTTTGTTTTATACATACCTTTCGTGATTGCAGTTATAGCAACGATGTTTTTGATATATGGGGTGGATTTTGTTGACCATTTCCAAACCGTTTTTGCAGGTGATATAGAGAGCCCTGCGTTTACACGTCCAATGTGGTTGATGTGGTCTGCAGCTGTTGTCTCGCTGATCTTTCCTTTTCTTAATGCCCCGATAGAGGAGTTAATGTACCGTGGTTATGCACAAACGGTGTTTAGAAAATATTATAGTAAACTTTGGGTAGCTATTTTAATTCCATCCATTGGTTTTGCATTGCAACATGTTATGCTGGCTGCAAGTGTGCAAGGAGCTTTCGTCTATGCTGTTGCCTTTTTCGTGTGGGGAGCCGGTAGTGGATTTATTTATTATAAACAGAAGAGATTGTTTCCCCTTATTGTTTGCCATTTCATTGTTAACATAGCATTCAGCGTATTCCCTATTATTTTTCTTGTATTTAATATCTATTAAACAATGTCTGGAGCAGCAATTCGAAATATAAAGCAATTTATTATAGGAAAAAGGAGTCTTTACAGTGAAATATTTCATCCTAAGTGTGTCTGGTCTTATGTTGCTAGTTATGATTGTTGTAACTTTAAATCAGCAAAATTCTGAGAAAGTAATAGAAAGACAGCCTGAGGTCTCAAATCAACAAGATAATCAAGTACAGAGTGAGCAAGAGCCAGAACAAGATTCCCTCTATGCAATAAATAATGAAAAGATCAGTTATACTTTGCAAAACGAAGCGCTCCACATTACATATAACCAGGGTGAAGAATGGACTGAAGTCCCGATTGAGAAAGATACTTTGTTTAGTGGGGAATACAATGGAAATAAGCAAGAGCTGATAGAGGGCAGCTATATCTTGACTGATAAACGTGTGGCTTTTCTTCACACTCAAGGAGAAGGTGTAGGAAGTAAACCGGTCCAACTAACCTATTCTCTTGACAAAGGGGAAACATGGAAGGATACCATTGTATCAGAGTTGTTTCCTCCTTTACGCTTTAGAAAAGTAGACTTTCCAGATAGTCAGTTTGGGTATGCCATTTTATCAGGTGATCGGACGATGTCTTTTGAATATCACCAAGTCTTTTTAACACAAGATGGTGGGAAAAGTTGGGAAGAAACAGCAACACCTGATACGCAGAGTTTAATTTCAGACGGAGGCTTTATCAGTGAATCAACAGGTTTTATGTCCTATGGCACCATTAATCCTGCGAGTCCGAATTTATATGTTACGGAGGATAGCGGAACCACTTGGGAAAAAGCAGTATTTACAATACCTGCAAGATATCAAGAAGTGTTTGTCTCGGCTGAAATTCCGACAATAGAAGAAGAGCATTTAACCGTACTGGTAAACCAAGGACCAAACGGTGATTATCAAGGTGGAAAGGTGAAAGGGGAGTTCGTTTCAGTGGACAATGGAAAGACGTGGGAATTTCAATCGGAGGTAGAGCCGAATGAAACAGAATAATAGAAGTGGCTTTAAGATAATCGGGTGGGTTTTATTTTTCTGTGCTGTTGGCTTTTTCTGTGTACAGATGGGATATCTTCTTGTCCATGAGCGGTATAATGTAGAGTACGTTGATAATCGGTTATTTTATCTTATCAATAGTTTGTGGGCCATGTGTCTAGCATTATCCATCTTGCTTTTGCTTAAAGTTAGCAAAAAGATAATGATAACCATCTTTGTTGTAATGTTCCTCTTTATGGTAGGAAATGGAATTCTGCTTGTTGGAGATAACAAGGAAACCAAAAATATAACAAGTCTCTCCCCGGATTGGAAGCATGTTCTGTCAATGAAACAAGATGTGGAAACAGGTCAAACAACATACTATCGCTCCTATTATGGCATTTTGGCCCGACCAAAAGAAGTTCTACCTAATGAGGTAGCAGGAGATGTTTCGGTAGAATGGCTGGCGAATGACGTAGCAACATTTACATATGAAGCTACTGACGATTCCGTACAACAATTTATTGCAACCTATGGTGATCGTGGGAATGGCGGGTCCTATTATTATGTGGGAGCACAAATACATGGTCAATGGCAGGCTAAAGATGTTCAGATAGTAAGTGATACAGAAGGGATTTCTGTTAAAGAAAACGGTGAAATAGAACTTTTTTCATGGGAGAATATTGAGCAATTTGGAACACTCGCTATTAGTTTGAAACGGAATAATGGAGTAGTTTGGAGTATAGCATTAAATGAAAACTTTGAGGTTCTTGCAGATGCCTCTAAACCAACTGTCGGAAATATTACATTATATAAGGCTAGTTTAGAAAACAGTGAACCAATTTTATTAGATTTTAAAACCACGCGTTAAAATATTCTGGGGGCTAGAAATGAATGAAGTTCAAAACAAGTGATGGATTAGAGTTGTATTATGACATTAGTGGAAAGGGCGCTCCTTGGCTATTTCTGCATGGGGGACCGGGATACTGGAGTAAATCGTTTCAACACTATGCAAGGGATTTGCTAGAAGAAAATTTGCAGATGATTTACTTGGACCAGCGGGGATGTGGAAGATCTGAGCACAGTCTTATACAAGACTATTCCTTAGAGAGAGTAGTTGAGGATATAGAAGCGTTACGCATTCATTTGGGGATCGAAGAATGGTTGATTATGAGTCACTCTTTTGGTGGAATTATTGCAGTAAATTATGCCAGCAAATTTCCCAACAGGACTAAAGGGATGATCTTATCAAATGTAACCCTACATATGTTAGCTTCTTTTCAACATCAGATTATAAGAGGAGCTTCTTTATTAAAAAGAAATGTGCCAGAAATGGATACATTGAGTTTAGAATCATTTATGGAAACCTATTTCGAAATGCTCACTAGTTTGTTAGAAAAAGATGTTTATTTTTCGTTCCAATATTCCGATTTAGAAATGAAGAAAGAAGTAGACTTAATAGACCAAGTTGGTTTAAATAGTGATGTAAAGTTCCAGCAATTTGTGTTTTCCTCAAAAGATTATTTTCGAGATTTTTCATTGATAACAAAGACAATTACAAAACCAGTGCTGATTATTGCTGGGGAAAATGATCACGCAGTGGGCCCAACTCATCATCAATTATTTCAATTTAGAAATAAGAAAGTAAGAGTATTAAAGGGCAGGCATCATCCCTATATAGAAAATCAGGTGGAATTCAAAAAAACCATCCTTAAATTTGTGTGCGGATAGTTTTGTAGACGTTATCGGAAAATATTACTTCAAAGCATACAGGGAGGCACAGCATGAAATTACATATATACATAAAGAAAGTTATGATTGCCGCATTTTTGTTAGTTATTGTTGTAGGCTGTGGAACAATCGAGGACTCGGGGGCAAATGGAACATCAGAAGAAACTGAAAAGCCTATAGAGGAAGACGGGAACGAAAAGGAAGCCGAGCAACAGGAAAAAGAGGTTGAGAATGAAAACCATAATAAAGGGACTGGCACACAAGAAGAGCCTATGGAAGGGGCTGAAGTGAGCAGAGTGGTAGATGGCGACACGGTCAAAGTGATCTATAACGGAAAGGAAGAAACGGTACGCTTGCTGTTAGTAGATACACCAGAGACAAAGCACCCATCCAAGCCAGTCCAGCCTTTAGGACCTGAAGCGAGCAGTTTTGCAAAAGAGAGGCTGGAAGGGAAACAGATAGAGCTCGAGTTTGACGGGCCTGCTAGGGATAAATATGACCGACTCCTTGCTTATATTTGGGTAGATGGTGAGATGTTTAATCAAACACTGCTAGAACATGGGCTAGCCCGTCTTGCATATGTATACGATCCGCCTTATACACATTTTGAGGCATACATGAAAGCACAGAATAGGGCAAAGAATAATGAACTTGGTATTTGGAGCAGAGAAGGATATGTGACAGATGAAGGGTTTTATTATCAAGATGAGGAAGAGAAATCTGCAAACAATAGAGATAAAGAGCCCGAGGCTTCAAATAAAGTAAGTTACGACCCCAATGGCCCTGACAGGGATTGTGGAGATTTTGATACCCAGCAGGAAGCACAAATATTTTTTGAGGCAGCTGGGGGACCAGAAAAAGATTCACATCGCTTAGATGGAAATGATGACGACGGATTGGTTTGCGAGAGTCTGCCATAGGGTAACATAAATATTGGTGTACACTTAAAATATGAAGAGTTTGTGAAGTTTTGAACAAACGGTGGGGAATAGTGGTATACTATAAGCATAAATAACATGAAGGAGTGATTAGATGTCTGAGATTGTATTTGTTTCACCTAGTAAGTATATCCAAGGAAAAAATGCTTTAGAGAAAATTGGGAAACATGTTAAGGAAACTGCAACACGAAAACCTTTAATCCTCTCTGACGAAACGGTATGGGGAATAACAGGAGAAGCTATTGAAAAAAGTTTTAAAGAAGAAGAATTGGCCTATCATTATGTAGAATTTAATGGAGAAGCATCTTGGAATGAAATAAACAGAATTACGGATGAAGGAAAGAGAGAATCAGTAGACGCCGTAATAGGTGTCGGTGGTGGTAAAACACTTGATACTGCAAAAGCGATTGCTGATCAATTGGACACAGGTGTAATTATTGTTCCTACTACAGCTTCCACAGATGCACCAACAAGTGCTTTGTCGGTAATTTATTCTGACAAAGGGGTATTTGAATCCTATAATTTTTATAAGAAGAATCCAGACCTTGTGCTGGTTGATACAAAAGTAGTAGCAGGCGCACCACCAAGATTATTTGCTTCAGGTATTGCAGATGCTATGGCGACATGGGTGGAAGCAAGAGCTGCGATTAAGAGTAACAGTGATACCATGGCTGGTGGGAAGACAAGCATTGCTGCCAAAGCTATTGCGGAAAAATGTGAAGAAACACTATTTGCATATGGACAAGCAGCCTATAAAGCAGTAAAAGAAGGTCTTGTAACCCAGCATGTGGAAGCTATTGTAGAGGCAAATACATTGCTGTCTGGTTTAGGATTTGAAAGTGGTGGATTAGCTGGAGCACATTCCATTCATAACGGTTTTACAGTATTAGAGGGAGATATACACCATCTAACACATGGCGAGAAAGTTGCGTATGGAACACTCGCACATCTTGTATTAGAATTACACCCAGAAGCGGAAATTAGAAAATATATTGACTTTTATCAATCACTTGGCCTTCCGACAACGTTAAAAGATTTGCATCTGGATAATGCATCCTATGAAGATCTTGTTAAAGTTGGCGAAGCAGCAACAAGTGAAGCAGATACAATGGGCAATCTTTCTCCAGCAATTACCGCAGAAGATGTGGCAGATGCTCTTCTGGCAGTAGACCAATTAAGTAAGTCATAAGTGAATAAAACAGATCAGGGATGAGTTCCTTGATCTGTTTTTATTTGGTTAGGAATGATGATAACCTGATTCAGATGCCATTGCTTGTGATTTCGTTTCGTGAACAGTGCCAAATGGGTGCTCTGGAGGAGCATAGATGGAATACAATTTCAGTGGTTTGTTACCAGTGTTTGTAATGTTATGCCAAAACCCTGCTGGAATAAAGATAGCATCATCATCAGACACACGGCGTTTGAACGACAGGTTATCTTTCTTTTTGCCCATTTCGGTTAAGCCACGACCCTGTTCAATGCGCAGAAATTGATCTACATCTCGATGTAGCTCTAGTCCAATGTCCTCTCCAACTGGAATGCTCATTAACGTAACTTGCAGATGGTCTCCGCTCCATAAGGCAGTACGGAAGGTATTGTTCTGCTTGGTTGCTCTTTCGATATTGGTAACAAAGGGTTGGTGACCATAATCTTTTAGTGTAATTCTCGGAAGATCACTTTGTGGCCAATTATTTCCATAGTAATCAGGATAATGACGAACAGCTGGATAATAAGTGTATTCAGGTGGGAAAGCATTATAGTGTGTAGCAATAACATGTGGATGGGGATAAGGGTAATAATACATAGACTTCAATCCTTTCACATTTTGCTCTTATAGTATGTAAGAGATTGGGTAAATGTCATTGAAAATTGTGTAGAAGTAATGTCTATAGTTGGCTCGATTATAAAGCATTATAGTAGTATGAGCGTTTATCTTTCCTTCCGCTACGTAATAAGGGAAAATGGAACGAAAAAGGGGTTTAACGGATGCGGTTAGGTGTGTTAGATCAGATGGCACAGCCAAAGGGTATGAGTGCAGAAGAAATGGCTGTGCGTACAATAGATTTGGCTAGATATGTAGAAGAATTGGGCTATGAGCGATATTGGTTTGCAGAACATCACGGAACAAAAGGTCTTGTTTCTAGTTCTCCAGAAATCATGATGGCTGCTATTGCAGGACAAACGAAGAAAATAGCTGTAGGAAGTGGTGGTATTTTGCTGCCGCAATACAGTGCATATAAGGTTGCAGCTCAGTTACTACAGCTCCAAGCTCTTTACCCTGGAAGAATTGAAGCTGGCGTAGGGCGTTCACCTGGTGGAAATGAAACCATTCGGTCGTTATTGGCTGATGGGAAGCCGAACCAAATGGCTGAATACCCAGAAAAACTACAAAATCTCCTGCGTTTTATACAGGGAGAAGGAAAAGTTAGAGCGGCTCCACGCACGGAAGTGGCTCCTAGCTTATTTAGTCTCGGATTAGGAGAGAATAGTGCAGAATTTGCAGCAGAACTAGGGATAGGCTATGTTTTCGGTCACTTCATAAAGCCTGAAAGGGGAGAAGCGAGCCATCAACAATACCGTGAAATGTTTAAACCTGGTCTCTTCCCATCCCCTGTAAGCAGAACAGCGGTCTTTGTAGTATGTGGTGAAAACGATGCACATGCTGAGGAGTTAGCGCGGAGCCAGGATCTCTGGCTCCTGCAGGTGGAAAAGGGGTTGGATAGTCGTGTTCCTAGTGTGCAGGAAGCTAATGAGAAACAATTAAGTGTGTCAGAGGAAGAGAAGATACAGTTTAATAGACGCCGAATGATTATTGGTGGTCCAGAAAAAGTTAAATCAGAGCTCCTTCGGTTATCAAAAATTTATAAGTGTGAGGACTGGTTAATTTTAACCAACCTCTATGATTTTAAAGAAAAAGAGCGGTCGTATCAAAGGATTAAGAAATTGTTCTCTTAAGAATCAAAACGGAAGGAACATGGGGGTATAGCCATGTTCCTTTTTACTAAAGATTTTAATTGCCATCATTGGTCTGAGATATGGGACTGGAAAAATCTCCTCCTTGAAGGGGATACACTGGCACCAAGCAAGACAACCGACAACGCTAACATGAGGAATACGCCCAGGGTGACAGTCAACCGAATTGATATGAATAATGTGGCTACACCCATGAAGCCAGTTGCAACAATTATCAAGATTGCTTCCAGCAAATTATAGAAGCTTCCAATCCGTCCCATCATATCAGTTGGGATGTGATGCTGGTAGAAAGTAAGGAAACCAGTGTTAGCAAAAGAGATGAAAAAGGCAAGAATAAAGAAGCCTATCCCGGCTATTAGAAAGTTAGTGGAGAAGGCATACACAATATATCCAGTTGTAACAAATACAGATCCACCTCCTATTAAAAGGGAGGTTTTTAGTTTTTGTACAATTATTGTATTAATACTAGCTCCTATTATAATGCCAGTCCCAGCTATCGTAACCAGAAATCCGTATTCACTATCTGATAAGAAGAGGACTTGTTTAGCAAAGGCAGCCTCCAGTGAATCCACTGCACTTGCTAAAACCATCATGACGGAACTGAATAGAAAGTATATAAGAAAAATATATCGATTCGTAAGGCTGAAAGTTAAAACTGCTTGCCAATCTTTTGTTAAAATTTCTATTGTATTAGATTTTTCTTGATCTTCGCCAGAAACGATCTTCCCTTTCTCAAGATCAGGAAGTATCCATGTTATAAGTCCTGCAATTATTAAAGCGAACCCATTGATGTAAATAGCCAATGGTGGTGTTCCTATAAAAAACAGAATGCCGGCAACAGCAGGACCAACTAAAAAAGCCCCTGATGTAACAAAACTATGAATAGAGTTAAAACGTTTACGTTTTTTAGGTGGAATTAATTTTGTCATATAGGCCATAGAAGCTGGTTCAAACATCGAAGCCGCCATATTTATGATTAATACCGTCACATAGATAAGCGGAAGAGATGTTGCAAATAAGGGGAGAAAGCCAATGACCATCCCTCTAAATAAATCTAGTCCCATCAATAATCTCCGTTTGTTCATTCGATCGATAAGGCTGCCGGCCCAGAAATTCGTGAGCAGGACGGCCAATGGTTTTATTAAATATAGGCCGGTTACGGCTAGAGCGGAGCCTGTCATATTTAAGACAATAAGATTCAGTGAGATGAAATAAACCCATTCTCCAATGTTTGATATGCCAACCTTTAACAAAAATAGAAAGGGATACTTGCTATTAGACTTTGCCTTCATTCTTCCTCTACTCCTTTCAAATAAAAAATGCAAAATAAAAAAATCTCACCCCCAAGACGTAATGTCTTAGGGACGAGATTTAAAATTCTAAATCGTGGTGCCACCCCAGTTTGCTAATATGTCACCATATTAACCTCTTCAAGTACGGCAAAGCTTGCTTTGCTTATACTTTAGCTCTGTAACAGGAGCGCCTGTCACGCTATCATGTATCAATCCAGCGTGCTACTCAGAGTCTTGTTTCAATGAATAAATACACACTCCTTTTCAGCGACCGGAGCTCTCTGTTGTGCATTGGCTTCATTTACTTTTCTCGTCATCGTCTTTTTAAATAATTTTAGATAGTTTAGCATGGAACGGAATGAAGCGCAATCCTAAATTTTACCTTAATTATTTATCTAACAATCACACCACACCATATTGCATTGATGCATTGTAGTCCATAACCAACCATCCTCATTCTTCTTGTGATATGGTAAACTGATAATAGTTAAAGGATCTATTTGCAGGACAATTATAACGAGAAGGGAACATTTTTATGTTTGGCAGATTAATATCAATGATTTATCTTAAAGCAATTCGATTCTTTGTTCATTCTGTTTTGAAGAAAAGAAGCAGGAAGGAAAAGGACTATAAAGAGGTAAACAAGGTTTTGAAATCCTTGCATAAGAGTCTTTTAGAGAATGAGCAGTTGAATGAAGATTTTACCGAAGGGCCAGAGCCTGTTCAGAATAAGAGTTCTAAGGAGTTAATAGCAGCATTTATCGCGGTTCGCGAAAAGAGAGAGGAAGAAGATTTCTACATAGAGGTAGGTAGAGCCTGGGTTAAGGATCTTGGAAGCAGAAATCTGAAAGCGTCGTTCATTTGTGTTTTAGGCTTTTTTGCTGTTTGGTTTGGTGGCATGTTACTAAGTGAATACATTAGTGGCGTAATTGGAATGATATATATTTTGGGAACATTAATTTTTCCTATAATTGGTATTTATTATGCATTTAGAGGACAACGTGCTTTAAAATGGGTCCTAGCAGCAGTGAATATTTTCAACCTTTTGACAGCTATGCAAATAATTCACTGATGTGCACACATATATCCTGACATTCCGTAGCTTTTCCCATCGCCAGTAAAAGAGTGTATTTACTCACTATTCGTGGTATACTATTTACAAATAAGCATAATGTATAAAAAACCGCTCCATGCTGGACACATGGAACGGTTCCAATAGACCAACCCCATAAGGGGGCGGTACACTCAGAGAAGTAATCCCTCAGCGCCTGGCTAAAGCACATGAGGGGTTATTTTTTTTGGTTCTTGTCAGACATGATAAACGCAATAAGCATCCCGAAGGATATCATTAACGTTAACACCGATTCAATCCCCATTGGCACCACCTCCTTTTTAGGAATTGTCCTAAAAAGAGAAGCGCACCAACCCCCTCATGTGAAGCCAGTCTATTGTCTTTTAACTATATCATAAATAGGACCTTCTTTGGTCAAGGTAATGATGACTTGTGTTCTTTTCCTAAATAGTTGTTAGTTGAAAGTATACCTATCCTTAAGGAGCATAACAAGACAGGAACTCCTGCCTTGTTGTTCGTATAATGGAATTAAATAATCGAACCAAGGAGACGAAAAATGATGAGTTCATTTACTGTGGATGTGCTTCAGGTAAGGAACAGTTCTTATCAAATAGGAAGGGATTTAGGGGAATTTTATCGTAACCGACCAATATTGAATACATATGATTCGATAACAAAATCAGCTATTGACGAGGAAAGTATGAAGTCTGTATACACCGCATTGGCACCACACTTACTGGAAGAGCTGACGGGAATAGCAGATGGTTTGAATATCTCCTTTAGCAAGGCTGCAGCTATGTTCAGTGGGTATGATGTTCCGAAAACGAAGGCGATGGGATGCTCTGCAATTATTACAAAAGAATATTATGTGAGAAATTATGATTTTTCACCGGAATTCTATGATAGGCTGTTCACACTTAGTCAGCCAAAAGAAGCGTTTGCTACAGCGGGATATAATCTTCTTCTATTAGGGAGACACGATGGTGTCAACCAGGAAGGATTAGTGGCAGGGCTACATTTTGTTAGCAATCAATCATATACCAAAGGGATTTCAGCCTGGTTAGCGGTCCGTATGGTTTTGGATACTTGTAGTACTGTTGATGAGGCTACTCAATTATTAAAAGAGATACCTCATGCTGCTTGCTACAATATTTCCATCGGTGATCGATTTGGTGATTTTGCTGAAGTGGAGATTAGCCCTGACTGCGTGATGGTAAGACGTGGAGAGAAAACGCTCTCCTGTGTAAATCATTTTCAGGAGCAGACAATGCGAAAGAAAAACAGGGATATCATCACCGGTTCGATTCAACGAAATGCTTTTTTACGTGGATTAGAAGCGGACCTAATGACCCATGAGGAAATGTTTAATCTTTTTAAGAATCCTACTTCACCGCTTTTTTTCACTGATTATCAAAACCTGTTTGGAACCCTACATACCTTCTCCTATTCTTATAAAAAAGCGAAAATCCTTATGACTATTGCTAAAAGCGAGGGGGTCTTAGAGATAGATTTGAAAGAGTGGGTCAAGGGTGTGAATTTAGATGTACAGAAAATGAATGGATTTATTGAGGAAGACGAAATTTGAGAAACAAACACCTCCTACTATGTTAAACTAAAAATAGAACAAACGATCCGTATAGGGGGTCTCCACATGGTGAAAACCGAACAAGATATAATAAAGCTTATACAAGATGACAAAGAAATGATGCGAATACTGAAAATAGCTAAAAAGCTAGATTTGCCGAATTGGTGGATATGTGCCGGATTTGTACGTTCCAAAATCTGGGACACATTACACGGTTTTAAGAAGACAACTCTCCCAGACGTAGATGTTATCTTTTTTGATAAAACCAACATAGATGAATTAGAAGAAAAGAAACTAGAAGCGAAGCTGCATGAAATGCTTCCTGAAGTTCCCTGGTCGGTAAAAAACGAAGCGAGGATGCATATGGTAAATCACGTTGCGCCATACACATCTTCAGAAGACGCTATTTCTAAATTTCCAGAAACAGCCACAGCCCTAGGGGTGAAGCTAAACCATGAAGATCAAATTATTTTAGCCGCTCCTTGTGGAATTAAAGATGTAGTAGACTTAAAGGTGAAGCCAACCCCGTATTTTGCCGAAAGTAGCGATCGGAAGGCCATTTATAAAGAGAGAATTAAAAAGAAAAACTGGCAGTCTATTTGGCATAAGATAGAAGTGCATTCTCATGAAGATTAAGTAGGCTAATTTAGTACATCATATGCAATGGCAGTCAGGTAGTTTAGGATCTTATTTGTTATAGGTCTCTATAATATCATAGTAGTATTTTTCGTCAGGATAACATTGGTATCCTGACTTTTTTTGTGTTCAAAAAAATCTCATTTATAGTACTGGAATTCTTTCTTTGATCTAACTTGTACACATGTTTCTCCTTTTTCCTGAATAGCAATAGAAGAAGAGAATTTCAAGAGAATGACCTAGAAAAAATGCAAGCTACAAGGAGGAAAATAAAATGGTGCAAGCCATTCTTGAGATGTTTACAAGTGAGCAGAAGGCGGAAGCAATATTAGCTAACTCAATGATAGAAGCCATTTTTATTCTTTTGTTTGGCCTTTTTATCATCGCGGTGCTACTTCATATTACATTGTTTGGGAAACTGAAAAAGGTACGGAATTACGTGAAAGACACAAATCGATTAGATATTGATCCATTACAAGATTTCCAAGAACAATTTCACAACAAGCAGGGAGAAGGTGTGAAGGCAGAAACCTTCGTGCAGGAAAAGTTTTCAGGTTGGCGCTTTTTTCAAGTGCCTGTTGTAAGTTTAATTAAGATGATTCAAATGACCGTGTCTGTCTTTATCTTACTTGGGGTATTGGGGACGTTTATCGGGCTTACCTCATCTCTTGGTAGCATTAATATCGATGATAGTGATCTGGTTGAGGGAGTTGCTGGAGTTCTGGCGGGCATTGATGTGGCCTTTTACACGAGTATTGCAGGGATGGGCTTCTCATTAATAATGACGCTACTCATTAAAATAATGAACACAGAATTTATCTTAACGGATATCATGCTCATGACAGAATCCAGTCTGGAAGGGACAGAGCAGAATAACATGGGGCGACTAATTGGTGTTTCAGAAGCAATCAATCAATCGATCCTCAGCCTGCAGAAGACAAATCAACAATCCTTACAAGGCATTGAAGCTTCATTTACTGGATTTAAGGAATATACTGCTGGATTACAACAATCGGCCAAGGACTTGGCGGCCTTTAATGATGGCTTATCGGAGAACCTTGAGGAATTTCAAGGGCTATTTCAACAAATGAAAGACGTAACAGATGACTTTTCCGAAGGGACAACCAACCTTAATAAAAACTTCGATTCACTATTTTCTTATTTTAAAAAGATGGACACTAAAAACGAACGAATGGTAAAAGCGTTTGAAAACACGTTTGAAAAAATGAAGGAAGTTTCGGATTCACAATTGAAGACATTACAACAATTCGAATTGTCTGTGGGAGAGATCAAACAATTTACGTCCACACTTCTGGGAGAACAGGAAACAATGCATACTTCATTTGAAAGAATTCAAGAAAAAAGTGGTGAATTAGTTAATGCGATGGATCATAAAAATAAGGCTTTTCAAAGAATTTTTGGTGAGGATCTATCTACGAAACTATCGGGTGTTATGACTTATCTTGGAGAGCTGTCTCGAGAATTTGACAAGATGGGCTCATCGATTGTGAAACTTCCTGATGCATTGGAAGTTATTAACCAGACGCAGGCAGAGTACAAGCATCTTCTCTCAGATCGCTTTACCGAACTGAAGGAATTTAATCGGACCTTTAGTCAACATTTGAAAAACCATTCGAGTGAATCAATGACATATGAAAAGCACATGCAAGATGCTGCAAATACTTTTGAACAAATCGGGATGAAAAACAATCAACTCATTCAAGATATGAATGCAACGATCAGCCAGATGAACAATGGATTCCGTCAAAGAGAGAATCAGATGGAGGCAAGTGTCGGAATATTGAAAGACACGCTATCTAACTATGTCGGCAATCTCGAAGGCTCGCTTGGAAATAAATTGGATAGTTTGCTGCAAAGTTTTGGTCGGTACGTTGAGCAGACAAATGACTCGATACGTAGCGAGTTTAAAGAAGTCCAACGTATTACCGAAGCGACGCACCAAAGTAATGGCAGATTTATTCAACAAACACTTCAAGAGATTAGCAGGGAGCTTCAATCGATAAATCAACGTCGAACCATTCCTCCGCAGCAGCAGTCAGGTAACTGGAGCAATGGAATAGGAATGAACCAAAATGACTTCTAAATATCAACGATTATTTAAAAATGAACAAGAAGAAGGGCACTTCTGGCCATCATTTACTGATCTGCTAACAACTATTCTACTATGTTTTATGCTGATTTTTATTTGCATGATGGTTATTAAATCGCTGCAAATTGAAGAAATGAAGGAAACCCTTGATCAGATTATGGGAGTTAGAGCCAAGCTTGTAAGTGAACTGAAAGAAGAATTCAGTGACGCTGCAATGGGTGTTGAGGTAGATGAAAAAACGGGGGCAATTATATTTAATACAGAAATTCTATTCGATTATGGAGAAGATGAATTAAAACCCCAGTCTTTTAAGTTCTTGGATGAATTTGTTCCAAAGTATTTAGATGTTTTGCTACAGAGTGGCTATGAAGAGTACATTGCTGAAATCATTATAGAAGGACATACCGATCGGGATGGCAGTTATTTATACAATCTGCAGCTTTCCCAGGATCGTGCCTATAGTGTTGCTGACTATATTATGAGTGAAGACTTTCCATATGAGAACATTCAGCAACATGTCGGAGAAAAGTTAACAGTAAACAGCAAATCCTATTCTGACCCAAGGACGGATGAAAATGGCGATTATAGTGCCGAGGATTCCCGCAGAGTGGAGTTTAAATTCCGACTAAAGGATGAGGAAATTCTAGATAAAACGAGAGAGATTTTAGGGAACTAGCTTTGCTTTTTTAGGTGACAGACCTTCTAAAAGTTTATTTTAAACCTATTCCGGGTAAGCAATGAGTTGTATGGCAGTCTTTCGTCATATAGGACAAATTACCTTATCAGCAGGAAAAAGGTAGGAGGGTTTCACATTCGAAAGGTATTATTAAGCGCCGCACTTATATTGGTAATAACATTCGCGCTTTCAGAGCAAGTACAAGCCGATGAACAACATATCATCACATTTCCTCTTGTGGAAAATTTAATGGGGGAGAATGAAAATGCTGAGGTGATGTCGCCACTAGTCGCGTCCCAATCATTTATTGAAAGTGCAGTATTTACCCCACTGAAGAATTCAACAAATAATGAGGAGAAGGAAAATGAGCTGAATACAGAAACATTCATCGTAACCGCCTATACTGCTGGGGAAGAGTCAACAGGTAAATCACCCAATCACCCAGCTTATGGGATTACCGCATCGGGTAACCTAGTAAAAGAAAATGAAACATTAGCTTGTCCTGCTTCACTCGATTTTGGGACAAGGCTGTATATACCAGAACTGGATGAAACATATACTTGTGAGGATCGTGGCAGTGCAATTAAGGAAGGGCGTCTAGATGTGTATATAGAAAATTTGGAAGAAGCGATCCATTTTGGAGTACAGAAGCTTGATGTTCAGATTATAGAGGATAAGAAAGATCGACAGTTTGTGTTTGATGGTTAAAAAGGAGAACTTTCCTGAATGGTGAGTGCCATATCAGGGAGTTCTTTTTTAAAATCACTCTTCAATTAATTAAAACGAAAGAAGGCATAAAAAGAAGCCTCCTTAGTTTGGAGGCAGTTGTTATAATAGTTCAGCAAATTGTTGCGCTTGTACATCTAATTGTTTGGAGGAGGCGGTTAGGTCTTTAAAATCCTCTACTGTTGTTTGGACTTTTACTTGTCCTTCCATAATATGTTCTTGAACATCCTTTGTTCCAGCACTTATGGTGTTAATTTCAGATGTGATTCGTTCGATATTATCGCGAATTTGAGTAATGGATTTTTCTACATTATTAGATAGCTTACGGACTTCCTGTGCTACAACATTAAATCCTCTACCATGTTCTCCCGCCCTTGCTGCTTCAATTGCAGCATTTAACGCAAGTAGATTCGTTTGAGAAGCAATAGCTTTTACGGTTTTAACAATTTCTTGAATCGATTGTGTCTCTTTCTGTAGTTGTTCTAAATTCTCTGTGTTTATTCCAGATACATTTGTAATGCTACCAATTAATGATAAAAGATCTTCGGAGCGCTCAATACCTGCTGAAGCTTTAGAATTTAGATTAGTAGACATGAGGTTTAGTTGGTCTCCAACTTCTAATGGCTTTGTGTTTGTCTGTAATATCAGTAGCTACTTTTGATACGCCGATAATTTTCGTCTGTGTCTCGTCAAAAATTGGCATATAAGTTGCTTCAAGCCAAATCCGTTTATTATCTTTCCCCTTTCGTTCAATTTTGTCTTGAAAGCTTCTCCCTTTCAGGATGTTATTCCAGAAGTGCTTATAGTCTGGACTATTGGCGAAGTCAGAAAAGCAAAGTTCTTTGTGATGCATTCCTAGCATTTCATCTGTCGTATAGCCTACCGTTCTAGCAAATACATCGTTTACATAAGCAACACGATAATCAAGCCCAAACCGGATAATGGCTAAATTTTCCTCAATTGCTTTGACTACGTGCATGTCTGTTACTTGCTCCGTTTCTTTAGTATGTATCATAGAAAACACCCTCCTAATTCGGGCTACTGTAAAAATTTGTATACATTTAAAATAAGGTAGTTAATTTAAAGCAGTCCAAAAGGGGAGTCTCCTTATTTCTTAGCGTATTCTATTTTCATCGAGCCTGCTAATTTAATCTCGTTCTTATGTCCCAGTATCATTTACCTAATCATGAATTGAATAAACCTGAATTAAAAATAATTATTTTAGTTCGGCCAGGTCTATTATATGGCAAAGCTCATATACGAATTCTATACATAAAAAAGCGTCATTCATTAATGAATGACGCTCAACTATTTTTCTATTAGAATTCTTCATAGACTGCTGGGTCTTGATCCTTTAACCTACCATCTGGGCGAGTTAGCTGTGAGATAGTAGTCATTTCTGATTCACTTAGAGTGAAATCAAAAATGGAAATATTTTCGAGTTGTCGGCTAGGTGAAGCAGACTTAGGAATTGGAATGGATCCTAGTTGGTGATGCCATCGTAAAATCACTTGAGAAATAGTCTTTTGGTGCTTATCAGCAATCTTGCCAATTGTTTCATTTTCCAGCACGGCGCTGGCTCTTCCCAGAGGACTCCAAGACTCTGTTTTTACATTATTCTCTTCATGCCATATACGTTGCTCCTCTTGATTAAAAAACGGATGTAGTTCAATTTGGTTCATGCTTGGTAGCACACCAGTTTCTTTATTCAGTCGTTCAAGGTGCTCTGGTAGGAAATTACATACACCGATGGAACGAATAAGTCCCCATTTCTTCGCATCAATCAGAGCTTGCCAAGCTTCAACATAGTGCCCTTGCTGAGGGTTTGGCCAATGGATTAAATAAAGGTCGTAATAATCAAGTTTAGCTCGATAAAGCGACTCTTGAATTGTTGTAACAGCTTTTTCGTATGGTTGGTAGCGGCCCGGCAATTTTGACGTAACAAGTAATTCTTCTCTTGGTACAGAGCTACGACGAATTGCTTCCCCGACGGTGCCTTCGTTTTCATAGTTATAAGCTGTATCAATTAGCCTGTATCCAGTACTAATAGCGCTAGTAATCGCGTTTACTCCTGCGTTGCCATTTAGCTTGTACGTTCCAAATCCAATTTCGGGGACAGTTAAACCATCATTAAGCGTTACTTCAGGTATGTGCATATTCTTCGCTCCCTTTCATTATTAGAAATTACTAAAGCTTTAGTCAATCTATCTCATGACCGATTTGATAAGGTCATGTTTGTTATTATTAGACTATCACTATCTATTAAACCCATTCAACTAAATAGATTGAAAATAACTACGATTTGGGTGCAATTACTTGACTTGAAAACCCTTCCATAGTCTATGCTAATTGTGATGAAAAATAGTATATAGGAAAAGGTGGAGGGGTTAGCATGCTAGATAGACACATCGTATTTTTTGATATAGATGGTACACTTCTTAACGAAGAAAAAGAACTTCCCAAAAGTACGAAAGAAGCCATCGCTGCTTTGAAGAAGGCGGGACATGAGGTTGCAATTGCTACAGGAAGGGCGCCGTTTTTTTTCCAAGCCTTGCGTGAAGAGTTAGAAATTGATACATATGTATGTTTTAACGGTCAGTATGTAGTTTATAAGGGGGAGGTAATTCATCGAAATCCTTTGAATAGCGAATTATTAGAGGACTTAGCAAAAGTATCACTGGCAAAAGAAAATCCGATTGTTTTCATGGGTGAAGAAGAAATGAAGGCAAACGTTCCAGATCACGAGGCCATAAATGAAGGCTTGGCCACCTTAAAAGTAGATATGAACTTAGAACATGATCCAACATACAACAAAGGAAGAGATATCTACCAATCCTTATTGTTCTGTGAAGAGAGCGAGGAGAAATTTTACGAAGAAAAGTATAGTGCCTTTAACTTTGTACGTTGGCACCCGAGATCAGTGGACGTTGTACCTGCTGAGGGATCAAAAGCGGTAGGAATAAGAAAAGTTACCGACTTACTAGATATACAACCTGAAAATCACGTCGCGTTTGGAGATTCATTAAATGATTTGGAGATGTTGACTGAGATTCCGAAAAGTGTCGCAATGGGGAACGGTCATTCTCGTGCAAAACAAGCTGCAAAATATGAAACAGCAGCTGTGGACGACGACGGAATTTTAAAAGGATTACAGATGTTAGGGCTTTTGTAATTTATCCCAGTGCAACCGTCCGTAAGACTTCCACTTCAAAACATGAAGTGAAACCGTTAGTTTTAAGTGGGAGTAAACGGACGCTAACACCCCGATTCGTTCAACTAACAATCAGTGGGGGAAGAATGAAAACCCCCACTGATTGAAGTTTCACTTTATACGCAAAAAGCTTTGTCTAACCAAGAAATAATAGGGGAGAAACAGGATGAAGAATACATTAAAGGATGTTATGCAGGTGATTAAGCTTGCAGAAAAGCTGAAATACGAACTCCGTCACAGTTGGCTAAGCAATGGAAGGCGTGAGAGTGTTGCGGAACATACATGGCGACTATCCTTAATAGCAATACTCATTGAGCCATTAATGGAAGAAAAGCTAGATACAGCAAAGTTATTAAAAATGGTTATTATTCATGATCTCGTTGAAGCAGAAGCAACCGATGTGCCGGCGTTTGATACACTGGATAATGAGGAAGTAAAAGCATTAAAACAAGCTCGAGAGTTACAGGCAATTGATCATCTCCGAGACATGCTTCCTCATGAACTAGGATTCGAATTACATCAATTGTGGATGGAGTTTGAAGATAAAAAGACCCTTGAAGCTAAAACTGCCAATGCACTTGATAAGCTTGAAGCGCAAATACAGCATAACGAAGCTTCTATCGACACATGGCTTCCGGTGGAACACAAAATGAGTTTTATGCTTGGCAAACATGCAGATTTTCACCCCGTTCTAAAGGAATTAAAGGAGCTAATTGTAGAGGAAGCAGATGAAAGGCTGAGAGAAGCAGGAATCGAAACAGATACATTAAAAGCATAAAATAAGGGAATGCCCGGTGGGGAGCTTAAAAGCTGATTTGAAACCTACAATGGTCATTCCCTTCCGTTTTACAGCTTGTCCGTTTGACGTTTTCTGTTTGTAAGACATTTTTAAACATGGAAGTTTCACATTTACATGCTACTTTGTATTCTTTTGCGACAGCCATTATCGGACAATTGTACTCGATGAGCTCGTAGCTATTATCATCTATCTTGGTAATGTCAGCCATGTATCCTTTTTCATTTTGGATAGTCTGAATTTCTTGCATTCTCTCTTGAGGCGATTTTTTCTGCATACGTAAAGTATATTCCTTCGTCAAACGTTTTTCCCTGTTTTGAAAAAGCTGTTCAACAGATTTGCTACCATAAAGTGCTTGTATGTCTTGCAGAAATTCTACACTTAATCCTTCATAGCTTTTAGGAAAAAGCATTTCTCCTTTCGCTGACAAAGTGTAGCTCTGAACAGGTCTCCCCATTGGCTTCCTGATTTCTTCCGTAGCAATAAGGCCATCTTTTTCCATGACCGATAAATGTTTCCTAACAGCCATGTCGGTAATTTCAAGGCGTTCTGACAAGGCCCCGACCGTCATACGAACTTCTCTTTTTAAAAGATCAAGAATTCTATCCTTGGTTGTTTTTAGTTGCATAGTGCCACCTCCTTAAGTCTCTTGTATAAACTATTTCTGTTATTGGTTCATAATTTCATCAAGCATTTTAGTTGCGATGCCAATTTGATTAGGGTACGCTTTATTTAAACTTATTATACTTTATAGTATAAAAAGTATAAACTATTTCGATTAGGGAGGAAAGTAACATGGCTAAATTTGAATTACCTGCACTAACTTACGCACACGATGCACTAGAACCTTATATTGATGCAAAAACAATGGAGATACATCACGGGAAGCATCATCAAACATATGTAACCAAACTAAACGTTGCCTTAGAAGGGCATCAAGATCTTCAGGGAAAATCATTGGAAGCATTGCTTTCTGATCTTAATGCACTGCCTGCAGAAATACGCACAGCGGTAAGAAATAATGGTGGAGGCCATTTAAACCATTCTTTATTCTGGGAGGTTATTGCACCATCTAAAGAAGCATCAGCACCAGAAGGAAAGCTTGCAGAGGCAATGAACGATGCTTTCGGAAGTATCAGCAGCTTCGAGCAAAAATTTGCAGATGCAGCAACAACCCGATTTGGTTCAGGATGGGCTTGGCTTGTTGTAAATTCAAATAATCAACTGGAAATTACGAGCACACCAAACCAGGATAGTCCTGTTATGGAAGGTAAAACACCAATTCTTGGTCTAGATGTATGGGAACATGCTTATTATCTAACATATCAAAACAGAAGACCTGAATACATTGAAAACTTCTTTAATATTATTGACTGGCAAACAGTAGCCACAAAGTTTGAAGCAGCTACAAAATAAAGTGAAACTTCAATCAGTTGGGGGTTCTATCTTCCCCCACTGACTGTTAGTTGAACGAATCGGGGTGTTAGCTTCCGTGTACTCCCGCTTAAACATCACTGTTTCACTTCATGTTTTGATGTGGGAGTCTTACGGACGGTTGCACCGGAATAGAATAAGGTGTTAACATGCACCTTATTCTGTACATATGCTTTACAAGAAACGACGACAGGAGGGATACACGTTGAAGCTTACAGGAATATCCGGTTCAGTGGTAGGTGAAAAAACGTCACAGGCCGTACATGATGTGTTAATGACAGCTAAGATGCTTGATCCATCGCTTGAAACTGAATTAATTGATTTAAAGGAATATGATGTAGAAATGGTACGGGGGTTTCCATTAGCAGGATATAATCAAGATACTTGGGATGTTGTAAACAAGGTCATGACAGCGGATGCGCTTGTCATCGGTTCACCAATTTACCAAGCATCGATTTCTGGGGTTCTCAAAAATTTATTTGATCACTTACCTGTCGATGCATTTAAAGCAAAGGTTACGGCAATGGTTACAACGGGTGGGGTAGAAAAACACTTTCTTGTCTCCGAATATCAGTTGAAGCCTATTCTCTCCTACTTAAAAGGAATGGTTCCGACTTACAGTGTTTTCGTTCATAATGACGATTTTAATGATGACAATGAAATTACAAATCCAATTGTAAATGAACGAATATCAAAACTTTCTGAGGAAATACTTCAGCTTCATAATGCCTTACAGCATAAAAAGGGCTGATCCGCCATGGACCAGCCTTTTTTCTTAAGTTCATTTTAAAATTCTTTTGAAGAAAGTGGCAAAAATAGTTTGACTCCTCTTTTATTAAAAGGGAGGAATTTACTGTCTGTTACTAGATGGCTTATATAACCTGCCAGACAAGTTTTTTGAACACCAATTAGTCCTATTGACAACTCTAATCGATAGGCAATGTATCCAACGAAAACTACTCCAAGCAACGAATGCGTATAGCTGCGGTGCGATACTACTGAAGCGATAAGTATAAAGATACCAAGCAAAAGTAACCATGTCTCCTGTAAAGATAGACCAACCGCAATCACAGCAATCCCAGTCAGTGTCAGCATATGCTTTTGTTTAATAAATGAGGCAAATACGAAAAGTAAAAGACCAATTCCCAACCCAATGTATTGGTTTGTGCCAGCGCCTTCATACATACTGTAAGCAACCATTAAGATACCAATTAGCTGGGCCACAGATTGAAACAGTTTATGAGAAAGTGTAATTCTCCCACGCAGCTTTCCATCAATATCAAGGTCTGGGAGTAAGCCTGCTACCACTCCTATACTCACCAGGAGAGCAGTTTCGGTTGGTGTAGCCGTATAAGTGTTTGCTACGATAAATCCTGTTGCTGCTCCAACAGCAGCGTGTGCAGTTCCGTTCATGTTGTATTTCCCTTCTTTATGTAAATTATCCCATCTTATAGTGTACAACAAAATGTATGTTCTGTTTAGTGAAACATAAAGTAAGGAAAACAGATAATAGAGAGAAGGAGCCAGTTGAGGAAGAGGCTGTTTTTGTAACTATTCGCGTTCTTCGGTCGAAGACAGATCATGCGTATCAAATTCTTATTCAAAAGAATCAGTTGAAGCATTTTGAGATTTGCAAAGCTCCAAAGCCTATCAGCTTCCACATAAAAGAAGAGGAACAAAATGAGGGCTGAATAAAGAAAATGGTGATCTGGGTGAAAAGTCCTATCATTATCCTGATAAGACGAAGCGATAGGAATCGTTACGAATAAGTCTACAGAATCATAGACAATTTAACATTTGTTCGATAATATGATAGATAAAGGGTACTATAATCATAGAGGTGGAGCCAGCGTGACTAAAAACATTCAAAGTAGACGATATCTAATAGAACAAGCAATTAATTATACAGGAGTTGGCTTAATTATTACAGACCCGACGATGGAGGATAATCCGATTGTTTTTGCCAATCAAGATTTTTACAAACTAACCGGGTATTCAGAAAGTGAAGTAATTGGTAGCAATTGCCGTTTTTTGCAGGGAGAAGAAACAGATGAGACAAGCTTGCAGGCAATACGGAATGCCATTTTGAAGGAACAGCAGATTACCTTACAATTATATAATTACAGAAAAGATGGAACGGGCTTCTGGAATGAGTTATCTATTGATCCTATGTGGGTGGAGGAAGATCAGAAGACATATTTTGTTGGGGTGCAAAAGGACGTTACCCAAGAAAAAGAGTATGAGAGACAGCTTGCCCAGCATTTGTTAGAAATCGAACGAATCTCGACCCCAATTGTTCCGGTACAAGATAATGCTTCAGTTCTTCCTTTAATTGGTAAAATGGGAGAAGAACGTTTAGATACTATTATGAAATCCGTATCAAATTACCTCGAGCATTCTGACCATGATTATTTAATTATCGATCTTTCAGGCTTGTATGAAGTTGATAGGAATACCGTAGCTAGATTTTTGAAATTTCACCAATTTATATCACTGATGGGTAAACAATTGCTCGTTGCAGGGATCCGCCCTGACATGGCTGTACAGACTGCTACAATTCAGGATAAATTTAGAAATATGAAGACTTTTAAGAGTGTGCAAACAGCCATGGAATATATTGTCCGGGCTACGGAAAATAAATAGCGTATCTTGAACTTGGACCCTCATTTTAAAATGGGGGTCCTTTGTAATAAAAAAGGAGTGAAAGAGAAGCAGCATAAAACGTAAATGTTGGTTCTTTATCGCTATAACTTTATCTGGTGTCTTATTAGTAAGCGCAGATTCTATTAAGTTATTTAAGGATAATGGTGCCTATAAAGATTTTACTGGATTAAGAAGTACTATTGCGATTTCTCCTGATGATAAACAACTTAACTTTCCTTTTTAACATACCGAGATGTTACGGCAGTCAGTTACATAGCTAACACTAATGAAGAAGACGTCAAGCGGGGTGCAGAATTTCCCCGGAAATAATGATGATGTTAAGGTAGGAGGAAGGGTGACAAATAATGAAGGCTGTCATTGCGGTCGATTCATTTAAAGGGAGCATTTCATCAATTCAAGCGAGTAAAGCCATTACTGAAGGCATAGCCAAAGCAGACCCTAAAGCGGAGATTGTTTCTCTTCCAATGGGAGACGGAGGAGAAGGTACAGTAGAGGCAATCGTTCATGCTACAGGAGGCGTCTTTAGAGAAAAGTTAGTAACCGGTCCGCTCCATGATAAGGTTATGGCTACTTATGGGATAAGTGGAAACGGTCAAACAGCAATTATCGAAGTTGCTTCAGCTTGTGGACTTACGCTTTTAACAAAGCAACAGCGAAATCCATTGCTAACCACCACATTCGGTGTGGGAGAATTAATAATGGATGCAATAGAACAAGGTTGCCGTGATTTTATTATCGGGCTCGGAGGCAGCGCCACCAATGATGCTGGAATTGGTATGTTACAAGCGCTCGGAGTTCAGTTTCTTGATAGAAGAAAAAATGAAGTTGGGTTTGGTGGTGCACAGCTCGCTCTGATTGAGAAAATTAATATAACAGGAATACATCCTATTCTGACAGAATGTAGCTTTCGAGTAGCATGTGATGTGGAGAATGAGTTGTATGGAAAGGACGGCGCAGCTGTCGTTTTCGGTCCACAAAAAGGTGCGACGCTTGACATGGTGAAAGAGCTGGATAATGGGTTGAAGTATTTCGCCTCTGTCGTTAACCGTGAAACAGGCTTAATCATCCATACGGTTAAAGGAGGGGGAGCGGCTGGAGGACTTGGGGCAGCTTTTTATGCATTCCTTAATGGCAAATTAGAGTCTGGTATTTCCCTTGTAATGGAGCATGTGAAGTTGGCCTCTTACATAGAAGGTGCAGATCTTGTCATTACAGGGGAAGGAAAACTGGATAACCAAACAGCTTATGGGAAGGTGCCTATGGGAGTAGCCGAGTTAGCTAAACAATATGGCGTTCCAGCTATTGTAGTAGCCGGGGCCATTACCGAGGATATTGCCAGCTTACATGAACATGGGATTACTGCTTGTTTTTCGATCATCCAAGAACCGACGCCCCTAGATGAATTGATGAAAGAACAGACTGCATACCAGAATTTAATGAAAACATCCGAGCAATTTATGCGACTAATAACTGGATTAAGATAACAAAGGCTAATATAGGGAGTTACTTCATGAGTGATTTCCTTTATCCTGCTTAGATTTACATAAAGAAGGTTAACGACAAATACTATAATAACTGTAGCAAACAAACTGAGAAAATTCTTTAAGAGGATTCCTAACATTATGATCATGCTAGTGGTGTATACGGCCACGTACTGTTGGGATTCAGCATAACGGTGAAAAGATTTTCTCTATAACGTTTAAACGTTGTCTTACACCAAGTTTTTTAAAGCGATAATATGGTGAAAAAGAATTTGGGTATTTTGCAAGCCCACCAAAATTACCAATGAGAATGGCAAAGATAGAAGATATTCATTCTCTCTTAGGCTTATAAATCAATAGTTTAATTTTCTGATAAATAATTCATGAAAGAGAGCCGCCTGTATTTAGACGACTTTTAGATGGTAACGGATGAGGAAAATTCTTCTCTTTCTTTTAACCATTATTCACTGTATCAACATAGCTCCAAAGTCTAGATGCAATTTCTCTTGCCTCTAACTCATCAGTTGTTCCTGTGAAAGCATTGGTGAAGGCGCGTGTTACTGTTTCAATAAGATAGATGCGAGGACTGTCTGCAGTTAATTCTTCCATTAGAAATTGGATACATTGTTTTCCGTCGACATTTGCTTCATCAGATAGCTTTTCTGTAAAACCAGTAAGCTGCTCCACCACTTGGTCCCTCGAATATTTCTTGCTATTAAGACTTCGTTTTAGTGAAACTACGACATCTTCATTTAGAAGGGTGTCTTGGTTAGCGACAAGCCCTGGTATGATAGCATCCATCCGACGTAAAACATATAAAACCAGTGTGTCCACTTCTCCTAAGTTATTACTTGCCGCGGCCCAAATATGAAAAATTTGCTGCATCATTCCGAGTAATAATGCGGCTCCATCAAGTGCATAAGGGGACGCTTTTTCTCCATAAATATCAATTAATCTTTCAGAAAGCCAGAACAACTCTTTTAAATGGTTCTTTTTTACAAAATCACGTAACTCCTGATCACCAGAATGGAAAATGGCTTCAAACAGCATGAATAGATTTTCTTCACGGTTGATTTGCATCCGGACTGCAATCTGCTTAGCAAGAATGTGTTTGTCGGACTTCTTTTCACCAATTAATAATTCTCTTCTTCTTACAAAGGTTTCTTCATTTACATATTCCAAAATGGCCACAAGGCATTCATTTTTTGACGTGAAATAATTATAGAAGGTTCCTTTAGAGATTTTTGACCCTTCCAAAATATCTTGTACGGATGTTGTGCTAAATCCTTTTTCGATAAACAGACGTTGTGCTGTTAATAAAACTTGTCGCTTACGCTCATTCATATAATCACCTTTAGACTGTTAGTATAATATAATTTTAACTTAAAAGAACTATCTAATCAATTCCCTTGTTAAAAAAGGAAATTTCCTCTTGCCAAAAGTGAACGGAGGGTATAAAATAATCAAGTGTTGAACTTCAAGTACAAATTTTATACAACGAGTATGAACGGGGGAATGAACGTTGGATATAAAACAAATGCATGAAAAACCTCCTTATGGAATGATTGCCATTCTATTTATTGGGGCTTTCGTAGCTTTATTAAATAACACATTATTGAATGTAGCTCTACCGACCATTATGACAGAATTTGATGTATCACCATCAGTCGTTCAATGGATTACCACAGGATATATGCTGGTAAATGGAATTCTGATCCCAGCAAGTGCCTTTTTTATTCAAAAATTCACTAATAGAAGGCTGTTTCTTACTGCCATGACGCTATTCTCTATAGGGACTTTGTTGGCAATGTTGGCGCCAAGCTTTGGAATACTTGTCCTAGCTCGGATGATACAAGCATCAGGCTCAGCTGTGATGATGCCATTACTAATGAACGTAATGCTTACAGCTTTCCCAGTGGAAAAAAGGGGAAGCGCCATGGGGATTTTTGGTCTAGCGATGATTACAGCTCCAGCGATTGGCCCTACTTTGTCCGGCTGGGTAATCGAGCATTATGATTGGCGCGTATTATTCGGTATTGTCTTACCATTTGCCTTGTTTACTTTAGTGTTTGCTTTTATAAAACTTAGTAATATAACAGAAAATCGTGAGGTACGTTTAAATATACCTTCCCTAATCCTATCTAGTATAGGGTTTGGAGGTATCCTATACGGCTTTAGTATGGCGGGTGAAAAAGGCTGGGATGCTTTAGAAGTCTATGGAACTATTACTGTTGGAGCTATAGCGCTCTTCGGTTTCATCTGGCGACAATTACACATGGATGAACCAATGCTGGAGTTCAGAATATATAAGCACCCAATGTTCGCATTATCATCAGCTATCTCGATTGTCCTTTCCATGTCAATGTTCTCGGCAATGATCTTAACGCCATTGTATGTACAGACTATCCGTGAGATTTCGCCATTCCATTCCGGTTTGCTTATGCTGCCAGGCGCAATTGTAATGGGAATTATGTCCCCTATTATGGGACGCTTGTTTGACAAGTTTGGTGCAAGAATACTTGCGATCATCGGTTTATCTATTACGGTTCTTACAACTTATTTATTTAGTAATTTAGATCTTGAATCGGGTTATTACTATATTATGTTACTTTATACCATTCGGATGTTTGGTATCTCCATGGTCATGATGCCGGTTATGACCAACGGGTTAAATCAGTTACCAATGAGAGACAACCCACACGGTACGGCAATGAACAGTACTATCCAACAGGTTTCTGGTGCAATTGGCTCTGCCTTACTTCTTACTGTTATGAACAAACGAAGTGAAACAGCAGGAAATGATCTACTAGACCAAGCGATGGCATCTGGGAATGTACCGCAAAGCACCGACGGAATGGCAGCATTTAAAATGCAGCTTGCAAATGAGGCTATGCTAGAAGGAATTAATTTCACCTTCTTCGTTTCCACATGGATTGCAGTCGTTGCACTGCTTCTCGGTTTCTTTATTAAACGGGTTACACCACCTAAAACAGAATATGAGGAAGTTGAAACGCCTGCTTCCTAATGATGAAACCAGTATCTTATTAAAGGTACTGGTTTTTATTTTGATTTCATATTATTATAAGAAGGGCATTTAGTAGGATTCTTGAGGAATTTTAACGTTTTTTGTGAAAATAGTACCAGGTGCTAATAGTTTGTGTTAAAATGAAACAAAGAAACAAGCAGGTAAGGAGAGAGAGCATGATATACACATTTGCTGCTAATCTTGTTAAACTTATATTAACTTTATTTGGTAGACTGAGGATCCACCAAAAAGAAAACATCCCAAAAGGGAAAGATGGATATGTTATTGCTTGTACGCATACTGGTTGGGTAGATATTCTCTGGCTAGGAGTTTCCATGCTACCAACTAAAATACATTATATGGCTAAGAAGGAGTTATTTAAGTCTAAAGGACTGAAATGGCTTATGGAACACCTTAATGCATTTCCAGTTGACCGAGAAAACCCAGGGCCGAGTACGATTAAGGTACCTCGAAGACTGCTTGCAGAAGGCAAAGTGGTTGGAATCTTTCCGAGTGGGACAAGAACTAGTGAAGAGGTTCCCTTAAAACGCGGTGCTGTTACTATTGCTGGGCATTCTAAAGTTCCAATTCTTCCTGTTGCTTACACAGGGCCAAATAATTTTACTGACTTGTTTAAACGGGTGAAACCCCATATTATTTATGGTGATCCAATATATTTGCCAGAGGACATGTCTAAAAAAGAAGGCATGGAAGTAATGATGGAGCAGTTAAACGTAGCGTTAAACCAATTACAGGAACAATTAAAAGAAAAATAATGATGCGAAGGACAGTACCAGCTGAGGTACTGTTCTTTTTTGCTCATCGGATGTATATATAAAATGCTACTGGTGGAAATTAGGAGACACTATCCTAATGCTTAACTTTTGATAATTGGGGAAAACAATTATAGTGGTTAAAAGTTTAAATTACTAGGGGAGGTAGATTCAATGACACAACAACAACTTATTCTTCAAGAACGCCCTAATGGGTTACCTAATGATAGTACCTTTCAATTTAAAGAGGTAGAGGAGGGCACCCCAAAAGATGGAGAGGTATTATTAAAAACACTTTATGTCTCAGTAGATCCATATATGAGGGGAAGGATGTCAGATGCTCCTTCGTATGTCGACCCATTTAAAGTCGGGGAACCACTGACTGGTGGTGTGGTCGCGCAAGTTGTAGAGACAAAAAGTAATCAGCTGCAAAAAGGTGATATTGTTAGAGGAAATTTAGCATTTCAGGAGTACAATGTAGAAAAATCAGACCAGGTTAATAAAGTACAAACAAATGGGTTAGATCCCAGTGCTGCTCTTAGTGTACTCGGTATGCCTGGCTTAACCGCCTATTTTGGTATGATGCACATTGGAAAGCCTAAAAGAGGAGAAACAGTTGTGATATCTGGAGCAGCAGGAGCTGTTGGGCAGGTAGCAGGGCAGCTAGCTAAACAGGCAGGTGCCAAAGTTGTCGGTATTGTCGGTTCTGAAGAGAAAGCTAACTATATAAAAAACAAGCTAGGCTACGATAAAGCCGTGGAATATAAAAAAGAAGATTTTGGAAAACAATTAAAAGATGCCTGTCCTGATGGCATTGATGTATATTACGAAAATGTTGGGGGCGAAATTTCTGATCATATTTGGCCGATGCTAAATACATTTGCGCGTGTACCAGTTTGTGGTGCAATTTCCTCTTATAATTTAAAGGAAGGGGAAAAGGATATCGGTTTACGGGTACAGCAATTTCTTGTTAAGTCTCGTGTTCTCATGCAAGGATTTATTGTTGGTGATTTCTCTGATCATTACGCTGACGCATATGAAGAATTAGCAAATGCTGTGAGTAAGGACAATCTATACTATGAAGAAACGATTTATGAAGGCTTTCAAAAGATCCCAGATGCATTCCTTGGATTGTTCTCAGGAAAAAATATTGGCAAACAGCTTGTAAAAGTTTCAGATCCTGAATAAAGAACTATAACAGGCCAAAGGTTGCCAGAAAAGGGCGACCTGGATTTTAAAATAAGGAAATAAACGACATCCCGGGCATACAATTGCTCGGGATGTTTTTTATGAAACTATTTGAAAACTCTTCTACTCTCTTCTATAAGCCTAAAAGAATATGGAAAGAGTTCTAGTCGGATCTTGGAAGCAAGGGAAGAGGGGGAAGATGACGTGGTTACAAGAAAGCAAGCCAAAAAGCAATTTGTTGTTTCAAATGTAGTTGTCTTTAAACTGTATAATCAACCTTCTTATCTTTGGTAAATATCGGTAGAACAGGAGACTGCTTCAATTATTTTACAATGTAAGGGTTTTAATTTTCTGATTTTTATGTAATAATTAGATTTTTAAAACAAATTATAAATATACAGTTGACTTCATAAAAAAATGAGACTATACTTGTCAACAATAAACAAATATTTAATATAATATTATAACTTTTGATAGGGAGTATAGCATGAAAGTAGACAAAGATTTATCTATACCTTTATATGATCAAGTGAAACATATATTGGAAGCTAAGATTACAAGTAAGGAATGGGACGTCGGGTATCAACTCCCGACCGAAAAAAAGCTTGCAGAGACATTTAATGTTAGTAACATCACGATCAAACGAGCCATTCATGATCTAGTACATGAGGGATTGCTCTACAGACAAAGTGGTAAAGGTACTTTTGTTAAAACGAAGGATGAAACTAATTTAACAAGACTTGTTTCTTTAAGGAATGAAGCTTGGGAAAACCAGTATCATCCTCACCGGACGTTGAACCTTAAGGCTGAGAAGGCATCTTCTGATATTAAAAGAAAACTTGAAATGCAGGAAGATGAAGTCTATAAAATTCATAGAATAAAGTTAAGAGAAGACATTCCGGTAGCAATAGAATATTCCTATATACCAGTACATCTCTTTCCCGGACTACTCGAAAATGATATGGAAAAAGAACTACTCTACAATTTGTTTACCCAGACTTATCATAAGAAGCTAGGAAAAGCAAAAGTATATTTCTCAATTATTTTTGCTGACAGCTATGAGGCAGAATTATTACAACTCCCAGTCGGAGAACAATTATTTTCACTTGAACGTTATACAGTTGACGAAGAAGGAACTGTAATTGAGTATTCACGATTTATTCTAAAACAAGAACAATCTAACTTTTACTTAGAAATAGATTTGTAATTTTTTTGAAGAAAAATATCTAAATATTATCATTTGGCGAAACTATATAAAAATATTATAACTTTATAATGTTATAATATTATATTTTATATACTGAAAAAGGAGGGATTGTGTGGAAAAACTTTTTCAACAAATAGAAGAACATGCATCCTTGTATCAACATTGGTTGTTATCCATGTGTAATCAACCAAGTATTTCTGCACAAAATATAGGGATGCAGGAGATGAAGGAGTTGGTGATACAGCTTCTGGAAGATTTGGGAGCAGATGTGGAAGAAGTTTTGACTGCCGGATATCCGATTATTTATGGACAGATCAATAATGGAAGTAAAAGAACTCTGACTTTTTACAACCATTATGACGTGCAGCCTCCAGACCCATTAGCAGAATGGATATCTGAGCCGTTTAAAGCGAGAGTTGAAGATGCACAGATCTTTGCAAGAGGGGTAGCAGATAATAAAGGAAATATAGCGGCACGAATAGCAGCAGTACACGCCTATCAGAAAGTTCATGGCGATTTACCGGTTAATGTGAAATTCATTATTGAAGGGGAGGAGGAGGTTGGTAGTCCTAACTTAAAAAAATTTGCATTAGAGAATCCGGAAAAGCTAAAAACAGATGCCATGATTTGGGAAGGGGGCATGCGTAATGTTCATGACAAACGGCCGCATATCAGCTTTGGAGTGAAAGGGATATGCTTTGTAGAGTTGCGAGTTAGGGGGGCAGCTTTTGATCTTCATTCGTCAGAAGGGGCTGTAGTTGAAAATCCTGCATGGCGTCTAGTATGGGCGTTGAGTACATTAAAGAATAAGAATGAAAAAATACTAATTGATGGGTTCTATGACAATATTTTAGAACTAACAGAAAAAGAAAAGGCTTTTTTTCAAACGATGGATTATGATGAAGAGCATACAAAAACTCATTATCAAATAGATAATTTTCTTACTGGTGTAACTGGAATAGAGTTGAAGGAGCGTTTAACGGCCGCCCCAACCTGCACAATCTGTGGTTTGGTGGCAGGGGATAGTGGACAAGGAGCCAAAACAGTACTTCCATCAAGGGCCAAAGTGAAGATTGACTTTCGAATAGTACCTGGGCAGACTCCGAAAATGGTGATAGATTTGTTGCGTAAACATTTGGATCAACACGGCTTTCGAGATATTGAAATTGAGCAGCTTGCTGGACTACTCCCATTTAATTCGAACTCGGAGCATCCGTTTGTTGATACGGTTATTAACAGTATGAAGGAAGTGTACGAAGAGCCACCTATCATCATGCGTAATCTGGCAGGCTCCAGCCCAATGGAAAAATTACTTGCTAATACTGAGATACCTGCTGCCCAGATTGGCGTTGCAAACACAGGGTCAAACTTTCATGGGCCCAATGAGAATATTTATATAGATGATTTTATAAAGGGGATAAAGGCTACGGCAAATGTCATGCGGCATTTTGGTGATGTTTAGCTATTAATAACTGAATAATCAAAATAGGGGGATGGAAATGAAAAAAATAAGTACTTTTAGCATTGGCTTACTAATTTTAGTTATCATGACACTTGTAGGCTGTAGTAATGAAGGAGAAACAGCAGGAGGAAGCGAGGACGACAGTAATACTCTTGTCATAGCACAAGCTGCTGACATTCCGTCAATCGATCCACAAAATTCTTTAAGTACTACAGGGGACCGTGTCCATCGTAATATGTTTAGCCGATTATTTATGTGGGATAACGAACTGGCATTGCAAGAGGACCTTGTGGACACGTATGAACAAATCGATGACGAAACTTGGGAATTTACTTTAAAAGAAGCAACTTTTCATAATGGAGAGGCAGTTACGGCGGAGGATGTAAAATTTAGTCTGGAGCGCGTTATGACGGATGAAACTTTAAAGGAATATCCATACTTTAAACAATTGAAGGAAGTAACCGTAAAAGATGAGCAAACGGTGGAAATTATTACAGATGGACCAATGCCTACTCTATTGAACCTTCTTGCGAAAAGTGGGTCCGATATACTTCCAAAAGCTTACTTTGAGGAAGTAGGAATAGAAGGATTCCAAGAGAAACCAATTGGGTCAGGACCTTATCAGTTTGAAGAATGGATTCGTGATGATCGTGTAACACTGGTGCCGTTTGAAGATTATTATGGTGATAATCCTAAATGGGATAAAGTTGATGTACGTGCTATTCCAGAAAGTTCTACCAGAGTTGGTGAATTGCTGACAGGTGGGGTAGATATTGCAACAGATATCCCGCCGAACGAATGGGAGCGTGTTGAGTCAGAATCAGGGGTTGATTTGATAAATGGTGAAACAACCAGAGTAAGCCTTTTGATGGTTCGCACAACGGAAGGGTATGTAACCTCTGATCCAAAAGTTCGGGAAGCTATTGATCTTGCCATCGATCAGCAGGCAATTGTGGATTCAGTTCTTCAGGGTACAGGAGTCCCGGTTCGAACCAGGGTTCCAGAAGGCGTATTTGGAACAAACCCTGATTTAACAAATACACGGGTTTATGATGTAGAAAGAGCAAAAGAACTTCTAGCAGAAGCTGGACATCCAGACGGCATTGATATTACTTTTACTTCATCAAGAGGACGTTATCCATTGGATAGTGAAGTAGCACAACTAATTGTAAGTATGTTAGGTGAGGCAGGCATCAATGCAGAACTGAAGTTACTTGAATCAAGTGCGTTTTTAGATGAATATAATTCAAAGTCGAACGAAGAATTAATTATGATTGGTCTGGCAGATGGTTTGCTTGATGCATCTTATTCCCTGGTTCACTATACCGAGGAGAGAGCGGCAGGTCAGACGGATTATAAAAATGAAGAAGTCGAGGAACTATATAACGCTGCAGGTAGAAATTTAGACGAGGAGGAGCGTAAAGAACAGTATCAATTAATTCAGGAAATCGTTGCTGAAGAGAGACCACATATTTTCCTTTATCAAAATGCTGTGAACTACGGGGTTAGTGAAGACATTACCTTTACACCACGTTTGGACGAAGCAATCCGTTTTGATGATCTAACGAAAAAATAATGACAGGGGGAGTCGCCTGGCAAACGTCGGCTCCCCAAAAGGAGACTCGATATGAAGAAGTATCTTGTGAAACGCCTGCTACAGATCATTCCTGTCCTATTTATCATCTCTTTTGTTGTATTTGTACTAGTATATATGGCAGGGGACCCCGTTGCTTTAATGTTGCCAGAAGATGCTTCGGAAAGTGATCGGGAGGCAATGCGAGCGGCACTTGGACTGACTGACCCATTCTATATTCAGTACTTACGCTTCGTGGGTGATCTAATCCAGGGTAATTTCGGCACATCTTTCCGTTATAACCAAGATGCGCTTCCATTGGTATTAGAAAGGTTGCCAGCAACATTTGAGCTTGCTGCTGCTTCTATGGTAGTAGCAACACTAATGGCGATTCCACTAGGCATTTATTCTGCACGTAAACAAAATACATTAGTAGATTTATTTATTACAGGAGGTTCTGTGTTAGGGAAAGCAATGCCGAACTTTTGGTTGGGCATTCTCTTAATTTTATTGTTTGCAGTCAACATCCAATTTTTCCCTGTTTCTGGGAGAGGTACCATCGTACATATGATTCTTCCCGCTATTACTTTAGGAACGGGGATTGCAGCAGAAATGACAAGGCTTATCCGTTCCAATATGCTAGAGATTCTTAACCAGGACTATATTAGGACTGCAAGAAGTAAAGGTGTTTCTAGTAATATATTAGTTTATAAACATGCTTTTCGTAATTCCTTGATCCCTGTTGTCACGATAATGGGTTTACAAGTTTCACATTTAGTCAGTGGGGCACTCATAACTGAAAGTGTATTCTCTTGGCCAGGAATTGGTTTATTGCTTGTCCAAGCAGTAAATGGGAGAGATATGGCAGTAGTTCAAGCTGCGGTGTTTGTCATCGCATTGCTTGTTATCATTGTGAATTTAATAACGGATTTAATTTATAGATTACTGGACCCAAGAATAAATTATTCATAAGGAGGTGCATCATGCAAGGAAATGCTGAAGCAAAAACAGTAGGGGAAATTCGACCAACACTGCGAAAGGTAAAGGCCTCCGGAGGTTTTAAACGCTGGTGTCGTCTCCTCTGGCAAAGTAAGACAGGAACAGTTGGATTCTTTATTGTGCTAATCGTTGTGTTGGTAGCTATTTTTGCCGATCTTATAGTACCACATGACCCTGCGGAGAATAATTTATCGGCTATGCTGTTGCCACCTTTTTGGATGGATGGTGGGTCTACTTCCTATTTACTTGGGACAGATAATCTTGGAAGGGACATTTTTAGCAGAATTATTGTAGGTACGAGGGTTTCCTTATTAGTAGGTATCTTTTCCGTGGTACTAGCAGGAATCATTGGCTTACTTGTGGGAGTAGCGGCAGGATATTACGGTGAGTGGGTAGATACTATTCTTATGAGGATTGTAGATTCATTTCTTGCCATACCAAGCATTCTATTTATTTTAGTAGTTTTAGCAGTCTTTGAACCTAGTATTATGACCTTAATAGTGGTCATTGGTCTAACCAATTGGGTATCTTATGCTCGTGTAGTAAGAAGTGAAGTATTGAGTGTGAAGGAAAGAGATTTTGTACGAGCCTCCCACTCTATAGGAACTAAAAACACTACGATTATTAAAAAACATATTGTACCAAACATCATTTCTTCTTTTATTGTTATTTCGGCATTAAGTGTGGCAACTACGATTATACTTGAGGCATCACTAAGCTTCCTCGGATTAGGGATTCAGCCACCAGACGTATCTTGGGGAGCCATGCTAACTGATGGACGGAATTATCTGGCTACTAATTGGTGGATCGCGACTTTTCCTGGAATTGCTATAACGATCACAGTACTGGGCATTATTTTCCTCGGTGACTGGTTACGAGATGTGCTAGATCCTCGAAACTACTTCAGTAAAAAGGGAGGAGCTTAGAATGACAGATAACTTATTGGAAGTTAAAAATTTGCATACGCATTTTTTTACCGAGAATGGCGTAATTCCTTCTGTAAACGGCGTATCCTTTTCGGTCAAAAAAGGGGAAGTCATTGGCATTGTTGGAGAATCAGGATGTGGGAAGAGTGTCACATCCTTATCTATTCTTCAACTTATTAATAAGCCTGGAAAGATTGTGGAGGGCGAGATTAGGTTCCATGGTAAGGACTTAACGACATTCTCAGAAAAAGATATACGTAAAATACGTGGAAATAAAATTTCAATGATTTTTCAGGAACCTTTAACTTCTCTAAACCCTGTGTTCACAGTTGGTCATCAGATTTCCGAGGCAATCCGCCTACACCAAAATGTAGATAAGAAGGAAGCAAAGCAACGGAGTATCACTCTTTTAAGCAAAGTAGGAATGGCTAATCCAGAACGACAGTATCATTCCTTTCCTCACCTGCTTAGTGGTGGAATGCGGCAACGTGTGATGATTGCTATGGCGCTCTCATGTAACCCTGAACTACTCATTGCTGATGAGCCGACCACCGCATTAGATGTCACCATTCAGAAGCAGATATTAAAGTTAATGAAAAATCTAAGTAATGAGCTTAATACCTCAATTATTTTGATAACGCATGATCTAGGTGTTATTGCAGAAATGGTGGACAGAGTTGTTGTTATGTATGGAGGAGAGATTGTTGAAGAAAATGACGTATACAGTCTATTTGAAAATCCGAAGCATCCATACACAAAAGGTTTGTTGAACAGTACACCTAAAATACACCAACTTAAAGAAAAACTGCAATCAATTGAAGGGAATGTACCAACGCCAGATCAACTACCGTCAGGCTGTAATTTTCAAGATCGGTGTCCATTTGCAATGGAGAAATGCCGAGAAATATCGCCAGACCTAGTTGCTTCTAGTGATGGATCTTCCGTCCGTTGCTGGCTATACCAGGAAAAGGAAGTGGTAAATGTATGACACAACAGGTGCAAGGCAAACAAAGTACAATAAAAGCTCCATTACTTGAAGTAAAAGAGCTTTCAAAGCACTTTGTTGTATCTACTAATCTATTTGGGAAGCCGAAGGAAAGCGTCAAAGCAGTGAACGGGGTGAACCTATTACTGGAAAAGGGTGAAACACTTGGCATTGTCGGGGAATCTGGATGTGGCAAATCTACCATGGGAAATACCATTCTAAGGCTTATTGAGCCCACCAAGGGCAGCGTTTTGTTTGAAGGGAAGAATGTGTTAAACATGACGCGAGCACAGCTGCAGGAAATGCGTAAAGAGGTTCAAATGATTTTTCAAGACCCGTTTTCTTCCTTAAATCCAAGGATGCGAGTATTTGATATTATTGCTGAACCTTTGAGGACCCATAAAGTAGCAAATGGGAAAGAATTACAACGGAGAGTTTATGAGCTTTTAGATCTGGTAGGACTTGATCAATCACAGGCAGATCGTTTTCCCCATCAATTTAGCGGGGGACAAAGACAGCGAATTGGGATTGCTCGGGCTATTGCTTTAAATCCAAAATTAATCGTTTGTGATGAACCCGTTTCTGCTTTGGATGTTTCGATTCAAGCACAAATATTGAATCTATTATTAGAGTTAAAGGAAAAATTACAGCTAACTTTAATATTTATTGGTCATGGGATCCCTGCTGTTAAATATATCAGTGACCGGATTGCTGTGATGTATATGGGAGAAATTGTGGAAATGGCTGACAAGGATAGCCTATTTTCAAAGACGCGCCACCCATACACCCAAGGACTTATTTCTGCAGTTCCGATTCCGGACCCTTCTTTAAGAGAAGATTCGGAGGATGTAATACTTGAAAAGGATTTACCCGATCAGCGCAATCTGCCAAAAGGTTGTAGTTTCTACTCGCGTTGCCCATTTGCGATAGAAAAATGTAAAGGGGATAAGCCGAAATTGAAAGCAAATGAAGAAGGACATCTTGTGGCCTGTCATTATCCATTGCATGCATAAATAGGGAGGAGAATAAAATATGAAAGTCGTCGTAGTTGGAACTGGAATTGTGGGATCAAGTGCAGCTTATTATCTTGTCAAAAATGGAGTAGAGGTTGTGATGGTAGACCGAATTGAGGACGGGAAGGCAACTTCTGCGGGTGCTGGGATCGTCTGTCCGTGGATCTCCCGAGTAGATGATCCAGATTGGTACCAAATTGCGAAACGCGGTGCCAGATTTTATCCTAATCTCATTGCACAGTTAAAACAAGATGGTGAGTCAGAAACGGGATATAAAAAAGTGGGAGCGCTCAGCGTAAGCTCAGACCCTGCCAAACTAGACGAAGTTGAGGAACGGGTTAGAAAGAAACAAGAAGACGCTCCTGAAGCCGGTGAAATTAAAAGATTAGATGCAAAACAAGCTCAAGCAATGTTTCCTGCCCTTGCTGATGACTTGGAGGCTGTTTTTGTATCTGGTGCCGCCCGTATTGACGGTAGTTATTTACGTGATGCCTTAAAACGTGCGACTCAAAAACATGGTGCGCGTTTAATTGAAGGAGAGGCATTCCTCCAGACATCAGAAAAAGAAATAACGGGTGTTACTGTAAATGGCGAGACGATTACAGCCGATAAAGTACTTATTACAGCAGGTGCCTGGGCGCCAGAACTATTAAAGCCACTAGGGCTTGAGCTGGCGATGGAGCCACAACGTGGACAGATTGCCCATATTAATCTACCTGAACAGGATACGTCAGACTGGCCAGTTGTTTTACCACACACTAGTCATTATATGTTGGCATTTGATGATTCTCGTGTTGTTGCCGGTGCTACAAGAGAAACTGGATCTGGATTTGATTATAGATTAACAGCTGGAGGAGTGCACGAAGTATTGGGAGCCGCTTTAGATGTTGCTCCTGGTTTGAATGAAGGAACATTGAAAGAAGTGCGTATTGGTTTTCGTCCGATGGGACCAGATATTCTGCCATTAGTAGGAGCAGTGGACGCCATTACAGGGCTATACATGGCAAATGGGTTGGGAGCATCTGGATTAACGATGGGTCCTTATGTTGGCACATTGGCAGCAGAGTTAATGATGGACGAACAAATAGAAGTGGATATGAGCCCATATCAGCCAATGCGAGCAATCACAGTAAAAGAACCAATCTAACATGTACATGAGAGGTTGATAGTAATGGCGAACTATAAAAAAATAGGAACATTACAGGTGGAAGAGGGGTTATATGATTTTCTTCACAAAGAGGTCTTTGTAAACATTGGCCTTCATTACAACAAATTTTGGGATGATTTTTCTCATCTAGTTAGTGAGCTGACACCTGTAAATGATGAATTACTTAAGGAAAGGGATCAATTCCAATTAGCGATTAATAATTGGCATATTGCCAACCCTACGTTTAATCAACAGCAATATAAGCAATTTCTTGAAGGAATTGGATACTTAGAAGAGGAACCTGAAAAAGTGAAGGTTACCACTGATAACGTGGACGATGAGATAACTGTTGCAGGGCCACAATTGGTTGTTCCTGTAAATAATGCTCGCTATGCTATTAACGCTGCCAACGCTCGATGGGGAAGTCTATATGACGCATTATATGGGACAGACGTAATTTCAGAAACGGATGGTGCTGAAATAAGATCTAATTACAATCCTATACGAGGAGAAAAGGTAGTAGCGTTTGGACGAAGCCTTTTAGATCAATTTCTTCCATTGGATAAGGGAAGTCATCACAATGTAACGGACTATCATATTAGGGGAGAAGGCCTCATTTTCACACTGGAAAATGGAGGGAGCGCTTCATTAAAGGATCCCTCCTTATTCCGCGGGTACCTTGGAAATAAGGAGAATCCTACTTCTATTCTATTTAGACATCATGGTCTCCATATTGAATTGGTACGCGATGAAAAGGATCCGATCGGCAGTCGAGATAAGGCTAATGTAAAGGATATTATCTTAGAAGCTGCACTTACTACTATCATCGATTGTGAAGACTCCGTTGCAGCAGTTGACGCAGAGGATAAGCAGGAGGTCTATCGGAACTGGCTTGGGCTAATGAATGGTCACTTAACAGCTTCCTTTAAAAAGAATGGCAGTACGATTGAACGGCGTTTGCATGAGGATCGAGAATATATCGGGTTACGTAATGATAGGTTTACCCTTAAGGGGAGATCATTATTGTTTATCCGGAATGTTGGTCACTTGATGACAACTGATGCCATATTAGACGAAACTGGTAAGCCGGTTTACGAAGGTATACTAGATACCGTTGTCACCAGTCTTATTGCCCTGCACTCAATGAATGGAAAAGAGAAATATGCCAATTCAGAGTTAGGCTCTATATATATTGTTAAGCCTAAAATGCATGGTCCTAAGGAAGTAGCATTTAGTAATACATTGTTTAACCGTGTAGAAGATATACTTGGCCTAACACGGCATACGATTAAAATCGGTGTCATGGATGAGGAAAGAAGAACTTCCCTTAACTTAAAAGCATGTATTAAGCAAGTAAAAGAACGTATTGTATTTGTAAATACAGGATTTTTGGATCGTACTGGCGATGAAATTCATACGTCTATGCTTGCCGGACCCGTTCAAAGAAAGAATGGCATGAAGCATACGGAGTGGATTAAAGCCTATGAATCATCGAATGTCTATGCTGCCCTTTCAAGTGGGTTCCCGAAAATTGCACAGATTGGGAAGGGTATGTGGGCTGCGCCAGATCGAATGAAAGCAATGCATGAAGAAAAAGTGGTTCATCCACTATCTGGTGCTACAACAGCATGGGTCCCATCACCGACAGCTGCCATACTACATGCTCTTCACTACCACCAAGTGGATGTTTTCAAGGTTCAAGAACAGCTTCTAGCGAAGACCGAGCGATTTTCCTATCGTGACGAGCTCTTAAAGATACCTATTATGACTGAAAAATTGTTAACTAAAGAAAACATTCAACAGGAATTAAATAATAATGTTCAAGGGATACTTGGGTATGTTGTCCGCTGGGTGAATCAGGGAATTGGTTGCTCTAAGGTACTTGATGTTCACAATGTTGGTTTAATGGAAGATCGTGCTACTCTTCGAATATCCAGTCAGCATATTGCAAATTGGCTGCACCATAGAGTTTGTACAAAAGAACAGGTCTACGATACATTCAAGAATATGGCAAAAGTGGTTGATCAACAGAATCAGCTGGATGCTTCCTACGAGCCAATGGCAAATAACGAAGCAAATTCGATTGCTTTCCAGACCGCATGTAAGCTTGTCTTCGAAGGAGATAAGCAGCCAAATGGCTATACAGAACCTATTTTGCATGCGGGAAGGAAAGCAAAAAAGAAGAGAGGGTGAAAATGTGAAATTTGTACGATACAAAGATAAAAATCAAGTGTTTCAAGGCGTTTTGGAAAAAGACAAAATCATCCAAATCTCTGGGGACCCCTACAGCAATTGGAAGAAAACATGTGTGGTTCACCAACTTAGTGAAGTGAAGCTACTTGCACCACTCTTACCAAATCAAATTATAGGTATTGGGGCGAATTATGTAGCAAGTGAAGAAGAATTACCTAGTGACCCTGTACAGCATCCAGTATTCTTTTTTAAGCCAGTATCTTCCGTTATTGGCACTGATGAAAACATTGTCATACCAAAGCAGGTTGACAATGTGAAATTTGAGGCAGAATTGGCTGTGGTTATTGGGAAAGAGATTAAGCAGTTACAACCAGAAGATCCTGTAGAACCGTATGTATTTGGGTATACAATCGCAAACGATGTTACAGCACCGGACATGTTTCATCCAGATGGCCACTGGACCATTGGAAAAGCCTTTGATACATTTACGCCGATCGGTCCAGTAGTAGAAACGAAACTTGATTTAAACAAGGTTCGAATTGAAGCCACAGTGGGCGGTGTGGGGAAGCAAAATAGTCCAACACGTTTAATGATTGTCACCATTGAAGAGATGATTCGTTACTTATCTCATGTGATGACATTACAGCCAGGAGACGTTATCTTAACGGGAAGTCCTGTCGGTGCAGAAATGGTTGGGGAAAATATAATGGTAGAGTGCACCATTGAAGGCATAGGGACATTACGTAATGAAACGAAAGTTAGTTATTAGATGAAAACTTGGTAGTTTCTCTGTTATGAGAATTGGTACCGAGCCAGCATAGTAGATTCTAACTTTCGTGGATCAGTACCTAACCACAAAACTTGAATTTTTTCTATAATAAAAGAATTTACTTTACAGGTGCTATTCCGTATTACACGTGAAATAGCACCTTTTATTTTCTTAGAAATTCGCTATCAGTTAAATTCACGTGCGTCTTTCATTTAATAGCTCAGAAAATTTTTCTATCTTGATAAAAAGCCCTTTAAGGCTTGTTTATTTTGATCAAAATCTATATCTAATACAGCCCCGACATTGACACGTTGGTTTGTGAAAGATCCGTCAACTGGTAGTCTCAATGTCTCGACATCTTGATTTGAAGTTAGTAACCCTTTTCCAATTGAAAATAAAATATTATTACTAATATTTGTATCAACATAGCCTGTTGCTATACCTAGTGTCTTAGGTAATTTTACTATACTATTCACTGAAATTGCCTCATCTTTTAGTTTTGACAGGACTTCCTGCTGGCGTCTTACCCTTCCGAAATCACTTTCACTATCTTTCCGAAAACGTACATAACCTAAAAGTTCCTCGCCGTGTAAAGTTTGTTCTCCTTTTTCTAGCGTCATTCCAATATTCTTTGACATTTTTTTTGCTACATTTATATTTAGACCATCTGGTGCAATTAAATCTACTATTTTAGGGAACCCGTTAAAGTCGATAATCGCATAATAATTTATATCTGTATCAAAGTTTTGTTTAATTGTTTGTCTAAGTAGTTCGGGGCCGCCAAAAGAATATGCTGCATTTAACTTATTCATTCCGTATCCTGGGATGTCTACATAAACATCGCGCATTAAAGATACTACTTTTACTTCATTCGTATTTTGATTATAGTAACCAATCATTAAGGTGTCTGAGCGACCTTGCTCTCCCTCTCTTGCGTCTGATCCTATTAAAAGCACCTTTACTTCTCCAAACTTTACTTCCTCTCCTGCAAAGTCTGTATGCACTGCTTCGCTATCCGAGGAATTTTCCTTTTTTGCTGCGGATAAACCTTGATTAAACTGAATGATGTTATATGTAACTACTCCTCCAATTATTAGAACGAAAGTAAGGATACTAAGCTTTATTCTTCTCTTTAATTTTGATTTCTTTTTTAATCTCCCCATGTAAATGACACTCCTTGTATTAATGTATGTAAACTATATGATAATGTTGACAAAATGTCAAAATGCTAATTCCTTGTTAAATTAGTATGTAATTAAATGATTGTTTAATATATTGACAAATTGTCAACGATGCTGTAAATTGCGATATAGATGAGGTATTCAAGACAGAATAGGTAGGTGGACATAAAAAATGACTACAGAATTTGGTGGATTTTTAAAAAAACAATTACAGATAAACGGTCTCACGATGCGTAAATTTAGTGAAATGACCAATATAGAAACTTCTAGCATTTCTAGAATTATTAATGGCAAGAGGAAAGCTAACATTCATCATTTAAGAGTTTTTGCTCAAGCCTTAAATATGCCAATAGAGGAGCTTATAAGGGTTGCTGGTTATGCTGATTATTCTATTTCTACTAATAATGAGGGAAAAGTAGAAAAGCATATCCAACAACTAATGCAGGTTATAGAAACTTCCGATATGGACCACCATGAATTTTCAATTGATCGTTTGGAGAAACAGTTGAAAAACCATCGACAACATGCAATAACAGAAGAGGGGAAAGAAACGATAAGAGAGAAATTTAAAAGTAAGATAAAGCGTATTGGTGCTGCAGGACCGTTTATTCAGCAATTAGAAAAAATGTATGAGCAGTTCACTTCTGGGAATGTAACGATAAAGCATCAACTCGCAATGGGCGGAGCTCTGCTATACTTTGTTTTGACATTGGATTTAATCCCCGACTACCTCTTTCCAATTGGATATATAGATGATGCTATCGCAGTTCAATTAACTATGAGCATACTGGCTAAACAAGGATAAGGTTTGACGTTTATGAACTCAAAAAAACATGTAATTGATTATACATTAATATTTATTATATTTTGTTTCTTCCTATTTAGTTTGATAGCAGTTTATAGTGGTTCGGGACAATATGAGTCGGCGGACTCTTTTTATTTTTTGAAACGACAAATATTTTGGTATGTATTGGGTTTTGCTGTTTTAGCTATTTTTGCGCTATTTGACTATGACCTAATAAAGCGATGGAGTTTTTATTTATACCTATTTAGTGTGCTATTACTTATTTATGTACATTTTTTTGGTGTGATTAAAAACGGTTCACAACGATGGATTAACTTTGGTTTATTTGAATTACAACCTTCTGAGTTTTTGAAGTTTTCTCTTGTTCTATACCTTGCGACCATTTTTAATAAAGTTGGTAACAAAAGGCTCTCATTTAAAAAGAGTATACCGATTATAATAAAAATTGGCATTGTAACCCTTGTTCCATTCGTTTTGGTGTTAGTACAGCCAGATTTGGGTTCTGCCATCATGGTAGGAATGACTGCCGCTACTATGGTGTTTATATCGGTTATTTCGAGCAAGATGGTTCTGCTTATTCTTCTTGGAGTAATCGCGCTAGTTTCTGTAATTGTATGTCTCTACTTTGTTGCACCAGAATTATTGATGCAAATCTTTAAACCCCATCAGCTATCTAGAATTTACGGTTGGTTAGACCCTGAACATTTTCCTTCCAACTCTGGATATCAGCTGAAACAAGCAAGGATGGGGATAGGGTCAGGGCAGTTAACTGGAAATGGTTTTAATCAAGGAGTGCAAATTCAAAGTGGAAAGGTTCCTGAGGCACATACAGACTTTATTTTTGCGGTGATTGGTGAAGAATTCGGCTTCATTGGTGCTTGTATTTTAGTATTTCTTTATTTTTTTCTAATTTATCGCATGGTACTAGCTACTTTAAATGCAAAGAACCTTTTTGGAGCATACATAGGAATAGGAATTATAGCCTTAATTGCTTTTCAAGTTTTTCAAAACATTGGAATGACAATCGGATTAATGCCAATAACCGGGCTTGCCTTGCCATTTATAAGTTATGGAGGTAGTGCATTGTTAACTAACATGGCAGCGATCGGTCTCATACTCAGTATTCAGATGCGAACTAGGAAACATAATTTGTTTGATAAAGGTTTTTCGAACAACTCCGATTAAGGCGTTGAAGAGACGTTAAATGAATACTCTGTACACATGAATTGTTTTTGAATAGAAAAAAGTATATTATTAATCTTATATTGCATTAAACTTGAAGGACTTCATTTTTGTGAAATACATCACTTGTAAAATAGTAGAAATTTAGTAGCAAAGGAGCAGGACATTGAAAATAGGAATTGATAAAATCGGTTTTTACGCACCACACTTATATGTAGATATGAATAAACTAGCAATTGCAAGAGACGTGGAACCTGCTAAATTCACGATAGGCATTGGACAAGAAGAAATGGCGTTTGCCCCAATGACACAGGATACGGTAACACTTGCAGCCAATGCTGCCTTAAATATTTTAGATGAAGCGGATAAACAAAAGATTGACTTTGTTATTTTCGGTACAGAAACAGGTATCGACAGCTCAAAAGCATCAGCTGTTTATGTGCATGATTTGCTTGGGATAAATCCTGATGCACGTAGTATTGAAATGAAACAAGCCTGTTATGCAGCTACGGCAGCCATCCAAATGGCTAAAGGGCATATTGCGTTAAACCCAGAAAGCAAAGTATTGGTACTTGCATCTGATATTGCCCGATATGGACTTCGTACTGGTGGGGAAGCTACCCAAGGTGCGGGAGCGGTTGCCATGTTAATTAGTGCCGACCCGAAAATACTTGCGCTTGAGGAGAAAAGTGCTTACCATACGAGTGATGTAATGGATTTTTGGCGCCCTACTTATACAGATAAAGCACTCGTTGATGGTAAACTATCGAATGAACAATACATTGAATTTTTTGCGAAGGTTTGGGAGCAATATAAAGCAAAAACAGATGTTTCCTTTTCTGATTTCGAAGCAATTTGCTTCCATCTCCCATATACGAAGATGGGGCAAAAAGCATTAAAGCCCCTTTTACCTGAGACAGATGAAGTTACACAAAACAGATTGTTAGAAAATAATGAGGCAAGCAAAACGTATAATAAACGTATTGGCAATATTTATACCGGCTCACTCTACCTCAGCCTGCTATCTCTATTGGAAACAAAAGAGGATTTGGAAGAAGGAGCAAGAATTGGGTTATTCAGCTACGGCTCTGGTGCTGTAGGCGAATTCTTTTCCGGTATTTTGCAACCAGGCTTTAAAAGCGCTCTGCAACCTACTAGGCATAAAGAAATACTTGATTCTAGAAAAGAAATTGATGTTGCCGAATATGAGGAACGATTTAATAACACCCTTCCAACCGATGGCTCTACTCTAGAACTAGATAAGGAAGATGATCCTTCTTCTATCTACCTAGCTGGAATAAAAGACCATATGCGTCAGTATATAAATGATAATAGATAGTACTTTTACAGGTGCTTACTGTTTAATCAAAGAAAATCCCAAGATACATGACACGTATCTTGGGATTTTTGTTCTATAACAAAATCTTATTAAAATGGATACTCTCGATTTTCTGCTTGTACACTAATCCATTGAGTTGTTGTGAATTCATCCATTATCCATTCGCCATTAAAGCGTCCGATGCCTGATTGCTTTTCACCACCGAATGGCATATGAGCTTCATCATTAACTGGCATATCATTAATATGGACCATACCAGTTTCAATTCGTTTGGCAACTTGCATGCCACGATAGCGATCTTTTGTAAAGATAGACCCACTTAATCCATAAGGGGAATCATTGGCAACTTTAATTGCCGTTTCTTCATCTGATGCACGAAGAAGGGAAGCCACAGGTCCGAACATTTCTTCTTTCGCTGCGGGCATATCGTTGGTAACTTCTGATAAAATAACTGGTTTTATAACATTTCCCTCTGTCTTAAATTCTGTGTGGAGCTTGGCACCTTGATCGATTGTACTTTCTACAAGCTCTTGTATATGCTCTATTTGTCCTTGGTTAATAATTGGTCCGATTAACACATCGTCCTCAGCAGGGTCGCCTGCCTTAAGTCTTTTTGCAGTTTGTGTGAAGGACGAGACAAAGTCATCGTAAACACTATCATCTATGATAATGCGATTCAGAGATAGACAAATCTGTCCTTGATGAAGGAAAGAACCGAAAACGGCTGCTTCGGCTGCTTTCTCAATATCTGCATCCTTCAAGACAAGCATTACATTATTTCCGCCAAGTTCAAGAGAGGTCTCTTTTAAATGTTTACTTGCAAGCTGAGCAATATGCTTTCCTACCTCTGTCGACCCTGTAAAAGAGATGAGTTTAGGGACTGGGTGCTCAACAAATTCATCTCCGATCTCAGATCCACGTCCAGCTACTACATGAATGACGCCATCCGGAAAGCCTGCTTCCTGTAGTAAATCAGCAATTAACAAACCGGATGTTACTGGTGTGTCGGAGGATGGTTTTACTACTACCGTATTCCCTGTTGCCAGTGCTGGTGCGATCGTACGCATTGCTAGATGGAATGGGAAATTCCACGGACCGATTACCCCAATTACGCCCTTAGCAGAGCGGAAGGTGTAATTTTCTTTCCCTTCTGTATTAGAGGCCCCCGTTGTGCCTTGCATTCTTGTTGGGAAGGAAGCTGATTCACGGATAATTTGGATCGCTGACTGAATCTCAACTTCTGCTTTAACTTTACTGCTTCCTGCTTCTTTGATAAGCCATTCAACAATATGTGCTTTATTGCCTTTTATTGTCTCGATTAAGTGAAGCAAATATTCCTGTTTTTTAGCTGGTGTCATTGCCTCCCATTTTGGTTGGTAGGCAGCAGCTGCTTCATATGCTTGATTAAGATCTTCCGGATTTGCTGATTGAATGGTTCCTAAAGGTTCCCCGTTGTATGGATTATAATTCTCAACCTTTTTACCAGAAGACCCTGTCGTCCATTTTCCATTAATAAATAGTTCAGTATATTGGTTTTGCATTTAGACTCAATCTCCTTTCCGTCATTATAATGTTATTTCCCTAGGTACGATACCTGCAAACACGGAGGGGATGTCAGAGGAGAGATAATGCTCTTTGTCTGGTCTGTCTCCTCCCCTAGAATCATAGGCTATCCATAGGAAATAGATTGGGGGAGACTAGTTATGGAGATCATAGAGCCATTACTAAAGATACTGCTTGTCAATATTATTCTAAGTGGAGATAATGCTGTCGTCATCGCGATGGCAAGTAGAAAATTACCAGACCACGTCAAACGGAAGGCTATCATTTGGGGAACGTTTGGGGCAATAGCATTCCGCATTCTATTCGTCTTTCTTGTGCTCTATCTTTTGAAACTGCCGTGGATACACCTGGTTGGAGGTTTGCTTCTTTTGTTCGTAGCTTATAAATTATTGATGGACAAGCCGGATGATCATCAAATAAAGGTTGGCAGCTCCCTGCAAGAGGCGATCACAATTATTATTTTTGCGGATATTTTAATGAGTCTGGACAACGTCCTAGCTATTGTGGCCATTTCCAATGGCCAGTTTTTGCTAATCATGATTGGTATAATGATTAGCATTCCAATTATTCTTATGGCCAGTGGTCTAATTATGAAAGCCATGGAACAATATCCAAGTATCGTATATGGAGGGACAGCATTACTGGCGTGGACCGCGGGAGAAATGATAATGAAGGAGGAAAGAGTGGCCCAGTTATTGGACATCTTATCTTTTCCCAAATCTATATTTCTACTTGCTCTCATTTTTCTTGTTCTAATCATTGGTGGAATTCGTCGGAGAAATCAGATAACATGATAGAATAGAAGAAAAGGAGGTGTTTTTGAGAATGATTGAAACGGATAGACTACTTCTAAGACCGTACACTGAAGAAGATTTAGATTTCTATGCAGGATTATGGGCTAATTCGAATATCGTGCGTTACATTGGAAAAGGAAAAACGAAAACATTTGCAGAAGCTAAAGATAGTTTGGGACACTGGGTTTCGGAGTATGAGTATGGGTTTGGATTGCAGGCTGTTAAACTAAAAGCAGAAGATAAGCTGATAGGCCATGCCGGTCTGGTGAGACAAACAATTGAAGGAAAGGAAGAAATAGAAATTGGGTATTGGTTACTTCCAGATTATTGGGGGAGAGGACTAGCTAAAGAGTCGGCTATTGCATTACGAGAATATGGATTAGAGGAGAAAGGGTTAAGCAAGTTAATTAGCTTGATTAATCCGAATAACCCCGCATCCATTTTCGTTGCTAAAAAGGCAGGGCTGAGCTATGAGAAAACATTAAGGCTTTCTGAAGGGGATACGTTAGTATATTCGATCAAGAATGCTTAGACAGTTCTCCTCTTCATTAGGTTCGTATATCTAGCGTTTTATATGACTTAATTTTGTTAGGAAAGGAGTAGGGTTAATTGTTAAATCGCATTTTGGATAAATTCGGGCTACAGGTTCAATCATTTCTTGAAGTAGATGATTCGCATAGCTCCACGGTTTATAAATGTATTTTACATAATGGCGAAACTGTTTATTTAAAAATACCTTTTACAAGATTAAAGTACCAAAGAGAGTTAGAGGCTTATATTATTTTAATGGGCAAGGTCTCTGTCCCGGAATTGTTAGATTATTGGTCTGGTGATGAGGATTGCCCAGGAGCTCTTTTATTATCTGAATTACAAGGCAACCCATTAACACCCAATGTAACTAAAGCAGCAGCCTATCGTGTTGGGGAACTTCATGCCTCCGTTCATGAAATTCAGCCGCCTGATGGTTTAAAGGGAATTGAAAATGAATTTGTGAACTGGTCTACTTTTATAGAAGAAAAGTTTTATAGTTTTGCAGAAGATGTAGAAAAAGTACTTGAGGAGCGTTTATACAATATAGCTATTAAGAAATTTGAAAAGATGAAACGAGAGCTTCCTAAACCAGACGGCCCAAGTTTTATACATATGGATTTTCGCCCAGCAAACATCATTGTGGATGAGAATAATGATGTTGGCGTTATTGATTTTGAAAGTGTACGATTTGGTTCAACAGAAGTTGATTTCACCAAGTTGCATCGTGATTTTTTGCGCTTCGATGTTACATTATATAAAGCCTATCAAGATGGCTACAACAGTGTGAGGCCGTTAATTGATTTAGAAGCAGTCCTGCCTTTTTATCAGTTCACAGATGCTTTTAATAGTATCGGTTGGTGTAAACGACGTGGAATTGAAAAGAATGCTTTATTTCTTGAAGAAAATCTCGCGATTTTAAAAAGGCTTGTTCAGTAGTGTGGGAATTTTCGGCTATGATATTCTTATTTATTTAAATAGCGGAGGTGGAAAAGAAGATGAATACAGAGTTGACTAGGTTTCGAGTCAAACAAGGTGCAGAAGCGAATGTAGACGAATGGATGAACTTTCTCCGCGAGCATATGCAGGATGTACTCTTAACTTTAGATAGTGAAAAGATGTACGTGGAAACAATTTTTCGGGAGACTGTTGATAGTAGAGAGTATTTGTATTGGTATTCCATACAAGGGGAAAGTGGACAGGAAGTGGAGGAATCCACCCACTGGATTGATAAAAAACACCTTGAGTTTTGGGATATTTGCATTGATCCTGATTATAGGCCTGTTGATCTTAAAACAGAGGTTGTGATGATTCCGGATAAAGTGAAAGACAATATGATTTAGTGGAGAATTCACTTTTTTATACATAATAAACATTATTAACTACCCTAAAAGTAATAGTTTAACAGCAGGAGGCAGTACGATGTTTGAACTGACGTTATTGGAATGGATTTTGGTAATCTTTTGTGCGCTTTGTATTGGTTTTTCAAAGTCAGGATTGCCTAATTTAGTTATATTGGTTGTCACATTACTTATGTTTGTCTTCCCTGCAAGAGATTCTGTCGGTATTCTGTTGCCGATGCTCTTAGTGGGGGATTTTTTTGCAATTATTTATTATCGTAGAAATGTAAAATGGAACCATTTAAAAGGGTTAATTCCGTGGGTGTTAATTGGGATTGTTGCGGGTTACTTTGTACTTGAACATGTAAATGATGCGCAACTAAAGCCGTTGATTGGGATTATTGTGCTTGTCATGATCACCCTAAATTTCGTGCGGGAGCGATTCGGTACGAAGTTTAATACTTTATTACCTAACTCATTGGGTTTCACGTTGCTGATGGGGATTCTGGGCGGTTTTACCACTATGGTAGGAAATGCTGCTGGAGCAATCATGACAATTTATTTATTAGTGAAGGGGCTACCTAAGAAGGAATTTGTTGGAACGGGAGCGTGGTTCTTTCTGTTTGTTAACCTCATTAAGGTACCGTTCTATGTCCATCTGGAGCTCATTACAGTAGAATCAATTTCGTTTAATGCATGGTTAGTCCCTGCTATTATTCTAGGGGCGTTTATTGGTATTAAGGTACTACCAATTATTCCGCAAAAAGTTTTTACTATCCTTGTGTTAATTTTGGCGGCCCTTGGAGGAATTAATCTACTTTTGAATTAGCTTTACTATTTCGATTAAAGCTTAATCCGAACCACCGAACTTATGACAGTATCTTCGGCGGTTCGGATTTTTTGTATTCCATTGAATGAACGGGGTACTACAGGGGTATACAAGTAAAAAGCTTGAAATCGAGGTGGATATTATGGATACGGAAGATCATGCGAAGATGATAATAAAGTATGCCGGTCGGAATTTGTTATCTGGTATATTATTTGGCTTAGGAATTGCTGCTTTTATTGATGAAACAGTATTCCATCAGTTACTGCGATGGCACCATTTTTATGATAAGTCTACGACAGATATTGGTCTTATTTCCGATGGGCTTTTCCACGCATTCAGTTGGTTCGCTACCATTGGTGGTCTTTTTATGTTTGCGGATCTGCGGCGCAGACGGGCACTTTGGCTAAAACGTTGGTGGGGCGGGTTGCTCCTGGGAGCAGGTGCTTTTCAATTATATGATGGATTGATTCAACATAAGGTAATGGGACTGCATCAAATTCGTTATGTTGATAATGTTTGGGTTTATGACATAGTTTGGAACGGTGTTGCAATCTTCATGATCTTGGCTGCATTGATCATTCTTTTCCAAACAAGAAAAAAAATGAATGAGCTCAAGGAGTCGAGTTCGGATGCATAACGGAATACAAGGAGTGTGGACTATTATCGTTCTAGCTCTATCTATTGCTGGGATTGCTGTTTATTGTCTAGCAGGCTTTCTTTCCAACCGAAAAAGCCATTTACAACCATGGGCAATGTCCAGATATATTCTCTGGACTTTAGGAATAATTGCAGCCACTTGTGCAGTCATAGGGTCTTTAGCAGAATGGGCCCACACAAATTTTACTGCACATATGCTGGGCCATCTCCTACTCGGAATGCTTGCGCCACTTTTATTGGTACTCTCTGCACCAGTGACTTTAGTGCTTCGAGCGCTTCCTGTCAGGCAGGCGCGTTTCATTGCCAATTTCTTAAAAAGTTTCCCTGTATCGGTGCTTAGCAATCCGATTATTGCTTCCATATTAAATATAGGAGGACTATGGCTGCTCTACACAACAAATTTATATCACTTCATGCACCATAATCTTCTCGTTTATTTGCTTATTCATTTTCATGTATTTGCAGCTGGATATTTATTTACAGCAGCGATGATTTATATCGACCCGACACCTCATCGCTTTTCTTATTTATATCGTAGCATTGTCCTCGTGTTTGCTTTAGGAGCACATGCGATTCTGTCTAAATATATATACGCACATCCTCCAATTGGAGTCCCCACTCACGAGGCAGAGGCAGGAGGAATGTTAATGTATTATGGTGGGGATGCGATTGATTTGGTGTTGATTTTTATTCTCATGTCACATTGGTACCGTTCTGCTGCACCACGCCAAGCGTTGGCAAAGTTCGAAACTGTCTAGGCATTAGAAATGATTTTGCCCCTGTGGATAATACCCGCCATAGTAAGTGGAGGAATTTTCGTTTCTAGAATAAGTGTGTTTTACAGGCTGTTGATTGGCATATTGTTGTTTTACTTGGTTCTGTTCACATTCATCTGTTGGCCCAATAATAATGGTTTCATTGTTAAGTGGAGAAAGTGTTTTGCGTAACTGATCAGCATTCAGGCAATACGTATGTGCCAGTACTTCAACTGGTGTCTTTGTCAGAATGTCAGATCCAAAAATATACTCAGGATACGGGGCGTCAAATATGGCCAACAAATGTGTTTGGTCTGTTGTTGCTTCCTCCCAGTGCCACCATCCTTGAGGGATGTTAGCCACTTGTCCAGGTCTTATGGTAATGTTGCTGACCTCATTATTAAATGGGTTAATAAAGGATACACGTGCTTCACCGGAAATACAATAAACGAGTTCGGCGGCGTTCTGGTGATAGTGTGGTTCTACAACTCGCTTATCACTTAAGTAAATATCTAGTAGCGAAACATTTCCTAAAGTATTCAGCACATCTCTTCCTAATCGGTTAATGTAATTCTGTCTGTTCCTTGTAAATAGTCGATTTTTATTCAAATCGGCAAAATATGTGTCATTCTCACTTGTGTAATCCATGTATGAGACTGTCATGCGATAACAACTCCCCGTCTTCGTTTTTCCCTCCCAGTTTATGCCTCATAAATTGAAGTCGTGACAAACGCGGAATTTTCTCTTCAAATCTTTTTCCAGAAATTTTCATGCATATTTTTTTGCTAATGTGGTAAAATAAGAACAGATGTTCTGAACAAACGTTCCGGAAAGGATGTTCTCAATGAATGGAGTATTCAAGCGTTCGATGGAAACAAAACAAAAGATTGTAGTGTTCTATATGGATGGAAATCAACAGATTACGCAACGTTTTATTCGTGTGCTAAAAATGGATGATACACTAGTTCTTGCTTATTGTTATTATCGAAAAAGCGTACGCACTTTTAAACGCGAAAACATCCTTTCCGCTGGACCAACCAAGAAGAAAGTGGGGGCATAACAATGAGTGTCAATGACAGAGGTACGATAAAATGGACAGCGATGATGCTGCCAGAGCATATAGAATTACTAAAAAAGATGTGGGCAGAGCAGGAGTTTAAGGAAAAACCGATGCTTTCCGAGTACCAGATGGAAGAGATTAATTTACAGCTTCAACTTGCATTGGCGAACGATTTGACCATTGAATTGGAATATTTCCGAGACCATGATTACCGAAAAATAAAAGGCAAGCTACTTGGTGTTGATGTTTTGAATAGGTTTGTGAAAATTAATCAGGAGTATTTGCCGCTTGATCATTTGACGGGAGCCTGGATTGATTAACGGTTTTAGTTTCTGGTTGTGAAACGAGAAGGGTAATTCTATACTGATAGTATCATAGCTAAGGGGGAAGCTACATGCAAATCGGTGTAATGAGCTACAATATTAGGTGCCTGACAAGTGAGGATGGAACGCCACATACATGGGCGGAAAGACTACCAGAAGTAATTAAGGTAATCAAGGATAAAAATCCAGATTTTATAGGAATCCAAGAAGCAGTACCACAGCAAATGAGCGATCTAGAAGCAAATCTGTCCGACTATCAGTGGATCGGGGAGGGAAGAGATGGCGGTGAGAAAGGAGAACGATCTGCGATTTTTTTCCGAAAAGCTACTTTTGAAGCAATCGATACAGCTACATACTGGTTATCAGAGGACCCGGAGGAGCCTGGATCCAAAGGGTGGGGGAGTTCCTGTCCGCGAATTGTGTCATGGGGAAAATTCCGTAGTCTAGATAATGGAGAGGAACTCTATATCCTAAATACACATTTTGATCATATAGCTTCCAAAGCACGAGAGAAGGCTGCAGCATTACTGGGGGAAAGATCTGGTTTGAGTGAAGGATTGCCTACCGTATTAACAGGGGACTTTAATGCGAATCATGAAAGTACTCCTTTCCAAATTCTAAAGGAGAGTGGCTATCTAAACCTATGGGAAACCGCAGAGGAACGAAAAAATGACACACTGGGAACGTTCAATAATTTTCACGATCCTACAGGTGGAGGGAAGGAATTCCGAATTGATGGGATATTGGCAAAAGGAGAGGTCACAGCTCGTTTTATAGAGGTCGTTAATACAAGAAATGGAGATCAATTCCCAAGTGATCATTATCCGCTATATGCTGTGTTAGAGGCAGGAGGAAATGCTTAACATGGTAAGGAGCAGCTACTATGCTGCTCCTTTACGTTTTTATAAAGCCTTATTTTGCATATCACCTATTACCTTCCCAAATTATTTACTCGAGATCATCCTCTTAGTACGATATTGTTTACAAATCCCGTCAGATAGGAATAGTATTAAATTAGCAACATAGACTGACATTTAAACAAGGCATTGCAGCAGAGAAAGGAGCACTAATTATGCTAGACTACTTCCTATCATTGCACCCAGTTGTCCAAGCAGGGATTGCGACATTATTTACTTGGGCTATGACCGCACTTGGGGCTGCACTCGTATTTACAACTAAAAATTTTAATCAAAAATTAATGGACAGTATGCTCGGATTCGCGGGCGGGGTTATGATAGCGGCCAGTTTTTGGTCTTTACTTTCCCCAGCGCTAGACTTGGCAGAAGAAAATGGCTCCATTACCTGGGTACCCGCAGCAGTTGGATTTATGCTCGGGGGCATTTTTCTATGGGGAATTGATAAAATTTTGCCACATTTACATCCCACCTCTCCAATGAGTGAGGCCGAGGGATATCAGCCCAAAAAGAAAAAGCGTAGTACGTTACTTGTTTTGGCGATAACCTTGCACAATATTCCAGAAGGATTAGCGGTTGGGGTTGCCTTTGGGGCTGTGGCTGCAGAATTTCCATCTGCTTCAATTACAGGGGCAATTGTTCTTGCATTAGGTATTGGGATACAGAACTTTCCTGAAGGGCTAGCTGTCTCCATGCCACTACGAAGAGAAGGTATGTCCCGCCGTAAGAGCTTTATGTACGGTCAGTTTTCCGGGATGGTTGAGCCAATTGCCGGGATTATCGGGGCGATGGCTGTTACCTTTATACAGCCGCTTCTTCCTTATGCATTAAGCTTTGCAGCAGGAGCGATGATTTTTGTTGTAGCAGAAGAGGTAATTCCTGGTTCGCAGGAAGAAGGAAATAAAGATCTTGCAGTGATGAGTTTAATGATTGGGTTCACCATCATGATGATACTTGATGTTGCCCTTGGATAAGGCAAAAAGGAGCTTGGTTACCCAAGCTCCTTTTGTATGGTTTGATGATAGCCCCTGTTGATACGATGTGTTTATAAAACTTTAAAGACTGATTTCTTCTATTTTCTTGAATACTAAAGAATAGGTTGCTTTTATGTGTTCATTTGTCTTTTCGTCATTATACAAACCAAACCCCAATTCTCTTAATGAGCCATTATCAGAGTCCTTCATCACACCAGTAGCAAACATGTTACCAGGCGCCCATTCCCAAGACTGACTATACTCTGTATCTTTTAATGTAAAAGGAAGATGGCTATTAGCGGATATAAAAAAGACCGGGATATCAGAATTCAGGTAAATATCTGCATATTGACTGTTGGAGGCTTGGAAAAGTCTTTCTTTCATAACAAAGACGGCATCGTAGTTCACCATTTCACCTTTTGCCAATTCCTCAAATGATATTTCATTAAATTCCACCTGTTTTTCTCTGATCTGAGGAGAAATTCCAATCACTGCAACTTTTAAAGTTTTCCCATTATACAATTCAAATTCTCCGGTAATAGAATTATCCAAAGGATTTGTTCCTTGAGCACTTTCAGCATTACTTCTATTCGATTCAGTAGATATTCCGTTGTTCGTTTCACTCTTACATCCCACTAATATAAATCCAATTATGATAAATAAGATTAAACCCTTTTTCATAAACACCCTCCTACATAAATTTATAATTAGTTTTTTATTAGACTTACTAAACCCGCGTTAGGGAAACGATAATTTCACAATATTTCTACTTTATTTCACCATAGCTCCTTGGATATGGTTATGACTAACTAAATTTACTAAGTCCATTGCCTGTAGTCAGTTCTCCTCCATATAAACGATCATCTTCTACTATGCTACGTACCAATGTATAACTTTCTCATTTTACTACTAAAAAAAGCTAACTCTCATAATTTCACAGAAAGTGCGGATAATGAATAGTAAAAAGGAAGAATGGTGAAAACATGCATATAAATGAATCCTATCAACCTGGAGAGGTTGTTTATATTATTATCCGCAATCCCCATGCCCAAGACGTGGCACATGTGCAACAGGCTGCTGTAGTTGAAAATCCAGATCAAAACGGTGAACTTGCACTATTTATACACGAGACTTATTTTCCATTAACAGAGGAGTTTGCGGTATACAAAAGTGCTGAAGAAGCAGAGGAAGCATATCAGGTTGCTTTTGGACTACCGGAAACAGAGGATTATTATGGTTAAGCCTTTTGTGCCGCAACTTGTATACGTAGAGCCACGAGCTATGGAATATCCGCTTGCCAAGGAGTTAATTGGAAAGTTTGAAAAGATGGATATTGAGATAAGGGAAACAACATCTCATAACCAAATTCGTAACTTACCTGGTGAGAATCATTTTCAAAAATACCGGACAGCAAAATCAACGCTCGTGCTCGGTATCCGGAAAACACTTAAATTTGATACGTCAAAGCCATCTGCAGAGTATGCAATTCCCTTTGCAACAGGCTGTATGGGACATTGCCATTATTGTTATTTGCAAACAACGATGGGAAGCAAGCCATATATCCGATCGTATGTAAATGTAGACGAGATCTTTGATGCAGCAGAGGAATATATGCAAGAAAGGGCCCCTGAATTCACCCGGTTTGAAGCATCTTGTACTTCCGACATCGTTGGAATTGATCATCTGACACACACATTGAAAAGAGCAATTGAATACTTCGGAAAGTCTGAGCATGGCAAGCTCCGTTTTGTTACGAAATTTGCGCATGTCGATCATTTGCTAGATGCAGAGCATAAAGGTAGGACGCGTTTCCGTTTTAGTGTAAACGATGATTATATTATTAAATATTTTGAGCCAGGGACGTCCCGCTTGAAAGAACGTATTGAAGCGGCAGTAAAGATTGCTGAAGCTGGATATCCACTCGGTTTTATCGTTGCTCCAATTTATTTGCATGAGGGTTGGAAAGAAGGCTATAAAGAGATGTTTGAAAGGCTGGAAGCGGCCTTGCCTGCAAAAGCCACGAAAGAATTAACTTTTGAATTAATTCAGCATCGCTTTACCAAGCCTGCCAAGCGAGTCATTCAGGAAAATTACCCGATGACAAAGCTTGAGCTCGATGAATCAAAACGAAAGTGGAAATGGGGAAGATACGGAATTGGCAAATACGTATATCAAAATGAAGAACAGGAAGACATTAAAGATACGCTTGGTGGCTATATCAACCACTACTTCCCTGATGCTAAAATAGAATATTTCACATAAAAAAATGAAACCTGCCAGCCTTTACTGGTGGGTTTCATTTTTTCGTGGCAAATCAATTCCTTTTTCACTCAGGTTATCAAGACAGTCCTTTAAATAGACAGGGGTATGCTCTGGATAGAGTGGTCTTTCTAGTTCGTCTACATGCTCGTTTCCATAAAGGCTATTTTCATTATGTGCTTCAGAAATCTTTCCTCTATAAAAAGGATCTTCCCATAAAGGATCGACCCGATATCCTCGTTTTTGCATCTCCCTCATAATTAATTGATGGTAGATAAACAGACGATATGGTGAATAATCGAATACATAATTTACTGTAGAATGTGGCTTACCCCAACCATTACCTCTAAGAGCACAGCATTCGCGGTGCTGTCCAAGCAGCTGTTGTCTAGGCAGGTGGGGTATTAAATTTTCGTGCCAAAGTCGCATGGTGATTCCTCCTGGTGTGGTGTTTGTTATAGTTTAACGATAGACAAAGATGATTTGCAACTAGATCGTGTCCCATGAGACTCATTATTTGTTGTAATCCTTACCTGCTATTCCTAACTAGAGAACAAAGCTTGAAAATAGTTATACGTACGAAGTTGTTCTTCATTAGATACACGCGGAACGAAGGAGCCTCCTATCCGATGAAGAAATTGTCCATAAAGCTCCATCATTTTCAATTGCTGTAAGGCCATTTCTACGTGAACATTTCGCACGTTTTGGTTTTGCATCATTAAAGCAGAAGTGAAATTCGTATTGGCCATATCTTTAGCTGACGTATGTGCCTCCCTGGCAATCCAGTGGTCAGCCTGGCTAATTCCGAAATGCCCCATGGAATTTTGTTCAAGCAAGGTCATATTGATTGGAGCAAGTTCTACATAAGTCGTATGATAAGGGTCAATTAATTCAAGCATAACCCGCACATGATCAGACATCATATTGTATTGTAGGGAGAGGATTCTGATAAGTTCAGTACTTGTGGCTATTTCCTGATACGTTCGTAATTTTTGTAGCATTCCCTCATGTGCCATTAAATGATCTGACATGAGTCCAACGTCTACAGCTGGTAAATGTTCCATATGCTCACCTCATAAAATAGGTTAGTTCCCTATAAATTATGGTGGGAGAGTAAAGTTTGTTCATCCCATTGTTTAGAAAGATTACAAAGTTGGGTAGAAAACTATACTATGAGGTGAAAATGATGTTAACTACTATATCTTGGATCGCATTATCCATTGGAATAATAAGTTCCGCCATTATTATAGTGGATGTTATCAGGCATCCTCAGCACATGAAAGTAATGAACTTGGTGTGGCCGATAAACGGATGGTTTTTTGGACCATTCGCACTTTGGGCTTACTTTAAGTGGGGACGTCTAAATGCAAAAGACTCAGAGCGTGAAGATCGACGGAAAACGCCTGCAAAGGTCTTTGTGTCGACAAGTCATTGTGCTGGGGGATGCACAGTAGGGGATGCAGCAGGTGTGCCGTTTGTGGCACTAACTGGTTTCACGATAGTAGGTTCCACTTTGTTTGCACATTATTTGGTTGAATTTATCCTAGCATATTTAGTCGGAATTATATTCCAATATTATGCGATCTATCCAATGAACAAAGATCTTGGTAAAAAAGGTGCGCTTAAGTCAGCGATAAAAGCAGATTCCGCTGCACTTATTGCATTCGAAATCGGCATGTTTGGCTGGATGGCAATCGTTCATTTTGTTCTTTTTGCGGTGTCACCAAAACCTGATACTGCTGTATATTGGTTTATGATGCAAATTGCCATGATACTCGGTTTTCTTACAAGCTATCCAGCCAACTGGATACTTGTTAAAAAAGGAATTAAAGAAGTAATGTAGATTAAATGTCCCAATTAATGGGGCATTTTTCCATTCTAGGCAGGATTTTTTGGGGAAAACAAGAAATGTATAGATGAGGAGGTTGCCCATGGAAATTATCTTTATGTTTGTAGCGGGATTTATTGTTTTTCTTATCGCCCTTATCACCATTTTTAGAAGTGCGATATTCAGAATAAAAGAACCAGCAAAGCAGAATGAGGAGAGAATTAGTCAACTGGAGAAACGCTTAGAAAAACTAGAAACAAGAAAATAAATGAGTTTAGGAAGCATGGCAACATACATAGGAGAGAAGAATGCGTATGATCGAATTAAAAGATGTAGACGTTAAAATAGATGAACAGGTTATTTTAAATAATGTTTCCTTACGTATAAAGGAAAAGGAATGTGTGGCTGTTATTGGAGAGAACGGGTCAGGAAAAAGCCTATTCTTAAAGCTTTTAGCAGGCGTTGTTTCTCCAAGCCATGTGAAAGGGGATACTAAAAAGTATGGATTTGTCCCGGAAATCCCTCCAAAATCACTCCATTTCACTGCCAAGGAATACTTAATACATATGGGGAGAATAGAGGGAATGAGTAGGGAGGAACTTAAAAAAAGCGTAACACTTCTTTTTAAGCAATTTAATTTCAACTTCCATCGAGATTACATTTGTAGACTTTCTAAAGGCAACAAACAAACAAAAAATAAATCTTATGCAAAGTTTGCTTAAGGAGCCGTCTATCCTTTTACTTGATGAGCCGCTTTCTGGTCTAGATCCCGATTCGCAGGAAATCTTATTACAGTATCTAAAACGGTTGAAGGAAAAAGGCACTACAATTATTTTCACTTGCCATGAGGGCTTATTAAAAGAAAATTTGGCGGATCGTATTCTTCTTGTCGAAAATAAACAGGTGAAAGAAGGGGGGATGAAAACAGAAAAAACGTATCGTACGATTCAGTTTTCGGGAAACCTTGATAAAATTTCTCCTCTAATTAAAACGACACTAGATATGCAAACTTTACGAAGACTCCAAGATGGAAGCTATGAGATAAATGTAGAAGCTACCAACAGTGATAGACTACTTTTAACAATTATTAACCAGGGTGGAAAGATAGAATTTCTATCAAAAACGCAGAATATAAGTGGACAAACAGAAGGCCAGGTGAGATTGTGAAAGCACTCGTTTCCTATATGTTAAAAGACTATTTAAGGTCCTACTTATATGTGCCGCCTGTCAGTTTATTTTGCTTGTGGACATTTGTTGCATATACATACGTTCCTAACCCGGTTTTCAGTAGCTATGCTGTTTCATGTGCAGTCCTGTATTTTGTCGCGGCCTGGTTCACGATAACCCTGGTCAATAGAGAGGATGCAACCCAGCTCCATATTACAGCTGTACATGCAAAGAGCTTTATTACTGTATTTATTAGCAAATTAATTGGCGTTATGATTATGAATAGCTGTCTTATCATAATAGCTGTTCTATATCCAATTTTGATTGGTGCTTTCCATAGGTCTATTACAATGTGGGACGTAATGGTAGCAATTACTGCACATTTCCTTATTTCTTTCCTCAGCGTCGCCGTGTCGCTTTATTTCACAAAAATATGGAGCAGAAGGATACTCAGCACTTGGCTGTTACTTGTGTTGATTTTAGTAACCTCACTTGTTAAAGGTGGCGTGGTAGACAGTCTTCCAAGTGGACTTTCTTATGTTACATGGATTTTCCCTCCTTCTTTTGCAATAATGGAGGTGCTCTCCCAGGATACTATAACAGCGAATGGCCAGCTGTTTTTCACTTTTATCTACATACTTGGTTATGTATCTATATTAACTGCAATTTTTTTGGTTTTAGTACGAAAAAGAACGCCTTTCTAATTTGAAAGGCGTTCTTATCTTAATATCTGTAGATATCCGGCCGACGATCAGAAAAAATCGGAATACGCTGTCGAACATCATCTACTTGCTCTACATCCAATTCACTGTATAGGATGGTTTCTTCGTCGGCAGCTTCTTCCAGGATTTCTCCCCAAGGCCCAATAACCATAGAATGACCACCAAATTGATTGTTAGGATCAGCACCAACTCGGTTGCAGGCTACAACATAGCATTGATTCTCAATAGCTCTACTGATTAGCAAGGCTTTCCAATGGTCTATTCGTTTTGCAGGCCACTCCGCAACAACATATAAAACCTTCGTATTATCAAGCATATGTGTTCGGATCCATTCTGGAAAACGAATATCATAGCAAATAACACCTGCAGATTTTATTCCGGCCAATTCGAAAATACCATCCTCACTACCTTCAACCAAATACTTTTCCTCATCCATCAATCTAAATAGATGCGCTTTTGCATATTCCTTTACGAGTTCACCATTTGAATTGATAACGAACATGGAATTGGTTACGCCACGTTCTGTGCGCTTGGCAACAGACCCTGCTACAAGATGCACGTCATATTTCTGGGCAAGTCTAGAAAGGAAGGAGAGGGAACGTTCTCCATTAGAGTCGGCAACCTCCTCTAAACGGGTGAGATCATAGCCAGTTGTCCAAAGCTCGGGTAAAACCACCACATCTACTTTCTTATTTTTAAAACTTGCAAACTTGCTTTCTACCTTTTCTTCATTTGCTACCGGGTCTCCAAATGTAATGTCTATCTGCAACAAGGCAACAGATAATGTCATAAAACCAACTCCTTTATAAAGCAAGGGTAAGCTACCAGCCTGATCGTAATATAAATGCACGATGTTATTGGTGCTTATTATCCCATCGCCTCATTTTCCTGTCAATTAACCTGTTCCTTTGGTAAGTGTAGCTTTACAAACGGTGTAAATTTGGCTAACATAGATAATTAGAATTTTAGAATTATTAGAGGTGAGAAAACCGTGCAAAGCTTTCCAGTATCAGATACCTTGAAACGCCTGCCAGAGCAGTTTTTTGCCAAATTGGTAAAAAAGGTACAAGCATTAAGCAGCGAGGGACATGATGTTATTAATCTTGGCCAGGGGAATCCTGATTTGCCAACGCCAAACCATATAGTAGAAGAATTAAAGACAGCAGCGGATAATCCTGTCTATCATAAATATTCTCCGTTTACAGGTCATGCTTTTCTTAAAGAAGCGGTGGCAACCTTTTACAAGCGGGAATACGATGTGGATATTGATACAGAATCAGAGGTAGCGATTCTTTTTGGTGCCAAAACAGGACTGGTTGAAATTAGCCAATGCCTGTTAAATGCAGGAGACACAGCATTATTACCTGACCCTGGCTATCCAGATTACATGTCCGGAATTGCCATGGCTAATGCAAATCCAGTTTTTATGCCATTGTTAGAAAAAAATAATTTTCTACCAAATTATCAACAACTAAATCAAGCTGACCTTGAAGCAGCAAAGTTACTATTTTTAAACTATCCAAACAATCCGACTGCCGGTGTTGCAAACAAGGAATTTTTTGATGAAACAATTGAATTAGCAAAACAGAATGAAATCTGTGTAGTACATGACTTTGCATATGGGGCTATTGGCTTTGATGGAAAGAAACCGCAAAGTTTTATGCAATCAGCTGGAGCAAAGGATATTGGGGTAGAAATGTATACCTTGTCTAAAACGTATAATATGGCTGGTTGGCGTGTTGGTTTTGCTGTTGGAAATACTTCCGTGATAAAAAGCCTTAATCTAATTCAGGATCACTTATACGTTAGCTTGTTTGGCGCTGTGCAACAAGCAGCAGAAAAGGCTTTACTTGGTGATCAAACGGCTGTAGATGAATTAGTAGCTACATATGAGAGTAGACGCAATGTGTTTGTAGAAAAATTGCAGGAAATTGGGTGGAACGTTCAAGCGCCACGCGGTACATTCTTTGCATGGCTTCCTGTCCCAGAAGGATATACATCAGAGGAATTTGCTGACCTCCTTTTGGAAAAAGCACATGTTGTCGTAGCACCAGGTAACGGCTTTGGTGAAGCGGGAGAGGGCTTTGTGCGAGCTGGATTGCTAGCTGATGAAGATCGACTTGCTGAAGCCGCAGCTCGAATTGGGAAGCTAGGAATATTTAAAACTAGCTATTGACAAAGCGGAATTCAGAGACTATGATAATCATTATGCTAACAATATGAATATTTCTTATCTAGAGTGACGGAGGGAAAGGCCCGTAGATGTCACAGCAACCTTCCATTTGGAGTGGTGCTACTTCCTTCAGAATGATTCATTCTGAAAGATAAGTGTGAGATACTTGTAATCGACACCCTCTTTCATGATGAAAGGGGGTTTTTTGATGGATTGGATTTACAGGCGGAATTGGAGTGAACGTTATGATTAAGGTAGAAAAGGTAAGTAAGGTCTATGAAACAAAGTCCGGCCAAGTCGTTGGTGTGGATAATGTTTCACTGGAAGTACCTAAGGGAGAAATATACGGCATTGTAGGATATAGTGGTGCAGGAAAAAGTAGCCTAATTCGCTGTATGAATATACTAGAACGGCCAACTTCAGGAAAAATAATAGTGGACGGTGTTAATTTATTAGAGCTTTCCCCAAAGAAGTTACGAGAAGCACGACAGTCAATCGGCATGATCTTTCAAGGCTTCTATCTAGCCTCAGCTAAAACCGTATTCGATAATATCGCATTTGCCTTAAAGGCGGCTGGAGTAGCTCCATCACAAAGGAAGAAGCGGGTAGAGGAGCTGCTTGAATTAGTTGGCTTAACAGATAAAATAAATCATTACCCTGCACAACTAAGTGGTGGACAGAAGCAGCGTGTTAGTATTGCGCGAGCCCTTGCAAACAATCCTAAGGTCTTACTATGCGATGAAGCAACCTCAGCATTGGATCCGAGCACAACAAAATCCATTTTGCAGTTATTAAAGAAAATTAACCAAGAGCTTGGGATCACCATCGTTTTAATAACCCATGAAATGGAAGTAGTGAAGGAGATTTGTGATACATGTGCTGTTATGCAGGATGGAAGAATTATTGAGCAAGGACCATCTTATAACATTTTTGCAAACCCACAGGAGGAACTGACAAAGCAGTTCATTGATACCATTTTGAACTTTGATTTACCAGCAAAGTTGCTTGAAGCCTGCAAAGGTACCATTCTCCAATTACAGTTTCGCGGTAACTTAGCGAGTGACGCCGTAGTGTCAGATATGCTGCAAAAGTTTCAGGTCAGTGGCAATATCCTTCACGGCAAGGTGGAGTACATAAAAGAGACGCCTTTAGGCATTTTCATTATGGAACTGTTAGGAGAAACGGACGAGGTGGCTTCTGCTAAGCATTATTTAGAAGAGCGGTTAAAGCAAGTGGAGGTGATCCAGCATGCTCGATAGAATAATAGAGATCCTTCCTGAGTTGAACACGGCTTTCTTTGAAACCTTGTTGATGGTGGGTATAGGCTTACTCGTCGCCTTGATTCTTGGGCTCCCTATCGGTATATTGCTGTATGTAACAGACAAAGGACTATTCTGGGAAAGCCGGATTGCAAAAGGAATAATTGGTATCATTGTGAATTTAGTTCGTTCTGTACCATTTATTATTTTGCTTGTCTTTCTATTCCCTGTTACAGATATCATCGTCGGACGTATTACTGGTCCACTTGCAGCTTCTGTTTCTCTATCGGTTGCGGCCATTCCTTTTTACGCTCGGATTGTAGAATCTGCTGCAAGAGAAATTGATAAAGGGGTGATCGAAGCTGCTATTGCCGTAGGGGCATCTCCATGGTTAATTATCAAGGATATTATTCTCCCTGAAACAAAGCCTGGACTTATCAGTGGGTTGACGATCACCGCAATTAGTTTGATAGGATATTCTGCCATGGCTGGAACCATTGGCGGTGGCGGGATTGGTGATTTAGCCATTCGCTATGGCTATTACCGGTATGACGACACGGTAATGATTACAACAGTTATTGTATTAATTGTGTTGGTACAGCTTATTCAATATCTTGGTGATTTTATTGCCAAGACTGTAAATAAAAAATAAAAACATGATGGAGGCACAACAATGAAAAAGGCACTTATATCAATTACGGCATTATTATGTATTCTTTTACTTGCAGCGTGTGGGGATGATGAATCTGGAGCAGGGGATAATGAGGGTGAGTCTAAGTCGATTAAATTTGGGGCTACTGTGGGGCCATACAGTGATATGGTAACAAAAGCTCTTGCGCCATTATTAGAAGAAAAGGGCTATGAAGTAGAGAACCAAGAGTTTACCGATTATGTACAGCCAAACAATGCTTTATCAAGAGGAGACATTGATGCGAACTTATTTCAGCATACGATCTATTTAGAAGCCTTTGCAGAAGAAAACGATATGGACCTATCGTCTGTGATTGCTGTTCCTACAGCGCCAATGGGCTTATATTCTAATACTTTTGCAACTACGGATGAAATTGCTGAGGGAAGTACTATTGCTATTGCAAATGATCCTACCAATCTTTCTAGAACATTATTAATGTTGCAAGATCAGGGGTTAATCACTATAAGCGAAGAAGTAGACCCATTAAAAGCTTCTATTAAGGACATTGTGGAGAATCCAAAGAATCTTGAATTCGTTGAAGTGGAAGCAGGACAACTGCCACGTCTAGTGGATAGTGAGGATGCTGCTGCAGTTCCAGGAAACTTTGCCCTTGCTGCCGATATGGATCTGCTGGATGCGCTGGCTCTGGAAGAAATGCCAGATAATTACCGGAATGTTGTTGCGGTTAATACAGATGATCTTGATGCGCAATTTGCCAAAGACATTAAAGAAGTTATCGAATCAGATGAATTTGAACAAATTATTGATGAGGAATTTCAAGGCTTCGGGAAACCGGGCTGGATGACTGAAGAATAATCACTTTTAAGCCCTATTGTGCTAAAGCATGATAGGGCTTTTATTACATAATTGACTTTCAGGGGATTTGAAATGGTAACAAGTATAAGGAAGTGTGGAGAAATAGTCTGCTATGTGCTATCCTCGTATTATAATTTTGGGAAAGAAATAATTCGTGATACTCGAAGCCTAACGTTCATAAATTTAGGGAATATAGGAAGGCTAGAGAAGAAGTGCGATATGGAGAATGGAGGTTAGCAGGTGAAAGGAATTATTTCATTTACTTACCGTACACCAAAGGGTGCAGATACTGTTCTATACTCAGATGAAATGCGTGCGGCAAAAGCATTGTTATTAGCAGAAGACATGGAAAGAACAGGAAGAGCTAATGATATACAATTCATTGATACGCACGAATATAGCTGGAATTTAAAAGAATTACGCAAGCAGTTGGAAGAGATAAAAACAGAGCCACATGATGTGAAAATATACTTTGACGGTGGCTATGACCTAAAAACGAGAAAATCGGGCCTAGGATGTGCCATTTATTATGAACAAAATGAAAAAGCTTACCGTCTTCGAAGAAATGCACTTGTAGAAGAGCTTGAATCAAATAATGAGGCGGAATATGCTGCCCTTCACTTGGCTGTAAAGGAAGTGGAGGAATTAGGTGTGCACCATATGCCTATAACCATTATTGGGGATTCACAGGTCGTTATAAATCAACTTAGCGAGGACTGGCCTGTCTATGAGAAAGAGCTAGCTAAATGGGCGAACCGTATTGAGGACAAACTAGAAAAACTAGGCTTAGAGGTAGAATTTGAACTCGTTTCTCGTAAAAAAAATCGGGAGGCAGACCAGCTCGCTACCCAAGCACTAAAAGAAGTTAATATTTCTAGCCTAAAAGAAATGGACGGGTAGAGAATCGAAAAAAGGCAAATCCTATGGGTAAACTAGGGTTTGCTTTTTATAATCTGTTTCAAGTGAGGAGTTGGTAACAGGGTGATAATTAAATGTAAAAATTACTAGACTAAATAAAAATTCTATTTTCCACGCATCGCTAATTCTCCTTAGGAGGATAGGGACCTTCCCTTCCATTTTATTTAGCACACTTCATGTATAGAACTTGTACAGTAATTAAGGATAAACTTATTAAGTAATTTATCAACGTTAGAAGGTGTCTATATGGTCAAACTATTAATCATCGGTCCACCAAGTGTTTCTACGCACAAATTGTACAGCAGGGTGTCGAGAGAAGCTGATATTAACCTGATAGGAATTGTAGAAAACGAGAGCGAGATAAAGGATATAATCTCAGATGATCAACCCGACCTTATTTTAGTTCACTATGCTGAGGAGAGGCTGTACTTAGCTGAAACAATAAAGAACTCCTTCCCAGAAATGAAGCTAATGTTTGTATTATCCTCGAATAGAAAGGATGTTATTTTCTATGGATTAAAAATAGGTGTGGTGTCCTTTATCCTTAATAATGTAACACCACATTGTCTCGTTCAGTCAATTAGTAATGTGTGCGAAGATCAGCATGTCGTATCAGGAGAACTTGTAAGAACATTACTAGTCAATATCCGGACGGAGGATTTTTTTGAAAAGCAACTTTTCAATCATAAGCTTGGAAAGCATTTTTCTTTGTCACGCAGAGACAACGAAATTGCCTTTTTGGTTTATAAGAATAAAAAAAACATAGAGATCGCAGAGTATCTAAAGCTAAAAGAAAAAACAGTACGTGACTATGTCAGTAAGATATATCGTAAGTTTGGGGTTAGAAAAAGAACGGAGCTTATACAAATCCTTACAGAAATCATGCAAATAGAAGAAAAATTGTTGGAGAAGTAAGGTTGTTTCTCCTAGCTCCGATCACTTGAAACGAAAAATGAAACAATGGTACCTTTCGCTTGTTCGCTTTTAATAGTTATTCCTTCGCCAAACAACTGTCTTAGTCGTCTATCTGTATTGTATATTCCCACACTTTTTCGCTCCCTAGGGTTATGTTTTGTGAGGCGTACCTGTTGTTCAGAGTTCATGCCAACGCCATCATCCATTATAGAAATCCTTGTGAAACCCTTATATGCTTTTATGCTAATTGTTACGGTACCACCTTCAGACTGTTTTAAAATGCCATGGTTTATTGCATTTTCAACTAATGTTTGAATGGAAAGAGGAGGCAATTTCACTTTAATTCTTGCATCCACATCCCATTCTACATTAACACGATCACCAAACCTCGCCTTTTCAATTTCAATGTAGGAATGGACAAGCGCTAATTCCTCTTCTAGGCTAACGAGGGCTTCAGTATTTTTAAATGCAAAACTAGTTTGGATAAATTGAATGAAATGATCTAAAACATACCGCATTTTTTCTTCATCTATTTCCATTAGATACATAATGGAATTTAAGGTATTAAACAAAAAATGAGGCTTAATTTGTGCTTGAAGCCAAGCCGCTTCCATTCGCATATGTTCCGCAATGGAAGTTTTCAGCTTTACAAGTACATCTACGCGAGCCCTTAATTCTAGTGGATCCACCGGTTTGACAATGTAATCATTGGCGCCAGAAGCAAAGCCAGTAGACAAATCCTCTGGACTGTTTCTTGCTGTTAGTAATAGAACTGGCAACTCAGAAAGCGTGTATTGCTCTCTAACTTTTTTCGCTAATTCATAACCAGACATATATGGCATCATGACATCACTAATGAGCAAGTGGAATGTTTCGTTTTTTAATTTTTCCAATGCATCTGCTCCACTAAGAGCAGTTGTTATTTCATATTGTTCGGAGGCTAATATGTTTTTTAGCACACGCAAGTTGATTGTTTCATCATCCACTACGAGTAGCTTTGCTACTTCTGCGTATAGGATAGGGTGTTTCGTTTCTGCGTCTTTTGAAACAGCATGGGAAATAACTGGAAGGTTAGGTGTTTCAACAACAGAATGTTCCTCCTTTGCTAATGGCAAAGAGAAGGAAAATACCGATCCTTTATGCAAGGCAGAGTGAACCTCAATCTCCCCACCATGCAACTTAACTAATTGATGGCTGATGGTTAGTCCTAAGCCAACTCCACCCCTAACTTCGTTGACACCTTCCTCTATACCCTGCTCATATGGCTTGAAGATGGTATGTATTCGCTCCTCTTTCATGCCAATTCCAGTATCCGCAACAGATATAACCACTTTGTTATCCATGTAATTGGTAGAAATGGTAATGGTTCCTTTATCCGTATACTTAATTGCATTATGAAGTAAGTTGACGAGAATCTGAATCAGCCTATTTTCATCAGCTAGTACTGGTTGAACATCGCCCTGAACATCAGTTTGTATCTGGACTGGTCTATCTTCAAGTAAATACTGCAGCATGTCAACAACTCCTACTGTAACAGCTTCTAAAGGAAGTGGTTTCAACTGTAAGGTTACCTTATTCTCTTTTATTCTGCCCAAATCGAGCAGGTCGTTGATCATATAGGACATCCGCTTTCCCACCGTTATAAGTAGTTCCATATTTTGATAGTCTTCTTGATTCAATTTATTTTCTTTACTATGCAACACAGAATGCGCAATATTAATCATGCTGTGTAATGGATTACGTAGTTCATGTGAAGTATTAGCAAGGAATGCGTCCTTTCGCTTGTCCACTTGGATAAGTTCTTCGGAAAGCCCCTGTATACGATGTACGTTTCGTAAAAAACGTTTTAACCAGAAAGCGGAGAAGAGAAATATTGTAATTAAAAGATCAACAGGATAGAAAAATCGTTCAATTGTTGTGTTGCTATAAATAATGGCCCATACGACATTGTTTGTGATCGCAGCAGCACTTAGCAACAAGTACAAAACATCTTCCATTCGATTCCTGGCTGCTTTAAAAAATTGTATGGTAATAAAGCAGGTAGTAGTAAGTAAGACAATACCTAAAAGAAAGCGCAGACTTAGTATGTAGGTGACCGGTGCTAAAAGAATGAACCCTACATACAACAAATAAGCGGATAAAAACCATTTGAGCATTTTGTTAGCGTATTCTGGCAAAAAATGCTTGAAGAATAGAAGCATAAACGAAGCAATACTTGTATACACCAGGAAGAGTATTTTTACACTGCTTTCATAGGTGATAGGGATAAGTTTTAGAAGGAATTTATCTACATCTAAAAGTACCATGAGCATTGCATTTATAAGTAACAGAAAAAAGTACAGTAAGCTTTTTGGTCTTTTTCCAACAAAGTACAAGAAAGCAATAAAAATAGCAACAGCACCAAGGACAGTCAGAACAATGATCTGACTAATAACCGAAAACCTAGTCTCTTTGTTTATAGCCGAAGCATGTCCAAATTTCACAACTCCTACTTCTGATGATCGTATTGGATAGTTTCCGTGGGCAACGTGTACGATAATATCTATCGTTTCTTTATTCGATCGAAAAAATACAGTATAGGGGACCTTTTGGGCAATATAATCAGAAGGGTTCACAGATGGGTTACCAGAACCACTAATTTCCTCTCCATCAATAAACAGTTTAGTTGCAGATTGAATAACAGGCATACGAAGTCCATAATCAGTCGTTGTATCAGAAGGGGGGAGAAGGATTCGTAAATGATACGTGCCTACTGTATAAGTGGACCCAAGCGGAATGTTATTCCATCCATTAGGGAAAGTATTATATGTTTCACCATCTTGAGCCTGCTGTAATGCACTTTGATCCAATAACACATCCGGATAAAACGTCCATTCCCCCACTAGTGGGGTTGTTTGTATTTCTTCCAATTGGCCTTGTCTTAAGTCAAGCACACCCTCTTGTGCTTCAGGGTGGTGAGTAGTTGAATAGATACTGCCCCAGAACAGACGAAAGACCGTTAATACAAGTAGAAAGAAAAGAATTATAATCAGTATCATGGAAGGTTTTTTCATATGTAAGCTCCGTCTATATGAATTTATTAAAATAGGGAAATATTAACTTATGGTTATGATAATATAATAATAACAAGAAGCAATAAACATTGCTATATGGAATTTAGTAGTAAAAGGATAATTCTCTGTGGGGAAAAGATGGTCTGAATGTGGCATTTTACCTATGTAGTCTCATCTTACTAATAAAATCAGAAAATGATGCCCCCTCCTTCCTTTATTTTTCGATAGTAGAGTAAAGACAGTTATTTGGAGGGGTATAAGTGACTAAAAAAAGGCTGGAAGCATTTGAAGAGATAGTGAAACAAAATGAACGCAGGATACACTTTCATATTCATCGATTAAATCTATCCGATCCACATAAGGAGTATTTTCAAGAAGGGCTTTGTGCTATGTGGAATGCCTATGAGACGTACGAGCCTGATAAAGGGCCGATGGCAACTTACTTTAACTATACAATACGTAATAGGCTAGTTGATTTAGCTAGAAAACAGGGAAGAGAGAGTCGAAATCAGCAGAGTGCATGTAAAGAAATAAAAAAACATGCAAATGATGGTAATCGTATAAAGCGAGCAGAAGCTTCTAGTGAGATACTTTCCAATTTGGATGAGGAGAGAATAGGCATTCATGTATGGGGGATTTTAAAGCAGGAGCTTACTGACAACCAGTGGAAATGGGTTTACTATTACATTATTAGTTGTATGAAAATAAAAGAAATTGCTATCCAAGAACAAACATCGGAAGAAGCTGTGAAAAGTTGGGGCAAGCAAGTTAGGAAAAAGTTACGTAATAACGATTTCCAAAAACGATTAAACTTGTATGGATAGCGTGTCGCCACCAAAGTTGAAAAATGTATTTTTAATTAATAAAAAAGCAAGCCATCAGCCGGCTTGCTTTTATCTATGTCATGAAGTTTTTATCCGCGTCTTCCGCCTCTGCCACCACGTTTTGTATCAGTGTTGCGCTTAAGCGTGGATAAATTCTCTTCACTTGATTTTAAGAATTTAGCCATCTTGTCTTCAAAGCTTTCCTTAGGTTTAAATCCACCCTTTGGACGGAAATCCTTCGAATTACGATCTCTACCTTGGCGAGATGGACGCTGACCTTCTGGCTTATCAACAGCTTTCTTAATAGATAATGCTACTTTACCTTCTTTTTCACTGATGATTTTCACTTCTACTTCATCGCCAACAGTTAAGTGATCATTTACATCTTTTACATAACTGTCTGCTACTTCACTAATGTGTACCAGACCGGTTTTTCCACCAGGTAATTCAACAAATGCTCCAAAATTAGTAATCCCTGTTACTTTTCCTTTGACTTTACTGCCTATTTCAATTGACAAAAAAGTTCCCCCTTATGATTTATAAGCAACTTATTATAACAAATATCTACGTTTTTATCAAATAACGAAAAAAGTATAAAATAGTACCTTGCATTAATTAGTAGTTAGTTGTATATTAAGTATATCGAGGTACTGTTCTATAAACAGTAGTAAAGAAAGAGGTGTGACTGGGAAGTGAATATACAATTTAAAAAAGGAGCCCTTGAGCTTTGTGTACTTGCCTTATTGGATAAACAAGATCGATATGGTTATGAATTAGTTCAAAGGATTTCTGACAATATTGCTATATCGGAGGGTTCCGTGTATCCGTTATTACGCAGACTTACCAAAGAAGCTTATTTTACGACCTATTTACAGGAGTCGAAAGAGGGACCTTCTCGCAAATATTACCATTTAACAGACCAGGGAAGGGATTATCTCCATCAATTAAATGAAGAATGGAAAGCATTTACTGAAGGTGTAAATGAATTATTAAGGGAGGTTGTTAGCGATGAGTAAAGAAGCTTTTATGAAAAAGTTAGAATGGGCATTGAAAAAATTACCTACTGCTGAACGTCAGGACATACTAGAAGATTTTCATGAACATTTCCATGTCGGAATGCAGGAAGGGAAAGACGAAGCTGAAATTGCAGCTGCTCTTGGCTCTCCTAATCAAATTGCTAAAGAACTATTGGCAACGTATTATTTAGATAGGGTTGGAGAAGAATCGAATGTCGGGAATGTCTTTAGAGCAGTTTGGGCAGTAATAGGGTTGGGATTTTTTAATCTCGTTGTAGTGCTTGGACCATTTATTGCAGTGTTAGGATGTATTGTAGGGGGATGGACTGTGGGTGTTGCTTTTATTGTGTCACCTATTCTTGTTCTACTTAATGTCCTCATTTATCCAGATACTTTTAGGCTATTTGATTTATTCGCTTCTATTGGACTTACAGGACTTGGCTTATTCATTTCAATTGGGATGTTCTATGCAACGCGATTTATTGTGAAATTATTTATCCGCTATTTATCCTATAATGCCAAATTGGTGAAAGGTGGTTTAAAGCATGCCTAATTTTAAAAAGATCAGTATTATAGCATTAATTCTGTTGGGAATCGGGGTTATTGGTAGTGTGGTAACCTTTGCATCAAGTGATCGATCTGCAATCTCAGAATCAGAGAAATTATCTGGGCAAGATGTGGAAAAGGTGGATGTTCAATTAAATAACCAAAAACTGTACGTGAAACCAAGCAAGTCTGATGAGATTATTGTAGAGCTTGAAGGAAAAGGAAATAATCCAGAAAAAGAACGTTTACAGGCTGAAGTAGAAGGTGACACCTTACTTGTGAAAACGAGAGAGCGTGATAGGAAAATGTTCCGTTTTTTTGACTGGGGAGACAGCATGACCCTATCGATATACTTACCAGAAAAAGAGTATACTGCCTTCCAGGTTGATATAAATAATGGAAGTATTAATGTGGAAAATATACAGGCAAAGGACTTTATCGCCAGCACGGATAATGGAAAAATCATGATCGAAGACGTCCTTTCCGAGCGTATTGACGTTGAATCTAATAACGGTAAAATTGAACTCGATAACGTGGAAGGCGAGTTACATGGTAAAACAAACAATGGTGCGATCTCACTTGTTACGGAAAGTTTAGACCGTCCTATTCAACTAGCTTCTGATAACGGCAAAATTAAAATTAGATCCAATCAGGAGCCAACCAATGTAACATTTGATGTCCGAGTTGATAATGGAAGCATTAATATCTTTGATGACTCAGATTGGGATACAGTTGTCGGAGATGGGGAAAATCGAGTTAAATTAACAACACATAACGGGAGTATTACAGTAGATCGCTAAGTTCCAGCATAGTTTTTAACATGTTTAATTATCTTCTATATCGGAAATACGTTCTGTAAGGAGCGTGGTAAACATGAGTAAAAACGGATCTTCAGATAAAGTTAAAGGAGCAATTAGTAAAGCAAAAGGCGAGACAAAAGATCAGGTAGGTAATTTAACAGATAATAAAAAAATGCAGGCAGAAGGAAAAAAAGATAAAGTTAAAGGTGAATTTCAAGACACTGCTGGTGAAGCAAAGCAGAGCAGTGACAGTCGTTATGAAAGGTAATGAACGAGCGGAGTCGATGAGGCTTCGCTTTTTTATTTTTTTAAAATAAATATATTTCAAGTAGCAAAAGTATCAAATAAGAGCTTTTCAAATAAATTGCTATAATAATAAGGTATATTCATGTACATTTTGTTAGTATTATAAATAAATAGGAACGAAGAGAAATAAAGAAGATGAGGGAACTTCATATGAGAGAGGAAACACGCACATCACCTAATTTAAGAGAAGTTAATTACGCAATGCATGAAAAGAGAGCAACAGCGTATTTTCAACATCTTACAACCCATTTGGAAGGGAAGCAACATCTTACAGCATTAAAAGAAGATTTTATTATCTGGAAGCGACAACATGTAAAACGTTTTTCCTTTACCTCTAAATATTTTGATGAGAAAAAAAGAAAGCACCTACTACAATATCATCACTACATACAGTGGCTTGATAAAAGAGGGAAGCTTTATGACTATTTGGACCGTAGCATTTCCTACATTTATATGCGAGACATTGGAAGAGCCTTGTATGACAAAGAAACAAAAGAAAAAGTCGGTCGTTCTGTCGAAAGCATCCGTCAGCAGATATTGGGTGAAAAGGACAACAACCAGCTGAGCGCATTTAACATGGTTGAGATCTACCGTTGGGCCCAAAAAGAGAATGTGGAATCAAGTTTAATCTGGGTAATAGATAAATTAAAGGATATAACCGCAACCATTCCTAAAGAGCTTGATCCAACGGAAACAAGGAGGAAACTGATTAAAATTATAGGCGGTGTCGTCATACAAGAGCTGGATGAATTGGATGCAAGTGTTCTTCCGGCCACACGTGCAAAACGGCTAGACCGTGCCATTCGACTTGGCTATGCGTATGGACTTACTTACCCTTTTATTGATGACATATTGGACTCGAGTTTACTTACAAACGAAGAAAAGAAAGACTATGCTGCAATTATACGCCAGACCCTGTTAACAGGGGTGGTACCAGCATTGTCTGTCTGGCTTAAACAGACCTACCCGTTTATGGAATTTGTCCATACCGAATTAAAAGACGCCTTTGAATATATAAGAACACAACATTCTAAGGAAGCTTGGGAAAGTTTTCTGGAACAATCCTTTGTTTTCTTCCAGTCACAAGAACATGATCGAGAAAAAGATTTAGCTGTAGACACCTATACGAACAGTGACCTGTATGTCCCAATTATTCTTAAATCAGCGTCCTCCCGTTTGATTGTGCGTTCATTAATAGACGCTAACGAGGATCAGCAAATAAATGAACAAACATTTTATTATGGTATTTATAACCAGTTGTCAGATGATTTTGCTGATATGTTTACTGATATGGAGGCAGGGTCAGTCACTCCCTATACGTATTATTTTAAGTATCAGGAAAAGCGAAAAGACTTGATTAATCCTTTCGAATTGTATTGGACAGTCATCTCCTATCTCATCCACCATGTTTATCAATCAGATGATAAAACACGAGAAGTTATCCTCTCCAGAGCAATTAATGGCTTAAAACGATTTAAGAAAAAGTGGGGAGAACAAAAGTATGAAGAAATAATGAAGCTTTGTGGTGTTGAGCTCGAATTTAATGATGAAATTCAGCTTATGGTCAGGAAAGCAAAAGATGTGGAGTTTTTTGATAAACTTCTGCGTGATCATATGATAGACGACTTAAAAAATGAAAAGAAGGCAAAGGAAGCATTCACTGATTCAGTTAGAAAGATACGTGCTACGATCAACAGTATGTTACCACTCACACATTCTAGATCCGACTCCTTATTTGATGATCCCATCACAGAGGCAGCGAATTATAGCTTGGAAAGTGGAGGCAAAAGACTACGCCCTGTGATGACATGGGTAATGGCAGTGGAAGAGTATAATATGGATCCAGCTTCAATTGCGCCTCTTTTAAAGTCTCTTGAATACATGCATACCGCCTCGCTAATTTATGATGATTTGCCAGCACAAGATAATGCTTCCTTACGCAGGGGCCGTCCCACTCTTCATGAAGTGTATAATACAGCAAATGCTGAGTTAGCAGGAATTTTCCTGACCCAACAAGCCGTTGCCAATCAAGCATCGCTTGCTGGATTTGATCAAACCGCAATTCTTCAACTTATATACTATTCCTCCATAGTTGCTACAGATATGTGCAGGGGGCAGGCGATAGATCTTAGTTCTAGAGGGAAAACTCTGACAATTGATGAACTTACAGAGATGTGTTTTTATAAAACTGGAATTGGCTTCGAAGCCTCTTTAATCATGCCGGCTATACTGGCTGGTAAAGATGAGTTTGAAAAAGAAAAATTAAAGCTTTTCGCCAAGCATGCCGGCATAGCTTTTCAGATTAAAGACGACATTCTAGATGTAGAAGGTGAAAGTACCCAAACCGGCAAAAACACAAGGCAAGACTTGGAAAACCATAATGCCACGTTTGTCTCTGTTCTTGGGCTTAATGGAGCCAAAAAACTGTTGTGGGACCATTACTGTAATGCAGCGGAAGCATTACAGGGTATTAAGCAAAACAGTACCTTTTTAAAGCATCTATTAGATTATGTGATTAACCGAGAAAATTAATGACGAATGGACTTCTCCAGAGATTGGGGAAGTCCTTTTTTATATTAGGAAACGTAGCCCGAAATTAAGTTAGTAACGTTCCGCTTCGAGAGTAAAGCAAGGACTATTCATTTGTTCTGCAAGTAAGGATCGTAATCTTAAACACCATCTCATAACTTTTACTTGGCAGGAAATCTTTAAGTAGGAATGGAAGTATAAAATAGAAATATAAGTTTAATTTGAAGTTCAACTGTAGAAAAGGAAGACTAGCTAATAGCTTAGATCTGTAAGAAGTAAAAAAGTAAAAACGCGCTTAGAAGGGATATTTAAAATGAAAATAGCTAAGAAAAAGGCAGTAACCCAAGAGCAGTTAGAGGCAGTTAGTAAAGCTGTTCGTTACATGAAGGAAAATCTTGAAGAAAGGATAATACTGAATGATTTAGCGGGAATGGTAGGTTACAGCCCCTTTCATTTCTCTAGAATGTTTAAACATGTCACAGGCATATCACCGCGACACTATCTGTCAGCTTTGCGTATTGAAGAAGGGAAAAAGCTACTTGCAAATTCCTCAGTGCCCCCATCAGTTATTAAGACCTTATTATCAGTCGGGTTTCAAGTGTAGGTTCTTTCAGTAGAAAGTTTAAGCAATTTGTTGGCTTATCACCTATGCAATTCAATAAAAGAGTGAAAGAACTACATCAATTTGTTAATGAGTATAATGGGGAGCGAGGACAGGTACAAGACTGTGCACGAATTAAGCCATCAAATCTTTTGGTCCACATTAAAGCTCCAAAGGATTTTAAAGGGCTTATTTTTATTGGACTTTTTCCAAGACCAATCCCAGATCAGGAACCTATCTTAGGGAAGGCCATCACACATAAACAAAGATATTGTTTATTTGAAAGCATTCCTGAAGGTGTTTACTATGTTTTAGCTGCAGCAATAAAAAAGAGCTTTAACCCATTAGAATACTTTATTTTAGACAATGCTTTAAGAGGAAAGCACGAAATTCCAATTAGCTTTGAAGAGAAAAAATAGAGAACTTGAGATCACGCTGAGACCTCCACTGCCAAATGACCCTCCGATCTTAATTAATCTGCCAAAGTTATTGTTTGATCAAGTTAAAAACAAAGCAAACTAGGAGAAGTAGTGATTCCCTTTTCGATTATAATACTTATATAACAATATAGGAGGAAAATAGAGATGATGAATAAAATCTGTGTAATCACTATAAAGGTAACTGACTTAGAAAGGGCACTTCGTTTTTATACCGAGTTACTCGATTTCAAAATTTCAAAGCGTTATGGTGACACTATTGTCACACTTGAGCAAAGAAGTATACCGCTTGTTATTGAGAAAACAGAAGAACAGCAAGTGGCTGGTTCTGGGGTGTTATTTGCAATACAAACAGAAGACTTAGATAGAGATATTATAACATTACGAGCTGAAGGGGTTAACTTTCAATTTGAAACGTATGAAGACTGTCCGCCAGGTAAGTATAATGTGATGGAAGATCCCTTTGGGAACCAAATTGAACTTTTGGAGTTTGTATCATGATTTTGAAAGTAACAATTCAATTTAGGGTTTCTAATTATAAAGAAGGACTACAGTATTATAGTTCGATATTTCAAAAAGACCCTGATTTTGTTCCTCACGAGGGTTTTGCAGAGTGGGAGATTATTCCTGGTTGCTGGCTTCAAATTGCCGAACGAGAGCCGGTAGGAGAGAACGGTCCATATCCTCAACTTGGATAAAGAGAGAGGGACTGATAAAAGAGTGTAGAGTTGGGGAATTTGAGATATATTCAAGAAATGAGGTTCCTGTTAAATTGGCTACATTTTCTGATCCGTGGGGAAATCAAATTGGATTATTTGAATACATAAACAAGGAAGAAGAAGCGAAGTTACAATCTAGGTTGCGTTTATGAGAACAGGATCTTTAGGTTGATAAAAGATTATTAAGTTATATATATTAAAAGTGAACGAGTTTTGAAAAAATAAATGTCAATGTTATCCATTTTGGGCAAAATTCAAAATGGATTTTTTATGAGTCTCTAGTCCTTGAAAGTATCTTCTGTCTATCTTGAACTCAAACCTAGACTAAATGATTAACTGTAAGCAAATTTATTTCATTGACATAAATTTATTCAGGACGTATTATAATAAAATAAATATTAATCCCGACTAAATTAATCGGAAAAGGGTGTATTATATGTCAACTTATGTTCAACCAGTAAATGAAGTGAAGGATCCTATAAAAAAAGAAGATTCTAATTTAAATAAGCCTCAAACACCACAAATCATCGGTGGATTGGTTGTTAGTGCAATTCTCTTAGTCTATTTATTATTTAGCCAGGAAGCCGTGCAACCGTTATTACTTGTCATTGGTATCTTGCTTGGCTATACATTATTTCATGCACGTTTTGGTTTTACCTCTGCATTCCGCAGACTAGCATCAGTTGGAAACGGGCAAGCCTTACGTGCACATATGCTTATGTTGGCAGTAGCTGTAACCTTGTTTGCACCTATTTTAGCCTTCGGACTTTCTTTCTTTGGCGGAGAAGTATCTGGTTATGTGTCTCCAGTAGGTATTAGTTTACTGGTAGGTGCCTTTTTATTTGGTATAGGTATGCAGCTTGGTGGTGGATGTGCCTCGGGAACATTGTATGCTGTAGGGGGCGGAAGATCGGTTATGTTTGTAACATTACTGTTCTTTATTGTCGGTTCCACGGTGGGAGCATATCACCTTCCTTTCTGGACAGAGGATCTACCTTCGTTTGAGCCAGTCTCATTGGCAACTTCCACTGGGTTGGGTTATGGTGGCGCATGGGCAGTATCCATTCTACTTTTTGGTGTAATTGCTTGGATTACACTAGTAATTGAAAGAAGAAGGAAGGCTCCGAAAATGGCTCCCCTACCTTCAACAAGTGGCTGGAAAAGAATATTTAGAGGCTCTTGGCCATTATTTGCTGCAGCTATTGTTCTTGCAGTACTTAATGCTTTAACCCTTATGACACGTGGTACACCTTGGGGAGTTACCTCCGCATTTGCGCTATGGGGTTCAAAGGTTGCGCAGTTTTTTGGTGTTGATGTTGCAAGCTGGGGTTATTGGCAAGGTAATGTTGAAGCCCTAAATGCATCGATCTTTACGGATTCAACCACCGTCCTTAATTTAGGCGTTATTTTAGGTGCCTTTTTGGCATCAGCTGCTGGAGGTTTATTTAAATTTTCCAAACTGAACCTTAAAAATGTCGCTGCAGCAATTATCGGTGGTCTGTTGATGGGATATGGTGCACGTCTTGCTTTTGGGTGTAATATTGGAGCGTACTTCGGTGGCATTGCATCCTTTAGTCTCCATGGTTATATTTGGGGAATTCTAGCACTTGGAGGAACATTTGTAGCCTTGTATTTACGTCCATTATTCGGACTCTCTGTTCCAAAATCGAAAGATTCCTTCTGTTAGTATTGAGAAGTCAATGATACGGTTATAAAAAAAGCACTATGCCTGTTATTTCGGCATAGTGCTTTTTTACATTTAATCATTATTTTTCTCTAGTCCACACTCTGTTTTGATTCATCGTTTCTGGAAACTTTTCGCCGGCTTTTAACTCTATAAATTGAGGATCATTGACATTACTTCCTGTTTCCCCAATTTCACGGTAGATACCATTGTTTGGCACCTTTTGTCCTGAACGGAAATGGCTGTATTCACCCATAACTACGCCTCCTTGTTAACGGTTTTTCTTAGTATATCAAGTTATACAGTCATCATACATGTATCCCGGTGAAACCGTCCGTAAGAATCCCACTCCAAATCATGAAGTGAAACAGAGATGTTAAGTGGGAGTATACGGACGCTAACGCCCCAATTCGTTCAACTAACAATCAGTGGGGGAAGAACGAAAACCCCCACTGATTGAAGTTTCACTTTATATATAGTTTTAAAGCATTTTAACTAGTAAGGGAATTAAGATACAGAGGCGGTCATTTCCAGCGCATCAAGTGGTACACGGGTTGTATGAAGACGATAGATCATATTATCCTCCTGCCACCTTACGTCCACTGATACCTCTTTTCCGCCTTGAGGGTAATCTATATAGACAATCCCATTTTCATCGGGAGCGGGGAGCATATGGGTCTCAAGGTACTCCACTATTTTCCTTGCAATACCAGCATGATCCATCTCATCCTGAGTTAGAGAACTAATACTCAATAACCAATTGCCTTCTTCCCAACTAAAATACTGATGTCCGGTTGCTCCCTCACCATACCCGGTGATCTCGTGCCCTAGATTAACTGCACCTTCTTCAAATGGACCTACTTTTTTCTCGTTAGAGAATTCCTCAATGGCTTGTATAGCATCTCCTGAAGAAGCGTATTGTTTACCGGAAAAACTGCCGACTTTTTCGGATTCCGCGTTATAGGCTACTTTGTACTCCTTCTCTTTATTTATTTCAATAGAAGGACTCACTTCCCTCTCTGGAAATGCAGTGGGTAGTTTAACTTCAGACGCGGACATTTTGAGCTCATTTTCATAGGAACTTGATTTTTCCTTATTCTCTTTTGTATTGGAATCTGACTTTTGATCTGTGGTTTCTGCGTTGGAACTTTCTTCTGCGGATGAGTATGATTCTGTATCCTTTGACGTTTCGGTGGTTTGCTCCTCATCACCACTACATGCGCTAATGAAAAGCGTAAGTATACCTGTAAGGAAAAATAATCGTAACTTCATTATCATTGTCAGTCCTTTCTGGATGTTTCTTGAAATCTTTTCCCTAGTGGATAAAATCTAAACAGACGATAAGCAACAGTTATCAATAAGGATATCTAATAAGTATTATATTTATCCAGATGAAATCGGTAAAATAAAGAAGGGAGGGAGAAGCTGATGGCGATTCATTTTCATGACGAGCAAAATAAAAATAGCTACACAACAAGGGTAGCAGACAAACAATGGATTACATTAATAAAAGAATTATTAAATGGGCAATTGATTCAGCAGGCAGCTGATATTGGTTGTGGGGGAGGCATTTATAGCAAAGCTCTCTGTAAACTTGGTATACCAAAAGTGGTTGGTGTGGATTATTCTGAACCAATACTGGCGGCTGCACGTGAAAATTGTCGTGACTACCCACAGATTCAATTTTTACATGGGGATGCCAATGCACTAAACATAGCTCCTAATAAGATGGACTTGGTGCTTGAAAGGGCATTAATTCACCACCTATCTGAATTAAGGAGCTGTTTTACTGAAGCAAATAGAGTGTTGAAAAAAGGCGGAGTGTTTATTATTCAGGACCGTACTATGGAAGATATCTTTAAAAAAGGAAATGACGAGCATATAAGAGGATGGTTTTTTACGTGCTTCCCTCATCTTAAGGAAATAGAAAATGCTAGACGCTTTGCATCAAATGAAGTGAGAACCACCCTTGAGGAAACTGGCTTCAAAATTGTGGAGGAGAGAAAGCTTTTGGAGACAAGGCGAGTTTATAAATCGAAAGAAGCTTTGGGGGAGGATTTAAGGCAGCGGACGGGTCGATCTATCCTCTTTGAACTTTCTGATTCACAGCTTCAAGTGTTAGTAGATTATATTAGCAGCCGTTTACCTATGGATAAAGAGATAAGGGAAAAAGATTATTGGACAGTGTGGAAAGCGGTAAAAGTCTGATCGAAACTCGTCTTTTTTGTTAACTATGTAGCTAAACTCACTCTAAGTGAGTTTAGAGGAACTTAGTTATTAATTAATTTTTTTTCAAGCAATTCTTTGTTAAATAGTATCTTTTCATCGTCTGGCCTGTAATGTCTTGCCTTTTCATTATGTTCATATGCTTTGTCAAATTGCTGAAGATTATAATAGCAGACACATAGTTGTAAATGGGGATACCATGTTGCATACACGGGGTAGGTGAAACTCCATCTGTTTGGGTCATCTTCTAGCTCAATCGCAGTTTTGTACCAATAAACCGCCTGGTTGTATTCGCTTTTTTTCTGATAATGATAGCCAATACGACTGCATGATTCGGGGCGAGGTGTCTTAGAAAAACGAAAGGATTCGTAAAGGGAAGCAATTTCCTTATCTGGCTCATCCAAATAACGGTAACAGTCTGCGCGATTAATGCAGGCATAGACTTTATCTTCAATCCATCCTTGCTCCGTTTCAATATTTTTCGTATAGCTTTCAATTGCCTGTTCATAATGGCCATTTTCCCGTAACTCATTACCATAATAGAAATGGTCCCTAGCAGTAAATGTTTCTTTGTTTTCAATCTTTTTTTTATATATGGAAAGGGTTCGGCCAACAGCATGATGCTCCTTTTTATGGGTCACACCAACGTCAGAGGTGATGATCTTCCCGTGTACATTTAAATAATTGTGTGCATCTCCTTCCCAACGATATTGACGTTCCGTTTTTAATAAGCGATGCGTTCTATATTTTAAGGTCACATTTCCGTACGTGTCCATAGCAGCATTGTAATACATAGAAACAGAATCAACAGATGGATCAAGTTCTTCTTTTAGTTTTTTTAGTTTTTTTTGATCTTCCTCCAAGACTACATCATCAGCGTCTAAATAAAGAATATAGTCCTTCGTAGCATACTTAAATGATTCGTTCCGTGCATCTTTAAAGCTCCCCGTCCATTCAAAAAAATATATTCTATCCGTGTATTTTTTCGCTATCTCTAGTGTTCGATCTGTTGAGCCTGTATCCACAATATTTATCTCATCTACAATATCTTTAACGGTGTCGAGACACCTTCCTAATAATTTTTCTTCATTCTTCACGATCATACATAGACTAATGCTTACCATACCCTTCACTCCTTTTCACTTCCTGAACATTTCACATGTACTAATATATTCAAAATTCTTTTATAAAGATTGGATCAGCATCTTCTTTTTAAGAAAGAGTGCGTACATTTTTTTTAGTGAAACCAAATACAATACTGAATACTTTTCCAACGTGTGAAAAAGAAGGTACTTTGAGTAAAGTACCTTCTTGAGTAAACTTAAGCTCCAGTTGGTCCAGTTGGTCCAGTTGGCCCGGTAGGCCCAGTCGGTCCGGTTGGCCCCGTGACGCCAGTAGCACCCGTAACACCCGTAGGTCCGGTAGGTCCCGTGACGCCAGTAGCACCCGTAACACCCGTAGGTCCGGTAGGTCCCGTGACGCCAGTAGCACCCGTAACACCAGTCGGTCCGGTAGGTCCCGTAACGCCAGTAGCCCCCGTAACGCCAGTCGGTCCGGTAGGTCCCGTAACGCCAGTAGCACCCGTAACACCCGTAGGTCCGGTTGGCCCCGTGACGCCAGTGGCACCCGTAACACCCGTAGGTCCAGTAGGCCCCGTAACGCCAGTAGCACCCGTAACACCCGTAGGTCCAGTAGGCCCCGTAACGCCAGTAGCACCCGTAACACCCGTAGGTCCAGTAGGTCCCGTAACGCCAGTAGCACCCGTAACACCCGTAGGTCCAGTAGGCCCCGTAACGCCAGTAGCACCCGTAACACCCGTAGGTCCAGTAGGTCCCGTGACGCCAGTGGCACCCGTAACACCCGTAGGTCCAGTAGGCCCCGTAACGCCAGTAGCACCCGTAACACCCGTAGGTCCAGTAGGTCCCGTGACACCGGTAGCGCCAGTAACACCCGTAGGTCCAGTAGGTCCAGTAGGTCCAGTAGGCCCTATTGGCCCGGTAGGCCCCGTAGGTCCTGGTGTTCCTCCTCCACCTTCACCATCAAAATCAAGTAGAGCTACGTCATCAACTAAGACGGTAGAAGTAAGAAAGCTTCCAGAAGGTTTACTGATTTCGACTCTAGCTTGTGTTGCGGTTTCAGGTGCCTCTTCTGTAACATGGTAAATTTCCTGCCAGTTGCTACTAGAAGCATCCGGTAAACTTCCTCTAACAATTTCTACATCCAGCCCCAAACCTACTTCCAGATTCAACTCATTTAAGAAATATACACGAAGAATAAGTCGGGGACTGGCAAGCGTGCCGAATCTACCTAAGGAAACGAGAAGTTGAAAACTATCACCAGGAGTAATCGGTACCACCTGGCTAAGACTCGATGCAGCTACACCGCTTCTTAGTACAGCTGCATAACTTCCAGAGTGGGGATTTGAGGTTGTAACATAACTATTTTGGGCACTCCATTCTTGTAGAGTACCAGATTCAAATCCACCATTTAATAACAAATTTGTAACAGCCATTTTAATCCTCCTTTTTCAATAGTAAGGTTCCAATTAAGGAACTCTATATATCCTATGTGCGATAGAAAATATTGAGTGAGTCAAACTATCTGATATGAGCGCACATTTATACTTAATAGAGTTAACTTAGATTATTGATTCATTAAGGAGGGGGGAGACGTAACGTAAGAATTGTTCAGCGCGTTTTTGGTTGTTATGATTTGAATGAACTAGTTGATAGCCATTTCTAGCAATACGGACTCTCTCCTCTTCATTGGCAAGATAGTAGGCCGTTTTTTCCGAAATGTTTTCAGTAGTGCATGCGACAAAGTTCTCTCCATCTACGAAACCTAATGCTTCCACGTCTTCATTCGTTTCCGCGAGCAATAGTGTGTTACAGGCGGGTGCTTCGAAAAATTTTAATACGGCGACACCACCAACATCACTCCGACTGCCGCATGTATAAAAAATCTTGGACCGATTCAGCTCTTTAGCGTATTTTTTATTAACCATTAAATGGTTTGACTGTCTTACTAAATGGCCGGGATGTGGATGAAAGACAAAACGAGGATCATCGCGCATCTCATTAAAAACAGCATCACGGAAAGCATACCTACCTTTTGAGGGGACTTTTATTGGTAATTGGTGCTTTCCTTGATTAGCTTTACTCACATAAACTAGCCCCATAAGCAGTGCGTCAATCGATTTATCTAGCTTCCAATCCTTCATCACGTCTGGATTGATTGCCCAGGGAAGCCATCGTAATTTATCTTCATATTCAGGGAAAACACGTAGAAAGGGATGCATCGTAGCAGAAAAGACTAAATCGATCTTGTTTTCCTCAATATACTTTTTTCTTTCTTCTGGTCTCCAGTGAAGATCTATCACATAGCAACCTTTTGGTATCTCCACATCTCTTAACCCATCAATTTTGGGTGATAGGCCATAATTCCACGCTATATCATAGTGAAAAATAAAATCTGGTTTTACTTGAATATTTTGTATAATATCCCCAATGTCTCCATCGTCATGCCAATAATGGACCTCCGCTACGTTTTCGAAGGCTTTAATGGTATCCATTTTAGGTTTATGCTTCGGGTACATCCAGAATGGTTTAACCAACACGAGTATAATTGGTTTCTTTTGCAACTTACTTCCTCCTTTCTTATAAATGCCAGTGCACCGTATTATCAGGGATATAACTGGAAGGGACCGCAGATTTGATATCCAAAACAATAGACTTCTCCTTCAATATATTGTTTAGTTGCCCCCAATCAAAAACATTATGAGGGACAGTGATAATGACGATATCTGCTTTTTCCAATTCAGGAAATGGTGTGCTGCTTATTCCATACATATCCTTGACCGTACTAGAATCAATATGTGGATCACATAATTGCACGGATAATCCCAGGTGAAGAAGTTTTTCTAATATGGAAAGAGCCTTGGAGTTTCGCATATCTCCGATGTTTTCTTTGAAGGTCGCTCCAAGAAGCGTTATTTTTAAATCGTTAAAAGAAAACTGATGCTGAATGATCTGTTGCATTACTGTATTCGTTATATGGTCGACCATCGACTCGTTCACTTCTCTTGCGGCAGTTAAAAAGCCTGGCTCATAACCAGCTAACCTAGACTTGTGAATGAGGTAATAGGGGTCAACCCCAATACAGTGCCCACCTACGAGTCCCGGGGTAAACGGTAGAAAATTCCACTTCGTACCGGCTGCTTCTAAAACATCCAGAGTTGGTACGTTTAGTTGATTAAATATATGTGACAGCTCATTCATAAAGGCGATGTTAATGTCACGTTGGGTGTTTTCTACTACTTTTGCAGCTTCAGCTACTTTAATAGAACTCGCTTTATACACGTTTGCTTCGATGACACCTTGGTAGAGATGATAAAGCCACTCGGTTACGTAGACACTCTGACCTGCTACGACTTTTGGGATCGTTTTAAACGTATGCTCCTTATCACCTGGGTTAATTCTTTCTGGAGAATAGCCAATAAAAAAATCCTTACCTACTTTTAAGCTGGATGTTTTTTCTAAAATTGGGTAACAAATTTCCTCCGTGGCACCCGGGTATACGGTTGATTCGTATACGACAACAGTTTCTGGAGTCAGGTTTTCTCCTATTAACTGGGAAGCTGCCTCCAAGTATGAAAAATCTGGTTCATTGGAAACTGAAATAGGAGTTGGCACGGCGACCACAATACATGCACAATTACGAAGATTTTTGGCATCTGTAGTGAACTTGATCTGTGCTTGGGCTAAGGCTTCCGCAGAAAATTGTTCGGACGGATCTTTTCCGCTTCTTAATTTCGCTATCTTTTTATCATCTACGTCAAACCCTATTACATGATGTTTTTCTGAAAACCCTACTGCAACAGGGAGTCCAACATATCCCAGACCTACCACGCCAATCGTTTCCATTTCATTTAATAAGATCTCTTTTCTAACCGTGCCATGGGAGAGGGGGTGGACCAAATACCGTAAAAGCTGATTAACTAATTTATCACCGGCAAGTTCTGTGTTTGTCTTGAGATTAGAATGATTGCGGATCACCAACTCAATGGTAGAGTTGCTTCCTTTCATTACTGATTGCAAACCCAACTCTTCAGTCGGAGTGTTACCTGCCATTTCGTCACGGATTAAAAACAATTGATTAATCTTCAGACTACTTGACTGAATTTTTTCAATTAGCCAAAAATTGGACTGCTTGGCCGATTGCCTACCAAATAAAAACAGAATGATAGAAACAGCACCGTGCTTGTCATCGAACTCTGTAATTTCAAATCCTGTTTTGACTAATTTTTGAGATACATAGTGTGACAATTGACTGGTTTCACCAATTATTATTAAGGGGTCAAAATTTGTTGTCATAAACATTATCCTTTCAGCAAATCTAATATTTGTATATGCCGTAGGACAAGGGAGTGTTCGGGAGAGGTAGCGAAAAGAGGCTCTTTCATATTAAATGGATGAGTTGGCTGATAGGCCTGTGCAAGTGCATAATTCTTCTACTCCGTGGTAGTTGCCGTTCAATGTGGTATAAACCTTGAATACGATGTTAGGAAGTTGATTGATTAACTATTATGTAAAGGAAGATGCTTATGATCCCAATAACTGATCCCAAACGGCAATTTGCTGCCTTGGAAGCAGATATCTTTAAAAAAATGAAGAATGTCCTAGAGATGGGTAATTTTATTTCAGGAGAAAATGTAAAAGAACTTGAAACTGCTATAGCGGATAGACTAGGAGTAAAAGAGGCTATTGCAGTTGCCAATGGAACGGATGCGCTCGTGCTCACATTGCATGCATTTGGAATTGGACCAGGAGATGAAGTGATTACTACACCGTTTAGTTTTTTTGCGACTGCTGAAGCGATAAGTAGAGTTGGTGCAACACCAGTCTTCGCAGATATTGACCACACTACTTTTACTCTTGATCCAACAAAGGTAAGTGAGAAACTTTCTAAGAGAACGAAAGCTATTTTACCAGTTCACCTTTTCGGTCAGTCAGCAGATATGCAAGAATTAAATAATGTGGCTAAACAACACGACCTTCTTGTAATCGAAGATGCTTGCCAGGCTTTTGGGGCGGTCTATCAAGGAAGAGAGGTTGGTAGTTTAGGAGATGCTGCATGTTTTTCGTTTTTTCCTACGAAAAATTTATCGACAATAGGCGATGGAGGAATGGTAACAACCTCTGACCCAACAGTAGCAAAGCGAATTCGGGAGTTAAAAACACATGGCAGTAACCGAAAATACTATCATAACGAAATTGGATATAACAGCAGGCTGGATGAAATCCATGCAGCTATTTTACTATGCTGTTTACAACATATAGATGACTGGAATGAGAAGCGTAGGGAGTGGGCTGTTCGCTATCGGCAAAGGTTACAAACCTTAACCTGTATCAAGCTTCCAACCGCTAAAGCAGACCGTCAGCATGTTTATCATTTATACGCTATCGATACAGATAAGCGCGATAGTTTAATAGAACATCTGACCTCAAAGAAAATCCAAACCGGTATTTATTATCCGCAGTGTATTCATTTACAAAAGGCTTACGAACATTTATCTTACCGTGAAGGTGATTTTCCAATAGCAGAGAAATGCTCAAGGCGGTTACTTGCGATGCCGTTATTTCCATTCATGACAAAAACAGAACAAGATGAAGTAATAGCTGCTTTAGAGGAATTCCAGGTGATGCAATCATGCTAAAAATCGGCATTATTGGCTGTGGATATATAGCAGGAAAGCATGTATCGACTATCACAAGGATAAATGGGCTTCAATTAGCCGCAGTAAGTGACATTAATCCAGAAAGCATGGATAGGATACTGGTAGATTATTATAGACAACTCGGTAAGAAACGGACGGTCTCTCGCTATGTGGATTATGAGGCATTACTAGCTGATCCTACAATTGATATTGTGGTGGTAGCATTGCTCTCTGGGCTCCATGCTACTGTTGCAAAGCAGGCAATCAAGCAAGGTAAGCATGTTATTTTAGAAAAACCAGTGGCTCTCTCCATAAAGGAAGCAGATGAACTACTAGCCTTGTCACAAAAGACCGAAAGAAAGGTGCTTGTTTGCCATCAGTTACGTTATCGTCCGCTTCTACAAAAACTTCAAGAAATGGTGGCGGAAGGAGATTTTGGTAAGCCATATTTTGCTGTAAGTTCGCTTCGTCTTCATAGATCACCTTCTTATTACCAAAACTCAAATTGGAAGGGCACCTGGGATAAAGATGGGGGGATGCTTGTTAACCAAGGAATTCATATGGTAGATCAGCTTCTTTGGACAATGGGGCAAGTGAATTCGGTCTACGGAGAACTTGGTAAAGCTATACAGACGAAGGAAACGGAGGATATCGCGACAGGGATTTTACAATTTAATAGTGGTGGCAGAGGTTTAATTGAAGCAAACACTATAACTACTCCGAAAAACCTCGGGTATCAACTGACTGTTTTTGGGGATAAGGGGTCTTTTTCCATCGGTGGAAAGCAGTTTAATCAACTAACCCATTATTATTCGGAAAAACAACAGGATGTAGATGACCTTTTTGCTTTAGCAGCAGACATGGATGAACATTATTACATGTATCAAGATTTTATTGGGGCTATTTTAGATAACAGGCAGCCAAAGGTATCGCTGGTGGAAGGAAAACAAGCGTTGGAAGCAATATTTGCTTTATACCGAGCACATAGGTTGAAGTCACCTATCGATTTGCCTCTAAAGGACTTCAGTACAAAAGAAATGGGAGGAAAATAAAATGATAGACGAGACAGCGATAATAGCAGAAAATGTAAAGATTGGTAGCTATGTAGTTATAGAGAAGGATGTGTTAATTGGCAATTACGTTGAAATTGGCAACCATGTGACGATTAAAGAAGGGACAATTATTGCAGATAATACAGTAATAAGTGACTTTAGCCTACTAGGTAAATCGCCAGCTAGCAATAATAAAATGGCAAGAAAGCCAGCGGATGATCTAGAGCCTTTGTATATTGGGGAAGATGTAAAAATTGGTACCCATTGCTGTTTATATCGAGGTTCCACCCTCCACTCAGGTGTTTTAGTAGCAGATATTGCAAGTATTCGTGAGCATGTAATCATTGGGGGAAATAGTATTGTTGGAAAAAATGTGATGGTAGAAAATAACACCTTAATTGGAAAAAATGTCACAATTCAAACGGGTTCTTATGTTACCGCACATATGGTTATTGAGGATAACGTATTTATTGGTCCATGTATGTCCAGTAGCAATGATAAATACATGGCTTCCCGTACGAAAAGATTACAAGGCCCTACCATAAAAAAAGAAGCGAAGATTGGAAATAATGCTTCTTTGCTTCCTGGTGTAGTGATCGGAGAAAAGGCGATTGTAGGTGCAGGTGCAGTTGTAACAAAAGATGTCCCAATTGGTGCAATGGTGGTAGGGAATCCAGCGAAGGAAATAAAAGGATAACCATGATCCATTATAAGGGAAGCGCATCTCTTCAATTGGAGAGATGTACATATCGTTTACTTTCGCTACGCCAAATTTTTAAATCGTTTTTATCGGTACTAAGCCCATTTCATCATGCTGAATTTATGGATTATGATCATAAGCAGCCCTGCTAGGAATTGATCGAAAGCTGGTGGTAGAAGCAGCAAAGATATTTCGGAACCTGGAGGCAGACATAGTTGGGCCGCCAAATGAGAAGCTATTGGGGAATGTACATGGCTAAAAAACGCTCCGATTATCAAAAGAAAGCAAGCTGGCATAATCCCTACACTATTCCAAAAACCAAACCTATTTTTATTTGCCGCTGATAGAGAGGTAGCTAATGGGGCCCAGCAAAAAGGTGCCCACATTCCCATTGATAATACAAATAATAATAAAATATATCCCATATGCAAGGCAGAGTGGTCCATTAAACTGTGCATAATAGAAGGAAAATGGTAAAGAAAGAAACATAAAGCAAACAAAAAAAGGCTAATTATAGAAGTCGAAATAGATTGCATCGGCGGCTTTTTACTTTTAAAAACGTTAAAAGCAGGAAAACTCATGAGCAAAAGCGGAACGCTGACAAAATACAGTAGCGCCATTTGAACCATATGCAAACTAATCAAACCATAGCTAATTGCTGCAAGAGGACTGCCATATGCTAAGTAAATAACACCCATGGCTAAACAAAAAGACTGAAACTGTATACTACTAAATGTATTGCGAAACTGTATGTAAAAGGATAGATAGATTATAATTAAACTAGACAGAAATAGGAGTAAAGGTATGCTCCATAAAGTTTGTCCCTCAAGCAAAAGCTGAATATTCATTATACCCCTCCCTGGAATAGGTTAACTCCAAAAACAAGAGTGCCCCACATCATCCTATTCACAAATAATTCATATTATTCATATTGAACAAAAGAGACGGTCATGATAAAGTGTGTTATAGATTGTGCTATTTTGTTATAAGGCGAGGGAATGCTATGTTACCTTTAGAACGGAAAAAGCGGATAAGATCATTAATTGAAAAAGAACGACATATAAAAATTGCGGAGCTAAGCAACAGATTCGGCGTCTCAGAAATGACGATTCATCGTGATCTTAAGCCACTCCTTGAGGAAGGATGTATAGCCAAGACATTTGGCGGGGTTTCATGGAAACAGGATGGACAGGAAGCTAACAAAAAGGTCCAAGGTTGCGTTTATTGTGGGCGAGGATATAGTGAAAGGTTGGCTTATCGATTGATCTTATCTAACAATCGAATGGAACCAGCTTGTTGTGCCCATTGCGGCCTTCTGCGTCATAGTCAAATGAGTGGGGAAGTAATGCAGGCCATTTGTTCCGACTTTCTAACCCATACAACAATTAGTGCTCCACTATCATGGTTTGTCATGGATACCTCTGTTCATATAGGGTGTTGTCATCCACAAGTGCTAACCTTTGAATGGAAAGAATATGCAGAGAAATTTGTAAAAGGTTTTGGGGGGCATGTCTATTCGTTTGAAGAAGCAAAAACCGTGTTGGTGCAAAAGATGAACGGGGGACAGAATAATTGTCATTCCCAGAAATAAAGGAGAGTTGAACATTGAAAAAACTGATTTGGATGGCTTCGTTTTTTGTGTTATTGTTCCTAGTTGCATGTGGAAGTGAAGAAAATGCGGATCAAGCGGAAAGCGAAGAAGAACTAGCAACACTTGATGTGGAATTTTTGGTACCTGAAACAGTAGATGCGGAAGAAACCATTGAATTAAAAGCAACCGTTACATATGGTGAAGAGAATGTCACGGACGCTGATGAGGTAGTATTTGAAATATGGGAAAAAGGAAAAGAAGATGACAGTTGGGAAGTAAAGTCGACTAATAATGATGATGGAACATACACTGCCGAAACTTCTTTTGATCAGGATGGTGTTTATGAAATGTATGCCCACACAACTGCCAAGGAGTTACATACCATGCCGAAAAAACAAGTGAAAGTTGGAAGTGGGGAAGCGTCCACAGAAGAAGAAAATGATCGTGAAACAACAGAGCAGGAAGAAGGACATGATCATGATCACAGCCATGGTGCAGCCGCGGATGGGTTCAACATGCATTTTGTCATGCCAGAGGATGTAAAGGTAGAGAAGGACGTGGAGCTTGTAACACATTTACAAATGGATGAAGAGGCAATGGAAGAAGCAAGCGTGCGTTATGAACTTTGGTTAGATGGGGCTGAAAAACATAGCTGGGTTGATGCTGAGGAAGGTAATCCCGGAGAGTATACTGCCCACCACCTATTTGATGAAAAGGCGACTTATCATGTTGTTGTACATGTAGAAAATGAAGAAGGTTTACATGAACACCAAGAACATGAAATAGAAGTGAAATAGATAATTGATGATATGCTTAGAGCTTTCACTGAAGAAGGCTCTTTTTTATGTTTCAAAACAACATCAGTGAGATTGCTATTATTTTTGAGACATGATATAATCTGCTGACGAACGATCGTAAGGGAGTGTGGGAAATGAGCTCGGATAATATAAAGGAAGCAGCACTAGGCTTATTTGCATTACATGGTTATGAAGGTACATCTCTTGCGCAAATAGCTGAGCAAGTAGGAATGAAAAAGCAATCAATCTATTCACATTTTAAAGGAAAAGATGAACTTTTTTTAGCAATAGTAAACGATACATTTCAAATTGAAGTTGCTCGAGAGAAAAATTACTTAGATGAACATTTCACAGAGCCATTAAAGGATTGCTTACTCAAATCTTTACGTGGATACGTGGACCGTTATCAATATGATAGTAGACTTAAATTTTGGCTGCGAGTTTCTTTCTTCCCCCCAGCCCATCTATATGAGCAGATCAATCTATATAGCTATAGCTATATAGATAAGGTAGATTCTTTTTATTTGGAACGATTCAAGAAAGCTTCCTTAGAAAGGGAAATGGAACACATTAGTCCGGAAACAGCCACCATGGCTTACTCGGCACTTGCTGATTCTATTTCGGTTGAATTAGTCTATAGCGGGGTGGAGCGAACAGAAAAAAAGCTTTCAGCAGCGTGGGAGGTTTTTTGGAAAGGAATCTCTAGTTAAACTAACTACAAGATATAGCATTATGGAGGAAGTATATTATGTATCATGCAGAAACATGGAAGGAAAAGGCAACGTTATTAATATCTATTTTATGGCCAATCATGGTCACCCAACTAAGCTTGTATGCTATGAATCTGGTTGACACGATGATGTCGGGCAGAGTTGGTACGAATGATCTAGCGGGTGTAGCGATTGGTTCAAACATATGGTTGCCAATTTTTACAGGAATAAATGGTATTCTTCTCGCTGTTACGCCAATTATCGCTCAATTAATGGGACGGGGGCAGAAGAAAGAAATAACGTATTCGGTTATGCAAGCACTCTATTTAGCGACTGGTCTCGGGGTCGTAGTGTTACTTATTGGAAGTATTATATTGAAACCGATATTAAAGACCATGGGGCTGGAAGCTGGTGTCGAGCATATCGCAATGCATTATTTGATCGGGCTTTCAATCGGAATTATTCCTTTATTCCTATCAAACGTGTTGCGTAATTTCTTTGATGGACAAGGTTTCACGAGAATTACCATGTTTATCACAATCATGGCTGTGCCCTTTAATGCACTACTGAACTATGGTTTTATTTTTGGTAATTTTGGTTTGCCTGCTCTTGGAGGAATAGGTGCGGGATATGCAACGGCTATTACGTACTGGATCATATTATTCCTAAGTATTTTGATGACTTTTCGGATTAGCTCTGTGCGTAATTACCGTATTTTTGTTGACTGGGTAAAACCATCCTTAAAAGCTTGGAAGAAGCAGCTAGGAATTGGTGTACCTATTGGTTTATCCATCTTTTTCGAATCAAGTATTTTCTCTGTCGTTACCTTGTTGATGGGGACCATGTTTACAGCTGTTACGGTAGCTGCGAACCAGATTGCATTAAGTTTTACTACTCTTATGTTTATGATCCCACTTAGTATCTCGATGGCATTAACAATTGTTGTCGGCTATTCTGTCGGCGGAAAAAAACTGCAGGCAGCCAAGCAGTATAGTGTGATGGGGGTGCTTGGTGGAATCTTATTTCTAGCCACAGGGGCAGTGTTCCTTTACCTATTCCGTGAACCCATTGCCTATCTTTATACAGAGGATCCAGAAGTCGTGGCAATGGCAGGCCAGTTTTTCATTATCGCTATTTTTTATCAAATTTCTGATGCAACACAGGCAGGATTACAGGGAGCCTTACGAGGTTATACAGATGTAAAGATACCTTTCATCATAGCGCTTATTTCCTATTGGGTTATTGGTATTCCTTCCGGATATGCTTTGTCAGCCTATACAGACCTTGGTCCATTCGGCCTGTGGGTCGGAATCACTTTAGGCCTTACCTGCGCAGCAATCGGCTTCTTCACTCGTTTACGTATTGTGCAACGGCGACTTGAAAAGGAATTTAAAAATACCGTAATGACTAATGGAAAACAAGGTTAAAAGTTTAGTATTACAAAGAAAAAAAGCTTATGCATCCACTAAAAGAGGAACAAATATGAGTTTTTCCAAAAAGTGCATTAATAATGAATAGGTTGACAGGCAGTGATATTGCAGGATATCGCTGCCTGTTTTTTTATGATTTTCAATTGTTAAGTAACTATAAAGCGTTTAAAGTAGCTGTAAATTATGGGTGAATATTTTGTAAATAAGCACTGTTTTAAAAAAACATGTGTTTAAATGAAAGGGAGAAGGAGGGGAAACTTTTGTTATGAATCAGGTTGAGTTATTGGAAGTTTCTAAATCGTACGATAAGCAACAGTCTGTCTTGAATGGAATTAATCTATCTATAGAACAGGGTGAGTTCTTTGTTCTGGTAGGGCCTTCAGGATCTGGGAAAAGTACGCTGTTACGCATGATCGCTGGGCTGGAAGATATTACTTCAGGAACATTGAAAATTGGAGAAAGGACTGTTAACCATTTGCCTCCAAAAGATCGGGACCTGTCGATGGTTTTTCAAAATTATGCTTTGTATCCACATCTATCAGTTGAACAGAACATTTTGTTTGGGTTACGCGCCAAAAAAGTGGATAAGCAGGAACAACAACGCAGGTTAAAAGAAACAACTGAAATGATGGGGTTAAGTGATTTACTCAAGAGAAAGCCGAAGGAACTGTCTGGTGGACAGCGCCAGCGGGTTGCACTTGCAAGATCTGTTGTAAGTGAATCTCCTCTATGCCTTATGGATGAACCATTATCCAATTTGGATGCAAAATTACGTGCCCATATGCGTATGGAAATTCGCCACCTCCATAAGCGGCTAGGACTGACTATGATATATGTTACCCACGACCAAGTAGAGGCCATGACAATGGGCGATAGAATCATGGTGTTAAATGATGGAAAAATTCAGCAAGTTGGAGAACCAATTACAATGTATAATGAGCCGGCTAATTTATTTGTTGCATCATTTATCGGCTCTCCCAGAATGAACCTAGGTAAAGCTGTATTAGCTGATCAACAACTAGTAGTGGAAGATTTTCTGCATTTACCTGTCAATGCAGCCGATTTAGCTTCTATCCCGGAAGGAAAAAATGTCACTGTCGGAATTAGAGCAGAACATATTTTTCCAGGCACAGCAGAAAATACAACATACGTATTGGAAGTAATTAACGTAGAACAACTGGGTAACGAAACATTAGTAACATTTGAAATTGGTAAAGAGTTATGGACGGCAAAATGGATGGGGCAATGGAATATACATGTAGGAGAACAGACACCTATACATATCCCGATTAGCAGGCTAAACTTTTTTGATACAGAAAGCGGAAATTTAATTAAAGCTTCCTCTACAGTAAGGGAGCAAGAGGTTGTGGCTATATGAGTGAGGCAGCACTTCAAACAAATGAACTCTCCACAATTGATTTCCAAAAGATAAAAAAAAAGCAGCGCCTACTCAGTTTCGGGAAAGGGATGCTTTTCCTACTCCCTTCTATTACTCTGTTCAGTATATTTCTATTTTACCCGATGTTTCGAACGGTTTACTTAAGTTTCTTTTTAACCGACAGTAGTGGGGCACCGACTGTATTTGTCGGACTAGAAAATTTTATAAATATATTTACATCTCCTTTATTTTTAAAAAGCTTGAAATCTACTTTTCTATTTGTGTTATATACTGTCCCAGGAACTATCATCATTAGCTTGTTTTTAGCTGTAATCGCTAATGAGAAGTTAAAAGGTGTAGGATTCTTTCGGATGATTTTTTCTTCAACTATGGGTATTTCAGTAGCAGCTGCATCTGTTTTTTGGCTGTTTCTCTTTCACCCTACAATGGGATGGCTTAATCAAATTCTGGCAGCATTTGGGTTTGATGCGATTGGCTGGTTAACTGATCCAAACTGGGCATTGTTGTCTGTGTCTATATCCACAATTTGGATGAATGTAGGCTTTACGTTTCTCATCTTGCTAGGTGGGCTACAATCTATTGATTCTTATTTATATGAAAGTGCAGATATTGATGGATCAAGTTATTTCTACAAGCTGAAAAGAATAACAATCCCAATGTTGTCGCCAACATTATTCTTTGTGATAACAGTCTCGCTAATTAATTCATTTCAGACTTTTGGGCAAATTGACATGCTTACAAGAGGTGGACCTCAAAATGAAACAAATTTAATCGTTTATTCAATTTATAGAGAGGCTTTTGTAAATTATCAGTATGGTACAGCCAGTGCGCAGGCTGTTATTTTGTTTGTTATCATCCTGCTAATGACACTGTTGCAGTTTAAACTCGGTGAAAGGAAGGTTCATTATCAATGACCATGCCGATTAGCAAGAAAATCGTTTTCTATTTTTTACTCATCACTTCAGGATTGCTTTTATTTGCTCCGGCAATCATGGCATTTCTTATGAGTTTTATGTCCAGTCAGGATATTATGACAGGTAAAATCATACCGGAAAGCTGGACACTAGATAATTATCTCAAGGCATTTGAACAGTTTCCGCTATTAAACTATTTACTAAATAGTCTTATTGTATCATTGCTTATTATGACAGGGCAGGTAATTCTATCAAGCCTAGCAGCATATGCATTTGTTTTTCTTGAATTTAAAGGTAGGGATGCACTGTTTTATATCTTTATTGCAACCATGATGATCCCATTTGAGGCGTCCATTATTCCAAATTTCCAAACCATTCGCGACATGAATTTGCTTAATTCCTATACAGGATTATCCTTACCATTCTTTGCGCTAGCATTTGGAACTTTTTTGCTCAGGCAGAACTTCAAACAAATTCCAAAAGAGTTAAAAGAAGCAAGTGAGATATCCGGAATGGGAGATTTTAAGTTTTATTTGACTGTGGTTCTACCTCTAGCAAAAACAAGCCTGGTTACGTTAGGGGTATATGGCTTCCTTACTGCTTGGAATATGTATCTATGGCCATTGCTTTCAACAACAAATGACACAGTCAGAACCGTTCAAATTGGTTTGAAACAGCTACAATCTCAAGAACAACTGAATGAATGGGGGGTTATTATGGCGGGAGGTATTATCGTTGTTCTTCCCACTCTCATTCTATTATTTCTCGGTCAGAAAAAATTGCAAAAAGGCTTGGCAGAAGGTGCACTTAAATAATTATAAAAAGGAGAATCGATATGAAAAAAATAGTACCCTTTATTTTAGTTATCTTTATATTATTATTAGCAGCATGTAACTCATCTGATGGAGAAGAAGGGGTGGCCGCTAAATCTGATGATGGTAAAACAATTGTAACATTCTGGCATTCGATGGGGGGACAAGCACAAGAGGCATTGGATGAAGTAGTAGAATCATATAACAGTTCCCAAGATAATGTGCAGGTAAATGCAGAATTCCAAGGTACTTACGAGGAATCTTTGCCAAAGTTCCATACAGTTGGTGGGACAGATGAAGCGCCTTCCATTATACAGGTACAGGAAATTGGGTCTATGTCTATGGTAAACAGTGGAAATATCGAGCCTATCCAAAACTTTATTGATAAAGATAGCTATGATATGAGCGGACTAGAAGAAAACATTGTCAATTATTATAAAATTGATGACCAATTTTATTCCATGCCTTTTAATTCATCCACACCTGTAATGTATTATAACAAGGATGCATTTGAAGAAGCAGGATTAGACCCCGAATCTCCTCCAGAAACATATGAAGAGGTAGAAAAAGCCAGTAAGGCAATTATGGAAGCCAATTCTGAAATGAAAGGTTTCGCCTTGCAAGCCTATGGTTGGTTATATGAAGAACTACTCGCTAATCAGGGTGGTATCTTGATGAATAATGAGAATGGGCGTGCTGATACACCAACAGAAGTAGCATTCAATAATGAGCAAGGTAAGTCAATATTCGATTGGGTTAAACGGATGATGGCCGATGGCACTTTTGCTAATTATGGCACCAATTCCGATAATATGATTGCAGGATTTCTAGGTGGAGATGTTGCCATGTTCATGCAGTCTTCTGCAAGCGCGCGTAACGTAATTGACAATGCTCCATTTGAGGTAGGAGTAGCCTTTATCCCATATCCAGAAAAAGAAGAACGCGAAGGGGTTGTCATTGGCGGTGCCAGCCTATGGATGTCTAAAGGAAAACCTACCGAAGAACAAGAGGCGGCATGGGATTTTATGAAATATGTACAAACACCTGAGGTTCAAGCTAAGTGGCATGTTGGAACTGGCTATTTTGCAATTAACCCAGATGCATACAATGAGCAAACAGTATTGGATGCATATGAAGAGATGCCACAATTGAAAGTAACAGTGGAACAATTGCAGGCAACCACTCCTTCCATTGCAACACAAGGAGCTTTAATGGATATGATCCCAGAAGAACGTAAGATTATAGAAACAGCTCTTGAATCTGTATACAACGGTGCTGATGTAGACGAAACATTTAATAATGCAGTTGAAGAAGTGAATGCTGCAATTGAACAGGCGAACAAAGCAAGAGGAGAATAAAGAAACGGAAGGCTGGGACACAAGGATGTTGAGATAGTAAAAGCCGAATGGTTATGTGAAGACTACTAACTATTTTCGTATACGTTCCTCGTGACAGCTTTAATAGGCTCATGACACACACACAATACTGAGAAGTTTTTTCCATAGCATTGATTAAGAAAGTCCCTTAATGCTCTCATTAAACCGTTCGTCTTACAGATGTCAGTGAAACCTTTTGTCCAAGTCTTTATTTAAACTGGAGGTACGAAGAAATGACAAAAATATATGGTCACCGAGGGTGTATGGGAACTTTCCCAGAAAATTCATTAATTGGCTTTTCGCAGGCTGTTCAAGTCGGCGTGGATGGCCTAGAATTGGATGTTCACTTAACAAAGGATGGGGAAGTGGTAGTTATCCATGATGAGACATTAGATAGAACAACAAATGGAAGTGGCTTGATAAGGGATCTCACCTTAGAGGAAATAAGACAATACAGTACAGGAATACGCTTTTCCCACATGCCTGATTTTACGAATGAATGGCGAATGGAAAAAGTTTCAACATTGCAAGAGGTTTTGGAACTTCTCGATCCCTATGATACGGAGCTGAATATTGAATTAAAAACCTATATAGAGCCATATAAAGGATTGGAAGAACGTGTGAATGACATAGTGGAAAAATATGAGTTTGGAGGAAAAATTGTCTATTCATCATTTCACTTGCCAACTTTAATGAAGATGAAGCGGATTAATTCACAAGCAAAAATCGCCTGGCTGATTAACCATCCTGTTAGTCGCCCAGAAGACTATATGGAAGTCTTTGAATTAGAGGCCTTTCATGTTTCCACAAAAGTCGTCTTACAGCAGGCAAAAAGGTGGAAGACACTTCTTCCAAAGCTGCGTGTCTGGACGGTGAACGAAAATAATGATATTAAGCAACTCTTGGACCTTGGTGTAGGTGCACTGATTACAGACTACCCGGATAGAGCAATATTTTACCGAAGTGAACGAAAGATATATAAGTAAATAAAATGCGAGATATTCTTCAGAAAGAAATAGTGAAGAGGACAGCAGGATTGCTCATGATCGTTAGCTTATTATTATTGTTATGCTTATATACAAATAAAAAGTTGGACGTGTCATCAGCTATAAATGAAACAACTGAAATCTATGCCCACCGAGGCGCAAATGATAGGTTTAATGAGAGCACCTTGTCTGCGTATGAAATTGCTGCAGAAGACGGGGTAGATGCGCTAGAGATAGATCTTCGCATGACAGCAGATGGGAAACTTATTGTTATGCACGATAAAACAATTAATCGAACAACAGAAGGACAGGGTGATGTTTTATCTTATAAGCTTGAGGAGCTAAAACAATTTGAAACAGTGGACGTATTCAACCAGGAGACAACAAGAGAAGAAATCCCATCACTCGAGGAAATTCTGCAAAAATTCAGAAGTACCGAACGCTATTATATTGAAACACGACTAGTTGAAGGTGAGTCCAAGATGGAAAAAGAGCTGGTCAAGTTATTAGCTAAATATAACCTCCTTGACAAACAGCATGTTATGCTACAATCTTTTTCTGAAGAAAGTCTACAAAAATTAAATGAATTGGCTCCCGATATACCGAAGACCCTGCTTTATGGAAAAGGAAAGTTCGATTTATACCGCGCTAGTTCAGTTAATTACCAAGCTATTGGAATAGAATCAACAGATGTAACATTAAAAGCAGTTAATACTCTTCATAATAAGGGGAAAGAGGTTCATGTGTATTTTACAAACGATAAGACACAGAAAGAGCAACAAAAAAGAGTAAACTATTTTAATGTGGATGGGTACTTTACTGACTATATTCACTATACAAAGGAATTAACCAAACCTGATAAGGGGAAATAATACAAGAAAACCGCATTATACCAAAACGGTAAAGTGCGGTTTTCTTGTAATTTTTTTGTATCCAAAACTAAACAACATGCCGGAGGATGTAATAATTTTTCCAAATATTATTTATCGTTTATCTACAGAAGTGCCTCTTCCACCGTGTTAAGCATTTTTAAATCGTCAATAAGGTGGAGATGAATGGTGGTTGGCGATAGCCAAACAGACAATGTCATCGCATGATGAGAACGAATCTTCTAAAAACGAGGTGCATCATGCTATTGGAGGGGGACGTTATACGTTGTATATTCTATTTTTAATGTTCCAGAGGGAAATGAAATTATTGTTATCTATTGAAATAGATTGGGCTTAGTTAATAAAGCACCAGTTTTCATCCAATTTCAACTGTTGCTGCAAAGTGAACTGAAAAAAAGGGGAGTTATGTTGCAGATTTCCTGGGAGTCTATAGAAGCCCTATTTAAAATATTGGATTACTGGTGAAGATGGAGATTATAAGCGAAATCATAAACTTGAGAAGGAATACCCAGCAAAGGCCAATAATTTACCCCCTTTATTAATTCGTATTTACCTACCAAATGCTGCGGAGCTAAAAAAATGTCTAGAGGATAATTAGCATCAGTTAGATATCTTTCCTTAGACTATAAAGCTCAAAATAGTCAGCTTTTTTTGTTACGCTTTTTGATTAGATAGTTATTATTTACTTCTTACTAAAGTAATTAAAACGCGATCCATATTTAGCTAGTCGGATTATTTTTATGTCCAAGGTACTTCAAATGAGAGGTCCATTATATATTCCAGTCCATGGTAAAAATTTCAGTATGTTTTTTTCTTATTGAAGAGTGTTGTGAGAAAAAGCTATACTAGGTAAAGAGACATCGTGAAAAATGTCGGAGAAGAAAGGAAGGGTTACATATGATTTTTTTTAGAAATCTATTTGTGAAAGTAGTTCGGTTAAATAACTGGTTCTTTATACTGGCTACTTTAACCTTAGTACTGGCAAGTAGCTATTTTATATACTACTTAGAGCCCGATACGTTCGTTAGTCCTTTTGAAGGGCTATGGTGGACAATGACCACCGTAACAACGGTTGGGTATGGGGATGTATCGCCAGTCACGGTTGCGGGTAAAGTTTTTGCCATGTTTTTATATATTGTAGGGATTGGCTTAATGACTATTTTCATCGGGAAAGCAATTGATTTTTTAAGTATTCGAAAGCGGTTAAAGGAGGAAGGGAAATTGGATATTACTACAGAAGATCACATTATTCTTATTAATTGGACGAAAAAAGCAAGTATTACACTTGATGAAATACTACGTACCTTTCGAAATGTCCGCATTGTAGTAATAGATGAGAGTGTGAAAAAAACTCCTCTATTGCATGAACAAGTAGAATTTGTAAGTGGAAATCCAGCAAATCGAGATGTTCTCATGCAAGCTAACTTACTTAAAAGTAAATCTGTTATGATTTTTTCTCCAGAAGATACAACTATAAGTTCTCAGGCAGATGGTCAAACATTACTTATCGCAACAATTCTGGAAGGAATAGGAAAAGAGTATGACCAAAACATTTACACGATTTGTGAAGTTACTGATTCTAAACATATCCAGGCATTTAAAAATGTTTCAGTTGAAGAATACATAACACCGAATGATACCGTCGGAAACCTAGCTGCAAGGTCTATTTTGTTTAATGGCTCAAGCGAAATCATCAGGCAGCTGACAAGCAATCAAGGTTTCGATCTATACTCTATTGAAAAGAAGAATAAATGGGTGACATATCAAGATGCAAAGAACGATCTAACTCAGCAAGGTGCTTTACTTATTTCCGATGGAAGAGATTTAACTATAATGAATCGATTAGACCATCAAATCCCAGCAGATGCAAGATTGTTTATTATTTGTGATAAAGATGCTTATAAAAAAGTAATAAGTTAGCGGAAAAGAGAGGTCCTGCATATGCAGAACCTCTCTTGTTATTTATTCCTCATCAGCTTTTATCACCTTAAATGGTCGCATCATATCATAATCTTCATGTTCTAATATATGACAATGCCATACATAGTCACCTGTATAAGGGCTGAATTTCGCAATAACTCTTGTTAGCTGACCTGATGGTGCAGCGATTGTATCTTTCCAGCCGCGCTCGTTTGGTAGGGGAGGGGTCGCTGGTCCCGTATATACAATACTTCCATCCTCATTGTACTTTGCTAAATCAAATGGTTGTCGGTCTAACACTTGGTACTGCACTAGGTGTAAATGGATCGGATGAGTGAAATTGGTCACATTCATAAATTCCCAAATCTCAGTCGTATTTAATCGAGGTTTTTCTGTTATAGGATCATGCCATTTTTTGTTATCCAGTAACAGAAGAGGTCTTCCAAACTCATCTTCGGAACCGATTAACTTAAGTGTCCTTATAGCTTTTATCTGGTTTCCTTTCAAAGATTTTATTGTGGATAATGAGTTAGGGATTTTACTAGTATCTTTACCTTTTTGTCTTTTATTCACCCGGAATTGCATGACATCATGTGTTTCATCTTCAGGGTCCGCTCCATCTCCAAGGTCATTCTTCAAAAGAAGGTTTTTCCCTTTGAGTTGAGAAAAATCGATGATAATATCTGCTCGCTCAGCTGGTTCCAAGGTTAGGCTGCGTAATTCTATAGGTTTTCGCAATAGGCCACCATCTGAGCCAATTTGCAAAATAGGGTGGTTGTTATCAAAATACAATTGATACGTCCTAGTGTTGGAAGCATTAATTATACGAAATCGATACTTTCTTGGTTCGATTTCTTTATAAGGCCATACTTTCCCGTTAACTAGAATTGTTTCCCCTACATATGCAGGAACTATGGACGGATTTGGGAGTTCGGGTGAAGCGTCTTCAGGCTGGGTTGGATATTTTAAAGAACCATTTGAGTGGAAGGAACGATCTAGTAACAGTAAAGGGATTTCATATTCACCTGATGGGAGATCCATGTTACTTTCTTTTTTATCGCGTATAATATATGCTCCTACTAGCCCAGCGTAAACGTTTAATCTAGTGATGCCCATTGCATGGTCATGATACCACAATGCAGTCGCACGTTGATTGTTCGGATACTCATAAACTTCTCTTGTGAATACAGGGCCAGTTTGCTTAAAGTCTTTCGTAAACCACGCTTCTGGATATCCGTCACTTTCTGGCTTAGTCACACTCCCATGTAAATGGGTAACTGTTCGCACAGTGGGTTGGCTAATTAAGTTATGAATGGACGTGTCGACTGGAAGTATATGTCTTCCAGGCAATTTGTTCATCCATTTTACATGGGTAGTTTCACCTTGCATCACTTCAAATGTTGGGCCAGGAAACTTGCCATCATACCCCCAAAGTCTTGTAGGTGGTAAATCCCGGTGTAATTTTTGAGTGAACTCCTTCATTTCCACCTCATAGTATGAATTTTTTCTGGCACTTTTCTCAGGCTTTTTGGTTTCCATAATCGGTAATGGATCAATGAACTTTCTGAGTTTCATATTTTCATCTCCAATATAAGGTCATTACTCCATTAGATGTTATAGATCAGTTCCTTGCATGAGCAAATCCCCTATATTCAAGTTGTTTATTGGAGGAGATAAGTAGGGAAAAATCAATAACCCCTCACTAGTAATGTCAACAGGTTTGGGGTTATCTTGTACTTATGAACTTAAATTACAACCATACCGACTACAATAACATAGCTAATTACTGCAATGACAGATGGAAGGACATAGGTCGCAGAATTCCTTGTTCTGTCTCGTTTTATAATTACCATTGTCAGAATGGTTAAAATAAAACCGATTAAAGACATATATATTAGTTCATTGCTTGAATCTTGCCAGATGCTTCCTTCGGTATAAAAAGGATCAGCAAGTGCAATAACCAAAATATTAAACAGGTTACTACCGAGGATTGTGCCTATTGCCATATTTACATTAAAAAGTCTTAAGGCCATATATACACTCATTGCATCAGGAATAGAAGAGGACAAAGCAACAAGGATACTTCCTATTGCGGTCGCACTAATCCCCGTATTCTGAGCTAACGCATCACCAGAGAGGGAAAGTGCTGTACCAGTAAACAATATGAGGACGGAGAAGAGGATAAACTGACGTACAGCGCGTTTTACGCTGACATTTTTCTTCTCTGTATTATTCTGAAACTCCTCAGGTGATCGTTGCTTTCTGGAGATTATCATTATGCCCATAATGTATACAAGAACAATTACAACACTAAAGAATCCAATATTAAAGAAAGCCCATGTATTCTTAATAGCGAGAGCACCGACAGTGGTCAAACAGAGTGCTAGTGCTACAAATCCTGTATGAATATGATGATCTGAAACATCTAAAAAAAGTCGTTTACTACGAAAGTGTAGGTCTAATACAAAGAGAACAAAGAAGTTAAATAAAATACTCCCCAAACCATTTCCTACCGCAATACCTGCATTTCCGATAATACCAGCAGAAACGGTTACCGTTAATTCAGGTAAGGAAGTGGCAACTGCTAAAAGAAGTGTCCCTGCCAATACACCACCTAATTTCGTTTCTTTGCTGATGGTGTCAGCATGACTGGATAGTCGAGTGGCTGCGTATGCTGAAAGGCTTGCAGCTAGAATGAAAATAAGGATTAAATACCAGATAAAATCAACACCTCTCATAAATACTCTTTTGTGTATTCTCGAAACCAGTTAAACGTAAACATTCTATCGCAATTTTCACCATGTAGTAGAAGGTTTAGAGATAAAAACAAAAAAGGAAAAAGCGTTGACCAGGTGGACTGATCAAACGCTTTTCCATATTTAAATCCAAAGTTATTTAGTTATGATTTGACTCATTATGAGCCAATTGCTTTTCTTGTTGGTTTTCATAACGAATACGATCTAAATCCAGATCATCAGAGTTATGCTGCTGTTTCCCTGTTATATTTTCCAATAGCTCTTTAACATCAATCCCAGATGAAGCTTTTAAAGATTCCTGTAGGGTGGACATAAGGTTCGTTGCATATCCACTTACTTTATTTGCTCCGCCATCGCTACCACTACTTCCAGTATCAACAACTGTTAGTTTATCAATATTCGCTAATGGACTTGCAACTTCTTTAGCGTATTCAGGAAGCATCTTCGTGATCATATCAAGAATTGCCGCCTCGCCATATTGTTCGAAGGCTTCCGCAATTTTACGTTTTGCTTCCGCTTCAGCAAGTCCCTTCAAGCGGATAACTTCTGCTTCAGATTCACCCTGTGCTCGCTGGGAATCAGCCTTAGCCAAACCATCAACACGTACGCGTTCTGCTTCTGCCTTCGCTTGTGACTCAATTCTATACTGATTGGCATCAGCTTCTGCAAGCTGTTTGGCTTTGTCAGCTACTGCAGCTTGTTCTACAGCATAACGGTCCGCATCTGCCTTTTTCTTAACTTCAGAGTCATACTGTCTTTCCCTACGCAGAATTTCTTTTTCTTCTAACTCAATTTGCTTTTGTCTCTCAATAATTTTTATTTGCATCTCTTGTTCTGTAACTTCCTGCTTGGAGCGAGCAGTTTCCAGGTCATAAGCTTGGTCAGCACGTGCTTTCGCTGCGTCCTGATCTTTACGGTAATCAGCCGTTTTCAGTTGATTTTCTTTTTCTGCTTCGGCAATTTCAGTTGCCCTTTCCAATTCAGCCTTTTGTGCGTCCTTGGCCGCCTCGGCTCGTTTAATGCGTGTTTCTTTATCTGCCTCAGCAGTTGCGATATCAGCATCACGCTTAACCTGTGCAATTCGTGGTTTACCAAGTGATTCTAAATAGCCATTTTTATCTTTTACATCTTTAATAGTAAAAGAGACGATGATAAGCCCCATCTTTGCAAGGTCTTGAGACGCTACTCGCTGTACTTCCTGTGAGAACTTATCGCGATTTTTGTATATTTCTTCTACAGTCATGGAACCTAAAATGGAACGCAGATGACCTTCCAGCACTTCTTTTGCCTCATTTTCTCGGTCTTCCTTTGATTTCCCGAGGAATTGTTCAGCAGCTGTAGCAATTTCACCAATAGACCCACCAATTTTGATAATTGCAGTACCATCAGCCATTACAGGTACTCCCTGTTCTGTGTACACTTCAGGAGTGGTAACTTCTAATTTGCTTGAAAGTAGGCTGAGTGGTTCTGCCTGCTGGAATACCGGTAGCACAAATGCACCACCACCTCGTATAATCTTTATTTTGTTACCTGACTCATCTACATGTACATTCTTTCCTCCTAGATAGCTACCAGTAACAATTAATGCTTCATCAGGTCCGGCAGTACGGTATTTTGCTACAAATACCCCAATAAGTGCTATTACTAAAATAACTGCAATCCCGATGACAATCCAAATTCCTTCAAACATGTCGCTTCCCCCTTGTTCTATATTATATTAAGCAAACGTCACCAAGTGGTTTCGTTCGATTAAACTAAATCATGCGCATCAAGTTCGTTCTCATATGGAACGACATACAAGACGCCTTTTTTTACTTCTAAAACTAAAACTTTTGCACCTTCTGGGATAACGTTGTTATCAAATCCAGCTGCGGGTTTAGAGATTACTCCGCTTTTGCTCTCTATTACGATCTCACCAAAACCGTTTTCGGGAATAGGGATGATTATTTTTCCCACTCTTCCTTTAAGGGAGTCTTCTGTATAGCTAAGGGATTCCTCTGCAGAAGAGAGAGGAATAAGTACAAAGATATTAAGTAGCGTGTCGAGAAGAAATGCAATACCTGCTGCAAGAAGTAAAATAAGAATGCTGGATAAGGATGTAATACTTTCTAATACATAACCTGTGGCAGAAAGAAATGCAAAAAACGAAAGAATTAATACAGGATTCAAAAAGCCAAACGTGTCTCCAATACCTTCTAAAATATCTCCAAAAAATAAGTAAAGAATGGTTAATCCTCCAGCTATTAAAAGGATGATTAAGTAAATACTTTCTATCGATGTGCCGAAAAGCGTCATATGCATCAGCCCCCCTTAATTTGTTCTCTAATTGTATTACGACTAAAAGAGTAAAAGGTTTCGAAAATGGAAAAATTTTCAGGACTTATTGTAAAAACTACCTTTCATAAAATAACATTTCCAACACATTCTATGGTAGAAGGGGAGGGATACACATGCACCAGCAATTGCGCAACATTATGACCTCAGAAGTATTTACTGTTAGTAGTACACAATCCATTCAGGATGCAGCAAAAATAATGAGCGATAACAATATTGGAGCAATTCCAGTAGTTGACCAAAGCGGGAGCATGGTAGGTATTGTTACAGACCGCGACATAACCTTGCGTTCGACAGCGCAGGGTGAAGCAGCAAACACACCTGTAGCTGAGGTAATGACTGCTCAAAAAATTGTCCAAGGTACTCCAGATATGGATGTTCACGAAGCAGTACAACTTATGTCGCAACAGCAAATTCGTCGTTTGCCGGTTACGGAAAACGGGCACGTTATTGGAATGGTAGCACTTGGTGATATCGCTGTAGATAATCAGTATAATGATGAAGCAGAGCAAGCTTTATCAACTATCTCTACACCTTCAGCACCACAAAAATAAACAGAAGAGCGCCAGCGGATATGAATCCTTGGCGCTCTTTTAAATTTACTTTCTAAAAAAAGAAAGCGTGAATAATCAAAATGCTTTTCAATTTTCTTCGTTATGATATGCTTCATATAATAGAAGGAGGTCATCGCTTGAGGAAACCAACAAAAGGTACAGTTATGCATAGTTATCCAGGGATGGTAGCTCTTGTTACTGCCTATAATGAAGGAAATCACAATATTATGGCTGCTGGGTGGCATTCTTATATTTCCATGGATCCACCAATTTATGGGGTAGCGATTGGGAAGGAACGCTATACTTATAGTTTAGTAAATGAATCTGGGAGCTTTGCGATTAACTTTCTTCCATATGAAAAAGCTGCAAGTATTCAAGGAACCGGAAGTATATCAGGTATCGCACATGACAAGTTTGAGTCTCTGGGATTACCTTATGAAAAGGGGATAACAATTCCGGCTCCTATTTTAGTCGATGCGTATGTAGCTTATGAATGTAAGGTAATAGATCGAAATACATATGGTGACCATGACTGGTTTGTGGGAGAAATCACGCAATGTTATCGAGACGATACTAAGTTTCTTGATAATGGTCTACCGAATTTAAAAGAAATCGACATACCACTCTATTTAGGGAGGTCATCCTATATCAGAATAGATAATAAAAGTGAGGTCGAAACATTTTTAAAAAAATAATGTTTAAAGTTCTACAAAAGGGGTATATGTATAAGTATAGCCCTTATTAAGTCAAACCGGGTTCGATAGTTTTGTATTCCATAACAGTTTAAAAGAAACAAACTTCCTGTTATTTCCATGAAGAAACTGTTGACACCTTGGTTGAAAAGATGCTATATTATTCAGGTCGCCAAATGCGGCAACGATCATCAACAGCTTTAAAACGTATAAAATTAAAAAAAGTTGTTGACAGGTTGGATTGAAAAATGGTAAGATATAAAAGTTGCTTTTAAA